>CAWAJJ010000015.1:0-71380 GCA_963782305.1 uncultured Actinomycetota bacterium | reverse complement strand
CGTCAGGGACAGGCCGACAACCCCACCCGAAATGTCGGGTCAGCCGTCGTTGCTCAGCGCCCGACGGACCGCCTCGGCGTACCCGATCGGCTCGCCCGGCACGATCTCCCGGATCCGCTGCTCGCGGACGACGACCTCGATGCCCATCGAGTCGATCAGGTTGCGGCCGGTGGTCACGTCGACGTCGGTCACCAGGGCCAGCCAGTACGACGACAGCCGGGGCGTCAGCACCGGCACCTCGACGATCCGCACGGTTCGACCGGTGCCGGCGTCCGCAGCGACGCGGAGCATGTCCACGTAGGTGAGCTGGTCGGGTCCGCCGATCTCGAACACCTCGCCCAGCGCGCCCTCGTGACCGCACACACCGACCAGGTAGCGGATCACGTCGTCGACCGCGATCGGCTGGGTCTTCGTGGTCGCCCACTTGGGGACCACCATCACAGGGAGGTTCTTGACGAGCTGTCTGGTGATCTCCCAGGAGATGCCTCCCGCGCCGACCACGACCGCTGCACGCAGCACCGTGACGGGCACGCCGGTCTCTCCGAGCAGGGACTCGACCTCCCGGCGCGAGCGCAGGTGCGCGGACAGGTCGCCCTCGTCACCGAGACCGCCCATGTAGATGATCTGCCCGACCCCCTGCTCGGCGGATGCCTCGGCGAAGAACCGGGCGGCCTCGGCGTCCTTGCGCTCGAAGTCGGCGTCGTCCAGCGAGTGCACGAGGTAGTACGCGACGTCGACGCCCTCCAGCGGCCCGGTCAGCGAGTCGCGGTCGTTGACGTCCCCAGCGACCGGTTCGCCGGGACCGTCGTACGCCTCGGGTCGGCGGGTCATCGCGCGTACGTCGTGCCCCTCACTGATCAGGGCGGGAACCAGGCGGCGACCGATGAACCCGGTGGCGCCGGTGACGAGGATGCGGCTCATGGCGACACCCTAGGCGGAGGGGACTATTCGGAGACTTCGGTCAGCAGACTCCCGGGGCTGGCGATGCGGTCCTAGTCTCGTAGACATGAGGATCGCGATCATCGGCACGGGGGTCGCCGGACGAACCCTCGCACTCGGTCTGCAGCGTGTGGGGCACGACGTGGTGGTGGGCACGCGGGACCCCGCGAAGACCGGCAGCCGCGAGGACTGGGCCGGCGTAGACCTCCCGCTACGACCCCTCCAGCTGGTGGCGGCCGACGCGGATCTCGTCGTCAACGCCACCAACGGCATGGCCAGCGTCGCAGCGCTGGGGGAGGTCGGCTCCGACCACCTGGCGGGGAAGGTGATCCTGGACGTGGCCAACCCGCTGGACTTCTCGCAGGGGTTCCCACCGACGCTCAGCATCAAGGACACCGACTCGCTCGCCGAGCAGATCCAGCGCGCCTTCCCCGAGTCGCGGGTGGTGAAGAGCCTGAACACGGTGAACGCCGCGGTGATGGTCGACCCGGCGGCGCTCGGCGACGGGGACACGACCATCTTCGCCGCGGCCGACGACGTCGAGGCGCGACAGCTCGTCGTGAGTGTCCTCCGGGAGCTCGGCTGGCGGGACGTGGTCGAGCTCGACGGGCTGAGCAATGCCCGCGGCCTGGAGATGTGGATGCCGCTGTGGGTGCGGTTGATGGGCGCCCTCGGCACGGCCGAGTTCAACATGAAGCTCGTCCGGTGAGGCTCGACCGGGAGCTCGGTGGGGTGGGTGCTCGACCACCGAGACGAAATCGCGAAGAAACACCGTTTGGCTAGGGTCGCCACATGTCCTACCTGCTCCGCGTCGAGCTGCCAGACGTCCCGGGTTCCCTGGGTCGCCTCGCCTCGGCGATCGGTTCCGCCGGGGGCAACATCGACGCGATCGAGATCGTCGAGCGCTACGAGGGCCGCGCGATCGACGACGTCTTCCTCGCGGCCGAGGCGGGTGTCATGCCCGACAGCATCGTCTCGGCGTGCACCTCGCTCAAGGACGTCCAGGTCCTCTGGATCTCGCACTACGGGGCGGGTTCGAACCTCACCCGGGACCTCGAGGTCGTGGAGGCGATGACCTCGGACCCCGACGCGGCGCGCGACACCCTGGTCGACCTGCTGCCCGCGACGTTCGTCGTCGACTGGGCACTGCGCGTACGCCGGATCGCCGACGGCGCCAAGATCATGCACGGCTCCCAGGCCGCGCCGACCGAGATCCCCGAGGGCATGTACTGGCCGCAGGACCTCGAGCGCGGCCGACGCATCGACGTACCCGAGCGGATGAAGGAGATGCTGGTCGCCGGGTGCTCGTTCGAGGAGGACGAGATGATCGTGATCGCGCGCCGCGGGGGGCCCGAGATCCTCGACTCCGAGATCGCACGGCTGTGTCACCTGGCCGCGCTGGCCACGTCCATCTCCCGCTGAACGGCTGACCTCAGCGCCACCTTTCGGGCACACCGAGGCCCCGACCGCTCCCTCTGCGATCGGGGACCCAGTGAATGGGTGCCGTGGTCGACCCATTCGGCCGCGCTCATCAGGCGCCACTCGCCGGGGAGGGAGTGGGCGCCGAGAGCGGCGGTCACAGCGCCTGCGCGACCCCCTGACCGCGCAGACGCCCGTTCGTTCCCTCGCGACGGCCGGTGACCAGGCCGAGACCGAGGATGAGGATGGCGAAGCCGAGGAAGCCCCAGAGCAGCAGCCCGCTGGCCGCACCGGTCTGCGGCAGCACACCGGCGACGGCGGCTGCGGGACCGGCCTGGAGACCGGAAGCGGCCGACGTACCGGACGCGCTGGCCGAGCCCCCCGCGGACGACGTGGAGCCGTCACCCGCGGTGTTGCCCGAACCGCCGTCGGTGGTGTCGCCCGGCGTCTCGCCCGGTACGTCGCCCGACTGGTCGGGGTCGTCCGTGGCGCCACCCGAGACACTGCGGTCCGTGGTGTTGCCGTCGCCGAGGACGGTGATCTGGTTGTCCGACGCGTCGACCGGAGCGGTCGTGGTCGGGGCAGTCTGGTTGCCCGATCCGGTGCCGTCCTGGCCATTCGTGGTGTCGCCGTTGGAGTCCCCGTTGGGGGTCGTGGCGTCACCGGTGGTGCCTGGTGTTGCCGTCGCCGATCACGGTGACCTGGTTGCCCGAACCATCGACCGGGGCGGTGGCGGCCGGGGTGGTCTGGTTCCCGGATCCGGTGCCGTCCGCACCGTCGGTGGTGTCACCCGCGGAGCTGCCGTCGGAGCCGTCGGCGCCGTTGGTGGAGCTGGCCTGGTTGCCGTCTCCGATGACGGTCACCTGGTTGCCTGAGCCGTCCACGGGGATGATGGCTGCGGCGTCGGTCTGGTTGCCGGATCCGGTCCCGTCCGCACCGTCGGTGGTGTCACCGGCGGGGCTCTCCGAGGAGGTTCCGGCACCGTCGTTGCCGTCGGTGGAGCTGGCTTCGTTGCCGTCCCCGATGACCGTGATCTGGTTGCCGCTGGCGTCCACGGGAGCGGCTGCTCCGAGACCGGTCTGGTTGCCCGATCCGGTGCCGTCCTCGCCCGTGGTGGAGTCGGTAGCGGAGCCCGTCGAGTCGGCCGACCCGTCGGAGGAGCCGGCGTTGTCGTTGCCGTCTCCGATGACCGTCACCTGGTTGCCGGAGGCGTCCACCGGGACGACTGCGTCAGCGTCGGTCTGGTTGCCCGAACCGTTGCCGTCGGAACCCGAGGTGGTGTCCCCTGCGGAGCTGCCCGAGGCGCCTTCGGCACCGTTGGCGGAGCCGGACTGGTTGTCGTCTCCGATGACGGTCACCTGGTTGCCGGAGGCGTCCACCGGGACCACGGCGTCAGCGTCGCTCTGGTTGCCCGAACCGGTGCCGTCCTGGCCGTCGGTGGCGTCGGATCCCGAGATCCCGGCGCTCCCGTCGCTGCCTGGTTGCTGGACTTGGCCGGGGCGTCGGACTTGTTGCCGTCCCCGATCACGGTCACCTGGTTGCCCGAAGGCTTCACCGGGACGACTGCATCGGCGTCGGTCTGGTTGCCCGAACCGGCGCCGTCCTGGCCGCTGGTGCTCTGGCCGCCCCCGTTCGAGGAACCGTTCGAGGAACCGCTCGAGGAACCGTTCGCCGGAGCCCGGTCAGGCGTGCTGCTGGCGGCGTTGTTGTTCCCGTCGCCGATCACGGTGACCTGGTTCCCGGCTGCCTTCACCGGGGCTTGGATCCCGGTTCCGGTCTGGTTGCCGGACGCCAGCGCACTGGCTCCGGAGGTGGTGTTGTCTGCTGCTGTGGCCGACGATGCGGCGAAGGCGATGCCGAGAACTGTGAATCCCCCGGCTACCGCAGTCGCGCACAGCGTTCGGCGTATGGATGTACGCATGGCTGCTCCCTGACTGAGGATGTGGAATGGCGTGGCGTCTGGCCACTGGGTCGTGTGCTCTGAAGAGCGCAGACCGTGCCTCAGTCAGGCGAGGAGGAAGGCGGGTACGCCGGGCCGGCAGAGGGCCTTCCGGCGGGCGCGTTGATCGAAGTCTTCGAGGCGCTGGGGGCGATGTCCGTGCCGGTCTCGCACACGGCGGCGCCGGGTGCCGCGCCGGAGCCGGACTGGGCCGAGGAGGCGCCAGCGCTGCCGGTCCGGACGAAGCCCTGGTCGTGTCCGGGGTGCTCGACCGGGAAGCTGGGAGCGGCTTCGCCCTGGCCGTTCCGGGCGGTCACGGAGGGGGCACTGAAGGCGCCGGCGGAGGTGTCACTGAGGACCGCGGCGGACGCTGAGATCGTGGGCCGGGGCGCCGAGTGTGAAGACGACGTTTCCCCTTGCAGAGATGCGAATTCACCCGCCGGCGACGAACCCTGCGCCACCTCTGAAACGTCCTCGGAGACCGGCTTGACGACCGGTCCGAGGGGCGTCGTCGACAGGGTCGAGCTGACCTTCTCGAGCACCGGAGCCACCTTGTTCAGGACCGGCTTCACGGGGCTCTGCTCGACGGTCTTCTCGACCACCGAACGGACCGGCGCGACCTGGTGAGTGATGGTCTTCGTGACCTTCTCGGTCACGTGGCGCACCGGCTTCGGGGTCACCTTCGGCGACTGCGAGGCGTGCGGGCCACGGTCGAGAGCTCGGTGCGTTGTCTGGTGGACGACCCGGTCGGCGGTCGCGCCGAGGGCCTTGGTCGTCGTACCCAGATCGTGGTGCGGGCCATCGCTGGCCTGGGCGGCACCTGTCGCCAGGCACCACCACACGACCACGAAGCCGCCGAGGACGAAGACAGGACGCAGGGCACGGACCCACCGGCGAATGCCGGTGGTCGTCGTGACCGCGTTCCGATGCCTCATGTCCGTTTAATACCCATTCAACATGGGTGTTAACCCGGCAAATCAGACAAAAATATGAAAAAGAGTGATCTGCACCACTCTCCGGAGGCTCAGTCGATAGGGGTGAGCTTGAAGACCGGGATCTCCCGCTCGGTCTTCTTCTGGTACTCCCCGTAGGTCGCCCAGGTGTCGACCGCGAGCTTCCACAGGTCGGCGCGCTCCTCGCCTTCGACCCGCTCGGCCTTGTAGGTCTTGAGCACGGCGCCGTCCTGGAGGTCGACCTCGGGGTTGGCCACGAAGTTGTAGTACCACTCGGGCTGGTCGTCGGCACCGCCCTTGGATGCGATGGCGACGTAGACGCCGTCGCGCTCGACACGCATCACCGGGTTCTTGCGGAGGTTCCCCGACTTGGCGCCCTTCGAGGTGATCACCACGATCGGGTCGTTCGAGCCCTGGAGGGTGTTGGCCTCGGCGCCGTCGCTGGCTTCGAACGCGGCCACCTGGTCGCGCACCCACTGCGCCTTGCTGGGGACATATTCGCCTTGGAGAGTCATGACGCCCACAACACCACGAGTCGGGCGCTGATTCCAGCCTCACTAGTGTTCGGTTCATGAGCGCCATCGACGGAGTGAGCGAGATCTTCGACCCGGCCGACTGGGACGACGTCCCCGGCTTCGAGGACCTGACCGACCTGACCTACCACCGGGCCCGGCGCAGCGGGACCGTCCGGATCGCGTTCGACCGTCCCGACGTGCTGAACGCCTTCCGGCCGCACACCGTCGACGAGCTGCTCCGGGTCCTCGAGCACGCGCGTACGACGAGCGACGTCGGCTGTGTCCTGCTCACCGGCAACGGCCCCAGCGACAAGAACGGCAAGTGGGCGTTCTGCACCGGCGGCGACCAGCGGATCCGGGGGAAGGCCGGTTATCAGTACGCAGAGGGTGAGACCGCGGAGACCGTCGACAAGGCCAAGCTCGGTCGACTGCACATCCTGGAGTGCCAGCGACTGATCCGGTTCATGCCGAAGGTCGTCATCTGTCTGGTCAACGGCTGGGCCGCCGGCGGTGGACACTCCTTGCACGTCGTCTCCGACCTCACCCTGGCCAGCGCCGAGCACGGCCGCTTCAAGCAGACCGACGCCGACGTGGGCAGCTTCGACGGCGGCTTCGGCTCGGCGTACCTCGCCCGCCAGGTCGGCCAGAAGTTCGCCCGGGAGATCTTCTTCCTCGGCGACGAGTACTCCGCCGAGGACGCCCACCGGATGGGTGCGGTCAACAAGGTGGTCCCGCACGCCGAGCTCGAGAAGGTCGCGCTGGAGTGGGGCGCGAAGATCAACGCCAAGAGCCCGACGGCCCAGCGGATGCTGAAGTACTCCTTCAACATGATCGACGACGGACTCATCGGCCAGCAGCTCTTCGCTGGCGAGACCACGCGGCTGGCGTACATGACCGACGAGGCCCAGGAGGGCCGCGACCAGTTCCTCGAGAAGCGCGACCCCGACTGGTCTCCCTTCCCCTGGTACTACTGAATCGGCGCATAACCGCAGGTCAGAGGCGGTGTGGGTGCTACCAGTCCGCAAATAGTCCGCAAGAGACCGTGCCAAGCAGCGGCCTCAAGCGGCCCTTGGCCTACGGCAGCGCTCGTCGGATCTCGCCTGTGAGGGTTGGGTAGGGGTCCTCGAGCGGCCTGCGGTCGGCGCGTAGCTGATCCTGGATCTTCCGCAGCGGCTCGCCGGCGACGTAGTGGCGCCCGCGGCGCTCGCCACGTGCCTCGAGGAGACCGAGGTCTGCCAGTTTCACGAGGTCGCGGGTCGCGGTCCGCTCATCGAGCTCCGTGAGCTTCACGTACGACGGTCGCGTCACCCTGAGTCCTAGGAGGGCGTCGAAGAGGGCGATGCCAACTCGGTCGTTCAGCTTGCTTGCTTCCAGCAGTTCGTCGATTTTTCGCCACTGAGTCTCGGCCTCGTCGAAGCGGCGCCGCATTGTCTGAGCCTGCATGTGATGGGCCCTGAGGTTGAACTTCACCCAGAGCGTCGCGTCGTTGGCAGGCTGCCAGGACCCTCGGCCGGTCGCGGCGAGCACGTCGTAATAGTCCTGGGTGTTGTTGCCCAGCCACTCCTCGATGCTCGAGAACGTCGGCTCGACGACCTGGTCCTGTGCGAGGACCATTGTTTGGAGTGCTCTGGCCATCCGTCCGTTGCCGTCCCGGAAGGGATGGATCATCACGAGATTGAGGTGTGCCATGGCGCCTCGCACGAGAGGGTCGTCGGAACTGGGCGTGACCAGCGATTCCGATAGATCCCGCATGAGCCCCGACACCAGGTCCCCATCTGGGCCCTCGTACACGTTTAGGCCTCGCCGGTCGTCGCGGACGAAGATCTCGTTGGTGCGGTAGCGACCGGGTGTCTTGGAGAGGTCGTGGTCCAACAGCATGAAGTGCATTGATCGCAGCACCGTCTCGTCGATCACGAACCCTGGTTCGGTCGCGACGTTGAGGACGTAGGTCAGCACTCGTCGGTACGCGACGATCTCCATCCAGGTGGCCTCGTCGGCCGTCAGCGGCGGTTCGTCATCAACCGCAGCGACGGCGTCCTCGTCCGTGACTGTGTAGCCCTCGATGGTGTTGGAACCCTGGATGGCACGCGCCGTTGAGGTGCGTCGCAGCAGTCCGTTCCAACGCTTCGGGACACGCAGGAAGTCCGCGAGCGAGGCGCGGAAGTGGTGGATTTCTGTGATGACCTGTTGGTCCTCGAGATCTGGGTCCGGGGTGGCGAAGAGCGTTGGCATGTCCGTATGTCCTTTGGTAAGTGCCAAAGATTACGGCAGTAGCAACACTTTGTCACTTAATAAGCGACAAACAGACAGGCTCGCCAAGTTGGCTCGAGCGCGATGGTCGGCTGGAGAGCCATAACGCATTGGCTCGTAGAGTTGAGGGCGCATCTGACAGAGCTCTTAGTCGGAGGAACCTCAGGTTCGCCACGATCGTCAAGGTCGCCGCGCCCCCGCGCCCTCAGGCTGCGTTTTCCCGCTGGTCGCCTGGGTCAGGCGCTGCTTGTAGCGCGTCGCGTGCGAGTTCGCTCGCGGCGGCTCGGGTATGCGGTCTTCAGCGGTGGGCCACAGGTGGCTGTAGGTGTTCAGCGTGGTCGTCGCGGTTGCGTGGCCGAGTGCTCGCTGGACGGTGACGACATCGCAGCCGGCTGCGATCAGTCTGGAGGCGTAGAAATGGCGAAGGTCGTGCAGCCGAACCTTGGGCAATCCGGCTGCACGTCGGGTTGCTCGCCAGCGCCAGGTGACGGCGTTGTCGTACATCGGCTGGTCACTGACGGTGAACAGCAACGTTCGGTGTCGCTGTCGTCGACATGCGCCTTGACGTGCTCGCTCAGGATGGCCAACAGTTCATCGGGCAGATAGACGACGCGTTCGGAGCCGTACTTCGGGGACACACCGCGTAGATGCTGCCTTCGCGTTGGAGCTGTCGGGTGACCCTGAGCTGTCGTCTGAGGAAGTCGATGTCACCCACCTGCACGCCGGCTGCCCCACCTAGACGCAGGCCAGCGAAGGCACACAGGGCGACGTAGGCCCGGAAGCCTTTGCGCGTGGAGACCCGTGGGCTCTCGGAATGGGCGAGAAGCTGGCCGACTTCCTGGGTTGTCGGGATCTGGCATCGCTGCCTCGGCCTTGCGTCGCCGGGGGAGGGATGCCGGGGCGGGAAGCGGCCACTCCCGTCGCCAGCAAGTGAACGTCCGCAGCCGCGATGTTGGCGGCGGCGCCGGCCTGATCGCATGTGCGTTCCGCGTGGATGATCCCGACCCGGCTCTGGCTTGTACGGAGCGGACCTGCTCGGGCTCTGCCCTGTTCTGCAGCCTTGGGGTTCGAGAGACGGCAGCGATCCACGACGCTGATGCCAAGTGCTAGTTGCGTTGGACCTCTCTCAGCTTCCATACCAACATGTTGGCGACGGAGGTCAGATACCACTGGCAGATCGGTTCCCAGTCCGGGGTGGACTGCTCTGGCCAGCGCAGAAGCAGCGCTCGATGTCCATCCGTGCTGAGCCACTCACGACCCTGCACCAAATCAGGCACCGTCGCCCACCACGGCCTCAATACGGAGAGCATGCTGCGCCACACACTGTCTGGTAGCGCCATGTCGTGGTGGTCGTGCATCAGGAGGCCCGTGATCAGAAATGGGAGCTCCACATGGGGGCCGGCATCCAGCTCCGCAAACAGCTCCACCGCCCGTGGGAGATTGATCCCGAGCACCTCGGCCGCCATGGCGTGGTCTACGCGGTCGGGCATATCGGCCGGCGAGACTTCTGGCAGCTCCCAGTCCAGCCAAGACTCCGATTCGCTATCTGACGTTCCGCCGCGTGCCAGGCATTCTTGCTGCGGGTCGTAGACGACAAGGCCATGTTCGGACCCGACCTGAGCCGCGTAGGAAACGACATCGTCCAGTTGATCATTGACAACCATGGTGAGACACAGGAAGTCACCTCCCTCGTCGTCAAGCACTGGTTCAAGAGCCCAGACGCCGTCATCCTTGCCCTCGGGAAACCGTTCCAGCAGCACCGCGACGAACGCCACTAACGCAGGCGAGAGCGGGTCCTCACTGCCTTCGTAGACGTCAAAGCGCTCTTCGAACTCGGCGGCTGCGGTCGCATCGTCAGGCGGAGCCTGGCCGACCCAGACCGCGAGGTCGTAACTCATCCGGACAGTATGGGTCTCGAGGCATCGCCACCTCGTGCCGGAGCAACACCTCTGGCGGGCCCAATCCTGAACACAGCTGCCTTCCGGGCTGCCATCCCTACCCGGATCGGCCGCTGATCGGGCGTCGTTTCCGAGATGCACAGCCCTATGGTGGCCCCGTGAGCAACCCTTTACGTCGTGCTTATCGTGACGCGTGGCGAGTTCGTCAGCAGAGAGGAGATGAGTCGCCTGATCTATTGCTGGACCACCTGCGGGCACAATCCGCCGACCCGGTGTGGTTGGAGCCGGACGGGGAGTTGCACAGGTGGCTCATGGAGGTCTGGGGACGCGGCGTCTCGCCTCGAGGGATGACTGTGGAAGCGGCGAAGAAGATGGGCAGCCTCATTCCCCGCATCGTTAAGCCGTATCGAGAGATTCTTCGATACCTGCGCTGAGAGGCCTAAACGTCCACATCTAATGGTCGAGCGCTCGTGCCGATGCGCGGACGTGCGACCCCCGGTGCCGCAGACTGTGCCCCATGACTCACAAAGGGCCAGAGCGCGAGCGGCTGCGGTCGCACCGAACAGGCTCGCTGAGCGATTTCCTCGGCTGGCGTGCTCGTGAAAACTGGCCTCCGCTGGTGCTGGTTTGGTTCTTTCTTCCGCCTGTCAGCGTCATCGGTGCGGCGATAAGCGTTGGGCGTCATGACGTGGGCTATGCCCTCTTGCTGCTTGCGATTGGCGCAGCTTTCGTGACGTGGCTGTTCCTTCCGGTCGTGACCCACCGATACGCAATCGGGCGAGTCCAGCCGGAGGCCTGAGACTCAGAGTCCGGGCGCGCGGATCTAGCTGGCTGTAGGTCGAGTCAAGTTTCTGGTTGGCGCAGGGGGCGTCGGCTCCGATGCTCGGAGCTGATGTGCGTGTCGGCTGGCGGTGGGGTTGGCTTGGAGGAGTGCCGAGCGCCCACGCTGACGTATGCGACCTCAAGCGGGTTGGGTCATCTGGCGTCGTTCGGGCTGCTGTGAGGGCGAAGGGCCGGGTGCCAAGCTAGATTCGGCGTAACGCGCGAGGTGTCCGCCATAGCCGCAGCGGCATCTGATCCGGCCCTTCGTCGGCTCCAAGTTTTCCACCGGCTGACCGGAGTTGTGAAGGGTGCTCAGGCCTCCTGTCGGTGTCCAGCGGGTCGGGTCGTAGTCGGGCTGGTCGCGGACCAGTGCGAAGGCGATCCGGTTCGCGCGGTTGGCCATCGCGCAGGCGATCACGCCGCCGTTCTTGCCGCGGGCCCTCATGGACTGGCCGTAGGCCTTGGCGGCTGGGTCGTTGAGCCATAGCCCGATGCCCAGGTCGATCAGGGCCCGGCGCAGCTCGACACTGCCCTCGCGGCTGATCGACCCGTCGCGACGTTTCCCGGCCGACTCGTACTGCATCGGGGACAGGCCCGAGGCGCGGTAGAGCTGGCGGGGGCCGGGCCACCGGTGCGGGTCACCGACCGCGGCGGCGTAGCTTGCCCGCGCGGACCACACCCCAACCCGGCACGCTGGTCAGGGTCGCGAACGGGCTCGAGGGCAGCAGGTCGCGCCAGCTCGGTCTCCGCGGCCGCGACTTGGGCGTCGAGGTCGGCGAGCAGGACCAGGTCGGCTGCTAGGACCTGTCGGGCGACCGCAGCGTCGAGGGTGGGCAACGCGTCGCGGGCCGCGGCCAGGATCCGCTCAGCCACCGGCCGGCGCACCTGCACGTCCACGGTGGGCGGCGAACCGGATGAACCTGTTCACCCCCAACGCCCTGAGGCGCTGCGGGTCGGCGAACTCGGTCGCGACCAGACGCCCGACCTTGGTGCCCAACACGTCCGGCAACGCCAGGGTGAGCCCCGGGAAGCAGCGGTCGAGCTGACCCAGCAGCTGGTTCTTCGTCGCAGTCCGGGTCGCCACCCGCCGAGACCGGTGCGTCGACCAGCGCAGCCAGCTCACCGATGACCTGTTCGCGAGCAGTGACCGGGATACCGCGGCCCGGCCAGGACCAGCTCGGTGATCGCCTCCAGATCGATGGCATCGGTCTTGACCCGACGCCGGCCCTGGACCCGGCGCTGCTCGGTGACGTGGGCCGGGTTGAGCTCGAGGACCTCCCACCCCGTCGGCCACGCCGTCGGTGCGAGCAACGGCCGGTGGTAGTGACCGGCGGCCTCGATCCCGACCTTCACCGAGCCCGGCGCAAGCGCCGTGGCCGGCAACACCTCACGACCTTCCTCACCGTCGAGGCCAGACCCGGGCCCGTCATCGCGAAGTCCAACGGACCCAGCAGCCGATGACGCTCGGCATCGGTCACCGAGCAGCGCGACCGTGGTCTTGCCGACATCGACCGCCACGACCACAGTCGAGGGCATCACTGGGGCAGCATGATCGAACACAACCCACCTCCGGAGGGCGTCAGGAGGACAGGCGCTACCAACGCCGATCCTCGAAGGAATCTGATGGATCCCTTCTGACACCTCCGGAGGTGCTTTGCCAAGAGGACTACCTCACCTCATATCAGCCGCGATCCGCTCGTTCGCGCCGAATTGCGGATGAGCCCGACTGGCCGGCGCGGACCTCCTATCGTCAGTACATGTCTCCACTTCGGTCTTGTTTCGAGGAGCACGCCGCGCGGCTCTCGGACTGCGCAGCAGTGGATCGCACCGAAGATCACGGGACGGTGACTCTGCGGCTTCGACCACACAATCCGAGCGCGGTGGGCGTCGTCC
Organism: uncultured Actinomycetota bacterium; assembly: GCA_963782305.1. GTDB lineage: Bacteria > Actinomycetota > Actinomycetes > Propionibacteriales > Nocardioidaceae > Marmoricola. Next base: position 58,752 of record CAWAJJ010000015.1, on the reverse strand, counting down.
TCTACATCGGCCCCGGCGGCGCTGGCACGGTCCATCTTGACGATCAAGCTGCTGCGCCTGCGGAACTCGGTGACGACTTGGAGCAGGACGTCCGAGCCATCGACCAAGTTGTGGACGTCGCTGTCGAGGGACGCGCCACGGCATTCCACATCGGACAGGGCGGGTGCGTCGAGGAACGGAACGGCGAGAGCTCCTCGCGGTCCTGGAAGAACGCGTGGCCATGGCCCGGATGGCGACGACGATCCGAGAGGATCGACTACCTTCCGTGTCGCTGACCGAGCGTCCGCATCTACCGGGAGTCGGATGCTGGAGGGCGGTCGTCTGTCAGCCGTAGACTTCCGGCATGACGCTGAGCCCATCGGAGTTCTACGAGGCCGGGATGAACCTGCCTCCTGCGGTGCGCAAGGACGTGGCGCAGCGGCTTCTCGAGTCGGTCGACTCGGATGAGACCACGGATGGGGCGGCTGAGGAATGGCTGCAGATCGAGGCTGCCGCTGCCTATGACTCTTTGAAGGCAGACCCGACGCGAGCGAACCCGGCTGAGGATGTCCGGGCTCGGTTCGAGGGCAAGTGGGCCGCCCGTTCATGACGGGTCGGATCAACTACACCCCCGAAGCCGAACAGCAGCTCAACGAGCTCGACGACCGGATCACCGAGGCGACGTCTACTATTGCTTAACCTCATACTTGCAATGTGAAAACGAAGCACGGAGGTGCCATGACGTCCATGTCATCGATGCCAGAAGAGCCTGCCGACCAGGTGTTGTCAGCGGTGCTCACCGCGTCTCGGGTGCTGGTGGCCGTCTCCGCACGGTCATTGGCCCACATCGAGGAGCGGGTCACCCTGACCCAGTTCCGCACGCTCGTGGTGCTGTCGGCAGGTCAGGGACGAACCAACCTGAACGGGCTCGCCGAGCGGCTCGCAGTCACGGCGTCGACGGCGATGCGCACCGTCGACCGGCTGCTCGCGGCTGGGCTGGTCACTCGGCAGGAGAACCCCGAGAACCGACGCGAGGTGCTGCTGGGCCTGACCGGCGAAGGAACGCGCATCGTCCACGACGTCACGGCGACCCGTCGGGAAGAGATCGCCGCCATTCTGCAGCGCATGTCCTCCAGGAAGCGCGCCGAGCTCGTCTCTGCCTTTCGTGCCTTCGCGGAGGCCGCGGACGAGCCTGAGGTCGTCTCGGCGTCGGCGTCCCTAGGCTGGTGAGGGCTCTACCGTGATGCTCCTGTCCGGGATGGGGTCACCGTTGCCGCCGTTGGACTGGGGCACTCTGCTCGACACCTGGCAGTGGCGACCGGTGTGGTCGGTAGTGCTCGCGCTGGGTCTGGTGGCTTACGTGGCGGGGCTCCGCTCCGCGGCCCGACGCGGTCGAGTGGCCGTAGCGCGGCTGCGGGTGGTGTTGTTCGCGGCGGCTGTCGTGGTGTGGTGGGTGACGCTCTCCTCGGCGGTCGCGGTCTACGGCGAGCGGGTGTTCTGGATGCACATGGTCGGGCATCTGCTGCTGATCATGGTGGTTCCGGTCCTTCTGGTCCTGGGTCGCCCACTGAGCGTCCTCGTCGCGGCCACGGACGGTGGCGCCGAACGGGTGCTGCACTCACGGCTGGTGACCTTGCTGACCCGGCCCCTGTGTGCTCTGGGGATCTATGCGGCGGTCATCGTCGGTACCCACCTGACGGGGTTCATGGACGCGATGATGGGCAGCCCAGCCCTGATGAACCTCGAGGATGTCCTGTACGTCGTCAGCGGATGGTTGTTGATGGTGGCCCTGATCGGTGGGGAGCCACTTCGCAGCACCGCACCCCTGGGTCCGCGGATGCTCTTCTCCGTCGTGGCGATGGTGCCCGACACGATGGTCGGCATCGTGCTTCTGCAATCCGGGAACGATCCCTTCCCTGCCATGACCCGGATGCGACCGGGCTGGGCGCCCGACCCGATCCGGGACGTTCAGATCGGAGGCGGACTGATGTGGGTGGGGGGAGACTTGTTGATGATGCTCGTCTCGGTCGGACTGATCATCACGCTGATCTCGAGCCCCAGTCGCGACCGGATGCTCGGTGCTCGTCTCGACGGGGCCCGGCGCACCGCCCTCCTCGACCATCTCGACCAGGGCAGGACGGCGGCGGATCGGGCCAACGGGCCAGGTTTCGCCGAGCACGCCGACCTTGACGCGGACGACGAGGTGCTCGCGGCGTACAACGAGATGCTGGGACGCCTGAACCGCCGCACCAGGTGAGTGCTACCCCACGATGGCGATCAGGCCACCGATCCCCACCAGGTAGAGCACGATCACGATGGCCGAGTCGATACCCATACCGGCCACCTTCCGAGCGGGCCGGAAGATCAGGCCCACGACGTACACAAGGGTCAGCAGAGCCGCGAGCGCGGTGAGGTAGATGTCGCTGTTGCCGGCGCTCGGGAGGACAGCCTCGCCGGAGATGAGGGTGGCGACGAGGAAGAGGACGGGCAGGAACGCGTTGCCGCCGAAGATGTCGCTCATGGCGAGGTTGTCGTCGCCCTGGCGCACCGCCTGCAGCCCCGTGGAGATCTCCGGTAGGGAAGTGGCTAGGGCGAGGAGTGTCGCCCCGTAGAGGACGCCGGAGAGACCGACCTGGGACGAGGCGGCCTCGCCCGACCGTTCCAGCACGACCCCGGCGACCAGCGTCACGAGGGCCGAGACGACGAACAGGGTCACTGTTCTTGACGTCGAAGTGGCCGGGGGAGGTCCGGCGGAGGAGCCCGTGGAGCCGTGTGTCTCGCTGTCGGTGTGCTGGTGGCGGACGCGGTGTCCCTTGGGGTGCGCCGAAGCCCCAGGTGCTTCGCCGTCCTCGTGCCAGGGCAGGCCCTTTCCGGCGCGCTGGACCAGGAACAGGCCCAGCATCCAGATCACGGCGATCAGGACCGCGGCGGGGGTCGCTCTGAGCAGTACGAGCGAGCTGGGGAGCTGGGTCCCGGCGACGACCACCGTGAGAACCGCGACCACCACCAGGGCTTCGAGGACCAGGGTCAGGGACGCTGCTCGGTAGGTCAGTGGTTTCGTGCTGCGGCCGCGTTTGCCGAAGAAGTCCAGGAAGGCGAGAACTACGGTCTGGATGCCGATCCCGCCGAGGATGTTCCCGACTGCGACCTCCACGTTGCCGGAGACGGCTGCGCTGACGGTGATGGCGATCTCGGGAAGGTTGGTGGCGACGGCGAGCACGATCAGGCCTCCGAAGGCGCTGCCGAGGTGCAGACGCTCATCGAGGATGTCCGTGCTCTGGGACAGCTTCACCCCCGAGATCCAGATCAGGGCCGCGGCCACGACGAAGATCCCCAGCAATACCGGTATCGGCCTCGAGTCCAAAGCGATCATCGCTGCCCCTTTTCATCCGCCGGGCCGTTCATCATGGCCATCCGGGTGCCGAAGTGCGTGCGGTAGATGAGCAGGATCGGCCGAAGCTGATGCCGCCGTTCCAGAGCACGGCTGCCCACTCCATGACGAAGATGTGGCTGACAGCGGTGAGCCCGCGGGGGGTCATGAGCAGGTGGATCATGCCTCTGTCGCCGTCGATGGACATGTCCACTGCTGCGTAGGAACACGACGACGCGGAGGCACCCAGCCCCGTGGCACGAGCCAAGGTCACCGGCCGACAAGGTGAACCCCAGGAGCAAAGGACCACAGAATCCCATGTACCCACTCCTCCGGTGATTGGGTCATCGGCCCTTGTCGAGCCGGTGGCGATGAGGGAGCCGTTTTCGGTGCGTTGTTGATCGAGGTTCAGGACGTGGCCGAGTTGAGGGTGATCACGACCTTCACGTCATCGGGTTGCGGGGCGAAGGCGTCCTCGTAGTCGGCCAGTGGCACGCGACGCGACACCAGCCGCTCCAGCCAGCTCCGGTCGGCGGCGGCGAGGGCGGTTGCCGCGTCGCGGTAGTGGCCGAGGTTGGCGTTGACCGAACCGATCACCACGTCGTTCTCGAGCACGATGTCTCGGTTGATGCTGCCGGCATCGACGGTGATCGAACGGCCCTTGGGCGACACTCCGGTCAGGCACACGATGCCGTAGCTCGGCGTGGCCTGCATGGACGCGAACACAAGCGCCCCGACCCCGGTGGCCTCGATGATGACATCGGGTCGGGCGGTGCTCGCGGCGTCCTCGAAACTGTTGTGGTGATAGGTCGCCCCGGCGTCGCTGACCAGATCCGGCTTCGGTCCGGACGTGACCTGATCGAGCACGTGCACGTCAAGGCCGCGCTGCACACCGAGCAGCGCGGCCAGCAGTCCGATGGGTCCCGCGCCGGTGATCAGCACGCTGCGGGGTTGGAACCATGAGCGGTGGCCGACCTTCTCGACCTCGTCCCAGGCCTTCGCGACCACCGTGGTGGGCTCCATCAGGACGCCCACCTCAGCCAGCTGCCCGTCGAGCTTGACGGCATAGTCCACCTCCACGGTCCAGCGCTGGCTCCCGTAGCCGTGGAGCTCCTTGATGCCCCGCTCGGTGTACCGCCCGTTGCGACACATGTCGAAAAGGCCCCGTTCGCAGGCCCCACATGGCACCGGGTCAGGGCGGCGAACTACGCCGACCACCAGGTCACCGTGCTCGAAGTCACTGCTGGCAGGCGCCCGGAGGACTCGCCCGAGGGATTCGTGACCGATGACCAAGCGTTCCTCGCCGGGAGGGGCCCAGCCGTAGTCACCGGCCACGATCTCCCGGTCCGTTCCGCACACACCCATGGCCAACCCCTCCACCAGGAGCCCCTCAGGCCCCTGGTTGGGTTCCTGCACCTCGCTCAGGGTCAGCGTCTCGGCGCGACCCGGAACCACCGTCAGTGCTTGCATGGTTGAACGCTCCGATCTGTGGTGGGGACGAGACGTCAGCGTGACGGCATGGACGGCGTGGTCGGCGCCATTGAGTCCGGTCGCCGGAGAAGGCGGGTCTCATGGAGAGGGTGGAGAGAGCTCCTTGTCCTCCACCGCGGCCTCGTGCACGGTCTCGTCGACGTAGGCCTGGGCCTCCGCGTCGGGCAGGCGCAGTTGGTACGCCATCACGTACACCGCGACCGAGAGCAGCAGCAGCAACCCCGCCGAGACGACGAAGTTGAGGTCGTTCAGGTTGCCCGCGGCAGGCTCGGGGTAGTTCCCGAGGTAGGAGATCACGGTGAGGCCGGCCAGCCAGGGGAACACCCACAGGCCCGAGCGGACGTCCAGGGACTTGTCCTTCATCTGGCCTGATCCGACGAAGGCCGCGAGCAGCACGAACCCGATCAGCACGGCAACCATCAGCTTCCACACGGTGGTCCATCCCGACCAGTACACGATCAGGTTGGACCCCCAGAAGGCCAGGAGCGGGATCGTGTGGCCCCCGGGGAGACGGAACGGTCGTTCCTGGTCTGGGATCTGGGACCGCATCGAGGCGTGCACCAGCGGTCCGGAGGCAAACGAGAGCACGGTCGCCGAGGTGATGAATCCGACCAGCTGTTGCCAGCTGGGAAACGGCAGGAACGCGATCAGCCCGATGACGAAGGCCAGGATCAGACCCACCAGCGGGACGCCCTTCTCGGTGGTGCGCTCCAGGACCTTCGGGGCGTTGCCGTTGCGGGCCATGGCGAAGGAGATGCGTGAGGTGATCGTGGTGTAGATCAACCCGGTGTCTCCGGGGGAGACGATGGCGTCGATGTAGAGCAGCACTGCCAGCCAGCCCAGCCCGAGGGCCGTGGCCAGTGCCGCGAGCGGACCGAAGTCGTTGGTGAAGGAGAGGTCGGCCCAGCTTCCGGACTTCGACAGTGTTCCCGGGTCCAGGGCGCCGATGAAGGCCACCTGGAGGAGTACGTAGATCAGGCCGGTCAGCAGGACAGAGCCGATCACCGCAATGGGCACGTTGCGCCGCGGGTTGTCGGTCTCTCCGGCGAGCTCGATGCCTTGGCGGAAGCCGAGGTAGGAGAACACGATGCCGCTGGTGGCAATCGCGGTGAAGATGCCGTGCACGCCCGCTGGGGCGAACCCGTGAGAGTTGAAGTTCTGCCCGTGGAACGCGGCGATGAAGAACGCGAGGATGACGACCACGATGATGAAGAGCTTCCAGCCCACGAGCACGTTGTTGATCCGTGCGAACCAGCGCACCCCGTAGTAGTTCACCAGCACGAACACCGCCATCAGGACAACCGCGGTCCCATATCCCAGGGCGGTCAGCGTGTGCACGACCTCACCGTTGACGGTGTGCTTGGTGGTGAAGGGGGCGTACTTGGTGCCGTACTGCAGGGCTGCCTCCACTTCGATGGGTGCGGTCGTGGCGACCGCGACGTAGGTGATCCATCCCGAGGTGAAGCTGGCGAGGTGGCCGAAGGCCATCTGGGGGAACCGGACGACCCCGCCGGAGAGTGGGAACATCACTCCGAGCTCGGCGTAGACCAGGGCGATGAGCAGAATCAGAAACCCGCCGAGCGCCCAGGAGATGATCGCCGCGGGGCCGGCTTCTCGGGACGCGTTCAACGCACCGAAAAGCCACCCGGAGCCGATGATCGAGCCCACGCTGGCGAAGAGCAGTCCGACCACCCCGACATGTCGTTTGAGCTGAGGTCCGGACTCCTCGTGGGACTGAGTCTTTGTCTGACCGGACATGTGGGTTCCTTCCGTTGCAGCGTGTGTACGGAGCCGGGAACACCTGTGGCGGGATCTTGGGCTGCCGCACAGGCAGGTTTGGCGCGCCTCATGAGTTGCGTCGCAGGATGCAACCATTGCATACTGCAACAATGTCGTCCACCGCGTCAACACCCCGTCACGTCCACGTTCGGACCGTTGGCCCAGGACAGGCAGGACTCCTCGGGTTGGCCCTGCTGGTCGGGCTCGGTGCGGGGTTCGGGGCGGTGGTCTTCCGGCTCATGATCACCGGACTGACCCGCGTCTTCAGCGGGCATCAGGACTACTCCAGCGCCGGTCATGCTGCCAATCACCTGGTGCCTTGGCTGGGTCCGTGGTTCGTCCTGTGCGCCCCGGTGCTGGCTGGCCTGCTCTACGGCCCGCTGGTGTACAGGTTCGCCCCCGAGGCCCGCGGGCACGGGGTGCCCGAGGTGATGCTGGCGGTCGCCCGCAAGGGTGGACGGATCCGCCCCCAGGTGGCGCTGGTGAAGTCCCTGGCCAGCGCCCTGTGCATCGGGGGTGGGGGGTCGGTGGGCCGCGAGGGCCCCATCGTGCAGATCGGGTCTGCCCTGGGTTCCTCGGTCGCGCAAGTGGCGCGGCTCGGCGAACGACGCATCAAGCTGCTCGTCGCGTGCGGGGCGGCCGGTGGTATTGCGGCGACGTTCAACGCCCCACTCGCCGGTGTCTTCTTCGCGATGGAGCTGATCCTCGGGCAGTGGGCCGCGGAATCCTTCGGCATGGTCGTGGTCGCCTCGGTGACTGCCAGCGTGGTGGGCCGCGGGCTCATGGGCGATGAGGTCTTCTTGTCACTGCCACACTTCCACGTCGACCATCTGGTCCAGTACCTCTTCTTCGCGGCTCTCGGGCTGCTCGCCGGCCTCTTCGGAGTCGCGTTCTCCCGCATCCTGTACGCGATCGAGGACGGCTGCGACTGGCTGTGGCGTGGACCCGAGTGGCTGCGGCCGGCAGCTGGTGGACTGCTCCTCGGGCTGGTTCTGCTGGTGCTGCCGCAGATGTACGGCGTCGGATACCCGGTGCTCGGCAACGCCGCCGCTGGGAAGTACACGTTTCTCTTCCTGTGTGTGCTCCTGGTCGGCAAGGTCATCGCCTGCAGCCTGACGATCGGGATCGGCGGCTCGGGTGGGGTCTTCGCGCCCAGCCTGTTCTGCGGCGCCATGCTGGGCGCGGCGTTCGGCGCGGCCCTGCATGGCCTCCTGCCCGGCGACGCCGGTTCCCCGGGGGCCTACGCGCTCGTAGGGATGGGAGCACTGTTCGCCGGAGCGGCGCGCGCGCCGATCACCGCGGTGGTGATCCTGTTCGAGCTGACGGGGGAGTACTCGATCATCTTGCCCCTGATGCTGGCCATCGTGCTTGCCACCGGGATCAGTCACCTGGTCTCGCACGACACCGTCTACACCCGCAAGCTCCTTCGTCGCGGCATCGACCTCGAGGATCCCGGTGCCCCAGGTCTGCGGCACCTGGCGGTGTCTGCGGTGATGGGGCCGCCACCAGAGGCGGTGAGCCTGGACGCGAGCCTGAGGTCAGTCGCGGCCACCTTCGCTGCGACCGGCGAGGCGGCACTGCCGGCGACCGACGACGCGGGCCAGTTCGCGGGCGTGCTGGTCTCGGCCGACGTGATGAGCGCGCTGGTCGCGGACGAAGATCTGGCCACCGAGGTCCTGGTTCGCGACGACCGGGTCTTCGCCTCCCAACCCGTCCAGGACGCGCTGCGCTACCTGGACGCCGGGACCGGTACGGACGCGGTCGCCGTCACCACGGAGGTGAACGTGCTCGTGGGCTGGCTGCGACACCGCGATGTGCTGGCCACGTTGAGCACATGAAGCGTCCTCGCGTAGGCGACTGATCTCTGGAAGAGGAGCGGATGTGGATCGTGCACAACTCGGCATCTCGGTGAGGACCCACCCGAGGTGGCCCGGTGTGCCGCCCTTGCCCTGGTACTACCGAGGCCCCTCCAGTGAAGGTCGTCGTACTCACCGGAGCCGGAATCTCGGCCGAAAGCGGACTGCCCACCTTCCGCGACGCCGACGGGTTGTGGGAGGGGCACGACCCGATGGCGGTGGCCACCGGAGGCCTTCGCCGCCGACCTCGGCGACCGTCCGCCCTGTCCCGCGTGCGACCAGTCGTCGCTGCGGCCGGACGTGGTCTGGTTCGGCGAGATGCCCTACGGCACCTGGCACCGGACACCGTGAGCGACTTCGCGCAGGTACGCCGGGGCCCGGCGACCAGGACCGTTCCTGCCTGGGTGGGGGAGTTCTTGCGCTGAGCGGAGCCTTCCCTTCGTTGCGGCGCCGTCCGCCGAAGGGGACGATCGACCCATGAGCACGCCTACCGCGCAGGACTTCCCGCCCATGGGCGAGCACGCGCACGAGCCGCACTCGTCGTCGATCAGCGGCAAGCTCAACTCGCTGCGGGCCTCGGTTCTCGGAGCCAACGACGGGATCGTGTCGGTGGCCGGCCTGGTGATGGGTGTGGCCGGCGCGACCACCGACCGGCACACCATCTTCGTCGCCGGGCTCGCCGGTCTCGTCGCCGGCGCTCTCAGCATGGCCGCCGGGGAGTTCGTCTCGGTGAGCACGCAACGCGACACCGAGCGGGCGCTGATCGAGAAGGAGACCCGGGAGCTGGCGGAGGAGCCGGAGGACGAGCTGGCCGAGCTCGCCGAGCTCTACCGGCAGCGGGGCCTCACCGAGGAGCTGGCCCGGCAGGTCGCCGTCGAGCTGACGTCCAAGGACGCCCTCCGGGCGCACCTCGACATCGAGCTCGGCATCGACCCCGACGCGCTGACCAACCCGTGGCAGGCTGCCCGCGCCTCGATGGTCTCCTTCACCCTGGGCGCCCTGCTCCCGCTCCTCACCATCCTGCTGTTCTCGCCCGGTCTGCGGGCCATCGTCACCGTCGTCGCGGTCGCACTCGCGCTGGCCGGCACCGGTCTCGCGAGCGCCCGGATCGGTGGGGCCCCCTCCCGGCCGGCAGTCATGCGGAACGTTCTCGGTGGAGTGCTCGCCATGGCGGTCACCTACGCGATCGGCTACCTCGCCGGCACCGTGATGGCCTGACCGCGCCTCGCATCAGGGGCTCGGCGTCGCCTTGGCCTGGGGCTGTCCGTCGATCCAGTCGCCGCGGTCCGCGTTCAGGTCGGTGTAGTCGGGGAGCGACTCCCCTTCCTTCTGCAGCCCGGCCGGCAGCCGGGCTCCCCACCAGGGCTGTGAGACCACGCGGGTGAGCTGTTCGGCGGAGAATCCCGGCCGGGGACGCGTGATCTGCCACTTGTTCGCGGGCAGCTCGCGGCCGTTGATGGCGAAGGCGACGACGCGGACCCCGTCGGCCCGCAGCAGGTCGGCCACCACGCGGATGCCCTCGCCGTCGGCGACGCTCGTCACCTCCTCGTAGGTCATCAGCGTCGCGCCGTGCGAGTGGGTGACGGTGCAGGCGACCTGCCAGTCCCGGCAGCGGTAGATCTCCACCTCGGCGAAGGCTGGCTGGATGTTGAGCCCCACGTCGGAGAAGCCCGAGCCATCGGCGGGATTCCACCGCAGCTCGCCGTAGCTGTCCCGCGACACCCGGGCGGTCGAGGCCTGTCCCGCGAAGTCGGTGGCGTGTCCCTCGAACGTGTCCTCCAACAGGTAGCGGAGCCCGGCCGTGGTGGCCTCGCCGGTGACACGCACGGTCCCCGGGGCGTCCAGCGGTGACGTGGGGCTCGGCGTCACGGTGGCCGGGGTCTCGGCGGGGGGCGTGGCGGCTGTCCCAGGAGCACTGGTCGGGTCGGGCAGAAGCGTCGAGCCGAACGCGATCGCGGCCACGACGCCGACCGCCCCCAGGGTGCTCAGGGCCTGGCGACGGCGCCGGATGGACAGTCCCTGGCGACGAGCGGCCGCGGTCAGCGCAGACACGTCAGGGGTGAGCTCGCGGACCTCGCGGTGCATCAGGTCGTGCAGCTGGTTGTTCATGAGTGGTCCTCCAGGTCGAGGTCGGGGTCGAGGTCGGGGATCAGGGAGCGCAGGCGGTCGAGGGCCCGGGAACAGCGTTTGCGGGTCGCGGCGTCGGAGAGCCCGAGCAGCCGAGCGGTCTGCGCGACGCTGAGATCCAGGTAGAAGCGGAGGACGACGACGGCCCGCTCGTCCGCGCGGAGCCGCGAGAGGGCCTCGAACAGGTCGAGTCGCCCGATCGGATCGGCATCCCGGCCCGGCGCGTCGGGGATGAGCTCGACCGGCTGTTCCGTCGTACGCCGAAGACGGCGGTGGGAGAGCCAGGTGCGCGTCAGCACGGTCCGGGTGTAGGCGACCGGGTTGTCGGCCCGGCGGACCCGGCCCCACGAGGCGAACACCTTCGCGTACGTCACCTGGGTGAGGTCCTCGGCCAGGTGGTGGTCGCCGCACAGCAGCACGGCGGCGCGATACATCCGCGGCCCCGTGGCGTGGACGAACTCCTCGAACGAGCCGGGCCTCTGCTCGTCGTAGGAAGAGACCTCGTCCACGGCGTGCTTCTCTCGTGATGGTGTCGTCACACTTGGTAGACGCCTGGGCACGCAGCATCCGTGACCGATCATTGTCCAGTTCGTCACGGGGTGGGTGAGACGCTCGTCTCAATGCCCAGTCCCGCGGTCGCCGTCGACTAGGTTCTTGCTCGTGAAGATCGCTGTAGCAAGGGAGACCCGTGCGGGCGAGTCCCGGGTCGCGATGGTCCCCGAGCTCGTCAGCAAGCTGACCGACCTCGGTTACGAGGTGCTGGTCGAACCTGGCGCCGGCGCCCGTGCGGAGTACGCCGACGAGCTGTATGCCGAGACCGGCGCCATCGTCACCGACGAGGCTCTCGACGAGGCCGACGTCGTACTCGGCGTCAACGCGCTGAGCAGCGACCGGGCCGGCCGCCTGCGCGATGGAGCCGCGCTGCTCTCCTTCCTCCCGGTGAACTCCTCCCACGACCTCGTCGCGGACCTCCGTGACCTCGGGGTCACCGCATTCGCCATGGAGCTGGTCCCGCGGATCTCGCGCGCGCAGTCGATGGACGCGCTGTCCTCGCAGTCGCTGGTCTCGGGCTACCGCTGCGCGATCGTCGCTGCCGGGCTGCTGCGACGCTTCTTCCCGCTGAACATGACCGCAGCCGGCACGGTGCAGCCGGCCCAGGTCGTCGTGCTGGGCGCAGGTGTCGCGGGTCTGCAGGCGATCGCCACCTCGAAGCGGCTGGGCGCCGTGGTGCAGGCGTACGACGTCCGCGCCGCCGCCGCCGAGGAGATCCGCTCGATGGGCGCGAAGGCGATCAGCCTCGAGCTGGAGACGCTGGAGGGATCCGGTGGCTACGCCCGGGAGATGACCGAGGACCGGGCGGCGCGCCAGCGCGAGCTGCTCACCCCCTACATCGCGAACGCGGACGCCCTGATCACGACCGCGGCGGTGCCGGGCCGCCAGGCGCCCATGCTGGTCACCGCCGAGATGGTCGAGCAGATGAAGCCGGGCTCGGTCGTGGTCGACCTGGCCGCTGAGACCGGCGGCAACGTCGAGGGCTCGGTCGCCGGGCAGATCGTCCGGATCGGGCACGCGCAGGTGTGGGGCGGCGACAACGTCCCCTCGCAGATGCCCGGCCCGGCCTCGAAGCTCTACGCCCAGAACCTCGTCAGCCTGCTGACCCTGATGACCAGCGAGGGCGAGTTCGCCCCCGACTTCGACGACGAGGTCGTGGCAGGTGCGGCGGTGACCCACGGTGGACTGATCGTGCACGAGGCCACCCGGGAGGCGATCGAGGGACCGGCGGAGGCTGGGGTGGAGGCTTTCGGCGAACCAGGTTTCGAGACGGTCGCTGACGCTCCCTCCTCAACCAGCGCTGAGGCCGGCGCTCCCTCCTCAACCACCGGTGAGGCCGCGCTCCCGCCGACCACGAGCCTCGTCTACCAGCAGCCCGGCCGACGAACAGCTCGATCTCCCCTTCGACCAGGAGAACGACCAGTGAACGAGCTCAGCCCCGCAGTCGTCTGGCTGACGATCTTCATCCTCAGCGTCTTCGTCGGCATCGAGGTGATCTCGAAGGTCTCCTCGACGCTGCACACCCCGCTGATGTCGGGTGCCAACGCGATCCACGGCATCATCCTGCTCGGCGCGATCATCGTGACCGGCACGACCGACAACACCATCGCGCTGGTGGTCGGGCTGATCGCCATCGTCCTCGCGGCGGTGAACATGGTCGGTGGGTTCGTGGTGACCGACCGGATGCTGCAGATGTTCGTGCGCAAGAAGAAGAAGCCGGTGGCGACCGACGGCGCTGACGGAGCGGGGGCCGCGAAGTGACTCCCACCTGGGTCCAGCTGGTCTACCTGGCCTGCGCCGTCTGCTTCATCCTCGCGCTCAAGGGCCTCTCCGGCCCCAAGACCGCCCGCACCGGCAACCTGATCGGCGCCGCCGCGGCCGTCGTCGCGTGCGTCATCCCCTTCCTCTACCTCGATCTCGACCACATCCCGCTGATCGTCGGCGCGATCGTGGTCGGCACCGTCGGTGGTGTCTTCGGTGCCCAGCGGGTGCAGATGACCCAGATGCCGCAGATGGTGGCGCTGTTCAACGGTGTCGGCGGCGGCGCGGCCGCGCTGGTCGCGTTGCTGGAGCTGCACGAGCTCGTGGAGTCCGTCGAGGCCGGTGCCGACGTGAACTGGTTCGTGCTCGCCGCGACCGGGTTCACGATCTTCGTCGGCTCGGTCTCCTTCTCGGGCTCGGTGGTCACCTTCGCCAAGCTGCAGGAGCTGATGTCCTCGGCACCGCTGGTGTTCCCGGGCCTCGCGGTCGCGTTCGCCGTGGCGATCCTCGGCGGGGTGGGCCTCGCGACCCAGCTGGTGCTCGACCCGGCCGTCTGGATCGGGATCGTGCTCTGCGTGGTCGGCCTGGTCTTCGGCCTGCTGTTGGTGCTGCCGGTCGGTGGTGCCGACGTGCCGATCGTCATCTCGCTGCTGAACGCGTTCACCGGTCTCACCGTCGCCGCAGGCGGCTACGTGCTCCAGAACGTGGTGCTGCTCGTGGCCGGCACGCTGGTGGGCGCCTCCGGAACGTTCCTGACGATGCTGATGGCCAAGGCCATGGGCCGCTCGGTGGCCAACATCCTGTTCGGTGCGCTCAAGGGCGGCTCGACCCTGGGTGGCGGTGTCGCCTCGGACCGGCCGGTGAAGTCGGCCAACCCCGAGGACGTCGCGATCATGCTGGCGTACGCCGACCGGGTGATCATCGTCCCGGGCTACGGACTGGCCGTCGCCCAGGCCCAGCACACGCTGCGCGAGCTGGTCGACCTGCTCGCCGAACGTGGCGCCGAGGTCGACTATGCGATCCACCCGGTCGCCGGCAGGATGCCCGGCCACATGAACGTGCTGCTCGCGGAGGCCCAGGTGCCCTACGAGCAGCTCAAGGAGATGGACGACATCAACGGCGAGTTCAAGGACGCCGACATCGTCCTGGTGGTGGGCGCCAACGACGTGGTGAACCCGGCGGCGAAGACGACGCCCGGGGCGCCGATCTACGGGATGCCGATCCTCAATGCCGACGAGGCCAAGCAGGTCGTGTTCATGAAGCGGTCCATGCGACCGGGCTTCGCGGGAATCGAGAACGAGCTCCTCTTCGAGGAGAACACCACCCTGCTCTTCGGCGACGCCAAGGACTCGATGGGCAAGCTGCTGACCGCGGTGAAGGCCCTCTGACTCTCGTCCCCTCCGCGTCTCCACGGCGCCCCTGATCGGCGAAACCCCCTCCGATCATGTCCGCTGCGGACATAATGGACAAAGTGGCGGCATTGGGTCGCTCCGGAGACCGCGAGGGGGTTCGTGCTTGGGATCGTCTCCTCGTCCGGCGCTGCCACGCGGACCGGGACGACGAGACTCACCGACACGACGGTTGACACCCCCGACCACGCCGGGGTCTCCGCGACCACGAGTGCCTCGCGCGCGATCCGCATCGCTGCCCTCCTGCTCGCCGTGCTTGCCTCCGCGTGGGTCTCGTTGGCCGTCGTCGACACCCCGAGCCAGGTGCCCACGATCTGGCCTGCCGGTGGGCTGGTCGCCGGCCTGCTCCTCACCTCGCCGAGGCGCCTACGACCCTGGCTGACCGGTGCCAGCGTGCTGCTGATCCTGGTGGCCTACCTGGGCCACGGGTTCGCGCCCGTGCCTGCGCTGGGCTACACGCTCAGCTTCGTCGCTGCCGCGTGGGTGGTTCGGACGCGGCTCGTTGCCGGCCTGGACGGGCGGCGGGTTGCGCTGCGCGACTCGGGCGACGTCTCCCGGTTCATCGGTGCGGTCGCGACCGGCTCGCTCGTGGCCGGCGCCGGGTACGGCTTCACCGACCTGCTCGCCGGCCAGGGAGATCCGCTCCTGGGCGCTCTGGGAGCGTTCGGCGCCAACGCCGCGGCCCTGCTGGTCACGTTGCCGCTGTTCATCGAGGCTGTGCGGTTCGAGCCGATCGCCGGCACCCGTGAGCGTGTGATCCAGGCGACGCTCACCATCGGGACGACCCTGGCACTCTTCCTGACCAGCGGCCTCCCGCTCATCATTTTTGCGGTGCTGCCGATGTTCGCGTGGCACGCATACCGCGGCACCCTGCGGGAGGCCACCGTGCTGCTGGTCTTCGTGGCCGGCATCGGTTCGATGGCAGGCGTTCTCGAGATCGGTCCCGTGTGGGGGCTCGGCGAGCGCTACGGGCTGGCACCCGAGCTCACGTGGGGTGTGCTGCAGCTGTTCGTGGTCGACTGCGGCCTGATCCTGCTGCCCCTGTCCGTGATGGTCACCCAGCAGCGGATGTCGGCGGCGGCGGCCGTGGCGGAGCGCGAGACCCTCAGCAGGCTCGTGGAGTCGGCGACCGGGACGGCGATCATCGCGCTCAGCCTCGACGGACTGGTCACGCTGTTCAACCCCGGCGCGGAGCAGATGCTCGGGTACTCCGCGGAGGAGGTCCTCGGCCGGCACACGCAGATGTTCCACCCCTCCGGGGAGCTGCGACGCCAGGCACAGGCGCTGGGTGTGGAGCGCACCTTCCCCGCCATCTGTCGGGCCGCTGCCGAGAGCCGCGAGGCTCATCTGTGGCGCTTCACCCGCAAGGACGGCGCTGAGCGCTTGGTCCGGATGCGGCTCAACGCCGTGCTGGACGGGGGTGGGAGCCTGACGGGCTACCTGGCCACGGCCGAGGACTTCACCGAGCGTGAGACCGCCCAGCGGGCCATGCTGCTCACGCTCCAGCACCAGCAGACCGCCGTGCAGCAGCTGCAGGAGCTGGAACGGGTCAAGGGGGACTTCGTCGCCACGATCAGCCACGAGCTGCGTACGCCGATCACCAGCATCATCGGCTACACCGAGCTCCTCGAGGACGGACTGGTGGGCGACCTCTCGGAGGCCCAGCTCGATGTCGTCGGCCGCGTGGACCGCAACGGGCGTCGTCTGCTCCTCCTCGTGGAGGATCTTTTGACCCTCTCGCAGATCGAGGCCTCCTCGCTCAAGATCGAGCCGGTGGTGACCGACATCCGTGCGGTGGTCACCCGCGCCCACAGGGGTCTGGAGACGATCCTCGCCGACCGCCGGCTGGACGTTCTCGTGACGGTGCCCGAGGAGCCGGTGGTGCACCACGGCGACCCCGTCCAGCTCGAGCGGATGGTGGCGAACCTGATGACCAACGCGGTCAAGTTCACCCCCGACGGCGGCACGGTCGAGCTGACCCTGCGCTCGGACGGCGAGGTGAGCCAGATCGTCGTCAAGGACGACGGGCTGGGCATGACCGAGGAGGACCAGCACAAGCTGTTCACCAAGTTCTTCCGGGCCACGTCCTCCTTCGACCAGGCGATCCAGGGAGCCGGCCTCGGGCTGACCATCGTCAAGGCGATCGTGGCCATGCACGGTGGTCGGATCGAGGTCTCCTCGGCTTTCGGCCAGGGCACGACGATGACCGTCAGCATCCCTCGGGTGGCGCTGGCGAGCCCGGCGCCGGCCGCCACGTCGATCGAGTCCGCGACCGGCTGACCTCCGCCGCCAGGGCTAGTGAGCCAGCCCGTAGAGCCGGTCGCCCGCGTCGCCCAGCCCCGGCACGATGTAGCCCTTCTCGTTGAGCTGCTCGTCCAGTGCCGCCGTGACGACCGTGACCGGCACCTCGAGGTCGGCCAGCCCCGCCTCGAGGTTGGCCACGCCCTCGGGCGCGACGAGCAGGCAGATGCAGGTGATGTGGTCCGCGCCGCGGTCGGTCAGGAACCGGATCGCCGCCGCGAGCGTGCCTCCGGTGGCGAGCATCGGGTCGAGGACGTAGCACTGCCTGCCGGAGAGGTCCGCCGGCAGGCGCTCGGCGTACGTCGAGGCCTGCAGCGTCTCCTCGTTGCGCACCATCCCGAGGAAGCCGACCTCCGCCGTGGGCATCAGCCGCATCATCCCCTCGAGCATGCCGAGACCCGCTCGGAGGATGGGTACGACGAGCGGCCGCGGCCGGCTGAGGTTGACGCCTCTTGCCGGCGCGACGGGGGTGTTGATGGTGACCGGGTCGACCCGCACGTCACGCGTCGCCTCGTAGGCGAGCAGCGTCACCAGCTCCTCGGTCAGCCGACGGAAGTCGGGTGAGGCGGTGTCCTCGTCACGCAACGTGGTCAGCTTGTGGGAGATCAGGGGGTGGTCCACGACCTGGAGGCGCATGGCGTACACGTTAGTGGGAATCAATGTCGGTGGTTCTTCACTCCGTGTTCTGCAACGATGCGAGGAGCAGGGCAAGCATCAGGAAGGTGGTGCGGGATGGCAGAGATCACGGATGCCGAGGTCGGTGAGATCGACCTGGCCGTCGTCGCCTACCGCGACGAGGGCGACTGGAACCTCGCGGAGCTTCCCGACCGCTCCCTCGACGACGTCGACACCATCGCCAGGGAGCTGCGCCGCTACCCCGGCGAGAACGGCGCGCTTGCCCTGATCTCGGTGGCCGAGGACTTCGTGCTGCTGGTGCGCGCCCAGGGCTCGCTGGTACGGGTGCTGCTCTCCGACGCCACGGCGGCGACCGACTGGAGCCTCGCCCGCTCTGCCGTCGACCACATCGGTTTCCACGTCGACGACGAGGACGAGCAGGCACCTGCCGGCGACCTCGCGATCTTCGAGGACATGGGGATGTCGGCCGCGGACATGGGCGCGCTGCTCGACGACTACGACCTCTACCCGGAGGAGATCCTCAGCGACGTCGCCGCCAACGTGGGCTTCGGCACGAAGTTCGACGACCTGGTGGGCATCTCGGGGTGAGCTCGCCGGGTGCCGGTGGCCCGTCGTGGGAGTCCGCGATGCGTGCTGCCCTCGCAGAGGCCGCCCTGGCCGCCGGGACGGGTGACGTCCCCATCGGGGCCGTGGTCATCTCCTCTGCCGGCGACGTCCTGGGCGCCGGCCACAACGTCCGCGAGCGTGACGGCGACCCGACCGGCCACGCCGAGATCGTGGCGTTGCGCGCGGCCGCCGCATCGGTCGGGGAGTGGAGACTGACCGGCTGCACCCTGGTCGTGACCCTCGAGCCCTGCACCATGTGTGCAGGCGCCGCCGTCCTGTCCCGGGTCGAGCGCGTCGTGTTCGCGGCGTACGACGAGAAGGCGGGTGCGGTCGGCTCGCTGTGGGACGTCGTACGTGACCGGCGGCTGAACCACCGCCCCGAGGTCATCGGCGGCGTACTGGCGGAGGAGAGCACCACCCTGCTCGAGGAGTTCTTCCGCACCCACCGCTGATTTCGACGGCGCGAGCACGTCCGGTAACCTCTCCGGCGGTGGCGTGTCCGAGCGGCCTAAGGAGCACGCCTCGAAAGCGTGTGTGGGTGCAAGCCCACCGTGGGTTCAAATCCCACCGCCACCGCGGTCTGATCTCGCAAGAGTCAGGAAAGATCCGAGCCCTCGCTGAGGGTTCGGATCTTGGCCGTTTCTGGACTGTTCGGGCGTCGCGGATCGCCGTTTCCAGGGGGGCTCCAGGCGCTGTTTGTCTCACTAATTGGGCTGCGATCTTGACACTTCTGCACCAGATCTGCCTGCGTACCGCGAGCCCACGGCCCGCCACGAACCCGGCACCCGCCCGCTGGCGAGATCACAGCATCGTCCCTCGCACCTGAGGTGGTGACCGAACCCCGCGGCAGGTGCGCAGTTGCCTCAATCCCCTGTCAGGGTTGAGGAAACCTCGCCCTGGATGGACTGGGCCCCGCCGCGCCCAGCTGGGGTCCGGGGCTTCGGCGCGCCCGAGGAAAGGCGCCGGCCGGACGCCGCCGGGCGTGAGCGGTCGTCGGGTCACTCGATCCGGTGAATATGGAACAAAACGGACATAACGCCACAAAGGGGACGAAAGTTACATAGAGTGTCCAACACGTGAGACACAAAAGTTCCAGGAAATGGACACCATGTTGATCCGCCCCCTTCACACCCTAGTCCCGGCCCTCAGTGCCGTGATGCTCCTCGGGCTGAGTACCGCAGCCCAGGCAGGTACGGCGCCATCCGCCGTCACCGTCACCTCAGCCAAGTCCGCCCAGGCCGCCGCAGCGGCCACGCCGATCTCCTTCGTCGGCAGCGCTTCCCGCTCCGCCAACGTCGCGGCACCTGCGGTGACCGTGCCCGCCACCACTCAGGTGGGGGACACGATGATCCTCACCGCCAGCCTCGGCAACGCCACCGCTGCGAGTGCCACCACCGGCTGGACGCTCAAGGGCGACCAGAACGCCACCTCCGCGCTCCGCAGCCTGGTGTGGTCCCGCACCGCCACGGCCGCTGACGCAGGCAAGCCCGTCGCCGTGACGATGGAGACCATCCACAAGTCGGCCCTGTCGGTGAGCGTCTACCGCGGCGTCGACGCCGCCAAGGCGCTGACCGCGACGTCGAACACGGACGCGAGCGTCACCAGCCACACCACGCCCGCCGTCACAGTGGCCGCGGACTCCCGGGTCGTCTCCTACTGGTCCGAGCGAGGTGCCGCCACCACCCAGTGGACGACGTCTCCCTCGGTGCTGCGTGCCAGCGGCTACTCGGTCGGAGGCGGACGAGTGTCCACCGCCGTCGGTGATGCGGACACAGCCAGCTCGGGTGCCGTGAGCGGCTCGACGGCCACCACGGACGCGATGAGCACGGTCGGCGTCAACTGGTCGATCGTCCTGCCGGCTCCCACGCCGACACCGCCCGCATCCACGACCGTGTTCGGCATGAACGTCTCCCCGGGGACCTCGTTCACCAACGGTGCCAGAGAGACCGCCGCCGAGCAGGTCTCCCGCATCACGAGCACCTACGGCTCGCTCGGGGTGGCCAAGATCTTCTACCAGGGCATGCTGCCCGCGACCTTCAACAACTCCTACGAGGGCCTCGTGCCGGGCAAGACTGTGGCCGTCTGCTTCAAGCCCAGCCAGACCTCGCTCGCCAACGGCAGTCTCGACGCCCAGATCAAGGGCTACATCGACTCCATCCCCGAAGGCTGGAAGGTCATGCTCGTGAACTGGCAGGAGCCGGACGACGAGATGTGGAAGGACAACGTCTTCACCATGGAGCAGCACCGCGCCGCCACTGAGCGCCTGATCGACGTCGCCCGCGCCAACGCTGCCTACGCCGCCGACAAGGTCGAGGTCTGGGACGTCTACATGGGCTACTCCCTCGACGTCGGTCGCTGGAAGGACGCAGCCGCGTCACCGAGGCTCGACGGCATCGGCTGGGACTACTACTGGAACAAGCCGACCACCGACTGGTCGATCGACCCGAGCGTGGCACTGACCAAGATGGCCGACACCAACAAGCGCATCGGCATCAAGGACTGGGGCCTGTTCGAGACCGGCGACAACCCGCACGCCAACGACACCACCGGCTCAGGTCGCGCAGCGTTCTGGACGAAGGTCTTCAACTCCAGCCAGACGCTCGGCTACGACTACGTCATCTACTTCAACGCGATCGGTACGACGGGCGACCACCGGATCCTTCCCGGCACCGCCTTCGGTGACCCGACCCGCGCAGAGCTCAGCCGCCGGATGATGGGGCAGTAGGCACCACCTCGAGACCCAGATGACGTCCACCGCTTGCCGGTGGGCGTCATCTGCCTTTCCACCCACGCTGCAGCAGACACCCGGCTGCCACGATGGGCCCATGGAGTCGACGAAGGTCCTGGCGATCATCCAGGCGGGTGGCGCCGGTGGGCGGATGGACGTGCTGACGCTCGAGCGGGCCAAGCCGGCGCTGCCCTTCGCGGGCGGCTACCAGCTGCTCGACTTCCCGCTCTCCAACCTGGTCAACTCCCGGATCGACGACGTGTGGCTCTCGGTGGCCTACCAGGCCTCGGCCCTCGAGGAGCAGGTCCGCAACGGCCGGCCCTGGGACCTCGACCGGACCCACGGCGGCCTGCGACTGCTCGTGCCGCAGGAGGGGACCGGCTCCATGGACGAGGAGGGCTTCGCCAAGGGCAACGCCGACGAGCTCTACCGGCTGCGCGACGAGATCCGCACCGCAGATCCGGACCTCGTCCTGGTGATGAGTGCGGACCACGTCTACCGGCTGGACTACAGCGACGTCGTACGCACCCATCGCGACAAGGGCGCCGAGGTCACAGTGGTCACCCACGACCTGTCCGGGACGTACGCCGAGGACGCCGCCGACCACGCGGTGGTCGAGGTGAACCGGCTCGGCCGGGTCACCTCGTTCGCCTACAAGCCGGACGAGCCCGCCTCCACGGTGGTGGCCACCGAGGTCTTCGTCTACGAGCCGCAGGTGCTGCTGGAGGTGCTCGAGGAGCTCCACCGCGAGCAGGCCGAGCAGGACGACGGCGGCGACGAGGGCGATACGGGGCTGGGCGACTTCGGCGACGTGCTGCTGCCGCGGCTCGTCGACCGGGGCAAGGCCTACGCGCATCGACTGGAGGGCTACTGGCGCGACCTAGGCCAGCCGCACCACTACCTGAACGCCCACCTCGAGCTGCTGGACCAGGACGCGCAGCTCTTCAGCAGCAGCTGGCCGATCAGGACCCAGCAGCCGCAGCGCGAGCCCGCCCGGGTGCTCCGGGGCGCCGAGCTCAGCGAGGCACTGCTCAGCGCCGGCTGTGTGGTCGCCGGGAAGGTGACCCGGAGCGTGCTCGGTCCGGGCGTCGTGGTCGAGGCGGGTGCCGAGGTCACCGAGAGCGTGGTGTTCGCGGACACCGTGGTCCGCAGCGGCGCCACGGTCACCCGTGCGATCGTCGACTCCGACTGCGAGCTGCTCGGCGGTGCGCAGGTCGGCGACCCGTCGGTCAAGCTCGACGACCCGGATGCGATTCCGATCGTGGGGCGCGAGAGCCGGGTCGGCTCGTCGTTGCCTGCCGGGTCCCGGCTCGCACCCGGGACGAGGGTCTAGCGCCGTGCCGGTGGACGGCCGCAACGCGCCGAATCCGGACCGGGTCTGCCTTCTCAGGTTAATAGGATAAAGTCACTCCACTTACTACATTGAGAGGAGGCTGAGTCAGATGCCTGAACACCCCACCGACAGCGCCGCTGTCGACGTGCACCAGCACCTGTGGCCCGACGAGCTCGTCGACCGGCTGCGGGCACGCTCCCGGGCGCCGTACCTGCGCGGCTGGACCCTGCACACCGACGGCGAACCGCCGTACGACGTGGATCCCCAGGGCCATGACGTCGCGACCCGTGTCGAGGCGGACCGACAGACGGGGGTGGGCGTCTCCTGCCTCAGCCTTTCCGCGCCGCTCGGGATCGAACGCCTGACCCGTCCCGAGTCGCAGCCGCTGATCGACGCCTGGCACCGCGGCGTACGCGACCTGCCGGAGCACTTCCGGGCCTGGGCCTCGGTTCCAGCGGAGAACGCCGACGTCGTCGCGCTCAACGCGCTGCTGGCCGAGGACCGCTTCGTCGGTCTGCAGCTGCCAGCGACCGACCTGCTCACACCGCTCGCGTGGGAGGGCGTCGCGCAGCTGCTGCTCGCCGCCGAGCTCGCCGGGAAGCCCGTCTTCGTGCACCCCGGGCCGGAGCCGAAGCGCCCATCCGCAGGGACCCTTCCCGCGTGGTGGGCGCCCGTCGTCGGCTACACCGCCCAGCTCCAGGCGGCGTGGTGGGGCTGGAACGCGTTCGGTGGCCGCACCCTGTTCCCGCGGCTCAAGCTGGTCTTCGCCGCCGGCGCCGGGCTCGCGCCCGTGCTGGCCGAACGGCACGCACTCCGTGGCGGATCTCGTACGACGATCGACCCGGACGTCTTCGTCGACACCTCCGGCACCGGCGCACGCGCGCTCGAGGCGGTCGTCCGGGTGCTCGGCATCGACGCCCTCGTGCTCGGCAGCGACCGGCCGTACGGCGACCCACTGACCGAGTTCCTCGGAGAGGCGGCCACGCGAGCCGTCCGGGTGGTCAACCCGACCCGGTTGCTGGCGTCCGACCCCACCCGAGGAGGTGAGCGGGAATGGGCAGTGGCGAGCTGATCCTCCTCGACCCCGCGGAGCGGAAGGTCCCGCGCGGAAGCGGGGTCCCCGCCGAGCAGGCAGCCGACCTGGCGTCCTACCCGGCCGACCTGACCATCACCGACGTACCCAACCGCGACCTCACCCAGGCCGAGCTCGAGGAGCTGGCGGCGTCGATCGCGCAGCAGCCGGAGCTCTGGCAGCACCTCGTCGCCTTCGACGGGGAGGAGAGGGTCTACGCCTCGCTGCACCGCGACTCCCACGTCGACGTCTGGCTGTTGTGCTGGACACCCGAGAACGACACCGGCTGGCACGACCACGACGTGTCGTCGGGCTCGGTCGCGGTCGTGGCGGGCGAGCTGGTCGAGAACAACCTGACGCTCGCCGAGGGTGCTCGCGAGACCCGCGTTGGTGCCGGTCGCGTCTTCTCCTTCGGGCCGGACCACATCCACCGGCTCAACGGAGCCGTGCACGGCTCGGTCAGCGTGCACGCCTACAGCCCCCCGCTCTGGCGGATGGGACAGTACGCCGTCAACGACGCCGGTGTCCTGCGCCGGGTGTCGCTCTCGTACGCCGACGAGCTGCGCCCGATCGAGTGAGCCCTCCGGGCAGCCGGCGCCTACGATGACGCCCATGGAGCTCACGCCCCGACGTGCCGGAGTTCCACGTCCACCGAGCATGGCGGACGTCGCCGCCGCGGCCGGCGTCTCCCACCAGACCGTCTCCCGGGTGCTCAACCGGCATCCCCTCGTGAAGGAGGACACCCGCGCGCGGGTGCTCGCGGCCATCGAGGAGCTCGGCTACCGCCGCAACAGCGCGGCGCGCGCCCTGGTCACCAACCGGTCGGGGAACATCGGCATGGTGGCCGCACACCTGGCCCTCTACGGCCCGAGCATGGTCGCCGCCGCCGTCCAGGAGGCCGGCCATGCCGCGGGGTACGGCGTCGCCCTGGTCGGCCTGCCCGAGCTCTCCGCCGAGTCGCTCCGCAGTGCCGTCGACCGGTTGATGGACCAGGCGGTGGAGGCGCTGGTCGTCGCCGTCGCCCATCCCGACGCCATGGAGACGGTCGCGTCCCTGGAGTTGCCCATCCCCGTCGTACTCACCCAGGGCGTGCAGTCCGGGCAGGTCATGGCCGCAGGCATCGACCAGCGCCGCGGTGGCCAGCTCGCGACCGAGCACCTGCTCGAGGACGGCACCGGTTCGGTCGCGCACGTCACCGGGCCGCTCGACTGGATCGAGGCCCGCCAGCGGCGGGAGGGCTGGAGGCTCGCGCACGAGCTCCGCGGGGTGGCCCCGGGGCCCGAGGTCGCCGGTGACTGGTCCGCTCGCAGTGGGTACCTGGCCGCGCTCTCCCTCCTCGAGGACGCCTCGGTCACGACGGTGTTCGCGGCGAACGACGCCATGGCGCTGGGCGTCCTCCGAGCCCTGCACGAGCGAGGTCGGGACGTGCCCGGTGAGGTGCGCGTCGTCGGCTTCGACGACGTCCCGGAGGCCGGCCACTACTGGCCTCCGCTGAGCACCGTCCGGCAGGACTTCGGCGCCCTGGGCCGCAGTGCCGTCGACCTGACCGTCCGGGCGCTGAGCGGTGAGTCGAGTGCCTCGGCGGAGCTCGTCGAGCCCGTGCTCGTGCCGCGTCGATCGACTGGGCACTAGCCTCCACCCATGCAGACAGTCCCGTTCGGAGACTCGCCCCTCGGACCGGTCCAGCTGATGACGATCGGGCAGGAACCCGGTCCCGTGCTCGAGCTCCTCGACCTCGGCGCCACGGTGCACCGTCTGTGGGTCACGGGCGGGGACGGCGTACGACGCAACGTGGTGCTCGGGCACGCCACGCCTGGGGAGTACCTGGACTCGACGCACTATCTCGGGGGCACGATCGGCCGCTACGCCAACCGGATCGCCAGCGGCCGCTTCTCGCTGGAGGGGTCGGAGGTGCAGGTCGGCAGGAACGACCGGGGCAACAACCTGCACGGCGGGCCGGACGGTTTCGACCGTCGCCTGTGGACCGTCGAGGACAGCTCGGAACGACACGTGACGATGCGGCTCGAGAGCCCCGACGACGACCAGGGCTTTCCCGGCCGGCTCGCGGTGACCGCGCGCTTCGAGACGACCGAGGACAGCGTCTGGGTCCGGTTCGAGGCGACCACCGACGCGACCACCGTGGTGAACCTGACCAGCCATGCCTACTTCAACCTCGACGGGGAGGGGACCGGCCCGATCGACGACCAGGTGCTGCTGGTCGACTCCGACGACTACCTTCCCGTCGACGACACCGGTGTCCCGGTCGGAGGGATGGAACCGGTCGAGGGCACCCCGTTCGACGTACGTCGTCCAACGCGGTTGGCCGAGGTCGTCCGTGGTCGGCACCCGCAGGTCGTGGCTGCCGCCGGCATCGACCACAACTACGCGCCGAGGGGTGCGGGCTGGCGGCTCGTGGCCACGCTGGACTCCCCGCGCACGCGCACCCGGATGGAGCTGCGCAGCGACCAGCCGGGTCTTCAGGTCTACACGGGGAACGGGCTCGACGGGCTGGTGCCCTCGACCGAGGGACGGCTCTATCGCCAGGGTGACGGCATCGCCCTGGAGCCGCAGCTGTTCCCGGACAGCCCCAACCGTCCGGAGTTCGCCTCGCCCGTGCTCCGTCCGGGGGAGACCTACCGTGCAGCCCTGGACTGGCGGTTCCTGCCCCTTGGTTGAGCCTCCTCCGGGGGCCACGGGACGACTCATCCCCGGACCAGGTCCGGTTTGCGCGGATTGCATGTTAGCGATCACATTCGTGCCTTGGATCGCGAGCCGACCGTGTCCGGAACGTTATCGACGGACCTTGACGCATCGGAATGTTAACGCTCACACTACTGCGAGTGACGACAGTCACACCCGGGCAGGAGCCCGACGAATCGAGAGGAAATCACCGTGCTGAAGAAGAGTCTGGTCGCCGCTTGTGCGATCACCTTGGGCACTATCTCGCTCACCGCGTGCGGCAGCTCCGACTCCGGAGACAGTGGTGGCGACTCAGGCAAGATCACGATGGGCTTCGCGCAGGTCGGCGCCGAGAGTGGCTGGCGGACCGCCAACACGAAGAGCATCCAGGAGACCGCCAAGAGTGACGGCATCTCCCTGAAGTTCTCCGACGCCCAGCAGAAGCAGGAGAACCAGATCAAGGCGATCCGCTCCTACATCCAGCAGAAGGTCGACGTGATCGCCTTCAGCCCGGTCGTCGAGACGGGTTGGGACACCGTCCTGCTCGAGGCCAAGCGGGCCAAGATCCCGGTGATCCTCACCGACCGCTCGGTGGACAGCCAGGACACCTCGCTCTACAAGACGTTCCTGGGGTCGGACTTCACCAAGGAGGGCGAGAAGGCCGGCCAGTGGCTGGTCGACAACGCCGACTCCGCCGATGTCAACGGCGACGGAAGCATCAACGTGGTCCAGATCGAGGGCACCACGGGTGCTGGCCCGGCCATCGACCGTGGCAAGGGCTTCGCCGACACGATCAAGTCCAACCCGAAGATCAAGGTGATGGCCTCGCAGACCGGTGACTTCACCCGCGACGGTGGCAAGAAGGTGATGGAGTCCTTCCTGAAGTCCCAGAAGGACATCGAGGTCGTCTTCGCGCACAACGACGACGAGGGCCTCGGCGCCATCGAGGCGATCAAGGCCGCGGGCAAGGTTCCCGGCAAGGACATCAAGATCATCACCGTCGACGCGGTGAAGGACGGCATGACCGCGCTCTCCAAGGGCGAGATCAACTTCATCGTCGAGTGCAACCCGCTGCTCGGGCCACAGCTGATGGATCTGGCCAAGAAGGTCGTCGCAGGTGACGAGGTCCCCGAGCGGGTCGTCACCAAGGAGGGCACGTTCGACCAGGCCCAGGCCACCGAGGCGCTTCCCACGCGCCAGTACTGACCAGCCGCGTAGGCAGGTCACGCTGATCCTCGCTGGGTCCGGTCCCCATGACCGGGCCCAGCGAGCTTCCGCCCCAGCAGCCGAAGGAGCAAGATGACGGAGATGGATGTGCACCCGTCCACTGCCGACACCCCGGTGCCCGTCAACCGGGCCACAGCTCAGCTCACCCACGAGACACCCATCGTGGAGATGGATGACATCGACATCGCCTTCGGTGGGGTCCCCGCGCTCTCCGGGGCCAGCCTGCGTCTCTACCCCGGTGAGGTGCATGCGCTGATGGGGGAGAACGGCGCCGGGAAGTCCACCATGATCAAGGCGCTCACCGGCGTCTACACGATCGACTCCGGCACCGTGCGCGTCGCCGGCGTCGAGCGAAGCTTCGGCTCACCGGCTGCCTCCCAGGAGGCCGGCATCAGCACGGTCTACCAGGAGATCAACCTCTGCACGAACCTCACGGTGGCGGAGAACATGATGCTGGGCCGCGAGCCGCGTCGGTTCGGCGGCATCCACACCAAGGCGATGAACCGCGCGGCCAGGGCGACCCTGGACCGTCTCGGCCTCGACATCGACCCGGCCTCGCAGCTCGGGCAGCACCCCATCGCGATCCAGCAGCTGGTCGCCATCGCTCGTGCCGTCGACGTGGACTGCAAGGTCCTGATCCTCGACGAGCCCACCTCGAGCCTGGACACCGACGAGGTCGAGAAGCTGTTCGAGGTGATGCGCAATCTCCGCGACCACGGGGTCGCGATCGTGTTCGTCTCCCACTTCCTCGACCAGGTCTTCGAGATCAGTGACCGGATGACCGTGCTCCGCAACGGAGCGCTGGTCGGCGAGCGGATGACCAAGGACGTCACCGAGCTGGAGCTGGTCCGGATGATGATCGGGCGTGAGCTCGAGGCGCTGGAACGCATCGACCGGGAGGTCGCCGCCACCGAGGTCAAGGAGACCGGGACCCCCGTCCTCAAGGTCCTCGGCCTGAGCCGCAAGGGTTCGCTCGAGGCGGTCGACCTCGACGTCTTCGAGGGAGAGGTCATCGGGGTCGCCGGCCTGCTCGGCTCGGGGCGCACCGAGCTGGCCAGGCTGCTGTTCGGAGCCGACAGCGCTGACAGTGGCGAGCTTCAGGTCCGGGCCGAGAAGCGCCGCTTCCGCAACCCGCGGCACGCGATCGACAACAAGGTCGCCTTCTCGAGCGAGAACCGCCGTGCTGAGGGCGTGATCGAGGATCTCACCGTGGGCGACAACATGCTGCTGGCGCTCCAGGCCACCCGTGGCTGGCTGCGCCCGATCCCTCCGGCGACCCGCAACCGCCTCGTCGCGCAGTACGTCGAGGCGCTCGACATCCGCCCGGCCAACCCGCAGGCGGTGATGCGCACCCTCAGCGGCGGCAACCAGCAGAAGGTGCTCCTGGCCCGCTGGCTGATCACCGACCCGGACCTGCTCATCCTCGACGAGCCGACCCGTGGCATCGACGTCGGCGCCAAGGCGCAGATCCAGGCCCTCGTCGCCGACCTCGCCCGCAAGGGGATGGCCGTGGTCTTCATCTCCGCCGAGCTCGAGGAGGTGGTCCGGCTGAGTGACCGTCTCGTGGTGATGCGGGACCGCCGCAAGATCGACGAGCGCGTCAACGACGACGTCAGCGTCAACGACCTCCTCGAGATCATCGCCGGTCAGGCGGCCCACGAGTCGTCACCGCCACCGGAGAACCCGAGCAGCCCCGCCGAAGGGACCATCAATGCCTGAGACCACCCTTCCCGAGGCGGCGCCCGGGGTCAGCGTCCCGGTCGCGACGGAAGCCGCCCCCGAGACCAGCTCCGCGGCGTACGCCGAGGCTCCCGAGACCGGCCGCATCGCCTCCCTGGTGCGCAACCCGCTGCTCTGGCCCGTGTTGGCACTGGTGGCGCTGCTGGTGATCGACGTGGTCGCCAACCCGTCGTTCCTCAACATCCGGATGCAGGACGGCCACCTCTACGGCAACCTGATCGACATCCTGCGCAACGGCGCCCCGGTGCTGCTCGTGGCGCTCGGCATGACCCTGGTGATCGCCACCCGGGGCATCGACCTGTCGGTGGGTGCGGTCGCGGCGATCGCTGCCGCCATCGCGTGCGTCTACATCGCCGGCTCGGACCAGCAGGGTGCGGCCGGCACGGCGATCGTGGCGTGCAGCCTGGCGCTCGCCGCGTGTGTGGTGCTCGGGCTGTGGAACGGCTTCCTGGTCGCTGTGCTGGGGATCCAGCCCATCATCGCCACCCTGGTGCTGATGACCGCTGGACGCGGACTCGCGATGCTCGTCACCAACGGGCAGATCACCACCGTCAACAACGACACCTTCGCGGGCATCGGGGTGGGTTTCGTCGCCACGCTCCCGGTGGCGATCCTCGTCGCACTCTCTGTCTTCGCCCTGACCGCGATCGTCACCCGGCGTACGGCCCTGGGCATGCTCATCGAGGCGGTCGGGATCAACCCGGAGGCGAGCCGGCTGGCGGGCGTGCGGTCGCGCACGATCATCTGGACCGTCTACGTGTTCGCTGCCCTGTGCGCGGGAGTCGCTGGCCTGATGATCGCCGGCAACACCAGCGCTGCCGATGCCAACAGCGTGGGCCTGTGGATCGAGCTGGACGCCATCCTGGCGGTCGTGATCGGCGGGACCTCTCTGGCCGGGGGGCGGTTCTCCCTGGCCGGCACCCTCGTCGGCGCCCTGGTGATCCAGACGCTGGCGACGACGATCCCGAACATCGGCATCCCGTCCCAGACCAACTACCTGTTCAAGGCCATCGTCGTGATCGCCGTGTGCCTGCTGCAGTCGCCGAAGGCGCGGGCCTCCCTGCGGATGCGCCGGCAAACCGTTGCCCACTCGACCGCCAAGGCAGGCACGGCATGAGCACCGCGACCGTCTCCACCGCCACGACCTGGGACCGCGTACGGCGCTGGTCGCCCCCGTCGCAGTACCGGCCGGTGCTGGCGACCCTGGCGCTGTTCGTCGGGATGTTCGCCGCCGGCGGCATCCGCTACGAGGGGTTCGCCTCCCCCCAGGTGGTCCTGAACCTGTTCTTCGACAACTCGTTCCTGATCGTGCTGGCCGTCGGGATGACCTTCGTCATCCTGACCGGCGGGATCGACCTCTCCGTCGGCTCGGTGGTCGCCCTGTCCACGATGATCGCCGCCAGCACCATGGAGGCCGGGTGGCCCGCAGAGCTGAGCATGATCGTGGTGGTCCTCGTCGGCACCGGGCTCGGCCTGCTGATGGGCCTGGTCATCCACTACTTCGACATCCAGCCGTTCATCGCGACCCTCGCGGGCATGTTCTTGGCCCGCGGTCTCTGCTACCTGATCAGGATCGAGTCGATCCCGATCCGCAACCACACCTTCTACGACCTCGGGTCCGCCCAGGTGCCGCTCCCCGGAGGCCTGTCGACCTCCCCCTCGTCGATCGCGGCCCTCGTGGTCGTGGCGATCGCAGCATGGGTGCTGCACCGCACCCGGTTCGGACGCACCATCTATGCGATCGGCGGCAGCGAGAGCTCGGCCATGCTGATGGGCCTGCGGGTCGCCCGGACCAAGATCGCGGTCTACGCGATCAGCGGCTTCTGCGCCTCGGTGGCGGGGCTGCTCTTCGCCCTCTACACGCTCTCGGGCTACAGCCTGCACGCGATCGGGATGGAGCTCGACGCGATCGCGGCTGTTGTCATCGGCGGCACCCTCCTGACCGGTGGCCGCGGCCTGGTGGTCGGCTCGCTGCTCGGCGTCCTGGTGCTGGGCACGATCCAGACCTTCATCTCCTTCGACGGCACGCTCAGCTCCTGGTGGACCAGGATCGCCATCGGCGTACTCCTGCTCGCATTCGTCGTGGTGCAGCGCCTGATCACCAGGCGCCGGACATGACCGACACCCTGCCCACGGGTTCTCGTCCGAGCCGGACCCCGGTGATGGCCGACGTCGCGAGGCTGGCCGGCGTGTCCCACCAGACCGTCTCACGGGTGATCAACGGCCATCCCAGCCTGCGGCCGGCGACCCGTGCCCGGGTGGAGGAGGCCATCCGCCAGCTCGGCTACCGGCCGAACACGATGGCCCGGGCGCTGGTCACCCGGCGCTCCGCGACGATCGGGGTGATCGCCACCAACGCCGGCCTGTGGGGTCCCTCGACGGTGAACCGGACCATCCAGGCAGCAGCTCGCGCCTCCGGCTACTTCGTCAGCTCGGTCAACCTGCCCGACGTCACGGGCGACGACCTCACCGCCGCGGTGGAGCACCTGCGCGACCACAACGTCGAGGGCATCGTGATGATCGTCGCCAACGACGAGGCGCTCGACATCGCCCGACGCCAGCAGACCGGCGGGGTGCCGGTGGTGGTCGTCGAGGGAGACCTCTCCCGAGCGCCGTGGACCGTCGGCGTCGACCAGGTCGCCGGGGCACGGATGGCGACCGAGCACCTGATCTCCCTCGGCCACACCTCGATCGCCCACGTGGCCGGACCGCAGCACTGGGTCGAGGCGCGCGCCCGGCTCGCCGGCTGGCAGGCGGCGATGCTCGACGCCGGGCTGCGCCCGCTGGAGCCCTTCCGGGGCAACTGGACCCCGGCCAGCGGGTACGACGCAGGTCGTCTTCTCGCGGAACGCACCGAGGTGACCGCCGCGTTCGTGGCCAACGACCACATGGCCATCGGCGTCCTGCGGGCGCTGGCCGAGGCCGGGCTCTCCGTGCCGGGCGACTTCAGCGTCGTGGGCTTCGACGACATCCCCGAGTCCGGGTACCTGCTCCCGCCGCTGACCACGGTCCGGCAGGATTTCACTGCGGTGGGACGGCTGGCCATCGACACTCTTCAGGTCGCGATGCACCAGGACGTCGTGGCCGGCGACCAGGGTGCGGGTTCGCGACGCGGTCGGCTGATCGAGCCCGAGCTGATCCTGCGGGCGAGCACCGCACCTGCTCCCGAGAGGAAGGCGTGAAAGATGGCGGAGACGCGCACCACCCCCGAGGACCGCTTCGTCATCGGCGTCGACTTCGGCACGCTCTCCGGCCGGGCGCTCGTCGTACGCGTCGATGACGGAGCCGAGCTGGGCAGCGCCACCCACGACTATCCGCACGCCGTCCTCGAGGAAGCCCTTCCCGACGGCGGCCGTTCGCTGCCTCCCGACTGGGCGCTGCAGGTCCCGGAGGACTACCGCGACGTATTGCGTACGGCGGTGCCGGAGGCCGTCGCCGCCGCGGGGATCGACCCGGCCCAGGTGATCGGCCTGGCCACCGACTTCACCGCGTGCACGATGGTGCCGACGTTGGCGGACGGCACCCCGCTGTGCGAGGTCGAGGGGCTGGCCGACCGGCCGCACGCCTACGCCAAGCTCTGGAAGCACCACGCCGCGCAAGGCCAGGCCGACCGGATCAACGAGCTCGCCGAGCGTCGCGGCGAGAGCTGGTTGCCCCGCTACGGCGGGCTGATCTCCTCCGAGTGGGAGTTCGCCAAGGGGCTCGAGGTCTTCGAGGAGGACCGCGAGCTCTACGACCGCATCGAGCGCTGGGTCGAGGCCGCCGACTGGATCGTGTGGCAGCTGTGCGGTGACTACGTCCGCAACGCCTGCACGGCCGGCTACAAGGGCATCCGCCAGGACGGGGAGTACCCCAGCGTCGAGTTCCTCGAGGAGCTCGCCCCGGGGTTCGGTCGCTTCGTCGAGGAGAAGCTGGACCAGCCCATCGGCCAGCTCGGTGACCGCGCCGGAGGACTGACCGCCGAGGCGGCCGAGTGGACCGGCCTTCCCGAGGGCATCGCCGTGGCCGTGGGCAACGTCGACGCGCACGTCACTGCGCCGGCCGCCAACGCGGTGGGCACCGGCCAGATGGTCGCGATCATGGGCACCTCGACCTGCCACGTGATGTGCAGCGACGTGCTCCGTGAGGTCCCCGGGATGTGCGGGGTCGTCGACGGCGGCATCCTCGCCGGCAGCTGGGGCTACGAGGCGGGCCAGAGCGGCGTGGGCGACATCTTCGGCTGGTTCGTGCGGACCGGCGTTCCCCCGTCGTACGTCGAGGACGCGGAAGCCGCCGGCGAGACCGTGCACGAGCTGCTCACCCGGCTGGCCGCGGAGCAGGAGGTGGGCCAGCACGGCCTCGTCGCCCTGGACTGGCACAGCGGCAACCGCTCGGTGCTGGTCGACCACCAGCTCTCCGGCCTGGTGATGGGCCAGACCCTCAGCACGCGGCCCGAGGACACCTACCGCGCCCTGCTCGAGGCGACGGCCTTCGGGACCCGGGTGATCGTCGAGGCCTTCCGTGACGCCGGGGTGCCGGTCGAGGAGTTCGTGGTGGCCGGCGGGCTCGCGAAGAACAAGCTGCTGATGCAGATCTATGCCGACGTCACCCGGTTGCCGCTGTCGGTGATCGGCTCCGAGCAGGGCCCCGCGCTCGGCTCGGCGATCCACGCCGCGGTCGCGGCCGGGGCCTACGACGACGTGAAGCTCGCCGCGAAGAGCATGGGCAAGGTGCGTCCCCGGGCCTACGAGCCCGACGAGGACCGCGCGCTGGTCTACGACCGGCTGTTCGCGGAGTACCAGCTGCTCCACGACCACTTCGGCCGCGGCAACCCCTCGATGCGCCGGTTGCGGACGTTGCGGCGTGAGGCGATCGAGCGGGCCTCTGGAGAGTCGTCATGACCGCCGTCGGCGACGTCGGTGTGAAGATCGCGGAGCTGCGTCGCGAGGTCTGCGCCCTGCACGAGCAGCTCACCCGCTACCAGCTCGTCGTGTGGACCGCGGGCAACGTCTCGGCCAGGGTGCCGGGACAGGACCTGCTCGTCATCAAGCCGAGTGGTGTCGCCTACGACGAGCTCACTCCGGAGAACATGGTCGTCTGCGATCTCAAGGGCCGGGTCGTCGAGGGCGAGCACGCGCCCTCCTCGGACACCGAGGCTCAGGCCTACGTCTACCGGGAGCTGCCCGAGGTCGGCGGCGTCGTACACACCCACTCGACGTACGCCACGGCCTGGGCCGCGCGCGGTGAACCGGTGCCGTGCGTGCTGACGATGGTGGCCGACGAGTTCGGTGGTGAGATCCCGGTGGGCCCGTTCGCGATCATCGGCGACGACTCCATCGGGCGGGGGATCGTGGAGACCCTGCGCGGCAGCCGGTCGCCCGCCGTACTCATGCAGAACCACGGGGTGTTCACGGTCGGCCCGACTGCCCGTGACGCCGTGAAGGCCGCCGTGATGTGCGAGGACGTCGCCCGCACCGTGCACGTCGCGCGACAGCTGGGCGAGCCGATCCCCGTGCCGGAGTCGGCCGTGGACCAGCTCTACGAGCGCTACCAGAACGTCTACGGCCAGCGCTGACCAGCTCGCTGCCCATCCGCCCGCCCCGCCCCGACAGCCCCGACAGTGGAGGCCCACCATGTCCCCAACCGCCCCGTCCAGCCTCGAAGTCTGGTTCCTCACGGGCAGCCAGGATCTCTACGGTCCGGAGACGCTCGACCAGGTCGCCGCGCAGTCGCGGGTCATCGCCGAGCGGCTCGGCGACACGGCAGGCCTGCCCGTACGGCTGGTGTGGAAGCCGGTGCTCCTCGACTCGGTGTCGATCCACCGGCAGATGCTCGAGGCCAACAGCTCCGACGAATGTGTCGGTGTGATCGCCTGGATGCACACGTTCTCCCCGGCGAAGATGTGGATCTCCGGTCTCGACGCACTCCAGAAGCCCCTGCTGCACCTGCACACGCAGGCCGGGATGGCACTGCCGTGGTCCACGATCGACATGGACTTCATGAACCTCAACCAGGCCGCCCACGGTGACCGGGAGTTCGGCTACATCCAGACCCGGCTGGGTGTCCCTCGCAAGACCGTCGCCGGTCACGTGGAGTCCCCGCTCGTGGCCGAGCGCGTCGCCCTGTGGGCCCGGGCAGCGCTGGGCCGGCACGAGCTGCGGCGCCTGCGGCTGGCCCGGTTCGGCGACAACATGCGCAACGTCGCCGTCACCGAGGGGGACAAGGTCGAGGCCCAGCTGCGCTTCGGGGTCTCGGTGAACACCTACGGCGTGAACGACCTCGTCGCGGTCGTCGACGAGGTGGCCGGGCCCGACATCGACAAGCTGGTCACCGAGTACGCCGACACCTACGAGGTCGCACCTGAGCTGCTCCCCGGCGGAGACCGGCACGAGTCGCTGCGCGACGGCGCCCGCATCGAGCTCGGCATGCGGGAGTTCCTCGTCGAGGGAGGCTTCGACGCGTTCACCACCAACTTCGAGGACCTGGGCGGCCTGCGCCAGCTCCCCGGACTGGCGGTGCAGCGGTTGATGGCCGACGGCTACGGGTTCGGCGGCGAGGGCGACTGGAAGACGTCGGTGCTCCTGCGCGCGACCAAGGTGATGTCTGCCGGGCTTCCGGGCGGGACCTCGTTCATGGAGGACTACACCTACCACCTGGTTCCGGGCGAGGAGAAGGTGCTCGGGGCGCACATGCTCGAGGTCTGCCCGACCATCACCACCCAGCGTCCCTCGTTGGAGATCCACCCCCTCTCGATCGGGGATCGCGACGACCCGGTGCGGCTCCGGTTCACCGCCGACCCCGGGCCTGCGGTGGTGGCCGGCATCTCCGACCTCGGTGACCGCTTCCGGCTGACGGTCAACGAGATCGACGTCGTCGAGCCCGACGAGGACCTGCCGAAGCTGCCGGTCGCCTGCGCGGTCTGGGAGCCCCGCCCCTCGCTCTCGACCTCGGCGGAGACCTGGCTGATGGCCGGCGGCCCGCACCACACGGTGCTGTCCAAGGCGATCGGGACCGAGGTGCTCCAGGACTTCGCGGAGATGACCCGGACCGAGCTGTTGGTCATCGACGCGGACACCACCCCGAGGAGCTTCCAGCGCGAGCTGCGCTGGAACGCGGCGTACCACCGGCTGGCCGAGGGGCTGTGAGGAGCCTCGCCCCCGCACCCCTCGACCAAAGATGATGTGGACTTCGAGTCACCAGGTGACTCGAAGTCCACCGCATCTCGCGATCCGCGGTCGGGTCGCATGGGTGGATCTCGACTGATCGCTCGTTCCTCGCTGCTCGACCAGCGGTGGTTGGGTCCGTCGTACGGCTCACCTGGAATCGATTGGCCCAACCGGCGGGGGGCGACGCGAGTCGGCGTACGTCGGCGGGGTACGGCAACCTGAGGGACACACTCACCACGAGAAAGAGGGAACATCGATGGAGCAGCGTCTTCTCGGCCGTACGGGTCGGACCGTGTCGGCTGTCGGGCTGGGCACGTGGCAGCTGGGGGCCGACTGGGGTGAGGTCAGCGAGTCCGATGCCCGCGAGGTGCTGGAGGCGTCGGCGGAGGCCGGGGTCACGTTCTACGACACCGCGGACGTGTACGGCGACGGGCGCAGCGAGCAGATCGTCGGCCGCTTCGCCGCGGCTCACCCCGATGCGGGATTCACCGTGGCCACCAAGATGGGCCGCCGCGTCGACCAGGTGCCGGAGAACTACACGGCCGAGAACTTCCGGGCGTGGACCGACCGCTCGCGCAGCAACCTCGGCGTCGACCGGCTCGACCTCGTGCAGCTGCACTGCCCGCCCTCCGCGGTGATCGACGACCAGGCGACCTTCGACGCGCTGGATGCGCTGGTCGAGGACGGCGCCATCGCGGCGTACGGCGTGAGCGTGGAGACCGTCGCCCAGGCGCTGGCCGCCATCGAGCGTCCGCACCTCGCGACGGTGCAGATCATCCTGAACGCGCTGCGGCTCAAGCCGCTCGAGCAGGTGCTTCCTGCAGCTGAGGCGGCCGGTGTCGGGATCATCGCGCGGGTGCCGCTGGCCTCGGGCCTGCTCTCCGGGAAGTACGACGAGAACACCACGTTCGCCGACGACGACCACCGCAACTACAACCGCGACGGCAGCGCGTTCGACGTGGGCGAGACCTTCTCCGGCGTGCCGTACGACGTGGGCCTCCAGGCTGCGGGCGACTTCACCCGGCTGGTGAAGGAGTCGGCGCCCGGCAGCCTCAGTCCCGCCCAGGCCGCCATCGCGTGGGTGTGGCAGCAGGCCGGCGTCAGCACCGTGATCCCGGGCGCCCGCAACGAGCGGCAGGCACGCTCCAACGCCGCGGCCGGCGAGGCGAACAACCTCGGCGTCGAGTTCATGGACGGGGTGCGGCACATCTACGACGGCAGGGTGCGCGAGCTGGTCCACGACCGCTGGTGACCCGGCAGGACGTCATACGAGCTGGTCGCTATTGCAGCCACCTCGTATGACGTCCTCGGGGGCGCCGGGCACAATGAGTCGGTGACCCAGAAGTCGAGATGGTTCGAGTCCCCGGCGGATGCCGACAAGCAGCTCGCCGCCGTCGGGTACCTCTCCGACACGGCCACCTCCACCACCTCGTTCCTCGCCGGAGCGCTGGAGAAGCCGCTGCTCGTCGAGGGACCGGCGGGTGTCGGGAAGACCGAGCTGGCCAAGGCGATCGCCCGCGCGACGGGCGCGGACCTGGTGCGGCTGCAGTGCTACGAGGGCCTGGACGAGGCGCGTGCGCTCTACGAGTGGAACTACAAGAAGCAGCTGCTCCGGATCCAAGCGGCCGGCGACCAGTCCTGGGACGAGACCCATGACGATATTTTCACCGACGAGTTCCTGCTGACCCGGCCGCTGCTCACCGCGATCCGTCGCGAGGAGCCGACCGTGCTGCTGATCGACGAGGTCGACAAGACCGACGTCGAGGTGGAGGGCCTCCTGCTGGAGGTGCTCAGCGACTTCCAGGTGACGATCCCCGAGATGGGCACGATCGTCGCCGTACGCCGCCCGCTGGTCGTGCTCACCTCCAACGCGACCCGTGAGCTGTCCGAGGCGATCAAGCGCCGCTGCCTGTTCCTGCACATCGACTACCCCGAGGCCGACCGCGAGCGGGACATCGTCGTCTCGCAGGTGCCCGAGGTCGAGGAGCAGCTCGCCGGGCAGATCGTCGAGGTCGTCGCGAAGCTGCGGGGGATGGACCTGCGCAAGGCACCGTCCATCGCGGAGACCATCGACTGGGCGCGGACGCTGGTTGCCCTCGGCACCGGCACCCTCGACGCCGCCGCGATCGACCAGACCCTGGGCGTCGTGCTCAAGCACGCCAGCGACCACGACCGGGCCGTCCGCGAGCTGAGGCTGCGGTCCCAGTGACGCTGCTCGACCGGCACATCGAGTTCGTCGAGGCACTGCGCACCGCCGGACTGCCGGTCTCGCTCGCCGAGGGGCTCGACGCCGTACGCGCCATCGACGCGCTCGGCATCGAGGAGCGCGAGACCCTGCGGGCGGCGTACGCCGCGACGCTGCTCAAGCGCCAGAACCACCGGCCGGGGTTCGACCAGGTCTTCGAGCTGTACTTCCCCCTGCTCGTGGGGGATGGGTTTCGACAGGCTCAACCGGCGTCGGACGGGTCCGCAGAGAGCCAGCCTCCGCCGGTTGAGCCTGTCGAGACCTCACCCTCCATCGATGGCGACGACGGGCCGCAGGCCCTGGCCGACTTCCGCGAGGCGCTCACCAACGCGATGGCGATGGGCGATCCCGACGTGATGACGATGCTGGCGCGCGAGGCCGTGCAGCGGTTCGGGCTGATCCGGGGGCGCGGGCCGGGGGAGCAGCGGTGGTCGTCGTACAACGTGATGAACCGGGTCTCGCCCGACGAGCTCGTCGAGAAGGTGCTGCAGGGCATGGGGGTCTCCGCCGACTCCACGGACGAGGACCCCTCACTGCGCAGGCTGGTCGAGGCGCAGGCGCGCGCGTTCGAGCGGCTCGTCGATGCGGAGGTCCGACGACGCGCGGCCGAGGTGCGTGGCCCGCAGCACGTCGCGCGGCACACCATCCGGCCGGCGATCGAGCAGGTCGACTTCACCTCGGCCCGCAAGGCCGACCTCGAGCTGATGCGCCGCGAGATCCAGCCGCTCGCCCGAAGGTTGGCCACCCGGCTCAGCCGCGAGCAGCACGCCCGTTCCCGCGGTCCGCTCGACTTCCGGCGTACCGTCCGTGCCTCGATGTCCAGCGGCGGCGTGCCGATGGAGACGCGGCACAAGCCGAAGCGTCCGGGCCGCACCGACCTGGTGGTGCTCTGCGACGTCAGCGGCTCGGTCGCCAACTTCGCGAGCTTCACGCTGATGCTGGTCTTCGCTCTGCGTGAGCAGTTCAACCGCGTGCGTGCCTTCACCTTCGTCGACGAGATCCACGAGGTCACCGACAGGTTCACCACCAGCAAGGACCCGGCCGCGACGATGAGCGAGCTCGCGGCCAGTGCCCGCTACGCGACGCTGTGGGGTCGGACCAACTACGGCCGGGCGTTCACCCGCTTCGCCGACCAGCACCCCGACGCCCTGACCCCGAAGACCAACCTGCTGGTGCTCGGCGACGCACGGTCGAACCACACGGACCTCGCGCTGCCCGTCGTCAAGGACCTCGTCCATGCCGCCCGGCACAGCTTCTGGCTCAACCCCGAACACGTCCGCAACTGGAACACCGGTGACTCCGCTGCCCGCGAGTACGGCCGCCTGGTCCCGATGGTCGAGTGCCGCAACCTCACCCAGCTGGGGGAGTTCGTGCACGACCTCGCCTGAACGGACGCGAGGGCGGCACATCACGCCGTAGGGTCGATGTATGCGCGTTGCTCGGACAGCCCTCTGTTCGACGTTGGTGGTCTCCATGACCCTGTTGATGTCCGCCTGCGGGACTGCTGCCGACTCGGCACCGGCCCTGAAGAACGGCGCGAAGGACGGTGCCGCGCTCGCCAATTCGGCGGCCGCAGCACGTCCCGTGCGCGTCGTGGCCGTCGGCGACATCGCCTGCGAGCCCGGACAGCCGCCGTCCGGGACCACGTGTCGCCAGGCTGCGACGGCCGCCCTCGCATCGCGACTGCGACCGGATCTCGTGCTCACGCTCGGCGACCACCAGTACGACAAGAACACGCTGGCGGAGTACCAGGCGAGCTATGACAAGTCGTGGGGCGCGCTGCTGTCGAAGACGCGGCCCGTGATCGGGAACCACGAGTACAAGACGCCAGGTGCCAGCGGCTACTACACCTACTTCAAGTCTCGCCAGCCCGGCCCGCCCGGCTACTACCGAGTGACTGCCGGGGGCTGGAACATCTATGCCCTGAACAGCAACTGCGGCCTGGTCAACTGCAAGGCCGAGGCCGCTTGGCTGAACCGGCAGATGAAGGCGCACCCGTCGAGGTGCTCCCTCCTGACCATGCATCACCCCCGCTACTCGTCGGGCTACGAGCACGGGAACAACACCGCGGTGAAGCGGTTGTGGGCCGCGGCGTACCGGCACCGCAACGAGCTCGTGCTCGCTGGCCACGACCACGACTACGAGCGGTTCAAGCCGATGGACGGCAAGGGACACATCAAGCCTCGCCGGGGGATGGTTGAGATCGTTGCCGGCACCGGCGGTGCCAACCTCTACCGTCTTGGCACCCGCAAGCGCGGCTCGGTGTACTACCAGGCGCGGACTCCGGGCGTGCTGCTCCTCGCACTCGCACGCGGCTCCTTCAGCTGGTCCTACCGGGCGATCAGCGGCGCGGCGATGGATTCCGGCAGCCGCCGGTGTCGCTAGTGCGTCCGCGATCACCGTCCTGAACGCCTCCCCTGAGCGAGCAATCCGGTTTTGCCGAGCGGCGGGGGTCTGTCGTGGGACACTCAGTCGTGTCTCGCGCCCTCGATCCCGCGAAGAGCTCCCTTCGGGTTGATGCCGTGACCTCGCCTCGTTTTCGGACGATGGCGGAAGCCTTCGACCCGCGCGCGAACGTCGTCGGGGCGCAACGACTGGGACTCGCGCTGCTCGTGGTCGTCAGTCACAGCTTCCCGCTGGGGTATGGCGAAGCCACACCGCTGCTGAACTGGTCCCACAAGCAGACGGACCTCGGCCTCCTCGCCGTGACCGGGTTCTTCGTGCTCTCGGGCTTCCTCATCGTCCGCTCGGCTCGGCAGTCGTCCCTGGGCCGATTCGCCTGGCACCGGTTCCTGCGCATCTTTCCCGGCTTCTGGGTGTGCCTGCTGGCGACGGCATTCGTGCTCGCTCCGGTGCTCTACCTCGTGCAGGAGGGCACCCTCGCCGGGTTCTGGGGACTCGACCCCTCGGCACTGCGCTACGTCACCCTCAACTTTCGGACCAAGATGGCCCAGTACGGCATCGGGGACCTGCTCAGCGGCAACCCGTCCGCCGGCCCCGACCATCAGGGGGTGCTGGACGGCGCGCTGTGGTCGCTGCGCTACGAGCTGTTGTGCTACGTCTTCGTTGCGCTGTTGATGGTCGTCGGGGCCACTCGGCGGCGAACGGGCCTCGTCGTCGCAGCCTTCACCGCATTGGCCGGCCTGGTGCTCCTGGACTGGGTCTCCCACGACCGCTTCGGACAGGGTGAGATCCATCTCTCGCGGGTGGGGTGGCCATTCGTCGGCGGGATCGATCTCGCCCTGATCGTCCCGCTGGCGGCGGTCTTCTTCCTCGGTGGCGTGGCTGCGAGCAGACCCCATCACTTCGTGGTGGACGGCCGCCTGGCGGCGCTTGCCGGGGTGGTGGTGATCGTCACCATGCGGTACGGGGGGTTCGACTTCTTCGGTCTGCTCGCCTTCGCGTATGCCGTCTTGTGGATGGCGACCTTGCGAACAACCCGACTGCGCGACATCGGCGTCCGACAGGACTGGTCCTATGGGGTCTACATCTACGCCTTCCCGATCCAACAGGCCCTGGCCGCGTTCGGCGTCCAGGAGGGCGGCCACGTGATCTATCTGGTCACTTCGATCGCGCTCGCGCTGCTCGCCGGGTTCGCGTCGTGGCACCTGGTCGAGAAGCGTGCCCTGGGCCTGAAGCATCTGACCTGGGACTGGAGACAGCTTCTGCGGCGGCAAGGACCTGCCACCCTCGCCGCAGACGGTGCTCGGTCAGTGCACCCGCCACGACACGAGTAGAGTTGTCGATTCCAATCCGACGTTCCCCGGAGGAACACGCGTTGAACAGTGATGTGGCGGCGCGCGAGGTGGCCCGCGAGCAGGAGTACGTCGACACCGTCTACACCCAGCTCGACAAGGCGGCCCTCTCCGCGCAGGAGCTGGCCAAGGAAGGCTTCGCCCGCGGCCGGATCGGCAACGAGGGCGGGCTCGTCGAGCGTGACGCGATGGTGTTCCAGGCCGCGCGTCGGATGGCGACCCTGGACGCCGCCCACGAGGGGCTGGTCTTCGGCCGCCTCGACATGGGCGCACAGGTCAGCAGCGAACCCCGCTACATCGGCCGGATCGGTCTGCGCGACGACAACTACGACGTGCTGCTGATCGACTGGCGTGCTCCCGCGGCGGCGGTGTTCTACCAGGCCACGCTGGCCGACCCGCAGGGCGTCGTACGCCGTCGGATCCTGCGCAGCAAGGGCGTGCACGTGCTCGGGGTCGAGGACGACCTGCTCGACGCGGAGGACCCTGCCGCCGAGACGTTGCCGATCGTGGGCGAGGGCGCGCTGCTCGCGCAGCTGTCCAAGGCCCGCGACCGGTCGATGCACTCCATCGTCGCGACCATCCAGGCCGAGCAGGACAAGGCGATCCGCGCACCCAACAAGGGCGTCGTGTCGATCACCGGTGGGCCCGGCACCGGCAAGACCGTGGTCGCGCTGCACCGCGCGGCGTACCTCCTCTACGCCGACCGGCGTCGCTACGAGCGCGGCGGCGTGCTCGTGGTGGGACCGTCGGGTGTGTTCATGCGCTACATCGAGCGGGTGCTGCCCTCGCTCGGCGAGACCGCGGTCGCGCTCCGCTCGCTCGGCGAGGTCGTCGACGGCGTGAAGGCGAGCCGGCGCGACGAGCCCGCGGTCGCCGAGATCAAGGGCTCGGCCGCGATGGCCGAGGTGCTGCGGCGTACGGCGCGACAGGCCGTGCCCGACGCCCCCAACAGCTTCCGCGTCTTCTACCGCGACGACGTGATCACGCTCGGCCCCCGCGAGCTCGGTGCGCTGCGTCGTCAGCTGCTCTCGATGGGGCTCCGCAACCGGTCCACCACCCGGGTCGCCTCCACGCTGATCGACGCGATGTGGCGCCAGGTCCAGAGCGAGCGGGCGCGCGAGCGCACCAAGGAGGAGTTCGCCGAGGAGATCCGCACCGACGACAGCTTCCTGGAGTTCGCCGCCGCCTGGTGGCCGGTGCTCGACGCTGCGTCCGTGCTCGGCTGGCTGCGCGACCGCGACCTGCTGGCCCGGGTCAGCGAGGGGATCCTCGACGACGAGGCCGTGCGCGTGCTCGCGAAGTCGTGGGGCGACACCCTCTCCGTGGACGACGTGGCGATGCTCGACGAGCTGCGCTACCTGCTCGGTGACCCGCCGATCGTGAACACCGGGTCGGTGGACGACGAGTACCTCGGCGCGGAGGACGCGTCCCTCCAGGAGCTCTGGACCGCCTCCGACCGGGAGTACGCCGGCCCGCGCGGCTGGACCCCGCCGACCAACCGGGTCGAGGACGACGCGTTCGCGCACGTGCTCGTGGACGAGGCGCAGGACCTCACGCCGATGCAGTGGCGGATGGTCGGCCGTCGTGGCCGCGGCGCCACGTGGACGATCGTCGGCGACCTCGCGCAGTCGTCGTGGCCGGTGCCGGAGGAGTCAGCGGCTGCGCGTGCCTCGGCGCTCGGCGACAAGCCGCGCCACGACTTCCACCTGTCGACGAACTACCGCAACTCCTCGGAGATCTACGACTTCGCCGCGGCCTACGCCGAGAGGGTCGGTCTCGACGCCGACCTGCCCGACGCCGTGCGCTCGACCGGCGTCTCGCCGCTGGAGCTTCGGGTGGAGGACCTCGAGTCGGCGGTGCGCTCACAGCTGACCGAGCTCGCGGGCTCGTTGGCCGGCACGGTCGGGATCGTCGTACCCACTGCGCGGATCGGCGAGGTCGGCCGATGGGTGGCCTCCTGGCCGGAGTTCGCCGACGAGACCGGCACGCCCGACTCCCGGATCGTCGTACTCGCCGGGCTGGACACCAAGGGCCTCGAGTTCGACGGCATCGTCGTCGTAGCAGCCCCAGGAGATCGAGGACGAGGCCCCCACCGGCAAGGCGACCCTCTAC
Organism: uncultured Actinomycetota bacterium; assembly: GCA_963782305.1. Classification (GTDB taxonomy): domain Bacteria; phylum Actinomycetota; class Actinomycetes; order Propionibacteriales; family Nocardioidaceae; genus Marmoricola. The sequence continues at coordinate 14,849 of CAWAJJ010000015.1, read as the reverse complement.
GTCGTCTACACCCGCGCCACCCAGCGGATGGTCACCCTCACCTCCTAGCGCGGTCGGCGGACTACGGCCAAGGGAAAGAGCCCTGTCGGCGACCTAGTAGCGTTCCGGGCATGCCCGAGCCACTCTCCGCCACAGCCGCCCTCGAGGAGCTGATGGGGCACGAGGCGTGGGCGGTGATCCGGCTGCGGGAGAGCCCGACGGCCACGCTGGTGGGGGGAGCCGCTCGACCGGCTGGAGAAGCTGAGGGACATCCCGCTCGAGGAGGGCATCCCCGAGGACGGCCGGCGGTTCGACCGGCTGGTCGCGGTGCCCTTCCGGCAGGTCACCGAGCGCGGCTTCGTCGCGCACGACGACGGCACCCCGCTCGCGGTGGTGGCGATCGAGACCGAGCGCGAGATCCCTCTCGAGGAGCTGATCGCCGCGCTGCCCGACGAGGAGATCGCCTTCGAGAACGAGGGCGGGTTCGACACCTCCGACGACGACTACGCGCGTGTGGTCGCGCAGATCATCCGTGAGGAGATCGGCAACGGTGAGGGCGCCAACCTCGTCGTCGGGCGGCACTACCGCGCGCAGGTGCGTGAGTGGAGCGCCGCGAAGGCGCTTGACCGTGCTCCGCCGGCTGCTGACCAGCGAGCGCGGCGCCTACTGGACCTACTGCTTCTGGACCGGCGACCGGTTCCTGATCGGCGCCTCGCCCGAGCGGCACGTCAGCGTGCACGGCGGAGACGTGCGGATGAACCCCATCTCCGGCACCTTCCGGCTCCGCGGGGTTTCGACAGGCTCAACCGACGGTGGCAGTGACCTCAAGCAGCGCCTGCTGGACTTCCTCGCCGACGAGAAGGAGATCTTCGAGCTCTTCATGGTCGTCGACGAGGAGCTGAAGATGATGTGCGACATCTGCCACGAGGGTGGCCAGGTGCTCGGGCCCTTCCTCAAGCCGATGACGCACCTGGTGCACACGGAGTACCTCCTCGCCGGCCGCACCCGGTCCGACGTACGCGACGTCCTGCGCGACACCATGTTCGCCGCCACCGTCACCGGGGCACCGGTGGAGAACGCCTGCCGGCTGATCCACGAGTACGAGTCGGAGGGCCGCGGGTACTACGCCGGAGCGCTCGCCCTGATCGGCCGCGACGACGAGGGTGCGCCGACGGCGGACTCCCCGATCGTGATCCGTACGGCGGACGTCAGTCCCGACGGCGCGATGAAGGTCACCGCCGGCGCGACCCTGGTGCGCGACTCCGACCCGGACTACGAGGTCGCCGAGACCCTCGCCAAGGCCGGCGGCATCCTCTCGGCGTTCGGGCTGGTCCCCGGCGCCACGGGTACGCCGTCCGACATGGCCGACCTGATGCAGGACGAGGACGTCCTGATCGCGCTGAACTCCCGCAACCGCCGGCTCGCGAAGTTCTGGCTCACCGACCAGGAGGGATCGCCGCCCGCGCCGTCGCTGGCCGGCCGGACGATCGCGATCCTGCACGGCGAGGACGACTTCGTGAACATGCTCTCCCACGTGTTCTCGGTGCTGGGCATGGGTTCGCGGGTCATCCGTCACGAGGCCCTACTGAACGAACAGGGCAGCGACGGGGCGTTCGACGACGCCGACCTCGTCGTGATCGGTCCCGGTCCCGGCGATCCGCGCGACCACGACCATCCCAAGATCGCGGCCTACCGCAAGGCGATCGACGGCCTGCTCGACTCGGGCAAGCCGTTCCTCGCGGTGTGCCTCGGCCACCAGGTGCTCTGCGACCGGCTCGGGATCGGCCTGGACTTCAAGGACATCGTCTTCCAGGGCACCCAGTCCTCGGTCGACATCGACGGGCGCCAGGAGCGGGTCGGGTTCTACAACACCTTCGTCGGTCGGCTCGGCGAGGACGACCTGCCCGACGGCATCCGCGTCGAGTCCGACCCCGCGACCGGCGACATCCACCTGCTCGCCGGTCCGACGTACCGCGGGGTGCAGTTCCACGCCGAGTCGATCCTCACCGAGAACGGGTTCGCCCTGCTGCGTCGGCCTCTTGCTGGAGCTGTTGGGGTGACCTTCCGGTGACTGCGGGGGTGCTCGTGGTCGACCACTACGACTCCTACACGTGGAACCTCGTGCACCTCGTCGCGTCGGTCACGGGCGTCCTCCCCGAGGTCGTCGAGCACGACGCCCCCGGCGTCCTCGAGCGGGCCCGCGAGTCCACCCATGTCGTGCTCTCGCCCGGACCCGGTCATCCCACGGTGCCCGACCGACTTCGCCCTCGGGAGCGGCCGTGTTCGGCCTCGGCGTTCCCGTGCTCGGTGTCTGCCTCGGCATGCAGGCCCTGGTCACGTCGTACGGCGGAACGGTGGATCGCGTCGCCCCGGCCCACGGCGAGATCGCCCTGGTGAACCACGACCAGGACGGCCTGTTCAGCGGAGTGCCCGACCCCTTCGAGGCGGTGCGCTACCACTCGCTCGCCGCCGTGGCCCTGCCCGACGTGCTCGCGTCAGACCGCCCTCGACGAGCACAGCGGGGTGACGATGGCCGTCGCGCACCGGCGACCTCCCGCTGGTCGGCGTGCAGTTCCACCCCGAGTCGATCCTGTCGAGGCACGGCGCCGACGCTGGTCCGGAACTTCCTGTCATGAACGAGCCGGTCGTCGAGGCCGTCCGCGCCGGTTTCGCCCGCAGCGACAGGGTTTTCTGGCTCGACGGCGGTGGGTCGCGGGACTGGTCGGGGAGACGTTCGCTGGTCGGCGTACTCGACCAGGACGACGTCTCGCTCAGCTTCGACGCCGCCCGCCGGGAGGTGACCCGGCACCAGGGCGGCCGCGACGAGGTCGTCGGCACGCGACGTCTTCGCGGTGCTCGAGGACGAGATCGACCGCGACGCAGGGTGACCCGGACGTGCACTGGGTGGGCTGCTTCGGCTACGCGGCCCGGCCCGACCTCCAGGCGCGTCCCTGGGGCCACGGCCCGGACGCGATCTGGATGCGGTCGCGGGACATCCAGTTCTTCGACCACGCGAGCTTGGAAGGTCCGGGGTTTCGAGACGCTCGCTGGCGCTCGCTCCTCAACCAGCGGGAGTGCCGCTCGCTCCTCAACCACCGGCGGCGACGCCCGACTGGTACGCCGAGGCCTTCGCCCGCGTCCAGGAGCAGCTCCACGCCGGGAACTCCTACGAGGTGAACCTGACCTACCGCGACGAGGTCGGCGAGGCCGACCGACCCGCTCGGCGACCTACCTGCGGCTGCGGGCGACCAACCCCGCGCCGTACGCCGGGCTGCTGCGCCACCGGGGCACGCACCTGCTCAGCAGCTCGCCGGAGCGCTACGCCACGATCGACCGGCAACGCTGGCTGGAGACCAAGCCGATGAAGGGCACCGTGCCGCGCGGCAGCGACCGAGCTCGAGGACGCGACGCCTCTCGGCCGACCTGGCGCGGGACCCGCGGTTCCGTGCGGAGAACCTGATGATCGTCGACCTGCTCCGCAACGACCTGTCGATGGTCTGCGAGGTCGGCACGGTCAGCGTGCCGAGCCTGATGGCCGTCGAGTCCTACGCCAGCGTGCACCAGCTGGTCTCGACCGTCCGCGGCCGGCTGCGCGACGACGTGTCGACGCTGGGCGCGCTGCGGGCGCTGTTCCCGGCGGGCTCGATGACCGGTGCCCCGAAGCGGCGGACCATGGAGATCATCGACGAGGTCGAGGCCACCCCGCGCGGCCTCTACGCCGGGGCGTTCGGCTGGATCTGCGCCGACGGGCGGGCCGACCTCGGCGTGGTGATCCGCTCGCTGTACGCCGGTCCCGACCGGGTCTGGCGCATCGGCACCGGCGGCGGCATCACCGTGCGGTCGGACGTCGACGAGGAGTGGGACGAGACCCTGTGGAAGGCCGCGCGGCTGCGGGCAGCAACGGGCGGCTGAGTCGTCGGTCCGAGCCCCGAGGACAAAGAATCGACGCGCGGGGCGGGTGGCCGGCCGACGCTGAGTGGCTCCCCCCAGTCGGTCCGGACGATCCGCTCCGCGCGTCGCGTCCGGGACTCATGTTGGTACGCCGGAGGGTGAGCCACAAGGCGGGAGCGGAAGTCTCGAACTGGGGACTAGACCGCGGGCGACCCCCTTGGCGGTCGGGGGTCGCCCGCGATCCGGACCTCAGGACGTCGTGCTGTTCTCGTCCGAGCCCAGATCGGCCGTGGTGGTGCTGGTCTTCCCGTCGCGCAGGTAGGTGATCTCGACCTTCTCCCCGGGCCGGTGGCCGCGGATCGTGGCGACGAGCGACTCCGAGCCGTCGATGACCTGGTCGTCGACCTTGGTGATCACGTCGCCCTTCTTCAGGCCCGCCTTGGCGCCCGCGCCGCCGTCCTCGATCGACTGCAGCTGGGCGCCCTGGGTCAGGCGTGTTGCCGGTGACGTCGGAGACCGAGACGGCCGAGTCGTGCGTGGGTGGGCTTGTCGCCCTGGCTGATCTGGTTGACGACCGGCAGCACCTCGTCGATCGGGATCGCGAAGCCGAGACCGATGGAGCCGCCGGCGTCGCCGGAGACACCGCTGCTGGACGCCGTACGGATCGAGGAGTTGATGCCGATCACGCGGCCCGACATGTCGACGAGCGGTCCACCGGAGTTGCCGGGGTTGATCGCCGCGTCGGTCTGGATCGCCGGGTACGTCGTACTCAGGTCACGGCTCTGCTGCTGCGGCGCGCTCTCCTCGCCACCGAACGGGTTCTGCGGGGTCTGCTCCTGGTCGTCCGCGGTGGCCACCGACACCGGGCGGTTGAGCGCGCTGACGATGCCGGAGGTGACTGTCGCGTTCAGGCCGTACGGCGAGCCGACCGCGACCACGGCCTGGCCGACCTTGAGCCCGCCGGACTGGCCGAGCGCTGCCGGGACGAGGTCGGAGGCGTCCTCGACCTTGATCACCGCGATGTCGGTCAGCGGGTCGGTGCCGACGACGGTCGCCTTCTTGGTGGTGCCGTCGTTGAAGTTCACCGTGATCGAGCCGTTGTCACCGACGCCGGCGACGACGTGGTTGTTGGTCAGGATGTTGCCGTCCTTGCTGAGCACGATGCCCGAGCCGGACCCGGATCCGGACTGGCCGGTCACGTTCACCTTGACCACGGAGGGCAGCACCGCGTTGGCCACCTTCTCCACGGTCCCCTGCGCGACCACGGCGTTCTTCGTGGCCTGGAACGGCCCGGAGGTGCTCGTCGTGGAGCTGGTGGACCCGTCGTCGCTGAAGGCGTGGAACGCGGCCGAGCCGCCGACGCCGGCTGCGCCGCCCAGCACGAGGGCGCCGGCCAGGACAGCCGCGGTCAGGCCGCGCCGGCGGGGTGCCGGGCTCGCTGCAGGAGCGGGTGCGTAGGTGCTCTCGGGGGTTCCGTAGAAGGGACCCACCATCGGCGGAAGGGGTGCCCGCGCAGGCTGTGGTGGGGACTGGGGCGGGTACGGCGGGAGGGGGCGGGTGTGCTCGTCGCGCGCGCCGTTGTCGCCGCTGGAGTCTTCGGATTCGTAGGGGTATCGGTTCTGCTCGTCCATGTCACCAGTCTCAGTGGTGATCCTGAGAGCGACCTTTGGATTGGCTACGACCGTGCCAAAACCTCAGGCGGCGCCATCGTGCCCGGCACGTGGAAGCGGAACGCCGCACCGCCGCCTGTCGCGGCACCGGCCTCGACGGTGCCCCCATGGCGGTCCGCAACGGCCCTGACGATGGAGAGACCCAGCCCGGAGCCCGGCATCCCGCGTGACTCGGTGGAGCGGTAGAAGCGGTCGAAGACGTGGGGGAGGTCCTGCTCCGAGATGCCCGGCCCCTGGTCGGAGACCGTCACCACGCCCTGGGAGAGCGCGACCGTGACCCGGCCGTCCTCCGGGCTCCACTTGGCAGCGTTGTCGAGCAGGTTGGTGATCGCGCGTTCCAGCGCGGCCGAGTCCCCGGTGACCCACCAGGGCTCCGTGCTCACGTCGAAGTGCACGGTGGGCGCGCGCCGACGAACGCGAGTGACCGCCTGGCTGACCACCGCGGCCAGCTCGACCGGCTCGACCGGGGGCGCGGCCGAGGGATCCTCGCGCGCCAGCTCGACCAGGTCGACGATCAGCGTGGTCATCTCGGAGATCTGCCCGCGCACGTCGTCGAGGAGCTCCTTGCGCGACTCGGCGGAGAGCTTCGCCGACGAGTCGGCCTGGGCGAGGAGGTCGAGGTTCGTGCGCAGCGAGGTGAGCGGCGTACGCAGCTCGTGGCCGGCGTCCGCGACCAGCTGCCGCTGCCTGGCCTGCGAGGCGGACAGCGCGGCGAGCATGGCGTTGAACGCGGTGGACAACCGGGCGACCTCGTCACGCCCCTCGACGGGGATGGGGTCCAGGCGTTCGGTGCGGGCGATGTCCTCGACCGCGGTGGTCAGTCGGCGTACGGGACGCAGGCCGTTGCGGGCGACGCCCCATCCGGCGAGCCCCGCGCTGATCATCCCGGCGAGGCCGAAGAGCAGCATCACCAGTCCCAGACGGCCGAGCATCCGGTCGGTCGACTCCAGGGACTGCGACAGCACGAGCGCCTGGTCGTCACGGCCCTTCATCGGCACGGCCACCGAGCGGTAGCGCTCACCGTCGATGATCACGCTGCGCGCGGACCAGCTCTCCTTGCGGACGGCGACGAGGTACTCCGGGCGTCCGACCTGCCTGGTGGCCGCGTCGTCGGTCCAGGCCGTGGGACCCGCGTCCGCGTCGATGAACACCAGCTTGACGTCGCCCGCCCCCAGCGCCCAGGCAGGGACCTGCCGGTTGATCAGCGCCGCGAGGGCCCCGGGAGTGGCGGCCTGGGCCGCGCGGGTGTGCAGGGACCGGTCGATGCTCTCCATGCTCTGCATCCGCACCGTGGCGTACGCCGCGAAGGCGACCGCGGTGACCGCGAAGCCCACCGCCATCGTGGTGAGCAGGGTGACCCGGCTGGCCAGCGATCTGCGGTAGTGGAGGGGGTGCTGCCAGCCCACTACTGGGCCTCGCGGAGCACGTAGCCGACCCCGCGGACCGTGTGGATCAGCCGGGCCTCGTCGGCGGCCTCGGTCTTGCGTCGCAGGTAGCCGACGTAGACCTCGAGGCTGTTGGCGGTCGTGGGGAAGTCGAAGCCCCAGACCTCCTCCAGGATGAACGAGCGCTCGAGCACGCGGCGCGGCCGGCGGAGAAAGAGCTCGAGCAGGTTGAACTCGGTGCGGGTCAGCTCGATCAGCCGGTCGCCGCGGCGTACCTCACGGGAGGCGAGGTCCATGGTCAGGTCGGCGAAGCCCAGCTGCTCGTCGGGATCACCGGGTCCGGGGGTCACCCGGCGCAGCATCGCCCGCACGCGGGCGAGCAGCTCCTCGAGCGCGAACGGCTTGGTCAGGTAGTCGTCGGCACCGGCGTCGAGCCCCTCGACCCGGTCGCCGACGGCGTCGCGGGCGGTGAGCACCAGGATCGGCACGCTGTTGCCGACCTTGCGCAGTGCGCGGGTCGTCTCGAGCCCGTCGAGGCGAGGCATCATCACGTCCATCACGACGGCGTCCGGGTTGATCCCGCTGATCCCGGCCAGCGCCTCGGCGCCGTCGGAGGCGGTGGAGACCTGGTAGCCGTTGAACTCCAGGGATCGCCGCAGCGACTCCCGCACGGCACGGTCGTCCTCGACGACGAGGACGTGCTTGCGGGCAGCGGCGGACGAGTCGGCTGCGGTCACGGGTCCTAGGGTGCCATCCAGCCCTGAGCAATCGCTGAGACGAGCCCTCTCCGAGCCTCAGAATCTTGCGGCGTGGGTCAGAGCCGCCGCGCGGCCTCGCCGGCACGCTCCCCGTAGTGGCCGCCGAACAGGGCCGCGTGCACGAGCAACGGGAACAGCTGGTGCAGCGGCTGCCGCTCCTCCCAGCCGTCGGCGAGCGGGTGCTCCTCCTGGTAGGCGTCGACGAGTCGCTGCAGGTGGGGCAGCCCGAACAGCGCCAGCATCGCCAGGTCGGTCTCGCGGTGCCCGCCGTGCGCAGCAGGGTCGATCAGGGTGCCGTGCTCGGCGGACCAGACGACGTTGCCCGACCACAGGTCGCCGTGGATCCGGGCCGGTGGCTCCTCTGGCCCGGCCAGGTCGGTGAGCCGGCCGATCAGCGCCTCCACCGCCTGCACGTCCGCGGTCCCGATGTGGCCCCGGTCCGCGGCGAGCTTGAGATAGGGCAGCACCCGCCGGGTCGCGTAGAACTCGGGCCACGAGGGCGCGGTCCTGTTCGGCAGCGGCAGGGACGCGATGAACCCGTCCTGCTCGGCGCCGTACGACGCGGCGCCGCTGGCGTGCAGTCCGGCGAGCGAGCGTCCGAGCCTGGCCGCACTCTCCGGACTCGGCCTCGCAGGTTCGATCCAGCGCAGGACGAGGCAGTCGTGCTCGACCGCCAGCACCTCGACCACGTCGACGGCGCCGGGCTCGGCGAGCCACCTCAGGCCACGCGCCTCTGCCTCGAAGAAGCCCTCAGGAGTGCCGGCGCGCGTCTTGACCAACGCGGAGGTCCCGTCGCTGAGCCGGACCCGCGTGGCCGTGCAGACGTCGCCGCCGGCGACCGGCGTGGTCGCCACGACGGTCTGGGCAAGCAGCTGCTCCACCCGTTCCGCGATCCCACGCATCCGCGCCATCGCTCCACTCTGCCCTTCGCGGTCGCCGGGGGCTAGGGCACGGCTCGGCCGAGGTGGGCCAGGAGACGTACGCCGTTGGGTGCGGACCGCGGCACCTCGACGGCCGGGGCGAAGCGGAAGGTGCGCTCGCCCGGGGTCACCACGGCCAGGGCCACGTCGTACAGCCGCACCGCCAGGTCCTCCGGCAGCGGTAGGTCGGCTCCCGTCGCCGCGGCCACGTCCCAGCCGTGCACGGCGATCTCCAGGGCGCTGACCAGGGCGATCGTGTCGCGCCCCAGCGCCAGGTCACCGACGCTCAACGGCGCGGAGGTCGTGCGGGTCCGCCACGCGGCCCGGGTCCGGCAGGCACGTTGGACGATGCGGTCGACGAGGTCGCCCGAGTCGGGGACCGGTGGCCGCGGGTCGACGGTGACCCGGCCCACCTCCGCGGCCTCGCCGATGGCCGTCAGCGACTCGTCCATGTGGACGAGCAGCTGCCCCAGGTCCCAGTCGCGGCACGGGGTGGGCGGTGGACAGGGAACTGGCCCGCGCGAGCTGCAGGCAGCTGTGCGTCCAGGTGACGGCACTGTCGAGCACCGCCACCGACCGTCGGCGGCGAGGCGGTGGACATCTCAGCCCATCGAGTACGACGCGGGGAGCGTCGACGGCAGCCCGAAGGTCTCGAAGAGCCCCTCGGTGAAGAACGCGATCACGTGCTGCACGCGTCCGTCGACGAGCTGGAGCACCTGCAGCTGGAACGGCTCGAAGTGCCCGTCCGGCGTACGCATGTAGAGGCCGAAGGCCGGCTGGCCGTTGGCCGAGGTCCGGATCATCGGCATGTCGTTGGCGCCGCCCGGGCACTGGTGGTCGATCAGCGCACCGATGTTCTGGGCGCCGGAGTACCACCCGGTGAACGGCGGCATCTCCCACACCGCGTCGTGCGCGAGCATCGTCACGAGGGCGTTGACGTCCTTGTCCCAGAACGCCTGCACGTAGCGCTCCAGCATCGACTCGAGCTCGGGCGTCAGGTCGTCCTCGACGGTCCCCTCGGTGAGCTGCTTCTCCGCCAGCTGTGCGTGAGCCCGCTGCAGCGCGCTGTTCACGGCTGCGGCGGTGGTCTCCAGCGCGGCGGCGGTCTCCTTGGCCGACCAGCGGAGCACGTCGCGCAGGATGAGTACGGCGCGCTGCCGGGCCGGAAGGTGCTGCAGCGCGGCCACGAAGGCGAGCCGGATCGAGTCGCGGTTGCCGACGACGTTGGCCGGGTCGACGTTGGCGACGTCGACCATCACGTCGGGCATCGGCTCGAGCCAGGGCACCTCGGTGGCCTCGACGAGCTCGTCGCCGGCGATGGCTCCCGGCATCCCGAGCCCGGTCGGCAGGGGACGCCGTGACTTGTTGTCGAGGTTGGTCAGGCAGACGTTGGTGGCGATCCGGTAGAGCCAGGTGCGGACCGAGGACCGGCCCTCGAAGTCGTCGTACGCCCGCCAGGCCCGGAGGTAGGTCTCCTGGACCATGTCCTCCGCGTCGTACACCGAGCCGGTCATCCGGTAGCAGTGCGCCGTCAGCTCGCGGCGGTACTGGTCGGCGACCTGCGGGAAGTCGTCCGGGACCGGCTGGGCCGGGACCGCAGCGGCTGGCGCTTGCTGTCCGGTGTCGAGCGAGGTCATGGGTGCTCCCTTCGGGGGTCCAACTCTAGGCACCGGTACTGACCGGGCGCGAGGGCAGAACTCATCGGAGGGGGACGCCGCGGACCGCTTGTAACGCGGGGTTCGTGTTTCCGAGGCCTCTCCCGGGAGGGCACTCGGTAGCGTGAACCCCGCGTTACAAGCGGAATCGCGGCGCCCTACAGACCCAGGGCCTCGAGCTCGGTGAGCAGGCGGCGGCAGGTGCGCTCGACGATGGCGAGCACCTCGGTGAAGCCCTCGTCGCCGCCGAACCAGGGGTCGGGTACGTCGAGGTCGCCGGGGTTGGGATCGGAGGGGGCGAGCGGGTCGAAGGAGCGGAACATCCGGACACGGTCGTCGGCGCCGCGCCCGTCGGTGATCTCGGCGAGGTTCTTCGCGTCCATCGCGAGGACGAGGTCCATCTCGAGCCAGCTCGGGTCGAACGTCTGCGCGCGGTGGGCGGAGGCGTCGTACCCCTCCGCCAGCAGCTGTACGGCGGCACGCGGGTCCATCGGCTCACCGACGTGCCAGGCGCCGGTGCCACTGCTGGCGACCGACACCTTGCGCGCCAGCCCGGCCTTGTTCACCAGCGAGGACAGGATCACGTCGGCCATCGGGGAGCGGCAGATGTTGCCGAGGCACACGAACCCGATGCGGTACGGCGAGCCGGTGGGTGCGGGCAGCGTCACGAGCCGGCCTGCTCCTCGGGGGTCGCTCGCCGCACCACCAGCCGGGTCCAGGTGCCGAGGTAGACCCGGTCGTCGTCGCCGAGCTCGCGCCGCTGGCCAGGGGGCAGCGGTGAGGTGGGCAGCGGGCCGCTCGCGGGACCGACGTAGGTGCCGTTCGAGGACTGCAGGTCCTCGACCCACCAGCGCTGGCCGTCCGTGGTCAGCTGGGCCTGCCGACGGCTGACGCCGGTGTCGCTGGAGCAGTCGACGTCGGGGTGGATGTTGCGGCTGACCGAGGGCCGGCCGACGAGGACGCTCTGCGCACGCAGCGGGACCACGACCGGCAGGCCGGGGGAGGGACACGGGTCGTCGCTCTCCTGGGCGGCGTACCAGTCCGGGTCCACCCACAGCTCGACCACCCACTCCAGGGGGATCGGCGTGGACAGGGACGTGGGCTGAGCAGGAGCGGGTGTTGCCGTCGCTGTCTGGACAGGGTCGGGAGGACGTGGCATCGAGCCGGTCGTGAAGTCATAGCCACAGGCCTCGCAGAACAACGCCGTCGGGGTGTTCACGGCGTCGCAGTTGGGGCATGTCTGCGGCGCCGGCACGTCAGGCGCCGTGGTCGGCGGTCCCTGGTCGGGTGGCCCGGGATCAGGCTGGGCGTCCGGCGCGGGAGCCGAGGAGGCGCCCTCCGCGATCGGCACGCCGCACGTGTCGCAGTAGTCGCTCGACTCGGACTGGTGCCCGTTGGGACAGGTGCTCATTTCTTCACCCTGGTGGTCTTGGTGGAGGCGGTGTCGAGGGCCATCTCGTCGAGCTTGTCGACCTGCCGGCGCAGCTGCACCTTGCCGGTCGCGGCGTCGTCGATCTCGACGATCTTGCGCAGCCGGGTGGTGGCCTCCTCGTTGCCGGTCTCGGCGGCGAGCTGGACGGCCCGGCCGAGCTTGGTGGTCGCCGTCGCGGTGTCGCCGGAGGCCTTGGCGGCGAGGCCGTCCTGGATCGCCTCCGCGAGCTCGGCCTGCCCGGTGTAGTGGGCGACCGCCGGGTCGATCCTCGTCGTCAGGGTGTCGTCGCTGGACCACATCGCCTTGACCAGCCCCTGCGCCACGACGTCGGGCCCGATGGCCAGCTGCACGCGGGCCGCGAGCTGTTCCTGGCCCACCGCCTTGGCCGCGAGGCGTACGGCGACGTGGTAGTCGCGGGCCTCGTCACCCCAGGAGCCGGTGGGGTACGCCGAGGTCAGCGCGTTGACCTCCGACCGGCGGGAGGTGAGGTCGTCGACGGTGGGGGACACCTGCCGGACGAACAGCACCTGGGCCCCCTGCGGCGCCCACACCCGCAGGAACGCCTCGGCCACGCCGCGGCCCATCGCCTGGCGCATGATCTTCTCGAAGTCGGCGGCCATCTGGTCGGCGGCGGCGATCAGGTCGACGCTGCCGAGCAGGGTGGTGGCGATGCGGCGTACCTCCGCCACCTGCCAGTCGGAGCCGACGCCGCGGCAGTCGCACTGGAACTGGCCGCGGGCGCCCTCGATCGCCGCGGTGAGCTGCTCGGGGGTCTCGTGCTGGTTGATGCCGTCGGTGAGCAGGATGGCGTGCTTCTGCGCCAGCCCGGGCACCGAGGCGAAGACCTCGGTCGCGAGCCGCAGCCAGGTGCCCATGGCCGTGCCGCCCTTGGGGACGAAGTCGCCGATGGCGTACTTCGCGGCCGCGCGGGTCTGCTGGTCCATCCGCACCATGCCGGTCTCGGCGCGGGAACGCCAGCCTGGCCTCGTGGCTGCCGGCGATGACCGCGAACCAGACGCCGTCGAGCACCTGGTCGAGCGCGGCCTCCGCCGCCTGCTGGGCGGCGAGGATCTTGTCGGCGCCCATCGAGCCGGAGGTGTCGACGATGACGATCTCGCCCGCGTCGCCGGCGCCGGACTGGCCCGGCCTCGCCCGCGCCCTCGCAGGTGACCGTGACGATCGCGTGCACGTCGCTCCCGCCGTCGGGGAGGAACTCGTTCTGGTAGACCTCAGCCGAGAACGTTGCCATCGTGGGTGCCTTCCTTCGTGTCTGCCGCGGGTTCTGCGGACGTTGTAGCAGGTGCGGGGTTCGTGCTCGGGCCGATCCGGGCCAGCGTCACGGTGATGTTGTCGACGCCGCCCTGGGCGTTGGCCCAGTCGACCAGCGCGGCGGCCAGGCCGAGCGGGTCGGCGCCCCGAGGCCTGTCCAGGTCACGCACCAGCGCGGCCAGGTCCTCGGGCTCGGAGCAGTAGTTCCACAGGCCGTCGGAGCAGACCAGCACCCAGCCCGGCGCTGTCCAGGTCCAGCGAGATCGTGCGCGGGGTGTGGTCGGGCGCGTCGCTGCCGAGCCAGCGGGTGATCGCGTGCGCCTGCGGCCCGTTCTCGGCCTCCGCCCGGGACACCCCGGCGGCGATCTGCTCCGCCGCGAAGGAGTCGTCGGTGGAGAGCAGCCGCGGCGTCGCCGGTGTCCGGGAGCCAGTAGGCGCGGCTGTCGCCGACCCAGCCCACGACCAGCAGGCGACGCGTCGACGACGCCCGCGACGAACGTGCACGAGGCCGGGTTGCCGGGCCCGGGGTGGTGTTCGCGATCACGGCGTCGTTGGCCGCGTCGGTCGGCGGCGCCGAGCGCCTTCACCGTGGCGGCGACCCGTGGCCCCGGCGGTGCCGATGCCGCTGCCCGACGGACCGGACGAGCACGTCGCGCGCCGCGCGGGCAGCGGCCAGGCTGGCGACGTCGGAGTCGGTCGAGGTCGACACCCCGTCGCAGACCACGAGGACGGCCCGGCTGCCCGGCTCGGGATGGGCGTCGAGCGCCATCGCGTCCTCGTTGCGGGAGTGGCGTACGCCGCGGTCGCACACCCCGGCCACCCAGGCGGCCGGCTGCTCGGTGAAGTGGTCGCGCGGCGTGCGGGCCTTGGCTCCGCACTCGGTGCAGTAGCCGTCCGCGGCGACGACGCCGCCGCACTCGTGGCACGCATTGACGCGGGCTGGCGGGGACTGCCGGAGCGGTGTCGAGCGGGGTCTCGTCGCCGGTGGGCTTCGGCGCCTGCGGCGGCGGGTGCGCGGCCAGCTGCGGCACCGCACGCCTCGCAGAACTGCTCGCCCGGCGCGACCTGCGCCGAGCACGTGGGACAGGTCAGCGTGCCGACGGCGTTCTCCTCGGTGGGCTGGGTCATCGCAGCGGTCCAGCGGCGTACGGCGTTGGCCTTGTCGACCAGGCTGACCCGCTCGTGGCGGCGTGCTGGCGTGCACGGCCAGGTCGCGGTACGCCGCCTCCAGCCCGTCGCGCAGCGAGGGCTCGGTCGCCGGCCGGCCGTCGATGCTGACCGCCGGGTCCACGCCGTCCTTCTCGACGATCGCGAGCGCCGACTGCCAGCACGTCCACCCGGAAGCGGGACCGGTCGACCGGGTCGATGGTGAGGTTGTCGATGCTCTCCAGGGCCGAGGCCAGCGAGCGCAGCCCGCCGCCCGACTCGGCCTGCAGGCTCGCGCGGCGCCGCCGGGCCGGGGTGAACGCGCGGCTGGTGGCCGGCACCAGGTCGAGCGCGCGGATCGCGCCCTCGACGTCCCCGCGCCCGGACCGGATCCGGGCGAGACCGAACGCGGCGGGGGCGATGTAGCTCGCGTCGGTGCGCGCGCAGGTGACGTAGAGCGACTCGGCCACGTCGTGCTCGCCGCCGGTCTCGCAGGCGAACGCCAGCGCCAGCTTGGGTGCGAGCTCGCCGGGCACCTGGCCGTAGACCGCGTTGAACGCGCTCTGCGCGTCGGCCGTCTTGCCCTGCGCCAGGGCGATCAGCCCGGACATCCAGGCCGCGCGCCACTCCCACGGGTCGTCCACGAGCAGCTGCCTGCGCGGCACTGTCCGCCGCGGCGTGGTCGCCCGCCTCCAGCGACGCGTGCGACCGCGCGAGCAGCACCTCCGCCGTGACCTCGGGCGC
>CAWAJJ010000014.1:0-36357 GCA_963782305.1 uncultured Actinomycetota bacterium | reverse complement strand
GCGAGCCGGTTCGAAAGCAGAGTCATCCGAGAAGGCCTCGGAGCAGGGCGGCGGTGTCGTCGCAGTGCTCCTCCATCACCTGGCGCGCACGGCTGCCGCGCCCGGCCAGGATCGCCTTGACGATCCGCGCGTGCTGGAGGTCGGAGTGCGCGATGTTCGCGTCGAGGACCGGGATCGCGCTGAGCATCTCGTGCAGGGTCGATTGCACCTCCGTGACCGACTCGACGATGCGCGTCGAGCCGCTGAGAGCGGCCACCGTGAGGTGGAACCGCGAGTCGGCCTGGCGGTGCATCGCCGGCCCGCGCACCTGGGCGACGGACTCATGGGCTGACACCAGGCGCTTCCTCTGGGCATCGCTGAGGTCGACCGTCGCCGCGAGCGCGGCTGCGCCGGGCTCGATGATCCGGCGGAAGTCCAGGGCGTCGACCCAGTTCCTCCGCGTCGCCTTCGTACGCCGGGACGCGGCACGGGCCGACGGGGTGACGGCCCGCATCGTCACCACGGTGCCGCCACCACGGCCGCGAGTGGTCTGGACCAGTCCTGCCTGTCGCATCGCGGCCATTGCCTCGCGCAAGGTGGCTCGCGAGACTGCGAGACGTTCGGCAAGCTCGCGCTCCGGTGGCAGTGTCGACCCGCGTGGATAGACCCCGAGGCGGATGAGCGTGGCGAGCTGCTCGACGCACGCCTCGAAGGCATGGTGACCGCGCACCGGGCGCAGAACGTCCGCAGGCAGTGCGGGATCGTGCGCTGCGGCCATCACGCGGATCAGTCTTCGAGTCAAGGTCGATCAGTGTCAATGGTCTGGACTCAAACCTTTTACATTCGGGCTATGGACGCCGTGATCCGACGGGTCTAGGTTTCTGCGCAACGTGCCGCAGGCATCCAGGAGGATTCACATGGCCACCACCGAGCCCGAACGCAACGCCGACGATGACCTGCTCGCGAAGCTCGGCTACAAGCAAGAGCTGAGCCGCTCCTGGTCGAGCTTCTCGAACTTCGCGATCTCGTTCTCGATCATCTCCATCCTCGCCGGGTGCTTCACCACCTTCGGCCAGGCGTGGAACAACGGGGGTCCTGTCGCCATCTCGTGGGGCTGGCCGGTCATCTCGGCGTTCATCCTGATCATCGGCTTCACGCTCAGTGAGCTGGTCTCGGCGTACCCCACGTCCGGTGGCATCTACTGGTGGGCCTCGAAGCTCGGCGGCCCGGCGGCTGGCTTCTTCACCGGTTGGCTGAACCTGATCGGCCTGCTGGCGGTCACCGCGTCGGTGGCCTACGGTGCCGCGACGTTCCTCGACCTCACCATCGGCACCATCAGCAGCGGGTACGCCGACAGCTACTCGCTCACCCGCGTGTTCATCTGGTTCGTGGTGATCCTGCTTCTCGCGGGATTGGCCAACATCTTCAGCGGTCACCTGCTCGCCATGATCAACAACATCTCGGTGTGGTGGCACGTCGCCGGGGCCGCGATCGTGATCCTGGTCCTGATCATCGTGCCGGACCACCACCAGAGCGCGAGCTTCGTGTTCACCGAGAGGATCAACAACTCCGGGTTCAGCAGCGGTTTCTACTGGTTCCTCGTGCTGCCGCTGGGGTTCTTGCTCACCCAGTACACGATCACTGGGTTCGACGCCTCCGCGCACCTCTCGGAGGAGACCCAGGGTGCCGCCGAGGGTGCTGCCAAGGGGATCTGGCGCTCGATCTTCTACTCCGCGGTGGGCGGCTACGTGCTGCTGCTCTCGTTCGTGTTCGCGGTGCAGGACGTCGACGGCCTCAACGAGGGCTTCGGCGCGGTGGATGTGATCTTCGGCCAGGCGCTCCCCGAAGGCTGGCACTTCCTGATCCTGCTCATCTCCACGGCCGGGCAGCTCTTCTGCACGACGGCGTGCCTGACCAGCGCCTCGCGAATGACGTTCGCGTTCAGCCGTGACGGCGCGATTCCGGGCTCGACGTGGCTGGCCAAGGTGAACCCGACCACGAAGATCCCCGCCAACGCGGTGATCTTCGTGGCGGTCATCGGCGTAATCATCACGCTGCCCGCGCTGAAGAGCGTCGGAGGCGTTCCGGTGGCCTTCTACGCCGTCGTCTCGGTGGCCGTGATCGGCCTCTACCTCGCGTTCCTGATCCCGATCTTCCTGCGCTGGCGGATGGGTGACGCCTTCGAGCCGGGGTCGTGGACCAACGGCAAGAAGTACAAGTGGATGAACCTCGTTGCCGTGGTGGAGATCGCGATCATCTCGGTCTACTTCATCCTGCCGTTCTCGCCGGCGGGTGTGCCGGGCAACAAGGACTTCGCCTGGTCGAGCGTCAACTACGCACCGGTGCTGACGATCGGCACGCTGATCATCCTGGCGATCTGGTGGAACGTGTCGGCCAAGAACTGGTTCACCGGTCCCAAGCACACGATCGACGACGCGGTGCTCGAGGCCTTCGACGAGGGCTGAGCCGCCTCATCGGGAGACCCGCCTGTGGTGTGTCACGGTTCGATCCGGCAGGATCGGGAACGAGCAGACGTATCAAGCGATTCTGGGCGACCAGCGCCGCAACCCCTACAGGAGGCAGTAGATGACGACGACTCCCGACGAACCCCTCGGCGACGAGGAGATGGACACCACTGCAGGCGGCACGGGCGCCGTGCCCGGTGGCGACGCGGACGGCACTGACGGCACTGATGGCGACGGCACCGACGGTGGCGACGCCGACGGCACGGACGGCTCGGACGGTGACGGCACGGATGGCACCGACGGTGACTCCACCGACGCCGACGGGACCGACGGTGACTCCACCGACAGCACCGACGGTGACTCCACGGACGCCGACGGCACCGACGGCTGAGTGGCTGCTCTTGACCTGCTGAGCGGGGACGCCCAGACCTTCGTCGAGGAGATCTGGGCGTCCCGCGCTCACGTGCACAAGGCCGATCCCGCCGACTTCGTCGACCTGCTCTCGTTCGACGACGTCGACCACCTGCTGACCTCGACCGCGATCCGCACGCCCGCGGTCCGCCTGGCGCAGGACGGGTCGGTGCTGCCCGCCTCGAAGTTCACGCGCAGCGGAGCCACCCTGGCTGGCCAGGCCCTGACCGGTCTGGTGGACGCCCGCAAGGTGATCGACCTGTTCGAGGGTGGGGCGACCGTCGTACTCCAGGGACTGCACCGCTACTGGCCACCGCTCGGCCGGCTGATCGCCGAGCTCGAGCTGGCGCTGGGGCATCCGTGCCAGGCCAACGCCTACCTGACACCCCCCGGATCGCAGGGCTTCGCGGTGCACAGCGACAGCCACGACGTGTTCGTCTTCCAGACCCACGGCTCCAAGCTGTGGGAGGTGCACCCGGCCCCGGGAGAGACCGGCGAGGACGTCCGGGAGGTGCTCCTCGAGCCCGGCCTGAGCATGTACCTCCCCACGGGTACGCCGCACGCGGCGCGGGCGCAGGACACCGTCTCGCTGCACGTCACGCTGGGCATCAACCAGCTCACCTGGCGCACGCTGCTCGACCGCGCGGTCGGCCAGGCCATGGACAGCGTCGAGGCCGATGCCCACCTGCCCGCCGGTTATCTCGACCACCCCGATCAGCTGGTCGCTGGTCTCACCGAACGGCTGGGCGCCCTGGGTGCCGCCCTGGCCGACACCGATGCGGCTGAGGTCGCCGAGGCGCAGACCCGGTCGTTCCTGGAGGGTCGCAACCCCCGGCTTCGCGGAGGACTGGTCGACCGGATGCACCTGGACCGCGTCGTCGCGGACACCACGTTGCGCCGTCGCCCGGGCAAGCCCTGCGTGCTCCGGCCGGACGGCGACCGGCTGCACCTCCTCCTCGGTGACCGTCGGGTGACCGTCCCAGGGCGCATCACCGAGGCCGTCGAGCGGGCCCGGACGCTCGAGGTGTTCACGCCGGAGGACCTGGGCCTCGACCCGGAGTCCGCACTGGTGCTGGCGCGACGGCTGATCCGCGAGGGACTGCTCGAGGTCGTCCACTGACCTCGGTGACACCGGGAACGACCGGTGGCGACTTCCGCTGTGCCGCCTCCGCCGAGCAGCGGCAGGACGACCTGGCCGGAACCGCGACCCATCTCGCCGCGTTCCTCCTCGTCGAGCACCACGGCCCCTGGGGCGCCAGCGCTCCTCAGGACAGCCGGTTCCCCGACCGGGTCAAGGCCCACCTGAGGACGCACAAGAACATCAAGGTGCTGATGGCCCGGCGCCACCACCGGGCGCACCGCGAGGCGTACTACCGGGTGTTCATCGCCTTTCCGGCGCGCAGGGAGCTGTACTTCTCGACCTTCGAGGACCCCGACGAGCTCACCCTGATCGACCTGGATGCGGTGTCCCGGGGCGAGCCGCCCGAGTGGACCCGCTTCGACGGACCGCTGTTCGGGGTGTGCACCCACGGGCGTCACGACGCCTGCTGCGCCGAGCGGGGTCGCCCCGTCGCGGCGGCGCTCACCGCCTCGCACCCGGCGGAGACCTGGGAGATCTCGCACATGGGCGGCGACCGGTTCGCGGCCAACATGCTCGTGCTGCCGGAGGGCCTCTACTACGGCCGGATGGACCCCGGCTCCGCGAGCCAGGTCGCCGCGCTGCACGAGCAGGGCCGGGTGGACCTCGAGCGGTTGCGCGGGCGGTCGTCGTACCCGATGCCGGTGCAGTACGCCGAGATCGCGCTGCGCCGCCACCTCGAGGAGGACCGTCTCGACGCGATCAGGCTCACCCGGCGCAACGGTGCGACCAGCGTGTTCACGCGCGAGGGTGTCGAGTGGGCCGTGACGGTCAGGAAGTCCACCCGCGGGGAGGCACAGATGACCTGCAGCCTGGAACGGCTGAGCCCCGTGCCGGTCTTCGAGGTGCTCTCGATCGAGTCGCTCGGCGCCTGACCGTCAGTCCAGACGCGCCACGAGCGGCAGCCTCGAGCGAGCCGTCAGTCCGACGATCGCCGCGGTGACCAGCGGGAGCAGCACGACCAGGCCGATCACGAGCAGCCACGGCACGTCGAGGAACGGGCCCGAGCCGCCGTTGCCCGAGACGTAGCCCGAGCCATAGCTGACGACCCCGTCGATCCTGGTCAGCGGATAGCTCACGGCGATGCCCGGGATGAACCCGACCAGGGCCCCCAGTGACGCTCCGACCACGCCGACCACGAGGGCGTACGCCGCGGCCACCCGTCGTCGTGTCCGGGGGGAGGCACCGATCGCCGAGAGGGTCGCCAGGTCGGGTCTGGCGTCGGACAGGGCGAGGAAGGTGGCCGTCAGGGTGCCGCCGAGCATGAGCAGCGCCCCGAGCCCCGCCAGGATCAGCTGGACGATCCTGGTGGCGTCGTCAGCCTGGAAGCCGCGTTCGACGCCGAAGCTGGTCTCGTCGGAGATCGCTGCGGCACCTTCGGTCACCGCAGCCTCCTGGTCCTTGGTGACGGCGACGCCGGTCAGCACCAGTGCGACCTGGGAGACCGGGACCCCCAGCGTGCGGGCCACCTTGCTCGACACCACGGCCTGCGGGCCTTCGCTCGCAGCGACCTGGATCAGTGTCGCGTCGAAGTCGTGAGCGGTGTCCTTCGACTCGGAACCGTCGCCGACGCCGCTGTAGCTGCTCACGGCCGCGTGGACGGGGGTGGTGCCGGCCGGTGCACGCCGCGGGGTGAACACGACCGCGCCGCCTGCGCTCAGGGCCTGGCTTGCTCGGCTCGCCTCGGCCGGGGAGATCCCGATCATCCCGGGTGGGAGCGCGCTGTCGCTGACGACGAGGTCGGAGCCGAGGGCCGAGCCGTACCGGTCCAGCAGCGGCTCCTCCTGCCCACGCAGGGAGATCGTCACGGTGGTCGAGCTGCCGTCCTCGGTCTGCGGCGGGATCCCACGGACTTCAGAGACGTCTGCTCCCGGGACCTGACGTTCGACCACGGAGCGGTAGGCCGCCCAGTCGGTTTTCGCGGCATAGCTGGCCAGCACACCGACGCCGGCGCTCGTCGACGGTGTGTAGGTCGCCTCGTTCTCGGCCGCGTCGCTGGCGTTGGCGATGCTCAGAGCGACCACTCCGGCCACGGTCGCTGCCACCGCGGCCACTGCCGGGACCGTCCTGGTGCGGTGGCGAGCCGCGTCCCGGACGGCGTACCGCAGCGTGAGTGGGAGGTGCCTCGACAGGCGCGAGAGTGCGCCGAGGACAACCGGCACGAGCAGGATCATTCCGAGGACCGAGAAGATCGCGGAGAAGGCGATCAGGGTCTCGCCGCCGGCGCGGGTGGCACCGACGGCGGCACCCGCGATGCCGATCCCCAGCAGCACCAACCCGATCAGCGGCGAGCGCAGGGAGGGGGGCTGGTCACCGCGACGACCGGCGAGCACCGCCACGACGTCCTGCCTCGACGCGATGTGGGCCGGGACGACCGCTGCCAGGAGCGCGCTCACCAGTCCGAAGGCGGCGATGCCGACGAGCTGCAGCCAGGGCACCTCGAAGGGGCCGAACCAGGTGCCGGAGAAGCTCTGCAGCACCGGGATCACCGCGAACGCCAGGCCGATCCCGAGCAGGGCCCCGAGGAGGGCCGCGGTCAGGCCGAGGACGACCGCGTTGGCCAGGACGACTCGACGTGCCTGCTTCGGGGTGCCGCCCGTGGCGGCGAGCAGCGCCAGGCTGCGCGACTGGCGGCGCGCGCCGACAGCGAAGGCCGGTCCGGCGAGCAGGACGACCTCGATCAGGGTCATCACGACCACGAGAATCGCGATCGACACGGTGACCGAGTCCGTCCCTCCGGACCCGCGCACCTCCTCGGGGATCTCGGAGGAGGGCGGGGGATGGAGCACCACCGACCTCGACAGCACGGTGGCGCCGCCCTCGTTGAGGCTGCGCACCTGCTTCCAGGTCACGTCCGCACCGTCGACCAGCCAGGTGGTGGACCCCTCCGGCTTCAGCCCCAGGCTGCCCAGCGGACCGGCCGCGAGCGGGTAGTCGCGCACCGTCGTGGACTCCACCACGCCCACCACCGTGGGGGTGCTGCCCGTTGTGCTGCCCGTGTCGCCCGGGAGCTTCAGCCGGTCGCCGAGGGCATAGCCCTTCTTCATGAGAGCACCGTTGATCACCACCTCGTCCGGGGCCTTCGGCAGCCGGCCCCGCTCGAGGCGGAACAGGCCGGCCACGACCGGGTCGTGCAGGTCGATCTCGGTGGCTTCCGCGGTCGCCACCCCCTTTTCGGAGACGACCCGGAGATCGCCACTGCGGCGCTCCACCAGCCGCGCACCACCGAGCTCGGCTCGCACCTGGTCCGCTGTCAGCATCGGCGTGGTGCCGTCACCCCCTTCGGAGAACGCGTTCGTCTCGGGGTCGGGCGCCTGGAGGTACTTTCCGCTGCCGGCCTCGGCTGTCACCGAGGCCGTCGCCGAGCCGAGCCTGCGGTCGAGGGACTCTGCTCCCCGGACGTCCTGCGTGTGCATCACGACGTCGGCCGTGGTCACCGCCAGGACCGGGAGGGCGATCATCACCAGCACGAGGATGCTCCTCGCCCGGGCGCGCTGCGCGTCCCGCCGGGCGATCCTCAGCGGGACCCGCCAGCCGCGCAGCCAGCCGCGTCCCCGCCTCACCGGGCCGCGTCCGCGTCGAGCAGCACCGAGGGGCCGTCCGTGCCGGACTCGTCGACGACGACGCCGTCGCGCAGGAACACCACCCGGTCCGCCCAGGCGGCGTGCCGCGCCTCGTGCGTCACGAGTACTCCCGCTGCCCCCCTGTCGCAGCGGGAGCGGAGCAGCCTCAAGATGTCCTCACCCGTCTCGGTGTCCAGTGCGCCGGTGGGCTCGTCGGCCAGGATCAGGCGACGTTCGCCGACGACGGCGCGAGCGATGGCGACCCGCTGCTGCTGGCCACCCGACATCTCGTCGGGGAAGCGGTCGGCCAGGTCGGCGATCCCGACCTCCTCCAGCGCAGCCATTGCCAGTGCCCGGGCAGCCGACGCCCGCTGCCCGTCGAGCTCGCCGGGCAGCGCGACGTTCTCCACCGCGGTCAGCGCCGGGATCAGGTTGAAGTCCTGGAACACGTAGCCGACCGACGTACGCCGGATGCGGGCCCGGCCCTGGTTGCCGAGCGTCGCCAGGTCGCTGCCCTCGACGAGGACCGTGCCCGAGGTGGGGTGGTCGAGGCCGCCGGACAGAGTGAGCAGGGTGGACTTGCCCGAGCCGGACGGGCCCATCACGGCGACCAGCTCACCGGTCCGCACGGTGAGGGAGACGCCGCGCAGGGCATGCACCGCCGTCTCGCCCTCGCCGTGCACCCGGTCGACGTCGACGAGTTCGAGGACCGCGTTCCCCTTCATGTTCATGACCGGGTCCCCTCGCGCGTCGTGGCGCTCTGCTCCGTGCGTGCAGGAGCGACGGCTGGATTCTCTGTCCGCGCTCGCCGCAGCCGTGCCTCGCAGTGGTCCAGCCACCTGATCTCGGCCTCGGCAGCGAAGACCAGCGAGTCGAGCACCAGGCTCCAGGCCAGGTTGTCCGCGACCTGTCCGCTGCCACCGTCACGCTTGAGCCGGGTGTAGTCCTGCAGGCTGCCCATGGTGGCGGTGCGCTGCTGCTGGATCAGCCGCCCGATGTCCACGCCCGGGACGCTCACCGCCAGGGCGAGCTTGATCGCCAGCTCGTCCCGTGGGGGCTGGGTGCGGGCCACCGGCGTGGTGAACCAGGCGCTGACCTCGTCGCGTCCCGTGCCGGTGATCCGGTAGTTGACGTGGCCCTCGTCATCGGTCTCCGCGGTCTCGACGAGACCGTCTCGCTCGAGCCGGGCAAGTGTCGTGTAGACCTGCCCGACGTTGAGCGGCCAGGTGGTGCCGGTGCGCTGCTCGAACTCCGCACGCAGCTGGTAGCCGTACATCGGCCCCTCCTCCAGCAGTGCCAGTAGTGCCTGCTTCACCGACATGCGCGCTCCTTGGGGTCTGCTACCTACGTACCGGGTATGTATACCACGTATGCACGGCGGGACGGGTCCTGACACCGCCCCGGGCGAGCGCATCTGAGGTACCTGAGGCCCCGGCCTAAGGCAACTGCCGATGTGGCCCCCTGCGCCTTAGCAGTGAGATCGAGTCAACGATCAAGCCAAGGAGTTGAGCACCATGTACAGCGCCCTCAACGAGGACTACATGTTCCAGGAGATGCACGACCGAGCCGTGCGGATGAACGCCCGTCACCCGCACGCGAAGAACCTCCCCAACCGCCGGTGGTGGCGCAGGGCGGTCCGCCTTGCGCGATGATGACGGGCGTGCGGACCGACCGGAGCAGGACCGAGAGCATCGTCGGCCGAGCGCCTGAGCTCGACGCCCTGCTCCGGGCCGCCACCGACTCCGACGACACCCGGTTGGTGCTGCTCTCCGGCGACGCCGGGGTCGGGAAGACCCGGCTGCTGACCGAGGCTCTCGAGCGACTCGTCGAGCAGGGGTGGCGCACGCTCGTCGGGCACTGCCTCGACTTCGGTGACTCCTCGATGCCCTACCTCCCCTTCGCTGAGATGCTGGGACAGGTCGGAGCGGCTGCCCCCGAGAGCGCAGCGGTCGCCAACCCGGTCCTGGCGCGGCTGCGCCACCAGCCGGCCGCGGACCAGCCATCGGAAGGACTCGATCGCGCGGAGGTCTTCGAGGCCGTCTACGCGCTCTTCGAGGAGCTCGCGAACGACCGGCCTCTGGTCGTGGTCGTCGAGGACGCCCACTGGGCCGACACCAGCACCCGTGACCTGATCAGCTTCCTGCTCTCGCGCCGTCCGCAGGGACGTCTGCTGTTCCTGGTGACCTACCGCTCCGACGAGATGCATCGTCGGCACCCGTTGCGCCAGCGCGTCGCCGAGTGGGTGCGCCTGCCCGGGGTCGAGCGCATCCAGCTCGAACCCCTCCCCGCCGGTGCCGTCCGCGGCATGGTCGAGCAGCTCCTCGGCAGCCCGGGCGAGGCGCCGGGAGCTGACTACGACGAGGACATCGAGCGCATCGTCCAACGGGCGCAGGGCAACGCGTTCTACGTCGAGGAGCTCGTCGGTGCGTTCCTGGGCGGCGGATGGAGCCTGCCCGAGGACCTCGCCGACCTGCTGCTCGTCCGGCTGGACCGGCTCGACGACGTCGCGCGTGACGTCGTCCGGGTGGCGGCGGCCGCCGGGCAGCGTGTCCCGCACGACCTCCTGGTCAAGGTCGCCCCTGTCTCCGAGGACCAGCTCGACCTCGCGCTGCGCGACGCGATCGACGCCAACGTGCTCGTCCGAGTCGGTGAGCAGAGCTATGCGTTCCGGCACGCCCTGCTCGGCGAGGCGGTGTACGACGACCTGCTCCCGGGAGAGCGGATGCGCCTGCACACGTCGTACGCCGAGGCCGTGCGTCAGCTCCACGGCAAGGAGGGTGCCGCCAACCTGGCCCGGCACGCGCTGGCCTCGCACGACCTCCCGACGGCCCTGCAGGCGAGCATCGACGCGGGCGAGCAGGCCATGTCGAGCGGCGGCCCGGACGAGGCTGCTCGGCACTTCAGCAAGGCGCTGGAGATCTACGAACGTGCCGCCCGCGAGCTCGACGACCCGCCCGACGAGGCTGAGCTCGTCGCCCGGACGGTGGACGCGATGTGCAGCTCGGGGCGTCCCGAGACCGCGCTCGCGCTCGTGGACTCACACCTCGCCCGGGTGCCACCGGACTTCCCGGCGGTCTCCCGGGCCAGGTTGCTCCTCGCGCGGGTGGAGGCACTGCGGTCGACGGAGACCGACGCCCGGCCCAGCCTGGTGAGCGCAGAGGCGCTCGAGCTCGTCGGCCCGGAGCAGACCGAGCTCCGTGCGCGGATCCTGGCGATGCATGCCCAGGCGCTCATCTGGGACGACCTCTTCGCCGAGGCGCGTTCCGCCGCCGACGAGTCCCTGGAGCTGTCGGACCGGCTCGGCCTGCCGCGTCTCTCGGCCGAAGTGGGACTGACCCTCACCTGGCTCAGCCAGCACCTCGACTTCGGTGAGGGCAGTCGCGCCGAGCTGAAGCGGATCATCGAGGACGCACGTGCGCGCGGAGACCTGCTGAGCGAGCTGCGGGTGGAGCTGCGGATGGGTGGCCTCGAGGCGGAGTACGGCGACCTCGTGTCGGCGCAGCAGGCCTACCTCAACGCGGTTCGACTGGCCCGGGAGGTCGGCCGGCCGTGGGCCATCCAGGGGATCAGCGCGCGGACGCACGCCGGCGTGATGGCCCAGCTCCGCGGCGAGTGGGACGAGGCGCTGAGGATCGCCGACTACAGCGCGGAGGACCCGCCGCCGACTCCTCGGGCCATGCTGGAGGCGGTCACGCTGTCCGTGGCAGCGGGCCGCGGTGACGTCTCCGGACTGCGCCGACTGCCGCTGCTTCGGGAGCGCTGGCACCGCGAGGGGTTGATCACCGTGGTGGGCGGCGCCGCCGCGATCGAGCTGCTCTCCCTCCGAGACGGTGCTGCCGCCGCGGTGTCGATGTACGACGAGATCTGCGCAGTCCTGATCCCGCTGTGGACCCCTGACTTCGGAGCCCGGCTGCGGCTGGCCACCCTCGCGCTCGCCGCCCTGGCCGACGAGGCGCCCCGTACGCCGACCGCCGAACGCGACGAGGTCCGCGCCACCGCCCGGCGTCTGGTCACCGACGCTGAACGGGTGCTCGCCGACCGCACGGAGATCGAGCGTCCGTTCGGGCCAGAGGGACGTGCGTGGGCCGCGCGGCTGCGCGCCGAGGAGCTCCGGCTGGAGTGGCTCCTGGGCACGAGGGTCGACCTCGACGACATGGTCTCCCGCTGGCGCGAGACCGCCGACCTGTTCGCCGAGCTCGGCCACGTGCTCGAGGAGGCGCGAGCCCGCACGCGCCTGGCCGCTGTCCTGCGCGCCTCGGGCGACGTGGACGCCAGCCAGGTCGAGGCGGCCCTCGCCCGCGACCTCGCCAACCGACTGGGTGCCACCCTGCTCCTCCAGGAGCTCGGGGTGGCGCGAGCCGGCGTGGAGGCGGGCGTGCTCACCCCCCGCGAGCGCGAGATCCTCGCCCTGGTGGCGACCGGGCGCAGCAACGGCGAGATCGGCAAGCAGCTGTTCATCTCCGGCAAGACCGTGAGCGTGCACGTCTCCAACCTGATGGCCAAGCTCGGAGCAGGCAGCCGTACGGAGGCCGCCGCCCTCGCCCGGCGCGCCGGGCTGATCGACTGAGGCTGGCCTGGGGTTGGCGGGCGCTCGACATGCGAATGTCGCTCGTGGGGTGGGTGGGTGCCACTTCGGTCGCTCCAGCCACATTCGCATGTCGAAGCCGTCCCACCCCGAGGTCGTACAGGTTTCCACCACTTCCCAACGGGTACGTGACGGGCACCACACCCCCGCTCGGGAGGCAACAATGTCGTTCCTGGACAAGAGCGCCACGGTCGCGCGGCCTGGCTACAGCAAGTGGCTGATCCCGCCTGCTGCCCTGTGCGTGCACCTCTGCATCGGCCAGGTCTACGCGTTCTCCGTGTTCAAGACCTCGCTCGTCGCGCACTTCGAGTCGTCCCAGACCGCGATCGCGGCGATCTTCTCGATCGCCATCGTGATGCTCGGACTGTCGGCCGCAGTCCTCGGCACCTGGGTCGAGCGCGCCGGTCCCCGCAAGGCGATGGTCGCGGCCGCGCTCTGCTGGGGCAGCGGCTTCGTGATCGGCTCCATCGGGATCGCGATCAGCAGCCTGCCCGTCCTCTACCTGGGGTACGGCGTGGTCGGTGGCATCGGTCTCGGCATCGGCTACATCTCCCCGGTCTCGACGCTGATCAAGTGGTTCCCCGACCGGCCGGGGCTGGCCACCGGGATGGCGATCATGGGCTTCGGTGGCGGCGCGCTGATCGCCTCGCCGCTGTCCAACAAGCTGCTGGGCATCTTCGACTCGGGCTTCGACCCGACCGACAAGAACGCCGTCGCCGACGGCACCGCGCTGAGCAGCACCTTCCTCACCCTCGGCATCGTCTACACGATCTTCATGCTGGTCGGCGCCGCGCTGGTGCGGGTCCCTCCGGGGTACGCCGAGGGCGAGGAGACGGTGCAGCAGCCCGGCACGAACGGTGCTCTGGTCACCGCCAAGGAGGCGATCCGTACGCCGCAGTTCGCGCTCCTGTGGATCGTGCTGTTCTGCAACGTGACCGCCGGCATCGGCGTCCTCGAGCAGGCGGCGCCGATGATCCAGGACTTCTTCCGCTCGGGCAGTGACTCCACCGTCTCCGCCGCGGAGGCCGCCGGGTTCGTCGGGATGCTCAGCCTCGCGAACATGGCTGGCCGGTTCGTGTGGTCGAGCCTGTCCGACGTGATCGGCCGCAAGCCGACGTACATGATCTATCTCGGCGGCGGCATCGTCCTCTACGCGCTGCTCGCCAGCATCGGGCAGCAGTCCACGGCGGTGTTCGTGGTCCTGGCACTGCTGATCATCTCCTACTACGGCGGCGGGTTCGCGACCGTCCCGGCGTACCTCAAGGACCTGTTCGGCACGCTCGAGGTCGGCGCCATCCACGGTCGGCTGCTGACCGCGTGGGCGGCCGCCGGCGTCGTCGGACCGCTGATCGTGAACGGCTTCCTGGACGCTGCGGGTGAGCCCGGCAAGCTCGTGGCCGAGGACTACCACCCGGCGCTGATCACGATGGTGGCGGTGCTGGCCGTGGGCTTCGTGGCCAACCTGCTGATCAAGCCGGTGGACGAGAAGCACTTCGACGAGACAGCCGTCCGTGCCGCCGACGGGCATCGGGACGAAGCAATGGCGAGAGGAGGGAACTGAGATGAGCGACGTCCAGCACGCCGACGCAGCCGACCGGCCGACGAGCACGATCCTGGTCGTCCTGGCCTGGCTGATCGTGGCGATCCCGCTGGCCTACGGGCTGTGGCAGACGGTGGTCAAGGCATTTCAGCTGCTCGGCTGAGCGGGCATACTCGGCGTATGCGAACCGAGACCGTGACCGAGCAGCGCTTCGCCAAGATGGGCGCCTCGTCCGTCGGGAGCTCCAACCCGGTGAAGCCGCAGGACCTCCCACCCGGGCCTCGGTTGAACAGCCTGCTCCAGAGCATCGGCCTGCTCCGCTTCCGGCACCGGTTCATCCCGGCACTCCACCGGCGCTACGGCGACGTCTTCTCCATCCGGATCCTGCCCGAGGGCCGGTCGCTCGTGGTGTTCAACCGGCCCGAGCACGTCAAGGAGATCTTCGCCGGCGACCCCGAGGTCTTCCACGCGGGCAAGGGCAACGCGATCCTCGGCCCGGTGATGGGGGAGCACTCGCTGCTGCTGGTCGACTCGACGCAGCACAAGCGCGCCCGCAAGCTGCTGATGCCGGCGTTCAACGGCCACGCCCTGCGCGGCTACGAGGACCTGGTCACCCGGCTGACCAAGGCCGAGGTCGACAACTGGCGCGAGGGCGTGCCCTTCGAGTCGCTGCAGCGGATGAACGCGCTCACCCTCGAGGTGATCCTCCAGGTGGTCTTCGGCGTCACCGACGAGACGCGGCTGGCTCGGCTCCGGCCACTGGTCAACAAGACGGTCAACATCCCGCCGCTGGTCTTCCTCGGCTGGGGCATCCCGCGGCTGCAGCGGTTCGGCCCGTGGCGGCGGACGGTGGAGAACCAGATCGAGCTCGACCGGGTGATCTTCGCCGAGATCGAGGAGCGCCGTCAGGCGACGGACCTGGCCGAGCGGCCCGACGTACTCTCCCGGCTGCTGCAGGTCCGCGACGACGCCGACCAGGGCCTCACCGACGAGGAGCTGCGCGACCAGCTGGTGACGCTGCTGCTGGCCGGCCACGAGACCACGGCGACGGCCCTCGCGTGGGCGCTGCACGAGCTCGGCCAGGACTCCGCCCAGGAGGCGAAGGCCCGCGATGCCGCGTCGGCGGGGAACACCGACTACCTCGAGGCAGTGCTCAAGGAGTCCATGCGGCTGCACCCGGTGATCCCGATGGTGGTCCGACACCTCATGCGACCGACGACGATCGGCGGCATCGACCTGCCCCGCGGTGCCAACGTCGCGGCCTCGATCATCCTGGCCCACGAGTCGGAGACCAGCCACCCGGACCACGGTCGCTTCCGGCCGGAGCGCTTCCTCGAGGGCGAGGTCGCCACCAACACCTGGATCCCCTTCGGCGGCGGCGTACGACGCTGCATCGGCGCGGGCTTCTCGTTGATGGAAGGCGTCGCCGTGCTGCGCGAGGTGCTGTCGTCGTACGACGTGGCCGTCCCGGCCGGGTCCTCGGAGTCGCCCAAGGTCCGCAACATCACGAGCGTTCCCAGGCACGGGGCGCGCATCGTGGTGACCCGCCGCTAGTTTCCGGGGTCGATCTCCGCGTCAATTTCCGGGCAGCAGGCCTTCGCGTACGGCGATCGAGAGTGCCTCGAGCTTGGAGTGGGCACCGAGCTTGGTCGAGAGGTTCGCGATGTGGTTGCGCACGGTGTGCACGCTGACCACGAGCCGCTCGGCGATGGCCGCGTTGGAGAGCCCCTCGGCCAGCAGGCCGAGCACCTCGCGCTCGCGCTCGGTCAGGTCCGTGTAGCGCTGCCCTCCACCCGTGCGGCTCAGTCGCGGCAGCAGCCGGGCGAGCATCTCCGCCGAGATCAGCGCCTCGCCCTTGGCAGCCGCCCGGACCGCGGAGGTGACCTCGGCGATGCCACGCGTCTTGGACACGAAGCCGGACGCACCTGCCTCGATGGCCTCCACGAGCACGTGGTCGCTGGCGCTGGCCGTCAGCACGACCACCTGGAGGCTCGGCCGGAGCTCCCGCAGCTCGGCGATGGCGGCCACCCCGTCGCCGTCGGGGAGGCGATGGTCGAGGAGCAGCACGTCGGGCGAGGTGGTCGGGATCATCGCCCGAGCCTTGGCCAGGGTGCTGGCGACGCCGACGCAGTGGAGATCGGGCTCGGTGTCGAGCACGTGGGCGAGGCTCGAGGCGAGGACCTCGTGGTCGTCGACGATCAGGACCCGGACGGCGTTCACGGCCTCGTCGCTGCGATCGCCTGCATCAGCTGAGGTTCGCACGATGGCCCCCGTGGTCCGAGGGCACCCCGGGCTCGAGTGGGTGCCTGGTGCCAAGGTACTAGACCTGGTAGTGCCGCAGGAGGTTCCGGCCCGAGCGGAATCCTCAGACCATGTAGGACATCCCCGGACGAAGGAGACCTGTGCGCCCGATCCGTGTGGCAGTCGCCGACGACGATGCGGTCTTCCGGAGTGCACTCGTCGACGTCCTCGAGGTCGATCCCGGGTTCGACGTCGTGCTGACCGCCACGAGCGGGGCGGGGTTCGCTCGCCAGGTCGCCGAGGCGCGGCCAGACGTGGTGGTGGTCGACGTGCGCATGCCTGGTGGCGGTCCGGAGCTGGTCCGCTCCGTCCTGGGCGGGCCGGGTGCTCCCACGGTGGTCGCGGTGTCGGCCGACTCCGCGACCCACACCGTGCGCTCGATGGTGCACGCCGGGGTGAGCGGCTACCTGGTCAAGGGCCGGATCGGGGCGGTCCTGCCGGACCTGCTCGCCCGCATCGCTGGGGGTGAGGTCATCCTCGCGGTGCCGTGCGCGGCCGAGGTGCTGGCGGAGCTGACGGAGGCACGCGGCGGGCTGGCCGGTCCCCGCGACGGCGCGGCGTAACGTGAGGGCCCCAGCAGTCGGGAGGCCGGTGATGAGCTCGAGCCCCGCTGACGGCCCCCAGGCCGCGGCCGTCTACGCGGTGCTGCGGGCGGCGCCCCGGGCAGTCGTGGCGGTCGACCCGGAGGGGACGATCACCTACGCCAACGACCCTGCTGTCGAGCTCTTCGGCCATCGCTCCGACGACCTGGTGGGGCAACCCCTCGAGGTCATCCTCCCGGCCGGCTCGGTGGCCGGCGACGAGCACGACGCCGTACGCCGTGACGGGAGCACCTTCCCCGTCGAGGTCCGCCTGACGCCCCTGGACACCGAGGACGGCGTCCGAGTCGCTGTCGCTGTCTGGGACATCACGCAGAGGCGAGCGCGGGAGGCCCATCTCGAGTACGTGAGCCGGGCGTACCTCTCCCTGGTCGAGATGTACGAGGCCATCGTCCGGGCACCCGACGAGTCGGCGCTGTTCTCCGAGACCTGTCGGATCGCGGTCAAGGCGGGCTACCTCGGCGCCTGGATCGCCAGGATCGACGACCACGGTGTGGTCCGGCGTGCTGCCGCCAGCGGCGGCCTCGAGGAGTTCCTCGACCGGCTCGAGCTCACCCTCGACCCCAGCGTCGAGGAGGGCCGAGGGCCCTCCGCCCGCGCCCTGCGCGAGGGCCGGGCCGTGTTCAGCACGGAGTTTCGGGACGACCCGTCGACCCGGGGGCTGCGGGACCTGGCTCGAGAGTTCGGGATCCAGTCGTCGGCGACGCTGCCGTTGCGTCAGGCCGGTCGGACTGTCGCGGTGCTGGCGCTCTACGCACGAAGCCCCGACGAGTTCGACGGCCAGATGCAGGCACTGGTCCTGGCCGTGAGCGAGAACGTCTCCCTGGCACTGGAACGGTTCGTGGCGGCGGACCGGCTGCGCGAGGTGGCCGCGCAGCGACGGGACCTCTCGCGCCGTCTGGTGATGGCGCAGGAGGAGGAGCGGGCGCGGATCGCGGCCGACGTCCACGACGACTCCGTCCAGTCTCTGGCGGCCATGGACCTCCGCCTGGGACTGCTGCGCCGCCAGGTCGCCGAGGCATCTCCCGACCTCGTGCCGGCCGTCGACCAGCTCCAGAAGATGGTGGAGTCCGTCAGCGGCGGCCTGCGTGACCTGCTCTTCGACCTGGAGACGACGGACCTGTCGCTGCCCCTGTCCAAGCTGCTGCGCGAGGCCGCCGACCACCTCTTCGAGCACAGCGACGTCGACTACTCCATCGTGGTCGACGAGTCCCGCTGGGACGGACGCAGCACTCTCGCGCAGACCAACCGGGTCCAGGCCCTGCGCATCGTCAAGGAGGCGCTGATCAACGCGCGCAACCATGCGAACGCGAGCCGGGTGGAGGTCCGGGTCGATCCCGGCCTGGACGGGGTCCAGGTCACTGTCGCCGACGACGGCACCGGGTTCGACGTCGAGGGGGCCTCGTCCCGCCCGGGACACCGAGGCCTGGCGAACCTGCGCGACCGTGCCGTGGTCGCCGGCGGGTGGTGCCGGATCGCGAGCTCGAAGGAGGGCACGACCGTCACCTGCTGGATGCCGTACGCCGAGAGCGCCCCCGACTGGATGGCACCTGCGTACTAGTCGAGACCGCTCCTTCGCACCTCGTGGACCCTGCCGGGCGAGACGAGGATGGGGAGCATGTTGTCTGCTCACCCCCCGCTCCAGACGGCGATCCTGTGACGTCCCGCCGACGCTCGTCGGACGTCAACACCCCGGCCGCGAGCTCGATCCGCCGCCGCAGGAACCGGCGCCAGGTGCAGCAGGAGCCGGAGCTGCTCGACCAGTACGAGGCCGATCACCGCGCCGAGCTCTTCTCCTCGATCAGCCACGAGCTGCGTACCCCCCTCACCAGCGTCATCGGCTACACCGAGGTGCTCCTGTCCGGCGACGCGGGTGAGCTCAACGACGAGCAGGTCAGCATGCTGGCGCGCGTCTCCGTCAACGGGGAACGGCTCCTCGAGCTGATCGAGGGGCTCCTGGGCGCGGCCCACGAGCGGACCGCCGGCGGCGAGCCGGTCGACGTGGCGGACATCTTCCTCAAGGTCTTCATGGCCTCCTGCGAGCACGGCTCACGGGCCCCGGCGTACGCCGGGTGAGCACCCTTCTACGCTGACCGGGTGAAGCTCGAACGCAAGCACGCCCTCGTCCTCCTGGCCGTCGCCGTCTGGAACGTCGTCACCTACGCGCAGTTCACCAAGGCGCTCATCCAGACCGATGAGGACCGACCGACCGGCTACTTCGTCGCGCACGGGGTGCTGATCGTGGTCAACGTGCTGATCGCCGCGGTGCTCGGCTCCTGGGGACTGCGCGCACTGCGTGCCTCGCGCGCTGACGCCGGCTGATTCCCCCGCTGCTCCTGGGGCGGGCCCTAGTCTCACCGGGTGCGGCGAACCCTGTGGTGGCTCCTGGTGGTGGCGCTGTTCGTCGCCCTCGGCCCCTGGGTGCTCGTCGCCCTGCTCGTTGCCCTGCTGCTGCCCGTGGTCCGGCGCGCCCTCCGGCCTGCGCATCCCTGGCGGGTGACCGGGTTGCTCGCCCTCACGGTGGCCGTGGTCGCCGGTGCGGTGCTGGTCATCCCGGACGGTCGGCTGCCGATCCCGCCGGGACCTGGCCTGCTGGTGACCCCGTCGTACACCGGGAAGGCGGCGACGGCTCGGCCCGTCACCGTGGACGTGCCGCAGCATCCCTTCCTGGCAGCGAACGGCAGCAGCTCGATGCACAACGACGGCTGGGCGACCGACGCCTACCAGGGCGCCGGGCCGCTCGGCGACCGTCCCGAGGTCGACACGGCGTGGCTGGGCCTCGAGGAGTGCGCCACGCTGGCCTTCGACACGCACGAGCGGCTGGTCGCGCTGTGCGGTGACCTCGAGGGTCCCGTCCTGCACGTGCTCGACCGCGAGACCATGCGTCCGCTGGCGACCCGACGGCTGCCGGACAGGCCCGATGTGCCGGGCAAGAGGCCGTGGGAGAACCTCTGCGCCGGCGCCTACTTCTACCTCGACACGTCCGACCGCGCGGTGGTCGCCACCACCGACCGGCACATCCTCCAGGTCGCCACCTCCGACTCGTCCGGACAGCCACGGCTGCGGGTCACCCGCGACTACCCGGTCGCCGAGGCAGTCCCGGCGAGCGACTGCCTGATCGCGTTGATGCCGGACTGGTCGGGACGGATCTGGTTCGTCACCCAGGACGGCCGCGTCGGCACCGTCGACCCCGCCAGCGGGCGGGTCGCCGTGCACGACCTCGGTGAGGAGGTGGCGAACTCGCTCGCGGTCGATGAAGGCGGCGTCTACGTCGTGACGGTCGACGCGCTCTACCGGATGCGGGCCGACGCGTCGGGCAGGCCAGAGGTCGCGTGGCGGACGGCGTACGACCGCGGGACCCGGCAGAAGCCGGGGCAGCTCACCCGCGGCAGCGGCACGACGCCCACGATCCTCCCGGGTGGCCGCGTGGCGATCACCGACAACGCGGAGCCACGGATGAACGTCGCGTTCTACGACACCGGGACGGGCCGGCAGGTCTGCCGGGCGCCGGTGTTCGGCAAGGGTCGGAGCGCGACCGAGAACTCGCTGGTCTCCGTCGGGGACGGCGTGATCGTCGAGAACAACTACGGCTACTCCGGACCGACCAGCACGCTGCTCGGCCGGGCCACCACGCCCGGCCTCGCACGCGTCGACCTCGACGGCGACCGGTGCTCGGTCGCCTGGACCAGCTCGGAGGTCGCACCCACCTCGGTGGCGAAGGCGTCGCTGGCCACCGGGCTGGTCTACGCCTACACGAAACGACCGACGCTGGTGGGGCGTCGCGGCGTGGTACCTCACCGCGATCGACGTCCGCACCGGACGCACCGCCTTCAGCGTGCGCACCGGAACGGGCACCCTGATGAACAACCACTACGCCGCGATCACCCTGGCGCCGGACGGCTCGGCGTACGTCGCGACGCTGGCCGGCATGGTCCGTGTCCGTGACCGCTCACGCCCCCGGTCGTAGGGTGCAGAGATGAGTGACACAGAGCTGAAGAGCGGACTGTTGGACGGGGCCGACTGGGCCGGGAACATCTTCGTCGACGGGGACTGGAAACCGGGTTCGGCGGGCGACGGGGCCATCATCGAGCCCGCCACCGGTGCCGAGCTGGGTCGCACCGGCCGGGCCGGCCCCGACGACGTCACGGCGGCCTCGGCCTCCGCGTCCGCGGGCGCAGCAGGAGTGGGCGGCGCTGCCGCACACGCAGCGGGCCGCCGTGCTCCGCAAGGCCGGTGACCTGTTCACCCAGCACGGCGAGGAGCTGTCCGACTGGAACGTGCGCGAGGTGGGCGCCGTCCCGGGGATGGCCGGCTTCGCGCTGCACGTGGCGGCCGAGGAGTGCTACGCCTCGGCCGGCCTTCCGGGTGCCTCCCTCGGCGAGATCCTGCCGAGCGAGCAGCCCCGGCTCTCGATGGCCAAGCGGGTCCCGGCCGGGGTCGTCGCGGTCATCTCGCCGTTCAACGTGCCGTTGATCCTGAGCATCCGCTCGGTCGCGCCGGCGCTCGCCCTGGGCAACGCGGTGCTGCTCAAGCCCGACCCGCGCACGGTGGTGACCGGTGGCGTGAACATCGTGCGCGTCTTCCAGGAGGCCGGGCTGCCGGCAGGCGTGCTCCAGCTGCTTCCGGGCGGGTCCGAGGTCGGCCAGGCGATGGTGGCCGATCCCCACGTCCGGGTGATCTCGTTCACCGGCTCCACCCAGGCCGGACGCCTCGTCGGCGAGGCGGCCGGCAAGCACCTCAAGCGCGCGCACCTCGAGCTCGGCGGCAACTCCGCGATGCTCGTGCTCGACGACGCCGACGTGGAGCAGGCGGTGAACCTCGCCGCGTGGGGCTCGTTCTTCCACCAGGGCCAGATCTGCATGACCACCGGGCGGCACCTCGTCGCCGATCGGATCTACGACGACTTCGTCGAGGCGCTCGCCGAGAAGGCGAACCACCTGCCAGTCGGCAACCCGGCGACCGAGCAGGTCGCGCTCGGGCCGGTCATCGACGAGGGGCAGCGCGACAAGATCCACGGCCTGGTCACGGCCTCGACCGACGCGGGGGCGAAGGCCGCGGCCGGTGCGTCGTACGACGGGTTGTTCTACCGCCCGACCGTGCTCTCCGAGGTCACCCCCGACCACCCGGCGTTCGCCGAGGAGATCTTCGGCCCGGTCGCCCCGGTGACCCGGATCGCCGACGAGGACGAGGCCGTGGAGATGGCTCGGCGAAGCGACTACGGCCTCTCGCTGGGCATCGTCACCCGCGACGTCATGCGCGGGCTGGCCCTGGCCGACCGGATCCCCACCGGGATCGTGCACATCAACGACCAGACCGTGAACGACGAGGCCAACGCGCCCTTCGGTGGAGTCGCCGCCTCGGGCACGGGCTCCCGCTTCGGCGGCGCCGCGGCCAACATCGAGGCGTTCACCGAGACCCGCTGGATCACCGCCCGGGCCGAGCCCCCGTCGTACCCCTTCTGAACCGGTCGTGAGTCCCACGACGCGCTAGGGCGCGTCGTGAGACTCACGACCCGAGGGGATCAGGCGAACGCTGCCCGGACCTCGTCCTCGGTGAGCCCGTAGTCGCCGAGGTCGTACTTGTGCGACGGCCGCCGGCCGCCCTGCTTCGACTCGGCGTCGAGTGCCGTGACGGCCTCGTCGACGGCGGGGGTCCACTCGAGCCCGAAGGAGTCGTAGATGCCCTTCGTGGTCCCGACGGGGTCGGTCACGAACTCCTTGTAGTCGACGTCGAGGAACTGCTCGGCCGGATGGTTGGCCCGCTCGCGCTCGTAGCGTGCGACGGCCTTGCTGAGCATGTCGAGCTGGGTGCGGCCGATGGTCTCGCCGACGAAGGTGGTCGACCAGCCCTTGGTCGCCTCGGCCGAGAGCGAGCACGCGGACGCGATCGCCACGACGGGGTCGCGGTGGGGCTGCACGATCAGCGCGTCCGGATAGACCGCCATGATCGCGTCGACGCCGACGAGGTGGGACGGGTTCTTCAGCACCCAGCGCTTCTCGGGGTCGTTGAGACCGATCAGCTGGAGGTTGGCCTTGTGCCGCTCGTAGGCGTCGGTCCAGTCCTGCTTCTCCAGCCAGGCGGAGTACTCCGGGACGTAGGCGAGCGACTCGTAGCCGATCGACTTGCCCGGTCTGCCGCAGGATCCGCCAGCACTCCTCGACCGAGGAGGCGTCCATGAAGTGGATCCCCATGAACTCGGGGTTCTCGATGTGGTGCTCGGAGAACGCCGAGTTGAGGGCTTCATAGATCGGGTTGTCGCTCCATGTCTCCCGGGGCGGGCGCGGCTGCGGCACCTCGGTCAGCCACAGCTCCAGCCCCTGGTGCATCGGGTCGGCGTTGAGCAGGCGGTGCAGCGCGGTCGTGCCGGTGCGGGGCAGGCCGCAGACGAAGATCGGTCGCTCGATCGGCACGTCGGCGTACGCCGGGTGCTCCTTGAAGCCGTTCTGGGAGAGCAACCTGCCCACGAGCGCACTCTTGATGAAGGTGCGCTGCATGTAGAAGCCCTCGGGTGTCAGCCCGCCGTGCTCGGCCATGTCCTCGCAGAGGAGCCGCAGCCCCTCCTCGTGGGCGGTGCCGCCGAAGTCCTCGAGCCCGGTGGTGCGTACGGCGGCCGCCGCGATGTCGTCGTAGGTTCCGAGGTCCTCGCGGGTCCTAGTAGCCATGGAACTCTCCACAGCTCACGTCGAGGGTGATGCCGCTGACCGCGGAGGCGAGGTCGGAGGCGAGGAACAGCGTCGCCTTCGCGACCTCCTCGGGCGTGGCGAGGCGCTTGAGGTCGGTGCGGTCGGCGATCTCGGTGTAGATGACGTCGTGCGTGACCCCGCGCTCCTCGGCCATCCAGTCGAAGTAGGCCTTGTTGACGTCCTCGTAGATCCAGCTCGGGGCCACCGTGTTCACGCGGATGCCGCGCAGCCCGAGCTCGGTCGACAGTGCCGAGGCGATGTGGACCAGCGTGCCCTTGCTGACCTTGTAGCCGCCGAACTCGAGCTGCGACTGCCGCAGCACCGCGGAGTTCACCATGATGATCGAGCCACCGGGCTTGTCGGGGGTCTCGGCGAGGGCGTCGGCGAACAGCGTCGAGAGGCGCAGCGGTGCGAACGCGTTGGTCTCCAGGGACGCCCGCAGGTCGTCGTGCTTGATGGTGGTCAGCGGGTCCATCGGCGGGATCGCGAACGCGTTGTTGATCAGGCAGTCGACCTTGCCGAACTCGGCCAGCGCTGCGTCGACGAGGTGCTGACAGCCCTCCTCGTCGTTGATGTCGGTGGGTACGACGAGCGCCTTGCGGCCGTGCGAGCGGACCACCTCGGCCATCTTGTCGAGTCGCTTCTGGGTCCGCGACGCGAGGACCAGGTCGGCGCCGAGCTTGGCCGCCTCCTCGCCGAGCGAACGGCCCAGTCCCGGTCCGACCCCGGACAGGACGATGACCTTGCCTGCGAGCAGCTGCGGTGAGTCAGTCAAGAGATCATCCTTCTGGCGATGCCGACCTGGCGGTCGGCGATGCGGGCGGTGTACTGGTCGGCGGAGATCTGGTTCTCCTGGTGGTGGGGCAGGTGGGTGGCCAGCTCGTCGAACGCGACGACCTCGACGGTGGGCCCGTCGGCCTCGGTGAGGTCGCGGGCGAGCCGCTGCCAGCGCAGCATCATCACGCCCTGGGGGTGGTGGCAGGTCTCCAGCCAGTTGGCGATGCCGGGGTTGCGCTCGCTGATCACGTAGCGGTACTTCCCGTCCGGGTCGGCGTGGGACTGCGACTTGTTCAGCGAGGTCTGGTGGTCCTCGTAGTCGGTGGAGATGTACCACCGGGAGCCGATCTGGATGGCTTGGTAGGCGCACTCGGCGACCGGGACGGTGACGATCATCGCCTGCTCGTCGGTCAGGTCGTAGTGCCCGATCGAGGAGAACTGCGAGGCAAGCCCGCCGGGGGTCGACTTGGGCACGGTGAGGGTGTTCACCGGCTCCTTGTAGGTGAACCACTCCGGGAACGCGAACCAGGTGTTGATCCGCCCGATCAGCATCTTGGCGGCCACGCCGTACCTCTTGGCGATGCGCTCGCGGCTCGGGGCCTGCCTCGCCTGGCCGGCGGTGTCGAGTCGCTGGATCCGGATCGTGCCGCGGTCCTCGGTCGTCCAGTCGTCGTACACCTCCCGGACGATCAGCGTGCTGCCCTTCTTCAGCCCGAGCTCGGGGCCGAAGCGCCACTCGAAGCTGCCGTCCTCGGCGACCTCGAGCTCCCGGTCGTCGAACGCCGCGACCGTGCTCGGGGCACCCTCCGAGGAGTAGGTCCCGTCCATCACCTGGAAGGACAGGTCGGCGGTGGTGCCGCGCACCCCGGTGACGAGGTACGACGCGTCGCCGGTCAGGTAGGCGTTGAAGTAGACCGCGTCGGGGTTGTCGAGTCCCTGGCGGGCGTACTGGTGCGTGGGGTTGATCAGTACCGGGTTGTCCAGGTCGTAGTCGAAGGCCATCTGCAGCGAGGACCTGATGCTGCCCGCGAGGTAGTCGAAGCCCTCCGCGAGGTCCTGCTCGGAGGCCTCGAACGGCGGGTTCGCGATCAGCTTCTCGGCCTCGGCGACCGCCTCGGTGAAGGCACCGACGCCGCGTCCCGCCGGTTGAGCCTGTCGAAACCTCGGTCACAGGCTCACCTTGCTGATGATCGAGTGGGCGTACTTCTCGAGGTTCTCGATCTTCGTCGCGAGCGGCTCGGTGTCCGGACCCATGATGTAGGGCACCCGGAACCCGACGATGCAGTCCGTCACGCCCTTGTCCGCGAGGCGCTTGATGCCGTCGAGGTCGTAGGCGTCGTAGGAGATGACGTGCACCTCGAAGTCGTCGCGGGTGTCGCCCTCCTCCTTGCGGATCTCGGCCAGCCGCACGAGCAGGCGGTCGAGCTCCTCGCCGTCGCCACCGGCGTGCATCCACCCGTCTCCCTTGAGTACGGCGCGGCGCAGCGCGGCATCTGCGTGACCGCCCACGAGGAGCGGGATCTTCTCGCTCGGCGCCGGGGTCTGCTTCATCTCCTGGATCTGGAAGAACTCACCGTCGTACCCGAAGAACTCGCCGCTGGTGAGCCCGCGCAGGATGTCCATGCACTCGTCCATCCGCTTGCCGCGGCGCTCCCACGGAACGCCCAGGGCCACGAAGTCCTCCGGCCACGGGGACAGCCCGACGCCGAGGCCCAGGCGGTTGTCGCTGAGGTAGGCGACCGAGCTCGCCTGCTTGGCGACGAGCACGGGCGGTCGCACCGGGAGCTTGAGCACGAACGGCGTGAACCGCAGCGTGGTCGTCAGCGCAGCGAGGTGCGTCACCAGGATCATCGTCTCGATGAACGCCTTGTCGGCGAGGAACTCCCGGTCGCCGGTGTCGGTGTAGGGGTACGTCGAGTCCGACTCCTTCGGGTAGATCAGGGAGTCCGCGACCGTCATCGAGGTGTAGCCGGCTGCCTCCGCCGCCTGCGCCAGGGGAGCGTAGTACTCCACGTGGGTCATGGCCTCGGCATAGGTGAAACGCATCGCTCTCCTCTTTTTCGGTAGTGAGCTGGTCGAAATATAGAACGTGTTCCAGTTTTCTGCCAGAGTGGGCCGGGTGGACCTGGAAGAG
The DNA here is from genome assembly GCA_963782305.1 of uncultured Actinomycetota bacterium. Lineage (GTDB taxonomy): Bacteria > Actinomycetota > Actinomycetes > Propionibacteriales > Nocardioidaceae > Marmoricola. Next base: position 10,182 of record CAWAJJ010000014.1, on the reverse strand, counting down.
ATCTCCGACCGCCTCGAGATCGAGGCACTGCTCACCCGCTACACCCGCGCGATCGACACGGGGGAGTGGGACCGGCTCGACGACGTGTTCACCCCCGACGCGCAGATCGACTACACGGCCAGCGGCGGCATCGCAGCGGCGTACGACGAGATCAAGCCCTGGCTCGCGGAGATGCTGCCGATCTTCCCGCAGCGGATGCACCTGCTCGGCCAGGTCGACAGCCAGGTGGACGGCGACGCGGCCACGGTCGCGGCGTACTTCTACAACCCGATGGGACTGCCCCAGGCCGACGGCACCGAGCTGATCGTGGAGTTCGGCGGGATCTACCACCACGAGCTCGTGCGTACGCCGGACGGCTGGCGCTCGCGATCGCTGGTCGAGGATGTCGTCTTCAAGCGAGGCCTGTGATGGACTCCAAGCCCGAGGGGCTCGACGGTGAGTTCGCCCGCAAGGTGATCCGGGCGATGTCGGCAGTCAACGTGCGCGTCTACCAGCTCACCCGTGGCCGGATCGGGGGCACCTGGCGTGTCGGTGCCGCCTGGAGGAACCCGGTGCCGATCTGTCTGATGGAGCACCGGGGACGGAAGACCGGGAAGCTGCGCACCACTCCGTTGGTCTACCTCCGCGACGGCGATCGCGTGGTCGTGGTGGCCTCGCAGGCCGGCCGTCCGAAGCACCCGCTCTGGTACCGCAACATCGAGGCGGATCCCCAGGTGCACGTGCAGATCCGCGGCGACCGGCGAGCGATGCGTGCGCACACCGCGGGAGCGCAGGAACGCGCCGCGCTGTGGCCACGGCTGGTCGCGCTCTACAGCGACTACGACTCCTACCAGTCGTGGACCGACCGCGAGATCCCGGTCGTCGTGCTCGAACCGAGGTAACCCTTACCCCGCTGCATGGCGCGGTCACGATTCTGCAACAGGGGGCATGGCCTCTTGACCCGTGAGGGCGGCAGGACGAGGTTAAGTGCGGCCGCTACATCCGGCGGCCTGTTTCTCCAGCCCGCAGCGATCCTGGGAGGCCGTCCTGAGCACGTTGGAAGAGCCGAGCGCAGCGACGTCCGCCCCAGAGGCGGTGCTCGCGGGCGAGGGCAAGATCGAGGGCCGCTCGCTCACCCAGATCGCCTGGGGGCGGCTGCGCAAGGACAAGGTCGCTCTCACCGGCGGGGTGTTCATCATCTTCCTGGTGCTGGTCGCGATCTTCGCGCCGCTCATCGTCAAGATCACCGGCGGCGACCCGAACGTCTTCCACTCCGACCTGGTCGATCCGGCGATCGGCCCCTACGGCACCTTCGGCGGCATGAGCTGGCAGCACCCGATGGGCGTCGAGCCGGTCACCGGCCGCGACATCTTCAGCCGCGTCATCTACGGCGCGCGGGTCTCGCTGCTCATCGCGCTCCTCGCCACGCTGCTCTCGGTCGTGATCGGCACCACGATCGGCATCATCTCGGGCTTCTTCGGCGGCTGGGTCGACGCGATCCTCAGCCGGATCATGGACATGTTCCTGGCCTTCCCGTTGCTGATCTTCGCGATCGCCCTGTCCGGAGTCTTCCCCGACAAGGCCTTCGGCCTCTCCGGTGCCTCGCTGAGGCTGTGCCTGCTGATCTTCGTGATCGGGTTCTTCAACTGGCCCTACATCGGTCGCATCGTGCGTGGACAGACGATCTCGCTGCGAGAACGCGAGTACGTCGAGGCCGCACGCAGCCTCGGCGCGAAGCGGCCCTACATCCTGTTCACCGAGCTGCTGCCCAACCTGCTGGCGCCGATCCTCGTCTACGCGACGCTCATCATCCCGACGAACATCCTGTTCGAGGCGGCCCTGTCGTTCCTCGGGGTCGGCGTGCCGCCGCCCACCCCGACGTGGGGCGGCATGCTCACGGACGCGGTCGTCTTCTACACATTGCCGCACTTCATGTTCTGGCCGGGCCTGGCGATCTTCTTGACGGTCCTGGCCTTCAACCTCTTCGGGGACGGGCTGCGTGATGCGTTCGATCCCAGGAGCCGATGACCCATCAGGCACGTGAACAGCCGCAATCTCGCGGTCGGAAAGAAAGGTACTGAAGATGCGCATCAAGCGTAAGAGAGCGATGGTGGCACTGGCCATCGTCGCGGCACTCGGGCTGAGTGCTTGCGGCTCCACCTCCAAGGACAGTGGCGGCGGCGGAGGCTCCGAGCCGAAGCTGAGCAACAAGGCCACCGACGCGGTGGTCGACCCGTCCGACTCGAAGGGTGGCACCCTCAAGGCTGCGCTCGGCACCACCTGGGGTGACAGCTTCGACCCGGGCAACACCTACTACGCCTACTCCTGGAACATGGCGCGCAACTACTCGCGCTCGCTGGTGATGTTCAAGCCGGCACCCGGCAAGGCAAGCCTCGAGCTGGTCCCCGACCTGGCCACCGACCTCGGCAAGTCCTCCGAGGGCGGGAAGACCTGGACCTACACCCTCCAGAAGGGCCTGAAGATGGAGGACGGCACGCCGATCACCAGCAAGCTGGTGGCCTACGCCGTCGCACGCACCTTCGACACCGCGGTGCTGAAGCTCGGCCCGCAGTACTTCGCCTCCCTGCTGAACTGGCCGAAGGACTACAAGGGTCCCTACAAGGGTCCCAAGGACGCGGACATCTCCTCGGCGATCGAGACGCCGGACGACTCCACGATCGTGTTCCACCTCAAGGAGCCGTTCGCGGAGTTCGACTACCTCGCCGCGCTTCCGCAGACCGCACCCGTCCCCCCTGCGGCGGACACCGGCACCAAGTACACGACCCACCCGATGTCGTCCGGCCCCTACATGTGGAAGGGCAACGCGGACGTCTCTCGCGGCGGCGTTCTCGTGCGCAACCCGATGTGGGACGCCAAGACCGACCCCAACCGCAAGGCGCTCCCGGACGAGATCGACATCAAGCTCGGCCTGCAGGCCGACGACCTGGACAACCAGCTGATCGCCGGCGACCAGGACCTCGACATCGCGGGCACCGGCGTCCAGTCGGCGGCTCTTCCCAAGGTGCTGCAGCAGCCTGACCTCCAGGCGCGGGCCGACAACCCGATCGGTGGCTTCCTCTGGTTCAGCCAGATCATCGGCACGGTCAAGCCGCTCGACAACATCGACTGCCGCAAGGCGGTCATGTACGCGATGAGCCCGAAGCTCTACCAGAACGCCTACGGTGGCAAGTTCGCCGGCGGCGAGATCGCGAGCACCGTCCTGCCGCCCACGATCCCTGGATACGAGAAGTCCGACATCTACGGCCAGACGACTCACCCGGACGGGCAGGTCGACAAGGCCAAGGCAGAGCTGAAGAAGTGCGGTCAGCCCGATGGCTTCGAGATCACCATCGGCTACCGCTCCGGCCGCGACAAGGAGAAGGCCGTTGCAGTCGCCTTCCAGCAGTCGCTCGGCAAGGTCGGCATCAAGCTCAACGTCAAGCCGCTGGACGCCACCGGGTACAGCTCGGAGACCTGTGGCAAGCCGTCCTACGTGGTGGCCAACAAGGTCGGCATCTGTGTCTACGGCTGGGGTGCTGACTGGCCCACGGGGTATGGCTTCCTCTCCCAGATCACCGACAGCCGGGTCATCAACCCGGAGGGTGGTTCAGCCAACTTCGCTGTCCGGCTCCCTGAGGTCGACAAGCTGCTCGACCAGCTCGCGGTGGAGCCTGACGCGGACAAGCGTGCGGACCTCTCGACCCAGATCGACAAGCTGGTCATGGAGAACGCGTTCATCTACCCCGGCATCTACGCCAAGGGTGTGTTGCTGCGGGGCAAGAACACGACGAACGTGTTCGTCAACGACGCCCTCAGTGGTCAGTACGACTACGCCTCCATGGGCGTGAAGCAGTAGCTCGCATAGGTCCCATCCACACCGAAGGTAGGTGAGGGCGTAGGTGGCCGGTCCCCGGGATTCCGGGGGCCGGCCACCCAGCCGAGAACTTGGTCAGCTACATCATCCGACGCCTCTTTGCCGCGGTCGGACTGGTCATCGTGATCAGCATCATCACGTTCGCGATCTTCTACCTGATCCCGCGCATCGCCGGCTCGAGCCCTGAGTCGATGGCGGCGCGCTACGTGGGCAGGTCCCCCACCCCGGAGCAGCTGCACGCCGCCGCGAAGTCGCTGGGGTTCTACGACCCGATCGCGGTGCAGTACTGGGACTGGCTCAAGGGCGTCGTGTTCGGCAAGGACGTCATCACCGGCGCTGGAGTCGACCACTGCCCCGCGCCGTGCCTGGGCTACTCCTTCATCAACAGCCAACCTGTGCTGCCCGAGATCCTGAAGAGGTTCCCGGTGACCTTCTCCCTCGCCGTGGGCGCGGCGATCATCTGGCTGGTCATGGGGATCTCCATCGGCGTCATCTCGGCGTTGAAGCGGGGCACCCTCTTCGACCGGGCCGCCATGACCCTCGCGCTGGCGGGTGTCTCGCTTGCCGATCTTCTGGACCGGCCTCGTCTCGCTGGCGTTGTTCAGCTACAAGCTCGGCTGGACGCCACCGGGGGCGTCGTACGTCTCCCTCAGCGAGAACCCGCTGAAGTGGGCGCACGCCCTGATCCTGCCGTGGACCACGCTGGCGCTGCTGTTCTCCGCGCAGTACGCACGACTCACCAGGGCTGGCATGCTCGAGACCATGGGTGAGGACTACATCCGCACGGCGCGAGCCAAGGGGCTCCCCGAGAGGACCGTCGTGGTCAAGCACGGCCTGCGCTCGGCGCTGACCCCGATCGTGACGATCTTCGGCCTCGACTTCGGCCTGCTCATCGGTGGCGCCGTGCTCACCGAGGTCGTCTTCGGCCTGCCCGGGCTGGGTCAGTACGCGATCAAGTCCACCCTGGCCAACGACCTGCCGCCGGTGCTCGCGGTGGTGCTCGTCACGGCCGTCTTCGTGGCGCTGTGCAACCTGATCGTCGACCTCATGTACGCCGTCCTCGACCCGAGAGTGCGCTCGCGATGACCACATTGACCCCAGAAGCCCGCGGCACGTCCTCGCCCGGCGGCATCCCCTACCTCGACGTGAACGACCTCCGGGTGCACTTCACCACCGACGACGGGGTCGTGAAGTCGGTCGACGGACTGTCCTTCCACCTGGCGCGCGGCCAGACCCTCGGAATCGTGGGGGAGTCCGGCTCTGGCAAGTCGGTCACCAGCATGGCCGTGATGGGCCTGCACAACGCGAAGAACGCCCGCATCTCCGGGTCGATCAAGCTCGACGGGGAGGAGCTCGTCGGCGCCGGCCACGAGCAGATCCGGCACCTGCGCGGCAAGAAGATGGCGATGATCTTCCAGGACCCGCTGTCCTCGATGCATCCCTTCTACACGGTCGGCAACCAGATCATCGAGGCCTACCGGATCCACAACAAGGTCTCCAAGAAGGCCGCCCGCGCGCACGCCATCGAGATGCTCGACCGGGTCGGGATCCCCGAGCCCGGCCAACGCGTCGACGCCTATCCCCACCAGTTCTCCGGGGGCATGCGGCAGCGCGCGATGATCGCGATGTCCCTGTCCTGCGACCCCGACCTCCTGATCGCGGACGAGCCGACCACGGCTCTCGACGTCACCGTGCAGGCACAGATCCTCGACCTGATCCGGGACCTGCAGAAGGAGTTCAACTCCGCGGTGGTGATCATCACCCACGACCTCGGGGTGGTGGCCGAGCTCGCCGACGACATCCTCGTGATGTACGCCGGGCGCGCCGCGGAGTACGGCGCCGCCGAGAAGCTCTTCAACCAGCCCGAGCACCCCTACACCTGGGGGTTGCTCGGCTCGATGCCGAGGTTCGACAAGGCGCCGACCGACCGGCTGATGCCGATCAAGGGCACCCCGCCCAGCCTGATCCGGGTGCCGAAGGGGTGTGCGTTCAACCCCCGTTGCGACTACCAGCCCCGGGTAGGCTCCGCCTGCCTGGTCGAGCGCCCTGACCTGGTCGACAACAGCAGCGACCACTTCGTCGCCTGCCACATCCCGCCCGCCGAGCGCCAGCAGATCTGGGCGCAGGAGATCACCCCGAGGCTCTCGTGACTACCTCAGACACCGACCCGGTCGACACGGCTCCGACCGACTCCCGGGCCGACGCTCCGGCCGACTCCGCGCAGGTCGCGGGACCGACGCGGCACGCGTCCCGCACCCCGGACCGCGTGCAGGAGAACCTGCTCGAGGTCGAGGACCTGGTCAAGCACTTCCCCATCTCCGCGGGGTTCCTGCGCAAGTCCACCAGCGCCGTCCAGGCGGTCGACGGCGTCAACTTCGACGTACGCCGCGGCGAGACGTTCTCGATCGTGGGTGAGTCCGGCTGCGGCAAGAGCACCACCGCGCGGCTGATCACGCGGCTGCTCGAGCCGACGAGCGGCAAGGTCACCTTCGAGGGCACCGACGTCACCCACCTGTCCGACTCGAAGATGCGACCGCTGCGGCGCGACATCCAGATGATCTTCCAGGACCCGTACTCCTCGCTGAACCCGCGGCACACGGTGGGCAAGATCGTCGGCGCTCCCTTCGTGCTGCAGGACGTGACGCCGGAGGGTGGCCGCAAGAAGGCGGTGCAGGCGCTGCTCGAGACGGTCGGCCTGAGCCCCGAGCACTACAACCGCTACCCGCACGAGTTCTCCGGCGGCCAGCGCCAGCGCATCGGCATCGCCCGGACCCTCGCCCTCAAGCCCAAGCTGATCGTCGCCGACGAGCCGGTATCGGCGCTGGACGTGTCGATCCAGGCCCAGGTGGTCAACCTGCTCGAGGACCTCCAGGAGGAGCTCGACCTGACCTACGTGATGATCGCGCACGACCTCTCCGTCGTACGCCACGTCTCGGACCGGGTCGCGGTGATGTACCTCGGCAAGATCGTGGAGATCGGCGACCGTGACGACCTCTACGACCGCCCGCGCCACCCCTACACGGTGGCGATGCTCTCCGCCGTACCCGTGCCTGACACCAACCGGCGCCACCAGCGCGAGCGCATCCGCCTCGAGGGCGACGTCCCCAGCCCCATCAACCCGCCCCCCGCCTGCCGCTTCCACACCCGCTGCTGGAAGGCCCAGGACATCTGCAAGACCGAGGAACCCCTCCTCCTCCAGATCGGCACCGCCCCCGGCAGTCAGCACAAGGTCGCCTGCCACTTCCCTGAGGAGCCCCGGCAGCTGCAGGATTCACCGGCCGGTGCAGGTTTCCCCGGTTAGCCGGGGATCCCTGACGTTATCGGGTGTTGCTTCACCCGAAAACGTCATGCAGCGCCCAGTAACCCTGTCCGGTTCGTCTTAGGTCAGTAAACGGGGCCACCCTCGAGTACGCCGCGGATGTACGCGATGGTCTTCTCTGGCTGATACAAGTCAGCCCAGACGATCCGGATGCAGCGCCAACCCGTCAGGCGGCAGATCCGCTCTTCGCGCTTCTTCTCGCGGAGTACGACGTCGACCGACGTGTCGCCCTCCTCGCGGTACTTCTCGTACTTGACCTTGCCATCGAACTCGAGGAAGACGCCGTACTCCGGCCAGGCGAAGTCAACTCGAGCGATGACCATGCCGCTCGCATCGCGGATCTTGAACTGGGGCTCGGCTTTGGGCAATCCTCCACGCCAGAACAGGTAGTTGGTCCGCGATTCACCCACGGACTCGATCCGCGCGTCCGCCAGCCGAACCGTCAGGTCCGTTGCCAATGTGCTGGGCCAGAAATCGCACAGCTGCGCTTTCTTGCGGAGCTGGTCCTTGTCCGTGGCCTTCGCGTGGAGCAGGTGATCGATGGCAGGGAGGCTGTGCTCGACATCGGCGATCGTCGTGAGATCGATTGCTGTTCGGGTCGCAGACGTCACCTTGATCCCGTCCATCTCGGTCAGATCTCCGGGGAGGATCAGCCCTGAGTGCTGGACGACGCCGGCTTCGTTTCTGCCGGCGCGGCCGTCGAGCCTGGTGACATGGACATCATCGAGCGGTAGGTCCCAGACCGGTGCGCCCATCTTGATGAGTGCTGTCACGTGCGACAGAGCCACGTCCGTGCGCGCTGTGCGCAGGACGGCCATGGCTCGCAGGAGGTGCTGCTGGGTCTCGTCCAGACAGCGCCACTGTTCGGCGAAGACATAGGCACCCTGTCTGATGCGGTGGATGAGCCCCGCGCGAACAGCACGACCGAGTGCACGATCGGTGTAGCCGGCCGCGAGCGCCTCCTTTCGCAAGAAGATTCCGTGCCGATCGGTGAGCGAATGCAGTAGGTGATTCATGTCGTCGAGGATGCGGACCTTCGGCGTACCTCCGTCGGTCTTCCTTGGGTGCTGTGGAAAGACACCACCGGCGGGCAGGCTGTGGACGCGAAACGGACAGGGCTATCAGGGTCTGCCTGACGTTCGCGGGTGAAGCAACACCCGAAAAGGTCAGGGATCCCCGGCTAGCCGGGGAAACCTGCAACCCACCGGCCGCCGAGGCACCCAGACGGTGGACCCGGGCCACGAACACCCCGTGAACTCGGTAGATTCGACCTCGACACTGCACACCGGAGCGACTGCCAGCGGGGGCATGGATGGACGACGAAGAGGAGCGGTCGGAGCAGGTGCGCAATGCCCTGCTCAAGGCGTTGGCCGTGGTGGTGGTCATCGGCGTCGTGATCGCACTCGGTACGACGATCGTGGTGCGCGCCCTCGGCCTGAACGAGAGCGACTCACCTGGGCCCGTGGGCTCGGCGCCACGGGAGCCGTCCACGCCGCTGCCGACCACGGCGCTGCCTGATCCGGACAAGAGCGAGAAGGCCGAGCCGACCCAGGAGCCCAGCGAGTCGGCCAGCTCATCCCCGTCTCCCAAGGCGGGAGCCAACGGCGACATCGAGCTGGACGTCTCCCCGATCAGTGCGAGCCCGGGGGAGCGGGTGAACCTGACCGGCACCTACAAGGGCGCGGACAACCTCGCCCTCGAGGTCCAGCGCTTCGAGGACGGAAGCTGGAAGAACTTCGGGGTCCAGGCGACGGTGCGGGTGGGCACCTACGCGACCTACGTCCAGACGCAGCGCTCCGGGGAGATGCGGTTCCGGATGTTCGACCCGAGCACCAAGAAGGGCAGCAACGTCATCCTGGTGACGATCGGCTGACCTCCGGGCGGCGGCCTCGACATGCGAAAGTGGCGCGAGCGGCTGGAGCAGCGCTCCAGCGTCACACGCGCCACATTCGCATGTCGAAGGCCCGCAGTCAGCGACGCCCGCTCAGTCGGGGATCATGTCGAAGGTGTCCGGGTTCGGTCCGGTGCGGCCGTCCTCGCCCTTGTCCAGCGCGCTGATCGCCTCGACCGACTCGTCGTCGAGCTCGAAGTCGAACAGCGCGAAGTTCTCGGCCATCCGCTCGGGCGTCGAGGACTTCGGGAAGACGATGTCGCCGCGCTGCACGTGCCAGCGCAGGGCGACCTGGGCCGGCGTACGCCCCACCTGGGCCGCGATCTTGGTGATCACGTCGTCGTCGAGCACGGCGCCCTGGGCGATCGGCGACCACGCCTCGGTCAGGATCCCGGCGGCACTGTCTGCCGAGCGAGCGGCCTCGTTGGTGAAGTAGGGGTGCACCTCGATCTGGTTCACCGCGGGCACCACGTCGGTCTCCTCCGCGAGCCGGGCGAGGTGGGCGGGCTGGAAGTTCGAGACGCCGATGGAGCGGGCGCGCCCCTCCTCCTTGAACTCGATCAGGGTCTTCCAGGTGGACACGAAGTCCCCGTCGTACTGCGTCGGCAGCGGCCAGTGGATCAGGAAGAGGTCGACCTGGTCGAGGCCGAGGTCGGCGAGGGTCTCGTCGAACGCGGCGCGTGCCTTGTCAGGCTCGTGGAAGCCGTTGTTCAGCTTGCTGGTGATGAACAGGTCGTCGCGCGGGATCCCGGAGTCGCGGATCGCCTGGCCGACTCCCTTCTCGTTGCCGTACATCTCCGCCGTGTCGATGTGGCGGTAGCCGGCCTCGAAGGCCTGCCCGGTGATCCGGGCGGTGTCCTCGGGCGGGACCTGGAACACCCCGAAGCCGAGCTGCGGGATGGTGTTGCCGTCATTGAGGGTCAGGTTCGGAACAGTAGCCATACCAATGACTACCCGAATCGGCCGCTGACTATTCCGTACCCGGGCCAGACCTTCCGGTCAGTGGAAGTCAGGCGCCGACGCTGTTGGGGTCACGCCACCCGCGCTCGAACGGCAGCCGCCAGGCGCGCGGCGCGATCAGCTGGTGGACCCGGTTGGGGCCCCACGACCCCTGCGGAT
>CAWAJJ010000013.1:0-16154 GCA_963782305.1 uncultured Actinomycetota bacterium | reverse complement strand
CACTCCTCGGAGAAGGCGTTGGTGTGCACCCGGCCCGCCAGCATCACGACCGCGATCACCGCGGCGACGAGGGCGGCGATCCCGCAGATCAGGTAGCCGATCGCGTAGGCGTTGGAGAGCGCGTGGAACGCGACCTCCTTGAGCGGGTTCAGCGGGACCATCTTCCCGTCGGGTCCGGGCACCATCGCCGGCACCCCGTTGGCCCCGAGCGGTCCGGAGTTCACCGCCTCGACGGCACCCTCGAGCTCCGGCCGCAGGGCGGCGGGTGCGTGCTCGGGGGAGGCGTTGAACGTCTTCAGCGAGGCCTGCAGGCTCGGGGAGGCGGCGACCTTCGCGCTGATCTCGGAGGCCGCCCGGCTCAGCGCGACGGCGCCGATGATGGCCGGGCCGAGCGTGAGGCCGAAGTCGCGCAACATGCTCGTCGCCCCGCTGGCCATGCCGGCCTTGGAGGTCTCCACGCTGTTCACGGCGACGACCGTGATCGAGGTGACCGAGAGCTTGAAGCCGACACCGATGATCAGCAGGGGCACGGCGACGGCGGCGATGGACAGGTTGGTCGCCGGGGTGGCCGCGAGCCACAGGTCGCCGAGCCCGATCAGCGCCATGCCTCCGGCCAGCGTCCAGCCCGGGTTGTGCCGCTCGATCATCCGGGCGCTCACCGGGAACAGCACCACGCCCATGATGTTCAGGCACACGAAGCCGATCGAGGTCTTCAGCGGCGAGTACCCCTGGATGGCGGAGAGCCGGATGCTGGTGGCGTACGCCGTGCCGAGGTAGGCGAACATCCCGATCACGGTGACGATCGCGCTGCCCACGAAGATCCGGTTGGTGAACAGGTCGAGCTGGATCAGCGGCAGTCGGGTGCGCTGCTCGATCAGCACGAACAGCACCAGGAAGACCGCGGAGAGGACGAAGGCGCCGATCACCTCGCCGCTGCCCCAGCCGGAGTCGGCGCCCTGGATGACGCCGTACAGCAGGGCGAACAGGGCGACCGCGACGGTGATCTGCCCCGGCCAGTCCAGCGACCGGCCGACCGGCGAGGAGCTGTTGGTCGCGGCGACGACCGTCACGATCGCGCTGACCACCGCGAGACCGGCGAGGAACAGGAAGGCCCAGCGCCAGCTGGCCTCCGCACCGCCGGAGTGGTGCACCCGGGCCAGTGCGCCGGCGATGACCGGCGACATGAACCCGGCGCCGGTCAGGGCCGCGGCCCACACGGAGATGGCCTGCGAGCGGGCCTTCACCGTGTGCGTGCCGGCGGCCAGCATGGAGATGCTGGTCGGGAAGATCGCGGCCGCGCCCAGGCCGGCGATGGCCTGGCCGGTGAACAGGACGGCCACCCGCGTGCCGTGCGCTGCCTCGGGTCCCGGCGTGAAGAAGGCCAGCAGCGCACCGGCAGCCATCAGCACGGCGCCGATCGCGAGCAGGCGCTTGCGTCCGAAGAGGTCGCCGACGACCCCGAAGGTCAGCTCGAAGAGCGTGATCGGCACCAGGAAGGCGTCCGAGATCCAGGTCAGCTGGGTGGAGCTGGTGCCGAGGTCCTGCTGGAACATGCCGTTGAGGACGGCCGGGATCGAGAGGCCGATCTGGGCGAGGGCCACCGCGAGGGCGGCTGCGGTCAGGGTCCCGGCGGTGAGCCGGTGGCGGGCGTCGGCGACGTCCGGGCTGGTGGCGAGAGGGCTGCTGCTCATGGCTCGAAAGCCAATCACGCCGACCCACTAGATGTACAGGTTTCCTGATGGTTTATTTTTCAGGAAACCTGTTGGTTTCACTGGCCGGAAGTGCGCACCGGGGTCCGGTTCAGGGCCTCGCGGCACGACAGCAGCGCCGAGCGCAGGTCGGCCGCCCGGTCGTCGGGCAGGTCGCGGAGCATCTCGGCCTCGAGGTCGACCACGGCCGGCCGGTAGCGGTCGAGCAGGGCCTTGCCGTCCTCGGTCAGGGACAGCACCAGCCGACGCCGGTCGACGGGGTCCTGGTGCCGGTCGATCAGCCCCTGCGCGCGCAGGCTGGTGACCATGTCGGCCATGCTCTGCGCGGTCACGAAGGAGTTGCGGGCGAGGTGGGCGGAGGTCAGGTCCGGGTGCCGCTCGAGCACGGTGAGCGCGGTGTACTGCAGGGCGGTGAGGCCCGCGGGACGGACGAGCTCCTCGAGCCGGGCGCGCACCGCCAGCTCGACCTGCTTCATCAGGTAGAGCAGGGTCGGTGGCGCGCTCTGCTCAACCAAGTCCCAGCACTCCCGCCGCGTTGCGCTTCAAGATCCCGTCCATCAGCTCGGGCTTGATCCCGAGCTCCCCGAAGTCCTCGAGCCAGCGCTCCGGGGTGATCAACGGGTAGTCGGTGCCGAAGAGCACCTTGGAGCGCAGCATGCCACCTGCGGCCCGGACCAGCTCCGGGGGGAAGTACTTCGGCCGCCATCCCGACAGGTCGATGAACACGTTCGACTTGTGGGTGGCCATCGAGATGGCCTCCGCCTGCCACGGCACCGACGGGTGCGCCAGGATCACGGTCAGGCCGGGGAAGTCGGCGGCGACGTCGTCGAGCAGCAGCGGGTTGGAGTAGCGCAGCTTGATGCCGCGTCCTCCCGGCAGGCCGGCGCCGATGCCGTTCTGACCGGTGTGGAACAGCGCCGGCACGCCGAGCGCCTCGATGGCCCCCCAGAGCGGGTAGAACTCCGGGTCGTCCGGCGAGAACGCCTGCAGGCTCGGGTGGAACTTGAAGCCGCGCACGCCGTACTCGGTCACCAGCCGACGGGCACGATGCCACCGCCTCCCGCCCCTGGTGGGGGTCGACCGAGCCGAACGGGATCAGCACGTCGGCGTGCTCCGCGGCCTGGGCGGCGATGTCCTCGCTCGAGAGCGCGGGGTGGCCGGTGCCGGTGGTGGCGTCGATCGTGAAGATCACGGCCGCCATCCCGGCGGCCCGGTAGCGCTCGGCGAGGTCGGCCACGGTCGGCGTCCGGTTCTCCGAGCCCTTGAAGTACGCCGCGGAGGCGTCCATCAGCTCGTGGTCCAGGGCCAGGCACCCCTCGGCGTCCTGCTCGACGTGCACGTGCATGTCGATCGCCTCGACGGACTCGACGTCGATCCTGGGGGAGTAGGTCGTCACTCCTGCATCTCCTTCACGCGGGACTTCACCAGCTTGCCGGACGCGTTGTGCGGCAGCTCCTGCACCACGACGACGGACCTGGGGATCTTGTAGCGGGCCAGCCGCCCCTCGAGGTGGGCGAGCAGCTCCGCCTCCGTGAGCTCTGCCCCAGCATGCAGGGTGACCACGGCCCGGCCGACCTCGCCCCACCGCTCGTCGGGTACGCCGATCACGGCGGCCTCGGCGATCGCCGGGTGGGTGTGGATGGCCTGCTCGACCTCGGCCGGGTAGACGTTCTCCCCGCCGGAGATGTACATGTCCTTGAGCCGGTCGACGATCGTCAGGTAGCCCTCGTCGTCGACCACGGCCAGGTCGCCGGTGCGCAGCCAGCCGTCGGTGAACGCGTCGTCGGTGGCGGCCGGGTTCTGCCAGTAGCCGGGCGTGACGTTGGGTCCGGCGACGAGCACCTCCCCCGGCTCGCCCACGGCGACGGGGTCCATCGTCGGGGTGACCACGCGGACGTCGGTGAAGAAGCAGGCGGTGCCCGCAGACCCGAGCTTGCGGACGCCGTCGGCGGCCCGCAGCATCGTCGCGCCGGGGGAGGACTCGGTGAGCCCGTAGCCCTGGGTGATCATCAGTCCGCGGTCGAGCCACGTGTGCAGCAGCGACTCCGGGATCGGCGCCCCGCCGCTCAGTGCGCTGCGCAGGGTGCTCAGGTCGGCGTCGGCGAACCGCTGGGTGGCGGCGAGCGCGAGGTACATCGAGGTCACCCCGAACAGCAGGGTGACCCCCTCCTGCTCGATCAGCTCGATGGCGCGGTCGGGATCGAACCTCGCCTCGATCAGCGCGGTCCCGCCCTTGAGGAGGGTCGGGAACAGCACCTGGTTGAGCGCGGCGGTGTGGAAGAGCGGTGCGGTCACCAGCGCGACCTCTTCGCTGCCGAGGTCGATGTCGACCATCAGGTTGAAGACGTTCCAGACGATGTTGGCGTGGGTGAGCATCACGCCCTTGGGTCGGCCGCTGGTGCCGGAGGTGTACTGGATCATGAACAGGTCGTCGAGCGCGACCGGCTCGTCGAGGGTCCCGTCCGGTCCGAACAGCAGGGCGAGACTGGCGCCGTCGTCCTGGACGATCCGCACCTCGTCCAGGCCGCAGGGCGGCGACCTCGGCGGACTCCACGCCGGACTCGAAGCCGGCCTGCCAGATCAGCAGCCGCGCGCCGCTGTCCTCGAGGACGTGACGCAGCTCGGGCGGGGCCAGGCGCGTGTTGACCGGCAGGAAGACCGCGCCGAGCTTGGCCACCGCGAACATGGTCTCCACCAGCTCGACGCAGTTCAGGCCGAGGAACGCCACCCGGTCGCCCCGCTCCACCCCCCGTTCCCGCAGGCCGAGCGCCAGCCTGGTCGATCGGTGCTCCAGCTCGGCGTACGTCGTGACGCGGCCGGCCTGCACGAGCGCCGGCTTGTCCGGGGTCATCCGCGCGCGGCGGGCGGGCCATGACCCGAGTCCCTGGTCCAGCATCACGACTCCTGTTCTGCTGTGGCGTCTGGGTCGACGTCGAGCCCGAGGCGGCGCTTGGTGTCCAGCAGCTCGCGCAGCGCCTGGTCCCTGGCGGAGGTGACCTCGCGCTCGCGCCCACCGAGCTCGTCGCGGACCCCGCGGACCAGGCGGTCGACGAGCTCGGGCGTGAGCTCGGGCGAGCCCGAGGTCGGCCCACCACTCCACCATCGGCGGACCGAGGTGCTCCAGCACGTGCTCGAGCCCGCCGGGACCACCGGAGAGGTGCTGCGTCGCGAACGGCCCGAGCAGCGCCCAGCGCAGTCCGGGTCCCGAGGAGATGGCCAGGTCGAGGTCGGCGACGGAGACGACGCCCTCGCCGACGAGGTGGTAGGCCTCGCGCCACAGCGCGGCCTGCAGCCGGTTGGCGACGTGGCCGGGAAGCTCGCGGCGCAGCCGGACCGGCCTCTTGCCGAGGTGGCGCATCACGGCCATCGCCGAGTCCAGGGCGTCCTCGGAGGTCAGCCGACCGCCGACGACCTCGACCAGCGGCACCAGGTGCGGCGGGTTGAACGGGTGCGTCACCAGCACCCGCTCGGGATGGCGGCAGCCGCTCTGGAAGTCGCTCGGCGCGAGCCCGGAGGAGCTGCTGGCCAGCAGCACGTCCGGAGCGGCTGCGGCGTCGAGCTCCGCGAACAGCTCGCGCTTGAGGTCGAGCCGCTCGGGCCCGCACTCGAGCACGAGGTCCGCGCCGCCGGCCGCGTCGGCGACGTCCGTGGTGAACCGCGTGCGCTCGTCGGCCGCCGTCACGTCCAGCTCCTCGAGTCGCAGCGCGAGGTTCTCCGCGGAGCCGCTCCTCGGCGCCGGGCGCCGGGTCGGTGGCGACGACGTCGAGGCCGCGGCGAGCGCGAGCGCGGCCCAGCTGGCACCGATCGAGCCGGCGCCGACGATCGCGACGGTCCTGATGTCCTCGGGCGCGATCACGCGGTGGCTCCTCTCGCTGCGGCCATCTCGACGTACACGTCGAGGGAGGTGGGGACGGCCAGGGCGTCCCGGCTGGCGACGTCCTCGAGGGGCGCCCCCTGCAGGATCCGCTTCACCGGCAGCTCCAGCTTCTTGCCGGTCAGGTTGCGCGGGACGGCCGGCACGGCGGCCACCTGGTCCGGGACGTGGCGCGGGGACAGGGAGGTGCGGAGCCGGGTGCGGATGAGGGTGCGGAGGTCGTCGTCGAGCTCGAGCCCCTCGCGCAGAGCCACGAACAGCAGCAGCTCCCCGTTGCCGCCGGCCGGGTCCTCGAGGTGGACGACCAGGCTGTCGGTCACCTCGTCGAGCTCCTCGACGACGCGGTAGAACTCCGCGGTCCCGAGACGTACGCCGCCGCGGTTGAGCGTCGCGTCCGAGCGACCGGTGACCACGCAGCTGCCGTCGTCGTCGAAGACGATCCAGTCGCCGTGACGCCAGACGCCGGGGTAGTGGTCGAAGTACGCCGCCCGCAGCCGACTCCCGTCCGCGTCGCCCCAGAAGGCGACCGGCATGGACGGCATCGGTGAGGTGATCACGAGCTCGCCGGGCTCGCCGATGACCTCGTGGCCGGACTCGTCGAAGGCGTGCACGTCGACCGCCAGGGCGCGTCCGGAGATCTTGCCGGCGAGCACGGGCAGGAGCGGGTTGTTCTGCACCAGGCCGGTGCACACGTCGGTCCCACCGCTGCCGACGTTGAGCATGACGTCGGGGCCGAGCTGCTCGCGGATCCACGCGTACCCCTCGGGGGGAAGCGGGGAGCCGGCCGAGCCGACCACGCGGACGGCCAGGTCGAAGTCGTGGCGGAGGTCGATCCCGGCGGCACGGCAGGCCATCACGAACCCGGGACTCGCGCCCATCAGCGTGGCCCGCGTCTCCTCGGCCAGGCGCCACTGCCAGGTGAGGTCGGGGTACGCCGGATCGCCGTCGACCATCACGATCGAGGTGCCGACCAGCAGCGAGGAGACCAGGGCGTTCCACATCATCCAGGCGGTCGTGCTGAACCACAGCATCCGGTCCTCGGGCCCGAGGTCCCACGAGAGCGCGTGGTTCTTGAGGTGCTCGAGCAGGATCCCGCCGTGGCCGTGGACGATCGCCTTCGGCTGGCCCGTCGTACCCGAGGAGAACAGCACCACCAGCGGATGGTCGAACGGCACCGGCTCGAAGTCAGGGTGGGGTTCTCCACCGCCCGCAGCAGGTCGGGCCAGGACTCGGCGTCGTCGACGCGCCACTCGCCGTACTCCAGGTCGAGCACGTGGCGCACCGTCGGCAGTCCCGCTCGGATCTCGCGCACCTGCTCGGTCCGGTCGACGTCCTTGGCGCCGTAGCGGTAGCCGCCCGCGACCAGCAGCACGACCGGCTCGACCTGGGCGAACCGGTCGATCACGCTGCGGGCGCCGAACTCCGTCGCACAGCTCGCCCAGGTGGCTCCCAGGCTCGCCGTGGCGAGGAACGCGACCAGCGCCTCGGGGACGTTGGGGACGTAGCCCACGACACGGTCGCCGCGGCTCACGCCCAGCTCGGCGAGCAGCGTGCGGGCCCGGGCGACCTGGTCGCGCAGCTCGGCGAAGGTCAGGTCGACGTCGGGTCGTGTCTGCGAGCGACCGAGGACGGCGACGCGGTCCGCGTCCTCCGGTCGGCCGAGGGCGTGCTCCGCGTAGTTCAGCTGCGCGCCGGGGAACCACTCGGCACCGGGCATCTCGGTGCTCGCCAGCACCTGGGAGTACGGCGCGTGGGAGACCACCTCGAAGTAGTCCCAGACGGCCGACCAGAAGCCCTCGAGGTCCTCGACCGACCATCGCCACAGCTCGGCGTGCGTCGTCAGCCGTCAGGCCGCGCTGCTGCCCCAGCCACGCCAGGAACGCGCCGACCCTGCTGTGCTCGAGGACGTCGGCGGGCGGGGTCCACATGACCTGGCCGACCTCGATCGGCTGCGGCGTCCGCACTCACCGGTCGGTGACCTTCGAGCCGCGACCGTCGAGGAACTCGCGCATCCGCAGCTTGGCGTCGTCGGTGCCCTGGGTGATGGCGGCCATCATCGCCTCCATCAGGTAGCCCTCGCGCGGGTTGGCCTCGGCGATCCGCGGCAGTGCCTGGATCACCGCGAAGTTGGTCTGCGGCGCGTTGTCGGCGATCCGCCCGGCGAGCTCGATCGCCTTGTCGAGGCCGGTGCCGTCGTCCACGACGTACTGGCTCAGACCGATGGCCGCGCCCTCCTCGGCGTCGTACCTCCGGCCGGTGAGCATCAGGTCGATCATCCGCGCGACGCCGATCAACCGGGGGACGCGGACCGCGGCCCCGCCGCCGACGAAGAGCCCCCGCTGGCCCTCGGGCAGCGCGTAGAAGGTCGAGCGCTCGGCGACGCGGATGTGCGCGGCCGCCGCCAGCTCCAGCCCGCCACCCACCACGGCGCCCTTGAGCGCTGCGACGACGGGGACCGGCCCGTTCTCGACGAGGTCGAAGACGCGGTGCCACATCCGGGAGTGGATGACGCCGGACAAGGTGTCGCGCTCGCCCATCTCGGCCAGGTCGAGGCCGGCGGAGAAGTGGTCTCCGTCCGCGGCGATGACGACCGCGCTCACGTCGGGGCCCAGCGTCTGGAAGAAGCGCTCGATCCCCAGGATCGTCTCGTCGCTGAGGGCGTTGCGCTTCTCGGGCCGGGCCAGCGTCAGTACGGCGACCGCCCCACGCAGCTCGGCTCGCAGCGTGGGCGGCAGGTCGGTGGCGGACGAGCCGCGACTCTCGGGCACGGGGCCTCCAGGAGTCAGGAGCGATGGCGAATCAACAGGTTTCCTGATGATTATGCATGCTGGTAGCCGGTGGGGCAACCACCGGGGTGTCTTCGGACGCGCAGAGCATGATCGTTGCCGGCGCCGATGAGTTCTCCTCGAGGCCTGGGTCGAAGAGGTGTGACCCCATCCTCCTCGTCCGCCGACGGCCGACGACGGCGACAGTCCCTGCTCATCTCCCTCAACGGCATCATCAGCGAGCCGGCGAGCTGGGCCGGCCCCCATTTCGGTCCGGGGAGCGCGACCGCGTCGCTGGCTGCGCTCCAGGCCAGCAGCGCGCTGACGATGGGTCGGGGGACCTACGCTCTTCTCCAGGCAATGGCCTGCGGCATCGGGGAGTACGCCGACTACCTGAACGCGATGCCGAAGTACGTGTTCTCCTCGACCCTTACCGACGCACCCTGGACCAACACCTCGATCATCTCGGGCGATGTCGTGGCGGCGGTCGCCGAGCTGAAGCGGACGCCCGGCAGGGACCTGATGGTCTACGGGCACGGCCAGTTCGGCCAGACCCTGGTCGACGCCGGGTTGGTGGACGAGCTCACCCTGATGGTGGTCCCGGTCTTCGTCGATGACGGCATGCCGATGTACAGACCTGGCGGGGCTGCGCAGACCTGGGAGCTGATCAAGGTCGGGCCGGGAAACGACCCGGGGCTTTCGTCATTGACCTTTCGACCACGGCATCTGGACCGCGTTCTTGACGACCCTGCGTGACGGACGCCACCATGTGAGCGCTCACACCGTACGTATCGGGCTAACGGAGGAGAGTGCCTTGAGCGAGCGCCCATCGGTCCCATGACCTCGGGGATCCACTCGGCGGACATCGTGGTGCTGGCCACGAGCTCTGATCTCCGACTCGACGTCAACTGGGTCGACTACCTGCTCGTGGGGGCGTACTTCCTCTTCGTGCTCGGGATCGGGATCTTCGCGAAGCGTGCGGTGTCGAGCAGCCTCGACTTCTTCCTGTCCGGCCGCTCCCTGCCCGCCTGGGTCACCGGACTCGCCTTCATCTCCGCGAACCTCGGCGCTGTCGAGATCATCGGCATGTCCGCGAACGGCGCGCAGTACGGCATCCCGACCGCGCACTACTTCTGGATCGGCGCGGTGCCGGCCATGCTCTTCCTGGGCGTCGTGATGATGCCCTTCTACTACGGCTCCAAGGTGCGTTCGGTCCCGGAGTTCCTCTACCGCCGCTTCGGCACGGGGGCGCACCTGTTCAACGCGATCAGCTTCGCGGTGGCCCAGCTGTTGATCGCCGGCATCAACCTCTTCCTGCTGGCCAAGATCGTCGAGGTCATCTTCGGCTGGCCGCTGTTCGTCTCGCTGGTGGTGGCGGCGGCAGTGGTGCTGACCTACACGGCACTCGGTGGACTGTCGGCGGCGATCTACAACGAGGTGCTGCAGTTCTTCGTGATCGTGGCCGCCCTGCTCCCGCTGACCATCGTGGGCCTCTACAAGGTGGGTGGCTACAGCGGCCTCGAGGACAAGATCGGCGCGACCAAGGGAGGTGCCGACCAGCTCTCGTCGTGGCCCGGGACGAACCTCACCGCCATCGACAGCCCGTTGCTCGCCGTGATCGGCCTGGTCCTGGGACTCGGGTTCGTGCAGTCGTTCGGGTACTGGACGACGAACTTCGTCGAGGTGCAGCGGGCGATGGCGTCCAACTCCATCTCCGCTGCGCAGCGGGCGCCGATCATCGGCTCCTTCCCGAAGATGTTCATGCCGTTCATCGTGATCCTCCCCGGCATGATCGCCGGAGTGCTCGTCGGGAAGGTCGCCGAGGCCAAGGCGTCGGAGAACCCGACGTTCGACTACAACAACTCGCTGCTCTACCTGATCCGCGACCTGCTGCCCAACGGCATGCTCGGAATCGCGATCGCCGGCCTCCTGGCCTCCTTCATGGCCGGCATGGCGGCGAACATCTCGGCCTTCAACACCGTGTTCTCCTACGACCTGTGGCAGCACTACGTGCAGAAGGACCGGCCGGACCACTACTACCTGACGGTGGGCCGTGTCGCCACGGTGGCCGCGACGATCATCGCGATCGGTACGGCGCTGTTCGCGTCGTCGTACCAGAACATCATGGACTACCTGCAGCTCCTGTTCGGGTTCTTCAACGCGCCACTGTTCGCCACCTTCATCCTGGGCATGTTCTGGAAGCGGATGTCGGCGACGGCCGGCTGGGCGGGCCTGGTCTCGGGAACGCTGGCGGCCGTGGTGGTCGCCATCCTGGGCACCGAGGTGCTCGGGGGGCTCTCGCTCGGCGTCATTCCGCTGACGGGCCAGGGCGCGAGCTTCACCGCCGCCGGTGTCGCCTTCACCGTCGACATCGTGGTGAGCGTCCTGGTCACTCTGGGAACCAGACCACGGGAGGAAGCCGAGCTGCGTGGGCTCGTCTACTCGCTGACCCCCAGGGCGGACTTCCACGACGCCGACGAAGGCAGCCTGGCGTGGTACCAGCAGCCCAACAAGCTGGCGGCTGTGGCCGCCGTTCTCGTCATCATCCTGAACGTCGTGTTCTGGTAGGGGAGGCATCATGTCCAGCACGCACGCCCCTGACAGCGCTGAGGGGACCTCCGGGGTCCGCAAGGCCGGCGTCTTCGACATGCGCAACTTCATCGCCGGTCTGATCGGCTTCTACGGAGTCGTCCTGTTGATCTACGGCATCATCGGCAGCAGTGACGTCCAGGCCGCGAAGTCGCGGGGCCTCAACATCAACCTGTGGGCGGGCATCGGGATGCTGGTGGTCGCGGCCGGCTTCGTGCTGTGGGCGAGACTGCGTCCGGTCATCGTGTCGATCCCACCGGAGAGCCAGGAGGACGCGGGCCACTGACCCCAGTCGTCCACCGTCGGGTCGAAGCAGAGTCGGACGTTGACTGGATCACCTGTGGACGGGGTACGGAGGGTCATGCGCATCTTCTTCACCGGCGGCAGCGGCAAGGCCGGTCGACACGTCGCGCCCTACCTCGCCGAGCAGGGCCACCACGTCACCAACGCCGATCTCGTCCCGCTGGGTCACCCGGGCGTGGCCGACCTCCGGGTCGACCTCACCGACGCAGGGGAGACCTACTCCGCGCTCGCGGGGTTGGCGACCCAGGCGGAGCTGGACCTGCCGGAGAAGCCGACGTACGACGCCGTCGTCCACTTCGCCGCGGTGCCCGCGATCCTGATCAGGTCCGACGCCGCGACGTACGCCACGAACGTGCTGAGCACCTACAACGTGCTCGAGGCCGCGACGCGGCTGGGAGTGCGCAAGATCGTGTTCGCCTCGTCGGAGACGACCTACGGCATCTGCTTCGCCCAGGGGGAGCGGCGGCCGATCTACCTGCCGGTCGACGAGGACCATCCGACCATCCCCGAGGACGCCTACGCGATGTCGAAGGTCGCCGGAGAGGTGACGGCTCGGTCCTTCCAGGCACGCACCGGGTCGGACATCTACGGGCTACGGATCAACAACGTCATCGAGCCACACGAGTACGCCGAGATGTTCCCTCCCTTCCTGGCCGACCCATCACTGCGCAGGCGCAACGTGTTCGCCTACATCGACGCCCGGGACCTGGGTCAGATGGTGCAGTGCTGCTTGGCGACCGACGGACTGGGATACGAGGTCTTCAACGTCGCCAACGCCGACATGTCGGTTGCCGCGACGACGCAGGAGGTCCGGGAACGCTTCTACGACGGGATCGACCTGCGCCGCGAGATGGGTCGCGACGAGACCTTCTACGCGATCGACAAGGCACGCGAGCTGGTGGGGTTCAGCCCTCGTCACTCCTGGCGCGACGTGCTGGCCGACCCCGGGGGAAGTTCCTCTGACTGAGGCACGATCTGCTGGTGGTCGGCCCCGAGCGCGGTGAGTGCGATGGCGTGCTGCTCCTCCTGGTCATGGCGCTGGACGTGCTGCACGGCCTTGCGCAGTCGCCCGGGCAGGGTGGACTCGTAGGGTTCGGCCCGCAGCGCCTTCATCAGCGAGACGCACATGGTGATGATCACGAGCATGAACACGCCGCCGACGATGATGACGAGGTTCTGCAACGCGGTGAGTCCGGCGCGCAGGTCGTCGCCGCCGGACCACAGCAGCACCGACGCGACGGCGCCCTGCGCGACACCCCAGAAGATGACGAGCCATCGCTTGGGCTCCTCCTCACCATGTTGGCTGAGCATCCCCATCACGATCGACGCTGAGTCCGCACCGGTGATGAAGAAGATCGCGATCAGGAAGATGGCGAGGACAACGGTGATCGACGACAACGGATAGTCGCGCAGCACCGTGAACAGGATGCTCTCGGTGCCCTCGTCGGCCAGCTGCTTGCCGAGGTCGACGCCCTGGTTGAGCTGCAGGTCGAACGCGGCGCCACCCATGATCGAGAACCACACGAAGGACACCAGGCTCGGGACGACGATGACGTAGGCGACGAACTGGCGGATGGTGCGGCCCTTGGAGATGCGCGCGATGAACATGCCGACGAAGGGCGTCCACGAGATCCACCATGCCCAGTAGAAGATCGTCCAGCCGTTCAGCCAGGTCGTCTGGTCCGCGTCGAACGCGCCCGTGCGACCGCTCATCGTCGGCAGCTGGGTCACGTAGGCGCCGATTCCCTCGGTGAACGTGCTGAGGATGAAGACGGTGGGGCCGACCACGAAGAGGAACAGCACCAGCACCAGGGCGGCGACCGCATTGGCGTTGGACAGGAACTGCACGCCCTTCTCGATGCCGGTGACCGCGGAGACCACGAAGCATGCCGTCAGGATCCAGATCACCAGCAGCGCCAGTCCGACACTCTTCCCGGACCCGTCGAAGACGTTGTCCAGGCCGCCGGTGATCTGCAGGGCGCCAAGGCCGAGCGAGGTGGCAGAACCGAACAGCGTCGCGAAGATCGCGACCACGTCGATCGCCTTGCCTGGGGCTCGGCCCGCAGCGTCACCGATCAGTGGTCGGAAGGCGCCGGAGATCAGGTTGCCGTAGCCCTTGCGGTAGGCGAAGTAGGCGATGGCCAGGCCGATCACGGCATAGATGGCCCACGGATGCAGTCCCCAGTGGAAGAAGGTGTACTCCATCGCGAGCCTGGCGGCCTCTGGGGTGCCGGCTTCGGCCATGCCCATCGGCGGGTTGTTCAGGTGCGTGAGGGGCTCGGCGACGCCCCAGAAGATCAGCCCGATGCCCATGCCGGTCGCGAACATCATCGACACCCAGGAGAACGTGCTGAACTCCGGCTCGGAGTCGTCGGGGCCGAGCTTGATGTTGCCGTAGCGGCTCAGCGCCAGGTAGGCGGAGAAGATGACGAACGCCGCGGTGGTCAGCACGAACAGCCAACCGAAGCTGTTCTCCACCCAGGTCAGGGTCTTGGTCGTCACCTTGCCCATGCCGTCAGGACTCAGCGCCCCCCAGACCACGAACCCCAGCACGGCGCTCGCGGCAATACCGAAGACTGCCTTGTCGAGGGGCAGGGACCGATGCGTCCGCCCCTTCGGTGTCCCATCGGGCTCGGCACCGCTGGTCGGTGTGCGCATCGTGTCGGTCACGTCTCGCCCCTTTGCCCGGAACAGGTGGTGTCTCAGAATGCTGCGTTCCGGCTGATCGTGTCAAAGGTGGCGCGGCTCGTCCCGCTCGGCTTCCCGATCGAGGGCCGCTGTCATCGCACCTATTTGTCGAAAATCGTCTTCTCTGTTCCGTTGCCGGGGCACACTGACGC
The DNA here is from genome assembly GCA_963782305.1 of uncultured Actinomycetota bacterium. GTDB lineage: Bacteria > Actinomycetota > Actinomycetes > Propionibacteriales > Nocardioidaceae > Marmoricola. Next base: position 2,074 of record CAWAJJ010000013.1, on the reverse strand, counting down.
CCTCACTCGTCTCGTGGAAAACGGATCTCGATGTCTCTCTTGAAGAAGCTCGCTGCGTCGACCGGCGTCATCCTCCTTGCCGGCGTAGTCCTCACCGGTGCGACCGGCAGTGCTGAGGCCGCCGAGTCGGGGCCCTGCAAGGGAATGACCGCGCCGAGGAACACCAACGTCGGCAATCGGGCGCCGGTGGTCGCCAACGACACGGCGAGGATCGTCGCCGGTGACGTGGGCAAGTTCAACGTTCTCTCCAATGACTCCGACCCGGATGGCAACCGGCTGTTCGTGATCACGCTGTCCACCCCGGGACAGGGGGAGGCGTGTGTCCAGGCCAACGGAGTCATCGTGTTCGCCTCCGACCTGAGCACGACCAGCTACGTCCAGAAGCTCACCTACGGTGTCTCGGACGGCGACTTCTACCGCACTGCCACGTTGAGCATCACGGTCCAAGGCGTCAAGCCCGTCACGGCCCAGGTCACGCAGCGCCTCAAGAAGCAGGGCAAGAAGCCCAGGCAGCGCGCTCACATCACCTTCACCAACCCCAACGAACGGTGGCTGATCGTCGCGGCCGGGTCCCCGAAGAAGCGCAAGCCGGCCCTGTTCCGCACGCTGGCGCCCGGTGAGTCCGTGGTGCTGGTGACCAAGGTGCGCCGACTCCTCTTCGTCTCGGCTCGCCGTGGCACCGAGGGCTACCCCATGCTCGTGGGCTACGGGTATGTGCGCACGAAGACCGGAAAGGTGATCGTGCGAACTCTCGAGAACGAGGACGCGGACTTCCGCACCACGGCTCAGGCAGCCCCCCAGGCTCGTCGCTGGATCAGCTGAGGCGGGAACCGGTCAGCGGATCGGTGCCCCGGAGACCGTGCGTGCGATGACCAGCCGCTGGATCTCCGAGGTGCCCTCGAAGATCGTGTAGATCCTGGCGTCGCGTGCCCAGCGCTCGACGGGGTACTCGCGGGTGTAGCCGTTGCCGCCGAGGATCTGCATGGCCTGTCCGGTGACCTGCACTGCGGTCTCGGCGGCCATCAGCTTCGACATCGAACCCTCGGCCGCATTGAACGCCTTGCCCTGGCTGGCCATCCACGCCGCCCGGTGCACGAGCAGGCGGCTGGCGTCGATGGAGACCGCCATGTCAGCCAGCATGAAGGCGACGCCTTGGTTCTCGATGATCGCCTTGCCGAACTGCTCGCGCGTCTTGGCATAGTCGAGAGCCACTTCGTACGCCGCCCGGGCGATGCCGACCGCCATGGCGCCAACGGCGGGTCGGGTGCGCTCGAACGTGGCCATGCTGGCGTTGCCGCGTGCGCCGGAACCCTCGCGGACCCGCGCGAGGCGGGCGTCGAGCTTGTCCTTGCCCCCGAGGAGGCAGCGGCCGGGCACGCGCACGTTGTCGAGCACGACCTCGGCCGTGTGGCTGGCGCGGATGCCGTGCTTGTGGAACTTCTGGCCCTGGGAGAGGCCCTTCGTGCCAGGCGGTACGACGAAGCTGGCCTGGCCGCGGGTCTTCAGGTCAGGGTCCACGACGGCTGTGACGACGTGGACGTCGGCGATGCCGCCGTTGGTCGCCCAGGTCTTGGTCCCGGTGATGACCCACTCGTCCGTGGCCTCGTCGTAGCGGGCACGCGTGCGCATGGCGCCCACGTCACTCCCGGCGTCGGGTTCTGAGGAGCAGAAGGCGCCCAGCTTGAGGTCGCCCGGGGCGCCGAACATCTCTGGAACCCACTCGAGCACCTGCTCCTGGGTGCCGTTGCTGCTCACGCCGGCCGCCGCCAGCGCCGTACCGACGATCGCCAGACCGATACCGGCGTCGCCCCAGCACAGCTCCTCCATGGTGATCGGAATGCCGAGGCCGGTCTCGTCGAAGGCCTGGGTGGCGAAGAAGTCCATCGAGTAGATGCCCGCCTTCGCGGCCTCCTCGACCACGGGCCAAGGGAACTCCTCCTTCTCGTCCCACTCCGCGGCAGCGGGACGAATGACGTCGGCGGCGAAGCCGTGCAGCCAGGACTTCAGCTCTTCGTGGTCAGGAGACAGGTCGAACGATGGCGTGGACACAGCGGCCACCGTACCGGGCACAGAC
>CAWAJJ010000012.1:0-536192 GCA_963782305.1 uncultured Actinomycetota bacterium | reverse complement strand
CGAGGTCCCACGAGAACGCGTGGTTCTTGAGGTGCTTGAGCAGGATTCCGCCGTGGCCGTGGACGATCGCCTTCGGCTGCCCCGTCGTACCCGACGAGAACAGCACCACGAGCGGATGGTCGAAGGGCACCGGCTCGAAGGTCAGCGAGGGGTTCTCCACTCACGCAGGCGGTCGGGCCAGGACTCCGCGTCCTCGACGCGCCACGCGCCGTACTCCAGGTCGAGCACGTGGCGCACCGTCGGCAACCCGGCTCGGATCTCGCGCACCTGCTCGGTCCGGTCGACATCCTTCGCCCCGTAGCGGTAACCGCCGGCCACCAGCAGCACGAGCGGCTCGACCTGGGCGAACCGGTCGATCACGCTGCGGGCGCCGAACTCCGTCGCGCAGCTCGCCCAGGTGGCTCCCAGGCTTGCCGTGGCGAGGAACGCGACGAGCGCCTCCGGGACGTTGGGGACATAGCCCACGACACGGTCCCCGCGGTTCACACCCAGGTCGGCGAGCAGGGTGCGGGCCCGAGCGACCTGGTCGCGCAGCTCGCCGAAGGTCAGGTCGAGGTCGGCCCGCGTCTGCGATCGACCGAGGACCGCGACCCGGTTCGAGTCCTCCGGTCGGCCGAGGGCGTGCTCCGCGTAGTTCAGCAGCGCGCCCGGGAACCACTGGGCTCCGGGCATCTCGGTGCTCGCCAGCACCCGGGAGTACGGCGCGTGGGAGACCACCTCGAAGTAGTCCCAGACGGCTGACCAGAAGCCCTCCAGGTCATCGACCGACCAACGCCACAGCTCCGCGTGGGTCGTCATCGTCAGGCCGCGCTCCTGCTCCAGCCACGCCAGGAACGCGCCGACCCTGCTGTGCTCGAGGACCTCGGCGGGTGGGGTCCACATGACCTGACCGACCTCGACGGGTGCGGCGTCGGCACTCACCGGTCGGTGACCTTCGAGCCGCGACCGTCGAGGAACTCACGCATCCGCAGCTTGGCGTCGTCGGTGCCCTGGGTGATGGCGGCCATCATCGCCTCCATCAGGTATCCCTCGCGTGGGTTGGCCTCGGCGATCCGCGGCAGCGCCTGGATCACCGCGAAGTTGGTCTGCGGTGCGTTGTCGGCGATCCGTCCGGCGAGCTCGATCGCCTTGTCGAGGCCGGTGCCGTCGTCCACGACGTACTGGCTCAGGCCGAAGGCCGCACCCTCCTCCGCGTCGTACCTCCGGCCGGTGAGCATCAGGTCGACCATCCGGGCGACGCCGATCAACCGGGGGACACGGACCGCAGCACCACCGCCGACGAAGAGGCCCCGTTGGCCCTCGGGCAACGCGTAGAAGGTCGAGCGCTCCGCAACCCGGATGTGTGTGGCCGCCGCCAGCTCGAGGCCGCCGCCCACCACGGCGCCCTTGAGCGCTGCGACGACAGGCACCGGACCGTTCTCGATGAGATCGAAGACGCGGTGCCACATCCGGGAGTGGATGACCCCGGACAAGGTGTCCCGCTCGCCCATCTCCGCAAGGTCGAGCCCGGCCGAGAAGTGCTCGCCGTCCGCCGCGATCACCACCGCGCTCACCTCGGCGCCCAGCGTCTGGAAGAAGCGCTCGATCCCGAGGATCGTCTCGTCGCTGAGAGCATTTCGCTTCTCGGGTCGGGCAAGAGTCAGGACGGCGACCGCTCCACGCAGCTCGGTTCGCAACGTGGGTGGCAGGTCGGTGGCGGACGAGCCGCGACTCTCGGGCACGAGGCCTCCAGGAGTAGGGAGCGATGGCGCAATCAACAGGTTTCCTGATGATTATGCATGCTGGTAGCCGGTGGGGCAACCACCGGGGTGTCTTCGGACGCGCAGAGCATGATCGTTGCCGGCGCCGATGAGTTCTGCTCGAGGCCTGGGTCGAAGAGGTGTGACCCCATCCTCCTCGTCCGCCGACGGCCGACGACTGCGACAGTCCCTGCTCATCTCCCTCAACGGCATCATCAGCGAGCCGGCGAGCTGGGCCGGCCCCCATTTCGGTCCGGGGAGCGCGACCGCGTCGCTGGCTGCGCTCCAGGCCAGCAGCGCGCTGATGATGGGTCGGGGGACCTACGAGCTCTTCTCCAGGCAATGGCCTGCGGCATCGGGGGAGTACGCCGACTACCTGAACGCGATGCCGAAGTACGTGTTCTCCTCGACCCTTACCGACGCACCCTGGACCAACACCTCGGTCATCTCGGGCGATGTCGTGGCGGCGGTCGCCGAGCTGAAGCGGACGCCCGGCAGGGACCTGATGGTCTACGGGCACGGCCAGTTCGGCCAGACCCTGGTCGACGCCGGGTTGGTGGACGAGCTCACCCTGATGGTGGTCCCGGTCTTCGTCGATGACGGCATGCCGATGTACAGACCTGGCGGGGCTGCGCAGACCTGGGAGCTGATCGAGGTCGGGCCGGGAAACGACCCGGGGCTTTCGTCATTGACCTTTCGACCACGGCATCTGGACCGCGTTCTTGACGACCCTGCGTGACGGACGCCACCATGTGAGCGCTCACACCGTACGTATCGGGCTAACGGAGGAGAGTGCCTTGAGCGAGCGCCCATCGGTCCCATGACCTCGGGGATCCACTCGGCGGACATCGTGGTGCTGGCCACGAGCTCTGATCTCCGACTCGACGTCAACTGGGTCGACTACCTGCTCGTGGGGGCGTACTTCCTCTTCGTGCTCGGGATCGGGATCTTCGCGAAGCGTGCGGTGTCGAGCAGCCTCGACTTCTTCCTGTCCGGCCGCTCCCTGCCCGCCTGGGTCACCGGACTCGCCTTCATCTCCGCGAATCTCGGCGCTGTCGAGATCATCGGCATGTCCGCGAACGGCGCGCAGTACGGCATCCCGACCGCGCACTACTTCTGGATCGGCGCGGTGCCGGCCATGCTCTTCCTGGGCGTCGTGATGATGCCCTTCTACTACGGCTCCAAGGTGCGTTCGGTCCCGGAGTTCCTCTACCGCCGCTTCGGCACGGGGGCGCACCTGTTCAACGCGATCAGCTTCGCGGTGGCCCAGCTGCTGATCGCCGGCATCAACCTCTTCCTGCTGGCCAAGATCGTCGAGGTCATCTTCGGCTGGCCGCTGTTCGTCTCGCTGGTGGTGGCGGCGGCCGTGGTGCTGACCTACACGGCACTCGGCGGACTGTCGGCGGCGATCTACAACGAGGTGCTGCAGTTCTTCGTGATCGTGGCCGCCCTGCTCCCGCTGACCATCGTGGGCCTCTACAAGGTGGGTGGCTACAGCGGCCTCGAGGACAAGATCGGCGCGACCAAGGGAGGTGCCGACCAGCTCTCGTCGTGGCCCGGGACGAACCTCACCGCCATCGACAGCCCGTTGCTCGCCGTGATCGGCCTGGTCCTGGGACTCGGGTTCGTGCAGTCGTTCGGGTACTGGACGACGAACTTCGTCGAGGTGCAGCGGGCGATGGCGTCCAACTCCATCTCCGCTGCGCAGCGGGCGCCGATCATCGGCTCCTTCCCGAAGATGTTCATGCCGTTCATCGTGATCCTCCCCGGCATGATCGCCGGAGTGCTCGTCGGGAAGGTCGCCGAGGCCAAGGCGTCGGAGAACCCGACATTCGACTACAACAACTCGCTGCTCTACCTGATCCGCGACCTGCTGCCCAACGGCATGCTCGGAATCGCGATCGCCGGCCTCCTGGCCTCCTTCATGGCCGGTATGGCGGCGAACATCTCGGCCTTCAACACGGTGTTCTCCTACGACCTGTGGCAGCACTACGTGCAGAAGGACCGGCCGGACCACTACTACCTGAGGGTGGGCCGTCTCGCCACGGTGGCCGCGACCATCATCGCGATCGGTACGGCGCTGTTCGCGTCGTCGTACCAGAACATCATGGACTACCTGCAGCTCCTGTTCGGCTTCTTCAACGCGCCACTGTTCGCCACCTTCATCCTCGGTATGTTCTGGAAGCGGATGTCGGCGACGGCCGGCTGGGCAGGCCTGGTCTCGGGCACGCTCGCGGCCGTTGCGGTCGCGATCCTGGGCACCGAGGTGCTCGGGGGGCTCTCGCTCGGCGTCATTCCGCTGACGGGCCAGGGCGCGAGCTTCACCGCCGCCGGTGTCGCCTTCACCGTCGACATCGTGGTGAGCGTCCTGGTCACTCTGGGAACCAGACCACGGGAGGAAGCCGAGCTGCGTGGGCTCGTCTACTCGCTGACCCCCAGGGCGGACTTCCACGACGCCGACGAAGGCAGCCTGGCGTGGTACCAGCAGCCCAACAAGCTGGCGGCTGTGGCCGCCGTTCTCGTCATCATCCTGAACGTCGTGTTCTGGTAGGGGAGGCATCATGTCCAGCACGCACGCCCCTGACAGCGCTGAGGGGACCTCCGGGGTCCGCAAGGCCGGCGTCTTCGACATGCGCAACTTCATCGCCGGTCTGATCGGCTTCTACGGAGTCGTCCTGTTGATCTACGGCATCATCGGCAGCAGTGACGTCCAGGCCGCGAAGTCGCGGGGCCTCAACATCAACCTGTGGGCGGGCATCGGGATGCTGGTGGTCGCGGCCGGCTTCGTGCTGTGGGCGAGACTGCGTCCGGTCATCGTGTCGATCCCACCGGAGAGCCAGGAGGACGCGGGCCACTGACCCCAGTCGTCCACCGTCGGGTCGAAGCAGAGTCGGACGTTGACTGGATCACCTGTGGACGGGGTACGGAGGGTCATGCGCATCTTCTTCACCGGCGGCAGCGGCAAGGCCGGTCGACACGTCGCGCCCTACCTCGCCGAGCAGGGCCACCACGTCACCAACGCCGATCTCGTCCCGCTGGGTCACCCGGGCGTGGCCGACCTCCGGGTCGACCTCACCGACGCGGGGGAGACCTACTCCGCGCTCGCGGGGTTGGCGACCCAGGCGGAGCTGGACCTGCCGGAGAAGCCGACGTACGACGCCGTCGTCCACTTCGCCGCGGTGCCCGCGATCCTGATCAGGTCCGACGCCGCGACGTACGCCACGAACGTGCTGAGCACCTACAACGTGCTCGAGGCCGCGACGCGGCTGGGAGTGCGCAAGATCGTGTTCGCCTCGTCGGAGACGACCTACGGCATCTGCTTCGCCCAGGGGGAGCGGCGGCCGATCTACCTGCCGGTCGACGAGGACCATCCGACCATCCCCGAGGACGCCTACGCGATGTCGAAGGTCGCCGGAGAGGTGACGGCTCGGTCCTTCCAGGCACGCACCGGGTCGGACATCTACGGGCTACGGATCAACAACGTCATCGAGCCACACGAGTACGCCGAGATGTTCCCTCCCTTCCTGGCCGACCCATCACTGCGCAGGCGCAACGTGTTCGCCTACATCGACGCCCGGGACCTGGGTCAGATGGTGCAGTGCTGCTTGGCGACCGACGGACTGGGATACGAGGTCTTCAACGTCGCCAACGCCGACATGTCGGTTGCCGCGACGACGCAGGAGGTCCGGGAACGCTTCTACGACGGGATCGACCTGCGCCGCGAGATGGGTCGCGACGAGACCTTCTACGCGATCGACAAGGCACGCGAGCTGGTGGGGTTCAGCCCTCGTCACTCCTGGCGCGACGTGCTGGCCGACCCCGGGGGACGTTCCTCTGACTGAGGCACGATCTGCTGGTGGTCGGCCCCGAGCGCGGTGAGTGCGATGGCGTGCTGCTCCTCCTGGTCATGGCGCTGGACGTGCTGCACGGCCTTGCGCAGTCGCCCGGGCAGGGTGGACTCGTAGGGTTCGGCCCGCAGCGCCTTCATCAGCGAGACGCACATGGTGATGATCACGAGCATGAACACGCCGCCGACGATGATGACGAGGTTCTGCAACGCGGTGAGTCCGGCGCGCAGGTCGTCGCCGCCGGACCACAGCAGCACCGACGCGACGGCGCCCTGCGCGACACCCCAGAAGATGACGAGCCATCGCTTGGGCTCCTCCTCACCATGTTGGCTGAGCATGCCCATCACGATCGACGCTGAGTCCGCACCGGTGATGAAGAAGATCGCGATCAGGAAGATGGCGAGGACAACGGTGATCGACGACAACGGATAGTCGCGCAGCACCGTGAACAGGATGCTCTCGGTGCCCTCGTCGGCCAGCTGCTTGCCGAGGTCGACGCCCTGGTTGAGCTGCAGGTCGAACGCCGCGCCACCCATGATCGAGAACCACACGAAGGACACCAGGCTCGGGACGACGATGACGTAGGCGACGAACTGGCGGATGGTGCGGCCCTTGGAGATGCGCGCGATGAACATGCCGACGAAGGGCGTCCACGAGATCCACCATGCCCAGTAGAAGATCGTCCAGCCGTTCAGCCAGGTCGTCTGGTCCGCGTCGAAGGCGCCGGTGCGACCGCTCATCGTCGGCAGCTGGGTCACGTAGGCGCCGATCCCCTCGGTGAACGTGCTGAGGATGAAGACGGTCGGGCCCACCACGAACAGGAACAGCACCAGCACCAGGGCGGCCACCGCATTGGCGTTGGACAGGAACTGCACCCCCTTCTCGATGCCGGTGACCGCGGAGACCACGAAGCACGCCGTCAGGACCCAGATCACCAGCAGCGCCAGTCCGACGCTCTTCCCGGAGCCGTCGAAGACGTTGTCGAGGCCACCCGTTATCTGCAGGGCGCCAAGGCCGAGCGAGGTGGCAGAGCCGAACAGCGTCGCGAAGATCGCGACCACGTCGATCGCCTTGCCCGGGCTCGGCCCGCAGCGTCACCGATCAGTGGTCGGAAGGCGCCGGAGATCAGGTTGCCGTAGCCCTTGCGGTAGGCGAAGTAGGCGATGGCCAGGCCGATCACGGCATAGATGGCCCACGGGTGCAGTCCCCAGTGGAAGAAGGTGTACTCCATCGCGAGCCTGGCGGCCTCTGGGGTGCCGGGTTCGGCCATGCCCATCGGCGGGTTGTTCAGGTGCGTGAGGGGCTCGGCGACGCCCCAGAAGATCAGCCCGATGCCCATGCCGGTCGCGAACATCATCGACACCCAGGAGAACGTGCTGAACTCCGGCTCGGAGTCGTCGGGGCCGAGCTTGATGTTGCCGTAGCGGCTCAGCGCCAGGTAGGCGGAGAAGATGACGAACGCCGCGGTGGTCAGCACGAACAGCCAACCGAAGCTGTTCTCCACCCAGGTCAGGGTCTTGGTGGTCACCTTGCCCATGCCGTCAGGACTCAGCGCCCCCCAGACCACGAACCCCAGCACGGCGCTCGCGGCAATACCGAAGACTGCCTTGTCGAGGGGCAGGGACCGATGCGTCCGCCCCTTCGGTGTCCCATCGGGCTCGGCACCGCTGGTCGGTGTGCGCATCGTGTCGGTCACGTCTCGCCCCTCTTGCCCGGAACAGGTGGTGTCTCAGAATGCTGCGTTCCGGCTGATCGTGTCAAAGGTGGCGCGGCTCGTCCCGCTCGGCTTCCCGATCGAGGGCCGCTGTCATCGCACCTGTTTGTCGAAAATCGTCTTCTCTCTTCCGTTGCCGGGGCACACTGACGCCCTCACTCGTCTCGTGGAAAACGGATCTCGATGTCTCTCTTGAAGAAGCTCGCTGCGTCGACCAGCGTCATCCTCCTTGCCGGCGTAGTCCTCACCGGTGCGACCGGCAGTGCTGAGGCCGCCGAGTCGGGGCCCTGCAAGGGAATGACCGCGCCGAGGAACACCAACGTCGGCAATCGGGCGCCGGTGGTCGCCAACGACACGGCGAGGATCGTCGCCGGTGACGTGGGCAAGTTCAACGTTCTCTCCAATGACTCCGACCCGGATGGCAACCGGCTGTTCGTGATCACGCTGTCCACCCCGGGACAGGGGGAGGCGTGTGTCCAGGCCAACGGAGTCATCGTGTTCGCCTCCGACCTGAGCACGACCAGCTACGTCCAGAAGCTCACCTACGGTGTCTCGGACGGCGACTTCTACCGCACTGCCACGTTGAGCATCACCGTCCAAGGCGTCAAGCCCGTCACGGCCCAGGTCACGCAGCGCCTCAAGAAGCAGGGCAAGAAGCCCAGGCAGCGCGCTCACATCACCTTCACCAACCCCAACGAACGGTGGCTGATCGTCGCGGCCGGGTCCCCGAAGAAGCGCAAGCCGGCGCTCTTCCGCACGCTGGCGCCCGGTGAGTCCGTGGTGCTGGTGACCAAGGTGCGCCGCCTCCTCTTCGTCTCGGCTCGCCGTGGCACCGAGGGCTACCCCATGCTCGTGGGCTACGGGTATGTGCGCACGAAGACCGGAAAGGTGATCGTGCGAACTCTCGAGAACGAGGACGCGGACTTCCGCACCACGGCTCAGGCAGCCCCCCAGGCTCGTCGCTGGATCAGCTGAGGCGGGAACCGGTCAGCGGATCGGTGCCCCGGAGACCGTGCGTGCGATGACCAGCCGCTGGATCTCCGAGGTGCCCTCGAAGATCGTGTAGATCCTGGCGTCGCGTGCCCAGCGCTCGACGGGGTACTCGCGGGTGTAGCCGTTGCCGCCGAGGATCTGCATGGCCTGTCCGGTGACCTGCACTGCGGTCTCGGCGGCCATCAGCTTCGACATCGAACCCTCGGCCGCATGGAACGCCTTGCCCTGGCTGGCCATCCACGCCGCCCGGTGCACGAGCAGGCGGCTGGCGTCGATAGAGACCGCCATGTCGGCCAGCATGAAGGCGACGCCTTGGTTCTCGATGATCGCCTTGCCGAACTGCTCGCGCGTCTTGGCATAGTCGAGAGCCACTTCGTACGCCGCCCGGGCGATGCCGACCGCCATGGCGCCAACGGCGGGTCGGGTGCGCTCGAACGTGGCCATGCTGGCGTTGCCGCGTGCGCCGGAACCCTCGCGGACCCGCGCGAGGCGGGCGTCGAGCTTGTCCTTGCCCCCGAGGAGGCAGCGGCCGGGCACGCGCACGTTGTCGAGCACGACCTCGGCCGTGTGGCTGGCGCGGATGCCGTGCTTGTGGAACTTCTGGCCCTGGGAGAGGCCCTTCGTGCCAGGCGGTACGACGAAGCTGGCCTGGCCGCGGGTCTTCAGGTCAGGGTCCACGACGGCTGTGACGACGTGGACGTCGGCGATGCCGCCGTTGGTCGCCCAGGTCTTGGTCCCGTTGATGACCCACTCGTCCGTGGCCTCGTCGTAGCGGGCGCGCGTGCGCATGGCGCCCACGTCACTCCCGGCGTCGGGTTCTGAGGAGCAGAAGGCGCCCAGTTTGAGGTCGCCCGGGGCGCCGAACATCTCTGGAACCCACTCGAGCACCTGCTCCTGGGTGCCGTTGCTGCTCACGCCGGCCGCCGCCAGCGCCGTACCGACGATCGCCAGACCGATACCGGCGTCGCCCCAGCAGAGCTCCTCCATGGTGATCGGAATGCCGAGGCCGGTCTCGTCGAAGGCCTGGGTGGCGAAGAAATCCATCGAGTAGATGCCCGCCTTCGCGGCCTCCTCGACCACGGGCCAGGGGAACTCCTCCTTCTCGTCCCACTCCGCGGCAGCGGGACGAATGACGTCGGCGGCGAAGCCGTGCAGCCAGGACTTCAGCTCTTCGTGGTCAGGTGACAGGTCGAACGATGGCGTGGACACAGCGGCAACCGTAGCGGGCACAGACCTCCGGACGTGCACAGATCCACCTGGTCCGAGGGCGCCGTCGGGCAGGAACTTTTCGGGGGATGTTCACGCCTCGCGGACGACGTCGCGTGCCGACTTGTCCGTGCGCAGGCCGAGATAGCGCGGGTGTCGGAGCTGTCCGGCTCTGGTCCACTCGGTGAACGCGACCTCGGCCACGAGCTTCGGGCGCACCCAGTGCACGCCGCTCCTCGGCAGCTCGCCACGGGTGCAGGGTGACTCGTCGACCTCGAGTCGGGAGAGCTGCTGGTGCAGGTCGGCGAGAATTCTGTCGGAGAAACCGGTGCCCACCTTCCCGGCGTACACCAGCTCCAGGCTCGTGCCAGAGCGCTCGTAGTACGCCAGCATCAGGGCGCCGAGGGCGACCCGGGATCCGGTGGGCTCCGTCCAACCGACGACGACCAGCTCCTGCCCGGCCTCGCACTTGAACTTGAGCCAGCGGTCCGTGCGCCCGCTGACGTACGACGCGTCCGCCCGCTTCGCGATCAACCCCTCCCAACCGCGTCGACAGATCTCCCCGAACCAGTCATCGCCGGCCTCGACGCGGTGCGGCGTCGAGCGGAGAGGGTCCGTCCAGGTGAGCAACCGGCGTAGGCGGCGCTTCCGCTCGAGCAGCGTCTCTCCACGGACATCGTGACCGTCCACCTCCAGTGCGTCGAAGACATAGAAGAAGACCCGGATGCCGGTGGCCCGCGCGCGATCAGGGTTGGACAGGTGGATCCTCGGCTGCAGCCGGGAGAAGCTGGTGCGAGCCCCCTCGAACGCGACGATCTCACCGTCGACCACGAAGTTGCTCGCCTCCTGCTGTTCGAGCGCCTCCACGATCTCGGGGAACGCTGCGGTCACCTCGCGGCCGGTGCGGGAGTAGAGCCGGGTGCCCACCTCGTCACGAACAGCGAGACAGCGCTGCCCGTCGAGCTTGCGCTCGTAGACCCAACCCGAGCGCCAGAAACGCTCATGACTCAACGTCGCCAGAGCCGGTTTGGGGATCGTCAACATGGTTCCTCCCGATCGCGGACGAGACCGCATGCACCACCAGTACCCGGGTACCCCGATCGCATGAAGGATCAGAATCGCAGCGTCGTGCGAGACCTTCTCGCCGAACACGGGACGACGTATGCCGAGGCAGCCGGCATCACGTTGCGCGACAAGCCCTCCCCGCTGTACCAGCTGCTGGTGCTGACGATGCTCAGCTCCACCCGCATCTCGGCAGACATCGCGGTGGCGGCGGCCAAGGAACTGTTCTCGGCCGGCTGGCGGACCCCGCAGAGAATGCGCGACGCGACGTGGCAGCAACGGGTGGACGCGCTCGGACGCGCCAACTACAAGCGATACGACGAGAGCACCTCGACCAAGCTCGAGGAAGGTGCCGGCTGGCTCCTCGAGATGTACGACGGCGACCTGCGTCGGCTCAAGCCGACCGGGGGCAGGTCAGTCGACGAGCTTGCCGCAGCGGTCGCCGAGACTCCGCGGATCGGGCCGGTGGGTGCACGGATCTTCTGTCGTGAGGTCCAGGACGTCTGGCCGGAGGTCTCGCCGTACTTCGACGACCGCGCGTTGAAGCACGCGGGCAAGATCGGGCTGCCACGCCATCCGGAGAAGCTGGCGGCGCTGGCACCTCGGAACGAGATCGCGCGACTGGCCGCCGCACTGGTGCGAGCGGATCTCGCGGACCGAAGCTGAATCTCGTGGATCGAGCGGGGGACTTCTGTCTGACGTCGTCCGCGCGGGGTACCAGCCGCGCATGAGGCTCTTACGAAGTGTGACGGCGCTCGGCATCGCCAAGCGGGTGTACGACGAGGCGCGCAAGCCCCAGAACCGGGAGCGGATCAAGGCGGCTGTTGAACGCGTCCGGTCGAGCCGGAAGTCGCGGACCAGCTGACCCAGAGGTCTCAACCCCGGGAGTCGCCTCCCAGAGGCGTCGCTGTGAGAGCACGTGTGCTGCCGTCGAGAGGAACATGATGGGTCGTCTCTCCCGTTGGGTGCTGGCCCACCGCGGGCTGGTGGCGCTGGCGTGGCTCGCGATTGCCGTGACCGGCGGACTGAACGCGACCCGGACCGTCGATCGGCTCAGCTATGAGTTCGCGTTGCCAGGACAGCCGGCGTACGAGACGAACCAGGCGATCCACGACCGCTTCGGTGGTGGGGGAGCGGACGACCCGCTCCTGCTCGTGGTTCGCGGCGACGATGCCCAGACCTCCGTGGCGAACATCGCTCAGCAGGCGGCGCGGACGGTGCCGGGCACCCGCGTGGTGACGGCCTCGGACCCAGGTGGTGAGGACCTGACCGCTGACAAGGGACGGGTGTCGGTCGCCGTGCTCTACCCGAGGGCCGTTTCAGGCCCGGAGTCCTATGCCGCCGCGCAGCCTCGGATCGAGAGGGTGGTCTCGCAAGCGCGGACCGACGGTGTCGATGTCGAGCTCACGGGGTTCGTGCTGTTGTCCGAAGGCGCGGGTGGCGACCGTTCCATCTTGGTCGAGGTGGTGCTCGGCGGGCTCGGCGCACTGATCGTGCTCGCGCTGGTCTTCGGGTCACTGCTTGCCGGCGTTCCGCTCGTCGTGGCGGCGGTGTCCATCCTGGGGACCTACCTCGCACTCCTCGGGCTGACCGGGGTGACGGACGTCAGCTTCGTCGTCCAGTACCTCGTTGCGCTCATCGGTCTCGGGGTCGCCATCGACTACTCACTGCTGGTGGTGACGCGGTGGCGTGAGGAGCGGGCTGCGGGCGCGCAGAACGACGACGCCGTCGCCCTGTCCATGGCCACCGCGGGACGCAGCGTGCTGTTCAGTGGCGTCACCGTGGCCGTGTCGCTGGCGGCTCTCGTGCTGGTTCCGATCCCGTTCCTGCGGAGCATCGGTCTCGGCGGCCTGTTGATCCCGCTCTTCAGCGTGGCGACCTCGCTGACCCTGGTGCCGGTGATCCTCAGCGCGTTGGGCCCGCGACTCCTGTGGCCGCGTCAGCAGGCGCCACTGGGACGGAACCGGTTCTGGACGCGGATGGCCACGACGGTGCTAGCCCATCGCTGGCTGACGATCGTCGGGGCGACAGTGGTGCTGCTCGCGCTGGCGGCACCCGTGCTCGGCCTCCGTCTCGGATCGCCTCAGCTCTCCGGGCTGACGGCAGACAGCCAGGCGTCACGGGCCACCACGGAAGCCGTGGACAGTGGCGTGCCCATCGGTGTGCTCCGCCCCGTCGAGGTGCTCCTCCCCAGCGGTGACGCAGCGATGGCCGCAGCAGATCTTCGCCGGCTGGAGGGAGTGGCCACGGTCGTCGTCCCTGGTGGGGAGGGGTGGCGCGACGGTGGTGACCAGCTGGTTCAGGTCTATCTCGCGGACGACCCGGCGAGTGACGCCGGCGCGACGACCCTTCAGCACGTTCGTGACGCCGACCTCGGACGGGTCGGCGGCAGCCCGGCCGAGGATGCCGACTTCGTCTCAGCGGTCTACGGCAATGTCATCTGGGTGGTTCTGGCCGTCATCGTGGTGACCTTCCTGCTGCTCGCGCGGGCGCTGCGTTCCCTGTGGCTGCCCGTGAAGGCGCTGATCCTCAATGTCGTCTCGATCGCTGCGGCGTACGGCGTGACGGTGCTGGTCTGGCAGCACGGGTTCGGCTCGGAGCTGCTCTTCGGGCAGTCCGCCACCGGGGTGATCACCACCTGGGTACCGATCGCGGCTTTCGCCTTCCTCTTCGGGCTCTCCATGGACTACGAGGTGTTCATCCTGTCCCGGATGCGCGAGGCGTACGACGAGCACGGCGACACTGACCGAGCCGTGGTGGACGGGATCGCGCACACCGGCAGGTTGGTGACCTCCGCGGCCCTGATCCTCTTCCTGGCGTTCATCGCCCTCTCCACCGTGCCGGCCGTCGAGGTCAAGATCCTGGCCACGACGCTGGCGCTCGGCATTCTCATCGACGCGGTGATCGTCCGCGGCCTGCTGGCGCCGGCCCTCGTCGGAGTGCTCGGCGAGCTGAACTGGACGATGCCCAGGGCTCTGCGGCGAGCCGTTGGCATCCGTCGCGGTCGGCCGAACTAGCGCCGTTTCGTCTGTTTGACCGTTGTGACTGAGAGGACATATCCCGCTTTCCCCCGCCGACTGGGAACGTATGGACTAGCACCTGGGCGTCGAGCGGTCAGCTCTGGACGATCGTGGCCTACCTTGTATAGGCATCCCGGCTGGCCCAGACCCCGTCATCCGGAACCACAGGATCCGTCTGGCAGCATGCCGTTTGTGTCGTAGGTCTGGGACCTAGGGGGAGTCACCATGAGTGCAAGGGTCTGCTTGCTGCCTGACGGCGAGGCGTCGGGTGACGATGACGCTGCCCGCGCCGAGACGCAGAAGATCATCGAGTCGGCGATGAGGATGCTTCGGATCAGGCATCACATCGGCGAAGCGCCGGCCTACGCCATCCTGGTCCAGGCGTCCATCGACGACCAGGTCAGCGTCCGGACCGCCGCTGTTCGCTCGTTGGCGAATCCTGCCCGCAGCGACGCTGCGGGCGCAGCCCTCCCGACGCAGCCCTCCTGACCGCGCGACGCCGAGCTTCGCCGAGCGCATGGTCCCCGACGACGCCGGTGTGTCACGCTGAACGGGTGGACGCGGAGTCGGTTGGCTCCGCGGCGACCATTTGGGTCAAACAGTCGGCGCGCTGGTCGGCGATCCAGGGCCTGGACCCTGCTCAGGATCGTCCCGTTGCAAGCGGTCGGACCTCCCGGACTGCGACCTCGAACCGCAACGACTAGATTTGCAGCCGTGGACGCTTCCCAGATCCTGGAAATCAGCCGACGTCTGTCGGCCGCACTCACGCCCGCCGACCTGGACGAGACGCTTGCGAACATCACTGCTGCCGCCGTCGAGGTGTTGCCTGAGGTCAAGTACGCCAGCATCTCCGTCAAGCACGCGGACGGCCGCCTGGAGACCTTCGCGCCCACCGACGCGGTGATCCTGGACGTCGACGCCGCGCAGTACGAGCTGCAGGAAGGGCCCTGCTACGAGGCTGCCGTGGACACGGTGCACGTCGAGGCCTCCCACTTGGCTGACGACACGCGCTTTCCTCGCTACGCGCCAGTCGCGACCTCGCTCGGCATCCAGGCTCAAGCAGGCATCAGGTTGTTCGATGCGCCTTCGTCCAACGGCGCACTCAACCTGTATTCGGAGGAGCCTGGCGCCTTTCAGAGCTTTGCTGCTGTGAGCCAGTTGTTCGCGCACCAGTCGGCCGTGGCACTCGCCTACGCGCGCCACGTCGACAACCTGGAGAACGCGATCCGCTCTCGCCAGCTGATCGGACAGGCGGTCGGCATCGTGATGGAACGCCACCGGTTGGATGATGCGCGCGCCTTCGCATTCCTGACCAGGCTCTCTTCACACGAGAACGTCAAGCTGCGCGACATCGCCCAACGGATCGTCACGGAGAACAAGTTGGGGACCCGGCCCCAGGCGAGGTGACGACCGGAGTGACCACGCAGGTCCGCGTACTGCCCTCAGGCGCCGATCTCCGGGTCTGCGTTCTCCGGCATCTGTCCAGGCTCCGCGTCGGGTCGCCTGTCCGGATCAGGAGCCACGGGGTCACCCTGGGGGCGGCTCGGGCTCCCGTCAGGCAACTCGTCGGGCTGGACGTTCGGGTCGTTCGCGGGGTCGCTCGGTGAAGTCGTCATGTGGTGTGGGGTACCCGGTTGGTCCGCCAGCATTCGGATGAGGTCTCGCGAACAACCGGCGCGTCCAGCATGCCTTCCGAAGTCCCTTTGTTCAGAGGAGCGGAACCTCCCCGACGCGGTGCCGCAACTGTCCCAGGATGCGGGTGAGGAGTCGTGAGACCTGCATCTGGGTGACGCCGATCCGGGCGGCGATCTCGCGTTGGGTCAGCCCTTCGACGAAGCGCAGGCCGAGGATGAGCCGGTCGCGCTCGCCGAGGTGGCGCAGGGCGGGGGAGAGCATCATCCGGGCTTCGGCGGCGCTGTGGCCGTCCCGGTTCCCGGGCAGCAGCTCACCCAGAGGAGTTGCGCCCTCGTCGCCTGCGGGACGATCGAGGGAGGCTGGCATGAAGCACCCGTCGGTGGCCAGTGCCTCGATGACGTCGTCGGGGGAGACACCCAGATGCTCAGCGATCTCGGCCGGGCGCGGTGAGCGGCCGAGCCGGTGGGAGAGGTCGGCCTCACAGGTGCTGATCCGGGCCTGCAGCTCCTGGATCCTGCGGGTGGGCCGGATCATCCAACCGTGGTCGCGGAAATACTTGCGCAGCTCTCCCCGGATGGTGGGTGCTGCGTACGACATGAAGTCGTGACCGGCGTTGACGTCGTAGTTGCGGGTCGCCTTCGTCAGCGCCATGGCAGCCACCTGTCGCAGATCCTCCAGGGCTACGCCGCGGGCGCGGTACCGGGCGGCCTGTGCGTGCGCATAGTCGAGATGCATCTCGATCACGGTGTTCATCAGCTCACGGCGCTCGTGCTCGCTCTCGCAGCTCTGGGCCAGGAGGAACAGCTCGCGAGTCCGCGTCGCGCGTTCTTCGGCGCCGGGGTATCTCGATGCCGTGTGGATCTGGGGGGAGGCAGTCATGGGCGTGCACCAGACACTGATGTCTCCGAAAGAGACGGTGTGGTGAGCGCCGCTCGGTTAGAGCACCCGGGGGATCACGTCGGTGGCTTCAACGAGATGTACGCCGCCGCTGTGGGGGCGTGATTCCTACTCTAGACCGGCCTCCCAGTCTGGCAAGAGCGGTGCTCGTCGCCCTGTGTCTTCGAGTGCGTTGCACCTCGTCGACACGCTTGCCGACACGTCACCTGGGTACCGGGTCGCGGAGTTCATGCGACGAAAGGAACGGCATGAGTGACAGCGACACCGGGCAGCGCGATGACGCCAGCTCGAGCATCGACCCGGGTAGTGAGGACGTCAAACGCAGCCGAAGGGTGGCGCGGGCGCAGGCCCACTGGGCCCGTCAGGCAGCCGCGATCGTGGGCGGCGTCTTTCTGCTGGTTGGCATCGCCGGGTTCATCCCCGGCATCACCACGGACTACGACCAACTCTCCCTGGCCGGGCACGAGAGCGGGGCCAAGCTGCTCGGGATCTTCCAGGTCTCGATCCTGCACAACGTCGTGCACCTGTTCTTCGGCGTGGTCGGACTGGCGCTTGCTCGCACGATGAAGGGGGCGACGTACTACCTGATCGGTGGTGGAGTGGTCTACCTCGTGCTGTGGTTCTACGGCTTGGTGGTCGGTCACCACAGCGCGGGCAACTTCGTGCCCGTGAACGACGCTGACAACTGGCTGCACCTCGGTCTCGGCCTCGGAATGGTGCTCCTCGGCTCCATCGGTCGCCGCGCAGAGATCGCCCCGGGCGAACCCGTGTCGCGGTGACCTACGTCAGCACAGCCGGATCAGGGCGTCGGCGAGCTGTTCGGGCCGGATGCCGGCGCGGGTGGCGGCCCTGTGGAGTAGGTCGTGTGCCGTCGTCACGTCGACCCCGTGGTGCACCACGATCATGCCGACTGCACGGTTGATCAGCCCTTGGGCCCGAAGGGCCTGGGGTGCCTGCTCGGCCAGCTGACGAGTGGTGAAGGAGAGATCCGCGTTGCGAACCGCACCCGGGGCCCAACCACCGAGCACGTCGGCGAGCTCCTCGTGTTGACCTTCGAACGCGTTGCGGGAGGCGCCGTAGAGGTTGACGCTGCCGATCACCCTGTGGGCTGCCGTCAGCGGGATGGTCAGCGTGCTGCGCACGCCGGCCACGGCGGTGGCCTGCGCGAACAGTCGCCAGTGCTCCTCGCTCAACGGGTCGACGCCACCGGTCTCGATGCCTTGTCCGGTGTGGACAGCCTCGACGCACGGTCCGCCGTCGAAGTACTGGATGGCGTCCAGCACCGCGATCTCCTCATCCGAGGCAACGAGGGTGAAGGTCACCTCGTGCTCCTGCCACGCGATGCTCATGCCGGTGCAGTCGGGGACGAGGAGCTGGACCTCGTCCGCCAGGCGCTGGAGTGCCGTGAGCAGGTCACCCTCGCCGGAGCGGCGACTCACGTGCGTGACAGCTTCGACGGTCTGCTCGATCGGTCTCATGTGCGACCCGGGCCATCTGTGTTGGACACGTCCATCTCCTCCCACCCCCGTGCTCGCCTGTCTCTGTACCCGCGGGGGTAGACGAAACGTGGTGGGGCCGGAACTCAGCTCAGCTCGGCCAGGACAGGAGGAACCTGGTCGACGAGCTCACGGGCCAGGAACCCGACGCCACCGACGGAGGACGCCAGTCGCTCGCCGGCCATCGAGTGCAGGTAGGTGCCCCAGCACGCGGCCTGGGCGGGCTCGGCGCGCCGGGCCAGCAACCCGACCACGAGGCCGGCCAGGACGTCGCCACTACCAGCGGTGGCGAGTCCTGGATGGCCGGACGGAACGCGCCAGGCCCCGCCCTCGGGATCGGCGATCATCGCCTGGGCCGTCACGCACGAGGAGTACAGCGTCGGCGGCCTCGACGACGTCGTCGTGGTCCGGGTCGAGTCGCGCCCCAGGAGGCGACTGAGCTCCTTGGTGTTCGGCGTCAGCACCGGCTGGGCCGCAGCGCTCGTTCATGGCGTCGCGGAAGTCGGGCAGGACCCCCAGCGCGTAGGCGTCGAGCACCAGCGCGACGTCGTCGTCGAGGTGGGGGAGCAGTCCCCGCAGCAGCGCGGCGGCCTCATCGGCGTCGTCGAGTCCGGGTCCGACGAGCACTGCGTCCGCCCCCGCGACGGCCTCGGCGACACACCGTGGCGGCCGCGGCGCCGCGGATCGTCCCCCTCTCCGAGTGTCGGCAGCGGGATCACCCCCGCCTCGGGAAACGCGGCGGCCAGCGCGGGTGCGGCGGAGGCCGCCACCGCGAGCTGCACGTGCCCGGCGCCCACCCGGAGCGCGGCGAGTCCTGCCAGGGCGACGCCACCCGGCGTCCGGGCCGCGCCGCCGATCACGATGACCTGGCCGCGGGCCTTCTTCGAGCCCGCCGGGTCGGGCAGCGGCCACCCGCGGAGCAGCTCGGGGGTGACCAGCTCAGGCCGGACATGCCGTTCTCCTTGGTGTTCGGTGACCTCCAGCCCCGCGTCGCGCAGGTGCGAGACCTCGTCGTACGCCGCGACCGTCCAGGTTCCGTCGTCGCTCGCGGACGAGGCGGCTCAGGGAGGCGTTGCGCAGCGGGGTGTCGCGGGCGAGCTCGAGGACCTGCTCCTCGCTCAGCCCCTCGCACACGTAGCGGAGCAGGGCGATCACGACGTCGTGGCTGACCACGAGCAGGCGCTCTGCGGCCGGGTCCCGGTCGAGGTCGGCGACCCAGGTGCGCAACCTGAGCGCGACGTCGACCCAGGACTCGCCGCCGGCGGGTCGGTGGTAGAACTTGCCCTGCCAGCGCCGGCGCTCGGCCTCCTCGGGATAGCGTGCCTTCACGCCGGCGAAGGTGAGCCGGTCGAGCACGCCGAGCTCCCGGTCACGCAGCCGTTCGTCCACGCGCGTCGGGAGATCCAGGCCCGCCTCGTCGCAGGCCACGCGCGCCGTCTCACGGGCCCGGAGGTAGGGCGAGCACGACCAGCGCCTGGGGACGCGACTCGGCCGTCATGGCGCGCGAGAGCGACCCCGATGGCCGTGGCCTGCTCTCGTCCGAGCGCGAGAGGTCCACGTCGGGGTCGCGAGCAGGTACGTCGATCTCGTGGGCGCCGCTGGCATGTGCCTCGGAGGCGGCGACGTTGCCCTGGCTCTCCCCGTGGCGGATCAGCAACAGCTCGCGCACGACCATGCCGAAAACCCTAGCGGGACGGGCCGGTGACGTGTCGAGCACCAGAGTCTCGATGGACAGATCAGGCAGGTCCACCGCTCTCGTCTCGGGGGCGTCCGGCTTGCGTCGAGCCTGCCGCGCAGCCGACGGTTCGCCGCCTGCAGCTGAGTGACCCGGGACTCGAGGTTCAGGACGTAGGCGATGCCGGCGAGGTTGAGTCCCTCGGCGAGAAGCTCGCGGATGCGGATCAGGCGGGCCACGTCGTCGGGGCTGTACAGCCGGGTGCCGCCGGGGGTCCGGTCGGGCTCGATCAGCCCACGACGCTCGTAGACGCGGAGGTTCTGCACCTCCATCGAGACCATGTCGGCGGCCACCGAGATCGCGAAGACACCCGTGCTGGAACTCATCAGCTTCCATCCTCGATCGAGACTTGCGTTGCCATGATCTTGGCGCTATAACAAACCTGTATTGAACGATACAGGTTCTGGGGACGGATCCCAGGACCGCAACCAAGATCAGGAGGACATCATGTTGCTGCGCACCACCGACCCCTTCCGCGACTTCGACCGACTGACCCAGCAGCTGCTGGGCACGACCAACCGCCCCGTCGTGATGCCCATGGACGCCTGGCGTGAGGGGGACCGCTTCGTGATCGAGTTCGACCTTCCAGGAGTGCGGGCGGAGAGCATCGACCTGGACGTCGAGCGCAACGTGCTCACGGTCAGCGCCGAGCGGATGTCGCGCAACGGTGACTGGGAGATGCTCGCGTCTGAGCGTCCGCGCGGACGGTTCAGCAGGCAGCTGGTGCTGGGGGACAACCTCGATCTCGACCGGATCGAGGCCGGCTACGAGGGCGGCGTCCTTCGACTGACGGTGCCGGTCGCCGAGAAGGCGAAGCCCCGCAAGATCCAGATCACCGGGCGCGCGGACGAGCGCACCCCCATCGAGGCCTGATCCCTCACGGCGCATCAACGCACGGTGCCCGCCACCCCCAGCGAGGGCGGCGGGCACTGTCGCGTCGTCAGACCGTGCCCGCGCCGTACGACGGGTCGCGCGTCCCGCTCCGGGGTACAGAAGGCGCATGACACACAGCGACGCAGGATTCATCGGTCTCATCGGCGCCCACACTCCCGAGTCCCGTGAGGGCACCGCCCAACTCGAGGTGGACGTGGACGAGCGACACCTCAACCCGGCCGGGGCCGTCCACGGTGGCATGCTCGCGACGCTCGTGGACGCGACGATGGGGGCCGCGGTGAGGAGCGCCGTCGATGGGGAGACCCCGGCCACCAGTCAGCTCACCGTCACCTACCTGCGTCCCGGCAAGCCCGGACGACTCCAGGTGACCGCGAAGGTGAGCAAGCGTGGGGAGAGTCTCACCATGTGCGAGGCCGACGTGGAACAGGACGGCAAGAGCCTGGTGCACGCGTTGGCGACGTTCGCCCTGGCCTAGCCGGGACCGCGCGTCAGGTGTGCCATGCTCGCCGCCAACGCGAAGACGCGGAGTGAGCGGACCACGGGCGTGGGGGCATGACGGACGCACTGCTGGGCATCGACATCGGCCAGACCGGGACGAAGGCGGTCGTCTTCGACCTGACAGGCCGAGAGCTCAGCGTGGCCATCGACTCGACCGAGGCGGAGCACGCGCACCCCTTCTGGGCGGAGCGAGAGCTCGCGAGCGCCTGGCGCAGGACAGCGTCCACGGTGCGGAGCGCACTCACTGCGGCCGGCGGTGACGTGACCATCATGGGCATCGGTGTGAGCGGCCACAGCGATGGCCTCTACCTCGTCGACGCTGCGGGTCACCCGGTGCGGCCCGCGATCTTGGCGACCGACGCGCGCGCTCGCAGCCAGGCCGCAGCCCTGGGGTCGGGTGAGCGGGGAAGTCGGTTGCTCGAGCTCACGGGGCAGCTCCCGATGGCTGCCAGTCCCAGTGCCGTCATCACCTGGTTGCGCGAACACGAACCCGAGTCACTCGAACGAAGCCGATGGCTGTTGTCCAGCACGGACTGGCTGAGGCTGATGCTGACCGGCTCCCCGGCGACGGATCTCACCATGGCGGCTGCGGGGTTCGTCTCCCTCGAGTCGGCCGAGTGGAGTCCGGAGGCCCTGACCCTGTGCGACCTGGCCGACCTCCAGTCCAAGCTGCCCCCCATCCTGGACAGCGATGCGATCGCAGGGCGGGTCACGGCGGAGGCCGCGCGGGTGACCGGACTCGCGGCCGGGACACCCGTGGTCGCCGGCGCCCACGACGTCGACACCGGTGCCCTGGGCCTGGGAGCCATCGAGGGGGGATCGGTGAGCCTGCTGCTGGGGACCTACGCCATCAACCAGGTCCTGGGGACCGAGGCGCTGCCGGATCCCCGATGGCAGACGCGGCCGTTCCTGAGCGCAGACAGCTGGCTGCACATGTCAACGAGCCCCGCGGGGGCGGGTTGCCTGGACTGGGCCGCCGCGAGGATCGGGCCGCACGACACCGAAGGCTTCCCGGACTCTGCTGCTGCGGTGGCGGAGGGGCTCACGGTCACGACTCCTGGTCAGCCGCACTTCCTGCCGTTCGTGCACGGAGGACCGGCTGGGATGCCCGTGGGTGGCAGCTGGGTCGGGCTGCGCAGCGAGCACGACCGGGCCTCGATGCTGTACGCCGTGATGGAGGGCGTCGTCTTCAGCCATCGGTGGCACCTGGAGGCGCTTGCCGCACGAATGACGATTCCACCGTCCATCAGGGTCGGGGGCGGGGGTGCGCGCAGCCAGGGGTGGACGCAGATGCTCGCCGACTGTCTGGGTGTCGATCTGGAGGTGACGGAAGCCCGGGAGGTCAGCGCTCTGGGTGCCGCGTTGCTGGCCGGCATCGGGGTCGGGGTCTACGACGATCTCCAGCATGCTGTTGCCTCCGCTGTCCGGGTGGCTCGCGCGCATCACGTCGAAGCCACCTGCCACGAGGAGCTCAGTCGGCGCTACCTGGGGTACGTCGAGCTGGTGCACGCCCTGCAACCGACGGGCGGTCCGGATCTGCTCGATCCCTGAGGTCGACCGCCGACCGAGGCTCGTCAGGCGGTGCTCTGCCCCGGATGCACGATCGGCTTGATGGCGCTCGGATCACGACGGGCGGCGGAGAGGGCATCTGCCACCTGCTCGATGCCATGGTGGCTCGTGACGAGCTGGTCCAGCTCGAGCGCTCCCGACTCTGCCAGGCCGATCGCCGTTGGCCAGGTGTGTGCATACCTGAACGTCCCGGTCACGACGAGCTCTCGTTCCTGCACGGTGCTGATCGGCATCGGATACTCCGCGCCGCCCATGCCGACGAGCACCACTCGACCGGCCGGCGCCACGAGGTCGATCGCGGCCCGGATGGCTCCCTGATTCCCGGAGCAGTCGATCAGGACATCGGGTCGACGTCCGTGAGGCAACGTGCTGTTCCCGGGATCGAGCACGTGGGTGGCGCCCAGAGTCCGGGCAAGCTCGAGTCGCTCCTGGTTCACGTCGCTGGCCGTCACCTCCGCGGCCCCGAGTGCGCGGGCGACCTGCACCACCAGCAGGCCGACCGGTCCTACACCGGTGACCAGGACTCGTGAGCCGGCGCTGACACCGGCCTTCTGACAGGCCCAGAGCGCCACGGAGACGGGTTCGAGCAGCGCCGCCGCGTCGTCGCTGATCAGGTCGGAGATCTTGTGCGCGAACAGCTCGTGGTGCACGACGTACTCCGTGAAGGAACCGTCATGGGGAGGTGTGGCGTGGAACTTCATGCTCTCGCAGAGGTTGTAGCGACCGACCAGGCACTCCGGGCACGACAGGTCGGGGACACCGGGCTCGAGGGAGACGCGGTCACCAGCCCGCAGACGTGTCACGGACGATCCGACAGACTCCACGACGCCGGAGGCCTCGTGACCCAGGACCAGGGGCTCGGTCACCACGAAGCTCCCGATGCGTCCGTGCTCGAAGTAGTGCACGTCGGAACCGCACACGCCGACCGAGCGGATGCGGATCAGCACCTCGTGTGGCGCGGGCGTCGGGACAGGGCGCTCCTCGACGGCGAGATCCCCCGTGCCCCGGAGTACGGAGGCCCGCATGGTGGTCGGGATCATGCGGCCGACCTTCGGCACTGGTGCTCTGCACAGTTCATTCGACGGCTCCTGGCGGCGACGGCGAGGGTCCCGACCATTGTGGGCAGCGGCCCCCCGATCTCCATGCCCGGTCGAGCCCCTGAACATGACCGACCTTCGCCCGAGTGGCGGGTCGGTCGTCGGTGCGCTCCCGGTTCGCTATGTGGAAC
The DNA here is from genome assembly GCA_963782305.1 of uncultured Actinomycetota bacterium. Lineage (GTDB taxonomy): Bacteria > Actinomycetota > Actinomycetes > Propionibacteriales > Nocardioidaceae > Marmoricola. The sequence continues at coordinate 512,658 of CAWAJJ010000012.1, read as the reverse complement.
GGTTCAAGTTCTTGGCATGTGTGGGAAAGGCCGGGGTACCGAGGCGGCCTACTCCCGGGAGGACCCCATGGCAGACGCCGGCAAAGCAGCAAGGATGGTCAAGAAGGCCGTCAAGAGCACCGTGACCCAGGCCGCCGAGGCGGCGCGGGAGAAGGTGGCCGAGCTGACGCCGCCGCCGATCCCCGGTGTGCCGGCTCCGCAGCCGCCGAGCCTGGAGGAGCCGGTGAAGGCCAAGGGTCCGTTGCCGCCGAAGCCGGACCAGGCCGGGCCGGATCGCCGTACGGCGACCGGTGCCGAGACGCCGGTGCCCGCCCTCGACGTCGCCCAGCAGGGTGCCTACCTGACCACGTCACAGGGCGCCCGCCTGCGCGACACCGACCACTCGCTGAAGGCGGGGGAGCGTGGACCCACGCTGCTGCAGGACCACCACCTGCGCGAGAAGATCACGCACTTCGACCACGAGCGCATCCCCGAGCGGGTCGTGCACGCCCGTGGTGCCGGCGCCCACGGCGTGTTCATCGGCTACGGCAACGCCAAGCCGATCACCAAGGCCGGTTTCCTGGCGAAGAACGTCGAGACGCCCGTGTTCGTGCGGTTCTCCACCGTGCTCGGTTCCAGAGGGTCGGCGGACACCGTCCGGGACACCCGCGGTTTCGCGACGAAGTTCTACACCTCCGAGGGCACCTTCGACCTCGTCGGCAACAACATCCCCGTCTTCTTCATCCAGGACGGCATCAAGTTCCCCGACGTCATCCACGCCGGCAAGCCGCACCCGGACCGGGAGATCCCGCAGGCGCAGAGCGCGCACGACACCTTCTGGGACTTCGTCTCGCTGCACACCGAGGCGCAGCACCACACGATGTGGAACATGTCCGACCGGGGCATCCCGAGGTCCTACCGGACGATGGAAGGCTTCGGCGTCCACACGTTCCGAACCGTGAACGCACAGGGCGAGACGTCACTGGTGAAGTTCCACTGGAAGCCGGTCCTGGGCGTGCACTCGCTGACCTGGGAGGAGGCACAGATGCTCGGCGGCATCGACCCCGACTACCACCGTCGCGACCTGGCCGACGCGATCGAGTCCGGCGCCTACCCGCAGTGGGAGCTCGGCGTGCAGGTCTTCCCGGACAATGACGAGGAGATGTTCGAGGGCATCGACCTGCTCGACCCGACGAAGATCGTGCCCGAGGAGATCGCGCCGGTGCAGGCGATCGGTCTGCTGACCCTGACCAAGAACCCGACAACTACTTCGCCGAGACCGAGCAGATCGCCTTCCACCTCGGCAACCTGGTGCCCGGCATCGACGTCACCAACGACCCTCTGCTCCAGGCGAGGTTGTTCTCGTACGTCGACACCCAGCTCACCCGGCTGGGTGGGCCGAACTTCCACCAGATCCCGATCAACCGGCCGCACGCGCCCGTGAACGACATGACCCGTGATGGGTTCCACCAGTCCGCCGTGCACGGGGGAGTGGCGCCGTACAAGCCGAACTCGCTCGACGGCGGTTGTCCCTTCCACGCAGGCGGGCTCAAGGACGGGGCGTTCGTCGAGGTGGCGGCGCGGGTCGCCGAGTCGGTCAAGGGCCGTTCGGCGCCGGCCTCGTTCGACGACCACTACAGCCAGGTCCGCCAGTTCTGGCTGAGCATGACGCCGCCGGAGAAGGAGCACATCGTGCTCGCCTACACCTTCGAGCTGTCCCGCTGCTACGAGCAGGCGATCAAGGAGCGGCAGCTCCTGGCGCTCGCCAACATCGACCCTGACCTGTGCGCGCAGGTGGCGGCAGGTCTGGGTCTGCCGGCACCCGCGCCGACCGTCCCGCTCGTCGACCTGGCACCCAGTCCTGCGCTCTCGCAGATCGGTGGCAGCTGGCCCACGGACGGCCGGATGATCGGCATCGTGGTCGACCCGGACGGCGACCTGGACGGAGTCGAGGCGGTCGCGGCAGCGGTCAAGGCCGCGGGCATGGTGCCGCTGGTCGTCGCTCCCCACGGCGGGAAGCTGCCCAACGGGATGGACGTCCAGCGCAGCTTCGGCGCGACGCGGTCGGTCGAGTTCGACGCGGTGCTCCTCGCCGGTCGCCCGGCCCCGGCGCCGGACGCGCTCGTCGTGCGCGACTCCAAGGCCGGCGAGGCCGGCGCGCCCGTGCTCGACCCGCGCGTGGTGCTCCTGCTGCAGGAGTGCTTCCGGCACGCCAAGGTGATCGGCGCCTGGGGTGCCGGCATCGAGGCACTTCAGGTCTCCGGTGTCCTTCCCGAGGAAGCAGGGGTGGTCACCGGCGACGATGCGGCCGAGGTCTTCACCGCGGTGCACGGATTGCTGGGTTCGCACCGGGTCTGGGAGCGCTTCGGCCAGGTGCTCGCCTGATCGCCGACCCGCTCCGGGCTGCTGCCTCCTCCGCCGGAGGCACCGTGCTGGCTGCGGCAACGCGAACCATCGCGCTGCTGCGGCCGGCACGGAAGCCACTGCACCCGGACGGCGAGATCCTGCGCGGACGAGTTCGCCGGGACGGATCCGCGCCGCCTGCAGGCGTCCCGTGGCTGGACGACGCGGGGGAGGACGAGGTGCTGGTGCGACTCTCCCGCGCCATCGGCCTGCCCGCCGGCCTGCCCGACATCCACGGCCTGGCGCTCCGCGTCCTCTCCGACGGACGGCCAGGCTGACCTGCTCCTGGCATCCACCGGGTGGGGCCGGCTCGGGCGCTTCGTGCTCACGTTCGGCCAGGAACCCGAGAGCCGACCACTCACTAGCCTGCTGCCCTATCGAACCGAGAGCGGCCCGGTCGTGCTCGGTGCCAGGGCGCTTACCTCGAGCAGCTATGCGCTCTCGTGGTCACCGGCCCGAGGGGAGTGGCGCGGGTTCGGGACCCTGGAGCTGAGCGGCGAGATCGCGGAGGACGAGCACGTGTCCTTCGATCCGGTGCTCAACCAGCTGCCCGGGTTGGAGCAGTACCCGGTCGTCGTACGCCTGAGGTCACCTGCCTACCGCCAGGCGCGAAAGTCGAGACAGCCGGGCGTGTCACGACCCACAGCATGAAGCCGACTGGATGGGGCACCGGGCGGAGGTGACTTCCCTCTGGCTCGACCACGCCCAGACCCTGCCCAACGATCCCCTTCCAGACGGCCCCGTCGACGAGATCGTCGTCGGCGCCGGGATCACCGGACTCACGACCGCCCTGCTGCTCGCCAGAGCCGGACGCCGGGTCGCTGTCATCGAGGCCCGCTCGGTGGGGGCCGTCGCCACCGGCAACACCACCGCGAAGGTGTCACTGCTGCAGGGCACGAAGTACTCCGGCCTGCTGCGTTCGCAGTCGAAGCGAGTGGCGGCGGCGTACGTCGAGGCGAACAGGGAGGGCCAGCAGTGGCTGCTCCGATTCTGCGAGGACCATGGTGTCCCGGTGCAGCGGCGTGCCGCCTTCACCTATGCCGCAGCCGAGAAGGAGGTCTCCGCCGTACGCAAGGAGCACGACGCAGCGGCTTCGCTCGGACTCGAGGTCACCTGGCACGACAGCCTCGATGTGCCGTTCCCGAACCGGGGTGCCACGGTGCTCGAGGAGCAAGCACAGTTCGACCCGATGGACTTCCTCGCGGCCCTGGCGGCCCAGCTCCGTGAACACGGCGGGACGCTCCACCAGGGCCGACGCGTCACCGGAGTTTCCCTGACCGGCGCTCCGGAGGTCGGCCTGGACGACGGGACCAGCCTGCGCGCCGAGCACGTCGTGCTGGCGACCGGATCAGTCATCCTCGACCGAGGACTCTTCTTCGCGAAGCTCGAGGCGGAGCGCTCCTACGCGCTGGCCTTCGACCGCCCGGACGTACCCGAGGGGATGTACCTGTCCGCCGGCTCGGATTCTCGCTCGATACGCGACGCGCCCAGCGAAAGTGGCACCAAGCTGCTCATCGGGGGCGCCGGCCACAGTGTCGGACGCACCCGCTCCGAAGCCGAGCACCTCGACCGGCTCCGCTCATGGACCGCGGAGTACTTCCCCGGCGCGGTCGAGACCCACCAGTGGTCCGCGCAGGACTACTCACCGGTCGACGGTGTTCCCTTCGTCGGTCGCCTGCCGCGCGGGGGCGGCCGCATCCATGTCGCGACCGGCTTCGACAAGTGGGGCATGACGAACGGTGTCGCCGCCGGCCTGGCCATCACCGGCCAGATCCTCGGCTCCGAGCCAGGGTGGGCCAAGCCGTTCTCTCGCCGCAACCCGAGGCTCTCGGGACTCACCAACCTGGCCATGATCAACGGCAAGGTCGGTCTGGCGCTGGCCGGCTCGGTCGTGGAGACCGTGCGCCAGGACCGCTCCTGCGAGGTGGTCGGCGTGTGCACCCACCTCGGTGGCCTGCTGCACTGGAACGACGCCGAGAGCAGCTGGGACTGTCCGCTCCACGGCTCACGGTTCGCACAGGACGGGGCGGTGCTGGAGGGGCCTGCGACCAAGCCGCTCAAGCGACGCCATCACGACGACTGACGCGGGAGGATGGGCTCGTGAAGCCCCGGGTGCTCGTCTCCGCGTTGCCGCGACTGTTGCTCGCCGTACTCGCCGGCGTGGTGTGCGGCTTGGCAGCGGCGCTCGCGCACGCGCCGGACAAGGGCGTCCTCAGCGGCATTGCGGTCTCCGCGACGGTGTTCGTGGTGCTGGGGTGGTGGGTGCTGTGGCCGATGGACGCGGACACCACGCGCGCCAGCGTCAAGCACGAGGACTTCAACCCTCGCGTCGACGAGCTGGTCGTCATGGGGGCGGCGTTGCTCGGCCTGGGCGGCATCGTCGGCCTCATTCTCGCGGGCGGCGCCGACGCTGGAAGGGCGCCAGGCAGCGGTGAGCGTGCTCGGTGTCTTCATGTCCTGGGCGGCGCTGCACCTGATGTACGCCGCGCGCTACGCCTTCCACTACTACGCCGACGGCGACGAGGGCGGGATCGACTTCAACGAGGACGGCTACCGACCCGCCTTCCGTGACTTCTTCTACTTCAGCTACAACCTCGGCATGACCTACCAGGTCTCCGACACCGCCGTGACGGCGAGCACCATCCGATCGGTGGCGCTACGCCACTGCCTGCTGTCCTACGTGTTCGGCGTCGCCGTACTGGCCACCGTCGTCAACCTCGTCGTCGGGGTCGTCACCCGATAGGGAGGAGTCTTCCGAACATCCAGGATCAGAGCGGGCGCTGAGCGAGGAGGAGCGACTGGTCGCCGGAGTCGAGCTCGCGCACCTGCTCGAACCCGACCGAACCCAGGAGCTCGACCACGGCACCGGGTTCCACCGGGCCGCCTCCGGTCAGATGTGCGCCGTGCACCTGGACCGCGCGCTGGAACGGGTCGGCGCCGGTGGGCGCGGCACCGAGGAGGAGGACGAGCCACCCGCCAGGGCGCAACGCACGGTGGACGGCTGTGAGTCCGGGCTCGAACGCACCCGGTGGGATGAATCCCTGAGGCATCCAGGCCAGGTCGTAGTGATCCTCATCGTCCAGATCCGCGACCGACTCCAGTCTCAGCTCGATCCGCTCCAGGAGCTGGGCGTCGGACGTCCGGATGGCGGCCAGGTCCAGCACCCCCTGGTCGACGTCGAGACCCACGGCGCTCACGCCCGGGTAGAGCTGGCAGAGCCGGATGGCGAACGAGCCGATGCCCACGCCGACGTCCAGGAAGACGGCGCGACCGGATTCGAACGCCGCGTGCGCCTCGGGCATCTGCGGAAGCAGGCTCTCACCCACGACGGTGGCCGCCGAAGCACTGGCGATCCCATGGGCGACCGCGACCTCCGTCGTGTGGCCGGACCACCCGGAGTCGCGGCCTTCGGCGTGGTGGAGGGCACGGCGCAGGAGCGACAGGGTTCCGGCGGCAAGCGCTTCGGGATCGAAGTGCCAGGGATGTGCGTGGACGGGCTCGAGGGACTCGTCGTGACAGCGTCGAAGCACCCCCGCTTCGAGCAGCAGCTCGACGTCGACGAGGTCGATCTCGTCCTCGAGTGGTTTGCGCTCCAGGATGCGCGCCCACGCGCCGCTCCGGGCCAGTCGCGACATGGCGCTCACCACCATCAGGTGGTCCAGGGGGTCGATCATCGATTCCCCGGTCCTGTCGGTGGTAGTGGTCGGCGAGTCATGCGCTCAGTCCCGGCCGCGAGCTGTTGCCTCGGCGCGCACTGCCGCCAGGAGCGCGAGGTAGTCCTCGGCGCAGGGGCCGCAGGTCGCCAGGTGGATCGTGACTCCTGGCATCACGACCTCGGGATCGCCGCCACCTGCTGCGATCTCGGCGTAGGCGTGGATCAGCTCGAAGGTCTCGCCGCAGCCGACGTCGCGCGGATCCGTCGCGAGGAGTGACTGCAGGGCGTCGAACGCGCTCATGCCTCTTCTCGCCTGCCTCTCTCGGTCCTGGACACCGTTTCGTCGGCCAAGTACCCATGAGTGACCAGATGAGCGCGCAACTTACGTCGAGCGTCGAACAGGCTCTTGTAGATGGCGTTGCGGTTCGACTCCAGCTCGTCAGCCAAGACGTCCAGCGGTGTCGCGTCGAGCACGATGGCCACGAAGATGCGGCGTTGATGGGGGGTCAGCTCCTCCTCGACCCCCCGACGTACGGCGAGGACGAGCTCGCGCGACCCGACGACGTCCTCGGGATCCGTCCCGAGGCGACCCGGAAGACGCTGCCACGCATCCTCACCGAGGCGTACGTCGTGGCGACGCCAGGCGTGCCTCGAGAACTTGTTGGAGACCTCGTAGATCACGAACTTGTACGCCCAGGTGGTGAACTAGCTGTCGCCGCGGAACCCGTCGACCTTGCGCACGATCGACAGGCAGGCGTCCGTAGCGGCCTGGTGGGCGAGGTCCTCGAGCTCGGTCCCGTCGATGCCGTTGAGTCCCGCCCGGCGAGTGGCCTCGACGTGAGCCATCCGGAGCAACAGGGCATGCAGCCGGGTGATCGACTCGTCCTGCTCGGGAGCGGTGCCCGTCAAACCGTTGATCCAGGCAGCCGAGACCGGGTCGACCCTCGAGTCAGCCGGGACTCCCCGGTGGTCGTCAGGGGCCTGGTCCACAAGCGCGAGTGTATCCACGGCGCTTCGGCGATGGATGGATGCAGGACGCTCGTGCGCCGGTCAGTCGCCTTCCTCGACCAGCGGGGTCGCACCACTCTTGCTCTGGTCCCGCACCACCCGGAGGGCGTAGAGCACCAGGGCGACCGCTGCGGTCAGGGCCAGCAGCAGGGTGAGGTTGCCCGCGTAGTCGCGCAGCAGGATCGCCTTGGACCTCGGCTGCGTGTCCTCGCGTCCGATGAGCGGGATGGCGATGACGGTGATCAGCGCGCCGACGAGCAGCGCGCCCTGCAGGTAACGGCGAGGGCGGGGCGGCACCCGGGTCAGCAACAGTCCGGTGCCGACGGTGACCGGCGCGACCAGGCCATCGTGCAGGGCCACGGCGGCACCCAGCCACAGCGCGAGGGCGAGGAGGTCACCGCCCTCGAGCTCGGTGAGCAGGCGGAAGACTCCGAACGCCAGCAGCGCAATACCCGGCACGGCGAGCGCAATCCGATACTTGAGCACGTCAGCTCACCTCCACCCGGCGAAGCCACTTGGTGTTGAGGACTCCGGGTCGGTTGGGCGCGATCAGCCGGAGCGGGTAGCCGTGATCGAGGTCGAGCCGTTCGCCGTTGAGGTGCGTGGCGAACAGGGCGGCTCCGACCTGGGGTCCCTCCAGCGAGCTGTGGTTGTAGGCGCCCTGCGGCTGAAGCGAGAGGACGTCGACGTGAGAAGACTCGTTCCCGCCTGCCCGGCGCACGAGGTCGAGCACGGGGATGCCGCGCCACTGTGCTCCGACGCTCCATCCCTCGACGCAGCTGAGCGGGAAGTCCCGCGAGACCGATCTCATGGACTCGAGCTCGGCCAGGGTCAGGGTGAACGGTCTGGGGCCGGTCACCTCGAGAGCCCAGTCGCCTGACCTGGCCGACGTGAGCACGCGCGCCGACCTGGCGGTCTTGTTCACCGGGACGCCCTGAGGGCCCTTCGAGGCCTGTCTGGTCGCGAGCAGTCCGATTCCGGACAGAGGCGTGACGGTCTGCCCGATCGTGGTCAGCACCACGGCTCCGACCCCGGATCCCACCGCGACGAACAGGCCTCGACGGTCCATGGCGGGCATCTCCGGCGGCGGCACCGTTCCCGCGTTGCTGTGCGCCAGCGGGTTCTCGTCCCACGGGATCTCGGTCAGCACGTCGGCGTCGGCCAGCTTGGCCTGGAGGCCGTACTTGATGTCGGGAAGCTTCATCGCGACGTGGAGCAGGATCGAACCGATGAGGACGTAGCCCAGGTAGCGGTGGGTCGACGGGAAGGACCACGGCCAGGGATACCAGTTCAGGGTGTTGAGGAAGCCGGTCGTGAGCTGGACCAGCGCGGAGGAGACGAGCACGAGGACCGAGAGGCGCTCGAGCCCGTGCCTGATCGACCGGACGGGCGGCCAGCGGAACAGGCTCGGGTAGACCGACCAGAGCTTGACCAGGAGCAGCGGGATGGTGGCCACCCCGGTGGCCACGTGCAGGCCCTGCGTCACCCGGTAGGCCTGCGCGGGGTGCGCAGGCTCGGGCAGCCACGACCACGGGTGGTACTGGTAGTGGCTCAGCATCCCCGTCACGAAGCACACGGCGAAGCAGATCCCCACGGCGCGACCCAGCCGAGCCGTCACCGCGGTCGACCGCAGTGGGCTCTGGAAGTGGGGCCACCATCCCGGGCGGCCCGTCCGCGTCTCCATGCCGGTGTGTGTCGGCGGTCCGGTGGGTCTTACCGGCAGGTGTCATGTAAGGCCGTGTTCTTTCCCGACACGCATGAGTCGGACGGCGTACGTCGTCGAACTCATCCAAGGAGACACCCGTGACCTCATCCTCAACCGCGCCCACGGAGACCAGCTATGCCGACCTGAGGGCCCTGTTCATCAACTGCACGCTGAAGAAGTCACCGGAGACGAGCAACACCCAGGCTCTGGTCGACGCCAGCCGGCACGTCATGGAGGCGCACGGTGTGCAGGTCGAGGTGGTGCGGGCCATCGACCACGACATCGCCACCGGGGTGTGGCCCGACATGACCGAGCACGGGTGGGCGAGCGACGACTGGCCCGCGATCTTCGAGAAGGTCGTGGCGGCCGACATCCTGGTGCTGGCCGGTCCGATCTGGCTGGGGGACAACAGCTCGATCATGAAGAAGGTGCACGAGCGGTTGTACGGCGGATCGCACCTGCTCAACGACCGGGGCCAGTACCTCTACTACGGGCGGGTCGGTGGATGCCTGATCACCGGGAACGAGGACGGAATCAAGCACTGCGCACACAACGTGCTCTACACCCTGCAGCACATCGGCTACACCATCCCGCCGCAGGCAGACGCCGGGTGGATCGGCGAGGCGGGCCCGGGGCCGTCGTACCTCGACGCGGGCTCCGGTGGCCCGGACAACGACTTCACCAATCGCAACACGGCGTTCATGACCTGGAACCTGATGCACCTGGCGCGGCTCCTCAAGGACGCCGGCGGAGTCCCGGCGTACGGCAACCAGAGGTCGGAGTGGGACGCGGGTTGTCGCTTCGACTACGAGAACCCGGAGTACCGCTGACTGGTTCTGCGGACCCGATCCGAGCCACGGGAGATTGAGATGGCGAATGTCGGGAACTGAACGGCCACACCGAAGGAGAGCCAATGGCAGACGAAGACAGCTCGACGACCGATGAGACGCGTAGCGACCGCGACCTGAAGGTGCACGTCGTGGCGGAGGCCGGCGCCGGCCGCCCCGTCGTACTGATCCACGGCTGGCCCTTGTCCAGTGAGTCCTGGTCCGAGCAGACCACCGCTCTGAAGGACGCCGGCTACAAGGTGGTTTCCTACGACCGCCGTGGGTTCGGCAAGTCGGACCCCGGAGGCAGCTACGACTACGACACGCTGGCTGACGACCTGGACAACGTGCTGTCCGACCTCGACCTCACCGACGTCACACTGGTGGGCTTCTCGATGGGTGGCGGCGAGGTGGCTCGCTACGTCAGCCGACACGGTGCCGACCGCCTGCACAGTGTTGTCTTTGCCGCCGCCGTACCCCCGGCGCTGATGCAGTCCGACGACAACCCCGATGGTCCCCTCACCAAGGAGGCCGCCGATGAGATGCGTGCCGGCCTCGAGGACGATCGGGACGCCTTCTTCGAGGACTTCACCACGCAGTTCTTCAGCGCGGGAGACGACCTCAAGGTGACCGACGACCAGCGTCAGGCTGCGGTCGCCCTCTGCAAGCAGTCGAACCAGGAGGCGGCCCTCGGCTGCATGGAGGCCTGGGCCACCACCGACTTCCGCGAGGACCTGAAGAAGGTCGATGTCCCGACACTGGTGATTCACGGCGACAGCGACGGCATCGTGCCCTTCGAAGGGGCCGGCAAGCGCACCCATGAGGCCATCGAGGGCTCGGAGCTCGTCCTGCTCGAGGGAGCCCCGCACGGCTGCAACGTCAGCCACGCCGGGGAGTTCAACTCCGCACTGCTGGACTTCCTCGAGAAGTAGTCGCGTCGTTCAGTCGGCGTACTGGGTGCTCACGACTGCTGCAGCAGGTCCTGGATGATCACCGGTAGGCGCGACGCCTCCATCTTCGAGACGCACGCGGCAATGCCGATGGCGCGTGCCTCTTCCTTGATCGTGTCGTCGAGGTGGGCCGAGAACAGAACGATCATCTGGTCGGGGTACGCCGTCAGCATCTGCGCGGCCACCTCGAGCCCGGTGAGGCCCGGCATCCGGTTGTCGAGGAGTACGACGGACGGGGTGGGCGGCGGGTTGAGGTCGTGGAAGCGCTCGAGCGCCTGCGGGCCGTCAGCGGCCTCGAGGACGACATTGAACCCGCCCCGCTCGAGAAAGGCCCGGGCCAGCAGACGCATGGGGGGCTCGTCGTCGACGACGAGGACGGTGGGCAGCAGCGGGGTCTGCACGGAGCCGGTCATGCAGTGATGATCCTGTTCCCATGAGGGTCTGGCAAGGAGGCTGGCGATGAATCTCGTCGTGTCTGCGCGAGAGGAATACCCTCACGCCAGGCCCTTGTGAGGAGACACCACACCATGCCCGTTCCCACCGAGGAGACCGTCGGCATCGTCGGCGGCGGGATCGTCGGGCTCGCGGTCGGCCGCGAGCTGGTTCGTCGCCGCCCGGGCACCCACGTCGTCGTCTTCGAGAAGGAGAGCCGGGTCGCCGCGCACCAGACGGGGCACAACTCGGGTGTCGTCCATGCCGGCATCTACTACCGTCCCGGCAGCCTCAAGGCCGAGCTGTGCACACGTGGTCGCCTGCTGCTGCGCGACTACTGCGCCGAGCAGTCTCTGCCGTACGACGAGTGCGGCAAGCTGGTCGTGGCGGTCGAGGCCTCCGAGCTGGATCGCCTCGACGCACTGGAGAGGACCGCGCGTCTCAACGACGTCCCGGGTCTGCGCCGCGTCGACGCGGGTGCGATCCGCGAGATCGAGCCGCATGCCACCGGGCTTGCCGCCCTGCACTCGCCGGCCACGGCGATCACCGACTACGTGGCGGTCTCGCAGGCGTTCGCGCGTGAGCTCGCACTGGCCGGCGGCATGGTGATGCTCTCCACCCCGGTGACCGGCGTACGCCGCGTGGTCGGTGGGATCGAGGTCGCGTCGGGTCCAGACCGGCACCGGGTCGACCGCCTCGTGATCTGCGCCGGTCTGCACTCCGACCGGGTCTCGGGCTGGGCCGACGGCGAGGACGGCCCGCGCATCGTGCCGTTCCGGGGGGAGTACATGTCGGTCAGCGCGGCGAAGGCGGATCTCGTGCGCGGCATGGTCTACCCCGTGCCCGACCCTCGCTACCCCTTCCTCGGCGTGCACTTCACCCGACGCGTCGGCGGTGGGCTGGAGGTCGGGCCCAACGCCGTACTCGCACTGAGCCGTGAGGGCTATCGCCGGCGTCTGGAGATCTCGCCCAGCGATGTGGGCGACCTGGCCAGGTGGCCGGGGTTCTGGCGGATGGCGCGCACGCACTGGCGCACCGGCGTCACCGAGGTCCGTGGCTCGTTGTCCGTCCGTAGCTACATGAGTGCTGCCCAGCGCTACGTGCCCGAGATCGGCGCCGGCGACGTCGTACGCGCTGGTTGGGGCATTCGTGCCCAGGCGGTCGACCGCGACGGCAGCCTGGTCGACGACTTCCGCATCACCGGCTCGGACGGCGTGACCTGCGTGCGCAATGCCCCGTCACCGGCCGCCACCTCCAGCCTCGCCATAGCCGAGGTCGTGGTGGACCGGATGGTCTGACGCGGGGCCTTCGGGTCGCCACCGAACGTGCTCAGCTGGTGACGTCCTTGCCGGCGAACCGGGCCCAGCCCGCGAACCAGAACACGACCACGTACGCGAGGGCGACATAGAGCCCCTGCTGGATGCCGTCCCACGCGATGGGGGAGCGGAACAGGTCCCCGAAGGCGAGCCAGTGGTGGGTGATCAGGAACGGGTGCAGCCAGCTGATCTGCGGGATGCTGTCGGCGATGAAGCTGGCGGTGCTGAAGATGACCACGGTGATCGTCGCGCCGATGGGCTGCTCGGTGAGGGTGGACACGAACAGGCCCACTGCGCCGAGGGATGCAAAGCAGACACTCAGGTAGAGCGTGGCTCCGAGAACCCTGAGCACCCCGGCGCTGAAGCCGATCTGGGTTCCCGACAGCAGGGTCATGTCTCCGCCGCCGAACAGGGCAAGGCCCATCACGATCCCGGTCACGGTCACGGTCAGCGTCGCCACGACGGAGAAGATCACGATGGCGAGGTACTTCACCGCCAGCAGGCGGGCGCGCTGCACCGGAACGGTGAGCAGGTAGCGGAGCGTGCCGAGGTTTGCCTCGCCGGCCACCGCGTCTCCCGAGATGGCTGCCACGGCCAACGGGAGGAAGAGGCCGAGCTCGATCGTCAACGACGCGAGGGCTACGAACAGCCCGTTCTCCGTGATGGAGCCGAAGAAGTCTGGCTCGTCACCTCCGCCGCCGGGTGAGGAGACCTTCACCGCGATCGCGATCAGAACGGGAACAGCCGCCAGCACGAGCAACCCGGCCTGATTGCGGCGCCGGCCGAAGATCAACCGCAGCTCGGATCGCAGGAACCGTGTTGAGACTGCTCGTGGCCGTACGGTGACAACCTCAGCCGCTGACATCGAAGCCCTCCCCGGTGAGCGAGACGAAGACGTCCTCGAGTGAGGGTGCGCCGACCCGGAAGCCGAGGACGGGCACTCCCTGGTGGACGCAAGCGGCCACGATCTTGTCCGGCGAGATCGCGCCGAGGCCGCCGGACGCGGACGTCCTGGTCACCCGTACGTCGACCAGTCCGAGCTCCTGCATGATCCGGCCGGCCTCGTGGGGCTGATCGGTCTCGATGACCGCCAGGCTCTGCGTCCCGGCCCGCACCTCGGCGCTGGTGCCCTGGGCGACGAGCTTGCCGGCATGCATCACCCCGAGATGGCTGCACATCTGCTCGACCTCGGAGAGCAGATGGCTCGAGACCAGCACCGTGGTGCCCTCGTCCGCGAGCGACCCGACCAACGAGCGGACCTCGCGCGTGCCCTGCGGGTCGAGCCCGTTGGTGGGCTCGTCGAGCACCAGCAGGTCACGTTGGCGAAGCAGCGCGCTCGCGATCGCCAGTCGCTGTCGCATGCCGAGCGAGTAGGCGCGATAGCGCTTGGTCGCGGCGACCAGCAGACCCACCCGGTCCAGGGCGCCGTCGATCCTGGCCCGCGCCGTCTTGGGGTCGGTGGTGCGGTCGGCCGCCTCGAGCCGGGCCAGGTTCTCCCGACCGGAGAGGTAGGGATGGAACGCCGGGCCCTCGACCAGGGCACCGACCCGGGAGAGCACGTCGGGTCCGTCGGTCGGCATCGGGTGGCCGAGCAGCTCGACCGTGCCGGACGTGGGGCTGACCAGGCCCAGCAGCATCCGGATCGTGGTCGTCTTGCCGGAGCCGTTGGGGCCGAGGAACCCGTAGACCGAACCCGTCGGCACGACCAGATCCAGTGAGCTGACAGCGACCTGCTGCCCGAACCGCTTGGTCAGCTCGGAGGTGGCGACGGCGACCTCGGCCATCAGCGAGCCAGGGCGGCGTACAACGCCTCCGGGGCGACGGCACCGACGGCCACGCGCCCGTCGTCGGTGAGAACCGCGGAGAACAAGGTGCCCTGCAGCAGGTGCCCGGAGCCCCAGCTGCCGCTGACCTTGGGCAGGACCTTGAGCATCTGCGTCAGCTGTCCGGAGTCGGAGTCGGAGCCGGAGCCGGAGGTCGCGCCGGCAGGCAGCTTGGCCACCACGACCGAGGTCCAACCCTTGCCCACCAACGTGGGCTTCGGTTCAGGACCCGCCTTGTCCGCATGGTCACCGAGTCCCTTGTCGGATCCCGTCTCCGGCGACTGCACACCTGACCCCTCGGTCACCTTCGTGCCGGGAGGTGGGTTGAAGGTGAAGGTCGACGCAGCCGGGGTCGACGGGTCGAACGAGGTGAAGCCCACCTCGAATGAGGGGTCCTGGCTGTTCTTCGCGAACACCTGGACACGAGTCGGCACATGCGTCTTGCCGTCGATCGCGATGTGCACCGAGTCCACGAGTGACCCGGAGTCCTTGGGCTTGAGCACCAGCTCGTAGGCCTTCCGACCCGCCACCGTCGCGGTCCCGTCTGTGCTGACCGCGGTCGTGGACGAGATCGCGGCCAGGGCGGCGTCGGCGGCCTTCTGCGGGGTCATCGGCGCGCTGTCCGTGAGGTGCTGCGTGGCGCCTTCCTCGGTGAGCGCGACCTCACGGTGCGTGGCGCTCTTGTCGCTGCTCGACCAGGTCCAGAAGTCTGTGCCGTTGCGCACGAGGTCGGACTCGCCCAGCGAGCCCAGCAGGGCGAGCCGGACCTTGTTCGGCCCGGCGTACCAGAGCCGCAACGTGTGCGAGCCCGAGACGAGCGAGGCCATGTCGGAGCTGCCCGCCCCACCCACGCCGGGGAGGCTCGGCAGGCCCAGGTCGGCGTTCTGCACGACGGTGCCGGAGAGGCCGTCGAGCCTGGCCTTCTGGATGTCCACCAGGAGCTGGGCCGGGGTGCGCTCGGGCAGGCCGCCTCGAGCGCTCGCGGTGAGGACACCGATGGTGGATCCTGCTGCGGCGAGGACGACGGCTGCGACGGCGGGGACCAGCCATCGCACGGCAGGTCGGCGGGTGAAGGTGCTCATGGAGCCAAGGGTGCACCAGGGTCGCTGTGAGTTCGCTGAGAGCCTGTGGGTCCGCTCAGCAGGCCGTGCCAGTGTGGTGGCATGCGGCTACTGCTCGTCGAGGACGAACTGCGCCTCGCGCACGCCCTGCGCCGGGGGCTGACCGGCGACGGGTTCATCGTCGAGCTGGCGGCCGACGGGGCCACTGGGCTGGAGCTCGCTCGACACGGAGACTTCGATGCCGTCGTGCTGGACGTGATGCTGCCCCGGCTCTCCGGGTTCGAGGTCGTCCGTGCCTTGCGCGCCGAGGAGAACTGGGTGCCGGTCCTGATGCTCTCGGCGAGGGCGGGGGAGCACGACCAGGCGGACGGCCTCGACTTCGGGGCGGACGACTACCTGACCAAGCCGTTCTCCTACGTGGTGCTGCTCGCTCGGTTGCGCGCGTTGATGCGTCGCAGCCCGCAGGCCAGCCCGCCGATCCTCGCAGCGGGCGACGTCCGGCTCGATCCGAGCACCCGGGTGGTCACGGTCGACGGCAGCCGGGTGGCACTGACGCCGCGTGAGCTCGGCTTGCTGGAGTACCTCCTGCGTCGCCCGGGTCGGGTGGTCACCAAGGTGGAGATCCTGGACCACGTGTGGGACCAGGCAGCCGGGGTGAATCCCAACGCGGTCGAGGTCTATGTCGGCTACCTGCGCCGCAAGCTCGGCCGGCGTCTGGTCGAGACCGTGCGGGGCGCCGGGTACCGCCTCGAGACATGACCCGCGCCCGCGGGTGGCAGCGACTCAGCCTGCGAGCTCGGCTGATCGCGATCGGGGTGCTCGGGGTCGCCGTCGCCTTGGCCGTCGGCAGCTTCGCGCTGTACGGCGTGCTGACGCTGGTCAGCTTCCGGACGCTCGACAACGCCGCCGACGCGACCGCAGCCGAGGTGGCCGACCTGGTGGACCGTGACCGTCTTCCCGATCCCATCCCCGTCACCGGCAGCCAGATCGTGCAGGTGCTGGACGCGCGCAACCGGGTCGTGAGCTCCTCGGTCAACGGCGACCGGCTGACCGCCGTGGTGACACCGGCCGAGGCCACCGCTGCACTCGACGGTCAGCACCCCCAGGTCCCCGGGTCGCGGGTCGGGCTGGACTCGTCGCTGCGGGTCTCCGCTGTCGAAGCAGGACCGACCGATGCCCGGCGTACGGTCGTGGTGGCGCAGCGCATCGACGACATCGAGGACAGCCAGCAGGTCCTCAGGCTCACCCTGCTGGCGACGTACCCACTGCTGTTGCTGGTCCTCGCCCTGATCGCGTGGCGGGTCGTGGGCGCTGCATTGCGTCCTGTCGAGATGCTGCGATCCACGGCCGAGCGGATCTCAGGGACTGGTCAGGACGAGAGGCTGCCGGTCTCGGTCTCCCAGGACGAGGTGCACGACCTCGCGGTGACCCTGAACTCCATGCTGGACCGGCTCTCCGCCTCGCGGGCCCGCCAGCGCGCGTTCGTCGCCGACGCAGCTCACGAGTTGCGCAGCCCGCTGAGCTCGATGCGCACTCAGCTGGAGGTCGCCGAGCGACTCGGTGAGGGATCGGAGCTGACCGGCGACCTGCAGGCAGAGGTCGCGCGGATGGCCTCGCTCGTCGAGGACCTGCTGGTGCTGGCGCGCGTGGACCAGGAGTCGTCTCCCGCGACGGCACCGCTGCCAGTCGACCTGCGCGAGGTCCTCCTGGGTGTGGTGGAGCGTCACGGCGGCACCCGGGTTCCCGTGACGGCCGGCGACCTGGCCCAGGCAGTCGTGCTCGGCAGCGCGGAGGCCCTACGGCGAACCTTCGACAACTTGACCGGCAACGCCATTCGGCACGCACGGACGTCGGTCCGGATCGAGTCGCGGCTGCGCGACGACGTGGTCGACGTGGTCGACGTGCTGGTCCGCGACGACGGCACCGGGATCGCCGAAGCCGACCGGGGCAGGGTCTTCGACCGCTTCACCAGGCTCGACGAGGCGCGCGACCGCGACGCCGGTGGCAGTGGGCTCGGTCTGGCCATCGTGCGTGACCTCGTCGACCAGGCCGGTGGGACCGTCGTCCTCGAGGACGCGGAGACCGGTGGTCTGGTGGCTCGCGTCTCGTTGCCCGTCATGCCGGTCGAGGACAGCCCCGCGCACCTGCAAGGAACCTGACTGCGCTGCTCGGCTCGGCGCGGGCGAATTGCCCCCGGCAGCTCCCCCTGACAGCGACCTGCGCGAATGATCACTTGCCAAGCGCAACCATGATTGAATCGTGTCACTGCCCGAACGCGGTGGCGACCACGAGAACCCGTCAGGATCGAGAAGCCGTATGGAGTTCGACCTGGTGGGATCGCGCTGGTCCCCGACTCTGCACGTGGCCGGCGTCGGGAAGCGTGACTGAGATGTCGGCCTCGGCAACGACGTCGGTCAGGGCTGTCCTCGTCGACGACACCTCCGAGTTCCGAGAGCTGATGCGCATCGCCCTGGAGCGCGCCGGCGGTTTCCAGGTGGTGGCCGAGGCCTCCGACGGAGAGCACGCGCTGAGCGTCGTGCGCGAGCACGGTCCCGAGCTGGTGCTGCTGGACATCTCGATGCCCGTGATGGATGGCCTGGACGCCCTGCCGCACATCCGCGAGATCTGTCCGGACGCCGCGGTGGTGATGCTGTCGGGGTTCAGTGCCTCCGCGATGCGCGAGGTGTCCCTCGAGCTGGGGGCGGACGGGTACGTCGAGAAGGGTCAGCCCATTCGCAAGGTGATCGACCGGTTGCGCGAGATCGTGAACCTCAAGCTCGATCACCAGGGCGCCTAGTCCGCGCAGTCACCGCCGGCCAGTCGGCCCGACCAAAGCTCTCCTCGAGCAGCTCGTGCTGTGCTTTCATGGGGGGCTGCCCCTGACCCTGGTGGTGCTACGAGTCTCGTGAGTACCCAAGGAGAAGTGCGTGCCCGACCCAGACACCGACGGCCCAGCGGCAGCTGCCGGACAGCCTGATGGCCGTGAGCGGAACAGCGGCAGGTTGCTGCGCGTGCTCGTGGTCGATGACACCGAGGACTTCCGGGAGCTGATGCGGATCGTGCTGGAGCGCACCGGGGACTTCGAGGTCGTCGGCGAGGCGGCCGATGGCCAACAGGCGGTGGAGCTGGCGCGTGAGATCCAGCCTGACGTGGTGCTGCTCGACATCGCGATGCCGGTGATGGACGGGCTGCAGGCACTCCCGGCGATCAGGGAGATCTGTGCAGACGCAGCCGTGGTGATGCTCTCCGGCTTCAGCGCCACCAAGATGAGGGAGCAGGCGGTGGCGCTGGGTGCCGACGGATATCTCGAGAAGGGCCAGCCCATGCGTGGGTTGCTGATCGGGCTCTATCGAGTGACCTCGGAGCTGGGGCTGCGCAAGCGCTCGGCGACCAAGTCCTGAGCCAGCGGAGGAATCCGCTTGGCCTACTGGTCTCGCTGCTCGTTCTCCAGGACTCGAGCGCGGGCCGTGTTGCTCACCAGCTCGTCGAAGTCCGAGAACTCCTGCCGCAGCTCCTGGAAGTCCGACTTGGGCCAAGCAATGGCCAGGACCGGATCGGTGACCGTCACGCGCGCTGATCGCAGCGAGTGATCGACGAGCCCCATCTCCCCGACGAACGCGCCGACGCCCACGTTCGCGACGACGTCGTCGCCGCTGACGACCTCCAGCTCCCCCTCGAGGATCAAGTAGGCCTTGTCTGCTGGCTCGCCGTCATGGATGGGCGTCCAGCCCTTCGGGATGTGGACCAGGCGCCCCACCTCCAGCAGGCGACTCACGCTCGTGGGGTCCAGGGCAGCGAGCCCTGGGACGTGCTGGGTCTCGTTGCGCTCTTGTCTGGAGCGGAAGGTCATGCGGCTCTCCTGGTTGCTGGTACGGCGAGCCATCGTCAGCCCGCGGGGTCTGGGCACGCCAACGGCCCCATCCAAACACGTCGAGCTGGCCCGGGTCACCGTGGTCGCGCACAACTGAGACTGGGTGCAGGTTTCCCCGGCCGGCCGGGGAAACCGGTCGTTGTGGCCCGGTGCAACGCCCCACAACGACAGGGACTGGCCCACAACCCCGTCCGGAATGCGCAACGGCGTACGGCGAGCGAAGTTCTCCCCTCCACCCCGCATATTGACTGACCGGTTCCGCACAGCGGACTCCACCGCCGCACGACGCGGTGCGCCAACAGAGAGACGCGCGGACCGCTGACGCCTCGCGGGGGGTCGAGGGCGCCAGCGGCGTTGGGTTGCTCAGTTGGGCATCCTGAGCCCGTCCGCGGCGGCGCGAGTTGTCGCGCCTGGTGAGCTTGGCCGGTCCGGCGAGGCATCGGGGATCGCCTCTGGAACTGACGGAAATCATCGCCCTCCTGGCCGGAACTGGCGACCAGGTGGCGTGAGCGGTCTAGGGCGGGAGCGAGAAGAGCCGTGCGCGGTGTGGCTAGGGCTTGACGAGGGTCACCACGAGGATGTGGTTGAGCGGGTACTCGACCGCGGCCGTGCCGGCAACGTGGTAACCGTCATCGAGCCACTTCGCGAGCGTGGTCTCGTAGTCGTGGCGCTGCTGGGGCGTGGAGAACTCGAATGACAGGAGCTTCACGTCTGCCATGGCTTCCCTTCGCACGGGGCCTCAGGGTGTGTTCTCGGAGGCTAGAGGGTCGAGCTGCATGTCACGCAGTGCGGATGTTGGCTCCCATCGCCTCGAGCATCTCGGGAGTGACGTCGGTGACGCCGTGGTCCTCGCGCGCGTGGGCGGACATCAGGTCCAGGATCCGCTCGCGGCTGTCCTCCTCGAACCGGGCGGAGCATCCCGGCACTGCATCCCCACAGGAAAGCGTGTACTTCATGGTCGTTCCTCCTCGTTGGTTGTCTCGCCGGTTGTTTCTCTGGCTGTTTCTCTGGGCAACCGCGCCAGCAGCACGGTGCTCTCGTCGTCGCCCTCCGCCCCGAGGAACCCTCCGTGGGCGACCGTGAGGGCACGTGCCATGTAGAGCCCCATCGTCACCCCCGTGGCGTCGTCGTTGGCGCCGAACGGATCGAAGAGCGCCTTGACGATCGTCACGTTGATCGGCAGACCCTGACGCACGACGCGGATCTCGTGCCACGCCGGCGTCTCCACGACATCGATGACGACGTTGTCGGGCACCGGCTCGCGGCAGGCCGTCGTCCACAGGTCGCGGAGCACCCGACGCAGGAGTCGCGGGTCGGCGTTCACGGTCACGCCGGCACCACGGCGTACGACGGGAGCACCGTCGAGCTCCTGGCAGAGACTGGCGACATCCACGCGCTCGCGGTTGACCCGGATCCGACCCAAGGACACGGACGCGGTCATCTCGATGTCGTGGATGTGCTCGGACAGGCGGGACAACGCATCCGAGAGGCGCTGGTGCGAGTCGGCGACCTCGTCCTCGGGCACGTCACCCTCGGCAAGGACCATCGCCCAGCCCCTGGCGATCGCCACCGGCGTGCGCAGCTCGTGCGCGAAGGCGGCCAGGAAGCGGTCGCGCTGCCGGGCTTCTTCCGGGTCCGGTGTGTTGGTGACCACGGCCGAGCCCGCGGCGAGGAAGTCCCGCACCCAGCGATGCAGCAGGGAGGGGTCGATGTCCCACTCCTGCGCGACGTCCTCCACGGATCTGCCGGCCAGAACGGCGAGCACCTTGGAGACGCGTAGGTCCACGGTTGCACCTGCCTCCACGCGAGAGCCGACCTGACCGGGGATGTGTCCCGCTGGCAGCAGCTGCCGTCGTGTGGCTTCCCGGTTCTCGGTCATGGCTTCCCTCGATCGAGGCGTGCCGCCTGCCCGACTCGCCTGTCCCTGCACCCCGAGATCCGTGCTGGCCGGAGTCACGCTACCCCTCACATCGGCTTTTTCTCATATTCTGGACAACTTTCCCGAAGGTTTGGCAGACTGCTTCGTCGTACGGGGGAGGTTCCTGGGGAGGGAATGCCGTGCTCGCACAGAGGTTGTTTCGCCATGCCCGCTTGATCGTCGCGGGGGTGCTCGGACTGGTCGCGGTTCCGCTCGCTGTCGCGGTGACAGCGAACCCAGCGCGGGCAGAGGTTCCCTACATCGCGTGGTCGGCGTACCTCCCGGGATGGACCAGTGCCTACGTCCCGAGCAGCGACAACGACTGCGTCGCAGGAAGGTCCGCGTGTCTCACGCAGACACGCAAGGAGTTCGGTCGCATCCTCAAGGAGAACGCGCAGAGCTGCACGCACGCCTCCGTCTTCGCGCTGTCCTACACGCGCATCACGCAGACCTACGGCTGGAGCCGCGCCATCCCCGGCTACTACCAGGACGTGCCCTACATCAACCACATGGACGCTGTCTTCGCGAAGTACTACACCGACGCCTACTACGCCTACAAGGGCGGCAACCGTGCGGCCGTCCCGAGTGCCTGGCTGAAGGCCTTCGACGCGGCCCGGGACAAGCGCGTCACCGCCACCGGAGACCTGCTGCTGGGCATCAACGCCCACGTCAACCGCGACCTGCCGTTCGTCCTCGCCGCGATCGGTCTGGTTCGTCCTGACGGGCACTCCGGCAAGCCCGACTTCGACAAGGCCAACCAGTTCCTCAACGACGCCTCGGCGCCGATGATGGCCGAGCTCGCCGCGAGGTTCGACCCCACGATCGACGACTCCAACGATCCGCTCGGGCTCTCCTACGGGACGATCATGCAGATGCTCACCACTTGGCGGGAAGCCGCCTGGCGCAACGCGGAGGCGTTGGTCAACGCTCCCACCCCCGCGGCACGTGCAGCAGTCGCGGCCGGGATCGAGTCAGCCGCGAACCAGGTCGCGAACACCGTGCTGTTGGCACAGTCGTACACCCCGCCGCTCACCTCGACAGCGTCGCGCGATGCCTACTGCGCCGTTCACAAGGCTGACGCGGCTCCGATCGCCTATCCCTTCGGGAGGCCGACGCCGTACGGCGGCTGAGGTCGTTCTCTCAGCTGTTCGGGACGTTCACGAGCGCGGTCACGGGGTAGTGGTCGGAGCCGGAGGCACTGGGCGCAATGGTGTTGAGCTTGAAGCCTCTCGCGCCACCCATGCCCCTGGTGAGCAGGTAGTCGATCTGGCTGCCATAGCCCGCGTGCCAGCCCCTGACGGGTCCGACGCCGCTGAGCCTGGTGTTGAAGCGGTGGCGGGCGTTCTTGGTGTCGACGAAGCCGGAGCCCAGCATGGTGGCCTGGGGCATGTTGCCGTAGGGGACGTGCTCCTGGGCAGCGTTCAGGTCACCGGCGAAGACCATCGGGGTGCCGGCGCAGGCCGCCCCGACGCGGGTGCCGACCCGATGCACCCGGCTCCTTGAGCTGTTGATCTCGGACAGGATCTGCGCGATCTCTGCGTTGCGGTGGGCGCCGGCCGCCGTGTCCACGGTTCTGCGGTTGGTGATGAGGTGCGCATCCAGGACACAGACCTTGGTGCGCGAGCTGGCCTTGGACTGGAGCTTGGTCCATGAGACCCAGCGATCGACGTTGACACCGCTCGTCTGGCCGGCGAACCCGACGCGGGTCATCAGCGCACCCCTGCTCACCTGCTTCCAGGTGTTCGTCTTGTAGTAGATCCGGACGGCCTGTGTCGAGTTCGAACGCGACTTGCCGATCGCACGGTCCCAGTCGCGGTTGTCCGACAAGGCCCATCCGCTCGAGCGGAGCCCCGAGGCGAGGTTGTTGAACTGGGAGACTCCACCGGGCACCCCGGTCCTCACGTTCGAGTTCTCCTGCGTCGCCACGATGGACGAGCCGGTGCCGTTGATCTGCCGCACGACCTTGGACACCCGGCTGGCCCAGGAGGGCCTGCCGATGCTGGCAGAGAGCACGTTGAACGAGGAGATGGTGACGCCGCGTCCTGCCTTGGCGGGAAGCGGGAGGGGCATCTGCGAACTGCTCATCGGCAGCCAGTCGACCGCGGTCTTCTTCGGCGGTGCGATGAAGCTGTCCCACGGGTAGGTGATGCCGGTCGAGCTGATCGACCTGGCGTTCTGGGCGAAGATCTTCACCTGCACGGTGTTCCCCGAGGCGGAGGAGATCTTGCGACCGGCGGTCGTCATGTCGGTGGCAGTGAGCACCATCGAGGTGCCGGTGGTCCAGCGCTTCCGGCACGGGTAGTGGCATCCGCCCGGTGACCTGGGCAGGTTCCTCTTGGTCGGCGACCACGCGACGTTGTAGCCCGTGGCGTAGGCCCGTGCGGGCCAGCTGACCCGCACGTTGTTGATCCCGCGAGTGATCCGCACCGTCCGGCGCGCGAAGGACGCGGGCCGGTGGCCGCGTGCCTTCCTGTGCTTCCGCTTCTTGGCCTTGTGCTTCCTCTTCCGCGTCGTCACGCTCACGCTGTCTCCGCCGGTGGCGGGGCGTAGGCCGGACTGGCTCGGTGCCGCCGCTGCGTTCTGCGTGATGGCCGCGCCGCTGAACGTCAGAGTGAGCATCGTCAGGCCGAGAAGACCTCGTCGCAGAGTTCGTTTGGGAATGGAGGGGGTCATGGGCTCTCCGAGATCCTGAGACGTCGAGCCAGCAGGCAAGACGGGCGGGGGCGGTCACATACCTCAAACGGGGGAACAATTCACCTGCCGGACACCCTAGCCCGACGACGGACCACCATCCACCGGCGAGGGGTGTTCAGGTACGGTTCACTCCATTTCGCTGCGGTGCCAGCAGCCCCGCGCGGACGGACAGGACGAGGACCCCGGACGAGAGATGCAGCCACCGACCGACACAGGCGGACCCTTGCCCCAGCAGCGACAGTTCGAGTTGCCTGCCTCCGGCGACGTCGACGCGGCCGCGTTGGTGCTGCACCTCGCAGCAGAGCTCAACTCCCAGGCTGACCTGCCCAGCGTCCTGCAGACCGTCACGGACACCGCCACCTCCCTCTCCGGAGCCCGGTTCGGGGCGTTCTTCTACAACGCCTTCGACGAGACGGGATCGTCGTACGTCCTGCACGTGATCTCCGGCGTGGACGCCAAGAGCTTCTTCTCGTTGCCGTCACCGCGGATCACCCCCCTGTTCGAGCCGACGTTCACCGGACGCGGCTCTGTCCGCAGCGACGACGTCGCCACGGACCCACGGTTCTCCGGCTTCCCGGAGAACCACCTGCCGGTGCGCAGCTATCTGGCGACACCGGTGATCGGCCGCGACGGAGACGTGATCGGAGCCCTGCTGCTGGGCCACTCCGATCCCGGAGTGTTCACCGACACCTCGGAGCGAGCCGTCCAGCTGGTGGCCGCGCACGCGGCCGTCGCCGTCGAGAACGCCCGGCTGTTCAGCGAGCAGAACGCTGCCCTCGAGCTTGCCGAGGATCGCGCCCAGAGCCTGGAGCTGCTGCAGGAGGTGACCTCCCGGTTGGCCGGCATGTTCAGCGTCGACGACGCGATCGACGCCCTGGTCGACATCTTCGTCACCCACCTGAAGATCGAGCGGATGGGGGTCTATCGGCTCGAGGGCGACGTCCTGCGCGCGCTGCGTGCCCGGGAGGTTCCCGCCAGCGACCAGGCTTCCCCGGGCGCGGCCACGAGCTGGTCTGCCGCCGTCGACGTCTCCGGCGAACCCGACGGCCTGCGTGCCTCACTCGGGCTGGGCGGGCAGGACCTCGCACACTTCGCCTCGGTCCCCTTGTCCGCCCCGACGATGGTGCGCGACTCACTGCAGACGGGCAGAGCCGTCGCCGTCACCGACCGCACGGGGTTCCTCGCCGCCTACCCCGAGCTGGCCCAGGCGATGCTCACCGTGCACGCCGCGATCGCCGTACCGCTGCGGGTGTTCGGTGCCGACTACGGGAGCCTCACGCTGACGTGGGTCCACGACATGACGTTCAGTGCCGCACGTCGGCGGCTGATCGAGGCTGTGGGCGAGCAGCTCTGCGGGACGTTGGAGCGCATCGAGCTCTTCACGGCGGCTGCGGAGGCGCGCTCTGAGCTGCGACGTCACGTCGAGGAGCTCACCGACGCGTCGCAGACGCTGCAACGCTCGTTCCTGCCCGAGGCGCTGCCCACCTCGGACGTGGTGGACGTCGCGGTCCGCTACGCCCCCGGCGCCAAGAACGCGGAGGTGGGCGGTGACTGGTACGACATGGTGGTCGCGCCGAGCGGCCGGGTGACCCTGGTCATCGGAGACGTCCAGGGACACAGCTTCTCCGCCGCCGCGGTGATGGGACGGGTCAGCGCTGCCCTGCACGCCTACCTGCTCGAGGGTCACCCGCTGGACGTGGCGCTGACACGGGTCAACCCGATCGTGGAGCAGTCCGGACTGCTCGTCACCTGCTGCCTGGTCTCCCTGGACCCACGGAACGGCGAGATGACGATCGCCCGCGCCGGCCACCCGGTGCCCGTCTTCCGCCGCGGTGATCTCGTCGGGCAGATGCCCGAGGAGGGCGGCGGCCCGCCCCTGGGCGTGTGCGGCCCGGATGCCCGTTGGGAGGTCCGCAGCGGATGGGCGCAGCCGGGCGATCGGCTGCTGCTCTTCACCGACGGGCTGATCGAGCGCAGCGACGTCGACATGGACACCCAGGTGGAGTCGCTGGTCGATCTGCTCGCCGCCCAGGGGGTCGCCGGACTCGACGAGGCAGCGGATGCCATCCTCGCCAAGATGGCTCCGGCCCGGGGTGACGACGTCGCGCTGCTGCTGGCCGACTACCGCGGCAGTGCGGGCTCCCCGCAGACGAGGTCCGCGGCCAGCCTGGTGGTGACCGACCTGGCGTCGGTGTCCGGGGCACGCCGGTTCACCACGGGTCTGCTCCGCGACTGGGGTCTCGACAGGGCCGTGGACACCGCGAGCCTGCTCGTCAGTGAGCTGGTCACCAACGCGCTCCTGCACACCAAGGGGCCGGCGGTCCTCGAGGTGGTACCCGCTGTGGACCGGGTGCGGATCCAGGTCAGCGATCCGCTCGCACGCGGACCCGAGGCCAAGGGGACCGACCTGGAGTCGGAGCACGGTCGCGGCGTGATGCTCGTCGAGGCGTTGGCCCTGCGATGGGGCGTCGACCCTCACGGGGCCGGGAAGGTGGTCTGGGCGGAGGTCGGGATCATCTGAACGAGAGCACAGAGCAGGGTGCGAGCGCGCCGCCGCCGTACCACCGCGACGCAGTCACCTGGGCGGCCTTCGGCTCCCTGTTCGGCTTCGGGATCCTGAACGCGGTCCTCGGGCCGGTGTTGCCGTTCCTGCAGGCCGAGCTGAGCCTGGGTTACCTCATGGGCTCGCTGCACCAGGTGGCGTTCGCGCTGGGTGGCGGCACGGCCGGCCTGGTCGCGGCGAGCGGCCGCAGCCACCTCTCCCGACGTACGACGGTCGTGGTCGGCCTGACCGGTGGAGGGCTGGCCGGGCTCGGCATCGGGTTCGGCCCGAACATCGTGGTGACGGTCACGGCGGCGTACGTCGTGAGCGCGTGCGCGACCTCGGCGCTGATCGCGGTCTGGGCGATGCTCGCCGACGTCCACGCCGGCCATCGAGCCGTCGCGATGACCGAGGGCGAGATCGCGGTCAGCCTGGCCGGTGTCGCGACGCCCGTCCTGGTCGGCGTCCTGGCCGCTACGGCTCTGAGCTGGCGGGCAGCGTTCGTGGCGGCCGCAGTCGTCGCGCTCATGGCGTCAGGGGCGGTGCTGCTCGTCGGGATGCCGGAACCGTCGGCCACTCGGCCCCTCACGTCCGGCGTGCCGCGACGCCTGCCTCCGACGCTGCTGACCATCTTCGCGGTCGTGGCGCTGGAGTTCGTGCTGAGCTTCTGGCTGGCCAGCTACCTGCACGACGAGGTGGGGCTCTCGGCAGGACGCGCGGCGAGCACCGTGGCTCTGCTGTATGCCGCACACCTGGTCGGACGCATCGTCACCAGCCGGCTCGCCCGCCGCGTGTCGCCGCGACCGCTGATCGCGATGGCGCTTCTCGCGGTTCTGCTCGGCAGCCCGGCCCTGCTCAGCGACGGCAGGCCGTCGCTCGTGCTCGTCGGCATAGCGGTGGTCGGCGCCGGGACCGGTGCGACGTTCCCGCTCGCCTCGGCGCTCCATGTACAGGCCAGCCCGCGCGGCGTCGACGGGGCCATGGGCCAGACCCTGACGGTTGCCGCGGTGGCCCAGATCGTCGGGCCGCTCGGCGCCGGGGTGATCGCGCAGGTCGCCGACCTCCAGATCGGCCTCCTGCTGGTCCCCGCGTTCGCCATCCTCGCGGCTCTCAGCGTGCTCCGGCGAACCTGAACCGGCGGCCGTTCCACCCTGCACTCCCTGACCACCAGGGTTCTCGCCCCGCGAGTGGGCGCGCCCGTCGGCTCAGGCTGGGGGCTCGAGCAGTTCCCTCATGATCTGTGGCAGGCGGGACGCTTCCATCTTGGAGACGCACGCTGAGATCCCGATGGTGCGGGCCTCTTCCTCCACGGCACTGTCGAGATGGGCCGAGAAGAGGACGATCACCTGGCCGGGGTGCTGGGCCAGCATCTGCTCGGCGACCTCGAGGCCGGTGAGGCCCGGCATCCGGTTGTCGAGGAGCACGACGGACGGGACCGGCGGGGGATTGAGGTCGTGGAAACGCTCCAGCGCCTGGGGGCCGTCCTCCGCCTCGTGGACGACGTTGAAACCGCCCCGCTGGAGGAAGACGCGGGCAAGCATCCGCATCTCGGGCTCGTCGTCGACGACGAAGACGCTGGGTGCGATCGCGGTTTGAGCGGTGGCAGTCATGGTGCGCGTCATCCTAGTTCTTGACCAGGCTCTGGACCGGTAGTTCGACGACGAATCTCGTCGACTCGCCTGGGCGGCTCTCCGCCCAGATGCGTCCCTCGTGGGCATCCACGATGCGACGCGAGATGTAGAGCCCGAGACCGGTCCCGGTCACGTCCCCGGAGCGGCCGCGCACGAACTTGTCGAAGATGCGCTCGAGCTGGTCAGGGTCGATCCCGGCTCCGTGGTCCTCGACGACCAATCGGGCCATGTTGTCGGTCTGCTCCAGGGAGACCTCGATACGGGTTTCCGCAGGTGCGTTCTTCCGCGCGTTGTCGAGGAGGTTGGCAAGGACCTGCTGGATGCGGTCGGGGTCGCCATCCATCATCACCGGGGTGTCCGGGACCGTGAGGGTCACATCGTCGGCCGAGCCGCTGCTGAACCCCTCCACCGCCGTACGGACCTCGTCGGCGAGATCCATCGGGTGTCGGACGTAGCCGAAGCGCCCCGACTCGATGCTCTCGGTGTCGAGCACGTCGCGTGTCATCGCCTGGAGCCGACGGGCGTTGGTGAACGCACGGCGTACGGCGCTGTGCCGGTCCTCGTCACTCATCACCTCCCAGTGGTCGAGGCTGGTCTGCAGGAACCCGAGCACTCCCGACACCGGAGTGCGCAGCTCGTGCGAGACCACGGAGATGAACTCCTCCTGCGAGCGGTTCAACGCGCGCAGGCGCGTCTCCTGCTCTCGCGCCTGACGCAACCGCCGGGCGAGGACGACGGTCAGGGTGAGGCCGACCGCGAGCAGGAGCATGACGAGGATGAGCCCGGCCGACTGGAGGGGCCCTGCCAGGGGCTCGACGAACTCCGAGTGGTTCTGGGTGAAGACGACGTGCCACCCGACCACGGGGACGTCGGCGCTGACGACGAGCAGGTCGCCGATCTCGCGTGATCCCTCGTCGAGCGAGCGCAGCCGTGAGTCGGGCACCGGTGATCCCAGTCCGCTGCTGAGGGTGGAGGCGATCACGGCGCCGTTGTTGTCCAGGAACCGCCAGGTCGCCGTGGAGCTCCGGTCGCTCGCGAGACCCCGGATCTCCTTGTTGAAGGACGAGTCGTTGGTCAGCGCCTGCTCGAAGACGAAGGCACCGCGCACGCTGCTCGGGGTGGAGCCCCTGATGGCGACGGCGAAGGCATAGCTCGGCAGCTCGGTCGTCACACCGGACTTGGCCACCGGCAGGACGACTGCCGGCGAGGAGGCAAGGGCCGCCTTGGCCTTCTCCCAGCCGGCCGGGTCGAACTTCGAGCCGAGCATGCCCGGGCGCAGCAGCACCCCGTTGGTCACGGTGTCGTTCGCATCCACCAGGAAGGTCCCGGACAGGGCGTCCGGGTCGACGGCGAACGTCTTCAGGGTCGACTGGTCCTCGGGACTGCGCAGGGTGAGCTTCCAGGGGCGAGCGCCCAGCCCACCGAGCGAGGTGATGCTGGACTCGACCCGTGCGTTGAAGCTGTCGGCCGTGGTGCGGACCTGTGCGACCTTCGCCTTCTCGAGGGCGTCGGTGCCGTCGTTGGCGGCGGATCGCAGCAACGCGATGACCATCAGGGCGACCACGAACACGGCCGCTCCTGCCGCGGCAGGGACGAGTCGATCACGCGCTGACATCGGATGCTCCTTCGACGATGTTTTCCGGAGTTCCGGCCAGTGGGTAGGAGACGATGAAACGTGCGCCCCCGCTGTCTGCTGAGGTCACCGAGACCTGACCGCCCATGGTGGCGGCGAACTCGGTGACGATGGCGAGACCGAGCCCGGCGCCTCGCGTGGCGATGACGGAGTCTCCCCGCCCGCGGAAGAAGCGAGTGAAGACCTGTTCCCGTTCGGCCTGCGGAACGCCCGGCCCTTCGTCGGCGACCGACAGCTCGACGCGCCCACGGTTCTCGGTGACGCAGACCCGGATCGTGGTGCCGGCGGGGGAGTACTTCCCCGCGTTGCCGACCAGGTTGGACACGACACGCTCCACTGCCTGCAACGCACCCATGACACCCAGGCCGGCGTCCGTCTGGCAGAGCACCTGGTGGTCGGGGGCCAGGTCGGGCTGCTCGTCGAGGATGCGGCCGACGACCTCACCCAGGTCCAGCAACGTGTCCGTTCCCACCGTGCCGGCCCCACGCTCCAGCCGGGAGAAGTCCAGCAGGTCCTCGACCAGCGACCCGAGACGTTGGGCGTTGCTGTCGACCTGCTCGGCGTAGAGCCGGGCTTCCTCCGGGCTGAGGCTGTCCCAGCTGGACGCCAGCAGCTGCGCGTAGCCGGCGATGGCGCTGACCGGAGTCCTGAGCTCGTGCGAGGCAGTCGCCAGGAACACCGTCTTCAGCTCGTCGACGGACCGCATCCGGTCCAGCAGCTCGCCCTGCTGGGCGAAGGACTCGGCGTTCACCAGCGCCGAGGTCAGGACCTCGGTGGCGGCACCGAGCGCACCCAGGTCGTGGCTGTCGAGGTCGCGGCCGGCGACGACCTTGAGCCGGGCCACCGTCCGTCCGCCCCGACCGAGGACCAGGCACAGGGTCTGTCCCGCCGAGAGCGCCGTCGGCATCACCGGCGAGGCGGGGACGTCGGCCGGGGCCACTCCCCAGGCGAAGAACTGTCGTTCACCGGTCGGGCTCGGCGCACCCAGGGTGAGTCCATGGAGACCGAGGGCCGTGGCGAGCTCGTTGGTGAGGGCGGGCAGCAGGTCGGCGAGGTCCAGGCTGTGCTGGGAGACCGTGGCCAGGGCTGCCGTCGTCGCGCTCGCCTCCTGCAACCGCACCAGCTCCTGCTGGCTGCGCCGGGAGCGTTCGTCGCGGCGGATGAGCCACCCTGCGGCCGCCACACCGACGATGACGAGCCCGAGTGCGGCCAACCAGGCCACCAGGGGCAAGGAGGGGGAGCGCGTCCACAGGGTCAGAGTCCAGATCTGCACGGGGCCCGGCTGCAGCTGCACGGCGTACGACGTCCGGCCGGACGGCTGCTCGTCGGGAAGGGACACGACCGTCTGCTCGGGCCCGGCGAGCGAGATCCCGCCTCCTGGCGGCCGCAGCTCCAGCAGCGTCTGCCTCATCCCCAGCGGCCCGACCCGCAGGCCTGTCGCGTGCGCGCGGCGCTCCGTGACTGTCGCCGGCGGGGACGCCGAGTCGTAGGTCGCCACCACCACGAGTCCCTCGCCCGAGTCCTCCATCACCGGGTCACCCGAGTCCCGAGCACGGGTGGCCACGTCGGCCGAGACGCCGGCAGCGGCGGCTTCGGTGAACGCGACCTGCCTCGTTCCCGTGCCGGTTCCCGTGGCGGCCTCGTCGAGGGCCTTGCGCATCGCGTCGCCCACCGTGGCGACGGCGTTGGCGGTCGCACCACGAGCCTCACGCTGTGCCTGCAGGTCTGCCTGTTCCCGCGCGAACAGGAGTACGCCGATCGCGGCGAGCAGGGCGATCACCACGATGGCGGCAGTCCCCGCCCACCTCCTCCTGACCCGATCCTGCGCGCTCACGGCCGCGTCACCGCCGACCTCAGTGCTCGCAGGTTTCCCTTGGCGAGGAACGGCACGCCGATGCTCGCGGCGTGTGCTCTGAGCTCCAGCTTCTGGTAGTTGCTGTAGATCACGATGCGCAGGTCCGGGTCCTCGGACCGCAGCCGCTCGGCGAGCTCCAACCCGGTGATGCCGGGAGGCATCCGGTAGTCCAGGACGACCACGTCGGGGGAGACCGTGCCCACGAGCACCTCGGCGTCCGCGGCATCCAGCGCGCCGTACACCTCATGGCCCTCCAGCCGGAGGTCGGTCAGGGCGAGGTCGAGCGCGTCGAGGTCGTTGTCCGCCACGACGATGCGAGCCATGCACGCCTCCCCAGCCCCGAGCTTCGAAGTCCCGGCCGCTCCCACCCGGGTATCGAACACGCAATCTGATAGCCCTGTATCGGATTTCGGCGAAGTCGGGCGGCGTGTCGGGGTGGGCGAGCAGAGTCGGTCCCGGACGAACTCGACAAACGCAAATAAACCGGTCGGCGGTCACACCCCGACCGGGCTTCTCTGTCACGCCCTGGAGCGCCGAACCTCAGATGGGGACGGGGCCGGCCCAGCTGCCGGCGTCGACGCCCCACATCACGCGATCGAAGGCGGCAACGCGGGCCGGTCGACTGTGGGGGGGGTATGGGTCGGCCGGCCCGCTGCCACATCCCGGGGATGACTGCCCTGCCAGCCCCGGGTGGCTCACTTCATCCGCCGGTGCGCTGCTCGATGATCTGTGCGGCCGTTTCGCGCACCTTCCGGTGTGCGTCCGAGGAGCTCTGCACCAGCAGCTCGAAGGCGGCGTCGCGGCTGACGTCATCGCGGGTCATCAGCAGGTCGATGGCTTGCCCGATGACCTCGTGTGGGCCCAGCAGCTCGATGATGTTCTCGACTTCAGGTGCCATGACAAAGACCCCGGGATCCCGCAGTTCGCGTGATGGAGCGCGGTGCCGGGGTCCGGGGCCAGACCACCAGTCAACCACGGAACGCGATGGTTTGACCGGGTCGAGGCGGCGGTATCGCACGAACCCACGAAGCCCCGTCTCACGGCGCGTGCCGGCTCAACCAAGCAGCTCGTCGGTGGTGGCATCAGCCCTGCCGCCGAAGAACTTCTCCAGCACCTCGGTGAACAGGTCGTCCTCCGGTGCGGCCCGGGCGAACAGCGTCATCGAGGAGCGCAGCTTCATCGCGTCCACGGAGCCGAACACCTCCTCGGCCGTGGCGTCCTCGATGGCGAGCACCGCCTCGCAGCACTGCCGCAGCCGGGGTCCGAGGACCGGGTGGTCGAGATAGGCGCGAGCCTCCTCGAGACCGGACACCGCGTAGTTGCGCGCGACGGCACTGCGTCCGAGGCCAGCGACCTGCGGGAAGATGAACCACATCCAGTGGCTGGTCTTCCGGCCGGCGCGCAGCTCGGCGAGCGCCTGCGTGAAGATCCCGCGATCCTCTTGCGCGAGCGCGAAGCGTTCGACGTTCGGCAAGGTCACGACGCGCCTCCCGCCGATCCCGTGCCCAGTGCCTCGCTCAGGGCGGCCCGCCTGGCCAGCAGCTCGCCGCCCCGCTCGTAGTCATCGTCGCTCTCATGGGTGAGTACGCCGACGAGCTCGCCGGCCGCGTCGGCGTACCACACCGTGAAGGCGCTCGGACCGTGCTCGATGACCCGCACCTCGTCGAAGCCGTCGCCCCAAGCCGAGTACTTCAGGGTGTGCTCACCGATCTCGCTCCAGAAGCCGGGCGGGTCTGACCAGCGTTCCGACTCCCCGGTCTCCGAACCGTGCGCTGCGGCGTTGGCGCCGGCGAGCTGTCCCATGGTGATCGCGTCACCCCAGTGCTCCACCATCAGGGGCCGGCCGACCACGGCGTGCTGCGCGCGTGCCGCGTCACCCGCCGCCCATACGTGAGGGTCGCTGGTCTGCAGCCTCTCGTCGACGACCAGACGCCCGTCCTCGACCAGCAGCCCGGACTCCTCCAGGAAGTCTCGGGACTGGGTGACGCCGACGGCGGCCAGGACCAGATCGGTCTCGAGGACGGAGCCGTCGTCGAGACGCACCGCGCCCGGCGGCTCGACGCGTTCGACCTCGACTCCTGTGCGCAGGTCCACCCCGGCCGACACCAGCCACTCGGCTATCCGGGCCCCGACCCACTCGCCGAGCCGCGCTGCTTGAGGTGCCGGCTCCGGAGTGACGAGGGTCGTGCGGAGGCCGCGCCCAGAAAGCGAGGCGGCAGCTTCGCAGCCGATGAAGCCCGAACCGACGACGACGGCGGAGTGTGCGTCCGCCGCGGCATCGACGAGGTGACGACCGTGCTCCAGGCTGCGCAAGGCGAACACCTTGGCCGCCGGATCGGCACCGGGCAGCGCGACCGGCTCTGAACCGGTCGCCAGCACGAGCCGGTCGTAGGCCAGCTCGAGCCCGCCGTCGGTGCGCACTCGTCGCGTCGTGGTGTCCAGCGCCTCGATGCGGGTGCCCAGCAGGAAGTCGACCTTCCGTGCGGACGAGTCGTCTTCGAGGATCGGGGTCACCTCGGCGGGCTCCTCGCCGGACAGGATGGCCTTGGAGAGCGGCGGCCGCTGGTACGGCTTGTCCGGGTCGGCCGAGACGAGACCGATGGGGCCAGGCCCGCCGGCTTCGACGTACGACGTGGCCGCGTGGATGCCGGCTGGTCCGCTGCCGATGACGAGAAGGCCGAAGGGCCTGTCCGAGTTGAGGTCCATGAGGCTCTCGTACCCCATGGCCGCAGACTCAGCACAGGCCCCTCGGCCTCTACCACCGCCCCGGTGCCGAGAGCGGCGGCCGCCTGGCTCAGGCGCTCTTGATCGCGGAGATCTCGAACTCCAGGGTGACCTTCTCGCTCACCAGCACGCCGCCGGTCTCGAGCGCGGCGTTCCAGGTGATCCCGTAGTCCTTGCGGTTGATCACGACGGAGCCCTCGAAACCGACCCGCAGGTTGCCGAAGGGGTCGGTGGCTGCGCCCTCGAAGTCGAAGGGGACGGTGACGGAGTTGGTGACGCCCTTGATCGTGAGGTCGCCGGTCACCTCGAGGCTCGCGGGACCGGTCTGCTGTACGCCGGTGGAGCTGAACGTGATCTGCGGGTACTCATCCATGGCGAGGAAGTCGTTGCCGCGCAGGTGCTCGTCGCGCTGGGCCTGCCGGGTGTCGATGCTCTTGGCGTCGATGGTCAGCTGGGCGCTGGACTTGGAGAAGTCGGTGCCGTCGACGACGGCGCTGCCCTCGAACTCGTTGAACGCGCCGCGGACCTTGGTCACCATCGCGTGCCGGGCGACGAACCCGATGCGGGTGTGGGCGGCGTCGAAGACGTAGGTGCCGGACAGGTCGTCCAGGGTGGCGGGGGTGTTCTCGGTGGTGGTCATCGGTGCTCCTGAGGATTGGTGGCGGCGCTGGCCGTCAAGTTGTTGATGTGTCACTTACATCAGACTACAACTTAGGTGATGTGTCAACTATTCCGGTATGATGACGTCATGAGTCCTGAAGTCCGATGGTTGAGCGTCGACGAACAGCGTCTGTGGCGACGCTGGCTGCTGTTGAACAACCGCCTGTCGGCCACCGTGCAGCGGGAGCTGCAGGACGACTCCGGTCTCTCGAACGCGGACTTCGAGGTCCTCGTCAACCTCACCGACAACCCCGACGGCCGGATCCGGGTCACCGACCTGGCGACCAAGATGGTGTGGGAGCGCAGCCGGTTGTCCCACCAGGTCACCCGCATGGAACGGCGTGCGCTGGTGGAACGCGTGGAGTGCAAGGAGGACGGTCGGGGCGCCTGGATCGTGATCACGCCGTCGGGTCGCACCGCGATCGAGAAGGCAGCGCCGGGTCATGTCGAGACGGTGCGCACGCTGGTCTTCGACAGCCTCACCGGCGATGACGTCAGCTCGCTGGCCACCCTGGTCGACAAGCTG
The DNA here is from genome assembly GCA_963782305.1 of uncultured Actinomycetota bacterium. GTDB lineage: Bacteria > Actinomycetota > Actinomycetes > Propionibacteriales > Nocardioidaceae > Marmoricola. Next base: position 477,445 of record CAWAJJ010000012.1, on the reverse strand, counting down.
TTGGCGGGTCTGGACGAGGAGCCCGCACCGCAGTAGCCGCCCGCCCGTCAGGTCGGTGTCGGGCGCGTTTCGATCCCGCGCACCAACCAGTCGAGGGTTGCCTCGAACCGCTCGGGCTGGTCCCACTCGCCTGGTGCGCGGAGGTCGAGCAGGGTCGAGCTGATCGTCCAGTGGCCCACGTTGCCGGCGACCTCGATCGCGAAGCCGGTCCTGAAGCCGTGCTCGACCAGAGCGTCCAGCAGGCGTTTCACGTAGGCCACCGTGGCGTCGCGGTCCTCGAGTGTCATCAAGGTGCCGAGATAGGGCCGGGCCAGCAGGGCCGAGTGCAGTGTCCGCGACCAGTTCTTGATGCTGGTCTGCCAGTCGGGTCCGGGCTTGAACTCCAGGTCCATCCCGGAGAACGCGTGCGCGACGATCGCCCGGGTCATCGCCTCCCGGTTGCCGACCAGCTGGTAGAGCGTCTTGGTCGAGCACGCGAGCCGGGCGGTGAGGTTGCGCGCATTCAGGCCCTTCACGCCCTGCTCATCGAGGATGTCGAGCGCCACGTCGCAGATCTGCTGGGCGGTCACGGGATGCCGGGTCATCGACGTCAGGCTGGGTCAGACCTTGGTCGGGATGGCGGTGACGGTGCCGCCGTCCATCACGAACTCGGAACCGGTCGAGAACGACGACTCGTCGCTGGCGAGGAACACCACGAACGTCGCGACCTCCTCGGGCAGGCCCGGACGTCCCAGTGGAATCGGGATCAGGTCGTCGGGCATCGCGTCGGTGGCCGGCGTGCGGATGCGTCCGGGGTGCAGCGAGTTGACCCGGATGCCGTGCGGGGCGAGCTCCAGGGCGGCCGACTTGGTCAGGCCGCGGAGCCCCCACTTGGAGGCGACGTAGCCGTGCGCCCACGGGGTGCCGCGAAGGCCCTCGATCGAGGAGGTGTTGATGATCGAGCCACCTCCGGCAGCGATCAGTGCGTCCGTCGCGGCTCTCATGCCGAGGAATGGGCCGGTCAGGTTGACGTCCAGCATCTCCTGCCACAGTGCCTGCTTGTAGCGCTGCAGCGGGCCGCCGTTGAAGATGCCCGCGTTGTTGAACAGCACGTTGAGCTGGCCGAACTCCGCGACCGTGAACTCGACGGCGCTCCTCCAGTCGGCGTCGCTGGTCACGTCGAGGTGGACGTAGCGCGCTGACCCGCCCAGCTCCTCCGCCAGGGCGGCGCCCTCGTCGTCGAGCAGGTCACCGATGACGACCTTCGCCCCTTCGGCGACCAGCATCCGGGCGCTGGCGCCACCGATGTTGCGCGCGCCGCCACTGATCAGCACTACCTTGCCGTCCACACGTCCCATGCCCGGGACGATAACATCGTTTTCCACCAACTAGAACACGTTCCAATACGGTAGCCAGAACACGCTCGCGGACTTGCGGGCGGGAGGGACTCCCATGACCATTCGTGTCGCGCAGGTGGCGACCGGGAACGCCGGCAGGCTGACCCTGCGCCAGCTGATCACCGATGACAGGTTCGAGCTGGTAGCCGTCAGCGTCTCCAGCGCCGAGAAGGTGGGCCAGGACGCCGGCGAGCTCGCCGGGCTCTCGGTGACCACCGGCATCGTGGCGGTCGGCGACCTCGATGCGCTCATGGCGGCCGAGCCCGAGTGCGTCGTCTACTGCGCGATGGGCGACACCCGCCCGGTCGAGGCCACCAACGACGTCCGCAAGCTGCTCGAGGCCGGGATCGACGTCGTCGGCTCGGCGCCCGGCACCCTGCAGTACCCGTGGGGCACCATGCCGGAGAAGGTCATCGCGAAGGTCGAGGCGTCCGCACAGGCAGGCAACGCGACCGTCTACATCACCGGTGTCGACCCGGGGTTCGCCAGCGACCTGGTGCCACTCGCCCTCGCGAGCACGTGTCAGCGCGTCGAGCAGATCACGTGCTACGAGCTGGCCGACTACGCGACGTACGACGGGGCCGAGGTGATGTTCGACCTGATGGGCTTCGGCCACCCGGTGACGGACACTCCGCTGCTCTTCCTCCCGGGTGTCCTGGGCCTGGCCTGGGGCACCGCGATCCGGATGATCGCCGCCGGCCTGGGCATCGAGGTCGAGGAGATCGTGGAGCACTGGGAGGCGGAGCCCGCTCCCGAGAGCTATGACATCGCCGCCGGCCGGATCGAGAAGGGGACCATCGCGGCGCTGAAGTTCTCCATCAGCGGCATGGTCGCCGGTCACCCCGCCGTGGTGATCGAGCACGTCACGCGGACCCGCGACGACCTGCGTCCGGACTGGGCGCGGCCCGCGGCCGGGGGCGGCTCCTACCGCGTCGAGATCACGGGGGAGCCCAGCTATGTGGTCGACGTCGTGCCGAGCAGCAGGCACGGAGACCACAACCACGCCGCGATAGTCGCGGCCTGCGGGCGGATCGTGAACGCGATCCCGGACGTCCGGGCAGCCGCGCCCGGCATCCGTACGACGCTCGACCTGCCGCTGCCGACGGGGCGGGGAACCTACGTCGGCCCGACTGTCTCCTAGGAGACGCCGGGACGGCGACTCACTCGTGCAGCGGTCGGTTGTCGGGTGGTTCTCGTCCGGTGGTGGTGATCCGGCGGGTGCCGGGTGGTGGGTCGAAGGCGAAGTCGGTGGGTCCGGTTCTTCGGATGGTCCAGGGTCCGGAGTGGACAGTCGGTGGTGGTGGCCGCACAGGAGGATCAGGTTCTCCAGCGAGGTCGGTCCGCCGTTCAGCCCAGTGGGTGATGTGGTGGGCGTGGGTCATCAAGGGTGGTCGGGTGCAGTTCGGGAAGCGGCAGTGCTTGTCGCGGGCGACGAGTGCTTTCCAGATCGCTGGTGTGACCAGGCGTTGTTGGCGGCCGACGTCGAGGACCTCGCTGTGTGAGCCCGAGGACGATGGGGATGATCTCGGCGTCGCAGCAGATCCGTCGCAGGGTGGCGCCGGAGAGGGTCTCTCCGGTCTCGGTCTCGGCGAACCCGGCTCCCCGTTGCAGGTCCTCGTAGCTGATGGTGATGCTGACGCGGGCGGGTGCGCCGTGGCTCTCCGGTGGCAGGTCGAGGGTCTGGGCGTCGCGGCACAGCTGGTAGAGGGCGTCGCACATCCGGGTGCCGTGGTCGCGGGGGTCGCGGCCGTCGTGCCCACAGCCGGGGACCTCGCAGGTGGCCGGGTCGCAGACGGGTCCGGTGTTGGGCACGGGCTTCGCGAGGGGCATCAGGGTGGATCTGATGGGGCGGCGTACTCCGCGGAGCAGCGGCCCTTGATCCAGGCGCCGCCGGCTCCGTCGTCACGGATGGAGAGGTCCCGGTCGAGGTGGGCGTCGGCGTTCGTCGCGGTCGAGCTCCTTCTCGGTCTGGCGTTCGGTGCCGTCGGGGTCGACGACCTCGACCAGGTGTTGGCCGGCTTTGCGGAGCTCGGTGGCGTCGAGGCCTTTGGCGGAGTCGAGCATCACCTGGACTCCGCGTGCGCGGAGGTCTGGGTCGCCGGGGAGGGTGTCGATCGCCCGGGTGATGACCTGGGCCTTGGTGGCCGACAGCCACCCGTCGGCCATCGCTTCTCCGACTGGGGCCAGGACCGGCTCGGCGACGGCTTTGGCCAACCGCACCATTGCGGGTCCAGAGGTCTTGTGGCCGCCGGCGACTGCGGTGAGGTAGTCCTGGGTGGAGGCCCACCCGAGTGGCTTGACGGCACCGGTGGCTTCGAGCTCACGGACCACGGACAGTTCGAGGGCGTCGAGGGTGGACTTGAGGGCCTCGATCTCGGCGACGGTGTCCATCAGCTCGTCGGGGCGGCGTGCTGCCCACAGGGTCTCGAGCAGGGCTGCGGCCTGGTGCCGCATCTGCTCGAGAACGTGGTTGGTCATGAGTGAATTGAAGCATCGAGCACTGACAGTCCTGGTCGAGTTTCCCCTTGTTTGGTGGGGGTTCTGGAAAATAGTTCAAGAAATCTTGAGGGATGCTCGCCTTCGAGCCACACCACCCCGTCGGTTGAGCTTGTCGAAACCCGGTGAGCCAACAGCCGTGAATCCAGCGGGGGAGGACCTCCGACGAGACCATAGGCTGGGACGACTGTGAACACCTTGCTCAACGTCATCTGGCTCGTCCTGGCCGGGATCTGGCTCGCGATCTCCTATGTCATCGCGGGCGTGATCGCCTGCATCCTGATCGTCACCATCCCGTTCGGCATCGCGTCGTTCCGCATCGCCAACTACGTGTTGTGGCCCTTCGGCCGGACCGTCGTCCCGAAGCCGACTGCCGGCGCGATGTCGACGATCGGCAACATCCTCTGGTTCATCTTCGCCGGGTGGTGGCTCGCACTGGCGCACCTGGTGACGGGGGTGCTCCTCTGCGTCACGATCATCGGCATCCCGCTGGGGATCGCCTGCTTCAAGCTGATCCCGATCTCACTCCTGCCACTGGGCAAGGACATCGTTCCCACCAGCACGTGAGCGATGACGCCGGACCCGCCCTGGCCTCAGAAGCGGTACGCCGTCTGGCCGTGTCCGTCGCCGAACGCCAGCACCTTGTCGGGGGCGACCCGGTAGACCCAGGCGCCTCCCGTGGTGCTCCCGCCCGAATTGCTCACCTCGACGAACTCCTGGCCGCGGACGTCGAACTTCCAGTCGTCGCCGTACTTCGCGAACCACACGCCTGCCAGTGCCTGCAGCGCGGAGGGGTCGGTCACCCGCACCGCCTCGCCCTCGACGACGAGATCCTTGCCGCTGTCCCAGCCGTTCGCACCCATGCTGCCGGTAGTGATGGCCACCCGGGGGTTGCCGTCCAGGTTGCGTTGCTTCTGTTCCTCCGAGCCCGTGCAGAAGGCGAACGCGCCGTCGTGCCACACGCCGACGAGGGGTACGGCGTGAGGTCGGCCGTCCCTGCGAACGGTGACGATCCAGTAGAGCTGGGCCGCGGTGAGCAGCCGCTCGATGTCACTCCACGGCGGGGCGGTGGCTGATGCGTCGCCGTACCTCGGGTCGATGTGTCCGGTCGTCATGCCTTGTTGGACCGCCCCGGCGCCGGGCATTCATCGGTGGCGAAGCGTCCGGGAGGCGATGGCCGGGTGGCTTTCGGGGGCCAGAACTACCCCAGACGGGGCATCTTTTGGCTGGGTCCGGGCTGTTCGGGTCAAAGCGTGAACATCGGGCCTACTCTCATGGCGCGGCACCGGAATCCGGGTCAAGACGTCTCCCACGCGGCGGCGTCGGTCAGGACTGGTTTCCGTACGACCGATGAGAGAGGTCGCCATGACAGGGCAACCAGCGGGGGATGAGTTGCTCACACCCGGGGGCGTGGCGGCCCTTCTCTTCGTCGACCGCAAGACAGTGTCGCGGTGGGCCCACAGCGGGAAGCTCCGTTTCATTCTGACCCCTGGTGGACACCGGCGCTTCCTCAAGGCAGAGATCCTGGCGATCCGGGACGGCAACTTCGAACACGCTGCCGTTTGGCGCCCCTCTCCCATCGAGGTTCCGCCCCCTCGAGCCGGCGACGACCTCCACCTCGGCGGAGCTGGGGATGCATCGGCGGCAGCGGCGCAGGCCGTGGTGGCTGAGGCGGTGGCGATCGCGCTGGAGACAGAGGCAGCAGAGACTGCGAAGGCTGTGGTGGTGATCGCGGCTGCTGTCGCCGTGGCGGCCAAGCAGGCCGCCGAGGCCGCCGAGAAGGCGCGTGGCGCGCGGGCCTTCGCCGCCGAGCAGGCCGCGCGGACGGTCGCGCTCGAGGCGGCGCGCACCGCAACCAGGGTGCAGTCCCGGGCTGATGTCGCCGCCATGCAGGTCGCGCAGGCCGCAGCGCTGGTCGTCGAGCAGATCATCGACTCCGGCGCCGAGAGCCAGCGGAGCGCGAGACTCCTGGCCGAGACCGTCGCCACCGCCGCTGCCTCGACGGCCGCGGAGACCTCTCGTGCAGCCGCTGTGGTGGCCGCGGCCGTCCATGTCGCGGCAGACCACATGGCCCGGATGGCCGCGGCGGCAGAGGATTCCTATGAGACCGAGGTCGCATCGGCTGCTGAGGCGATGAGCTACCTGACCACGCAGACGGCGACCCGGGTCGCCACGGAGACCGAGGCCAGGGCCCAAGGCGTGGCGCAGGCTGCCCGCGAGGCTGCGGCTGCGGCCCACGTGTCCCCGCCGGTCCGGGACATGTAGGGCAGCCGCTCTCGCAGACCGCCTTCCTGGACAGACTCGTCAGCGGAGCTTGGGCAGGATCTGGTCGCCGTAGAACGCGATCATCTCCTCGAAGTGTGGGCCCATGTTCGCGAGGTAGAGGTCGTCGTACCCGGCGTCGGCGTACGACTGGATCTGCTCGAGGTGAGGCTCGGGGTCGTTGCCGGCGACGACGGAGTCACGCGTCATCTCCAGGGTGACCAGTTCCGTGGCCTGCTGGAAGTGCTCCGGCGTGGGCAGGACCTGAGCCAGCTCGCCCGGCAGACCCGCGTTCGGCCACAACCGGTAGGCGTGCTCCCAGCCCTCCTCCGCGGTCTCGGCGAAAGCGACCTTCGCGCCGGCCTGGGCCGGCTTTCCGCCGGAGGCCTCCTTGAACCGCTTCACCAGCTCGTCGTCAGGCGCAGTGCTGATGTAGCCGTCACCGATCCGGGCGGCCAGGTCCGTGGCCTTGGGCCCGAAACCGGACACGAAGATCTCGGGCGGGGTCTCGGGGAGGTTGTAGATCCGGGCGTGGTCGACCTGGTAGTGCTTGCCCTGCGTGGTGACGACCTCGCCGGTCCACAGCTCCCGCATCAGCTCGACCGCCTCCTCCAGCATCTCCAGGCGTACGTCGAGCGAGGGCCATGGGCCACCCAGGATGTGCTCGTTCAGCGCCTCACCGGTACCCACGCCGAGGATGAACTTCCCGTCGAGCATCTCGCCACACGTGGCCGCGGCCTGCGCGATGACAGCGGGATGAGTGCGCACGGTCGGGCACGTCACCGCGGTCGTCACCGGCAGGTCGCACACCTGGCTGATCGCGCCGATCACGCTCCACACGAACGGGCTGTTGCCCTGCTCGTTGTTCCACGGGTGGAAGTGGTCGCTGATCCACAGCGCCTCGAACCCTGCCCGCTCTGCGGCTCTGGCCTGGGCGATGAGCTCTGCCGGGTTGTACTCCTCCGTGGAGAGAAAGTAGCCGATCCTCATGTGTCCTCCTCCGCAGGGATGTGTGTCGGATTCGGGTACCCATCGGGATGATTGTGAATCCGGCTCGCGGGCACACGACAGTCATGCCAGTGCGCAAGATCGGGGTCGAGGAGGAGCTGATGCTCGTCGACCCCGAGACGGGGAGGTTGACGGCTCTCTCCCAGGCAGCCGTGTCCGCGAACGAGGCCGAGGAGGAGGTCGGCGAGGAGCTCTTCCTCCAGCAGATCGAGACGTCGACGCCGCCGTGTGAACGAAGCGACGAGCTCTTCGACGCGCTGAAGGCCGGGCGACGGGCGGTCGGCGAGGCAGCGGCCGCGGCGGGTGCTCGCGCGGTCGCCATGCCGACCCCGGTGCTGCCGGAGGAGGACGAGAGGATCACGCCGACTCCGCGCTACCTCAAGATCGCATCGCGGTACGGCGAGCTGGCGCGGCATGCCCTCGTCAGCGCCATGCACATGCATGTGGAGGTCTCCTCGGACGAGGAGGCGGTGCGGGTCGTCGACCGGATCCGGCCGTGGCTGCCCCTGCTGATCGCACTGAGTGCGAACTCGCCGTACTGGCAGGGACACGACACCGACCACGCGAGCTGGCGATCCCAGGTGTGGAACCGGTGGCCCACCGCGGGCGCTGCGCAGCCGTTCGGCAGCCTGGAGGCCTACCGCACGGTCTCGGACCAGCTGATCGACTGGGGCGGGGGAGTCGACCGGGGGATGCTCTACTACGACGTCCGACTGGCCGAGGACTACCCGACCGTCGAGATCCGGGTGGCCGACGTGTGCACCGACGTCGAGGACGCCGTGCTCGTGGCAGCTCTGGCGCGCGCCCTCGTGACGACCGTGGCGGCAGGACGTCACGCCGCCCGTGTGGCGCGGCGACCTCCTGCGCGTCGCGGGTTGGCGCGCCGCGCGGTACGGCATCTCCGCTGCTCTGGTGCATCCGGTCGAGCTGTCACTGGTCGCGCCCCGAGCAGTCTTCGACGCCACGGTCGAGCACGTGCGCCCTGCCCTGGAGGAAGCAGGTGACCTCGAGCTCGTCCGGCAGTCCTTCGACCGGCTGGCCGCGCTGGGGAACGGCGCGACCAGGCAGCGCAGGGTGTTCGAGGCGGACGGGTCGCTGGCCGCAGTCGTCGAGGACCTCGCGGCGCGCACCGAGGAGTCCTGGGGTGAGCCTCAGCCGAAATCGCGGTGACGGGACTGTTCCGGTGAGTTCTCCGTGACGCAGAAAGCCAGTCCCGCTGGGTCGCGCAGCGTGTGCCAGCCGCGCCCGGGGCCGACGTCCTCGGCCCCGAGGTTGCGCAGGCGCCGTACCTCTGCGGGCAGGTCGTCGGTGCCCTCGTCGAAGTGTGCTCGGACCGGGCCGTGCGTCTCGTCGAGTCGCTGGAAGAGCAGCTGGAGGGGCGAGCCGGCGTCGTCGTGCCACTTGCCCGCGAACTCGCTCGACGAGGAGTCGACCCATCGTTCGAGGAGCAGCTCCCGCCAGAACACGACCTCCTGATCGTGCGCGGTCGCGGGTGAGTCGATGCAGACCTGGACCATGCGGGATCGATGACCTTCGGGCCATGCCGTCGGTTGCGGAGCCTCCTTCTCCTGGGCAGCGAGCACGCAGAAGGGCAGTCCGCCGGGGGAGGTCAGAGTCCGCCACTCATCGTGCTCAGCGACCAGCTCCGCGCCTGCGGCGACCGCGCGGTCCACGGTTGCTCCTGGGTGTTCGCTCGCGAGGTCGAGATGCACCCGAGGCGGCCCGTCGATCACCTGGAAGTGGAGGTACGCCGCACCCTGCGCGGGTTCGAAGCTGCGCAGCTCCGGGTGGCCGGGCCACGGCGCACCCAGGGGCCACCCGAGAGCGTGCGACCAGAACTCTCCGACCGGTCCCTGCAGGGCAGGCGGAACGTCGATGACGGCGTTGACCCAGGACATGCGGGCAGGTTAACCGCCCTGTCGAGGGAGGTGCGGGTCCGTTCCGGCTTGCTCAGATGTCGAGCAGCTGCTCGTGGAAGCCGCCGAATCCCCGGTCGCGGTCGACGAGGTGAACCTCGAGGATCCAGTGGCACGGGTTTCCCTGCGCGTCGGGCCGACGCATCGGCTGGTCGTTCCCGGTGGTGATGTAGCAGTCGAGGTCGTCGCCGTTGATCTTCTCGTGGGGGAACTCGCCGACGAGGTGACCCGCGTGGGTGGCGCCGTGTCCCCAACCGGCGTCCTCGATCAGGCCGAGGACATGGGTGAACAGCTCGGCTCCGGTCAGGTCGGGGTGCTCGTCGAAGTACAGCTTCCCTTGCTGCCAGATCAACGGCAGGTCCCGGGCGATCCGGTGCTTGACCGGGTCGTGACCGAGGACGTAGGTGCGGCCGAAGTCCGCTTCCCACTCCTCCAGGAGCGGGCCGAAGTCGAAGAAGACGATGTCGTCGGCCTCGAGGACGCGGTCCGGAGGGTTGGCGGCGTACGGCTCGAGGGTGTTCACCCCGGCCCGGACGATGCGCTTGTGCCAGAACCTGCTGATGCCGAACCGCTCCGCCGCGAGGTCACGGATCTCGTCGCTCAGCGCGCGCTCGGAGCGCCCGGGCGCGATCAGTCCCAGGTCGACCACCTCGTCGAAGAGCTGCTCCGCCTTTCCCTCGGCGCTGCGGAGAGCCTCGATCCGGGACGCATCCTCGACTTGCGACATGACTCGAGCCTAGCCAGCCATGCCCGTGACCTGCACGCCCTCAGGCTCGTTGTCCCAGTGTCGAGATCCTGGGCTAGGACGAGGAGTCGCAGAGATGGAAAGCGATACAGCTGGGCAGGAAGGCAACGCAGCATCCGTGAGCGTTCGCATCCCGGTGCTGGACGAGGCCTATCTGCTGGCGCGACTTCCAGCCTGTCCCGACTGGCCCGACCTGAACTAGTCGAATCCAGACATGAGACGAGTCTCATGTCCTATGTGACTCGCCCGTAACCCCCAAGGCATGACACCGTTTGGCGAAAGCGCGAGACTAGCCTCGCATTTTTCCAGTCGGAGGCCCCATGTCGTTCAGCCGGATTGCGATCGTCAACCGCGGTGAAGCCGCCATGCGGCTGATCCATGCCGTCCGCGAGATCAACGCGGCCGGAGCCGACCAGATCCAGACGGTGGCGCTGCACACGACGGGCGAGGCCAACGCGATGTTCGTGCGCGAGTCGGACCTCGCCTACGACCTCGGTCCCGCCTCCGCACGGCCCTATCTCGACCTCGCCGTGCTCGAGAAGGCGCTGACGGAATCCGGTGCCGACGCCGCCTGGCCCGGCTGGGGCTTCGTGGCCGAGGACCCGTCCTTCGTCGACCTGTGCGACAAGCTCGGGGTGACCTTCATCGGGCCCAGCGCCGACGCGATGAGACGGCTCGGCGACAAGATCGGCTCGAAGCTGATCGCCGAGGAGGTTGGCGTACCCGTGGCGCCGTGGAGCCGTGGGGCCGTCGACACGCTCGAGGACGCGCTGGCCGCCGCTGCTGACATCGGCTACCCGCTGATGCTCAAGGCCTCGGCCGGTGGTGGCGGGCGCGGGATCCGGATGGTGGCCTCGCCCGGCGACCTCGAGGACGCCTACCAGCGGACCAGCGACGAGGCCTTGCGGGCCTTCGGCAACGGCACCGTCTTCCTGGAGCGCCTGGTCACGGGTGCCCGCCACGTCGAGGTGCAGCTCATCGCGGACAGCCACGGCACCGCGTGGGCCGTCGGCGTACGAGACTGCTCGATCCAGCGCCGCAACCAGAAGGTCATCGAGGAGTCGTCCTCCCCGCTGCTGACCCGCGAGCAGACCGACGAGCTCAAGGTGTCGGCCGAGCGACTCGCCCAGGCTGTCGGGTACGTCGGAGCCGGGACCGTCGAGTTCCTCTACCACCCCGGTGAGAAGACGTTCGCGTTCCTCGAGGTCAACACCCGGCTCCAGGTGGAGCACTCGATCACCGAGGTCACCACCGACATCGACCTCGTCAAGGCCCAGATCCAGGTCGCGCAGGGCGGGCACCTCGAGGGCGAGAAGCCCGCCGAGCTGGGACACGCGGTGGAGGCCAGGCTCAACGCCGAGGACCCGGACCGCGACTTCGCGCCGTCCCCGGGGCGCATCGTCCACCTCGACCTTCCGTCCGGCCCGGGCATCCGGGTCGACACCGGCGTCGCCGAGGGCGACACCATCCCGCCGGACTTCGACTCGATGATCGCCAAGATCATCGCCTACGGCCGGACCCGCGAGGAAGCGCTCGCGCGGCTGCGCCGGGCGATGTCCTCGACGACCGTGGTGATCGAGGGCGGCGCCTGCAACAAGAGCTTCGTCCTGGACCTGCTCGCACAGCCCGAGGTGGTCGACGGAATCCCTGGTTGGGCCGACACCGGCTGGATCGACCGGGTCCGTGCCGAGGGCCGCCTCGTGGCCCAGGCGCACGCCGGCATCGCCGTGGTGGCCGCCGCGATCGAGGCGTATCTCGAACGCCTGCAGATCGAGACCACCCGCCTCTTCGAGACCGCTCATGGTGGCCGGCCGTCCGCGTCGCACCAGGTCGGCATGCCGGTCGAGCTCAAGCTGCGCGGCGTGCCCTACCAGGTGTGCACCGTGAACACGGGGCCCGGTCGCTTCCGGGTGAGCGTCGCCTCGGGTGCCACCGAGCAGACCGTGGACGTGCAGCTGGAGCACATCGACGACGTACGACGGCGCCTGGTCGTCGGAGGCCGGAGATACTCCCTCGTCACCGCCACCCACGGACCGACCACGCTCGTCGAGGTCGACGGTGTCGCCCACCGGGTCAGCCGGGACGAGGGTGGCGTCCTGCGCTCGCCCGCGCCGGCACTCGTCGTCGCCACCCCGGTCGTCGTCGGTGCCGAGGTCGAGGCCGGCGCCGCCGTCGTCGTGCTCGAGTCGATGAAGATGGAGACCGTGGTGCACGCGCCGTTCGCGGCGCGCGTCAAGGAGCTGCTGGTGATCACCGGCAGCCAGGTCGAGACCGGCACTGCCCTGATCAAGCTGGAGCCATTGGGTGAGGGCGACGAGGAGACCGTCGCGGACGCCGGTCCCGCACTCGACCTGCCGACGGCCGACGAGGGCACCGAGCCCGAGGCCCGAGGAGCGCGTGCGCGCGCAGCACTGACCGCCGTCGTGCTGGGCTTCGACGTGCCGCCGGAGGACCAGGACGCCGCCCTGTCGGAGTACCTCGCGGTGCGCGACCAGATGCGCGCCGACGGCGAGTCCGTGATCGCCGACGAGCTCTCGTTGCTGACGATCTTCGCCGATCTCGCCGAGCTGAGCCGCACCCGTCCCGTGGATGAGGACCGGCAGACCGAGCTGCGCGTGCACAGCTCCCGCGAGCACTTCCACACCTTCCTGCAGAGCCTCGATGTCGAGCGCGGCGGTCTGCCCGAGCAGTTCCGCGACCGGCTGATGCGAGTGCTCCGGCACTACGGCGTGGAGGACCTGGACCGCACTCCCGAGATGGAGGCGGCGGTCTTCCGCATCTTCCTGGCGCAGCAGCGGTCGACCCCCGAGGTCGCGCTCGTCTCCGCCGTGCTCGGGTGCTGGAGCGACGAGGTCCCGCCGACCGGTCCGCTGGCGGCGAGCTCACGTGCCCTGCTGGAGCGCCTCGGCCGCGTTCCCCAGGTGCGCTATCCCGTGATCGGTGACCTTGCCCGGAGCGTGCGCTTCCGCTGGTTCGACCAGCCGGCCGTGGACGCTGAACGCTCCGACATCCTCCTCGGAGTTCGCGACGAGCTCTCCGCCCTCTCGGCGGACGGCGAGATCGCCGATCGCGCGCGCCGGATCGAGGCCCTGGCGGCCATCCCCGAGCAGATCGTCCGCTTCCTCGCGGAGCGGCTCGAGCGCGGTGTGACCGCGCGCGAGCCGATGCTCGAGGTGCTAGCTCGGCGCCACTACCGCGAGTACGACCTGCGCGACCTGCGGTCCATCGACTCGGGTGCGCGACCGGTGCTGGTCGGGGGCTACACCCTCGACGAGCGACCGACCCGGCTGGTGTCCCTGGTCGGCACCACGAGCGAGCTGGCCGACCCGTCGAGCGATCTCGTCGCCACCCTGACCGACCACGTCGATAGCCGCGCGGAGCACGAGGAGGCGGTGGCCGACCTCTACCTGCACTGGCCCGATGCCCCCGAGGTGGCCGACGACACGAGCGAGCAGCTTCGCACCCTGGTCGCGGCACTCCCGGTGGCCCGCGACGTACGCCGGCTGTGCATCGCCGTCTGCTCCGGGGGAGACCGCCCGGTGGGGTACTACGTGTTCCGGCCCGACGGCTTCGACGAGCTCAACCAGCGTGAGGTGGTCGAGGACGACCTCACCCGTGGCGTGCACCCGATGGTCGGTCGACGGCTGAACCTGTGGCGGCTGCGCAACTTCAACGTGACCCGCGTGGAGGCGCCCGAGGACGTGTTGCTCTACGACTGCGTCGCCCGGGAGAACCCGTCGGACCGTCGTCTCGTCGCCCTCGCCCAGGTGCGGCAGATGTCGGCGGTCCGCGACGAGACCGGCACGATCACGGCCCTGCCCCACGCCGAGCGTGCGGTGGAGAACTGCCTGGAGTCGATCCGGCGCGCGCGTGTGGCCCTCGGCACCGCCGGGGCGAAGCTGGACATGAACCACGTGTGGGTCCACGTCTGGCCGGTCGTCGACGTCGAGGAGATCGGGCTCGGTGCCTTGGGCACCAAGATCAGCCCGCTGACCGACGGAGCCGGCATCGAGGAGGTCGTCGCCCAGGGCCGGGTCTCGGTCCCTGACGGTGACCCGGTCCCGCTGGCAGTCCGCTTCGGCGCCCAGCCCGGCGCCGGCGTGGTCTCCAGCCTCGAGGAGCCGCCCACCGAGCTGCTCAAGCCGCTCGACGACTACGCGTCCAAGGTCGTCCGCTCCCGTCGCCGCGGCCTCGTCTACCCCTACGAGCTCAGTGCAGTCCTGACCGGTCCCGGCGGTTCGTTGGTCGAGTACGACCTCGACGAGACCGGCCAGCTGGTCCCGGTGGATCGCCCGCGCGGCCTCAACGAGGCCGGCATCCTCGCGGCTGTGGTGAGCACCCCGACCGCGCTGCACCCGGAAGGTGTCACCCGGGTCGTGCTGTGCGGCGACCCCACCAAGTCGCTTGGCTCCGTGGCCGAGCCGGAGTGCCTCCGCGTGATGGCAGCGCTCGACCTCGCCGAGCGGATGCAGGTCCCCGTGGAGTGGTTCGCCCTCTCCGCAGGCGCTCGGATCTCGATGGACTCGGGGACCGAGAACATGGACTGGGTCGCCAAGGCACTGCGCCGCATCGTGGAGTTCACCCAGGACGGTGGCGAGATCAACGTCGTGGTCGCGGGCATCAACGTCGGCGCCCAGCCCTACTGGAACGCCGAGGCCACGATGCTGATGCACACCAAGGGGATCCTGGTGATGACCCCGGAGAGCGCCATGGTGCTCACCGGCAAGCAGTCCCTCGACTTCTCCGGTGGCGTCTCCGCCGAGGACAACTACGGCATCGGCGGCTACGACCGTGTGATGGGGCCGAACGGGCAGGCACAGTACTGGGCGCCCGACCTCGCCGGTGCGTTCGGCGTGCTGATGGCGCACTACGAGCACACCTACGTCGTACCGGGTGAGGAAGGTCCGCGCCGCATCGCCACGACCGACGACGCAGAACGCGACATCTCGTCGTACCCGCACGAGGTGGAGGGCAGTGACTTCCACACCGTCGGGGAGATCTTCTCCTCCGTGACGAACCCGGACCGGAAGAAGGCCTTCGACATCCGCACGGTGATGCGCGCGGTCGCCGACCAGGACCACGCCACGCTCGAGCGCTGGGCGGGCATGGCCGACGCGGACACCGCTGTCGTGCAGGACGCACACATCGGCGGCTACCCGGTGTGCCTGCTGGGCATCGAGTCCCGGTCCGTACGACGCAGCGGGTTCCCCCCGACCGACGGCCCCGACACCTACACCGCGGGGACGCTGTTCCCGCGGTCGTCGAAGAAGGCAGCCCGGGCGATCAACGCGGCCAGCGGAAATCGGCCGCTCGTCGTACTCGCGAACCTGTCCGGGTTCGACGGGTCACCGGAGTCGATGCGCAACCTGCAGCTGGAGTACGGCGCCGAGATCGGCCGCGCGATCGTCAACTTCCGTGGCCCGATCGTCTTCACCGTGATCTCCCGCTACCACGGCGGTGCGTTCGTCGTCTTCTCCAAGCACCTCAACCCGCAGATGACGGTGCTGGCGCTGGAGGGCTCGTTCGCCTCGGTGATCGGTGGAGCACCGGCCGCGGCTGTGGTGTTCACCGGCGAGGTCGAGAAGCGGACGGCCGCGACCACGGCGATGAAGGAGCTGGACGCTCGCATCGGCAACGCGAAGGGGTCGGACCGGATCGGCCTGGTCATCGAGCGGTCCGAGCTCCGCGCCGCCACCCGCGCCGAGAAGATCAGCGAGGTTGCCGCCGAGTTCGACGGGATCCACAACATCCACCGCGCCGTCGAGGTGGGATCGGTCGACGCCGTCATCCCCGCCGCCCGGTTGCGCCCGGAGATCATCAGCGCGATCGAGAAGCACCTGGCCACGGGCTGAGCTGGAGCCGGGCGGTGCGCCGGCAGCCAGTCCCTCCCCCGCTGGTCAGGTACGTCGGCTTTCCTCAGCCCAGCAACGGGCCGGCCCAGCGCCAGTCGCCCTCCGGGCCCAGGTACTCGACCCGCTGGACGTCCTCGTCGACGTCCTCTGGGTCGGCTGCCCAGAGGATCGCGGACGCGTGGTCGGCGAACTCGCCCTGCGCCACGACCTGGCCCATCGCGTCGAGGAACCGGTAGGTGACCATGTCGCCGGGCGTCGTCAGGCGAAGTGAAGCAACAGCCCGGCAGCGGTCATCGCCGCTGCTGCAGCGGCCAGCCAGGGCCGCATCCTGTTGCAGAGCATGACCCGCCCGCGGAGCACCGTGGGCACGGTCTCGATCGGCAGTCGGTGCACCACGAGGGCGTTGCCCATCAAGACGATGCCCATCAGGATCCCGAGCTGGAGCAGGGGCAGCGCGACGGACGGTGTGGATTCCATGAGACCTCCCTGCTGGCGCTGAGGTGGCTCGACCTCGAGGCCGACGCTACGCAGCGTGCTGGGGAAGGGAGGTCTCAATGTGAGACGGCCGCTCAGGAGTTCAGCGGCACGATCCCGTAGTCGTGGATCTTGCGGTAGATGGTCGCCCGCGACATCCCGAGCGAGCGTGCGGCCTGCACCTTGTTGCCGTGGGCTTCGCCGAGGCACTTGACGATGGCGTCGCGTTCCAGGGCCTCGAGGGGGCTCAGCACGCGACGGCTCACGGCATGCACCTCGGGTGGCAGGTCCTCGGGGGTGATGCATCCCGTACGCCGGTGCCGGACGACCTCGCGGAGCATCTCGTAGAGCTGCTCGGCGTTCCTCGGCCACGACATCCGCATCAGCAGGCGCATGGCCTCGGGTGAACAGGTCGAGGTGGCCGCCCTGGCTGAGCCGGGCGAGGAAGCTGGCGGCGAGCAGCGGCAGGTCCTCGAGGTGGAGGCGCAACGGAGGCAGCTCCACGGTGCTCGGGAAGAGCGGCAGCAGCGGCACCAGCGTCTTGCCGAACGTGTTGTCGCTCAGCGTCAGCGCCACCCACTGGGGCGTCTCCCGGCTGCTGCGCGCATCCTGGAGCGCGGCCGCCAGACTGCGCAGCATCGGCGGGCTCAGTGCGTCCACGTGCCTGATCACGAGGCTCTGTGCGTCGCTGCGAAAAGCCTGCCGCGCCGAGGCCAACCAGTCCTTGGACGTGGCCGCGTCCCGAGCCTCGAGGAGCTCGAAGCGACCCACCGGGTGACGGCGCAGCTGCACCGCGCGGAGGACGGCGAGCTTGCCCACACCAGGCTCACCCTCGACGACGAGCCACTCGCCCGACCGGAAGGCACGCTCCACCTCCTGGCAGGCGTGCAGCCACGGCGGGCCCGAACCGATCAGGCTGGGCAGCGGCACGCTGCGAGGAAGCTCGGGCGGATGCGCTGTGGGCCGCGGGTGCTGCTCGAGCACGACGTGGGCGACGACACCTGCTGGCGGGTCGCCCTGGCCCACACGACGGCAGTACATCCGGGCGGTCAGGCCTGAGGGGAGCTCGACGTCGATGGTGCTTCGGTGCGACGCCGACACCACCTCCGAGGCCTGCGCCAGCAACGTCGACTGGTCCCCGGGTGCGAGCGAGGCGCGGGCGTGGTCGTTCAGCATCACCACGTCGCTGTTGAGCGCGAGCACGATGCCCGAACGGCGGCTGCAGGTGCGGAGGTACTCCTGGAACAGCTCGAGCTGGGAGGCGCTGGCGTCGGCCAGCAGTGCCTGCCTGATCTGCTCCGCGGTGGTCTTCGCCAGGGTGAGCAGCAGCGTCCCGGCGTCCTTGCGCCAGCAGGTCAGGTCCACCGCGCCGACCAGGCGTCCGGTGACGGGGTGGTGGATGGGTACCCCGGCGCAGGCGAGGTCCTCGAGGTTCTCCGCGTAGTGCTCGTGGCCGAAGACGTGGGCCGGTCCGCCGACCTCGAGGGCGGTGCCGATCCCGTTGGTTCCCACGAACTCCTCGGCGTAGCTGAACCCGGGTGCCAGCAACACCCTGTCGAGGTGGCGCTCCAGCTCACCGTCACCGGTCAGCCGGCTGAGCACGAGCCCGGAAGGATCGGTCAGGACGACGCTGACCGACTGGCCCGCGAGCTGCTCGCCCAGACTGCGCAGCACCGGTTGGGCGCTGCGCGTGAGCCGGGTGTCCAGATGGATGTCGGGCTCGTAGCGCATCTCGATCTTGTCCGCTGCGACCCGCATGTCCTGCGACCGCCGCCACGACGCGAGGATGGTGTCCCGCACGGTACGCGGCTCGGGGGCCTCGGCGGTGAGGAAGCGCTCTCGGCCCGCGGCCACCATGTTCTGGGCAGGGAGCACGGGCTTGCGTGAGACCGGTGACGGCGACAAGCCAACCCCCAAGAAGTGCGTTGTGCGCCGCTCGATCGCCACCCGCGATCGTCCTGAACGGCAGCCAGGGTCTGGGGCCACTTCTCACGATAAGCGCACTCGATTACCGAGTCGAGTGTTGCTCAGCAGTGGCAAAACCGGGTGTCTCAGATTGAGACAGCACGTCGCGCCTCGCGGCGTAGCGTGCGAAACATCCCGACCGGCAACCCATTCGGCACCCATTCGGGGCGTGTTCGCCGGTCCGGACCTGCGGAGGTACGACGTGAGCGCAACGGGCCCAAGGAGTGTGCCGGCACGTGTGTCGGAAGCCGAGAGCTTCAACCCCTGGAGTGTCGTGAACCTGGTGTTCACCCACCTCAGCGACCAGGGACTGCATCCGGTCCTGGGTGAGAGCGGCGACCCGGGGGTGCCGGCGCGGGCCCTGCTGGAGGCACTCGGGATCGAGCCCGCCCCTGAGGGCAACCGCGAGGTCATGCGCGGCGTCCGCGCCCACCTCGACGAGATCCGGGAGGCGATGTTCGAGGGCGACTGAGGCCGCAGGTACCCGTCCTGTGGCTCGTCTCAATGTGAGACCCCGCTCGACGGATGCGCGGCCTTGAATACAAGCGGAACTACTCGACCTACAGGAAGGAGTAGTGATGACTCGCCAAAGCGTGGCCAAGGCTCACGAGAAGATACAAGAGCTGGCCTGGGAGCCTCTCTACCACGAACCGGTCTCCCAGTACGGGACCGACTACACGTTCCAGAAGGCAAAGAAGAAGGACCCCCTCAAGCAGGTGCTCCGGTCGTACTTCCCCATGCAGGAGGAGAAGGACCACCGCGTCTATGGCGCGGCCGACGGAGCCATCCGCGGCAACATGTTCCGTCAGGTGCAGGAGCGCTGGCTGGAGTGGCAGAAGCTGTTCCTGTCGATCATCCCGCTGCCGGAGATCTCCGCAGCACGCGCCATGCCGCTGCTGTTCAGGACGGTGCCGAACCCGGAGCTGCACAACGGGCAGGCCATCCAGATGATCGACGAGGTCAGGCACTCGACGATCCAGCAGAACCTCAAGCGCCTCTACATGAACAACTACATCGACCCGGCGGGCTTCAACAGCAGTCTCCGGAACTTCCAGAACGACTACTGCGGCACGATCGGCCGGCAGTTCGCCGAGGGCTTCATCACCGGTGACGCGATCACCGCGGCGAGCATCTACCTGACGATCGTCGCCGAGACCGCGTTCACGAACACGCTTGTTCGTGGCGATGCCGGCGGAGGCGGCGGCCAACGGCGACTACCTGCTGCCGACGGTGTTCCACTCGGTGCAGTCCGACGAGTCGCGGCACATCAGCAACGGCTACGCGACGCTGCTGATGGCGTTGGCCGACGAGGGCAACCACCAGCTGCTCGAGCGCGACCTTCGCTACGCGTGGTGGAACAACCACCGGGTCGTCGATGCGGCGATCGGGACGTTCATCGAGTACGGCACGAAGGACCGGCGCAAGGACCGGGAGAGCTACGCGGAGATGTGGCGTCGCTGGATCTACGACGACTACTACCGCAGCTACCTCGTGCCGCTGGAGAAGTACGGCCTGGTCATCCCGCACGACCTCATCGAGGAGTCGTGGAACCAGATCTGGAACAAGGGCTACGTGCACGAGGTCGCGCAGTTCTTCTGCACCGGGTGGCTGGCCAACTACTGGCGGATGGATCCGATGACGGACAAGGACTTCGAGTGGTTCGAGTACAAGTACCCGGGCTGGTACGACAAGTACGGCAAGTGGTGGGAGAACTACGCCCGCCTGTCGACCCCGAACGGGCACCACCCGATCGTGGCCGAGGACGTCGACTACCAGTACCCGCACCGCTGCTGGACCTGCATGGTTCCGTGCCTGGTCCGTGAGGACATGGTGATGGCCGAGGTCGACGGGCAGATGCGCACCTACTGCCACGAGGCCTGCCGCTGGACCGATGTCGAGGCATTCCGGCCGACGTACCAGGGCCGGGAGACCCCGAACATGGGCCAGCTCATCGGCAAGCGCGAGTGGGAGACGCTCTACCACGGCTGGAACTGGGCCGACGTCGTCTCCGACATGGGCTACGTGCGCGACGACGGCAAGACCCTGGTGGCACAGCCCCACCTGGATCTGAACCCCAAGAAGATGTGGACGCTGGACCACCTGCGGCGGATGGGCCCCCTGCAGAGCCCGAACGTGCTGCTCAACGAGATGGCTCCCGACGAGCAGAAGGCGTTCCACGCGAACTACATCAAGGGCGGTCCGGCGGGTCGACCCGCGCCGGCCGACGCCTGAGCGCCCGGAACGAGGAGGGGCACAGGAGGGTGGGCGAGAAACACGTCGTTCGGTTCGAGCCGGTAGGCGTCGAGATCGAGGTGGACGAGGAGCAGACGGTGCTACGCGCCGCGGCCGAGCAGGGCATCACGCTCATGCACGGCTGCAAGGAAGGGCAGTGCGCCGCCTGCAAGTCGTTCGTCCTCGACGGTGACGACATCGAGCTCGACAAGTACTCGACGTTCGCCCTGCCCGACTTCGAGCTGGAGGAAGGTTTCACCCTCCTGTGCCGCGCACATGTCTACGAGGACGTCACCATCGAGCTCCTCAACTACGACGAGGAGATGCTGCGCTCGGGCCACCCGATCCAGGAGGTGAAGGCCGAGGTGGTGTCCAAGGAGCTCGTCACCCAGGACATGCGGCACCTCGTCGTGAAGCTCATGGAGCCGACGGACATCGCGTTCTGGCCAGGACAGTACGTCGACATCGCCATCCCCGGCACCGACGCGACGAGGTCGTTCTCGATGGCGAACACCTCGGCCAAGGAGAGTGCGCAGCTCGAGTTCGTGATCCGGTGCTATCCCGACGGGAGGTTCTCGCACTTCCTGGATGCCGAGCTCTCTGTCGGCGACCAGCTCGACCTGGTCGGGCCGTTCGGCGTGTTCACCCTGCGCGACGGCCGCGACTCCGACCTCGTCTTCGTCGGGGGTGGAGCAGGGATGGCGCCGATCCTCTCGGTGCTGCGTTCCCTGGCCGAGAAGGGCAGCCGGCGCAAGGCGACGTACTACTACGGCGCCCGCACCCAGAAGGACCTCTGCTTCGAGAAGGAGCTCTACGCCCTGACCGAGCAGCTGCCCAACTTCCGGTTCGTTCCCGCTCTCTCCGAGGCGGACGACAGCGAGCCCTGGGACGGCGAGGTCGGCCTGATCACCGACATCGTCAAGAAGTACGAGACCGACCTCTCGGGAACCGACTCCTACGTCTGCGGGCCGCCGCCGATGGTCGAGGCGGCCATGGATGTGCTCGGCGAGCTGGGCGCACCCGAGAAGAACATCTACTACGACAAGTTCACGACAACCGGCTCATCTGAAGAACCCTAGAAAGCGAGGCCGATCGACCATGACCAGCACCACTGTGGAGCGCAGCTCACCGAAGCCCGAGTTCACCGACGCGGAAGCTGGTGCCAAGGAGTTCCCGGACTCGACCTTGCGTCGCTACAACTACTACACGCCGCAGAAGCGGAAGCAGTCCCACTACGAGGACGTCACGGTCGAGGTGCAGCCCGACCCGCGGCACTACCTCGCCCAGGGCTGGCTCTACGGGTTCTCCGACGGCCGCGGCGGCTACCCCCTCGACTGGACCGTCATGAAGGCGTGGGGCGTGGACCGGGGAGACCCGGAGCGCTACCCCGGCTCGGGCGGCAAGGGCTACGACTGGCCGGCCCACGGCTGGCACGAGTTCCGCGACCCCAACGAGGAGTGGGAGCTGACGTTCTACCGCAACAACTCCAACGTCGTGCGGCAGATCAACCAGAACGTCGAGACCGCCCGCGAGACCAAGGCCTTCGAGCAGTGGAACCCCAACTGGGTGACCTTCGTGGAGCGCAACGTCGGTGCCTGGATGCACGTCGAGCACGGCCTCGGGCTCTACCTGTTCGCGAACGCCCAGCGGCGCGCACCAACGAACATGCACAACAACGCGATCTCGGTGAACAGCATGCACCGGATCCGGTTCGCGCAGGACCTGGCGCTCTACAACCTCACCCTCAGTGAGGAGATCGAGTCCTTCGACGGCGCCGCGCACGTGGAGACCTGGAACGAGGACCCTGCCTGGCAGGGCGTCCGGCAGGTCTCCGAGGAGCTCACTGCGATCGACGACTGGGCCGAGGCGATCTTCGCCGCGAACATCGTCTTCGAGCCCCTGATCGGTGAGCTGTTCCGCAGCCAGCTGGTGCAGCAGGCCTCTCCGGGCAACGGGGACTTCGTGACGCCGACGGTCGTCGGTGCAGGGGAGTGGGACTACGCCTCGCGCGACCTGCGCTACACCAAGGCGATGTTCGAGCTGTTGACGAACGACAAGGAGTTCGCCGACCACAACAAGTCGATCATCGACGGCTGGATGTCCAACTGGGTGCCGAAGTGCCTGACGGCCGCGCGCCAGCTGCAGCCGCTGTGGTCGCAGCCCGACGCGAAGCCACCCCGATTCGAGGACGGGCTGGACCGTGCCAAGAGCCGGTTCAGCGGGATCCTCGCCGACCTGAGCCTCACCGACCCGAAGGAGCTGACCCAGTGACCGGCTACCAGTCGACGAAGACGTCGTACGCAACGACCGAGAGTGCGTTCAAGTCAGACAACACCGCCTCGAACAAGTGCGGCGTCACCTTGATGAACAACCAGGTGGGTGCCGTCGTGGCCGAGGTGATGAGCACCAAGGAGGGCGTCACGATCACGCGGCTGCCCTCGATGATCCGGGTGGACGGGATCAACCGGATGGACTTCGACTACGACGAGATCTCGGAGGCGCTCGGCGAGGAGGAGGGCTACTACGACGCCGCCCAGTTCGAGGAGAACATGTCGACGCACTACGGCCGGATGATCCACGAGGACGACCGCACGATCATGTTCGCCAACCCCGAGGACGCGGCCGAGTACCTCGGCTTCGACCTGAAGTCGCTGACCGACTAGATCCCAGGAGGGCACATGTACGAGAAGGATGGCGAGAAGTACTACATCGTCGACAGCCACATGCACTACTGGGACGCCAGTCCGGAGAACTGGGTCAAGGGTGCGGAGAACTTCGCCGAGGGCTGGATCGACTGCTTCCAGGCCTACCAGGGCCTCGGCCCGCCGGAGACCCACCAGACGGCCGAGCACTTCAAGAAGGTCTCCGAGGCCGACCTGATGCAGGACGTCTTCGAGGACGGGTACGTCGACAAGGCGATCTTCCAGCCGACGTACCTGCGCGAGTGGTACACGGACGGGTTCAACACGACCGAGCGCAACGGCGCGCTGGCCGAGAAGCACCCGGACAAGTTCATCGTGAACACCCGCTTCGACCCCCGTGACGGTGACGCCGGCATGAAGGAGTTCGAGGACAACGTCGCCAAGTGGGGATCGAAGGGCGTCAAGCTCTACACCGCCGAGTGGAACAACGGCTCGCGCGGCTACAAGCTCAGCGACCCGGAGGCCTACCGCTTCCTGGCCAAGGCGCAGGAGCTCGGGATCAAGAACATCCACGTCCACAAGGGGCCGACCATCTGGCCGCTGGACAAGGACGCGTTCGACGTCTCCGACGTGGACCACGCGGCGACGGACTTCCCGGAGCTGAACTTCATCGTGGAGCACGTGGGCCTGCCCCGGATCGAGGACTTCTGCTTCATGGCGACCCAGGAGCCCAACGTCTACGCGGGACTCTCGGTGGTGATCGGCGGTCTGATGTACGCCCGGCCGAAGTTCTTCGCCAAGGTGATGGGTGAGCTGCTGTTCTGGGTCGGCGAGGACAAGATGACCTTCGGCAGCGACTACAACATCTGGGAGCCGAAGTGGCAGATCGAGGGGTTCGTCGACTGGGACTACCCAGATGACACCTACTCCGACTACCCCCGGGTCAACGTCGACACCAAGAAGAAGATCCTCGGCCTGAACGCGGCCAAGCTCTACGACCTCGAGGTGCCGGCGGAGTTCCAGCTCAAGGGTGACGGTCAGCCGGCCGCCCAGGACGACGCACAGCTGGTGGATCATTGAGCCCACGGGTGATCCATCGAGTGCCCCAGAGAGCGCCTCAGAGAGTGCCCCAGAAGGCAGATCTCCTCGCCGCGTTGGACGCGGTGCGCGACCCGGAGCTGGACGAGCCGATCACTGAGCTCGGTTTCGTCTCGGCGCTCACCGTGTCCGACGACGGCGAGGTCCAGGTGCGCCTGCGGCTGCCGACGTTCTTCTGCGCGCCCAACTTCGCCTTCCTGATGGTGGCGGACGCGTACGACGCCGTCAGCGACGTCGAGGGCGTACGCCGGACCGAGGTGGTGCTCGACGACCACTTCGCCTCGGACGCCATCAACCAGGGGATCGCCGCCCGGGCGGGGTTCGCCGAGTCCTTCGGCAGCCTCGCCGCCGGCGAGCTGGACGAGCTCCGCACCGACTTCGTCCGCAAGGCCGTGCTGGCCGGGACCGACCGGGTCTGCGATCCGCTCCTCCGCGAGGGGCGGACGGTCGACGACCTCGCCGCGATGACCCTGGGTGACGTGCCGTCGTCGCCGGAGCTGACCCGGTTGCGCAGTCGCCGTGCCGAGCTCGGCCTGCCGGCCGACGACGCAGCGGCGCTGCTCGTGGACGCGACGACGGGGGAGGCGGTCGGCGTACAGGCGCTGCCGCTGCACCTGCGCAAGGCCCGGCTGACCCGGGTCAACACCGAAGCGAACGGCAGCGTGTGCCGCGGCATGCTGTCCCACCGCTACACCAGCCGCGGCGAGGGACAGCTGGAGGAGATCAGATGAAGGCCGTGCGGCTACACGGGTACAACGAGAAGCCCCTCATCGACGAGGTTCCGGAGCCCAAGGTCTCCGGACCGTTCGACGTGGTGGTCAAGATCGGCGGGGCCGGGGTCTGCCGGACCGACCTGCACATCATCCTCGGCCAGTGGGACGAGGCGATGAGCCCGACGCTGCCCTACACGATCGGCCACGAGAACGCGGGTTGGGTGCACGAGGTCGGCTCCGCCGTCACCAACGTGGCGGTCGGGGACACCGTGATCCTGCACCCGACACCGACCTGCGGCCTGTGCCGGGCGTGCCGTGCCGGTCAGGACATGCACTGCACCGAGAGCGTCTTCCCGGGACTGGACGGCACCGACGGTGGCATGGCGGAGTACCTCCTGACCTCGGCCCGTGCGTGCGTGAAGCTCGATCCGTCCACGCAGCCGAAGGACGTCGCCGCCCTCGCGGACGCCGGCATCACGGCGTACCACGCGGTGCGCAAGGCGCTCCCGCTCCTCTACCCGGGCACGACCGCGGTCGTGATCGGCGCCGGTGGTCTCGGCCACATCGGCATCCAGTGCCTGGCCGCGCTGACCGCGGCCAACATCATCGTCGTCGACCGCAACGCCGCCGCACTCGAGCTCGCCAGTGAGCTGGGCGCGACCCAGACGGTGGTCGCGGACGGCAAGCACGTCGACGCGGTGAAGGACCTCACCAACGGCGAGGGGGCCGACGTCGTGTTCGACTTCGTGGCCGAGGAAGGCGCCGAGAACGACGGTTTCGCGATGACGCGGCCCAGCGGCTCCTACTACGTGATCGGGTACGGCGGCACCCTCGTCGTCCCGACCCTCGACGTGATCTCCACCGAGCGCAACATCATCGGCAACATCGTCGGCACCTACAACGAGCTGGCCGAGCTGATGGTGCTCGCCGAGGCCGGCAAGGTCACCCTGCACACGAAGACCTACCCACTGGACGCCGCCCAACAAGCGCTCAGCGATCTGGACGCCGGCATGGTCCGCGGCCGGGCGATTCTCGTTCCGTAGTCACACCCGAGCACCACCACCAAGGAGGACACCATGGCCAAGGACCTGAGGTTCGGCGAGGACGCGCGCCGCCTGCTGCTGTCGGGGGTGGACCAGCTCGCCGAGGCGGTGAAGTCGACGCTCGGCCCGAAGGGGCGCAACGTCATCCTGGAGAAGATCACCGGCTCCCCGGTGGTGACCAACGACGGCGTCACGATCGCCCGGGAGATCCACCTCAGCGACCAGTTCGAGAACATGGGCGCTCAGCTGGTCAAGGAAGCGGCGATCAAGACCAACGACATCGTGGGTGACGGTACGACGACTGCGACGGTGATCGCCCAGGCCATCATCCGCGAGGGGATGGAGGCGATCGGCCAGGGAGGGAACCCGGTGCTCGTCAAGCGGGGCGTCGACCTCGCAGTCGGCAAGCTGGTGGAGCACCTGCGCAAGATCGCCCACCCCGTCGTGACCGAGGCCGACTACGCGCGCGTCGCGTCGATCTCCGCCAACAACGACGAGAGTGTCGGGTCCGTCCTGGCCCGGGCGCTGCACACGGTGGGGGATGCCGGCATCGTGACGGTGGAGGAGTCGGCCGCCCACGGGATGAGCGTCGACTTCGTGGAGGGCTTCGAGTACGACAACGGCTATCTCTCGCCCTACCTCGTCACCCACCCGGCGAGCCTCGAGTCCATCCTCGACGATCCCTACATCCTGCTGTGCAGCGAGAAGATCACCAAGGTCCAGCAGCTGATGCCGTTGATGGACAAGGTGATGCGCGACCCACGACCGCTGGTGATCATCGCCGAGACGGTGGAGGGCTCGGCGCTGAGCATGCTGGTGCACAACCACGTCAACGGGATCTTCCGCTGCGTCGCGACCAAGGCCCCGGGGTTCGGCGACCGGCGCCTGCGCAAGCTGGAGGACATCGCCACGATCACCGGCGGCGAGGTCTACAGCAAGCACTCCGCCTTCACGCTCGAGACGATGAAGCTCGAGCAGCTCGGCCGTGCACGGCAGGTGCGGGTCACCGCGGAGCGCACCACCATCATCGACGGCGCCGGTTCCTCGGAGAAGGTCGAGTTCCGGATCGCCCAGATGCGGGCCGAGCTGGAGCGCGCGACCTTCGGCATCGACGAGGAGGTGCTCAGCGAGCGGATCGGGTCGCTGTCGGGCAAGGTCGCCGTGATCAGGGTGGGTGCGCCCACCAACGCCGAGCTGGCCGAGCTGCAGCACCGCGTCGAGGACGCGCTCTCGGCGACCCGTGCCGCCATGGCCGAGGGCATCGTGGCCGGGGGTGGGGTCGCCCTGATGCACGCAGCTCCCGCGCTCGACGAGCTCAACGTCCGGGACGACTATGCGACCGGCGTCGCGATCGTGCGGAGGGCACTCACCGAGCCGACGTACCTGATCGCCGCCAACGCCGGCTATCCCGGCCACGAGGTGGTCGCCGAGGTGGCCAAGCTGGGTGTCGACGAGGGCTTCGACGCGCTCGAGGGTCGCTACGGCAACATGATCGACATGGGGATCATCGATCCCCTCCGGGTCTGTCGCTCGGCACTGCAGAACGGCGCCTCCGTGGCGGGGCTGCTGCTGACGACCAACACGCTGATCGCCGAGGAGCAGACCCCCTGGGGCGGCAGCCGGGCGATGATGACCGAGTTCGGGGAGCTCGACGAAGGGCTGCGGCAGCCCTCGCCGGACTCCAGCACGCCCCAGTCCCTGGGGCTCGGCCCCTCGGTCGGGTGACGGGCCCGATGTCCACCAACGGTTCCTCGGCCGAGCCGTCTCCGCCGCCGCAGGCTCCACCTCCGGCCGAGCCCCCGGCCGTCGTACGCCGGCTGGAGGGCGAGAGCGCGCAGCTGCTGGGCGACCTGGTCGAGACCTTCGAGGAGCTCCAGACGGTGCTCCGCTGCTGCGAGCGGCTGGTCGCAGAGATCGCCGGGCGACCACGTCCGGACGAGGTCGTGGTCGAGGGCGTGTGGACGATGGCCCTGCTCTCCTACGCGCGCAGCTTCTCGACGCGCTCGTCCGGAGCGACGCTGACCAGGGAGGACCTGACGACCGCGCAACCGGAGACCGACGTGTTGAAGTGGCACGACGTGCTGCTCCAGCTCCGCGAGCACCAGTCGGACCCGGTGACCAGCCCACGTGAGCAGTTCACGATCGCAGTGACCCAGGACGACGACGGTGCCGCGAGCGGCGTGGCCGTCACCTCGGCCCGGCAGCCTCTGGTCGACGAGCTGACGGTCCGGCAGACGGGAGCCATCGCCTACTCCCTCAGCGAGCTCGTCAACCAGCGCATCGAGGCCCAGCAGCTCGTCGTCTTCGAGGAGCTCAAGGAGGCCACGAGAGCCGACCTGGAGAAGCTCGAGCAGGTCGACCTCGCGCCGGCGAGCACGTAGCGAGCCCGGGCCAGGGGGCGGCGGGTGTTCCAGCGCAGGGCCAGGTTTCCGAGCGTCGCCTTCGTCCGCGGGCCACTGCCGCTGCTCGGCCCGGCGTTCGTGGCCGCGATCGCCTACATCGACCCCGGCAACTTCGCCACCAACATCACGGCCGGGTCGCGCTTCGGCTACCTGCTGGTGTGGGTGGTGGTCGTCAGCAACCTGATGGCGATGCTGATCCAGTACCTCTCCGCCAAGGCCGGCATCGCCACCGGCAGGAACCTGCCCGAGCTGTGCCGCGACCACTTCCCCCGCCCGGTGACCCGGGGTCTCTGGGTGCAGGCAGAGCTCGTCGCGATCGCGACCGACCTCGCCGAGGTGCTGGGCGGAGCGATCGCGCTGAACCTGCTGTTCGGCCTTCCGCTGCTGACCGGCGGAGTCATCACGGCCGTGGTGGCGTTCGCCCTGCTCGGGCTGCAGAGCCGCGGTGCCCGCCCGTTCGAGGTGGCGATCACCGGTCTGCTGTTCGTCGTGCTCGCAGGCTTCCTCTACAACCTCGTCCTGGGTGGCGTCGATGCCTCGGGGGCCGTCGCCGGGCTGACTCCGCGCTTCGAGGGCACCGACACGGTGCTGCTGGCCACCGGCATGCTGGGCGCGACCGTGATGCCGCACGTGATCTACCTGCACGGGGCGCTGACGCAGAGCCGCTTCCGCCGGTCCACCGAGCAGGAACGGCTCGCGCTGCTGCGCCACCAGCGCATCGACGTGGTCCTTGCGATGACCGTCGCCGGCGTGATCAACCTGTCGATGCTGTTCGTCGCGGCCCAGGTGCTGTCGGGCGGGCCCGAACCGGTGGACACCATCGAAGGCGCTCACGCCGGTCTCGGGGAGGCGCTCGGTCCCACGGCTGCGCTCCTGTTCGCGCTGGCCCTGCTGGCCTCGGGCTTCGCCGCCTCCGGGGTCGGCACCTTCTCCGGCCAGGTCGTGATGCAGGGGTTTCTCCGGCGCCGGGTGCCGCTCGTCGTACGCCGACTGGTGACGCTCGCGCCGGCGCTCCTGGTGATCGGAGCCGGGGTCGACCCGACGAGGGCGCTCGTCATCTCGCAGGTGGTGCTGTCCTTCGGGATCCCGTTCGCGCTCATCCCGCTCGTGCTGCTCACCAGCAGGCGCTCCGTGATGGGTGCCCTGGTGAACCGGCTGCCCACCACGCTGACCGCTGCGGCGGTGGCGACGGTGATCTGCGGGCTCAACGTCACCCTGATCGCGCTGACGGTCGGGGGCTAGCTCCCTGACTCAACGCTCGGGAATCGTCACGTCCTGCAGCCCTCGTGCGTGGTCGTCCAGCATGCTCCGCAACCTTGACATCGCTTCGCGCACCTCGCCGGCGATCAACGGCCCGGCCTCCGACGGCTGCACGGCGAACGTCCGGTGCCACCGGCCCCACCAGGTGCTCAGACCCGGTCGGGGCTCCCTCACGGTGACCTCCCAACGGGTCTCGCACGGACCCGATCCCGGGCTCGACATCCGGATGACGAAGTCGGCCTCGGGGAAAGTGACGCTGAACCCACCCGGGAACGACTCGACCCGATCGACGCCGGAGAGGCGCTCCAGGATCAGGAGGGTCCCGGCCACGTCGGAAGAGGCGTCACGAATCGTCTGACTGGTCATCGGCTCCATTCTCGGCCGGGGAGAAATCGCCTCCGGTCTCAGTTTGCGACAGCCGGAGTGCCTGCGGGCGTCCCGAGATGCCGCGATTTGCCCCGATGCGCGCCGAAACTTCGGGGCATTCCCGGTCGTTTAAATTAGGTTAGGCTTGCCTATGTGCACCCGCTTCTAGTTGCCGAGCAGCCCGTGGCTGACCCGGCGCCCTCCGACGGTCCATCAGCCGTCTCCGACCCCGCGCACGAGGCCATGGCTGCGGTGCAGGTCGGTCTCTACGTCTCGGCGCTGCGCTGCCTGCTCACCTATGTGGTGGCACCCGCGGCCGGTGCCGCGGGCGTCCTCCTGGGTCCGATCGGACTGGTGCTGCTCCTGCTCGGAGCGGTCACCTCCACGGCCGGTGCGCGGCGCCTCTGGGCACTCGGCCACCGGGCCCGGATCCCGTACGTCGCCATCGCGCTCGCCGTGTGGACCCTCGCCGCAGCCTCCGTGGTCCAGCTCGTGATCGGGGTGCTCCGATGACGACGGAGACGGCTCGCAGGACCGACGCCGATGGGCCGGGGCAACCCCCGCCGCGGCGTACGAGCAAGCGGTCCAAGAAGCGCCGCGGCCGCCCCGTACGCCGCTTGTTCATCGTCACGCACCGGTGGCTCTCGCTGATCCTCGGCCTGGTCCTGCTGGTGATCACGATGTCCGGGGCGATCCTGGTCTACAAGCCCGAGATCCAGCGCACGCTGGACCACAGCGCCTACCAGGCCAGCGGCAAGCCGGCGACCGTCAGCCTGCCGGAGGCTCGCCAGATCGTTCTGGACGCACACCCCAAGTTCGAGGGGAACAGCGTCTGGGTCGAGCACGGCGTCCTGCGCGTCACCGACTACGAGACCTCGTGGACGGTCGACCCGGGCACCGGCAAGATCCTGGGCCACGTCGGCAACACGCCCTCGTGGCTCCAGCTGATGGACAACGTGCACGAGTGCTTCCTCTCCTGCGAGGACTACACCGGCTACGTCAGCGTCCTGGGCAAGAGCGTGCCCGGCACGGCCTGGCTGGGGTTCGATGACACCAAGGTCACCTGGGGCGGCATGGTGCTCGGACTGTTCGGGCTGGTCCTGCTCTACCTCTGCCTCACCGGCATCTGGCTGTGGTTCCCGCGCCCGGGCAAGTGGAAGGGGTCGATGAGCGTCCGCTGGAAGCGCGGCAGGTTCGCCCGCGACACCGACCTGCACAACGTCGTCGGCATCCTCGCGATGGTGTTCCTGTTGATGTGGGCGATCACCGGCGCGGGCTATGAGTTCAAGTTCGTGGAGAAGGCGCTACTACGCCGTCGACCCCCGGGAAGCCGCACGGCGAGGTCGAGCCGCTCTCCGAGAAGCTCCCCAAGGGAGACAAGACCCCCGACATCAGCATCGAGCAGGCCGTCACCTCCGCGAAGGCGCTGCACCCCAAGGACACGCTCGTCAACGTCGACATGCCCGCCGAGGACGATCCCACGGCGGCGTACACCTTCTACTTCGCGCACGGCTTCGACCCGTGGGCCGAGAGTCCCTACCCCGGCGAGCTCGGCGTCTACGTCGACCGGCACACCGGTGTGGCCAAGGACTACTACGGGTTCCTGGACGAGCCGACCTCCCAGACCCTGTGGGAGGACTGGAACTACCCGGTGCACTCGGGCTTCTTCCTCAACGGCTGGTGGAAGATCATCTGGCTGGTCATGGGGCTCGCCCCACTGGTGCTCGCGATCACGGGCGTCTCGACCTGGCTGGTCCGCCGCAAGACCCGGAAGGCGCGCAAGAAGGCGAACAAGGCGGGGACGGCCCCGCCCGCTGTCCCGGAGACGGTCGCCGAGCAGCTCGCCGAGGATCCCGAGCAGGACCCGGAGCTCGCCAAGGTCGACTGACCGGACGGTGCAGGTGCTCCCTCCGGTCGAGGCTGCTTGAATCGCGGACGTGGCAACCCGCGAGAACGGCATCGTCGGCGACGAGGTGCCCTGGGCCATGCAGATCGTGGTGCGCGTGGAGCGGAGCCCAGCGCCGCAGCACACGGCGGTGCTGTGTGCCACCGCCTCCGCGGTCGCTGTCGCGCTGGCCGCCTTCACCTCACCTGAGGCCGACCCGGAGGTTCGGGAACGCACCGAGAGGTGGCGGTCCGGGCCGATCAGGAAGGTCGTACGACGCGCTCGCGGCGCCGGCTGGACCCGCCAGCTGAACGTGCCGGGCGTCCACACCCTGCAGGCGTACGACGTCGAGGTCGCCGTGCACGTGCCGGGGCCCGTCGACCAGGTGGACTACGAGATCGCCCGGCTGCAGGTCGGGGGTCTGGTGCTGGAGGACACGGAGCCGGTCGTCGTACCCGACTCGGAGGTGCGGCTGGTCGTCAACCCGCACGTCGCCCTGACGACCGGCAAGGCTGCCGCCCAGGTCGGGCACGCGGCCCAGCTCGTCCTCCAGTCGATCCCGGACACAGCGGCAGCAGCGTGGGTCGCGGACGGCGCGCCGGTCCAGGTCAGGGTCGCCGACGAGGGGGAGTGGGACGCCCTGCTCAGGGCCGCGCCAGTCGTGGTCACCGACGGAGGCTTCACCGAGGTGGCGCCCGGGACCGTCACCGTCGTCGCGACGCACCCGTGGGACACCCGTCTGGCAGCGCTCAAGAAGCTGGCAGAGGGCTAGGGCGCCGTCTCTGCGATCCGAGCCAGCGGAGTGCCGTCGAGGGCCGGCGAGCTGGCGCTGTTCGACCAGACCTGGGTCTCGAGGAACTGCTTGAACCGTGCAGCCGCGTCGCGGGTCTCGAACTCGAGATCGACGAACACGAAGTGCGGATCTTCGACTGGTTGCATGATCCTCTCGTTGACGACGCCGCCCTGCTTGCGCTGTTCCGCGAAGCGATCGAATGCCTCGTGCCAGGTGTCGAAGTCACTGATCGAGTGCTCGATGAGAAGCGTGGCCATGATTCCTCCTGCGTCAGGGTGCTGGGCAGTTGTTGACGCTAGGTCCGTGCACGTGCGACCGCCATCCCATCAATCTGGGGGTCCAGGCGTCGTACGCTCGCAACGTGACAGCGCGCGATCGAGCTGAGCGTCTTGGCTGCCGCCGTCGAGCACCTCGCCACCGACGGGGCCGACGACCGGGTTGTCCGCGCCGAGATCCTCGAGATCATCGAGGGCTTCGTCGACTTCGATGCCTACGCCTTCCTGCTGACGGACCCGTCGTCCGCCGTCGGGTGCTCGCCGCTGGCCGACGTGCCCGACATTGCCGCGCTGCCGAACCTGATCCGCCTGAAGTACCTCACGCCGGTGAACAGGTGGACCACGCTCCCCGACAGTGGCTGCGCGGTCCTTGGTCCAGGCCACGAGTGGGCGGCTCGAGAAGAGCCTGCTCTGGCGCGAGCATCTGGCCGCGCTGCACGTCACCGACGTGTGCTCCATGGTGTTCAGGGATCGCTTCGGATGGTGGGGCTTCCTCGACCTGTGGCGCCGGGAGCGCGCGTTCAGTGACCAGGAGGTCGAGTTCCTGGCCATGGCGCATCGGGCGATCACCCTGCTGCTGCGCAAGGTGCAGGCCGCCGGTTTCGCGGCCGGCAGCGGACCTGAGGTTCCCCGCGGGCCTGGCGCACTGATCCTCTCGCCGACCCTGGCGATCCGTGCTCAGACACCTCAGACCCAGGACTGGCTCGCGGCGCTCGTCCCGCCGTCGACGGTGGTCATCCCGTTCCGGCCAGCGCCTACAACGTCGCCGCTCAGCTGCTCGCCGTGGAGGCCGGTGTCGATGCCCATCCGCCGCGCGCTCGCGTGCACCTGCGCGGCGGCACCTGGCTCACCCTGCGTGCGGATCGCCTGGCCGGGACCGAGCCCGTCGAGGCCAGAGACATCGTCGTGACCATGGAGGTGAGCTCTCCGACGGAGCGACGCGAGGTGTACTCGCGCGCCCACGGCCTCACCGTCCGCGAGGACGAGCTGCTCTACCCACCTGGCTGACGGAGGCCGACACTCGCGCGCTGGCGCGGATGATGTCGATCAGTGAGCTCACGGTCCAGGACCACCTCAAGTCCGTGTTCATGAAGACGTCCACCTCGAGTCGGGGTGAGCTGCTCGCGCTGTCTTCGGGCAGATGACTCCTCCTCGAGGACGAGGGCGCCCAGAAGATCGGCCGGGAGAGGGATGTATCCCGCCCGGTCCTGCGGTCTCCTTGGTGCCGGGACGACAGCCTGGGAACAGGCCGGGGGAGACAGGGGAGCGATCATGCGGTTCGAGGGTGTGCGACAGGTGCCGGCGCCGGTGGGCGTGGTGTGGGCGGGACTGCACGACCGCGCGGTCCTGCGCCGTGCCATCCCTGGCTGTGAGCGCCTGGCACCGGTCGGACTGCATGAGTACGCCGCGACGCTGGCGGTCCGCGTGGGGCCGGTCGCCGACACCTACCGCGGAGCGTTCGCCATCGAGGACCTGTGCCCGGACGCCGAGCTCATCGTGCGGGTCGAGGGCCGCGGACGCTGCGGTCAGCTGCGGGTGGACCTGCGTGTCGAGCTCGAGAGCGGGGAGCGTCCCGGCACGACTGTGTTGCGGTACGACGCGCACGCGGGCGTGCGGGGATTCGTCGCCCGGCTGGGGAACGCCACCCTGACCATCGCGGGCGGACACCTCGCCGGGTGCTTCTTCCGCGATCTCGACCGATCCCTGGCGGCGGCCAGCGCAGATCTGGCGACTGCCTAGACCTGGATGCCCCGGGTCAGGGCGCCGTCGACCACGAGGTTGGTGCCGCTGATCCGGCGGGCCACAGGACTGGCCAGGAACACCACCGGTCCGGCGACCTCCTCGGGAGTGCCCATCTGGCCCGACGGGTTGAGCCCCATCGCCATCTCGAACAGCTCGGGGTTCCCGGTCTCGATGTTCTCCCAGACTCCGCCCTCGAAGTAGGTGTTGCCGGGCGAGACCGTGTTGGCGCGGATGTTCTGGTCAGCGAGCTGCATGGCGAGCCCGTGCACGTAGCCGATGATGGCCGTCTTCGCCGTACCGTAGGGGCCGGAGGCGAAGTCGGACTCGCGTCCGGACACGCTGGAAACCGCGATGATCGAGGCGGCCTCACTCTTCTCCAGATGGGGCAGCGCCGCGCGGACGAGCCGGACCGTGTGCATCAGGTCGACGTTGAGGCTTGCCTGCCAGTTCTCCTCGGTGTCGGGGATGGCGAGGGCGCTGACGTTCGCCACGACGACGTCGATCCCGCCCAGCGACTCCGCCGACTGATCCACCCACGCGGCGAGCGCGTCCGCGTCGCCGACGTCGACACTCGAGCCGGTCACGGTGCCACTCTCGCCGAGTGCCTGCTGGGTGGCCGAGACGTCGTCCTGGTTGCGGGCACAGAACGCCACGTGCGCGCCCTCGTCGAGGAAGGCGGTGACGATGGCGCGCCCGATCCCTCGCGTGCCACCGGTGACCAGTACACGTGTGCCGTTGAGCTTCAGATCCATCGGGCGAGGCCCTTCCTGGTTGGTGTCTTCGGTTGGTTCACAGGTTGCCGAGGGAGCGGGCGCGCGCACGCAGCTCGGCGTGCATGCCGCCGAAGGCGTCGGCGGGACTCGGCAGCAGGTTCTTGGCCGCCTTGACCACGACGCTGTAGTTGGCGTCCACGACGTTGGCGATCGGGGCCAGCGCGATCTGCGAGCACAGCTGGTAGGCGTCCATCATGTGCAGGCCGCAGAGCTCGCCGACCCAGTGCACCAGCTCGGCGTTGCCGATCCGCCAGGAGTCCTCCATCGGCCGGCTCGAGCCGATGGCCATCACGTGGGTGTCGGTCTCGATGCGCGGCCACCCCGGTGCGCCGCCCTTGATGAGCTCGACGATCAGTGTGGTCGTCATGGCCCCCTCGACCGCCGTACCGCAGGCCTCTCCCTCGCCCTGGCGGTAGTGCCCGTCGCCGACGGAGAACATCGCACCCTCGACGTTGACCCCCAGGAAGGCGGTCGAGCCCGCGCGCATCTCCGGGGTGTCCATGTTGCCGCCGAAGCGCTCGGGCACGAGCGAGGACCGCACCTCGCCACCGGCCGGTGCGACGCCGACGGTGCCGAGCATCGGCTCGAGGGGGAGCTCGATGCGGTGGTCACTGTGCCTGGCGGCGAACGCGACCGTCCTGCGGTCCCGGTCGAGCTCGTAGATCCACGTGGTGTCGGGCAGCGCGTCCTGGAGCGTGACCACACGGTCGGTGCTGGTCATCCCGCCGAAGAACGGGATGGCCGCGGAGGCGCCCCAGTCGCGGGCCGGCTCGAGCGCGACCAGGTGGAGTGCGAGCGTGTCGCCGGGCTCGGCGCCCTCGACGTAGAACGGGCCGGTCTGCGGGTTGACGAAGCGCAGGTCGACCTTGGCGCTGGAGAGGTCGTCGACGCTGCGGAGTACGCCGCCGAACGCGTCGTCCGACCAGAGGCGGAGGACCGCCCCCGGCTCCACGCGCATGGCTGGCGCGGCGCCCCCGAAGGTGTAGGCGTACTGGTCGCGGGTCGGCACGTACTCGATGACGTCCATGACCCGAAAAACTACTCAGGCCCTGCGGAGTTGTACATGGTCACGGTTGAGGTCGGTGACGCTCGTGACGCCGAGGAGCGCCATCGTGCCGGCGACCTCGTCCGCGAGGATGTCGGCGACCCGTTGCACGCCCCTCTCGCCACCGGCCATCAGCCCGTAGAGGTAGGCCCGCCCGACCAGCGCCGCGCGGGCGCCGAACGCGACGGCTGCGACCACGTCACTGCCGGACATGATGCCGCCGTCGACGTACACCTCAGCGCGGTCGCCGACGGCCTCCACCACCGACGGCAGTACCTCCAGGGTCGTGGGGGCGCGGTCCAGCTGGCGACCGCCGTGGTTGGAGACGATCACGGCGTCTGCTCCGGCGTCGACTACCGTGCGCGCGTCGGCCGCCGTCTGGATCCCCTTGATGACCAGCGGGCCGTCCCAGACGGAACGCAGCCAGGCCAGGTCGTCGATCGTCGAGGCAGGGTCGAACATCTGGCCGACGAGCTCCGCGACAGTGCCCTCGAAGCGGTTGAGGGACGCGAACTCGAGGGGTTCGGTGGTGAGCAGGTCGAACCACCAGGCCGGGTGCAGCGCGCCCTCGGTGAAGGTCCGGAGCGAGAGCGACGGCGGGATCGTCAGGCCGTTGCGCACGTCGCGCAGGCGGGCCCCGGCGACCGGGGTGTCGACGGTCAGCACCAGGGCCTCGTAGCCCGCCTCCTTTGCCCGTACGACGAAGTCCAGGCTCGCCGGCCGGTCGCGCCAGAGATAGAGCTGGAACCACCGACGCCCGGCCGGGACAGCGGCAGCGAGCGTCTCGATCGAGGTGGTGCCCATCGTGGACA
This sequence comes from uncultured Actinomycetota bacterium, assembly GCA_963782305.1. Lineage (GTDB taxonomy): Bacteria > Actinomycetota > Actinomycetes > Propionibacteriales > Nocardioidaceae > Marmoricola. The sequence goes on along the minus strand of CAWAJJ010000012.1, from coordinate 440,269 downwards.
GCGAGTAGGGGATGCCTGAGCGCGCCGCCACCCTGGCGACCGCGGCCTCGCCCTCGGTGTGCATCATCCGGGTGAACCCGGTCGGGCCGAACATCACGGGAAGCGCGGCCGGTCGTCCGAGGACCGTCGTCGAGGTGTCCACCGAGGAGACGTCCTGGAGCGCTCGCGGCTGGAACTCGACCCGGGCGTACGCCGCCCGGGAGCGACCCAGGCTGATCTCCTCTCCCGCGGCTCCGTCCGTGTAGTCGAACACCGCACGCGGTGCCCTGCGCATGGCCAGCCTGCGCAGGTCCGTGATGGACGCAGCAGAGGCCAGTCGCCGCTCGGTCGGGCTGAGCCCCGGGGTGCGCGGGCGCAGCAGCGGCCTGAGCTCGGACCAGCGAGGCCGACGTCGGGTGGTCACCCTTCGAGTTCTACACGACGCCGATTTGTGGAGTACAGCTCTCGCCATGTGCGAGCCACATTCCACAGATCACCTGCCGTACGCCGACAGCGATTGGCAACCACCCGGCGGTGGCTGAGTCCGCCGTACGCCTCATCGACGTCCACGCCCTCAGCGGCCGCCGGCGACTCGCAGCGTCGTCCCGGTGACGTACGACGCCTCGTCGCTGAGCAGCCAGGCGATGGCGTCGGCGATCTCCGCCGGCTCACCCGCCCGCCCGAGGGGGATCAGTGGCGCGAGCCGCTCGGGCCGGCCGACCTCACCGGCGTCCTCGTGGATCCCGGTGACGACCAGGCCGGGTGCCACGCCGACGACGCGCATCCCACCTCCGGCAACCTCCTGCGCCAGCCCGATCGTCATCGCGTCCACGCCGGCCTTGGCCGCGGCGTACTGCACGTACTCCCCGGGCGATCCCAGCGTCGCCGCACCTGAGCTGACGTTGACGAGCACCCCACCTTCCCCGTCGTACGACGTGTGCAGGGCACGGACTGCCGCGCGGGCCACGAGCAGTGCTCCCGTGAGGTTGAGGTCGACGGTCTGCCGGATGACGTCAGGAGGTGTCTCGGCCAGAGGCCCGATGTGCAGCGTCGCGCCGGCGTTGTTGACCACGCCCGTCAGCCGACCCAGCGAGCGTGCTTGCGTGAAGAGGTCCTCGACCCCGGCCTGCTGAGTGACGTCGCTCCGCACCAGCAGGCAACGGGCTCCCAGTTCCTCGACGGCGAGCCGGCACCTCTCGGCGGAGGCGTCGTCGCGGGCGTACCCGAGGACGAGGTCGTGCCCCGCCGCTGCAAGTCGCAGGGCGGTGGCCGCCCCGATTCCTCGGGTGCCTCCGGTGATCAGCGTGAGCGGCCGTCGCATGGCAGCAGTCAAACAGAGCCGGGTGGTTGAATCGTCGGCATGCACCTCGGCGTCGACAGCTTCGTATCAACCGTGACCGACCCGACGACGGAGCAGGTGATCGGACCCGTCGAGCGGATGGAGCATTTGCTGGAGGAGATCGCCCTGGCCGACCAGGTCGGGCTCTACTCCTTCGGGATCGGTGAGCACCACCGCAGTGAGTACTACGACTCCGCGCCGACGATCATCCTCGCGGCGGCCGCTGCTCGCACCGAGCGCATCCGGCTCGGCAGCGCCGTGAAGGTGCTGAGCGCGGACGACCCGGTGCGCGTGTTCCAGCAGTTCGCGACCCTCGACCTGATCTCGAAGGGCCGGATCGACCTGGTCGTGGGCCGTGGGTCCTTCACCGAGGCGTTCCCGCTCTTCGGCCTCGATCTCGCCGACTACGACTCGCTGTTCACCGAGAAGCTCGAGCTGCTGCTGCGGATCCGCGACGAGGACGAGGTGACCTGGTCCGGACAGCACCGGCCGGCGATGGTCCGTCAGCGCGTCTACCCGCGACCCGTCCAGGACCCGCTGCCCATCTGGGTCGGAGTCGGCGGCACCCCGGAGTCGTTCGCCCGCGCAGGGCTGTTGGGTCTGCCGCTGATGGTGGCGATCATCGGCGGGGAGCCACGTCAGTTCGCTCCGCTGGTCGACCTCTACCGTCGCGCGGGCGCGCAGGCCGGTCACTCCCCGGACAAGCTCCAGGTCGGGCTGCACGTGTTCGGTTTCGTCGCCGAGACCACCCAGGCGGCGGCAGACACGATCTATCCGGGGTGGGAGGAGATGTTCACCAAGGTCTCCCGGGAACGCGGATTCCCCCGGCCGACGCGGCAGCAGTTCGACGCGACCTCGGGACCGAACGGCGCCTTCTTCATGGGCGACCCGCAGACGGTGGCCGACAAGATCCGGCGCGTCTCCGAACAGCTCGGTGGGGTCGACCGGCTGTCCCTTCAGATGACGAACCCCCGGCTCGCCCACGAGGACCTGCTCCGCGGCATCGAGCTCCTCGGCACCGAGGTCGCGCCGCTCGTCTGAGGTCAGGCGACGCGAGCCCGGGCCAGGTCCCGTAGCGTCTCCCCGTGTCCACCAGCGCTTCGACGAGCCGACTCCACTGCCCAGAGGCTGCTCGACGCCCAGGTCGGCTACCACCTCGACCGGCTGACCGGGGACCAGCTCGCCGCGACGGTGACGCGTCTCGCGGATGCGCTGTTCGCGGCGGCGGGGGAGCACCAGCTCGAGGACCTCGTCGACCGGGACGCGATCAAGGCCATCGTCAGGCGCGCGCTCACCACCGTGCCGGGAAGCGCCGCGGTCAGTGGCTTCGTCGAGCTCGCCACCCAGGTGGTGTACGACGGCCCGGCCGAGCCCTACCCGCTGGGAGAGCTCGTCGACCGCGAGCGGGTCGAGGTGCTGCTCGACGAGCTGCTGGCCCTGAGCCCCGTGCTCGAACGGGCCATGGAGCGGCTGACCGAGAGCCCGCTGGTCAGCACGATGGCGTCGCGGTTCATGGGCCGCATCGTCGGCGAGGTGCTGCAGGCCAACAAGGCGGTGACCGACAAGGTGCCCGGCCTGAGCTCGCTGATGTCGTTCGGGACGAGCACGGCGTCGAAGGTGATGGGCGCCGCCGACAAGCAGTTCGAGGGGCTGATCGGGGACACGGTCGGCAAGGGCGGCACGTTCGCCGTACGCCGCCTCAACCGGATCGTCATCGAGACGCTCCGCGACCCGACGACGCGCGAGGCCGTGCTCCAGATCTGGGACCTGGTCGCCGAGGAGCCCGTGGCCGGTCTGGGTGGCTACGCGACCCGCGAGGAGATCTCCGGTGTGGTCGATGCCGTGCACGACCTGGCGGTCACCACCGTGGTCAACGAGCACGTCACGCACCTCGGCGAGGTGGTCGTCGACGGCTTCTTCGAGCGGTTCGGTGGCTACACCCCGACCGAGCTGCTCGACGAGCTCGACCTCAGCCGCCCGGACCTGGTGGCCGACCTCGTCCGGATCGCGCCGGGCGTGCTCGAGTCACTCCGGGAGACCGGCGACCTGGAATCGATGATCCGGGCCGAGCTCGAGCCGTTCTACACCTCGCCGGAGATCGCTGCGCTGCTGGACGGGGTCTGAGTCGCGGGTCGCAGCGTGACCGGAAGGTGCTCGTAGCCGCGCAGGATGCGGGTGTTCCGTCGTACGGCCCCTCGCTCGACCCGCAGGTCGGGGAACCGCTCGAACAACGTGCGCAGCCCGACCTCGCCCTCCATCCGGGCGAGTGCGGCGCCGAGGCAGTAGTGACGTCCCGCCGAGAAGGACACGTGCTCGCGGGCGTTCTCCCGGGCGACGTCGAAGGTGTCGGGGTCCGGGAAGACCTGGGGGTCACGGTTCGCCCCGGCGAGCAGCCCGACCATCACCGCGCCGCGTTGCATCGGCACGCCGGCGACCTCGGTGTCGGCCGTGGCCATGCGTCCGGTGAGCAGCACCGGGGGATCGAGTCGCAGCACCTCGTCGACGGCGTTGGGCCACAGGTCCTGCGCGTTCGGCGAGCAGGCTGAGCTGCGCGGGGTCACCGGCGAGCAGCGCGATCCCGTTGCCGAGCAGGTTGACGGTGGTCTCGAAGCCGGCCGCGAGGACCAGTCCCGCTGTGGACTTCAGCTCCGTGTCAGTGAGACCCACACCGTCCTCCTGGGCGCGGACGAGCTGGCTGAGCAGGTCGTTGCCCGGGTTGCGTCGCAGGCTGGCGAGGTGGCGCCCCAGCCACTCGTCGAACTCCGAGAGCGCGCCCTCGACACGACGGAACTCCCGCCAGGACAGGCCGAGGTCGAGGCTGGGCGCGGCCGCCGCGCCGAAGAGCAGCACCTTCTCGCGGTCCGCCTCGGGGACGCCGAGGATCTCGGCGATCACGGTGACCGGCAGCAGGCTGCAGTACGACGCGACGAGGTCGCCCGGGCTCTCCGGGTCGATCCCGTCGAGGAGGTCGGTGGCGATCTCCTGGGTGCGCCCGCGCAGCTTCTCGACCGCCCGGACGCTGAAGACGCGCGAGACGAGCTTGCGGTAGCGGGTGTGGTCCGGCGGCTCGGTCACCAGCAGTGAGGGTGGGTTGAGCGGCCCGAGTGGCGCGTCCCGCATGGACCAGGCGTGCAGGCGGCCCAGCCGGCTGTCCGCATCCTCGGCGCCGAACATGGTGCCCGCGTCCGGGTTGGACAGCAGCTCCCGGACGGCCGCGTTGTCCACGCTCACCGAGGAGAACTTGCCCCGGTAGAACGAGCCGTGCGTGCGCAGCTCGTCCATGACGGAGTCGAGGGCCGCTGGACCCGGAGTGTGCGTCGCGACGTACATCCGGCCGTGCAGGTCGCCCTGCTTGGCGGCACGTCGCAGCAGTCGCGTTCGGCAGGGCATGGCCCAGGGACCAGCGGACGGCGGCGCGGGCCATGGGCACGGGACTGAGGGCGGTCACCGACCCATCATGCCCGGGGCCGAGCACCTCGCCCGCTACGGGGAAGCCCCGGGCGACGTCGGCGAGCGACTGGGGTGGACCGTGATCAGCATGGTCGAGGACTGGGAGCAGGTGTTCGCCCCGGACGACCGCTGAGGGGTTAGGTTCGGTCTGGGAAGCAGTTGCCCCACCGAATCGAGGAGAAGCGCCATGAGCGAGACCAGCACAGCCGGACCGGCCTACCAGGCGGTCAACCCCGCCACCGGTGAGGTCGTCGAGACCTTCGAGAGCGCGACCGACGCGGAGATCGAGTCCGCGCTCGCTGCGGTGCACGCGGCCTATGGAGTCTGGCGGGACGTGCCGATCGCGGAGCGGGCCAAGACGGTCAAGCGGATCGGCGAGCTGTTCGTGGAGCGACGCGCCGAGCTGGCCGCGATCGCGACCGAGGAGATGGGCAAGCCCCTGGGGGAGTCCCGTGGCGAGGCGAAGTTCTGCGGCGAGATCTTCGACTACTTCGCGACCGAGGGTCCCGAGCTCGCCGCCGACCAGCCGATCAAGACGTTCTCGGGCGGCAAGGCCATGGTGCAGAAGCTCCCGATCGGGCCGCTGCTGGGGATCATGCCCTGGAACTACCCCTTCTACCAGATCGCCCGGTTCGCAGCTCCCAACCTGATGCTGGGCAACACCATCGTGCTCAAGCACGCCGAGTCGGTGCCCAAGTGTGCGCTGGCGGTCGAGCAGATCATGAAGGACGCCGGGCTTCCCGAGGGCGCCTACGTCAACGTCTTCGCCACCCACGAGCAGATCGAGACCGTCATCGGCGACCCGCGGATCGCCGGCGTCTCGCTGACCGGCTCGGAGCGGGCCGGCGCGGTGGTCGCGGCGATCGCCGGGAAGAACCTCAAGAAGTGCGTGCTCGAGCTCGGCGGCTCCGACCCCTACGTCATCCTCGACAGCGCCGACGCCAGTGCGGCCGCCGACCTCGCCTGGGAGACGCGCATCAGCAACACCGGACAGGCCTGCAACTCCAACAAGCGGATGATCGTGATGGACGACGTCTTCGACCCGTTCGTCGCCAGGCTCACCGAGCTCGCCAAGGACCTACGCCCCGGGGACCCGGCCGAGAGTGGCGAGGGCACCTTCGCCCCGCTCTCCTCCCGGGCCGCGGCCGAGCGACTGGCCGAGCAGGTCGAGGACGCGGTGAGCAAGGGCGCCACCCTGCACGCCGGTGGCGTGCTCGGCGAGGGGCCGGCGGCGTACTACTCGCCGGCCGTCCTGACCGGGATCACCGAGGACATGCGCGCCTTCCGCGAAGAGCTGTTCGGCCCGGTCGCGGTGGTCTACTCGGTCTCCAGTGACGACGAGGCCCTCTCGCTCGCCAACGACAGCGACTACGGGCTCGGTGGCGCCGTCTTCAGCACCGACACCGAGCGGGCGACCAAGGTCGCCTCCCGCCTCGAGGTCGGGATGTCCAACGTCAACACGCCGGCAGGGGAGGGCGCCGAGGTGCCCTTCGGTGGCGTCAAGCGCAGCGGCTTCGGTCGCGAGCTCGGCCCGCTCGGGATGGACGAGTTCGTCAACAAGCGGATGTTCTTCGTCGCCGACTAGACGGACATCACGCAAGACGCGGGGAGTTTTGGGCCTCCGTGCACGATTTTTACCGATTCAGGACCAGGCGACGAGTTTGGGTCTAGATTTACAACTGGCACAGGCTGGACCTTCGAGCTCTTCCCTCTCGAGAAGCAGGGTGGGTTGCCAACTGGATCGCGGGTCTAGGTCTCCCGCCTCATGACGCACACGCGTCGACGGAGGCACAGATGCCCGATTCACCGGTCCCCAGCACTGACTGCGTCGACGGCAAGGTGCTGCTGAGCGTCCTCGCCCAGGTCAAGGACGGAGACTTCACCGCCCGGATGCCCCTGGAATGGACCGGGGTCGCCGGCAAGGTGGCGGACTCCCTCAACGAGGTGATCATCTCCAACCAGGTGCTCGAGAAGGAGCTGGCCAGGGTCAGCCGGGTGGTCGGTGAGCAGGGCGAGCTCTCGCAGCGAGCCGTGCTCGGGGGATGGACACAGAGCTGGTCCGGGAGCCTGGAGTCGGTCAACAGCCTGATCGACGCCCTGGTGCGCCCGACCATCGAGATGCAGCGCGTCATCGGCGCCGTGGCCGACGGAGACCTGAGCAAGAAGGTCTCCCTCGACGTACGTGGCGAGATGCTGGACCTGAAGAACACCATCAACGCGATGGTCGACCAGCTCAACGGGCTCATCTCCGAGGTCTCCCGCGTCGCTCGGGAGGTCGGCACCGAGGGCAAGCTCGGCCAGGCAGCCGCCTTCACCACCGAGGTCGGGGGCGTCTGGAAGGACCTGACCGACAACGTGAACCTGATGGCCGGCAACCTGACCGGACAGGTGCGCAACATCGCCGAGGTCACCACCGCGGTCGCCAACGGCGACCTGAGCAAGAAGATCACGATCGACGTCAAGGGCGAGTTCCTCGAGCTGAAGAACACCGTCAACGCGATGGTCGACCAGCTCAAGACCTTCGCCGGTGAGGTGACGCGAGTTGCCCGCGAGGTGGGTGTCGAGGGCAAGCTCGGCGGCCAGGCCCAGTCGAAGGAGGTCGGGGGCCTCTGGAAGGACCTGACCGACAACGTCAACCAGCTGGCGGCCAACCTCACGAACCAGGTGCGGACCATCGCGGAAGTGGCCACCGCGGTCACCGAGGGTGACCTGACCCGACAGGTTCGGGTCGAGGCCAGCGGCGAGGTCGCCGTCCTGAAGGACAAGCTCAACGAGATGATCCGCAACCTGCGCGAGACGACGAGGCAGAACGTCGAGCAGGACTGGCTGAAGACCAACCGGGAGCGGTTCACGCGGATGCTCCAGGGCCAGGACGACCTGACCGATGTCTCGAGCATGATCCTGTCCGAGCTCGCGACGCTCGTCTCGGCGCAGCACGGCGTCTTCTACACGATGACCAGCCCCGCGGACCACAGTGCCGAGGGCGTGCTGGAGCTCCAGGCCGGGTACGGCTACGAGGAGCGCAAGCACCTCTCGACGACCTTCCGGCTCGGACAAGGTCTCGTCGGGCAGTGCGCCAAGGAGAAGAAGCGGATCCTGCTCACCGACGTGCCCAGCGACTACGTGCGGATCAACTCGGGCCTCGGGGAGGCGGTGCCGCTGAACATCATCGTGCTCCCGGTCCTGTTCGAGGGCTCCCTGCGTGCCGTGGTCGAGCTCGCGTCCTTCTCCCAGTTCAGCCTCACCCACCAGGCGTTCCTCGACTCGATCACCGAGAGCGTCGGGATCGTCCTCAACACGATCCAGGCGGCAGCGCTCACCGAGACACTGCTCAAGCAGTCCCAGTCGCAGGCCGAGGCGCTGCGCTCCCAGCAGGAGGAGCTGCGTGGGTCCAACGAGGACCTCGCCCGGCAGGCCAGGCTGCTCGCCGACCAGAACCTCGTCGCGGAGCAGAAGAACCTCGAGGTCGAGGCGTCCAGCCGGCTCATCGAGGAGAAGGTCAGCCAGCTCGCGGTCTCCTCGAAGTACAAGTCCGAGTTCATCGCCAACATGTCGCACGAGCTGCGGACCCCGCTGAACAGCCTGATGATCCTCGCCCAGCAGCTCGAGGAGAACCCGGAGCACAACCTCACCGAGACCCAGGTGGAGTACGCCAGCGTCATCCACTCCTCGGGCAAGGAGCTGCTGGAGCTCCTCAACAGCATCCTCGACCTGGCCAAGGTCGAGTCCGGCACGGTGGTGGCGGAGAGCGACGAGGTCTCCCTCGAGGACCTGCGCGTCGCGCTGCTGCGCGAGTTCGGGCCCGTGGCCCAGAAGCGAGGGCTCGGCTACACCATCGAGGTCGTGCCCGGCACGCCCGAGCGCATCGTCACCGACCAGCAGCGACTCCGGCAGATCCTCAAGAACCTGCTCGCGAACGCGTTCAAGTTCACCGAGTCGGGCAGCGTGCACGTGCGGATCGTGCTGGCCGACGCCGGGTGGGACCCCGAGATCGAGTCCCTGGCCGAGGCGTCGTCCGTGATCTCCTTCTCGGTGAGCGACACCGGGATCGGCATCGACGCCGAGCAGCAGGCACGGATCTTCGAGGCGTTCGCCCAGGGCGACGGCACCACGTCCAGGTTGTACGGCGGGACCGGCCTCGGCCTCTCGATCAGCCGTGAGCTTGTCGGCCTGCTCGGAGGATCGATCGACGTGGTCAGCGCCCGCGGCCAGGGCAGCACCTTCACCGCCTACCTGCCCACGGAGGCGCGTCGGTCGGCGGTCGAGATGACTCCTGTGCTCGACAGGACCGAACATGCCGACGCGTCTCCGGGCAGCGTGCGCCGCGCGGACGCCACTCCGGCGCCGCAGGAGCTCGAGAGCGTCGAGAACCGCCCCACTCCCAACCCCCTGCTCGATGTCGAGCGTGACATGCACCGGTCCCAGGGCATCGGGGACAGATCGATCGAGGGCGTGAAGATCCTCGTGGTCGACGACGAGCCCCGCAACCTCTTCGCGATCACTGCCCTCCTGCAGCGAGCGCACGCGGACATCAGCGTGGTGGAGAGCGGTGCCGACGCCCTCGAGACCCTCGAGCGGATTCCTGACATCGACATCGTCCTGATGGACATCATGATGCCGGTGATGGACGGCTACGACACGATCCGCGCGATCCGACGCATCGAGAAGCACAGGGACCTGACCGTCATCGCGGTCACCGGCAAGGTGATGGCCGGTGAACGCAAGCGCTGCCTCGACGCGGGGGCCAACGACTACGTCCCCAAGCCCGTCGACCAGGCCGAGCTGTTCGCGGCCCTGCGTCCTTGGATTCACCGGGTCGTCAAGCCACCCACTCCCGAGGCCGGTCCCCTCGCGGTGGCAACGCCGAACGAACCGGCTTCTGGCCGCCAGACTCCTGTCGCGATCGAGGGCAGCACCCTTGCCGGGCTGAAGATCCTGGTGGTCGATGACGACTACCGCAACATCTTCGCGATGACGGCCGTCCTCGAACGAGGTCAGGCAATCGTCACGGTGGCCGAGAGCGGAGCCGACGCCATCGAGGCGCTGCGGCTGGCTCCCGACATCGACATCGTCCTGATGGACATCATGATGCCGGTGATGGACGGGTACGACACCATCCGCGCGATCCGAAGAATCAGCGGATTCGAGGTGCTTCCCATCGTCGCGGTCACCGGCAAGTCCGCAACAGGTGAACGCCAGCGTTGCCTGGACTCGGGAGCAGACGACTACATCCCGAAGCCCGTGGACACGGGTGAGCTTCTGGCCGCTCTCACCCCGTGGCTTCCGGCGACGCAAGCCGCTGCCCGCACATGAGCCTCACCGCCGCGTTCACCCGGCCGATCACTGACGCCACTGCAACCCCCTCGCACTGGGGGGTTCCGGTCCTGCTGATCGACGACAACGCCGCCAAGCGGCTGTCGTTGAAGGCGGTGCTGGCCCCGCTCGGCTATGACGTCGTGGAAGCCGACTCAGGTTCGACGGGTCTGCGTTGCCTGATGAGGCAGGACTTCGCCGTCATCCTGCTCGACGTCCGGATGCCGATCATGGACGGCTTCGAAACAGCAGCGCTGATCAGGATGCGCAAGCAGTCGGAGATGACTCCGATCATCTTCGTCACGGCGCTGGAGAACGACGAGGTGATGACCGACCGCTATGCGGAAGGTGCCGTCGACTTCATCACCACGCCCGTGAACCCGGACGAGCTGCGCGCCAAGATCTCGGTCTTCGCGAACCTCTTCCTCCAGGCGCAGGCCAACGCGGCCAAGGCCAAGGAGCTGCAGAGCTCCGCCGACCAGCTGCGCCTGCTCACCGAGACCGCGCCGATCGGGATCTTCCAGACCGACGCGCACAACCGCTACGTCTACACGAACGCTCGCTGGGCCGAGATCACCGGCATCTCCCCGGATGCGGCGATCGGTGAGGAGTGGCACATGATCATCGACGACGAACAGCGTGCCTCCCTGGCGGCCGACTTCCTGGAGACGATGAGCACCTCCGAGTTCACGACCCGGCTCGCCATGGACGTCCCGGGAGCAGGGCCCCGGATCCTCGTGCTGACCTCGAAGGCCATCGTCGATGACGACGGCGGGATCACGGGCTGGGTCGGGACGCTTGCCGACATCACCTCCGAAGCGGGGGCCGAAGCAGCCATGGCCGTGGCTCGCGACGAGGCGACTGCCGCCTCGAGACTCAAGTCCGACTTCCTGGCGAACATGAGCCACGAGATCCGCACCCCGATGAACGGCGTCATCGGCCTGACCGAGCTCCTGCTCGACACCGAGCTCGACCCCCAGCAGCGGCAGTTCGCCGAGACGCTGAGCAAGTCGGGTGACGCACTGATGGTCGTGATCAACGGCATCCTCGACTTCGCCAAGATCGAGAAGGGCAAGCTCGAGGTCGAGGACATCGAGTTCAGCACGCAGACCGTGGTCGACGACGTCGTAGCGCTGCTCAGCCCGTCAGCACAGACCAAGGGGCTGCAGCTGATGGCGGTGCTCGAGGACTCGGTCCCCGCGGCCGTCAGCGGCGACCCCAGCCGGCTGCGCCAGGTGCTGACGAACCTCGCCGGCAACGCCATCAAGTTCACCCACGCCGGTGAGGTCGTGATCCGGGTGACCGGAACCGGCAACGGACCGGACACACTGCTGCGCTTCGAGCTCACCGACACCGGTGTCGGGATCGCGTCGGAGAAGCAGGACATGATCTTCGAGCCCTTCACCCAGGCCGACACCTCCACCACCCGGGAGTACGGCGGGACGGGCCTGGGGCTGGCCATCAGCAGCCAGCTCGTGGCGCTGATGGGCGGGGAGGTGGGCGTCTCGAGCCAGGTGGGAACCGGCAGCACCTTCTGGTTCACGGTCCAGGTGCAGGAGATCGCGGACGAGTCGCTGCCCGGGAAGACCTCGCCGGACCTGGACCTCGCCGGCGTACGCGTCCTGATCATCGACGACAACGCCACCCAGCGCTCGATCCTCTCGGACTACCTGAACCGCTGGGGCATGAGCGTCGGCACGGCTTCCTCCTCGGCGGCCGCGCTGGAGGCCCTTCGATCCGCCAGCAGCGACGGGCGGGCGATCGAGGTCGCCCTCGTCGACACCACCATGAGCAGGTTCGAGGGCGTGGCGCTCGGGACGGCGATCGAGGCCGATCCCACCCTGAGCACCCGCCTCGTGCTGATGGCCGAGGAGAAGCACTTCGCAGACGTCGTCGAGCTCGGCGACAACACCTGTCTCGCGAAGCCGATCCACCGCGAGGAGCTGCGGACCTGTCTGCTGGAGGCACTCGGTCTCTTGGGACCCTCTGACCAGGAAGGCCCCGGCGCCGCACTGACCCCGGAAGCGCTGGAGTCGGGCCGGGTGCTCCTGGCCGAGGACAACGCGATCAACCAGATGGTCGCCGTGGCGATCCTCACCAAGGCCGGCTACCAGGTCGACACGGCGCGCAACGGTGTCGAGGCGGCACGGGCAGCGGCCAGCGAGCACTACGACATCATCCTGATGGACTGCCAGATGCCGCAGCTGAACGGGTACGAGGCCACCGCGGCCATCCGGGAGGCGGAAGGTGCGGGCCGCCACACACCCATCATCGCCCTGACCGCCGGGGCCCGCCCCGAGGACCGTGCCCGTTGCCTGGACGCCGGGATGGACGACTACCTCTCCAAGCCGCTCCACAAGGGGCCGCTGCTGAAGCTGATCCGTCAGTCGATGACGACGAACGAGAACCTGGATCACCTGCTGACACAGGAGAGCTGAGCCGGGAAGACGTCCCAGGGCCAGTCCGAAGGCCACCCTCGGTCTAGGCCGGTACGGTGACGTTGGCGTGTCCGGACGCACCAGGACGAGGAGCATGCATGGCGAGCGACGACGTTGGCGGAGTCAGGGACCACCTGGCCAACGAACGCACCCAGCTGGCCTGGATGCGCACCGGTGCCAACGTCATGGTGGTGGGTCTGGCCGTCGCGCGTTTCGCCGACGCCGGCGACATCACCGTTGCGAGCCTGGTCGCGGGCAGCCTGCTGATCGTGGCCGGAGCGCTGGCCGTCGGGTACGGCACGCTGCGCTATCGCCGATTGGCGGCCGAGCTCCAGCAAGGAACGTCGGCGTCGGCGGTCTCTTCCGTCGGGCCCACGGTCGCGGCCGGTGTGCTGATCGCTGTCACGGTCGCGGCCACCGTCATCCTGCTGCTGGCCGCCTGAGGAAAATACGTCGGCCGCGGTTTGGTCACAAGCGCGCGTCGGCCTTGACCTGTGATTTCCGACACCCCTAGGTTCACATCACTTACGGAGGAGTTCGGATGACGAGCAACGAAAACGCCCAGCCCGAAAATTCAGGGGTCACCCGCCGCACGGTGTTCAAGTACACCGGTGTCTCGGCCGCTGCCATCGGCAGTGCGCAGTTCCTGACCGCCTGCGGTGGCGACGACTCCTCGGGCGGTGGTTCAGGGGGCTCGGGTGGGCAGCTGATCCACGGCACCTCCGGCGGCAGCGCCAAGGACACGCTCGACGCGCACAGCCCGGTGCAGTCGGCGGACATCGCCCGCACCTACCAGCTCTACGAGCCGCTGCTGATCTGGGACAAGGACTACAAGATCGCGCCGGCCGTGGCCGAGTCGATCGAGCCGTCTGCAGACGCCAAGACGTGGACCATCAAGCTGCGTCAGGGCGTCACCTTCCACAACGGCAAGGACGTCACCCCCGAGGACGTGCTGTTCAGCATCCAGCGCGTCGCCGGCCCCAAGCCGACGTCCGCTGGTGGAGCGTTGTCGGCGATCATCGATCGCGACGGCACCAAGAAGGTGGACGACACCACGATCACGGTGGCGCTCAAGACGCCGTACGCCGTGCTCGACTGGCTCTTCGCCGAGTACACGTTCGGCATCGTTCCCACCGACTACGACCCGGCCAAGCCTGTCGGGACGGGCGCCTTCAAGTACAAGTCGTTCACGCCCGGCAAGGAGAGCGTGTTCGACAGGTACGACGGCTACTGGGGCGACAAGGCCAAGATCGAGCAGATCCAGATCCAGGACTTCAGTGACGCCAACGCGCTCGTCAATGCGCTCCAGGCCGGCCAGGTCCAGACCATCGACAACCTGCCCTACAACCTGATCGACACCTTGAAGGGCCAGGGCGGTCAGACCCTGGAGAGCAAGACGGGCGCCTGGGTCCCGTTCACCATGCGTGTCGACCAGAAGCCGTTCTCCGACGTCCGGGTGCGGCAGGCACTGCGGCTGATCTGCGACCGGCAGCAGATGATCGACAACGCCCTGAGTGGCTTCGGCTTCCTGGGCAACGACCTCTACGCCCCCTTCGACCCGGCGTTCGCCAAGGACCTGCCGCAGCGCGAGCAGGACATCGAGCAGGCCAAGTCGCTGCTCAAGGCGGCCGGCCAGTCCGACCTCCAGGTGCAGCTCTTCACCGGCGACGACATCGGCCCGGCGGCACCTGCGTCGGCCTCGCTGTTCGTCGAGCAGGCCAAGAAGGCGGGCGTCGACGTGAAGCTGGTCAAGAAGAACCCCTTCTACGGTGACGACTACCTGTCCTACCCGTTCGGCCAGGACTTCTGGAACACCCGCAACTACCTCCCCCAGGCGGCCGTGGGGTCGCTCAAGAGCGGCACCTACAACGAGACCCACTTCGACAACGCCAAGTTCGCCGGGCTCATCAACCAGGCTTCGGCCGAGGTCGACGAGGCGAAGCGCAACTCGCTGCTCCAGGACGCCCAGGAGATCGAGTACAACGAGGGCGGCTACATCATCTGGGGCTTCCGGACGATCGTCGACGGTCTCGCCTCGACCGTCTCCGGCATCAAGCCGGGGCGCTTCCAGCCTCTGGGTGACTACGACTTCAAGTCCGCGTCAGTCTCGGCCTGATCGATGGCCGCCGACGCCACGATCGTCCCGGACGCACTCGAGGAGGTCGCTGCTCCCCGGGGGAGTCACGGCGCAACGGCATGGGCTGCCTGGCTGGCACGGCGGCTGGGACTGGCGGTGCTCACCCTGTGGCTGGTCTCGATCCTCGTCTTCGTGGCCACCTCCGCGCTGGGAGACCCCGTGCGGGCGATCCTGGGCAAGGACTACAACGGCAACAAGGCACGCGTCGACCAGCTGACCCAGCAGCTCAACCTCGACCAGTCGCTGGTCTCGCGCTACTTCGACTGGCTGGGTGGCCTGCTCACCGGAGACCTGGGCACCTCGATCGCGTCCAACCGGCCGGTCTCCGAGCTGATCGGCCCCAACGTGGCCAACACACTGGTGCTGGTGTTGATCTCCGCGGTCGTGATGATCCCGGTGGCGTTCGGCATCGCCATGATCTCGGCCAACTACCGTCGTCGCCGGCCCGACACCGTCATCCAGACGGTGCTCCTCATGCTTGCCGGGCTGCCGGAGTTCGTGATCGGCATCCTGCTGGTGGCCATCTTCTCGACCACCGTTCTCCACGTGTTGCCGGCGGTCACGCTGGTCGCGCCCGGTGGGCACCCGTGGGACCAGCCCAAGGCGATGGTCCTGCCGGTGGCCACGCTCGTGCTGGCCGTGGCGCCTTACGTCTCCCGCATCGTGCGCTCCACCCTGCTCGAGGTCCTCGACAGCGACTACGTCGAGCTGGCGCGACTCAAGGGCATCCCTGAGAAGGTGGTGATGCGCAAGCACGCCCTGCTCAACGCGATCGTCCCCGGCATCCAGGTGATCGCGCTCCAGCTCGCCTGGCTGGCAGGCGGCGTGGTCATCGTCGAGAAGGTGTTCAACTACCCCGGCGTCGGCAACCAGCTCGTGGGCGCGGTGACCAACCACGACGTGCCGATGGTGCAGGCGCTGAGCATGCTCATCGCCGGCGTCTACGTCGTGGTGAACCTCGTCGCCGACGTGCTCTCCATTCTGCTCACCCCTCGAGCGAGGACGGCGATCTCCTCATGAGCGCACCGGCAAACCCCGCCACTCCCACCCCCGCCCCGGCCGAACGGTCGACGTGGCAGAAGGCGCTGCGGCAGAAGCGGTTCGTGGCCGGAGGCCTCCTCACCCTTGCCGTGGCGCTCTTCGCGCTGCTGGGCCCGTTCTTCTCACCACACGGCGAGAACGAGGTCGTCGGCCCGCCGTACACCTCCGGCGGAGTGCTCGGCACCGACTACCTGGGCCAGGACGTCCTCTCCCGGTTGATGTACGGCGGCACCCAGATCCTGATCATCGCGCTCCTCGCCACGGTGCTCAGCACCATCGTCGGCGCGCTCATCGGAGTGGTCGCGGCCTATGGCGGCGGCTGGTGGGACGAGGTGATCATGCGCCTGAACGACGTGATGCTGGCCTTCCCGCAGATCCTGCTGGCGCTCGTCGTGCTGACCTCGGTGGACCAGCCCAAGGCGTGGATGCTGGTCGCCCTCGTCGGCCTGAGCAACGCTCCCCGCACCGCACGGATCTCCCGCGGTGTCGCGCTCGGGCTCGTCTCCCGGGACTTCGTGCACGCCGCCGAGGCCCTCGGCGAGAGGCGGTCACGTGTCATCGTGGCCGAGGTCCTGCCCAACATGAACGCCCCGTTGCTGGCCGAGGCCGGTCTCCGGCTGACGTTCTCGATCGCACTCGTCGCCGCCCTCGGGTTCCTCGGCTTCTCGACCGACCCCAATGCCGCCAACTGGGGGCAGATGATCAACGAGAACCGGTTGGGACTGGCCACCCAGACCTGGGCAGTGCTCGCTCCCGTGCTCGTCATCGGTCTCTTCACCATCGGCACCAACCTGGCCGCCGATGGCATTGCCCAGCTCAACCAGCGAGGAGGCGACGACTGATGACTGCCCCCGCCCAGGAGCCCACGTCAACGCGGACCACCAGTGGAATCACCATCGAGGACCTCCGCATCGGACTGACGGCTCGTCCCGGTGTCGACGTCGTGGACGACATCGACCTGGTGCTGCGCCCCGGTGAGGTGGTCGGCCTGGTCGGGGAGTCCGGCAGCGGCAAGACCACGGTCGGCACCGCCCTCCTCGGTTACACCCGCGCAGGCGCCCTGATCGAGCGCGGCAAGATCCTCTTCGAGGACAGGGACGTGCTCGGCCTCCCGTGGCAGCAGGTGCGCCAGCTGCGCGGGGAAGAGATCGCCTACGTCCCGCAGGACCCGGCTTCGGCACTGAACCCCAGCATCCGCATCGGCAAGCAGATCGTCGAGCTGATGGAGCTGCGCGGACTCGGGACGGCGGAGAGCCGGCTGCAGGGCGCACGTGACGGACTGGCCGAGGTCGGGCTGCCCAACGACGACGAGTTCCTGCGCCGCTACGCCCACCAGCTCTCCGGCGGACAGGTCCAGCGCGTCGCCCTCGCCATGGCGTTCCTGCCCAAGCCCAAGGTGCTGGTGCTCGACGAGCCGACGACCGGCCTCGACGTCACGACGCAGGGCATGGTGCTGCAGACGATGAGCGAGCTGTGCCGCACCCACGGCGTGGCCACGCTCTACGTGACCCACGACCTCGCCGTGATCGCGAACATCGCCGACCGCGTCGCCGTGATGTACGCCGGCCAGATCGCCGAGCTGGGGGACCGCGACACGATCTTCGCCTCGCCCTCGCACCCCTACACGCGCGCGCTGCTCGACTCGATCCCGCACCTCAGCCAGGCACGAGCCCTGAGCGGCATCCCCGGACGGACTCCGGCTCCGGGCGCGCGACCGGGGGGCTGCCGGTTCAACGACCGCTGCGAGTTCGTGATCGACGAGTGCACCCAGCACGTGCCGAAGCTCCGCGAGGTCGCGCCGGGTCACGAGGTCCGTTGCATCCGCGTCGGTGAGATCGGCAGCTGGGACATCTCTCGCGGCACCGTCCCCGACACCGACCCGGGCAAGCCCCGCGACGTCATCCTCAGCCTGGAGAACCTCGGCGTGTTCTACGGCCGCAAGCAGGTGGTCTTCGACGTCACCTTCGACGTGGGCAAGGCGGAGGTGGTGGCGCTGGTCGGTGAGTCCGGCTCCGGCAAGACCACGATCTCGCGCTGCGTGGGCGGTCTGCACCGGGAGTGGACCGGATCCCTCGCCTTCGAGGGCAACGAGCTCGGCCACGGGTCACGCAAGCGCAGCGCCACCGACCGCAAGCGCATCCAGTACATCTTCCAGAACCCCTACCTCTCGCTGAACCCGCGGCTGACGATCGAGCAGATCGTCAAGCGGCCGATGGAGCTGTTCGGCATCGCCTCTGGCAAGGAGGCCACCGATCGCGTGGTCGAGCTCCTCGACCAGGTCGCGCTCGGCCCGGCCGTGCTGAAGTACCAGGCGAGCAGGCTCTCCGGCGGCGAGCGCCAGCGGGTGGCCATCGCCCGCGCCCTCGCGGCCGAGCCCGACCTGCTCGTGTGCGACGAGATCACCTCGGCCCTCGACGTGTCCGTGCAGGGCTCGATCGTGTCGCTGCTGGAGTCGCTCCGGCGTCTCCCGCGGGATCAGCATGCTGTTCGTCACCCACAACCTCGCGCTGGTGCGCTCGATCGCCGACCGCGTCCAGATCCTCAACGCGGGACGCGTCGTCGAGTCCGGCCCGGTCGTCCAGGTGATGGACTCGCCCCAGGAGGAGTACACCCAGCGTCTGCTGGCGAACAGCCCGCGCATCGACTGATGCCCTCCGGGCTCTCGGGTCTCACCTTCGTCAACCCGCAGGACGCGGGCGGCAGCGCGTTCCGCAGGATCGCTGCCAAGGGTGCGAGCGAGCTTCCGGGGGAGTCGAGCGAGCTACGCGTCGACATCGCCGGGGCCGGTCGGATGTTCACCCTCGACGAGTGGAACGAGTTCACCCACGGGACCTCGCTGGTGGTGCTCGTCGGTGGGCGCATCGTGCACGAGTGGTACGCCGACGGCCTCGGTCCCGACGACACCTTCCTCGGCGCCTCGATGACGAAGTCGGCGCTGGCCCACCTCGTGGGGATCGCCGTCAGCTCGGGGGCGCTGAGCCTCACCGACCGGGTCGTCGACCAGGTTCCCGAGCTGGCGGAGAGCGGCTACGCCAGTTGCACGGTGCACGACCTGCTCACGATGACGACCGGCGTCGACTGGGTCGAGGACCACCGTGACCCGGACAGCCTGGCCAGTCGGTTGGTCGCGTGCTTCGGAGGTGATGGCGGCGACTCGCGTGCACTGCTCGGCCAGGTGGGTCCACGATCGGATCCGGGGACGCGCTACGAGTACTGCACCGCCGACTCGCAGGTGCTCGACTGGGTCCGCGAGCGCGCGACCGGGGCGGCGTACGACGTGGCGCTGGGTGAGCTGTGGCGCACGCTCGGCTGCACCTCGGACGCCTACGTGGGCACCGACGCGACTGGGTGTCCCGATGGCCGGTGGCAGCCTGGCGGCAACGGCTCGCGACTGGTCGCGGATCGGGCTGCTCCAGCTCGACGGCACGGTCGGTGGAGACAGGGTGCTCTCCGAGGACTGGGTCGAGCAGAGCACGCGGGCGGCGTACCCGTTCCTCGCGCCGGGACGGCTGCCGAGCAGCATCACCACCCACGCCGGGTTCGGGTTCCACTGGTGGCCGACGGACGACACCGGACGGCGGGCGACCGCCGACGGCAGCCGCGGCCAGTTCGCCTACGTCGACCGCGATCGCGACGTGGTGGTCGTGAAGACCTCGCAGTGGCCGTACGACGACTTCGTGGCCGACCGGCAGTACCGCGACCTCAGCTACCTCGGCCTCGAGGCGATCGCCCGGGTGGGCGATACCTTCTCGGGGTGAACCGTCATTTCCTGATCCGCCGCAACCTCGCGCGCCTGGCCCTGAAGTCCGTGCGCTGGAAGACGGTCGGGACGGTCCCGCAGCGGGCGGTGCTGGTCGGGGCGCCGCACACGTCCAACTGGGACTGGGTGCTGACGATGCTGCTGGCCTGGGACAACGACATCCAGATCAAGCTGCTGGTCAAGCGGGAGTTCTTCGTCGGCCCGCTCGGGCCGCTCCTCCGGGCGACCGGGGCCGTGGCGCTGGACCGGGCCGACCCCGGGGTGACCATCGCCGGTCTGCTCGCCGAGGCGGAGGGGGATGAGCCGTTCGTGCTCGGCCTTGCCGCGGAGGGGACGCGCAGCCGTGGTGAGTACTGGAAGTCCGGCTTCTACCGGATCGCCCAGCAGACCGGCCTGCCGATCACCCTGGCGTTCCTCGACGGGCCCTCACGGACAGTCGGCTGGGGTCCGACGTTCCACCCCAGCGGGAACATCCGCGCGGACATGGACCGCATCCGCGAGTTCTACGCCGACAAGACCGGCCTCAAGCCGGAGGGCTTCACCCCGCCACGCCTGCGCGAGGAGCCCGACGCCTGATCAGGTCAGCGCCCGGACGTGGCATCGTCCGCCCGGGCCAGGTGGGCGAGCAGGAGCGCATTGACCTGGTCCGGCTCCTCCTGGTGGACCCAGTGACCGGCACCGTCGACGACGTGCTGCTCGAGGGCTCGAAAGGAGCCACTCGCGTGCTCGGCTGACATGAATCGGGCGACGAGGTCGTTCGAGCCGGTCACGAACAACGACGGCGAGCCGATGACGGTCTGCTCGCGTCGTGACGCGAGGCTCCAGTTGCTGTCGAGGTTGCGGTAGTAGCGCAGCGCCGCGGCGAAACCCGTGCGCGTGAACGTAGCGACGTACTCCTCGAAGACGGCCGCCGGCAGCCAGGTCGGCGGCTCGACCTCGATGTCGGTCCCGAGGTCGTCCATGCGTTCGTTCAGCACCAGAGCCAGCGTCTGGGCGACGTCGCGCTCGAGCAACGGGATCACGGCGTCATCGTGGAAGCGGAGCATGTAGAAGCTCTCGCCCAGCCGACGCCGGAAGATCTCGGTCGGCGGAGCGGGCGACGGCGGAGAGTAGGGGACGCTCAGACCGGTGAGCGACAGCACCCGGTCGGCGTGGGTGTGGCCGAGTGGCCACACGGTGGACGCTCCCCAGTCGTGCCCGACGAAGTGCGCGCGCTCTTCGCCCTCGTGGTCGAGCAGCCCGACCAGGTCGTCGCCGAGGACGTCGCTGCGGTAGGCGCCGACCGGCTCGGGCCGCGAGCTGCTGCCGTACCCACGCATGTCAGGGACCAGCACGCGATAGCCGGCAGCGACCAGTGCCGGTACCTGCAACCGCCAGGTCAGGGCCAGGTCCGGGAAACCATGAACGAGTACGACGAGTGGGCCGGACCCCTCGGCATGCACCGCAAGGTCGATGCCGTTGATGGGCCAGGTCTGCACGGGCAGGGGGACGGCGCGCTCGCTGCGTGGGGCCACGTCACCGAGACTAACGTGCACATGCCACCGGCAGTCGTGCTGCCCTCGGCGGACTCGGTTTCCGCAGACCGTGGACCGCACGGCAGACAAGACCGGAGTTGCTGCCCTAGAGTCCTTGCCATGCCGCAGATGAGGATCAGGGATGCCGCCACGTTTCTCGGCGTGAGTGACGACACCGTGCGTCGTTGGATCGACGCCGGTTCCCTCGGCGTGACCAGCGACGAGTCGGGCCGCAAGGTGGTCGACGGCTATGAGCTGGCCCAGTTCGCGCGCAGCCAGGCCACCGCCACCCCGAACCCGCTGGGTGTCTCGAGCTCGGCCAGGAACCGGTTCGTCGGGCTGGTCACGGACATCAAGTCCGATCCGGTGATGTCGCAGGTGGAGCTCCAGTGCGGTCCGTACCGGGTGGTCTCCCTGATGAGCACCGAAGCGGTCGAGGACCTCAAGCTCGAGCTCGGTTCCGTCGCTGTGGCGGTGGTGAAGTCGACGACAGTCATCGTGGAAACCCCAGAAGGAGTCTCATGAAGCGTTGGATCGCAGCGGTCGCCGCTGTCGTGCTCGTGTCGTCCACCGCGGCCTGCGGGTCGGACGACAGCGACAAGGGCTCGTCGGGTGGAGGCACGAAGACCCTGACGGTGTACGCCGCAGCCTCGCTGACCGCGACCTTCACCGAGATCGGCAGGAAGTTCGAGGCCGACCACGAGGGCGTGAACGTCAAGTTCAGCTTCGGTGGTTCCTCCGACCTCGTCGCCCAGATCCAGGAGGGTGCTCCTGCGGACGTCTTCGCGTCTGCCGACACCGCCAACATGGACAAGGCGACCGGCGACGACCTCGTCGACGGCGATCCCGTCGACTTCGCGACCAACACCCTGGAGATCGCCGTACCGCCCGACAACCCGGCCGGGGTCGCCGCCTTCCAGGACCTCGCCAAGCCGACGACCAAGGTGGTCGTCTGTGCGCCGGAGGTCCCCTGTGGGGCGGCTGCCCAGAAGGTCGAGGAGTCGACCAAGGTGACCCTCAAGCCGGTCAGCGAGGAGCAGTCGGTCACCGACGTGCTCAACAAGGTCGAGACGGGAGAGGCCGACGCCGGGCTTGTCTACGTCACCGACGTCAAGACGGCCGGCGACAAGGTCAAGGGGGTCACGTTCCCCGAGTCGTCCTCGGCCGTGAACACCTACCCGATCGGTGCGCTCGCCGACAGCGAGAACAAGGACCTGGCGAAGGAGTTCGTCGATCTCGTCACGGGCGCTGACGGTCAGCAGATCCTCGCTGACGCAGGGTTTGCCAAGCCCTAGATGAGCACACGGTCCCGGCACGTCGGGCTGCCCGGCTGGGTCTTCGTACCTGCCGCGGTGGGAGCGCTGTTCGTCGTGCTCCCGCTCGCGGCGATGCTGGACCGGGTCGAGTGGAATGACTTCTTCAGCCTGATCAGCTCGGACTCGTCGGTCGACGCGCTGAAGCTGAGCCTGCGTACGTCGACCGCGAGCACGATCCTGTGCGTGCTCTTCGGGGTGCCGATGGCGATGGTCCTGGCCAGGACGAGCTTTCCCGGGCAACAGGTGCTCCGCTCGCTGGTGCTGCTCCCACTCGTGCTGCCGCCGGTGGTGGGCGGCATCGCACTGCTCTACACGTTCGGCCGGCGCGGGCTGCTGGGTCACTCCTTCGACGTGCTCGGCATCCAGGTCGCGTTCTCGACCACAGCCGTGGTGATGGCTCAGACCTTCGTGGCACTGCCCTTTCTGGTCGTCAGCCTCGAGGGCGCACTGCGTACGGCGGGTGGCCGCTACGAGGAGGTCGCGGCGACCCTGGGCGCCAGGCCCACCACCGTGCTGCGGAGGGTGACGCTGCCGTTGGTGCTGCCCGGTCTCGCTTCGGGCGCGGTGCTGTCGTTCGCCCGGTCGCTCGGAGAGTTCGGTGCCACCATCACGTTCGCGGGCAGCCTGCAGGGGGTCACCCGGACGCTGCCGCTCGAGATCTACCTGCAGCGCGAGACGGACGCGGACGCGGCCGTCGCGCTCGCCCTGGTGCTGGTGGTCGTCGCGGTCGTGGTGATCGGCCTGGCGCGTGCCCGGGCCGTCGTATGAGCCTCGAGATGAGCGCGGTCGTCGTGGAGCGCGGCTTCGACCTGTCCCTGCAGGTGGGCGAGGGTGAGGTCGTTGCCGTCCTCGGCCCCAACGGCTCGGGGAAGTCCACTGCGCTGGCAGTGATCTCCGGCCTCGTCCGGCCCGACAGCGGATCGGCGACCCTGGACGGACGCGTGCTCTTCGACGTCGGGAGATCACGGCAGACGTGGGTCCCGCCCCACGATCGTGGGGTCGCCCTGCTCGCGCAGGAGCCGTTGCTGTTCCCGCACCTCTCGGCCCTCGACAACGTCGCCTTCGGGCCGCGCAGCGTCGGTCAGTCGCGCCAGGCGGCGCGCGCCACCGCGGACCGCTGGCTGGCCGAGGTCGATGCCACGCAGTACGCCGACCGCAAGCCGGCCAAGCTCTCCGGGGGACAGGCCCAACGCATCGCCGTCGCACGTGCGCTCGCCGCCGAGCCTCGGCTGCTGCTGCTCGACGAGCCGATGGCGGCCCTCGACGTGGATGTCGCGCCGGCCGTGCGGCAGATGCTCCGCCGCGTGCTGTCAGGACGTTCCGCCGTGATCGTCACGCACGACATCCTGGACGCACTCCTGCTGGCGGATCGCATCGTGGTGGTCGAGGACGGCCACGTCGTCGAGGAGGGTCCGACCGCCCAGCTCATCGCGCGACCCCGGAGCACGTTCGCTGCCCGGATCGCCGGCCTGAACATGGTGCGCGGGCAACGTGAGGGCGACGGCGTACGCGGCCCCGGGGGAATCCTGGTCGAAGGCCTGGCCGACCAGCCCGTCGCTCAGGGCGAGCCCGCGGTGGCGGTGTTCAGGCCCAGCGCTGTCGGGGTCTTCCGGCAGCCGCCGGGAGGGAGCCCTCGCAACGTGCTCCAGGTGACGATCACCGAGCTCGAGCCGGTCGGCGAGCAGATCCGGGTGCGCGCGGGGGGACTGAGCGCCGACGTCACCGCGGCCGCTGTCGCGGAGCTCGACCTGGCGCCCGGCACGGCGGTGGTCTTCGCGGTCAAGGCCAGCGAGGTGGCGGTCTACCGGGCCTAGCTCGCCGGCACGAAACCCTGGGTCCGCTCCCCGTCGATGAGGTAGTTCCCGTCCTCGAACTTCAGGTCCAGCACCGTCGGACCGGGGCCGTTGTCGATGCCGTCGAAGCGCACCTGATAGCTCACCGAGAGGTTGTCCGGGTTCGCGGAGATGCTGAGGACTCGGCCGTTGGTCGCGTTCTGCCAGAACTTGCGATAGGTCTCGAACCCACCGCTCTCGACCTGGAACTTCGGGGTCAGCATCTGCCACGACTTCGCGGGATCCTCCGCGACGGCTGCCACGTAGTCGCGGATGAAGTTCTCGATCCCCTGCTCGGTCGGCTTGGGTGCCGGCGTGGCCGAGGGGCTCTTGCTCGTGGTCGGGGTCGGCGGGTTCTTCGCGCTGTTCGACGCCTGGTCGGGGCCGGAGAGGACGGCGTACAGCGTCCCGGCGACCACCAACGCCACCAGGAGCGCGAGACCGACGAGCAGCAGCCGTGCCCGGCGAGGGCGGCTCTCCACCGGCGGGGGCACAGGAACAGCCGGGGGAGTCTCGGGGGAAGCTCCGGGGGAGGTGCCTGTGTGACGACACCGATGGTGCGCGTCCGGGTCGCGTCCGCGTCGTCCGTCGTGTCCCAGCCGCTCGCCATCGGCGGTGCCTCCCGGTTGCGCGGGTCGGCGAGGAAGTCGCGGACCTGCCTCATCGTCCAGCGCTGGGAGGGGTCCCGGACCATCGTCCCCTCGAGCAACGGGCCGAGCCAGCCCGCTTCGGCGAGACGCGGCGGCTCCTCGTTGACGATGCGGTAGAGCCCGCCGATCACGTTGTCGCCGATGTCGTACGGCGGCCGGCCGGCCAGGACGTGGAACATGGTGGCGCCCAGTGACCAGACGTCGGCCGCCTCGTCGCCACGCCCACCGGTTGCGATCTCCGGGGCGAGGTAGGCCGGCGAACCGGTCACCATGCCGGTCTGCGTCAGGGCCGGGTCCGTCGCGATCCGGGCGATGCCGAAGTCGGTGAGCTTCACCTGCCAGTTGCGGTCGACCAGGATGTTCGACGGCTTCACGTCGCGGTGCGCGATGCCGGCCGAGTGTGCCGCGACGAGTGCGTCGGCGGCCTGCCACAGCAGCGGCGCTGCCTCGTCGGGGGAGAACCGGCCCTGTCGGCGTACGAGCTGGCCGAGCGTGGCGCCGTCGACGTACTCCATCACCAGCCAGCGGGTGTCGGTGTCGGTGTCGGTGACGACGTCGAAGATGGCCACCACGTGGCGGTGGTTGAGCTGGGCGCTCAGCCGGGCTTCACGCTCGGCTCGCGCGAGGTCGGTGGTGTCCGCGCCCGGCAGCAGACCGATCCGCTTGAGCGCCACCTGACGTCCCAGGACCTCGTCGAGGCCCAGCCACACGATCCCGGAGCCGCCCCTGCCGATCTCACGGTCGAGCGAGTACCTGCCTGCGATCACGAGTGCCCTTCGGTCTGACGCGTCCACTGCCGCAGACCATCGTAGGTGGGGTCCGGGGACGTCTTCGTGCAGGATGTGGTCATGACTGCCTACTGGATCAGTGTCTACAAGGAGATCTCCGACCAGGCCAAGCTCTCGGCGTACGCCGAGCTCGCGGGTCCGGCGTTGACGGCCGCCGGCGGCACCTTCCTCGCCCGCGGCCTCCCCGAGCACGTCTACGAAGCCGGGGAGAACACACGCGTCGTCATCCTCGAGTTCGAGTCGGTCGCCGCCGCCCAGGAAGCGCACGACAGCCCGGCCTACCAGGAAGCCCTGGCCGCCCTGGACGGCGGAGCCGTCCGCGACCTCCGCCTCGTCCCCGGCGTCGAGTAGGCCCGGACGGCGCTAGGGGCGCTCCAAGGCCTTGACGACCCGGTCGACCACCGAGGAGGCGTGGGTGAGCAGCCTGGCCAGGCTGTCGACGACGGGCCGACCGAGGACCATCGCGCCGTCGCCGAAGACGAGGAAGAGCGTTGCCTGGAGCAGGCGGGCCTGGTCGTCCGGGCTCGCGGACTGGTTGCGTACGACGAGCGGGCTGTTGTCGTGAAGCGGGTGCTGTGTCCCGCGAGCAGGTGCCGCGGCCTGCAGGACCTGGAGGGCGACCGGGACCCGGACCGGTGACGGCGGCACGACCTGCCCCAGTTCGACGGCGGGTGCGTGACCGGGGAGCTCGTCGAGCAGGCGCAGCTCCCAGAGCAGGTCGTCGGCGCCCCTCCACGGCGTGACTGCCCGCACCACCTGCCGAGCGCGCTCGTTGGCCCGTCGCAGGCAGCGACCCTCTTCGGCGGCGTAGTCATGAGCGCTGGCGGCGATCGGGAAGCTCGTGTGCCTCGGCGTACGACGGCTCGCGATCACCAACGAGGCGGCGAGGTCGTCGAGCGCGTCACGCGTCGTGTGCACGCAGCTCGCCACCAGCTCGGTGAGCTCGGCCGGCGGCTCCTGGTCGACGCGGACCCGCCACGCAGTGCTGCCATCCGGCCCGGGCGCGACCTCGAGCCGGAGCGCGCCTGACTGGAGATAGGCATCCTGGATGGACCCGATCTCGGTCAGCACCCGCCGGGCACGGTGGAGCTTCACCTCCGCGCCGAGGCTCTTCACATACACGGGGTCAGAGCCGAGGGAACCGGCGGTTCGGGTGCTCGTCGGTCTCGTAGACGTGCGAGGCGGGACCGAGGATCAGCGGATCGGGCTCGCCGACGACATCCTTGTCCTTGTCGGCGTAGTCGAGGGTGTGCAGCACGTGGCGCAGTGCTGCGATGCGGGCGCGCTTCTTGTCGTTGCTCTTCAGCACGGTCCAGGGGGCGTCCGCGGTGTCGGTGTAGAAGAACATCGACTCCTTGGCCTCGGTGTAGTCGTCCCACTTGTCGAGCGAGGCCAGGTCCATCGGGCTGAGCTTCCAGCGCCGGACCGGGTCGACCTGCCGGGTGACGAAGCGGGTGCGCTGCTCCGCGCGGGAGACCGAGAACCAGAACTTGATCAGGTGGATGTCGCTGCGCACGAGCATCCGCTCGAACTCCGGGGCCTGCCGCATGAACTCGAGGTACTCCTCGCGCGTGCAGAAGCTCCATCACCCGCTCGACCCCGGCGCGGTTGTACCAGGACCGGTCGAAGAACACGATCTCGCCGGCGGTCGGCAGGTGCTGCACGTAGCGCTGGAAGTACCACTGGCTCTCCTCGCGCTCGGTCGGCTTCTCCAGCGCGACCACGCGGGCACCACGTGGGTTGAGGTGCTCGGTGAACCGCTTGATCGTGCCGCCCTTGCCGGCCGCGTCCCGGCCCTCGAAGACCAGGACCACCTTCTGGCCGGTGTCCTTGATCCAGCTCTGCAGCTTGAGCAGCTCGATCTGCAGGGAGCGCTTGGTCCGCCTCGTACTCGTCGCGGGTCATCCGCTCGTCGTAGGGGTAGCCCTCGCGCCACGTCTGGATCGGCTTGCCGTCCGGACCGACCAGCAGCCGGTCGTCGACGGAGTCGTCCGAGTCCTCCTCGAGGTGCCAGTCCGGTCGAGGTCTCTCCCCGGGGTGCGGCGCCTCCGCTTCCGCGTCGGGGCCCTGGTCTCGTTGGTCGGTGCTGGTCATGGAAGGCAGGATGACCTGTGCGACGTGAACTCTTGGTGAACGCGGCCGCGCGGACCTTGTTCGCGGAGGCAGTCTCCGCGACAGACTCTCGAGCCTGTGAACCCCGAAACCATCCTGCTGGTGCTCGTGGTCGTGACCGCCCTCGGCTTCGACTTCACCAACGGCTTCCACGACACCGCCAACGCCATGGCCACCTCGATCGCCACCGGCGCCCTGAAGCCGAAGGTCGCCGTGGCCCTGTCCGCGGTACTCAACCTGGTCGGCGCCTTCCTCAGCGTCGAGGTGGCGCTCACCGTGACCAACGCGGTCGTCAAGATCCAGGACGACTCAGGTGCGCCCGAAGGCCGGGCTGCTGGACAACCACGGTGAAGCGCTGCTCCTGATCGTCCTCGCCGGCCTCGTCGGCGGCATCGTCTGGAACCTGCTGACCTGGCTCCTGGGTCTGCCGTCGAGCTCCTCGCACGCCCTGTTCGGCGGGATGATCGGCGCCACGATCGCCAGCCTCGGCTTCTCCGGCGTCAACTGGACCGGCGACGGCACCAAGCTCGACGGCGTGGTCGGCAAGGTCATCCTCCCGGCCCTGATGTCGCCGGTGCTCGCGGCGCTGGTCGCGGCCGCCGGCACCTGGCTGATCTACAAGATCGTCGGCCAGGTGGGGGAGCGGTTCAAGGAGACGGGCTTCCGGTGGGGCCAGATCACCAGCGCCTCGCTGGTCTCGCTGGCGCACGGCACCAACGACGCCCAGAAGACGATGGGGGTCATCACGCTCTCGCTGATCGCCGCCGGCAGCTGGACCGACACCACCTCGATCCCGTTCTGGGTCAAGCTCTGCTGCGCCCTGGCCATCGCCGCCGGCACCTACCTCGGCGGCTGGCGGATCATCCGCACCCTGGGCAAGGGGCTGGTCGAGATCAGCTCGCCCCAGGGGATGGCGGCCGAGAGCGCCTCCGCGGCCGTCATCCTGGCCTCCAGCCACCTCGGCTTCGCGCTGTCCACCACCCACGTCGCCACCGGCTCGATCCTGGGGACCGGCCTCGGTCGCCCGGGCGCCACGGTGCGCTGGGCGGTGGCCGGCCGGATGCTCATCGCCTGGTGCATCACGCTGCCGGCCGCCGGCGCTCGTCGGTGCGGTCATGTGGTGGATCGGTGACCTCGTCGGCGGCGTCGCCGGCGGCGTTGCCATCGCGGTGATCCTGGTGGCCGCGGCGACCTTCATGTTCATCCGATCGCGTCGTACGCCGGTCTCGGCCGGCAACGTGAACGACGAGTGGGAGGACGCCCCCGCGCCCTCCCAGCCCGCGAGCGTCTGAGGAGACCGACAATGCTGGAGCTTTTCTTCCAGGCAGCCTGGAAGGTCCTCGTCGCAGGGCTGGTCCTCGGTGCCGGCATCCCCGCCCTGTTCGCCCTCGGCGTGCGGTTCAGCGCCTCGGGCGCGGGTGGCGAGGCGATGGTCGTGTCCTCGTCCACGGCCAAGCCGGCCACAAGGCCATCGGCTGGCCTCTGCTTCCTGGTCGCTGCACTGGCAGTGATCCTCGGCATCACCGTGGTCGTGGCCTCCGGCTTCGGCAAGATGGTCAGCTTCGAGCACGTCTTCCCTACGCTGGTCGACAAGGGCTGACATGACGGCGACCGGCGAGGGCAAGATGACCACTCCGACGGAGGACCCGGGCAACCTGGTCCAGCGGATCGTGCGCTGGCTGCGAGCCGGCTACCCCGACGGCGTGCCCCAGCAGGACTACGTGGCGCTGCTCGGCATCCTGCGTCGCTCCCTGACCGACAGCGAGCTGGCCCAGGTCGTGGAGAGGCTGACCGACGAGGCTGAGGCGGGACAGCAGATCCTCACCCGGCAGCTCGTCGAGCAGCGCATCGAGGACGTGGTCAAGGGCCCGATCGACGAGGGCGACGCCATCCGGGTCTCCGCGCGGCTGGCCGCTGCCGGCTGGCCGCTCGGGTCACCGCTGCATGCGGACGACGGTCAGGAGGCCGCCGAGGAATCCGACCGTCCCGGACTGGTCGGACGCGTCGTCGACTGGCTGCGCGCGGGCTACCCGTCGGGCCTGCCCGACCAGGACTACGTGCCCGCTGGTGGCCCTGCTCCGGCGCCGCCTCTCGGACGACGAGCTGCGCGCCGTGAGCTGGCCACCTGGCCGACAGCGGGACGCTCTCGACGACCAGGGTCGACATCGGTACGGCGATCGCCAAGGTCACCTCCGAGCTCCCCTCGGACGCGGACATCGCGCGAGTCCGCGCCTACCTAGCCGACCACGGCTGGCCCGAGGACTTCGGCGTCTGACCCACCCTGCGTGGAGGAGCGAGCGCCAGCGAGCATCCCGAAACCTGGTGGGCTGACAAGCAGGCTGAGCAACCGGCGTCGGGCCGGCATCGCGAGTGGCTCACATTGGCCTCGACTCACCGGGTTTCGCCGGGCTCGATTCGACGCGCTGCCCGGCCCCGTGAGCGACTTCAGAATTTCTTGAACTAGTTTCCAGAACCCCCACCGAACAAGGGGAAACTCGCTAAGGACTGTCAGTGCTCGGTGCTTCAATTGTCTCTATGACCAGCACCGCCGACCATGACCGATCGAGGAGCTCGACAGCCCCCGCGATGTGCTGGTCTTCGCCCGCACCCGACGCGCGGACGCCGACCGTGCCGAGGCCGACGTTCCACCGCAGCAGTGATCTGGGCCGAGCAGCACCCACCCGAGTCGATCGACGAAGCGGCGACCTGGATCGGCGGCGGCAGAAGACGGCCTCCTGTTGGCCGGACCAGGTGCACCACAGGTGGCGGAGTTCTGCATCGCCGAGTTCGCCCTGGCGATCGGGAAGTCCACCGACGCCGGCAAAGCCGTCATCTCCGCAGGCCTGGAGCTGAAGTACCGCCTCCCGAAGCACCTGGGCCCGGATCGAGTCCGGCCACCTCCAGGTCGTGGAAAGCCCGCCGCATCGCCGAGGCCACCCTGATGCTCACCGAGGAAGCCGTCGCGTTCGTCGATGCCCAGGTCGCACCGTTCGCGCACAAGATCGGCTACGCCGCCCTGGAGCGCCTGGTCCAGGAAGCCATCGACCGGTTCATGCCCGAGCTCGCCGAAGAGAAGAACCAGAAGGCAGCCGACGCCCGGCACGTGACGTTCCACCACCCACAGGTCTCCTTCAACGGCACCACCCACTTCGAGGGAGAGCTCGACCTCGGTGATGCGTTGGACTTCGACGACCGCCCTGGCCCAGCCGGCGCCGCCTCGCTCAAGGCCGCCGGGTCAGACGAGTCCTTGGACGTACGCCGCTCGATGGCGGTCGGCGAGATCGCCCGCCACCAGCCCGCCCTGGATCTGCAGGCCGCCGACGAGACGGTCGCGGGTGAAGAGGTTTCGACAAGCTCAACCGACGTGACTGGTGAGCCCCGCCGGAAGCCTCACCGCAAGCCTCGCCAGGTGGTCCTGCACGTCCACCTGAGCGAAGCAGCCATCCGCGGAGAGGCCGGTCTGCACCTGGCCCGGGTGGAGAACACCCGCACCGGTGTCACCGCGGACCAGGTCCGCACCTGGTGCGCCAACCCCGACACGAGCGTGGTCGTGAACCGGTCATCGACCTCAACGAGCACATCCACGTCAACGGCTACGAAGTCCCCGAGCGTCTCCAGGAGCAGACCGAAGAACGCGACCACGCGTGCGTCTTCCCCTGGTGCACCCGACCAGCCAAGAAATGCGACTCCGAGCACTGCGTGCCCTACGACCAGGGCGGGACCACCTGCTCCTGCAACATCGCCCCGCTGTGCAGGCGACATCACAGGTTGAAAACGCACTCCGCCTGGAACTACACGACGCTGGAACGTGGGTCGTTCCTCTGGACCAGCCCCTATGGCTACCAGTTCCTGCGCGACCACGAAGGCACCCTCGACGTCACCCCCGACCGGCGACCCGACCCACCGGCCGATCCGCCGCACTTCTGAGGCCACCGCCCCGGACCCCGCCGTACACCAACCTCGGCGGGGACATCGGCATGTCCAGACCCTGCCCAGCGGGGTTTCGACAGGCTCAACCGGCGTGTGGGTCGCCATCCGCTGTCGGCGTACGGAATGTGTCTCGGCTGTCCGCTCGACCGGCGAGGGTCGGGGTAGCAGTACGCAGCACCTTCGCGGGGGCTCAGTCCCAGACGCTGCCGTTCAGCGCGCGGACGGCGAGGTCAGGTCCTTCGGCCCGGACCTGGACCTGGGTCCCGACGAGGCCGCTGAGCTCCTCCGGGCTGTCGCCGGGGAAGCGAAAAGTCAGGTGATCTCGGTCCCCTGAATTCCCAACCAGGCAAGGAGAAGCGCCGCGATGGCCTCGGGTTGGTCCTCGGGCGTGAAGTGGAGTCCAGCTCCGACAGAGGCGGTCGTGATGCCCGGACAGCGGGACTTGATCTTGGTCAGGTAGGCCTGATCGACGATGGCCCCGGGCTCGGCGTACAGCAGCAACCGAGGCGTCTCGGTGCGTTCGAGCCACGCCAGGTTCGCTTCCAGGACGTCGTGCACGTCGCGGGGGTCGCCGCCGATCGGGATCTGCGTCACCCACGACCAGATCGGCAGCCTGCTGCCAGGCGTGGGGAACGGCTCCTCGTACGCCGATCGCTCGTCGTCGGTCAGCTGGTGGAGCATGCCGCTGGGAAGCACTGAGGTGAGGAAGAAGTTCTCGTCCATGATCTTGCGCTTGCCGAGGATCGGGTCCCTCAGCTCCTCGAACATGGCGCGACCCGCGTCGTCGAAGTCTGCCCAGGAGCCCAGTGGCAGGAGGTGGCCCTCAGTGAACGCGACGCCAGCGATGCGTTCACCACGTCGCCGGGCATAGTCCAGGCCGAGTGCCACTCCCCAGTCATGCATCACCAGGCGGATGGGTGCTCCGCGGGTGTCGAGAGCATCGAGTGCCTCGGTCAGGTGGTCTCGGTGATCCGCCCAGGTGTAGCCGAGGTCCGGCTTGCCAGACCGACCCATGCCGATGAGGTCCACAGCGACGCACCGGAACCTGTCCGAGAGCGTGGACACCACCTTGCGCCACAGGAAGGAGGACGTCGGGTTCCCGTGCAGGAAGACCAGTACCGGCGCCGGGTCCTCACCCGTGGCGGGTGCAGCGGGGCCGGTGTCGACCCAGTGCATCGTGGACTCGCCGACAGCGACGCGGCGACCGTGCCGCGCCACGAGGTCGTCCCAGTCAGATGAGCCCATCGGCACTGAGGTCGCGGCCGCGAGCGTGCCAGCCGAAGGTGGTGATGAGGCGATTGGCGTCGAAGTCGCTGTTGACCGGGATGGAGAAGTGGTCCTCGGAGAGCCGCTGGGCGGGCACATGGCCCTTCACCATCAGCTGCACGTAGCCGGGACGGCCGTCGAGCTGACGGACCCCGAGGATGTCGTCCCAGGTGAGTCTCTTGACCCGTCCCTGGCGAGTCAGGGTGACGCCGCCCTCATCCCAGTGTGTGGTGAACCCACGGTGCCGGTAGAGCCCGTCCAGTGCCGTCATACGTCGCACGGTAACCCGTGAAAATGAACTGGTCTGCCAGTGGTTCACTCCAGCAGGACCTCGAACAAATCCTCCCACTTGGCGGCGATTCGCTCGATGAGATGGGCATCAGCGTCCTCGAGTGCGTGTGCGCCCATCGCCCGACGCCGGTCATCATCGGCCACGACGCTCTCCAGCGCCGCCGAGAGTGCAGGTACGTCGTTCCGGGGAACCAGCAGCCCGTTGTGGCCGTGACGGATGATGTCGCTCGGTCCACGGGGGCAGTCGAAGCCCACCAGCGGAAGTCCGGTGCTCAACGCTTCGAGCAGCACCATCGGGAAGCCCTCCGCCCGGGATCCGCTCGCGAAGACGGCGGCCTCGGCGAAGGCTGCTGGAAGGGCGTCGGTGTGTCCCATCAGGCGCACCTGCTTGTCCAGGTCGAGCCGCTTGACGAGAGCCTGGAGCCGTTCCTCGAGGCGGCCCTCACCGTAGATGTGCAGCTCCCACTCCGGATGCCGCTCGGCCACCGGCGCGAAAGCCCTGATCAGGCGGCCCATTCCCTTGCGCGGCACCAGCCGTCCCGCGGACACCACGACCGGGCGGGCATGCTCGCAGTGCGGGGCCACCGGCCACGGCAGCGGGTTCGGGATCGTCGTCACCCTGGTGCGAGTACTGGCCAGCAACCGGGTGTAGTCCACCGCATCGGTGGGAGTCAGGGTCACGAAGGCATCCAGCCCGCGTCGGGCGGCCTCTTCGATCGAGGCCAGGCTGCCCTTCTCGGCCGAGCGGGACTCGAAGTTGAGGTGGTCCTGGCCGATGGTGACGACTCCCGGCCGGGCCAACCGGGCCGCGGCCACATGCAGCGTCGGACGTGTGGAGATCAGGACGCCGCTTCGGATGCTGCGGAGCTTCCGGGCGAGCACGACGTCCGTCAGCAGAGACAGGTTCGGGTAACCGCGGCCGTGGACGAGTTGCGACCTCCGACGGGCCAGCAGGCTCCTGACGGCGCGGCGTGGGCGCCTCTGCCACACGGTCGGACTGGCTTCGGTTTGCGATGCGGGGCCTTCGCCTCGGGTCGGTGGCCGGTCGAGGAGATAGGTGACCTTGATCCGCGCAGAGATCGCGAACGCTGGGCCGCGGTGTCGCCGGTAGAGGGAGATGATCTCGACCGGATGGGTCAGGGACAGATGGTTCGCCACCGCCAGGACGGCGCGGCTCACACCGTCCGACGCGTCGATGTTGAACATCAGGAAGTGCACCGGGATCGTCTGCATCGCCTGCGACGCTAGGGGGGCCACCTGAACGACTGCCGACGCCACGATGGCCTTTGGATGCCCAACCTCCATCTTCAGTTCTCGATCGAGACTTCCGGCCGAGTGATGCTCCTCCTGAACACGGCCACGCGACCTGACGAGAGGCACACATGTACGCGATAACACACGGAGAGAGCCATCCGGAGCACGTGCGCACCTTTCTGCAGCTGACGCGTCGCTGCACGTAGCCGGCGCTCGCAGTTCACCTGCGGTTGCTATACATCGCGGCGATGACACACGACCAGCACGAGATCGAGGACACCTACGCCGTCGGGCCTGACACGGACCTCCCGAGGTTCGCCGAGGCTGACGGCGTCGACGCCGTACGACCTGGTGAGCTCCATGAGCTCGAGGCGACGTACTTCGACACGGCCGACCTCACGCTCGCGGCCGCGGGGATCAGCCTCCGTCGGCGTACCGGAGGATCGGATGCGGGCTGGCACCTCAAGCTGCCCATGAAGGAAGGACGCCTCGAGGTGCACGAGGCTCTCGCCCGCGCCAGCAAGACGGTGCCCAAGTCGCTGCGCACCCTGCTCGTGGCGCACACCCGCGCGAAGACGTTGCAGCCGGTGGCGGTCATCCGCACACGGCGACACGTCCAGCTCCTGCTCGACGACGAGGGCACGGTGCTCGCCGAGTTCTGCGACGACCTCGTCAGCGCCGACACCCTGGGTGAGGCGGAGCCGACGTCCTGGCGCGAGTGGGAGGTCGAGCTCGTCGAGGGAGACGCGGACTTCCTCGAGACCGTGGCGACCTTCGTCGAGACCGCGGGCGGCACCCCGACGAGGGGGAGCAAGCTGGCCAAGGCCCTGGGCGACCGGGTGCCCGTCCGCCCCGAGAAGGTGTCGCCGAAGACGACCCGGAAGAGCCCGGCCTCGCAGGTCGTGCAGGCCAGGTTGGCCGAGCAGGTCGCCGTGATCCGCCGCTACGACCCGCTCGTACGCCGTGACGCGCCGGATGCCGTGCACAAGATGCGGGTCGCCGTACGCCGCCTCCGCAACGCACTCGCCAGCTATCGCCCCCTGTTCGTCCGCGAGCAGACGGATCCGGTGCGGGACGAGCTCAAGTGGCTCGCGGGGGTGCTGGGGGAGCCGCGCGACGCGGAGGTGATGCGGGCGCGCCTCGAGGAGATGGTGACGGAGGAGTCCCCCGAGGTGGTCCGCGGCGCGGGCTACCAGCGGATGGACGAGGAGATGCGCGCCGAATACACGCAGGCGCGCGAGCGGATGCTCGACGCGTTGGGCTCGGACCGCTACTTCGCCCTGCTCGATCGGCTGGACGACCTCGCCGCCACTCCGCCCTGGAGCGACAAGGCAGCGAAGCCCGTGCACTCCGTCGTGCGGTCGCGCGTTCGTCGCGACTACAAGCGGCTCGTCGCGCGTGTCGCGTTCGCCGACGAGGCCGAAGATCCCGTGGAGCGCGAGCACCGGTTGCACGAGGCCCGGAAGGCCGCCAAGCGGGTGCGGTACGCCGCCGAGCCGCTGACCCGGATCTACGGCGCGAGTGCGAAGCAGTTCGTCAGCGCGATGAAGCGCGTGCAGTCGCGTCTCGGTGACCACCACGATGCGTCCGTCACCCAGGAGCGTCTCCGCGAGCTCGGCGACGAGGCGGCCGGCACAGGGGACAACGCCTTCGTCTTCGGGGTGCTGCATGCCCGCGAGGAACGCGCACTGCAGGAGACCGACGACCAGTTCGTCCACGAGTGGAGCAGGGCGTCGAAGAAGAAGCGGCGTCGCTGGTTGTCCCCGTAGGTCCTGGAGGGGCTCGCGCGGGGCCACTTCGGCTACCCGCACAGGTGAACGGCGGGTGAACGAGGGGCGAATTCTCGTCGCGCCGAGGCGGGCGGCGCGCTCACCTTCGACGAGTGTGACTTGCTACGCACCGGTAGCTGTAGTGGCCCCCGACAACCCGGTGCTTCACTTGACGGCATGACACAGACCAACGAAGAGACCCGGGCCGACGAAGAGATCCGTGCCCTGGACGAGTTGGCGGATCGTCTGCGCTCTCGGTTCCCGGAGACCCCGCCCGACAGCATCAAGTCCCTCGTCACCCAGGTGCACCACCAGTACGACGGAAGCCCGATCCGGGACTTCATCCCCGTGCTCGTGGAGCGCGAGGTCGTGGAGCACTTCCGCGCGAGCTGATCGACGGGATCGAGCAGTCCACCTTCTGTTCAACTTGGGCCGATTGACTCGTGCGGTGCCCGTCCCCCGAGCCGTGACCCGAGCAACGCGTTGAGCCTGACACGCTCCGCGATGGCGCCGCCCGCCCGCACGCTGATCGACATCTTCCGGCAGTCCGTCGACGCACACCCGGAGGCGCTCGCGATCGACAACGGCGCCGAGATGCTCACCTACACGGAGTTCGGTGAGGCCGCCGACGAGCTGGCAGCGTCCTTGAACTCCATGGGGGTCGGCCGCGGCGACCGCGTCGGGGTGCGAATCAAGTCGGGAACGATCGACCTCTACGTCGCGATCATGGGGATCCTCGCCGCCGGGGCGGCCTACGTTCCCGTCGATGCGGACGACCCGGACGAGAGGGCACGACTCGTCTTCGGTGAGGCCGACGTCGCGGCGATCGTGGGCAACAGCCTGGTGATCGCCGAGCGGCACCGGGTCGATCACGCCGTGAGCCACGAGGAGCCGGAGCCGAGCGACGACGCGTGGATCATCTTCACCTCGGGCTCGACGGGGACGCCCAAGGGGGTGGCCGTCTCGCACCGCTCCGCCGCGGCGTTCGTGGACGCTGAGTCGCGGATGTTCCTCCAGGGTGCGCCACTCGGCGACACCGACCGGGTGATGGCCGGGCTGTCGGTGGCGTTCGACGCGTCCTGTGAGGAGATGTGGCTTGCCTGGGCACATGGCGGCTGCCTGGTGCCGGCGCCGCGGTCGCTGGTGCGCAGTGGTGTCGACGTCGGCCCGTGGCTGGTGGCGAACGACGTCACGGTCGTCTCGACCGTGCCGACCCTGGTCTCCCTCTGGCCGACCGAGTCGCTGGACGGCGTACGCCTGCTGATCATGGGCGGCGAGGCCTGTCCGCCGGAGATCGGCGTACGCCTGGCGCGGCCGGGCCGTGAGCTGTGGAACACCTACGGCCCGACCGAGGCGACCGTCGTCGCCTGTGGTGCGCCGCTCCATGCCGAGGGGCCGGTGCGGATCGGGCTGCCCCTGGACGGTTGGGACCTGGCCGTGGTCGATGAGCACGGCGCCCACGTGGAGCCCGGCGAGGTGGGTGAGCTGATCATCGGGGGAGTGGGCCTGGCGCGCTACCTCGACCCCGAGAAGGACGCCGAGAAGTACGCACCGTTCCCCACCCTCGGCTGGCAGCGTGCCTACCGCAGCGGCGACCAGGTGGTGTACGACGAGGCGGGGCTGCTCTTCGCCGGTCGTGGTGACGACCAGGTCAAGCTCGGTGGTCGGCGCATCGAGCTCGGCGAGATCGACAACGCGCTGCTCGCGCTCCCAGGAGTGGTCAGCGCGGCTGCCGCGGTGCGGAAGAGCCGCGCGGGCAACCAGATCCTGATCGGCTACGTCACGGTCGGCGACGGGTTCGACGTCGGCCGCCGCGACCAGCCACCTGCGCGAGGTGATGCCGGCCGCGCTGGTGCCCCGGATCGCCGAGGTGGCCACGCTGCCCACCCGGACCTCGGGGAAGATCGACCGGGACGCACTTCCCTGGCCGTTGCCGACCGCAGCGGCACAGGCCCAGAAGGCGGGCGAGCTGGACGGCACCGCCGGCTGGATCGCCGAGCTCTGGCTCGACGTCCTCGGCGCCGTCGTGACCGGCGAGCGCGACGACTTCTTCGACCTGGGTGGCGGCAGCCTCACCGCGGCACAGCTGGTCTCCCGGCTCAGGGCCCGCCACCCAGAGGTCACCGTGGCCGACGTCTACGAGAACCCGACAGTGCGTGCGTTGACCGGCCTGCTCGACGAGATGTCCGCGCCGGCCACGCGCAGGAACCGCAAGGTCCGACCGACACCGTCGAAGACCCAGATCGGGCAGATCGTGTTCACCGTTTCCGCTGCGGCTGCTGTCCGGCCTGCGGTGGCTCACCTGGGTCGTGGCGGGCAACAACGTCGCCTCCTCCCTCCTGGGACTCGACTACCTGCCGACCTTCTCGTGGTGGTGGGTCCTGCTGGGTTGGCTGGCCCTGGTGTCCGCTCCGGGCCGGATGGCACTCACGGCCGCCGGAGCGAGGATCCTGCTGCGGCAGGTGGGTCCAGGCGACTATCCCCGCGGTGGACGCGTCCACCTCCGGCTCTGGCTGGCCGAGCGACTGGCCGACGAGCTCGGGGCCGCCAACCTCGCGGGGGCGGCGTGGATGCCGACGTACGCCAGAGCGCTCGGCGCCAAGATCGGCAGGCGGGTGGACCTGCACTCCATCCCGCCCGTGACCGGGATGCTGTCGCTCGGCAGCGGCTGCTCGATCGAGCCCGAGGTCGATCTCTGCGGGCACTGGCTGGACGGCGACGTGCTCCACATCGGCAGGATCGCGGTCGGAGCCGGAGCACGCGTCGGCACCAGGAGCACGCTGTGTCCGGGCGCGACGGTCGGCAAGGGCGCCGAGGTCGCGCCCGGGTCCGCGGTCATCGGGGCCGTCACGGCGGGGGAGTACTGGACGGGCTCTCCGGCCGAACCGGTGGGACGAACCCGTGGACCCTGGTCAGACAGCCGACCCGAGCACCGGCCGCGCTGGGTGCTGGCGTACGCCGGCATCGCCGCCGGGATCTCGCTGCTCCCGATCCTGGCCGTGCTGGCGGGCGTCGCCGTGACCTTCCCATGGCTGCTGCAGACCGACTCGCTCGCACAGGGCCTGCTGGTGCTGCTCGTCACCCTGCCGCTCTCCACGGTGACCGGACTCGTCGTACTGGGCCTCCTGATCGCAGCACTCGTCCGGCTCCTGGGTGTCGGGCTCTCAGCAGGTGCCTACCCGATCCACAGCCGCAAGGCCTGGCAGGCCTGGGCCACCATGAAGGTGCTCGACGAGGCCCGCACCTGGCTCTTCCCGATCTACTCGAGCGCGCTCACCCCAGGCTGGCTACGCCTGCTCGGCGCCCGGGTGGGCCGACGCGTGGAGGCCTCGACGGTGCTGCTCATCCCGAAGCTGACGAGCATCAACGACGAGGCCTTCCTGGCCGACGACACCCTGCTCGGCAGCTATGAGCTCGGCGGTGGCTGGCTCCGCGTGGAACGCACCAAGATCGGCAAGCGTGCGTTCGTCGGCAACTCGGGGATGACGGCACCCGGTCGCAAGGTTCCGAAGAAGTCCCTGGTCGCGGTGCTGTCGGCCGCGCCTCGCCGGAAGAAGGCCAAGGCCGGCTCGTCCTGGCTGGGCAGCCCGCCCGTGCTCCTTCGCCGGCCCACGGGGACCGGTGACGACAGCCGCACCTA
Source organism: uncultured Actinomycetota bacterium (assembly GCA_963782305.1). Classification (GTDB taxonomy): domain Bacteria; phylum Actinomycetota; class Actinomycetes; order Propionibacteriales; family Nocardioidaceae; genus Marmoricola. The sequence goes on along the minus strand of CAWAJJ010000012.1, from coordinate 400,450 downwards.
CGACCCGCCCCAGCGGCTGCGGGTCGCTCGCGCGCTCGTCGAGTGCTGCCGGCTGCTCGCGGTGATGACGTCGCTCGCGCTGGCCGGCGGCGTCGTACTCGGACTCGAGGTGCTGCTCGACGGCCGCTTCCCCGTGCTCGCGCTGCTCGTCTCGGGTCTCGTCCTGATGATTGCCGGTGCGGTCGCGGCAGCGGTCACCTCAGCCGTGAAGTGGGCCCTGGTCGGCACCATCCCCGCGACGGACCACCCGCTCTGGAGCTCCTTCGTGTGGCGCAGCGAGCTGGCCGACACCTTCGTCGAGGTCGTCGCGGCGCCGTGGTTCGCACGGGGCGCGACCGGCACCGCGGCGCTGAACGTCTGGCTGCGCTCGCTGGGCGCGAAGGTCGGTCGCGGGGTCTGGTGCGAGACCTACTGGCTGCCGGAGGCCGACCTGGTGGTGCTCGGCGACGGGGTGACCGTCAACAAGGGCTGCGTGCTGCAGACGCACCTGTTCCACGACCGGGTGCTGAGCATGGACCAGGTCACGCTCCGGGCGGGCTCGACCCTGGGTCCGAACAGCGTGATCCTCCCGGCCTCGAGACTGGGTCGTCACGCTACGGTTGGCCCCGTGTCGTTGGTGATGAGGGGCGAGTCGGTGCCCGACAAGACCCGGTGGATCGGCAACCCGATCGGTCCGTGGATCGACGAGGACCTGCGCGAGCCGGCCAGGTGAGCCGACCCGCTCACGCCGATGACTACACCCCCGGTCACGGCGACGTGTCCTACGACGTCACCCACTACGACCTCGAGCTCGCCTACAAGGTCGAGGGGAATCACTTGACGGGTCGGGCCGTCCTCGACTGCGTGGCCAACGAGTCCCTCGAGCGACTGAGCCTCGACCTGCACGCGCTGCGCGTCACCAAGGTCACCGTCGACGGATCCCCGGTGAGGTACTCGCACCGCAAGGACGCGTTGGACGTGCGACTCAAGGCCGGGCTGTCGGGCGGAGAGTCCTTCAGCGTCTCGGTGCAGTACTCCGGTCACCCCGCCCCCCTGTCGAGCAAGCAGCTCGGGGAGGCTGGCTGGGAGGAGCTGACCGACGGGGTCATCGTCGCCGGCCAGCCGCATGGCGCGCCCTCGTGGTTCCCCTGCAACGACAGGCCGAGCAACAAGGCCAGCTATCGGCTCGCGATCACGGCACCCACCACGCATCGCGTGGTCGCCAACGGCAATCTGCTCTCCAGCAAACGCCATGCCAGCTCGACCACGTGGGTCTACGACCAGCCCGAACCGATGGCGCCGTACCTCGCGACCGTGCAGATCGGCCGCTACCAGCTGCTCGAGCTGGAGGCCGTCGTACCGCTCTACGCGGCCGTGCCCGGCGCGCTCGTGTCGAAGTACGACGCAGCGTTCGGTCTCCAGCCAGAGATGCTCGAGGCCTTCACCCGGCTCTTCGGGGACTACCCCTTCAGCGGCTACACGGTCGTGGTGACCGAGGACGACCTGGAGATCCCCCTGGAGTCGCAGTCACTGTCGACGTTCGGAGCCAACTTCCTGGTCACCGACTGGGACGCGGAGCGGCTGATCGCCCACGAGATGTCGCACCAGTGGTTCGGCAACAGCCTGACGATCGGGCAGTGGTCCGACATCTGGCTGCACGAGGGATTCGCCTGCTACGCCGAGTGGCTGTGGTCCGAGGAGTCGGGCAAGGCGTCCGCGCACGAACGGGCCCTCGAGCACTGGGACCGGCTCGACGACCTCGACCAGGACCTGCTGCTGGCCGACCCCGGGCCGGAGCTGATGTTCGACGACCGCGTCTACAAGCGAGGTGCCCTGCTGCTCCACGCCCTGCGGCTGACGCTGGGGGACGACGAGTTCTTCCGGGTCCTCGCAGGCTGGGCCACGCGAGCATGCACACGGCACGGTGTCGACCGAGATGTTCGTGGCCTTCGTCGAGGAGAGCACCGGCACCTCCGTGTCCGAGCTCTTCGAGGAGTGGCTCAACGAGGAACCCCTGCCGGAGCTTCCCGACGCACCGTGAGTCGCGGTGCGACGTCGGTCAGCACGGTCAGGGTGGCGGCGTGGCCCACGACCGGAAGGTCCTGCATCCAGGCGGCCGTCCGGGGCGGGTCCAGTGCCGACCACTCCAGGAGCCGAGGGGGCTGGTCCGGGTCGGTGAGCCGGATCAGCCTCGGATCCACCTGCAGCCCGTGCCCCGTGGCCTTCAGCAGCGACTCCTTGCGCACCCAGGTCGTGGCGCGGGCCGCGACGGTCGGTGCCAGCTCGTAGGGGTTCAGCGCCACCGCCTCGAACCCGGCGAACCTCGGGGAGTCCAGCCTCTCCACGTCCACTCCGAGTCGGTCCGCAGTCGGAGACCGCCACGACGACGGTGTCGGCCGCCCGGCTCAGGCTGACGAACGGAGCTGGGCCGTCGAGCGTCGGCAGCACGACCGGTCGCCCGTGCTCCGTGCTTCCGCAGTGCCGGCAGGACCGGGACAGGCGCACTGTCTCCATCGGGATGCCCAGGACCCGGCCGACCTCCGCGGACAGGAGGCGGGTGGCGGTGTCCCTCGATCTCGAGCCGCGCTGCCAGACCACGGAGACGGAGCCTCCGGGTCCACTTCGAGCATCGGCCGACGGAGTGCTCATGGGCCGTTTCTACCACCGGGAAAGCGCCTGCTCGGGCGGGATGAGTCGGCTGGAGCGGATGGACGGGCAAGCGCCATCTGCTGTTCAGCCACGGTCCACCTGGGGTCGGCTCAGTCCACCGTGGGATCCCCGGTCGCCACCGGCAGGTCCAGGTTGCTCCACTGCGACCAGGAGCCGGGGTAGAGCGCCGCGTCGAACCCGGCGATCGCCAGCGCAGCGACCTCGTGCGCAGCGGTGACGCCCGAGCCGCAGTAGACGCCGACAGGCACGTCATCGCGGACCCCGGCTGCCTCGAAGCGCTCTCGCAGCTCGGTGGGGGAGAGGAACAACCCGTCCGGGGTGAGGTTGGCGGCGGTCGGGGCGCTGACCGCGCCGGGGATGTGGCCCGCCTTGGGATCCACGGGCTCGGTCTCGCCGCGGTAGCGCTCAGCGGCGCGCGCATCGAGCAGTACGCCGGCACGGGCGACCTCGGGGACGTCATCAAAGTCCAGGGTCGCCAGGCCAGGTCCCTGCAGGGAGACGTCGCCGGCCTCGGGCAGCACGTCGTCGGTGGCCAGCGCGCCACCGTTCGCGACCCAGGCCGACAGCCCGCCGTCGAGGAGTCGCACGTCCTCCAGGCCCGCCCAGCGCAGCAGCCACCACGCGCGGGCGGCAGCCAGGTTGCCGTCGGCGTCGTACACCACGACCGGGGTGCCGTCGCGCAGACCCCAGCGGCGTGCGGCCTCCTGCAGTGCGTGGAGGCTGGGGAGTGGATGCCGGCCGTCGGTCGGCTCGCCGTGCGCCGCCAGCTCGGAGTCGAGGTCGACGTACACAGCCCCGGGAACGTGGCCCGTCAGGTATTCGCCGTGCCCAGGAGGCCCTCCGAGCTTCCAACGCACGTCGAGGACAGCTGGGCTGGGAGAGGAGGAGTCGCTGAGCAGGTCACTCAGCTCGGCGGCGGAGATCAGGATGGACACGCGCCCACGCTAGTGCGCTGGCTCAGGCGCGCTCGACCCGAGCGACGATGAGTGGCAGGTCGACGGTGAACGTGGTGCCCTGCATGTGTGCGGAGACCACGGAGATCGTTCCTCCGTGGCCGCGCACGATCGTGTCGACGATCGTCAGGCCGAGTCCTGAGCCGGGGATGGCCTGCTCCTGCGCAGTGGACGAGCGGAAGAAGCGGGTGAACAGCTGATCCTGCTCCGACAGCGGGATCCCGATGCCGGTGTCGCGGACCTCGATCCGCGCTTTCGTGCCAATGACCGTCAGCGTGCAGCTGACGTGACCGCCCGGGTCGGTGAACTTCACCGCGTTGGTGACCAGGTTCGTGAGCATGCGCTCCAGGTGACGAGCATCGCCGTGGACGATCACGGGGTCCGGCGGGACCTCGAATTGCACGTCCAGGTGGCTGCTGTCGATGACCGCCAGCAGCACGGCGTGTGCCGACTCGACGACCTCGCGCAGATCCACGTCGGTCTGCTCGGGCATGAGCGCGCCAGGTTCCAGGCTCGCGAGGGTCAGCAGGTCGTTCGCCAGCACGGTGACGCGCTCGCTGTTGCGGTCGATCGCCTCGACGAACTCCAGCTGGCGCGCGTTGAGTGATCCTGCCGCACCGTCCTGGAGCAGCTCGGTGTAGCTGGAGATGCTGGTCATCGGCGTACGCAGCTCGTGGATGACGGTCGCGACGAACTCGGTCTTCGCGCGGTCCAGCGCCCGCAGCTTCTCCAAAGCCGCACGCTCGGTCTCGGAGGCGAGCTTCAGGTCCGCCCGGGCCTGGGCGTTGAGCAGGTAGGCGGTGGCGACGTCTGCCAGCGTCTGGGCCGCTGCCATCTCGGACTCGTTCAGCTCGCCGGCCGTCCTGCGGTAGAGGTCGAGAGCCCCCAGCCCGAGCTCACCGTCGCGCAGCGGGAACGTGAAGACCGCGACCAGCCCTTCGGCCAGGGCGCGCTCGGCGAAGGTCGGGAACCGGCCGTCCTGGGACAGGTCCGGGATGGAGATCGGCGTGTCGGTCTCGTACGCCGCCAGGCACGGTCCTTCGTCGAGTGCGGTCTGGAGTCGCTCGTAGTCCATCGCGGAGGAGTCCGACGCAGCGATGAAGCGCGGGACGCTTGACGGGGAGATGAGGGTGACTCCCGCGGCGTCGATGGGAAGCACGTCGACGATGCGCTCCACGAGATGGTCGAGGATTCCCTGGATCGGGAAGTCGGTCGCCAGCGTGCGCGCGAACTCGCTCAGCACTTCCGAGAGGCGCTGTTCTGTCGGCACGGTTCCCCTGACGCAGTCCAACCGGTCCGCGGGGGCCGGGCGGATTGACGTCCTGGTCGGTGCTGTCGAGGAACCGGCAGTCACCGTCACACCAGAACTGCAACGTTACGCCTCAACTGCCGGATTGGATCAGCCCGGGACGAGCGCGGCGAAGGTTCCTCGGGATCGGCTGGTCGCGCTCAGGCAGGAACTGCAGCCGGTTGCCAGTCCCGGGGGAGGTGGTTCCGGCGGGATCCCCGGCAGGAGTAGGTGATCCGCTGACAGATCGCACCGCGGATCGGTGTCGAGGCCACGGCGATCGCGACGACCTCTTTTCCGCAGACAGGGCACAGCTCGCCGACGCTGCGCGCGTCCAGGACGATCTTCTCCACGGGTGCTCCTCGCGACGATGCGTGAGCCGGTGCCCGAGCGGCTGGTGATCGACACCACAGTACCCGCCCAGACCATCGTCAATCGGACGAATTACGCGGCAAGTTCCGACCAACGCGTTCCGCAACCCCGGTCGTCGTCTGCCCCTACCCTGAGTCACCTCGGGACGCGGCAGGAGGTGATGGCATGGAGGACGACCCACGGCCGAAGCTGCGCTCCGTCCCGGACCCGGAACCGCTCGACCCCAGGGTCACCGCGGTGCTGGAGGTGCTGGCCGGTGACTCGGTCGCCGCGGTCGCGGAACGGTGGTCGGTCGAGCAGGTGCTCGTCGAGCGATGGGTGCACGGCTTCGTCGACGCCGGCACCGCTCTGGTCACCAACCGTCCGGGCGCCGAGGCCGCGATGCAACGCGACCGCTTCCTGACCGCCTTCGCGCACGAGCTCCGGACTCCGCTGGCGGTCGCACAGGGCTGGGTGGCGATGCTGGCGGAGGACGAGGTGCCTCCCGATGCGGTCCAGGGGACGGTGCGTCGGCTGCAGGAAGCGCTGACGCGGCTCGCGGAGAGGACACTCGACGTCGAGCTGCTCGCCCAGGCCTCGCTGGGCCGCCTCCGGGTGGCGCCTCAGCTGGTCTCGGTGGACGAGCTGACCGCGAACCTTCCGGGGCTCACCGGGGTCGGTGGCGAGGGTGGTGGCCTCGAGATCGAGGTCGACCCGTCCCTGTTCCCACGGGTCCTGCGCGACCTCTGGCAGGCAGGGTCTTCTCGTCCGCAGCCGCGCTCGCTGCATCTGGAGGTCAAGCTGGTCGACCCCTGGGTCGAGCTGCGCGTCGTACGCGAGGCCGATCCGATCGACCCACAGGTGCTGCAAGCCCTATTTGAGCCATTTGACCTGAATGATGACGGTACGGGCGTTACCATCGGTCTGTACCTCGCGCGTGCTCTCACCGTGGCGCACGGAGGAACGATCGGTGTCGAACAGGACGAGCGCAGCGCTGTGCTGTGGGTACGGGTGCCCCTCGGCCGTCCTGTCATCACGCAGGCGTGACCCGGCGTCTCGACTGGAGACCACCATGACGTTCAAGCTCGCCTGTGGCGACGTGATGCCGGGCTGTTCCGCCCGCTTCGAGAGCAACGACCGCGACGAGCTGATGGGTCAGATCGGGGCGCACGCCGCCTCGGCCCATGGCATCACCGAGGTCACCCCGAACGTGCTCCAGGCCATCAACCGCGCGATCGCCATCGCGGCCTGACCGAAACCCCTGGCCCTACCCATGGCCGGCTGAGCCGTCAGCCGGTTTCTTTGCCACACTGGCTCACATGCAAGGACGCGGACCCCGGGACGAACCCACTGTCGTCAGTGAGTCGGTGGCCGACCTGGTCGACCGCGCGCGTCGCCTCGTCGCGGACGGGCAACGAAGGATCCTCGGCGTCACCGGTGCTCCGGGTGCCGGCAAGTCGACCGTGTGCGCTGCCCTGCTCGACGCGTTGGGTGAGGACGCGCAGCTGGTGGGGATGGACGGCTTCCATCTCGCCAACGAGGAGCTGGCCCGTCTCGGTCGGTCCGGGCGCAAGGGTGCCTCGGACACCTTCGACGTGGACGGGTACGTCGCTCTGCTGCGGCGCCTCCGCACCCAGGGCGATGTGCCGATCTACGGACCGGTCTTCGACCGGGGGCTCGAGGAGTCGATCGGCAGCGCCGTCGCGGTGGCCCCTGCGACCCGGCTGGTGATCACCGAGGGCAACTACCTGCTGCTGGCCGACGGTGGCTGGGAGCAGGTCCGCGGATGTCTCGACGAGGTCTGGTACCTCGACATCGACCCGGCGCTTCGCGAGGAGCGGCTGGTACGACGACGCCAGCTCTTCGGGCACACGCTCGCAGACTCCGAGAGCTGGGTGGCGGCGGTCGACCAGCCCAACGCCGCGAAGGTCGACTCCACGCGCGAGTCGGCGGACCTGGTCGTGCGCCTCACTTGATCCCGGTCGTCGCGATCGAGCTCACGAACCACCGCTGGCCGATCACGAACAGCACCAGCACCGGCAGCTGGCTCATCAGGGTGCCGGCCATCAGCTCGGGCCAGTTGGTGAAGTGGGCACCCTGGAAGCTGGCGAGTCCGAGCTGGACCGTCATGGTCTCGGGGGAGGAGGTCACGACGAGTGGCCACAGGAAGTCGTTCCACGACGAGAGGAAGGTGAGCACTGCCAGTGTGCTCAGTGGTGGGCCCATCAGCGGCAACAGGATTCTGAACAGGATCCGCAGTCTGCCCGCTCCGTCCATGATCGCGGCCTCCTCGAGCTCGGCCGGGAGGCTGAGGAAGAACTGGCGCAGCAGATAGATCCCGAACGGCGTGACCAGGTTGGGCACGATCAGCGCAGGCAGGGAGTCGACCAGCCCGAGCTGCTTGACGATCAGCAGTGTCGGGATCATCACCACCTGGAACGGCACCATCAGCGTCGCCAACAGGCCGATGAACAAGATGCGGCTCCCGGCGAACGGGATCCGCGCGAAGGCGTACCCGGCCAGGCTGCAGAGCACCAGGTTGCTGACGACGCAGGTGACCGAGACGACCGTGCTGTTGAGCAGCCAGTGACCGAAGGGCGACTCGTTCCAGGCGTGGGCGAAGTTGCCCCAGCGCAGTGACGCCGGCAGCCCGGGTGGGAACTGGCGCGTCTCCGGGAGGGTGGACAGGCTGGTCACCAGCATCCACACGAGTGGAACCAGCATCACCAGCGCCAACGGCATCAGCACGAGGTGCCAGGGCGAGGGACGGCGAAGCCTCACGGTGGGCATCAGCGCTGTGCCTCGAGGTCGGCGTCGCGACTGAACCGCATCTGGATGATGGTGATGATCACGATGACGACGAACAGCACGACGGCGATGGCTGCGGCGTACCCGGCATGGAAGTAGGAGAAGGCCTGCAGGTAGAGGTAGTAGACGACCACGGTCGTGGAGTGCAGCGGACCTCCCTTGGTGGTCACGTAGACCTCGTCGAAGAGCTGCAGCGCGTTGATCGTCAGCCACACCATCAGGAAGCCGATCACGGGGCGCAGCAACGGCACCTCGATCCGCCAGAAGGCGCCAGCGCGCGAGCAGCCGTCCATCTGGGCGGCTTCGAGGAGCTCGCCGGGGATCGCCTGGAGACCGGCCAGGAAGATGAGTGCCCCGAACCCCACCCAGCCCCAGGCCGTCATCGCGACCACGGCGTAGAGGGCGAGGTTGGGGGAGGCGAAGAACCCGAGCTGCTGGATCCCGAGCTGGTGGAGGGCGGCGTTGACGAGCCCGTAGTCCGGGTCGAGCAGCCACGTGAAGATGACGCCGGTCGCGACCGTCGAGGTGATGACCGGCACGAACACGGCCAACCGGTAGAAGGTCATTCCCCGGACCTTGCGGTTCAGGGCTGCGGCGACGAGCAAGGAGCACAGCAGCGTGATCGGCACGAACAGCGCCGTGTAGACGACCGTGTGCTGGACCGACTCGTGCAGCACCGGATCGTGGGCGAGCTGCCGGTAGTTGCTCAGACCCACCCATTGCGACGGTGTCTGCAGGTCGTTGCGCTGGAACGAGAGCACCAGGGACCAGACCACCGGGACCAGGCCGAAGACCCCGATCAGCAGGACGCTCGGGGCGACCATGCCCCAGGCCGCGCGAGAGTCAGCCCGCTTCTGCGGTGTGGCGCGGACGCGGCGGCGCGCGGTCGCCGGCAGCAGCGCAGCGGTCACTGACCCGCCAACGCGCTCGACACCTGGTCCGCACCTGTTTCCAGCGCCTGCTTCGGCTCGGTCTTCCCGAGCAGCACCGACTGCACCATCTGGCCGACCGCCGTCGAGACCTCGGAGTACGACGCGATGTTCGGTCGCACGTGCTTGACGTTGTTGAGGTTCTCCACGAACACCTCGTTCGACGGGTACTTCTGCAGGAACTTCGCGTAGCCGGGCAGCTTGGTCTCCGACTCGCGCACCGGCAGGTCGCCGGTCATCACCGCGAAGTCCAGGTGCACCGGTGCCGAGGTCAGCCAGGTCAGGAACTTGACGGCCGTCTTGGCTCGGCCGGAGGAGTGCTTGAAGCCCATGTAGAGGTCGGGACCGGAGACGGTCTCGTGGTTGCCGTTGTTCCCGGGGAGCAGCGTCACGCCGTAGTCGACGTCGGCGTTGATGCTCGACAGGTCCCAGGGGCCCGTCCAGAGCATCGCGATCTTGCCGCTGTTGAACAGGTTCAGGTAGTTGCCGTTTCCGTTGTCGAGGTAGACGGACTTGTCCGTGACCGCCATGTCCTTGAGCAGCTCGAGCGCGGACAGGCCGGCCGCTGAGTCGAAGGCAGGCTTGGTGTTCTCCTCGTTGAGGAGCTCCCCGCCCGCCTGCCACAGCAGCGGCAGGTAGCGCCACACGGTGTCCTCGCTGCCATCGTTGACGTAGGCCCAGCCGTAGGTCTTCGACGAGGCGTCGGTCAGCTTGGCCGAGGCGCTCCGGAAGTCCTCCCAGGTCCAGTCGGCCGTGGGTGGGGCGACTCCGGCCGCCTTGAAGAGCGCCTTGTTGTAGACGAGGGAGAGGTTGTCCACCAGGGCTGGTATGCCGACGACCTTGCCGTCGACCGTGGACGCCTCGCGTTCCGAGACGTAGAAGTCGTTCCAGTCGAAGTCGGGGTCCTTGACCGTGTCGGTGAGGTCGATCAGCTTGGGCTGCCGGGCGAGCTGTGCCGCAGATGAGCCGTACTGGTAGCCCACGTCGGGGAAATTGCCCGCCGTGAATCCGGCGACGGTCTTCTGCAGCGCGCCGTCGTTGCCGCCGTTGAAGAGCAGCTTGACCTTCTCCTTGGGGTGCTCCGTGTTCCACTGCTTCACCTGCGTGGCCACGGCCTTGGCCTCGACGTCGGTGTAGCCGTGCGAGACGGTGATGGTCGTGCCGCCGTCACCGCCTCCGGAGCCCGAGGACCCGCAGCCGGCGCCGACTGCGGCCAGGACGAGTCCACCGACGACAACGGGGATCATCTTGCGGGTCAACACCATGCTCACGCTCCTCGCACGATGTCACCACACTGGCAAACCGTGCACATTCGCTCGGATTATGTGAGCAGACTTGCACGTATTGGGAGAGGCGACAAGACCCAAAGCGCTGGATCTTGCGCGCAATGTGCGCGTAATGTGCACGACATGCGTCAACAGGAGCGTTTGGGCCTCATTCTTGAGCGTTTGAGCAAACAGAGCTCGGTCGATGTCGCCGATCTCGCCGGAGAGCTCGCCGTCTCCCAGGCGTCGGTGCGTCGCGACCTCCAGCTGCTCGAGAGCCAGCAGCTGCTCACCCGGACCCACGGAGGGGCGGTCTCCTCCGGGGTGCTCTACGAGCTGCCGATGCGCTACCGAGGCGGCCAGCAGCACGAGGCCAAGCGCGCCATCGCGAAGTACGCCGCCGGGCTGATGGGTCCCGACGTGACCTCGGTCGGCCTCAACGGCGGCTCCACGACGACCGAGGTGGCGCGCGCGCTCGCCTCCCACTCGGGGCTGCGGGTGGTCACGAACGCGCTCAACATCGCCGCCGAGCTCGCCGTACGCACGAACATCGAGCTGGTCGTGTGCGGCGGCAGCGCACGCAGCGAGTCCTACGAGCTGGTGGGGCCGCTCGCGGAGCTGACGTTGAGCAACATCAACCTGGACGTCGCCATCATCGGCGTCGACGGGGTCAGCGCTACCGCCGGCCTCACCACCCACCACGAGGTCGAGGCGCAGACCAACCGGAGCCTGCTGCGCTCGGCCGAGCGTGTGGTCGTGGTGGCCGACTCGACCAAGATCGGTCGACGCGGCTTCGCGCGGATCAGCGAGATCGGCGCGGTCGCCGACCTGGTGACGGACTCGGACGCGAAGGACGCAGACGTGGATGCCCTCGAGCGGGCAGGCCTCAGGGTGCACCGAGCGGAGCTCTGAGCCCGCTCGGCAGGAGTGGTGCGTGGGCCTCGACCATCGCGTCCGCCAGTCGCCAGATCTGGTCGACGGACAGCGTCGCCGAGGTGTTCGGGTCGACCATCAGTGCGTGCCGGATGTGGTCCGGCCGCGTCTCGGTCGCTGCTCGCACCGTCAGGTCCACCACCGAGAGGAACGTGCGGTTCAGTGCCGCGCACTGCTCCGGCAGGGCGCCCACCGCGACGGGGTGTGCGCCGTCGGCGTCGATCAGGCACGGCACCTCGACGGGCGCGCCCTGGGGGAGGTTGTCGATCAGGCCCGCGTTGACGAGGTTGGCCTGGATCGTGCGCGGGGTGCCGGTGACCATGCTGTGGATCACCTGGGGGGCGTACTCCGCAGCATCCTCCTCCGGCTCGACGTAGTCGCCCGCTGCGGCCTCGACGACCAGCCGCTCGGTCTCCTCGACGTTGTCCGCGCTGATGCCGACGTAGTCGCGGATCGGCAGACGCAGGCGCTCGACCTCGGCCGCGTCGTGGAGGTACCACGCGACGTACTCCGAGGAGTGCTCGCTCGTCTCGGTCGGGTAGAAGCCGAGCCGGTTGTACATGTCCACCCGCACCCGACGGCGAAGCTCCGCGTCGTCGGCGATCCTTCGGTCGAGGCGCGGGTAGAGGCTCTCGCCGCCGTGCTGCCAGTCGAGCACCCAGGCCTGGTGGTTGACGCCTGCGCTGCGGAAGGTGACCTCGTCGAAGGGCACCCCGACGAGCTCGCTGAGGTCCACCACCGTCCAGTAGACGGAGTGGCACAGGCCGAGCACCTTGAGGTCGGGGTACGTCGCGGCCAGGTAGCCGATGTTCATCGCCATCGGGTTGGTGTAGTTCAGCAGCCAGGCGTCGGGACACACGGCGGTCATGTCCCGGGCGAGGTCGTCGAGGAAGGGGAAGGTGCGGAGGCCGCGGAAGACGCCGCCCACGCCCAAGGTGTCCGCGATGGTCTGCCGGATCCCGAACGACTCCGGGACGTCGAAGTCGGTGACGGTCGCGGCATGGCCGCCGATGTTGACCGTGTTGATGACGAAGTCCGCACCCGTCAGGGCTTCCCGTCGATCAGCGGTTGCCCGCACCGTGGCGCTCCTGCCGTGGTGGCGCACGGAGATCTGCGCCAGCTGCTCGGCCAGGGCCAGTCGCCTGGGGTCGATGTCGTGCATCACCAGCTCGAGGTCGGGCAGGTCGTCGAAGGAGAGCAGGTCGCGGAGCAGCTGCCGGGTGAACTCGGCCGAGCCGGCCCCGACGAAGGCGATGGTCGTCACTCGCGCAGCATGTCAGCCACCACCCAAATGAGCAAGGATGAGCAGATAGTGTGCGTGAGTGTGGACATTTGTCCATCACGGGATGCAGACTGTCGACCGTGACCGACGTCCTCGTGCTGGGTGATGCGAACCCGGACCTGATCCTCCGCGGTGACGTCGTCCCCAGGTTCGGCCAGGCCGAGCAGCTGCTGACGGCGGCCGACGTGGTGATCGGGGGATCGGCCGGGATCTTCGCGCATGCGCTCGCCCGGCTCGGCAGGTCGACGTCGATCGCCGCCGTGATGGGCCAGGATGCCTTCGGCGACCTGATGGAGCAGCTCCTGGCCGCCGGCAGCGTCGAGACCCACCCGTTGCTGCGCGACGCGAAGCAGTCCACCGGCGTCACCGTCGTCCTCTCGGCTGCGCCGGACCGGGCCGTGCTCACCTTCCCCGGCGCGATCCCCAGCCTGTCGCCCGCCCAGGCACGCGTGGCCATCGAGGACGCGGCTCGGACGGGCGCCCGGCACCTGCACGTCGCCTCCTTCTTCCTGCAGCCGGACCTGGCCGCCGGCCTCCCGGCGCTGCTCGAGGGCGCCCGGTCTCTCGGCATGACCACCTCGTTGGACACGAACTTCGACCCGGCCGAGCGCTGGGACGGCGTCGGGGCGACGCTGCCGCACCTCGACCTGCTGCTTCCCAACCGGGCCGAGGTGCTCGCACTGGCTGCCCGGATCGACGGCGAGACGCCTCGCGATGTCGAGGCGGCGGCACGAGTGCTGGCTGCCCGCGGGCCGGTGGTCGTCGTCAAGGACGGAGCCGATGGCGCCACGCGAGTCGATCCGCTCGGTGAGGTTCTCCGCGAGACCGGCTCTGCCGTGAACCCGGTGGACACCACGGGTGCCGGGGACACCTTCGACGCGGCGTACCTCGACTCGCTGCTCCGTGGCCTCGAGCCGGAGGAGTGCCTGCGCCGTGCCTGCCTGGCGGGCGCGCTCTCCACGTCACTGGCCGGCGGGACCGCCGCCCAACCGACCCTCGACCAGCTCTCACCCCCAGCTCCAGACCCCGAAGTTCCAGGAAGGGCATCCGATGCACCACGTCACCCGTGAGATCGAGTCGCAGCCGGCCGCCTGGCGGCGCGCCATCGACCTGGCTGCGTCGCTGGGCGACGCCCTGCCCCAGCAGGGGGAGCGCGTCGCCGTCATCGGATGCGGCACCTCGTGGTTCATCGCCGAGGCCTACGCCGCCCTCCGGGAGGACGCGGGGCTGGGCGAGACCGACTTCTACACGGCGAGCCGACTGCCCGCCGGGCGTAGCTATGACCGCGTGCTGGCGATCAGCCGCTCGGGCACCACGACGGAGGTGCTGGACGCCCTGGCCGGCTCAAGCGCACGTCGTACGTCGATCACGGCGGACGGCTCGATGCCGATCGCGGGAGTCAGCGACGACTGCATCGCGCTGGACTTCGCCGACGAGAAGGCGGTCGTCCAGACGGTGTTCGCCACCACCACGCTGATGCTGTTGCGGGCCTCCCTCGGTGAGGCACTGGACGACGTGGTCGCCGAGACCGAGCTGGTGCTCGCGCAGGCGCCGGACCCAGCGTTGCTGCTCGCCGGGCAGTTCACCTTCCTGGGGCAGGGCTGGGCGCACGGGATCGCCCGCGAGGCCGCCCTGAAGATGCGTGAGGCGGCCCAGCTCTGGACGGAGTCCTACCCGCAGATGGAGTACCGCCACGGGCCGATCTCGATCGCCGAGCCCGGACGGGTGGTGTGGGTCTTCGGAGAGCCGGTGGACGGCCTGCTCGACGACCTGGCCGCCACCGGTGTCACCGTCGTCTGCGACCCGCTCGACCCGGTTGCGGACCTGGTGCGGGCACAGCGACTCGCGGTCCGGCTCGCCGAGGGCCTCGGGCTGGACCCCGACCGGCCCCGGAACCTGACCCGCTCAGTCGTCCTCGGCACCAGATGATCCCCGGATGATTCTCTGCGTCGCGCCGAGCCCCGCCTGGGACGTGACCTACCACGTCGAGCGTTTCCGGGAGCACGCGACGAACCGCGCGACGGCGGTCTCGGCGCGCGCGGGCGGCAAGGCCGTCAACACGGCGCGCGTGCTGCATGCCCTGGGCGAGCCGGTGAGCGTCCTCGCCCCGGTCGGCGGCCCGACCGGCGCCCTGTTCGCCGCGGACCTGGCGGACTCCGGGATCCCGCTCGAGGCCGTCGCGGACGAGCTCGAGACCCGTCGTACGTTGACGATCGTCAGCGACGAGACCGGCGACGCCACCGTCGTGAACGAGGCCAGCCGGCTGACGGACTGGGTGGCCTTCCTGGCCCAGGCGGAGCGGCTGATGGACGAGGCGAGCGTGGTGGTGGCCTGCGGGTCCCTCCCGTCCGGGGCGCCCGTCGGCGCCTTCGCGGAGCTGGCTCGGGTGGCCGCGTCCAGCGCAGTGCCGATCGTCGTCGACACCAGTGGGCCTGCGCTGCTGGCCTCCCTGGAGGGATCCCCGACGCTCGTGAAGCCCAACCACGTGGAGCTCAACGAGGTGGTCGACGCGACCGACCCGGTGGAGGCGGCTCAGCAGCTCGCCCGCTCGTCGGGGTCCGCGGTCGTCGTCTCCCTCGGCGCGGCCGGCATGGTGCTGGCCATCGGCACCGAGGCCTGGCGAGCCACGCTGCCGAACCCGTTGCGAGGCAATCCCACCGGTGCGGGCGATGCGGCGGTCGCGGCCTTCGCCCGGGGGATCTCGGCCGGCTCCGACTGGCCGGTCCTGCTCAGGGATGCCGTCGCCCTCGCAGGCGCGGCGGTGCTGGCGCCGTACGCCGGGGAGTTCTCCTCGGTCGATCACGTCGCCCTCGCGGGGTCCGTGATCGTGGAGAAGGTGACCACGCGATGACGCGGGCGCGGACGGGTGACCTCGTCGCGAGTGCCGCAGCCGAAGGACGAAGTGTGCTGGCGCTCAACGTGATCACGCTGGAGCACGCCGAGGGGATCCTCCTCGGAGCGGCACGCGCCGGTCTTCCGGTGGTGCTGCAGGTCAGTGAGAACGCGATCCGCTACCACCACGGCGGGGGAGAGCCACTGCTCAGCGCCTGCGCGTCGTTGGTGGACGCACACGACGCGGTCGCGTCCCTCCACCTCGACCACATCACCGACCCCACGCTGCTCGACCTCGCGCGTCCGGCACTGGGCGTGAGCTCGGTGATGTACGACGCGAGCGGGCTGCCCTACGCCGACAACGAGAAGCAGACGCGGCGGGTCACCGAGCAGCTGCACGCTCGCGGGCTGTGGGTGGAGGCGGAGCTCGGCGCGATCGGGGGCAAGGGGGGCGCGCATGCGCCGGGGGTGCGGACCGATCCCGGTGAAGCGGCCGAGTTCGTCGCTGCGACCGGGGTCGACGCGCTGGCCGTCGCCGTCGGCAGCACCCACGCGATGACCGAGCAGACCGCCGAGCTGGACACGGCTCTCGTGGCCGGCATCGCGGCAGTCGTGCCGGTCCCGCTCGTGCTGCACGGCTCGTCGGGGGTGCCGATGTCCCAGCTGCGCGACGTGGTCGGGGCCGGCATCCGCAAGGTCAACGTCGGTACGGCGCTCAACGTCGCCTTCACCGGCCGCGTGCGCGAGGTGCTCCTGGCTGACCCGGCGCTGACCGACGCGCGTCGCTACCTCGACCCGGCCAGGCGGGCCGTCGCCGACCTGGTCCACCGGATGCTGATGCGAGCTCGGCACCGGCTGAGAGGGGTCAGGGTCTCAGCACGAAGCGCGACGGCGCATCCCCCGAGGCCTGCCGTCTCCACACCTCGTCGATGTCTGCGAGCGGGCGCACGGTGTGCGCCACGGAGAGATCTCCTGCTGCGGCGTGCCTGCTGATCTCCGTGATCGCGCTCCGGCGCTGCTCGACGCTCAACGAGTTGTTCGTGTAGCCCAGCACGTCGATCGATCGCCCGCGCAGCGTGGCCGAGGAGAAGCTCGCGGAGTCCCCGGACGCGCCACCGAGGTTCACCATCCGGCCGCCGGCGGCGAGCACTCCGCACGCGGCCTCGGCGACGAGTCCGAAGACGGGATCGATCACCACGTCGACCGCACCACCACACCCTTCCGCGAGCCGTCCGGGCAGATCGGTGGAGCCGTCCGAGGTCAGCACCACCTCATCGGCGCCAGCCGCGTGTGCGCGGGCCGCGGCCTCGGACGACCGGCAGGTCGCGGTGACCCGGGACGCGCCGAGCACACGAGCGGCCCCGATCGCCGACTGGCCAACGGCTCCACCGCCACCCAGGACGAGCACGCGCTCGCCCGGCTGGAAGCGCGCCCGCCACGTCAGCGACATCCAGGCAGCGACAGCCGACAGTCCGAGAGCCGCCAGGTCTGCGTCCCCGACCGCTCGACGACGTGCACCAGGTCGTCGGCAGCGACCGCGGCGTACTCCGCCAGGCTGCCGTCACCGCGAGCCATCCCGGCCGACGTCGCGAACCAGACCCGGCTGCCGACCTCGAACGACTCGGACTGCTCGACGACCCCGACTCCCTGCACCCCGGGGACGTAGGGGACAGCCGGCGCCCCGAAGTACGACGTCCCCGAGGCGCAGAGCAGGTCCAGCGGCACGAGCGGCGCAGCCGTGACGCGGATGAGCGACTGTCCGGTCCCGACAGCCGGGTCCGGGTGGGTCGCGTGGCGAGGCGGCTCGCCGAGCGTGTGGAGTACGGCGGCGCGCACGTCAGGTGGTGATGTCGGGATAGGGGAGCGTGAGGTGCTTCATCACCGCGCCGTAGGCCTTCTGGTACTCCAGCGGACCATGGTCGCGCTCGAACATCGCGATGAACAGGGTGAGTGCGAGGAACGGGTGCGCGCCCATCTCGAAGAGTGCGACATGGTCGTGCTCGCGGAGCGCGCGGCGTTCGTCCTCGTTGAACGCCTGCCACGTGGACTGCTCACCCGAGGTGCAGTTGAGCAGCTTGTTGGCGATCTCCTGCTCCCACCAGTCCACGGTGCCGACCGGGTCGTCGCGGTAGCGCTCCACCAGCTCGGGGTCGCGGTCGACGGTGAACAGGAACTTGTCGAGGAGGTACTTGCTCATGGGGTCGGCGCTCCGTTCGGGTACCAGGTGAAGTAGGCCTCCATGGTGTGGAAGAGGTCGAGCGAGTCGACGTGGTCGGCCTTGGCGCCCTCGCCCGCGACGCCCATCATCAGCATGAAGTCCATGAACCCGTGGGTGGCGTTGCCGGGAAGGTGCAGGCTGTCGAGTGTCACCTCGCCCAGGCACTTCTCGATGTCGCCGTTGGCGATCCAGTCCACGGCCTTGCGGTCGAACTCCGGGTCCGGTCCGTGCTCCCCGAACTGCCGCGGACCACCGAGCTCCAGGGACAGGTGGCCGGTGCCGATGATCGCCACCCGCAGGTTCTCGGGCCACGACTCGACCAGCTGGCGAATCGTCCGCCCCAGCTGGACGAACCGCTTCGGCTGCGGCAGCGGCGGCGCGAAGATGTTGGTGTAGATCGGCACGATCGGCAGGTCCGCCTCGGGACGCAGCGTGATGATGGGGCAGGTGATGCTGTGGTCGATGCGCAGCTCGTTGCTGAACGCCAGGTCGAAGTCGGCGTCGAGGCCGTGTCGCAGGATGTGAGCGGACAGGTCCTCCTGCCCCTTCAACCGCATCTTGGGCAGGCCGAACTCGCGCTCCTCGTTGTACCAGTTGGCATCGAAGTACGGCGCCTTGCCGACCAGGAACTGCGGCATGTTGTCCAGCCACAGCTGGTGGAAGTGATCGCTGCCCACCATCACCAGCACGTCGGGCCTGGCCTTGGTGAGCGTCTCCCGGAAGGTCTCGATCTTGGAGACCCACTCGTCCGCGAACGGCGGCCGGTCCGCACCCGTCGAGGTGCTCGCGCGCAGGTAGAACGGGTGGTGGGTCGAGGCGATCACCGCGACGACAGTTGCCATGTGCGCTCCAGGGTGAGGTGGGGTGTGGGTCAGGAGTCGGGGTCGACGTACGCCGCGTTCCGGTCGACGGTGAGGTAGATGTCGTTCGCGATCGGTCGTCGGCGCTCCTCCGCGATCTGGCCGAGCAGACCGGCTGCACGAGCCAGCAGCGCGAAGCCGCGGAGCAGCTCGACGGGCAGCCCGAGGTCGGCCAACGCGGCGCCACAGACACCGGCCCCGTTGAGCGGCAGCCGGCGGCCGAGGACCTGCTCGTGCGTGCGGCCGATCGCCTCGAAGAGCCGCAGGTGCGGGCCGCGCAGGCCCTCCTCCTCGGCAATGGCGATCAGCACCGGCGTGCGGGGGTCGCCCTGCTTGTGCACCGGGTGACCAAGACCCGGCACGAACTTCTTCTGTGCCCGCGTCTCGGTCACCGCCGCCAGCGCGAGCTCGTCCCAGGCCTCGTCCGTGGTGGGCAGGTCGCCCTCGTGCCGACCGAGCACCTCGTGGAGGTAGACACCGCAGTCCTCGGTGACGCCGAGGAATCGCGACCCCCCGCCGAGCAGGCCCGATGCGAGTGCGCCCTGCAGCGAGTCGGGTGCGGAGAGATACGTCAGCCGCGCGGCGATCGCGGTCGGGGTGAAGCCGTGGTCCGCCAGCGCGACGAGGACCGTCTCGAAGACGCGCACCTCGCCGGGGGTCGGGCGCCGCATGGCCACCAGCCAGAACGCGAGCTCGCCGAAGCCGACCTTGCCCATCAGGTCGGCCGTCAGGTCCTGGCCGAGCAGCCCGATGCTGTCGGCAGTGGATGTGCCGAGCGAGGTGGGGAAGTCGAGACCGTCGAACTCGTGGGGGTCACTCATGACGCATCCTCGTCTGCTGCGAGCCAGGCCCGGATCTCGTCCCCGTGCTCGTCGAGGCCGGGTGGTGGCAGCCGGTAGTCGGGCGGGGTCTCGGAGAGCCTGATCGGGTTGCGCACCGACGGCACGCCGTCGTCGTCACCCTGGGCTCGTACGACGGGGTCGAGGCCGACCTGCTCGGCGAAGGCGACTCCGCCGTCGACCGTGTTGATCGGACCGCACGGCACGCCCGCGGCGATGATCTCGTCGAACCACTCCATCTTCGTCCGGGTGGCCAGCCGTGCGACGAGCAACGGGCGCAGCAGGTCGCGGTTGGCGGTGCGGTCCTCGTTGCGCGCGAACCGTGGGTCGTCCGCGAGCTCGGGAACACCGAGGACCTGCACGAGCTTGCGGAACTGCCCGTTGTTGCCCGCGGTGATGATCAGGTCGCCGTCGGAGCAGGCCATCGGCTCGTAGGGGAACAGGCTCGGGTGGCTGTTGCCCATCCGCATCGGCACCACGCCACCGGCGACGTAGGCGCTGCTCTGGTTGACCAGGCCGGACAGGGCGGAGCCGAGCAGGCTGATCTCGACGTGCTGCCCGCGGCCCGACTCCGCCCGGGAGTGGACGGCCGCGAGCACGCCGATGGTCGCGTGCAGGCCGGCCATCACGTCGAAGACCGAGATGCCCGCGCGGTAGGGCTCACCGTCCGGGCTCCCGGTCAGGCTCATCAGGCCGGAGATGGCCTGGACGATGAGGTCGTAGCCCGGGAGCACGGCCCCGGCGGGTGCGCTGCCGAAGCCGCTGATGGAGGCGTAGACGATGCGCGGGTTGCCGGCCGACACGGTCTCGTAGTCGAGCCCGAACCGGCTCAGCCCGCCGGGCCGGAAGTTCTCCACCATGATGTCGGCCCGCCGGGCGAGCTCGTGGGCCGCCGCGAGGTCGTCGGGGTCCTTGAGGTCGAGTGCCACCGAGCGCTTGTTGCGGTTCACCCCGAGGTAGTACGTCGAGACGCCGTCACGCACCGGCGGCTGCCAGCTCCGGGTGTCGTCGCCCGCCGGCGACTCGACCTTGACCACCTCGGCGCCGAGGTCGGCGAGCAGCATCGTCGCGTAGGGGCCGGCCAGGATGCGGGAGAAGTCGGCCACCAGGAGACCCGCGAGCGGTCCTTGTGCCTGCGGTCCGCTCGGCAGTGCTGGCGAGTCAGGCACGCAGTCATTCCTCCCAGTTGCGGACAATCGTCCGGTCAGTGGCCAGCGTCGTCGTCCGGGAGGGGCGTTGTCAAGACGCTCGATCGGCCGGGAAGGAGGCCTTGACAGGTGATCGTCGCGACTACGAGAGTGGCAGCACGTACGTGACCCGACCGTCATACGGACACACGTCCGTTGATGTTCCGAGTGTGTGGAGGAAGCCATGTCCCAGCCCGAATCGCCAGCTCCCGAGGCCGGCCGCCCTGTGGTCTTCCGCAACGGGCTCGTGCTGACGATGGACGACGCACACACCGTCCTGCCCGAGGCCGACGTGCTCGTCGTCGACGACCGCATCGCCGCGGTCGGCCCCTCCCTGGACGTCCCCGAGGGGACGCAGGAGATCGATGCCCGTGGCGGCATCGTGATGCCCGGGATGATCGACACCCACCGGCACATGTGGCAGACGGCGATGCGCGGCTACGGCGCCGACTGGACGCTGACGCAGTACTTCGTCTGGTACTACCTCGAGCACGGGAGCAAGTTCCGCCCGGAGGACATCTTCGCCGGCAACCAGCTCTCCGCCTGGGAGTCGCTGGAGGCCGGGGTCACCACCACGGTGGACTGGTCCCACGGACTGCAGACCGTCGACCACGCCGAGGCCGCCGTCGACGCACTCCAGGCCGTGCCCGGCCGGTTCGTGCTGGCCTACGGCAACATCCAGGCAGCTCCCTGGGAGTGGACGGCCGACCCGGCAGTCCGGTCGTTCTTCGAGCGGCGCCTGTCCGGGGCCGGCGACATGCTCGGGTTCCAGCTCGCCTTCGACGTGACCGGCGATCCTGCCTTTCCGGAGAAGGCCGCCTTCGAGGTGGCCCGCGACCTCGGCCTTCCAGTGACCACCCACGCCGGCGTCTGGGGCGCCACCAACGACGACGGCATCAGGCTGATGCACGAGAACGGCTTCGCGACGGAGGAGACCGTCTACGTCCACGCCGCGACGCTGACCACCGACTCCTACCAGCGGATCGCGGCCAGCGGCGGCTCGGTCTCGGTCTCCACCGAGTCGGAGCAGAGCGCCGGGCAGGGATACCCCCCCACCTGGCAGGTACGCCGCCACGACATCCCGGTCTCGCTCTCGATGGACACCAGCGTCTGGTGGAGCGGCGACCTCTTCTCGGCGATGCGCACGACCCTCGGCGCCGACCGGTCCCGCGAGCACCTGGAGGCGCACGCGAAGGGTGAGACCGTCACCCACGTGCACCTGCGCGCCGAGCAGGTCGTCGACTGGGCCACGCGCGGCGGGGCTCGCGCGCTGGGTCGTGACGACATAGGTCGGCTGGAGCCCGGCCTGAAGGCAGACGTGGTGCTCCTCAAGAACGACTCGTCACCGGTCTCGTTCCCGCTGCTCAACCCCTACGGCCATGTCGCGTTCCAGGCCCAGCGCGGTGACGTGCACACGGTGCTGGTCGACGGCCGCGTGGTGAAGTACGCCGGAGCCCTGGTCGGTGTCGACCTCGCCGGCGTCAGGTCCACGGTCGACGCCACCGTCGAGCACCTGCGGACCGCCCTGGGCGACGAGGCCTGGGCGCAGGGGATGAACCCCGAGCTGCCGGGCGACGACGAGGTCCTCGACAACCCCTACCAGTACACCGACTACAAGTCCGACTCGACGCATGGAGCGCGGGGCACCGTCTTCGGCGAGCCCGGGTCCGGCAGCTGATGGCAGGACGTGGGTCGGGGCCGGACTTCGTCGAGGCGCTCGCGCGCGGCCTCGACGTCCTGGGCAGCTTCGACGCCGAGCACCGGGCGATGTCGCTGAGCGAGGTCGCAGCCACAGCCGGCCTGGCCCGACCGACCGCCCGCCGGCTGCTGCTCACCCTGCAGGAGCTGGGCTACGTCCGGTCCGGTGACAACGGCTATGAGCTGACGCCCAAGGTCCTCGGGCTGGGGATGAGCCATGTCAGCGCGCTCGGCCTGTGGGAGATCGCCAAGCCACACCTCGAGGCGCTCGTACGCCGAACGGGTGAGTCGTCCTCCATGGCCCAGCTCGACGGCTCCGACATCGTCTACGTCGCCCGCGTCTCGGTGCCGAAGATCATCGCCCTGCGCGTGGAGATCGGTACGCGCTTCCCGGCAGCCCAGACCTCGCAGGGCAAGGTCCTGCTGGCCGGCCTCTCCGGGGCAGAGCTCGCCGAGGCCCTTGCGCAGCCGAGCCGCGCGGGACTTCCGCCGTACATCGGGGGGACCCACGAGCAGCTGCTCGCGGAGCTCGCCCAGGTCCGCGCCCGCGGCTGGGCGCTTGCCGACGAGGAGCTCGCGCCGGGAGTTCGCTCCGTCGCCGTCCCGGTCCGCGACGGAGCCGGCACTGTGCGGGCGGCGATGAACGTCACCGTGCACGCGGCCGAGACCTCGACCGACCACCTGCTCGACGAGCACCTGCCGCGGCTGATCCGCACGGCCGGCGACGTGAGTGCCGAGTGGGCGCTGTGGCAGACGCGTCCGCACACGGAGGTCGTCGTCGACTCCTCGGCCGGCTGACGGAGGTCAGATCGGCGCCACGTCGCTGGGTCGGCTCTCGTCCGGCGTCCGGGGGGAGGGCACCGCATGGGCGATCTTGGTCGGCTTGGTCTCCATGGCGGCCACCGCGCCCGGCGAGAGGAACTGGACCTTCGGGTCGAGGATGCGCAGGGTCAGCATCGGGGTGCCGTCGGCACCCGCCTCCCAGGTGATCGACTCGACCCCGAGGACGTCGACGCCGTCGACCTTGAGGCTGAGCGAGTCGCTCGCCTCCTCGGTGAGCGGGCTGCTTTCTTCGGCCCTGCGTGGGCCTTCTCGTGGTGGACCTTCGAACCCGAGGTGAACCGGGTGTCCTTCTTGGCCCGCTTGCCGAGGAACACCCCCAGTGCGGGGTACTTCGTCTCCGCGACCCGGAAGACGGCGTAGTACGCCGCGGAGACGGCGAACCCGATCATGGGGGCGAACTTGGCAGTGCCAGAGAGCAGCGGCACGCTGGCCAGGGCTCCCACGATGAGGGGTACGAGAGTGCGCACCAGGTTGGCGCGAAGCAGTTCGGCATCCATGTCGTCTCCACCGGGAATCGGGACACCCGAGAGGGTTGACCACGATCATGCACCCAGCGGGCCGTCTGCGTGGCGAGAAGCCACGAAGGGAGGGGTCGGTGGTGCAAGGATGACGACATGACCGAAGGTGCCGACGCCACGACCGCGTCGCTGCAGTGGGGGCAGCCCCGAGCGCGATGGGTGCTGTCGGCCACCGTGCTCGGTGCCGCCCTGACGTTCATCGACGCGACGGTCGTGAACATCGCCCTGCCGCACATCGGCGCCGACCTGGACGCCGGCTCGGAGGCACTGACCTGGGTGGTCAACGGCTACACGCTGACCCTGGCGTCGTTGGTGCTGATCGGCGGCGCTCTCGGCGACAAGTTCGGCCGGCGGCGGGCCTACATGATCGGGATCATCGGCTTCGCGCTCGCTTCGGCCGCGTGCGGCCTCGCGCCCAACGTCGGGACACTGATCGCCGCCCGCTGCGTGCAGGGCGTCGCCGCGGCGCTGCTCACCCCCGGCAGCCTGGCGATTCTGCAGGCGTCGTTCGCCACCGCGGACCGTCCTCGGGCGATCGGTGCCTGGTCCGGGCTGACCGGGGTCGCGGGCGCGATCGGTCCCTTCTTCGGCGGCTGGGTGATCGAGGTCGCCGACTGGCGCTGGGCGTTCCTGGTCAACCTCCCGATCGCCGCACTGGTCGTGTTCATCACGCGGCGTCACGTCCCCGAGTCCCGCCCACCCTCGACGGGTGCACGGCTCGACTGGACCGGGGCCGGCCTGCTGGCCCTGACTCTGGCATTGCTGACCTACGCGCTCACCGCCTGGTCGAGTGCGCCGTTCCTGAGCGTCACCGTCGGGGGGCTGCTGGTGCTGAGTGCCGTGACGGGCACGGTCTTCGGGGTCTGGGAGCACCGCTCACCGGCGCCACTCGTGCCGGTGTCGCTGTTCGCCTCGCGGGTGTTCGTGTTCGCCAACGTGATGACGTTCGTGGTGTACGCCGCACTGGGCGTGGTCTTCTTCTCCGTCGGCATCGTGCTGCAGGTCGGCGCGGGACGATCACCCATCCAGGCCGGTCTGGCCCTGCTCCCGGTCACCGTGGTGATGCTGCTGTTCTCCAGCCGGGCAGGGGTGCTGATGGACCGGGTCGGAGCCCGCCTCCCGATGACCCTGGGGCCGTTGGTCTCGGCCGTCGGCGTGGTGCTGCTGACCCGCATCGACTCGGACGTGAACTACCTGGTCGACGTGCTCGTCCCGACCACGATCTTCGGGGTCGGGCTGACCCTGATGGTGACCCCGCTGACCGCGACCGTGCTGGCCGCTGTGCCCGACGAGGTCGTCGGGCTGGCGAGCGGGGTCAACAACGCCGTCGCCCGCACCGGCGGCCTGCTGGCCATCGCGGCTGTCCCGCTCGTGGGCGGCCTGGGCGGGATGGGCCTCACCGACCCGGTCCAGGTGGTGGCGGGCTTCGAGACGCTGATGTGGTGCTGCGCGGCGCTCCTCGTCGTCGGCGCCGTGCTGGCACTGGTGGGGGTGCCCTCGAAGCGCACGCACGACCTCGGTGCCCGACCGCCGGAGCACCACTGCTCCCCGGCCTCGCCACCGGTCGCGGCCGGCCACGCCCCCGACTAGCGACCCTCCGCCACCATCAGGACCCTGAAGGAGTTCACGCGGAGACGACGGTGTCGTGGCACTCGCAGAGGGCACCGGCGCCTTCGCCGTGGGCCAGCTGGTAGGCGCACATCAACGGGAACGGAGCGTCGGCCCGCAGTTGGTTCCAGCGGAGCTCGATCTCGAGCGCCAGGTCGTTCTCCCCGTTGCGCCAGTAGACGTTGACCATCTCGCCGAAGACCCGGAAGGAGCGCCAACGGGCCCGCAGCCGTTCCACGGGCTCGTGGACGAGCTCCTCGAAGCGCTGGTCATCGATGTTGTGCACGCCCCGCAGATCGAGGCGCAGTGCGTCGGCGTCGAGGGGGAGATACTGCCCCGACGCCGCCGCGGCGACGGTGTCGATGCCGATCGCGGCCAGGGCCTTCTCGAGCTGCGCGAGGTGGTCCCGTGTCGCGGTGACCAGCACTGCCTCACCGGACGCGAGTCCATGGCCTGTGTAGGAGAGCAGGTCCTCGATCAGGTCCTCGTCGGCGTTCCAGAAGGCCACCGAGTGCCCGGCTCCGGCGACGTCGACGCCGAGCTCCGCCGTCGCCATCGGGACTGCAGGGAAGGTCGCCGTGAACTCGGTGCTCTCGCTGCCGTCGTACTCGATCGTGCCGCCCATGGCGTCGCAGAGCTGGTGGACGATCAGCAGCCCGAGGCCGCTGCCGCCGTGGCTGTGCGACTCCGAGCCGCGGACGTAGGCGTCGAAGAGCGACTGGACCAGCTCGTCGGGCACCCCCGGCCCGTTGTCACTGACCGTGAGCCTGACCTGCGAGTCCGCGCGCTTGGCGCTCACCCGGATGGTCGGCCCGCCGTAGCGGAGTGCGTTGGTCAGCAGGTTGTCCAGCACCTGGACGATCCGGATCGGGTCGGCGATCGCGACCGCGTCGTCGGCGACGTCCACGATGATGCGTACGCCGGTTCGCGGGTGCCGCTCCGCGAGCACCTCGCCGCAGATGTCCGCCAGGAACACCCGCTGCAACGACAGGTCCAGCTCGCCGCGCTCGGCGAGGTGCGCTGTCGAGAGGTCGTTGAGCAACCGAAGAAGCATGTCGCTGCGCCTGGCCAGCATCTCGGTGAGCCGCTCGGTCATCTCCGGGGAGAGTGTCTCGCGGGACTCGTGCAGCTGGGTGGCGGCCTCACGCAGCACCATCGCCGTGTTGCGCATGTCGTGGACGAGCTGCGCATCGACGTCCCTCATGAAAACCCCCGGCCTCCGGCGACACCGGATCACGGCATCCTAGTCATATCGGGGTGCCGGTCGGCCGGTGGGCCACAGCCTTTTTTCGTGCGGCCACTCCTCTGGGGTCACAGCCCCGAACAGGGCGCCGCGACCACGGTCGTGGAGCAGGCGGTCTAGGCGGTCTAGGCGTTCGTCGGGCTGCTGATCCGCCCGGTCCGCGAGTCTGCGGACTCGGCGTCCAGGTCGATCTGCGAGGTCTCGGGAGCGAGGTAGACGCAGACCGCGGTCAGGGCGAGCATCGCGACGACGTACGCCGAGACCACCAGCGAGGTGTCGTAGCGGTCGAGCAGCGCCACGGAGATGATGGGCGCCAGGGCGCCGCCGAGGATGCCGGCGAGCTGGTAGCCCATCGACGCCCCGGAGTAGCGCACCTCGGTGGGGAACATCTCGGCGATGAAGGACGCCTGCGGGCCGTACATCATCGCGTGGAACGCGAGGGCCACCACGGTGGCCAGGGCGATCAGCGCGAAGCGCTCGGTGTCGAGCAGCGCGAAGAACGCGAAGATCCACCCGGCCGCGCCGATCGCACCCACGAGGTAGACCGGCCGCCGGCCGACCCGGTCGGAGAGCGCGCCGAACGCCGGGATGAGCACCACCTGGACCCCGGCCGCGATCAGCACCGCGTTCAGCGCATAGCTGTTCGGCAGGTCGAGATAGGTCGTCACGTAGGTCGTGATGAACAGCACGAACGAGTAGAACGCGACATCCACGCCGACGCGGGCACCGAGCGCCAGCAGCACCCGGCGGGGGTAGCGACGCAGCACCTCCACGATGGGGGCGCGGGCCTTGGTGTCGCGCTCCTCGACCTTCTGGAACAGCGGGCTCTCCGCGACGGTCAGCCGGATCCACAGCCCGACCCCGACGAGCAGGCCGCTGAGCAGGAACGCCACCCGCCAGCCCCACGAGTCGAACGCCGCGTCGGTGGTGACCGCCGCCATCAGCGACAGCACCGCGTTGGCCAGCAGCAGGCCGATCGGCACCCCGATCTGCGGCCAGCTCGCGTTCAGCCCTCGACGCTTGGCGTCACCGGACTCGAGCGTCATGAGCACGGCGCCGCCCCACTCGCCGCCGAGCCCGAGTCCCTGCACGAACCGGAGCACGACGAGCAGGAGGGGAGCCCAGACGCCGATCATGTCGTAGGTCGGCATGGCGCCGACCAGGAACGTGCTGATCCCCATCATCAGCAGGGTCGTCACGAGGACGTTCTTGCGGCCGACCTTGTCGCCGAAGTGCCCGAAGATCACCCCGCCGAGCGG
This sequence comes from uncultured Actinomycetota bacterium, assembly GCA_963782305.1. Classification (GTDB taxonomy): domain Bacteria; phylum Actinomycetota; class Actinomycetes; order Propionibacteriales; family Nocardioidaceae; genus Marmoricola. The sequence goes on along the minus strand of CAWAJJ010000012.1, from coordinate 372,887 downwards.
TCGGGCGACGAAGCCCACGGCGTACGTCGCGAAGGAGAGCAGCGTGCCCATCAGCGGGTCGAAGCTCGGGAAGAACACCTTGTTGAAGACGAGCGCCGACGCGGTGCCGTAGATGAAGAAGTCGTACCACTCCAAGGAGGTGCCGACCAGGCTCGCCGCGATGATCCGGCGCAGTGACGATGGGGGTGGGGTCTCGGCTGTGGGCTGGGCGGTCTCGGTCATGACGCTCCCTCGACGGTTTTTTGTCCGCTACCCGGGATCGACGACGGTCAAACGCGGCGAGGCGTCACGCGGCCAGCTTGAGGACCGGCTTCCCGTCGGCCGTGCGCACCTCCACCGAGGTGATGTCCGTGCGGCTGGTGGCGGTCGCCGCCTCCAGGCGCATGGTCTTGCCCGGCAGCGCGCGCCAGGTCGCGACCTCGAGGACCTGTCCGCCGCGGGTGTGGATGAACATCGCGTAGGTCTGGGACGGAGGCGTGCCGTACTCGCCGCCTCCGGTGTAGGAGCAGGTGAGATCGATCCTGGTGCCCCAGAGCACCCCGGTCAGGGCGAGGCTGGCGCTGACCGGGACGTTGCCGACCTGCACCATCGAGTGGCCCGCGGGAGGTGCAGCGATCCCCGTGCCTGGTGGTGCGGCACCGGGGGAACGGTCGTCGCCGCGCACACCCTCCACGGCGAGCGACCCGGCGATGACGACCAGAGCGGCGGCAGCAGCGGCACCGACGGTGATGAGAACGCGACGACGCTGGGAGCGGCGTACGTGCTGGACGAGGGCAGGCAGCAGCGTGTCCGGCAGCGGATCGGGCGCCGGCGGGTCGGCGAGCACGGCCGGGTCGACCTTCGCCAGCAGCCCCGGGAGCCCGGCGAGCTCTCTCACCGAGCGCGCACATTCCTGGCAGCCGGCCAGGTGGGCTTCGAACTCCTGGCGCTCGGCGGGTGACAGCGCACCCAGGACGTAGGAGCCGTCGAGGTGCGCGAACTCGCAGGTCATGCGCCCACCCCCATCTCCTCGAGGGCGAGCCGCAACGCGCGCAGGGCGTAGTGGGTCCGCGACTTCACGGTTCCCTCGGGTATCCCGAGGTGCTGTGCGGCGTCGGCGACCGAGACGCCGCGGTAGTAGCACTCCAGCAGGACGGCGCGATGCTCGGGCGAGAGGGTGGTGACGGCCTCGGCGACCATCCAGGCCTGCAGCAGCTGCTCGGTGCGGTCGCTGTGCGCCCCGATCTCCGGGACCTCCGCGACCGCGAACTCCTGCTGGGACCGCTTGGTGCGCCACTCGTCGATCACGATGTTGCGCGCGACCGTGAACAACCACGACCGGACCGATCCCTGGGACTCCTCCAGCACCGAGATGTGCCGCCAGGCGCGCAGCAGGGTCTCCTGCACGACGTCCTCGGCCCGCGCCCGGTCCTGCCCGGTGAGGCGCACGCAGTAGCCCCACAGTGCGGCGGCGTGCTCGTCGTGCAGCCGCTGCATCAGCGCGACCTGGCTACCGGTCATGGAGCCTCCCTTCACTGTGGACCGTAGGCCGCGAGGAAGCGGTCGCGGAAGGCGTCCATCCGCCAGACCGGTGCGTCGGGCCCCGGGTTGAGCCCGTCCTGCCATCCCCAGGCCGCGATGCGGTCGAGCACCGCCGGGTCGCGGGCGACGACGGTGATCGGCACGTCGTGGCCCGGGTGCTCGCCGGAGACGACCGTGGCGGGCTGGTGGTCGCCGAGGAAGACCAGCACCGTGTTGTCGTCGGCGTAGGTCCGGACGAAGGTGATCAGGGCGTTCAGGGAGTACTCGATCGACTCCCCGTAGGCCGCCCGCACGCGTTCCGGGGACCGCCAGATGACGCTCTTGGACGGGGCCTGCTCCGGCATCCCGGCGTACACCGAGCCGTCGCCGACGCGGCTCTGCTCGATCATGTGTGGCGTCCGGGACCAGGGTGCGTGGCTGGTGATCAGGTCGATCTCCGCCATCACCGGCTTCCGGTGCGCGGTGCTGAGCTCGAGCCGGTGGAAGGCGTCCAGGGTGTACTGGTCGGGCATCGTCGGGTACCCGAACCTCGGCCCCTCGTAGCCCACGTTGCGGGAGTCGTAGAGCTTGTCGTAGCCGTAGAACGCTCCCTGCGGCCAGTCGTGGGTGTTGGCGGGGACGTCCCCCACAGTCCGCCACCCTGCCCGCTCGAAGGCCCGGCCCAGCGTGAACCGGTTGCTGGACATCAGCACGTCGTACCGCTGCTGGCTGTCGACCCACAGCCCGGACTGCAGCGTCGAGTGCGCCAGCCAGCTGATCGCGCCGAAGGTGGGCGAGGTGAGGAACGCGCTGCGTGCCGAGAACCCCTGCGCGCGCAGGCTGGCGGTCCCGTCGTCGAGCACGGCGTCGACGCCGGGAGCCATCGACGAGTCCTGTACTGCGACCCGCCCGTAGCTCTCGACGAACACGAACAGGACGTCCTTGCCACGCAGCCCGGTCAGCAGCCCGTCAGCCGGCGCGGAGCGCAGCGGGTCGGCGACGGTGTCCCGGGAGAACTCGCGTTCGTCGCGGATCTCCGACGGGATCCGGCTGACCTGTCCGTAGGCGTAGTCGGCGGCGCTGGCGGAGGCGACCGGCACGCCCCGCGCCAGGTGCACGCCCAGCAGCGCACACACGATCCACACCGGAGCGAGGGCGGCTACGGCGCGCAGCGACGCGGTCCGGTGACCGGACGCGACCCTCGTCAGCCGGAGCACCGCGAGCGGCATCAGCACCAGGATCGCCAGTGCCAGGAGGGCGGCGGCGACAGTCAGGACGATGGCGACGGGTCGGCCGACCGACTCGTCCAGGAACCCCAGTCCGGACCCGAGGTAGCGCCAGTCGATCGCGGCGTCGAAGGAGCGACCGAGTGCCGTGTAGAAGCCCATGTCCAGCACCTTGACGACCGTGAGCAGTCCGAGGACCACACCGGCAGCAATGCCGAGAGCACGACGGGCGGCGGGCGGCAGGACCACGACGACGGCCACCACGAGCAGGGCCTCGAGCGGGATCCGCAGGAAGGCCCCTGGGGTCAGGTCGCCGAGCTGGTTCGGCGCTGTCAGCCCGAACCACACGAGCAGCACGGCCAGGCCGGTGGCGAGGCCGGCGCCGACCGGGCGGCGTCGGGCCCGGGGATCCCGATGGCGCCACAGCCACCAGGCCTCGCGGCCGAAGGACTCGGCCAGCAGGGCGAGGGAGACGGCCAACAGGCCGGTCTCCCCGGTCTGCGGCAGGACGTCGGCGGCGACAGCGGTCAGCACGACCCCCTGGATCGCCGCGACGACCTTGCACCAGTGACGCGGTGGTGCCTGCTCATCCAGCCAGGGGAACCACCAGCCCGCTGCGACGAACACGTAGCGTGCCGCCCCGATCGCGAGCACCCAGGGCCCCAGTTCGTCGGCGACGTAGATGCTCAGCACGAGGATCAGGAACGCGTCGACCTCGAGGTCGAAGCGCGCGCCCAACGGCGAGGCCGTGCCGGTGCGCCGGGCGACCCAGCCGTCGACGGCGTCGAGAACCAGCGCCACCGCGGAGAGGGTGACCAGGATGCCGACGTGGGGTGCCCCGCCGAGGGCCTCGGCGGTCAGCGCCGCCACACCGCAGACGAGCGTGGCCCGGGTGAGGGTCACCCGGTCCGCGGGGCCGAGGGTGCCGACTCCGCGACGTACGAGCCCGCGGTTCAGCGCTGCGGTGATCACGAGCGCGCTGGCGACGCCCACCAGCCAGCTGGAGCTGCCCAGGCCGACCGTCCCGGCGAGCACGCCCAGCAGCGCCAGCTGGGAGATCAGCCCGACCAGCGGGCCGGTTTGAACCGCACGCACCGTGCCTCCGTGTGTTGGGGTACGACGAGACACACGGTTGACCGGGTGCCCGGGTTCAGTGCGGGACTGGATGGGGTGAGAGAAGTTGGACGACGCGCTGGCGTTCTGGCTGCGCGAGCCCGGCGTGGGCGAGATCCGGCCCGTCCCGCTGCATGCGCCCGGGCCGGGGGAGTCCCTCGTCCGCACGGTCCGCTCGGGGGTCAGCCGCGGCACCGAGACGCTGGTGTTCGACGGCCGCGTCCCGGAGAGCCAGTACGCCGCGATGCGCGCGCCCTTCCAGGAGGGTGACTTCCCGGGTCCCGTGAAGTACGGCTACCTCAATGTGGGCGTCGTCGAGGACGGTCCGTCGCAGCTGCGCGGTCGGACGGTGTTCTGCCTCTACCCGCACCAGACGGCCTACGTGGTGGCGAGCGAGGCCCTGGTCGCGGTCCCCGAGGACGTGCCGGTCGCCAGGGCGGTGCTCGCCGGCACGGTGGAGACCGCCGTGAACGCGCTGTGGGACGCCCAGCCACTCCTCGGTGACCGGGTGGCGGTGGTCGGCGCGGGCATGGTCGGCTGCTGCGTCGCCCGGTTGCTCGCCCGGTTCCCCGGCGTACGCGTCACCCTGGTCGACGTCGACCCCACCCGGGCGGTGGTCGCGGACGAGCTCGGCGTCGACTTCGCCCGGTCCGGGTCGGCTGACGGAGGGTGCGACCTCGTCGTACACACCAGTGCGACGGCAGCCGGTCTCCAGGAGTCACTCGACCTGCTCGCTCCGGAGGGCACGGTGATCGAGCTCAGCTGGTACGGCGACACCGACGTGCAGCTGTCCCTCGGGGGTGCGTTCCACTCCGGTCGGCTCGCCGTCCGGGCGAGCCAGGTCGGCACCGTGGCTGCAGCGCGACGCGGTCGTCGTACGCCGCGGGACCGGCTGGTCCTGGCGCTCGACCTGTTGCGCGATCCCGCGTTCGACGCGCTGCTGTCAGGGGTGTCCCGCTTCGAGGAGCTTCCCGAGGTGATGCCGCGACTCGCGTCGGGAAGCCTGCCCGCGCTGTGCCACACCGTCAGCTATGGCGAGGAGTAGATGCCGTGTTCAGCGTGACCGTCCGCGACCACATGATGGTCGCCCACAGCCTGCGCGGTGAGGTGTTCGGGCCTGCGCAGCGACTGCACGGTGCGACGTACGTCGTCGATGCGACCTTCCGCCGCGACACGCTCGACGCCGACGGGATCGTGGTCGATCTCGGTCGTGCGGCCGAGGTGCTCCGAGACGTCGTGGGCGCGTTCAGCTATCGCAACCTCGACGAGGAGCCGTCGCTCGCCGGCACGAACACCACCACCGAGGTGCTGGCCCAGGTGGTCGGCGACCGGCTGGCCGACCATGTGCACGCCGGCGACCTCGGCGAGGGTGCCCGCGGCATCACCTCGATCGCGGTCACGCTGCACGAGTCGCACGTCGCCTGGGCGAGCTACGAGAGACCGCTGTGAGCCCAGGCACGGTCCACGTCGTGGTCCCCGAGGGCATCGACGACCCGGCGCGACCCAGCGGCGGGAACGTCTACGACCGGCGGGTCTGCTGCGGGCTGGGAGACCAGGGCTGGTCCGTGGTCGAGCACCCGGCGTCGGACTCGGAGTCGCTCGCGGCGGTGCTCGGTTCTCTCCCGGGCGGCGCAGTGGTCCTGATCGACGGACTGGTCGGCTCGACCGCGCCGCAGGCGCTGCTCCCCGAGGCGGCACGGCTGCGGCTGGTGATGCTGGTGCACATGCTGGTCGATGACGAGCGGGAGTGCGCGGTGCTGTCAGCCATGTCGGCGGTGGTCACGACGAGTGAGTGGAGCCGGGACCGTTCGGAGCAGCGCTACCGGCTCCCGCCCGAGCGCCTGCACGTGGCGGTTCCAGGAGTCGACGAGGCCGACCTCTCACCCGGAACCGAGTCCGGGGGAGAGCTGCTGTGCGTGGCAGCCGTGATTCCGCCGAAGGGGTACGACGTGCTGCTGGCCGCGCTGACCGAGGTGGCGGACCGACCGTGGCGGCTGACCTGCGTGGGCTCGTTGACCCGCGATCCTGAGCACGTCGACCTGCTGAGGCTTCAGGCGCGCGACGCGGGGATCGAGGACCGCGTCTGCTTCACCGGTCCGCTGACCGGCGCTGCGCTCGCCGAGAGGTACGCCGCCGCGGACGCCCTCGTGCTGGCCTCCCGCCAGGAGAGCTACGGCATGGTCGTCACCGAGGCGCTGGCCCGTGGGCTGCCGGTGATCGCGACCGACGTGGGTGGCCTGCCCGAGGCGCTCGGTGGGTCGGTCGAGGGCGGGCAGCGGCGGCGTCCTGGTGAAGCCCGGCGACCCGACGTCGCTGGCCGCGGCGCTCCGGGGCTGGCTCGACGACGCCGACCTGCGCGCGCGGCTCCGGGAGGACGCCGAGGAGCGGCGCGCGGAGCTGTCCCGCTGGACGGTCACCGTGGACCGGGTCGCCCGGGTGCTGACGGAGGTCGCGCGGTGACCGGGAGCCTCTGGAGGTGGGTGCGCCCGCTCGGCGGGGCGGCGATCCTCGGCGTGCTCGTCTGGCGCCTCGGCAGCGGTCCGTTCCTCGACGGTGTCCGGATGGTCGACACCCGGTCGCTGGTCGCTGCGACGGTGATCACCGCTCTCACGACGGTGTGCTGTGCCTGGCGCTGGAGCATCATCACGCGCGGGCTCGGCGTACCCGTTCCGATGCGTGCTGCGGTGCCGGCGTACTACCGGTCGCTGTTCCTGAACACGACGCTTCCTGGTGGGGTCCTCGGTGACGTCGCCCGCGGCGTACGCCATGGGAGAGGCGTCGGCAGCACCGGAGCCGGTGTCCGGGCGGTGGTGTGGGAGCGCGTCGCCGGGCAGGTCGTCCAGGTCGCCCTCGCGCTGGCGGTGCTGCTCCTCGTCCCGTCACCCTGGCGCCCGTCGCTGCTGGTCGCCGCGCTCGTCGTCGGTGGGGTGGCGGTGGGGGGAGTCCTCGTGGTGCGGGCGGTCCGGGGAGAGGGAGCGACGCTCTGGGCGTGGTGCTGCATCGTGCTCGCCTCCGCGGTCGCGGTGACCGGCCACGCGGTGACCTTCCTGGTGGCCGCGCGGACCGCCGGCTCGGACGCCTCGCTGGCGCAGCTGGTCCCACTGGCGCTGCTCGTGCTGCTGGCCATGAGCGTGCCCACGAACATCGCGGGCTGGGGACCACGTGAGGGCGTGGCCGCGTGGGCCTTCGCGGTGACCGGCCTCGGTGCGGCCCAGGGCATCGCCGTCGCGGTGGTGTACGGCGTGATGGGGCTCGTGGCCAGCCTCCCCGGAGCCGTCATCGAGGGGGCAGCGCGTGGCTGATCGCCCCTACACCCTGCTGAGCTGCGGCATCTCGATGGACGGCTACCTCGACAACGCGACGGAGACCCGGTTGCTGCTCTCCAACGAGGCCGACCTCGACCGGGTCGACGCCGTGCGCGCCGGCTGCGACGCGATCCTGGTCGGGGCGGCAACGGTCCGCCACGACAACCCGCGGCTGCTCGTCCGGACACCGGCCCGCCAGGAGGCGCGGGTCGCGAGGGGGCAGCGCCGTTCGCCGGTCAAGGTCACCGTCACCCGCCGCGGGCAGCTGGACCCCTGCGCCGACTTCTTCGTCACCGGCGACAGCGAGAAGCTCGTCTACTGCGCGAGCGAGACGCTGCCGGACCTCCGGTGCGCCCTGGGGTCGGTGGCCACCGTGGTCGACGGTGGCCGGTCAGAGGTGGACCTCCGCCGGATGAGCGAGGATCTGCACGCCCGCGGGGTGAGGAGGCTGATGGTCGAGGGCGGCGGAACCCTGCACACGCAGTTCCTCGTGGCCGACCTGGCCGACGAGCTGCACCTGGTCGTGGCGCCGTTCTTCGTGGGCGACTCGCGTGCCCACCGGTTCGTCGGCGACGGACAGTTCCCGTGGAACCCGGACCGGCGGGCGACCCTCGCTGAGGTGCGACGCATCGACGACGTGGTGCTGCTCAGGTATGCACTGTCACCACGCTTCGAGAGCGGCTAGCAGCGGGTCAGGGCTCGGTGGGCTCGTTGTGGTCGGTGCCCGCGTCCGCGAGGAGGTCCCTCAGCGCGATGTGGCGGGTCGGCTCGGGAAGTCGCGACGCGACCACTCCGCTCACCAGCAGCAGCACGGCGAGCGCGGCCAGCGACGGGGTGAACGAGCCGGAGTCGGTCTGGGTGGCGGCCATCAGCAGGACGAAGACGACCGACGCCTGGCCGGCCAGCTGGATCAGCCCGTTGGAGGTGCCCTCCGGGGTCGGCGCGGTGATCTCGGCGGAGTACTGCATCCCCACCGGGAGTGCGCTGGTCATGAAGAACCCGAGGATGAAGGCGGCGGCCGACAACCCCGCCAGCGACTCCGCGAAGGCCAGCCAGAGCAGGGTGGGCGCGGAAACCACGAGCGCCACGGCGAGATAGGGCACCCGTCGTCCGGACCGGTCCGACATCGCCGAGATCACGATCGCCCCGACGACGCCGCCGAGCAGCAGCAGCGCACCGGTGTTGCCGGCGTCCACCGAGGAGAACCCACGCGGCCTGACGATCTCCTCGACCCAGGTCGACAGCCCGTTGAAGACCCCGAACGTCACGAAGCCGATCACCAGGAACGTCACGAACGGCTTCACCGACAGGGCGTGGCGGACCCCGCTGAACATCAGCTCGGGCGCGTCGCCGAGGTCGGCTTCCGGAGGACCAGCGGGACGGTCCCGCGCGACGAGCACGAAGACGATCCCGGCGAGGAGCGCGAAGCAGCCGTAGGTGAGCTGCACCTCGGAGACCGACAGCGACTTCACCAGGACCGGGGTCAGCGCCAGCCCGATGCCTGCGCCGACGAGGTTCGACAGGGTGATCAGGCTGACGGCGCTCGCGCGCTGCGAGTGTGGGAACCACTGGGAGGAGAGGGTCGTCCACGCGTTCAGCAGGAACGGCTGGGCGATCGCCGCACCGATCGTGGCCAGCAGCGCGAGCGCGTAGTGCGACCCGACGAGCCCGCGGGCCACGCCCGAGACCCCCGCCAGCAGGGCGCCGAGGCCGGCCGCGAACCGGAATCCACGCTGCACGATGGCGTGCGAGGCGACGAAGGAGATCGGCAGGTAGACCACCATGAACGAGATGGCGAAGGCGCCGACCGCCGCACCGGAGACGCCGTAGTACTGCTGGGCCAGGGTGGAGATGGGTGCGTAGCTGATCCACAGCGTCTGGATGGTCAGGTTCACGGCCATGAACGCAGCGAGAACCACCCATCGATAGCCGGAGACGTGCACCTGGTCGGGCAAGGCCCCTGGCTCCTTCGTGTCGGTCTGCGCAAGACGGACCCGAGAAGTCCTGAGCGTCAGGCTACCGGCCGACATCCCAGATTCTGGGATGCGGACTAGTTGCATGTTGCAAGGATATGACCGGCACCGCTCGTCGGTGGTAAGCGATCCCCTGCGCCGGATCGGCGGGTCCGGTCGATAGGGTGCGACGGTGACAACCTCTGAGATACCGGGGGCTCGTCTGCAGTCGGTCCCGTCCTCCGACCGGGAGGCGGACTACGGCTGGCTGGTCCGGGTGTGGGTTCTGGTGGGGGCGTTCGCGCTGGTGACGGCGTACTGGTCCCACCATGTCGGCATCCCTGTCCGCGACCCCAACGGCTCGATCTTCTTCTCCCGCGTCGGCATCTCGCTGGGCTTCTTCGTCCCGATGGCGTTCATCGACGCTGCGTTGCGCGTCGGGCGGTCGGGCTGGACCTTCCGCAAGACCCTGGACATGCTCCGCAGCCGCTGGACGAAGCGCCGCCTGGCGCTGGCGATGAGCGGACTGCTCGCCTACCACCTCGTCTATTTCTGCTACCACAACCTGAAGAGCTGGGACGTCCTCAACGAGCCGCGCGACGAGATGCTGCTGGCGTGGGACAAGTGGCTGTTCCTCGGGCACAGTCCGGCCGTGCTCCTGCACGACCTGCTCGGGCAGCACTACGCGGCCTGGATCCTGATGTTCATCTACGAGTCCTTCGGGACGATCGTGCTGATCGCCATCCCGATGCCGTTGGTGTTCACCACCCGCATCCGCGACGGGTACGTCGCCATCACCTCCGCGCTGTGGGTGTGGATCTTCGGCGTCGGCTGCTACTACCTGATCCCGTCGCTGGGCCCGTTCGAGGTCGCTCCCGAGGAGTTCGCCGGACTGCCGCACATGGTGATCCAGGAGACCCAGGCGAGGTACATGGACCAGCGCGCCCATCTGCTCGCCCACCCCCAAGCCAGCGACGCGTTCGCCCAGGTGTCCGCCTTCGCGAGCCTGCACGTGGGCGTGACGTGCGTGATCTTCCTGATGTGCGTGTACTACCGGCTGCGGCGTACGGCGATCGCCATGGGCATCTTCCTGTTCGCGACCATCATCGCGACCGTCTACCTCGGCTGGCACTTCTTCGTCGACGACCCGGCCGGCATCGCGATCGCCGTGCTGGCCTGCTACCTGGGGATCAAGATGATCTACCCGCGTGGACGCAGCGAGGCGAAGACGTCGTCGAGCAACACCCCGGTGGGCTGACGTCCGCGCTCACGGAACCACTCCCGACCGAGTGCCAGCCCCAGGACCGGGCCGGGCAGGCGGAGCAGGAGCGCGAGCGTCCGGACGGACCCTCCGCCGGTGGCCTGTGACGAGTGTGCAGCCAGGGCGTCGCGCTTCGCGCCGAGGTGACGGCGTACGTCGACCTGGTGGGTCAGCTCCGCGCGGGCGACGTACGACGACGCGAACCGCCCCGGAGGGATCAGCCGCGACACGCCGGGGATCCACCTCATCACCGATGCCACCCGCTGGAGCCGCCCCCGGTCGACAGTGGCCTCGAGCACGACCGGCGTGCCCGCGAGCTCTGCCGCGAGGACTCCGACGCGGTGCACCTGCACGTGGTCGGGATGGCCGTAGCCACCGTGCTCGTCGTACACCGTCAGCACGTCTGCCCTCTCCTCACGGAGGATCTCGGCCAGTCGGGCCGCCGGCTCCGCAGGATCGAGCTCCGAGAACGCCGTCTCCGGACGGGTCTCGCCCGGGCCCGGGTCACCCCAGCCGGAGTCGGCGTAGTCCAGCAGCTCCCACCGAGCGCAGCCCAGAGAAGCGGCGGCTCTGGCCAGCTCGACACGGCGGCGTTCGCCGAGTGGTGGGTGCTGGCGCATACCATCGGACAGACCGGCCTCGCCAGCCGTGGCGGTCACGAGGACGACGCGGTTTCCCTCGGCAGCAGCGCGAGCCATCGTGCCGCCGGTCAGGAGAGCCTCGTCGTCCGGATGTGCATGGAAGGAGACGAGGGTGAACGGCACGTCGGCAGTCTGGCACGCAACGCCGGACGAGACCGGTGAGCCCGCCGACCCCAAGGGGCGGCGGCAGACGAGTCGTGCACCCCGCATCGTGCTCTCGCTGGCCCTCGCCATCGGCCTCCTCGGCTACGCGCTCCCGCGTCTGGTCGGCACCACCGTGCGCGAGGTCGTCCGGGCCCTCGAGCTGGTGACCGCGCCCGAGTCAGTGCTGCTCTCGGTGCTCTGGATCGCCGGTCTGTTCGTCTACTCGTTCGTGCTCACCGCCGCGCTTCCCGGTCTCACCCGGCAGCGCGCGCTGAACCTGAACCTCACCGGCAGCGCGGTCGCCAACGTGCTGCCGTTCGGCGGCGCCGCGGGGATGTCGCTCAACTACCTGATGATCCGGTCGTGGGGCTTCAACGCCGCAGGCTTCTCCGCGTTCACGCTGATCACCAACGTCTGGTCGATCCTGCTCAAGCTGGCCCTTCCTGCGGTCGCGCTGATCGCGCTGTTCGCCTCCGGCCAGCACGTCAGCCACACCGTGCGGATGACCGGGCTGGGCGCAGCGACGGTCCTCAGCGTGATCGTGGTCGTGCTCGTCTCCGGACTCGCGACCCACCGGGTGGCAGCTCGCGCGATCGGGCTGCTCGCGCCCACGGTGGCCCGGGTCAGCCAGCTCGTGCGCCGGCCCGTGCGCCAGGAGGTCGTCATCTCCGAGCTGCTGTCCTTCCGCGACCGGGTGGCCGGGCTCGTCGGTGCCCGCTGGCTCCAGCTCTCGTTCGGGATGGTCGGCTACGGCGTGCTCCAGGCACTGCTGCTCTGGGCCTGCCTGCACGCCGTCGGCGGCCACCTGAGCCCCGTCATCGTCCTCGCCGGCTTCGCGGTCGACCGCGTCATGTCGATGGTCTTCCTCACGCCCGGCGGCACCGGCTTCGCCGAGGCGGGGACCGCTGCCGCGCTGGTCGCGCTCGGTGGTGACCCGGCGGTGATGACCGCGGGCGTGCTGCTCTACCGCGGGTTCACCTACGCCCTGGAGATCCCGGTCGGTGGCATCTGGCTCGGTGGGTGGCTGCTGATGCGCCGACGCATCGCCCGGCAAGAGGCGCTCGTCGCGGCCGGGGCGGCGGACTGATGCGCATCCTGCACGTCACCGACGTCTACCGACCCCGAGTCGGCGGCATCGAGATGTTCGTCGAGGAGCTCGCCGAGCGCCAGGTCGCGGCCGGCCACGACGTCACCGTCCTGAGCGTCACCCCGGGCAGCCCTCGTTCCGGTGCCGTCACGGTCATCCGCACGCCGCAGCCGGGACCCTGGCCCCTCCCGATCGTGCCCGGTCGGAAGGTGCTGGAGATCTCGTCGTACGACGTGGTCCACGCGCACCTCTCGGTCGCCTCTCCGTTCTCGACGAAGGTCGCCCAGGCCGCCGTACGAGCCGGGGTCCCGACGATCACCACCGTGCACTCGATGTGGAACGGCCGCGAGGGGTGGGTTCGCACCATCGGCGCCATCTCGGGCTGGAACCGATGGCCGGTCGAGTGGACGGCCGTCAGCGCCGCCGCTGCGGCCGCGATGAAGAGCTCACTTGCGCCCGGCACACCCGTGACCGTCGTACCCAACGCGGTCGAGGTCCAGTGGTGGCGCGAGCACCCGGCCGTGCCGGAGCCGGAGCGCCCGGTCACGCTGGTCACCGTGATGCGACTCGCGGGCCGCAAGCGGCCGATGCAGCTGCTCGACGTGCTTGCCCGGGCGCGGCAGGACGTCGCGGCCTCCGTGCCCCTGCGTGCGGTGATCGTGGGCGACGGGCCGCTCGAGAACAAGTTGCGGGCACGCATCGACGCACTCGGGATCGGCGACTGGGTCGAGCTGGCCGGTTCCTGCACCCGCGAGCAGATCCGCGAGCTCTACCGGCACAGCGACGTGTTCGTCGCCCCGTCTCACCAGGAGTCCTTCGGCCTTGCAGCACTCGAGGCGAGGGCGGCCGGGCTGCCGGTCGTTGCCATGCGCAGCGGGGGAGTGGGCGAGTTCGTCCTGGACGGCACCGAGGGCCTGCTCTGCGAGGACGACGACGAGATGGCCGACGCTCTGGTCGGGCTGGCGAGCAACGGCGAGCTGCGGCGGGCCATGGTGGAGCACAACCAGAAGCACGCGCCGGCTCTGGACTGGTCGGTGCCGCTCGCCGGCTTCGAGGCGGCGTACGCCCTTGCGGACAGGGCTCGGGCGCGGACCTAAGGGTTCCCTTGCGTGTTGCGTTCATCGCGCCGGGTACTGGCCTCGCACATTCGCCCGTTGCTGAGGAGCTTCATGTCCACTGACGCCATCGTCCTGCTCAAGAACGACCACAAGGAGATCCGCAAGGTCTTCCGCGACTTCCAGAAGGCCGGCGAGAACGCCCATGCCACCAAGGGAAAGCTCGTCAAGAAGATGATCGAGCTGCTCACCGTGCACACCTACATCGAGAACGAGGTGATGTACCCGCGGGTGCGTGAGCTTCTCCCCGAGCTCGAGGACGACGTGCTCGAGTCCTACGAGGAGCACCACGTGGCCGACGTGCTGGTGATGGAGCTGTTCGCGATGAAGCCCGACGCCGAGCGGTTCACCGCCAAGACCACGGTCCTCATCGAGAACGTCGACCACCACATCGACGAGGAGGAGAAGGAGTGGTTCCCCAAGGTGCGTGAGGGGCTCGGTCGCAAAGCACTCCAGGACCTCGGCGCCGACATGCTGAAGGCGAAGAAGAAGGCTCCCAAGAGCCCGGCCCAGCCGAGCGCCCTGAAGAAGACGATCGACGCCGTCATCGCCTGACCGATCAGCCGCTGCGCACCGGGCTGATCGGTGCGTGGTGGCCGAACGGCAGCTCCGACTCGTCCCCGAGGGCGGCGAGCACGCTGGGCAGGATGGCCTTCGCCGTACGCCGGTAGCCGGCGCTCGAGGGATGGAAGCGGTCCATCGCGAACATCTTCCCGGGCTCGGCGACGAAGAACGGGCCGACCACGTCGCGCAGTGACACCGCTCGCTCGCCGAGTCCGATGACGACGTCTCGCTGCGCGACCGCGAGCTGTCGGGAGGCCAGGCCGGCCATCGCGCGCAGCGGCTGGGGGAGTGGCGCAAGGGCTCCGAGGTCGGGACAGGTGCCGACGACGACCTTCGTGCCCTGGCCCTGCAACGCAGTCACGGCGGCAGCGAGGTGGTCGCACGAGACCGAGGTCTTCACCCGGTGGGTCACGTCGTTGCCGCCGACCACGATGACGGCGACGTCTGCCACGTAGCCGGACGGGAGCCCGGCGAGCTGCGCGCGCAGCATCGACGTCTCCGAACCGACGACGGCTGCGCTGTGCAGTCGCACCGACCGGCTGGTGCGGTCGGCCAGCCTCTTGGCCAGCTGAGCGCCGAGGGTGCGCTTGGGCCGATCCGCCCCGAGGCCTGCCGCGATGGAGTCGCCGAGCAGGAGCAGGTCGATCGGGTCGCCGAGCTTCTTCCGGTAGGTCTTGTCGGCCCGGTGCGCATCCTCGCCGAACGGCTTGCCGATGGCACGCCGCGCGATCACTGCCTGTCTCCGGATCAGCTCCCGCCCGCCGAGGACGGCGACCGCCGCGCCACCCGCCACCGCTGCGCCCGGCGCCAGGACGCGTACGACGGACCGCCCGGTCAAGCCACCAGCTCCCGCTCGTCGGGCCCGACGACCGCCGCGTAGTGCAGGTCGACCAGCTCGTCGACGACGTGGGCCCAGGTCCGGCCCATCACCTGCTTGCGCGCCTGACGCGAGACGGACCACCGGAGGGCGGGGTCATCGACCAGGGTCGCGACGGCGTGTCGCAGGGACGCCCTGTCCCTGGGGTCGTAGAGCAACCCGGTGCGGCCGTGGTCGATCAGGTCGATCGGTCCGCCGGCCGCCGGTGCGACGACCGGCACGCCGCTGGCCTGGGCCTCCTGCACGGTCTGGCAGAAGGTCTCGCCCTCGCCGGGGTGCACGAACACGTCGAGCGAGGCGAACGCCTTCGCGAGCTCCGCACCGCCGAGCATCCCGGTGAAGGTCGCGTCCGGGAGACGGTTCTCCAGCCATGAACGCAGGGGGCCGTCGCCGATGACGACCAGCCTGGTGCCGGGGAGGTCGGCCAGCTCGACGAGCCGGCGTACCTGCTTCTCGGCGGCCAGCCGGCCGACGTACCCGATCACCACGCGGCCGGTCCCGCCCGCGAACTCGCGGTGGAGCCGCTCGCTGCGGTGGACCCGCCCGAACAGGTCGAGGGAGACGCCGCGGCGCCAGACGTGCAGGTTCGGTACGCCGAGGGCGGCGAGCTGGTCGTAGGAGGTCGACGAGGGAGCCAGGGTCCGCGACGAGCGGCGGTGGATCCAGCCCACCCACCGCTCGATGACCGGCAGCGCGCGGACGCCGTACTGCCGAGCGAAGGCGCCGATGTCGGTCTGGTAGATCGCCACCGTCGGGATGCCGAGGCGACGTGCGGCCCGCAGTCCGACGGCGCCGAGCAGGATCGGTGACGCGAGGTGGACGACGTCGGGCGCGAAGTCGACCAGGGCGCGCTCGACGGCCGAGTCGGGCAGGCCGAGCGAGAACGACCGGTAGCCCGGCAGCGGCACCGACCGCACCCGCACCACCTGGGCGGCGCCGTGGCTGCTCGGACCCGGCCCGGGCGCGATGATCAGGACCTGGTGCCCGCGCTGGAGCAGCCTGTCGGCGGTGTGCCGCACCGTGTTGGTGACGCCGTTGACATGGGGGAGGAAGGACTCGGTCACGATGGCGACTCGCATGGCTTGACCATGCGCGCGGCCGGTGAATGGCCGGTGACGTCTGCTTCGGGGTCGCGTGAAGGGCGGCCGTCCATCGGGTGGGCCGTACTGGCCGAGCCGGCTCCACGCCGGTTGAGCCTGTCGAAACCCATCGAGGCGCCGGGGGAGGTTTCGACAAGCTCAACCAGCGGTCGGAATCATCCACAGGCTGCATGAAAACTCTTGACTCGAACACATGTTCGTAGCACAATTGGAGGCATGAGCAGCACTCCTACCCTCGCCACGCACCGGGTGCTGGCGCGCGTGGAGGCCAACCTGGTGGCGGTCCGGAGGGCGGAGTTCGAGCGGCTGCAGCTCGCCCGCGACTGGGCCCTGGAGCACCTGGTCACCGACCCCGACCAGCTGGCCGATCCTCGTCGTCGGCCGACACCCTTGGGTGCGGTGGGGCTGCCGGTCGATGAGTACGCCGCGGCAGAGTTCGCTGCGGCTCTCGAGCTGCACCCGTTGGCCGGTCGGCACTGGATGGCCGATGCCGTTGACATCGAAGCGCGGTTGCCGAGCACCTGGTTGTCCCTGGCAGCGGGCCGACTCGAGGTGTGGGTCGCTCGCAAGATCGCCGCGGCGACGAGTGCTCTCACCGACGAGCAGGCGAGGTGGGTCGACGCTGCCGTCGCCGACGTGCTCGCGACGTTGCCGCCCGGGCGCCTGCTGAGGTTGGTGGAGGCCCGCGTGGTCGAGGCCGATCCGGCGCTCGCCCAGCGGAAGGCCGAGGAAGCGGCCGCAGCGCGCTCGGTCTGGCTCAGCCCCACGGAAGAGCAGGGCAACCGGACCCTCGTTGCGAGGGGAGCGAGCGTCGGGATGCATCGCTTCTACGGCACCGTCGACCACCTCGCGCACCTGCTTCAGGAGCACGGCAGCGACGTCCAGCGCACGCAGTCGCTCGACGAGCTTCGAGCCGCGGCGGTGACCCTGCTGGCCAACCCGCTTGCGGCGCTGAAGCTGCTGGTCGGTGCGGGGGAGTCCGACTGCCCGGAGGTCGTGGCGGAGATGATCCGCACTGCGTCCGCGAGCAAGGTCCGCCCGCAGGCCCGGGTCTACGTGCACCTCACCCCGTCGACCCTGCAGGGTCAGGGAGTTGCCCGCGCCGAGGAGCTCGGCGCACTGACCCGTGACCAGCTGATCGACCTGCTCGGACACCATCAGGTCACCCTGAAGCCGGTGATCGACCTCAACGCGGGCATGGCCGCGGACTGCTACGAGGTCCCGGCAGCCATCGACGAACGGTTGCAGCTGAGCAAGCCGGCCGACGTGTTCCCGTTCGCATCCTCGATGAGTCGCAAGCTCGACCGCGACCACACGGTTGCCTACGACGAGAACGGTCCGCCGGGACAGACGGCGGAGGACAACCTCGGCAAGCTGGTGCGACATCACCACCGCATCAAGACGCATGCGGGGTGGAAGGTGAAGCAGCGCGAAGGCAGGTTCACCTGGGTCACACCTCACGGGCGCGTCCTCGTGACGGATCGCAACGGTACGCATCGTCAAGCCGCCAGGACTACGACGAGACGCCCCGACATCCTCTGGTCTCCCGCCGCCTGAGTAGCGTTGGACCCATGACTGAGAACCCCACTGTCGCCCTGCTCGGAATCGGCACCATGGGAGCCGGCATGGCCCGCAACATCGCCGCCGCCGGCCTGCCCCTGCGGGTGTGGAACCGCAGCAGCGCCAAGGCACAAGCCCTGTCAGACGTCGCCGAGGTCGCTGAGTCGGTGGCCGAGGCCGTCGACGGCGCCGATGTCGTGATCACCATGCTGTACGACGCGGACAGCGTCCTCGAGATCATGGAGCAGACGCGCGGCCACCTCGGTGAGAGCACAGTCTGGGTGCAGCAGAGCACCATCGGCGTCGAGGGATCCGACCGGGTCGTCGACCTGGCCAAGGACCTCGGCGTCAGCCTGGTCGATGCTCCCGTGCTCGGCACGCGCAAGCCTGCTGAGGACGGCGCGCTCGTGGTGCTCGCCTCGGGACCTGACGCCGCCAAGAAGACGGTGACGCCGGTGTTCGAGGCGATCGGCAGCCGCACGATGTGGGTGGGCGAGGCCGGTGCCGGCTCCCGCCTGAAGCTCACCGCGAACGCCTGGGTGGCCACCGTGCTCGAGGGGATCGCCGACTCGCTCGCCCTCACCCGCGACCTCGGCCTCGATCCCGCGCTGTTCCTCGAGGCGGTGTCAGGAGGCGCGATGGACGCGCCGTACGTCCAGCTCAAGGGCAAGGCCATGCTCGCCGGCTCCTACGATCCGGCGTTCGCCCTGGCCGGCGCCCTCAAGGACGTCGACCTGATCCTGGCCGCGGCGAAGGGCGCCGGCACCGAGCTCGGCCCGATGCCCGGCATCCGCGACCACCTCGCCCGCGCGGTCGACGCGGGCCACGGCGAGCTGGACATGGCCGCGACCTACCTCGAGCACTGAGCCTCAGCGCAGCCTGACGTCCACGACCCCGGCGACACTGCTGGCGGCGACCTGGGCGATGGACCGGTCGAGCGGGTTGTCCGGGCCCGTGATCTCCGCGATGCCGTCGTGGACCTCGACCTGCCAGTCGGGGTGCTCGAGGGAGCGCAGGACGTCGGCGATCTCGCGCTCGAGGACGTTGTCGGCACGGGCGCGGACCCGGACCACGTCGCTGCGGCTGACCATGCCGACGAGGCGTCCGTCACCGTCGACCACGGGGAGGCTCTTCAGCCTCGCGGAGGTCATCAGATCCACCACCTCGGCGAGGTCGGCCCTCTCGCGGACCGTGATCGCCGGTGAGGACATCACCTCGGCGACCAGGCGTGCCGGCGAGCGATCGGAGTCGTCGTGTGGCAGCTCGTGGGCGCGTACGTCGTGCGCGAACCCGTCGCGGATCAGGTCGGCCTCGGTGACGATGCCGCAGATCCGGCCGTGCGCGTCCACCACGGGCAAGGCCGACACGTGCCGCTGGGCCGCGAGCACCACGGCTTCCTTGACACTCCACTCGCCGGTGACGGTGAGCGGTTCACTGGTCATGAGGTCCTGTACGAGCATGTCTCCAGCATCGCGCAGATCCTTCGTCAGCGGCAGGGACGAAAGTCCCGGCCGTAGGAACATGTCGTCAGTCGAGCAGGTCGAGCCCGGTTCGCTCGCGGAGCTCGTCGAGTGTGGCGCCGTACGCCTCCCGGACGCGGACGCCGTCCTCGGTGATCTCGAAGACGCCGTGGTCGGTGTAGACCCGGCTGACGCAGGCGACGCCGGTGAGGGGGTAGGTGCACTCGGGGACCAGCTTCGAGGTGCCGTCCTTGGCGAACAGCGTCATCATCACCAGCACGTCCTTGGCGCCGATCGCGAGGTCCATCGCACCGCCCACGGCGGGGATGGCGTCGTCGGCGCCGGTGTGCCAGTTGGCGAGGTCGCCGCGCACGGAGACCTGGAAGGCGCCGAGCACGCAGACGTCGAGATGGCCGCCGCGCATCATCGCGAAGGAGTCGGCATGGTGGAAGTACGACGCTCCCGGGGTCTCCACGACGGGGATCTTGCCGGCGTTGATCAGGTCCCAGTCGACCTCGTCGTCCACGGCAGCGCGGCCCATCCCGAGCATGCCGTTCTCGGTGTGCAGGACGACGCCCTTCTCGAGGTCGAGGTGGTCGGCGACCAGCGTCGGCTGGCCGATGCCGAGGTTGACGAACGCGCCGGTGGGGATGTCCTCGGCGATCAGCTTCGCGATCTGGTCCTTCGTCAGGGGCGAGCTCATGTCAGCACCACCCGGTCCACGTAGATGCTCGGCGTCACGACGTTCTCCGGGTCCAGCGAGCCCGTCGACACCACCGATGCGACCTGCGCGATGGTCGTGGACGCGGCCGTGGCCATCACCGGCCCGAAGTTGCGGGCCGTCTTGCGGTAGAGCAGGTTGCCCATCCGGTCGGAGGTGTGCGCCTTGATCAGCGCGAAGTCGCCGCGGATCGGGTACTCCAGCACGTAGTCGCGTCCGTCGATGGTGCGTTCCTCCTTGCCCTCGGCCAGCGGCGTCCCGACCCCGGTCGGGCTGAAGAACGCACCGATGCCGGCACCGGCGGCACGCATCCGCTCGGCGAGGTTGCCCTGGGGCACCACCTCGAGCTCGATCCGGCCGGAGCGGTAGAGGTCGTCGAAGACCCAGGAGTCGCTCTGCCGCGGGAACGAGCAGATGATCTTGGCGACGTTGCCGGTCTTGAGCAGCGCGGCCAGGCCGGTGTCGCCGTTGCCCGCGTTGTTGTTCACCACGGTCAGGTCCTTCGCGCCGTGGCGGCGCAGGGCGTCGATGAGCTCCATCGGCTGGCCGGCCGTGCCGAAGCCACCGATCAGCACGGTCGCCCCGTCGGGGATGTCGGCGACGGCCTCGTCGGCCGCACCCGAGGAATCGAGTACGTCGGTCACGCGACGTTCTCCAGCACCACGGCCAGGCCCTGGCCCACCCCGATGCAGATGGCCGCGACGCCCCAGCGGTGGCCGCCCTCGCGCAGGACCTTGGCAAGCGTGCCGAGGATCCGGCCGCCGGAGGCCCCGAGCGGGTGGCCGATCGCGATCGCCCCGCCGCGGGTGTTCACGATCTCCGGGTCGACCTTCCAGGCGTCCAGGCACACCAGTGACTGCACGGCGAAGGCCTCGTTGAGCTCGACCGCACCGACGTCGGACCAGCCGATGCCGGCCCTGCGCGAGAGCCTTCTCCGCTGCCTCGACCGGCGCGTAGCCGAAGCTCTGCGGCTCCAGCGCGTGCGCGGCGCGGCCGGCGATCCGGGCCATCGGGTCGCGTCCGAGCGAGGCGTGTTCCGACCCCAGCAGGACCGCCGAGGCCCCGTCGTTCAGCGGCGAGGCGTTGCCCGCCGTGATCGTCCCGTCGGGTCGGAAGGACGGCTTGAGCTTCGCGAGCGACCCCGCGCTCGACCCGGGTCGGATCGACTCGTCACGAGCCACGTCCGTGCCCGGGACACCGACGACCAGGTCGTCGTAGAAGCCGTCGTTCCAGGCCTGGTCGGCGAGGTCGTGCGAGCGCGCGGCGAAGGCGTCCTGCCGCTCGCGGGAGACGCCGTACTTCTCCTGGAGCTGCTCGTTGGCCTCGCCGAGCGAGACGGTCCACTCCGAGGGCATCTCCGGGTTCACCAGCCGCCAGCCCAGCGTGGTGGAGACGGCCTCGAGGTTGCCGGCGGGGAAGGCGCGGCTCGGCTTGGGCAGCACCCAGGGAGCCCGGGTCATCGACTCCACGCCGCCGGTCAGCACGATCTCGGCGTCGCCGGTCTCGATCATCCGCGACCCGGCCATCGCGGCGTCCAGCGAGGAGCCGCACAGTCGGTTGACCGTGGAGCCGGGCACCGAGACCGGGAAGCCGGCGAGCAGGCTGGCCATCCGGGCCACGTTGCGGTTCTCCTCACCGGCGCCGTTGGCGTTGCCGAGCAGGACCTCGTCCACAGCGACGGGGTCGAGGTCGGGGTTCCGGTCGCGGATCGCGGTCAGCACGGTGGCGGCCAGGTCGTCAGGGCGGATGCCCGCCAGACCGCCGTTGAACTTGCCGAACGGGGTGCGGACGGCGTCGTACACGAACGCGCTCATGCGTCTCCTCCTGGTGTGTCGAGCTCGGCCAGGACGCCCTGGGCGATCCGGAAGGCCGTGTTGGCATCCGGTACGCCGCAGTAGATGGCGCTCTGCAGGATGAGCTCCTTGATCTCGTCGTTGGTCAGGCCGTTGGTCCGGGCAGCGCGCACGTGCATCGCGAGCTCCTCGTGGTGACCGCGGGCGATCAGGGCGGTGAGGGTGATCAGCGATCGGCTGCGCCGGTCGAGGCCGGGCCGCGTCCAGATGCGACCCCAGGCGTACTCGGTGATGAACTCCTGGAACTCGCGGGTGAAGTCGGTCGCGCCGGCCGTGGCCCGGTCCACGTGGGCGTCGCCGAGCACCTCGCGACGCACCACCATGCCCGCGTCGTACGCCGAGCCGGGGACCGCCTCGACGGATCGGCTCCTCGCCGAGGACGTGCTGACGGATCAACCCGGCGACCTCGGCAGGTGCCTCGGCCGGAGCAAGGTGGGCGACACCGTCCAGCTCGACCAGCCGGCCGTGCTGCACGCTGCTCGGCGATCTCGCCCAGACCTGAGGTCGGGGTGACACCGTCCTCGGAGCCGGAGACCGCGAGGACCGGTGCCGTCGATCTTCGAGAGCTGGTCGCGGACGTCGAACTCCGCCAGCGCCTCGCACACCTGGATGTAGCCGCGGTCGTCGGTGTCCTGCAGCGCGTGCAGCAGCGCTGCGCCTGCTGCCGGCGACCGGTCCAGGAAGCCGGGTCCGAACCAGCGCTCGGCCGAGCCGGAGACCATCACCGAGGTGCCGGACACGCTCGACCTGGCCGACCCGTCCGGCCCACATCGCGGGGTCGCCGATCTTCGCGCCGGTGCAGAGCAGGACAGCGCTGGTGACCCGGTCGGGATGGTCGAGGAGCAGCTGCAGGCCGACGGCACCGCCCACGGAGTCGCCCGCATAGGCGAACGAGCCGCCGAAGTCGTCGCGCTGCTCGAGGATCGGCTCCAGCACCTTGAGCACCCCACGCGCCAGCTCGTCCATCGCGAACGACTCGTCGCCGACGGAGGTGTTGTAGCCGTGGCCCGGAAGGTCCCAGGCGACCACGTCGAAGACGTCGGTGAGTCCGGCGGCGCACTCCGTCCAGAGGGTGGCTGCGGAGGTTCCGAGAGAGGGGCCGAGCACCAGCAGGGGCAGCTCGGCACGGTTGGCCGCACCGGTGAGCCGGACGGCGGTGATGGTCGGGACGGTCACGGGCTCTCCTGGCCGGCGCGGGCCCGGGCGAGGATCTGGTCGATCACCGCTGAGGTCGCGCCGAGGTAGTGGCTGGGGTCGAAGTCGGGGTCACGTGGCGCGCCTGAGTCGAACAGCGCGCCGAGGCTGCGCTGCTCGGCGAGAAGGGCAGAGGTTCGTTGCTTCACCACGGCCGCCATCCTGCCGGTGTCGACGTGCAACCCGTCGAGCAGCTCGGCGGTCTGGGAGCCGGCGGTGACGGTGTGGCGCGACAGCGTGGCCAGCGTGGACCACTCGACGTGCCAGGCGCCGTCGGGGCGCTCGTCGACGGAGCCGGCCGCGGCCAGGTGGAGCTGGGCGGCGAGTCCCGGAGCGGTCAGGGCCGCGCGACGGATCAGCACGGAGAGCACCGGGTTGGCCTTCTGCGGCATCGTCGAGGATCCGCCGCGGCCCTCGACGGTGTCCTCGGACAGCTCGCCGAGCTCGGGCCGGTTCAGCAGCAGCACGTCGTTCGCGATCCGCCCCCAGGCGTCGGTGGCCCGGACGAGCGCGTCGGCGTACCGAGTGAAGGGGGCGCGGCTGGTGTGCCACGGCGGGGCCGGCTCGAGGCCGAGGCTGCGGGTGGCGTCGGCGACCACTGTCTGCAGGTCGGCCGGGGAGCCGGACAGTGCGATCAGCTCTGCTGTCGCGGCCAGGGTGCCGGCGGCACCGCCGAACTGCGCGGGCAGCCGGCGAGCCTCACGTCGCAGGTCGTCGCGCGCGTCGAGCACGCCCTGCAGCCACTGCGCTGCCTTCAGGCCGAAGGTGATCGGTACGGCGTGCTGGGTCAGCGTCCGGCCGGCCATCAGGTCGTCGCGGTGGCGGTCGGCGAGGGGGACGAGTGCTGCGACCTGCCTGTCGAGGTCGGAGAGCACCCGGCGGGCAGTGTCGCGGGCGCACAGGGCCAGTGCGGTGTCGAGCACGTCCTGGCTGGTCAGGCCCCGGTGGACCCACTGGGCCGCGACCGGGTTGCGCTCGTTCAGCCGCTCGCGGAGCAGGCCCAGCGCCGGGATGACCGGGTTGCCGGAGGCCTCGGACCGGACCGCCACGGCATCCACGTCACGTCCGGTCAGCAGACCTGCGAGGTCCTCGCGCGCCGACGCCGGCGCAATCCCGGCCGAGACCAGAGCCTGCAGCCAGGCGGCCTCGACCCGCACGAGCGCGGACAGCACCGTGGCCGGTGCGAACAGTCGCTCGGCGCGTTCGTCGCCGGGCCAGAGCAGGTCGGACATCAGGCACCAGGGAACTGGAGGAAGACGGTCTCGTCGTCGCCCTGCAGCCGGATGTCGAAGCGGAAGCCGTGCTCGTCCGGGATGGCGACCAGGGTGGACCGGCGGTCCTCCGGCAGTGACTGGAGCAGCGGGTCGCTGTCGAGGTCGGTGCCCTCGACCGGCAGGTAGATGCGGGTGAAGAGCCGGTTGAGCAGACCGCGGGCGAAGAAGGTCATCGCGATGATTCGCGCGGCACCGGGCTCGGTCGGCCCGGGCAGCACGGTCGTGAAGGAGTAGTGACCGGTGCCGTCGACGGCCGCGCGGCCCCAGCCGGTGAAGGTCCACCCGTCGCGGCGCAGCGACCCCTCGGCCTGTGCGACCTGACCCTCCGGATCCGCGTGCCAGATCTCGAGCAGTGCGTCGGGGACGGGCTCGCCGGCGCCGTCGTACACCGTGCCGTGCAGGCGGATCGCGTCGCGGTGCCCGGGTGGGACGAGCTCGCTGTCGCCGGGGTAGGGGAGGGCATAGCCGTAGAACGGCCCGATCGTCTGGCCCGGCGTGGGCGTGAGCGTCATGCCTGGACCTCCTCTTCCTCCATCGGCGTGCGGTGGGTGCCGGTCAACACGATGTCCCATCGGTAGCCGGTCGCCCACTCGTGCTGCGTCACGTCGTGGTCGTACGTCGCGACGAGACGCTCGCGGGCCTTCGGGTCGACGATCGCCTGGTAGATCGGGTCGAGGCTGAAGAGCGGGTCGCCGGGGAAGTACATCTGGGTGATCATCCGCTGCGTGAACTCCGTCCCGAACAGGGAGAAGTGCACGTGCGCGGGGCGCCAGGCGTTGTGGTGGTTCTTCCACGGATAGGGGCCGGGCTTGATCGTGGAGAAGGAGTAGACACCGTCGCCGTCGGTCAGGGCGCGGCCCGCTCCGGTGAAGTTCGGGTCGATCGGTGCCGGGTGCTGGTCGCGCTTGTGGATGTAGCGACCCGCCGCATTGGCCTGCCAGATCTCGACGAGCTGATGACGCACCGGACGACCGTCGCCGTCGAGGACGCGCCCCGTCACGACGATCCGCTCACCGACCGGCTCACCGGTGTGCTGGATGGTCAGGTCGGACTCCGGCAGTCCCACGTCGCTGTGGCCGAAGACCGGAGCGAAGAGCTCGATGGTCTCCGGGTCGGCGTGGTGCAGGTCCTTGGTGGGGTGGCGCAGCAGGCTGCTCCGGTAGGGCGGGTAGTCGAGTCGCGGCTGGGTCTCGTCGACGCCGGCACGCTCGTAGCCGTCCCTGATCGTGGCGATCTCGTGGTTGATCTCTGCCTGTGTATCCGTCACGGACAGAACCTACGACGGACTAGCGCGTCCTTGCGGTACGCAGTGTTCCACTGAACGGAAGGCGTCACCGGCGCCGTTCGCGTCGACGACCTCGGTCACGACCAGTGCGGCTAGTCTGGCGCGCCTCTGGCGCCTGCTTCCATCCAGTGGAACGATGGCCGGATGGCGGGCAACGTCTCGAAGGCCGGAGCCACGGTCACCAGCAGGGCACTGGCGCTGATCGGCGCCTTCGACGCGACCCACCGACGGCTCTCGCTGAGCCAGCTCGCGGAGCGGGCCCAGCTGCCCGTGCCGACCGCCCACCGCCTGGTCGCGGAGCTGGTCGCCTGGGGCGCGCTCAGCCGCACCGGCTCGGGGGAGTACGTCGTGGGCCGGCGGCTGTGGGACGTCGGCCTGCTCGCCCCGGTCAACACCGGGCTGCGGCAGCTGGCGTCGCCGTACCTCCACGACCTGTACGGCGCGACGCTCGCGACCGTGCACCTCGCCGTACGGGACGGGACGCAGGTGCTCTACCTCGACCGCCTCTCCGGGCACGCGTCCGTGCCGGTGGTCAGCACGATCGGGTCGCGGCTGCCGATGCACGCGACCGGGGTCGGCAAGGTGCTGCTCGCCCACGCACCCGCCGCCGTCCAGGTCGAGGTGCTCGCCCACCTGACCCGGATCACGGCGTACACGATCAACCAGCCGGGCACGCTGCGCCGGCAGCTGGCCCGGGTGCTGCAGGGACGACTACGCCACCACGGTCGAGGAGATGAGCCTCGGCGCGTGCTCGGTGGCGGTGCCGATCAGGGCCAGGAACGAGGTGGTCGCCTCCCTCGGCATCGTGCTGCCCAGCCTGCGCAAGGACCGGGCCAAGCTGGTCACCGCGATGCAGGTCGCGGCACGGAGCATCGGCCGGGCGATGGTCGACCCGTCCACCTCCGTGGACCGCTTCCACTGACCGGAAGCCCGGGGTGGCCGCTCGACACCGCCGAAGGCGATGCTCGGGTCATGCCCACGACACGGACGCGCACCACCATCGGGATCGTCGGAGGTGGCCCCGCGGGCCTGATGCTCTCCCACCTGCTCGCCCTCGCCGGCATCGAGTCCGTCGCCATCGACGTACGCACGCGCCGCGAGATCGAGGAGACGCACCGCGCCGGGATCCTGGAGCAGGACAGCGTGCGGCTGCTCGTGGAGACCGGCGTCTCCGAGCGGGTGCTCCACGACGGCTACCGTCACGAGGGCATCGACCTGGCCTTCGGGGGAGCGGGGCACCGGATCGACTTCCAGGACCTGGTCGACGCCTCGGTGCAGCTCTATCCGCAGACCGACGTGTTCATCGACCTCGCCGACGCGCGCGAGCGTGACGGGGGAGACGTTCGCTTCGGCGTCTCGGACGTGTCGGTGGTCGACGTGACCGACGAGAGCCCCGGTGTGCTGTTCACCGATGCCGACGGCATCAGTCACGAGCTTCGGTGCGACTACCTGGTGGGCTCGGACGGGTCTCGGAGCATCTGCCGACGGGCCTTCCCGGAGAGCCAGCGCCGGCAGTACTCGCGGGAGTACCCGTTCGCCTGGTTCGGCATCCTGTGCGAGGCGCCTCCGAGTGCACCGGAGCTGATCTACAACCACTCCGACCGCGGGTTCGCGCTGATCAGCCAACGCACCGACACGCTGCAGCGGATGTACTTCCAGTGCGACGTGGACACCGACGTCGACGACTGGTCCGACGACCGCGTCTGGGAGGAGCTCCAGGCGCGCGTCGGCGCGAACGGCTACACGCTGAAGCAGGGACCGATCACCTCGAAGACGGTGCTGCCGTTCCGCAGCTTCGTTCAGGAGCCCATGCGGCACGGCAACCTGCTGCTGGCCGGCGACGCGGCGCACACGGTGCCGCCGACGGGCGCCAAGGGCCTCAACCTCGCGCTCGCCGACGTGCGCGTCCTCGCCGAGGAGCTCGAGCGGGCGCTGGCCAAGAACGACGGCACCCTGCTCGACGACTACACCTCCCGGGCCCTGGCGCGTGTCTGGAAGGCGCAGCACTTCTCCTACTGGATGACCACGATGCTCCACCTCGGTGCCGACGCCAGCCCGTTCGACGTACGCCGCCAGATCGGTGAGCTCTCGACGGTGGTGTCCTCACGCGCCGGGTCGACCTACCTGGCCGAGGCATACACCGGGTGGCCCGCCCAGCGCTAGGCATATATGCGACAAATGCACCATAGTCATTTCAACCGGTCCAGACCGGTCAAGCAATGTAGTGGCCTGCCTGGGTCAAAATCCATGGTCATTTCGGACTATTTCCGCGTGTTGCGCCCCCAGACATAACGGACAAGGCGTCCTATGGGAGAGGAGATCAAGGAGCTTTCAATGATTGCGACAGAAGCGGCCCTCTACGGGTCATCGAACGCCAGTGGGTCTGGCGTCACCACCATCCTCGTCTGCGGCTGTGGCCAGGAGATCGGTGCCAGCAAGCGCGCGCACTGCCCCCGGTGTGGTTGCTGCCTGAACTGAAACCGCCGCGGATAGGGTGACCTCCGACGACCCGTCAGGAGGGACCCGTGGCCCGGCAGCCGGACGGCGCGCGCACCTCAGCGGTGTGGACGCTTCCCAACATCATCAGCATGTTGCGGCTGGCCGGCGTACCCCTGTTCCTCTGGCTCGTGATCGGCCCCGAGGCCGACGTCTGGGCCCTCGTCGTCCTGATGATCGCCGGCTTCTCCGACTGGCTCGACGGTTACCTCGCCCGCCGGCTCGACCAGATGTCCAAGCTGGGAGAGATCCTCGACCCCGTCGCCGACCGCCTCTACATCCTCGCCGCGGTCATCGGACTGCTCTACCGCGACATCATCCCGTGGTGGGTCGCGGTGATCATCCCGCTGCGTGACGCACTGCTCTGGATCCTGGTCCCGTTCCTGCGCACCCGCGGCTACTCGGCGCTGCCGGTGCACTACCTCGGCAAGGCCGCGACTGCCGCGCTGCTCTACTCCTTCCCGATGCTCTTCCTCGGCGACGGCGAGGGGCCCATCCCGACGCTGGCCGAGGTCTTCGGCTGGGCGTTCGCGATCTGGGGGATCGGGCTCTACTGGTGGGCCGGGCTGCTCTACGCCTGGCAGGTCCGCAAGCTGATGGCCGACCGTGACCGGCGTGCCCCGAGCCTCACGGACCAGTAGATGGAGCCCTCGGACCGGCTCCCGCCCCAGGCGACGATGGGCCTGCTGGACTACCTGACCACCCACACCCTCGACGAGGACTACGCCTACGTCTCCGAGCGCAAGGCATCGGGGTCGGACCCCAAGCCGCAGCGCCGGATCGGACTGATGGGCGCGCTGGCGATGGCGGTCTTCGCCGTCCTGGTGGTCACTGCGGCCGTCCAGACCTCGCGCAACGCAGACAACGACGAGCGCGAGCGGCGCGAGCTCGCGAGCCAGGTCAGCGAGGCGCGCAACCAGCTCAGCGACGAGCGCGCGCGGCTCCGGGCGCTCCGGGTGGACGCGGCGACGCTCGAGTCGCGGCAGCTGCGCAGCGACACCTCGGCCCAGGGGCTGCTGGACACGATCAAGCTGCTCGGCATCAAGGCGGGGACCGTCCCGGTCCGCGGGCCCGGGGTGCGTGCGGTCGCCGACAACGCCCCCGGTGCCAGCAGCGCCCGCAACGAGGTGCTCGACTCGGACCTGCAGAAGCTCGTCAACGGGCTGTGGGAAGCCGGCGCCGAGGCCATCGCGGTCAATGGCCAGCGGCTGACCAACCTGAGCACGATCCGGCTCGCCGGCGGGGCCATCACGGTCAACGCCCGCTCGCTGAGCCGTCCCTACGTCGTCACCGCGATCGGCAACAAGGACACGCTGCAGGCACGTTTCGCAGAAACCTCGAGCGGTCAGGCATGGTTGGACCTGCAGCGCGAGGTCGGCCTGCGGCTGAGCATGACATCGGTGTCCTCGCTGCGGCTTCCTGGCACCGAGGTGTCCCTGCGCTATGCCAACCAGAAGCAGTAGAGGAGCGTCATGATCGCGATCATCGGGTTGGTCGTCGGTGTCGTCCTCGGCCTCGTCCTGACCCCGGACGTGCCGCTTTCACTCGAGCCCTACCTGCCGATCGCCGTCGTCGCCGCGCTCGACGCGGTCTTCGGCGCCTTCCGGGCCTTCCTCGACGGCATCTTCGACGACAAGGTGTTCGTCATCTCCTTCATCAGCAACGTGCTGATCGCGGCAGTCATCGTGTTCCTCGGCGACAAGCTCGGCGTGGGCGCGCAGCTGTCCACCGGGGTGGTCGTCGTGCTCGGCATCCGGATCTTCTCCAACGTGGCGGCCATCCGGCGCCACCTCTTCCACGCATGACGCCGGACACTCCTCCGTCGGGGCTGGACCGGTTGCGGCACGCCTTCCTGGCGCCGTCGCGCGGGCAGGCGGTCGTCGCCGTACTCGTCGGGCTGCTCGCCTTCGCGGCCGTGACCCAGGCACGGCTGACCGGCGACGACGACACCTACACCGGCCTGCGCCAGGCCGAGCTGATCCAGGCGCTCAACGGCCTGCAGTCCGCGTCCCGCAAGGCCGAGCGCGACATCTCCGACCTCGAGGCGACCCGCGACCGGTTGCGCAGCAGCACCCAGCGTCGTACGACGGCACTCGAGCAGGCGCGCAAGGAGGTCCGGACACTGAGCGTGCTCGCCGGGACGGTGCCGGCGACCGGGCCCGGAGTGCGGGTCACCGTCGACGACCCCAAGGGCGACCTCAGCCTGAACCACCTGCTCGACGGCATCGAGGAGCTGCGCAACGCCGGTGTCGAGGCGATCGAGATCAACGACCGCGTCCGGGTGATCGCCCAGACCTCCTTCGAGGACGATCCCGGAGGGATCCGCGTCGACGGTGTGCTGCTCAAGCCTCCCTACGTGATCGATGCGATCGGCAGCCCCGACACACTCGCCGGCGCCCTGCAGTTCCAGGGTGGTTTCAGCGACGACGTCGAGCTCGAGTCAGGCTCGGTGTCGATCAAGAAGTCGGACGACATCAAGATCACCACCACCAGGACGCCCGCCAAGCCCCGCTACGCCGAAGCGGTCCCCGGGCAGTAACCTGCCGGGAGGCATCTGTCGGACCTCGGCAGCCGCCCCAGCGATCTCGAGGAGCAGCGTGATTCCCGAAGACCTGAAGTACACCTCCGAGCACGAGTGGTTGCGCGAGCCCGGTCAGGCCGAGGGGTCGGTCCGCGTCGGGATCACCGACTTCGCGCAGGACGCCCTCGGCGACATCGTGTTCGTGCAGCTGCCCGAGGTGGGGGAGACCGTCACCTCCGGCGCCGTCGTGGGAGAGCTGGAGTCCACGAAGTCCGTGAGCGAGGTCTACGCCCCGCTGGGTGGCGAGATCGTGGCGCGCAACGAGGCGCTCGACACCACCCCCGAGCTGGTCAACACCGACCCGTACGGCGACGGCTGGCTCTTCGAGATCGTCGCCGACAACAGCGGATCGGCCGACCTGCTGGACGCCGCGGCCTACCAGACGACCCTGGACGCCTGAGTCGTCCCGGGCCTCGCTCGCACCGGTCGCGAACGTTCGTGCAAAACTCCGCCTACGTTCGTCCGTGGCGTTGTCCAGCGCTGATAGGTTGACGCCAGAACCCTGACCCTCCACTGATGGTTCAGGGTTCTGGTGATCAGGTTTTCGACCAGAACGGCCACTAGAAACGGGGAGATCGACGACATGCCCTTTTGCTCGCAGTGCGGAAGTCAGAACTCCGACAGCTCCAAGTTCTGCTCGCAGTGCGGCACACCGCTGACCCCTCCGGCCGGCGATCTCGCGCCCAACGACGCCACGTCGACGATCACCTTCGGTGCTCCGGCGAAGTCAGAGGCCGATGACCGGGCCTCGCTCAACGACGCCGACGCGGCCGCGGTGGACGCCCTGCCCGCGGGGAGCGCGCTGCTCGTGGTGCAGCGGGGGCCCGGGGCCGGTAGCCGCTACCTGCTCGACACCGACCTCTCCACGGTGGGTCGCCACCCGGAGAGCGACATCTTCCTCGACGACATCACCGTCTCCCGCCGGCACGTGGAGTTCCGGAGGGACGAGGGGTCCTTCCGGGTCCACGACGTGGGCAGCCTCAACGGCACCTACCTCAACGGGGACCGGGTCGACGACGCCGAGCTGGCGAACGGCGACGAGGTCCGCATCGGCAAGTTCCGCCTGATCTTCTTCTCCAGTGACGCGAAGGACAGCTGACGGTGCGTCAGCCGGCGCAGAAGGTCGGCAGGATCACCATCGGGCAGGCCGTCGCCGACCTCAAGGCGGAGTTCCCGGACGTCGACATCAAGGAGTCGAAGATCCGGCACCTCGAGAACGAGGGCCTGGTCGAGCCCGAGCGCACCCCTTCGGGCTACCGCAAGTACTCCGTGGAGGACATGGAGAAGCTGCGCTACATCATCCGGGCGCAGCGTGAGCACTACCTGCCGCTGAAGGTCATCCGGGAGCACCTCGACGCCCTCGACCGGGGGCTCGAGCCGCCGCCGCTGAGCGGCTCGCCGAGCATCCCCGGCTCGCTGATGGCCAACCCGGCACCCGGGGTGGAGTCCCTGCTCTCCGGCTCCTCCGACGTGCGGATCTCGCGTCGCGAGCTCGTGAAGACCGCCGAGATCACCGAAGAGACCCTCGACGCACTGGAGAACTACGGTCTGGTGAAGCCACGACCGGGCTCCAAGCACTACGACGCCGACGCCCTGGTGATCGCCAAGGTGGCCGGTGAGCTGGCGGCGTACGGCATCGAGCCCCGCCACCTGCGCTCCTTCAAGACGGCGGCCGACCGCGAGGTCGGTCTGATGGAACAGGTCGTCTCGCCGATCCGGCGCAGCCGCGAGGACGGCGCCGAGGGGCGCGCGGCGCAGACCATGGACGAGATGGCCGTGCTCTCGGTGCGGCTGCACGCCGTACTCGTGAAGGCCGGCCTGCGGTCCTTGCGCTGACCCGACCGCCCGCGCAGTAGGGTGAACTCGTGCGCGAGGTCGAGGTCGTCGGAGTCCGGGTGGAGATGCCCTCCAACCAGCCCATCGTGCTGCTCCGGGAGCTGATGGGGGAGCGCTACCTCCCGATCTGGATCGGTGCCGTCGAGGCGACCGCGATCGCCTTCGCCCAGCAGGGCGTGGTCCCGCCGCGTCCACTGACCCACGACCTCCTCAAGGACATCCTCGAGGCCACCGGCAACGAGGTCGCGGAGATCCGGATCACCGAGATGCGCGACAACGTCTTCTACGCCTCGCTGGTGCTGGCCTCCGGTGTCGAGGTGAGTGCGCGCCCGTCCGACTCCATTGCGCTGGCGCTGCGGACCGGCTCCAAGATCGTCTGCTCCGAGGAGCTGCTCGACGACGCCGGCATCCTGGTGCCTGACGAGCAGGAGGACGAGGTGGAGAAGTTCCGCGAGTTCCTCGACCACGTCTCCCCGGAGGACTTCGACAAGGGACAGGGTCAGCCTCCCGCCTGAGCCAAGTCTCACCTTCAAGTTGAACTTGAAGGTTCTGGCGACACGCCGCGCATGTCTTTGACCAACCCTCAAGTGGGGGTTTACCTTCAGCAATGTCTTCGCTGTAACTCCAAGGCTGCGATTCTCCTGATTTACCTCAGGCAGGAACCCCCAGCCAACCCTTCCCGGGGGTTACGCTCAGTGGAGTTGACTTCGGAGGTAAGTGTGGCCACCAAGAACGATCCCCTGACCGAGAAGGCGGCGCTGGAAGCAGCGCTGCACGCCGAGGAGCAGGGTCTGCTCTTCGACGACGACGTGTCGACGCTGCCGCAGGACCTGGGCTACCGCGGCCCCACGGCCTGCAGCGCGGCGGGGATCACCTACCGCCAGCTGGACTACTGGGCCCGCACCGGCCTGGTCGAGCCCACTGTGCGTGGGGCCACCGGCTCGGGCACGCAGCGCCTCTACGGCTTCCGCGACATCTTGCTGCTCAAGGTGATCAAGCGCCTGCTCGACGCCGGCATCTCGCTGCAGCAGATCCGGACCGCCGTGGCCCACCTCCGTGCTCGCGGCACCGACGACCTCACCCGGGTCACGCTGATGAGCGACGGGGCCACCGTCTACGAGTGCACCAGCGACGACCAGGTGATCGACCTGCTCCAGGGGGGTCAGGGAGTCTTCGGCATCGCCATCGGGGGAGTGTGGCGCGAGATCGAGGGTTCCCTTGCCGAGCTGCCGTCCGAGCGCACCGCCGAGGCCGAGGCCGAGCTGGGCAGCGACGAGCTGGCCGCCCGCCGCAAGGCGCGGCTGACCGGCTGAGCGTTGCTGGTAGATTTGTCCCTGCTGACAAACCCGCACGGGAGAGTTCTCGCGTCGGCTCACTGAGCCGGACGGGACGCCGAAGGGGCAACTCCTCCCATCAACCTCTCAGGCATCAGGACCGTGCAGGCTGGCACTCAGGAGCAACGACGACGTTGTGACTGAGGGGAGGCGTCCTCACCGATGAATCGGTAGCTCGCCTCACGACCAGGAGTGACATGTCAGACCGAACTCTCGCCGCGGCCCTCGAGCCGCGCCCGTTCAGCGATCGTCACATCGGTCCCGATGACCACCAGGTCACCGAGATGCTCAAGAAGCTCGGGGTCAGCAGCCTCGACGCGCTGATGGACGACGCCGTGCCCGGACGGATCCGCTCCGCCGGTCTCTCGTTGCCGCCCGCTGCGTCCGAGCGCGCCACCGCTGCCGAGCTCCGCGAGATCGCTGCGATGAACAACCCGCTCGTGCCGATGATCGGCCTCGGCTACCACGGCACGGTCACCCCGCCCGTCGTACGCCGCAACGTGCTCGAGGACCCGTCCTGGTACACCGCCTACACGCCGTACCAACCCGAGATCAGCCAGGGCCGTCTCGAGGCGCTGCTGAACTTCCAGACGATGGTCTCGGACCTGACCGGGCTGACCACGTCGAACGCCTCCCTGCTCGACGAGGGCACCGCCGCCGCAGAGGCGATGACGCTGGTGCGGCGTGCGAACAAGAAGGCGGAAGGTCCCTTCGTCGTCGACGCCGATGCTTTGCCGCAGACGATCGAGGTGATCCGCACGCGGGCCGGCGCGATGGGCATCGACGTGGTGGTTGCCGACCTCGCCGACGGGCTGCCCGAGGGTGAGCTCAGCGGTGTGCTGGTGCAGTACCCCGGGGCCTCGGGACGGGTGTTCGACCCGCGCGCCGTGATCGAGCAGGCCCACGAGCGTGGGGCTCTTGCTGTCGTTGCCGCCGACCTGCTTTCCCTCACGCTGCTCGAGTCGCCCGGAACCCTCGGCGCGGACGTCGCGGTGGGCTCCTCACAGCGCTTCGGCGTGCCCCTGTTCTACGGCGGGCCGCACGCGGGCTTCATGTCCGTGCGCGAGGGCCTCGAGCGACACCTGCCCGGCCGCCTGGTCGGCGTCTCGGTCGACTCGCACGGGCGTCCGGCGTACCGCCTCTCGCTGCAGACCCGCGAACAGCACATCCGGCGCGACCGGGCCACCTCCAACATCTGCACCGCGCAGGTGCTGCTGGCCGTGGTGGCGTCGATGTACGCCGTCTACCACGGCCCCGACGGGCTCACCGCGATCGCGAGGTCGGTGCACGCCCAGGCGCTCGCGCTGGCTGAGCGCCTGCGGGCCGGGGGAGTCGAGGTCGTGCACGAGTCCTTCTTCGACACCGTGATGGCCCGAGTCCCCGGACGCGCGGCCGAGGTGACCGACGCCGCACGCGCCGCCGGGGTGCACGTGTGGCACGTCGACGCCGACCACGTGGGGCTCTCGACCTCCGAGGTGACCGACGCCGACGTGCTGGATGCGGTGCTCGGGGCGTTCGGGGTTTCGACAGGTATCGGCGAGGACGCCGTGGTCGAGGCGCTGCCGGTCGAGCTGCGGCGTACGACGGAGTTCCTCACCCACGAGGTCTTCAACACGCACCGCTCCGAGACCTCGATGCTGCGCTACCTGCGGCGGCTCTCGGCGCGCGACTACGCGCTGGACCGCGGGATGATCCCGCTGGGCTCGTGCACGATGAAGCTGAACGCGACGACCGAGATGGAGCCGGTGAGCCTGCCGGGCTTCGCCGACCTGCACCCGTTCGCGCCGGCCGAGGACGCGCAGGGCTACCGGCGGCTGATCGACCAGCTCGAGTCGTGGCTGTCCACGGTCACCGGCTACGACCGCGTCTCGATCCAGCCGAACGCCGGCTCCCAGGGAGAGCTCGCCGGGCTGCTCGCGATCCGCGGCTACCACGAGGCGAACGGTGACGGCGAGCGACGGGTCTGCCTGATCCCTTCGTCGGCGCACGGCACCAATGCCGCCTCGGCCGTGATGGCCGGGATGAAGGTCGTGGTGGTCAAGTCGACCGAGGACGGGTCGGTCGACATGGACGACCTGGCCGCACAGTGCGACGCGCACCGCGAGGACCTCGCCGCGATCATGGTCACCTACCCCTCGACGCACGGCGCCTACGAGGACACCATCGTCGACCTCTGCCAGCTGGTGCACGACGCCGGCGGGCAGGTGTACGTCGACGGGGCGAACCTGAACGCGCTGCTCGG
This sequence comes from uncultured Actinomycetota bacterium, assembly GCA_963782305.1. Lineage (GTDB taxonomy): Bacteria > Actinomycetota > Actinomycetes > Propionibacteriales > Nocardioidaceae > Marmoricola. Next base: position 337,166 of record CAWAJJ010000012.1, on the reverse strand, counting down.
CTACGCGAACCCCGGCGAGTTCGGCGGCGACGTCTCGCACCTGAACCTGCACAAGACGTTCTGCATCCCGCACGGCGGCGGCGGACCCGGTGTCGGGCCGGTCGGCGTACGCGAGCACCTGGCGCCGTACCTCCCCTCGCACGGGATGCACCCCGAGCCCGAGAAGCGCACCGGCATCGGACCGATCAGCGCAGCGCCGTACGGCTCGGCGGGGATCCTGCCGATCTCGTGGGCCTACGTGCGGATGATGGGCGCCGAGGGCCTCACCACGGCGACTGCGGTGGCGGTGCTGTCCGCGAACTACGTCGCCGAGCAGCTGGCCGACAGCTTCCCGGTGCTCTACCGCGGGCACAACGACCGGGTCGCGCACGAGTGCATCCTCGACCTGCGCGGGCTCACGAAGAGCAGCGGGGTCACCGTGGACGACGTGGCGAAGCGGCTGATCGACTACGGCTTCCACTCACCCACGATGAGCTTCCCGGTCGCTGGCACGCTGATGGTGGAGCCGACCGAGAGCGAGGACCTCGGCGAGCTCGACCGCTTCTGCGCGGCGATGACCGCCATCCGTGGCGAGATCGACCGCGTCGAGGCGGGGGAGTGGACGCCGGAGAACTCGCCGCTGCGCGGGGCGCCGCACACGGCTGCGTCCGTGATGATCGGCGAGCAGGAGCGTGCCTACTCGACCGAGGTCGCGGTGTTCCCGACGGGGCCCGACCCGGACAAGTACTGGCCGCCGGTCGGCCGGATCGACCAGGCGTACGGCGACCGCAACCTCGTGTGCGCGTGCCCGCCGCCCGAGGCGTTTGCCTGAGGATGCGCGACTCCCACTACCAGGCGGTGCTCGACCGCTACCAGGCCGAGCGACGGCTGCCCTCGATCGTGGCCGGCGTGCTGTCCGGGCCCGACCTCGTGTGGACCGGGACGGCCGGCGCGGCGACGGACACCGACACGCAGTACCGGATCGGGTCGATCACCAAGACGATGACGGCCGTGCTGGTGCTGCAGTGTCGCGACGACGGGTTGCTCTCCCTCGACGACCCGATCGGGCAGTTCCTGCCGTCGACGGGCTATGGCTCCGCGACGCTGCGGTCCCTGCTCGCGCACGTGTCGGGGATGCAGAGCGAGCCGGTCGGCCCGTGGTGGGAGCGCTCGCCGGGGGTGTCGATCGATGACCTGCTGGCCGCCAATGACGGGTCCGGCGCGGTGTTCGGGCCGGGGGAGCACTACCACTACAGCAACCTCGCCTTCGGGCTGCTGGGCGAGGTGGTCGCCCGACTGCGGTCGCAGTCGTGGTTCACGCTGGTGCAGGAGCGGGTGCTAGATCCGTTGGGGATGTCGCGGACGTCGTACCTTCCCGAGGCGCCTCATGCTCCGGGCCTGAGCGTGCACCACCTCGCCTCGACCCTCACCGAGGAGCCGCTGCACGACACCGGCGCGATGGCGCCGGCCGGGCAGCTCTGGAGCACGCTGTCGGACCTCGCTAGGTTCGCCGCCTTCGTCGGCGAGGGAAACACGTCGGTGTTGGCCCCGCGAACTCTGGCGGAGATGCGCCAGCCGGTGCCGCCGGCGCTGGACTACGGGCTCGGCGTACGCCTGGTGCCGTACGCCGCCGGCGTGCTCGCCGGCCACACCGGCTCGATGCCCGGCTTCCAGTCCACCGCCTTCGCCGACCCGCTGAACCACGTCGGCGTGGTTGCGCTGACCAACGCGACGACCGGCTTCTCCGGCTCCGAGCTCGCCCTCGCGCTGCTCGGCGACCACACCCCGTCATACGTCCCGCCCTGGCGCCCCACGGAGTCCGTGCCGGACTGGGCGCGTGAGCTCCTGGGCTACTGGCACTGGGGAAACTCGGCCTACGAGGTGCGCTGGAACCACGACCGCCTCGAGTGGCGCGACCTCGCCCGGGGCGCCCTCGCCGAGGAGTTCGGGCTGGACGGCGACCGCATCGTCGGTCTGGCCGGCTACCACCACGGCGAGACCCTCCACGTCGTACGCCGTGAGGACGGGTCGGTCGACCACCTCGAGTGCGCCACGTTCATCTACACCCGTGAGCCGTACGCGGGGGTCAGCGGAGGCTGAGCGAGCCTGAGACGTCGGGCTCCCAGGGCAGTTCGGCCTGGGACGCGATCTGCTTGTCGAGGGCGGCGGCGATGTCGTCGGGCCACGGGGCCGTACGACGGGTCTCCAGGTCGATGTGCAGGAGGATCTCCTCCATCACGAAGCTCAGCCGCTGGTGGGAGTCGTCGAGGAGATACACCAGCGCGTGCGCGGCGCGCTCGGAGCGGCCGAGCAACCGCACGCGGGAGGAGATCTTGTCGCCGGTGAGCAGCTCGGCCAGGTAGGTCAGGTGGTGCTCCGCGGAGAAGCACGCGTGCCCCTGGGCCGGCCAGTTGTGCGGGATCCCGAGATCGACCAGGGACTCGTCGAGCCCCTCGCTGGCGATGCCGGTGTAGTGGCGCACGTTGAGGTGGCCGTTGGCGTCCTCGAAGGGCACCGGGACCGGCTGCACGGTGTACGCAGGAAGCTCGGACAGCTGTTCGTACGTGGGATGGGTTGGGCTCACGGATCGTGACGTTACCGGCCTGTCGGGCACTCATGTGCGCCAGCCCCACGTGGTGACCGGTAGATTCATGGCGTGGCAGGCATCGCGGACGCGATCGACGGAGTGCAGCGCCGGTTTCCTGCGGTCGGACTCCCGCTCGCGGTCGTCTACAAGTTCTTCGACGACCAGGGCAACTACCTCGCCGCCATCATCACCTACTACGCGTTCGTGGCGATCTTCCCGCTGCTCCTGCTGGCCACCTCGATCCTGGGCTTCGTGCTGCAGGGCAACCCCGAGCTCCAGAAGAGCGTGCTCGAGTCAGCGCTCGTGCAGTTCCCGGTCATCGGTGACGAGCTGGGACGTCCCGGCGGGCTGAGCGGCTCGACGGGCGCCGTGATCGCCGGCGCCCTGGTGGCGCTCTACGGCTCCATGGGACTCGGCTCGGCGATCCAGAACGCGATGAACATCGCCTGGTCGGTGCCTCGCAACAGTCGGCCCAACCCGTTCCTGCTTCGGCTGAAGAGCCTGATGCTGCTCCTCGCGGCCGGTATCTCGGTGCTGGCGGTGACGGCGCTCTCGGTGGCGGGACGCAACACGGACGTGTTCGGCGAGGATCTGAGTACGCCGGTCAAGTGGCTGGTCTCTGTCGCCAACGTGGCACTGGTCGCCCTGCTGCTCACCGTGCTCTTCCGGCTGGCGACCGCGCGGGGACACACCTGGTGGCACGCGGCGCCCGGCGGCATCTTCGTGGCAGTGCTGTGGCTGGCGCTGCAGGTCGTGTCGACGGAGTACGTCAAGAGGGTGCTGAGCGAGACCTCGTCGATGAACCAGACCTTCGGCCTGGTCCTCGGACTGATCGGACTCATCTTCCTCGCGTCGGTGATCGCCGTGCTCGGCATCGAGCTCAACGTCGTCATCGCCCGTCGGCTGTGGCCGCGCGCCCTGCTCACACCCTTCACGGACTCGGTGGAGCTCACCGCCGCCGACCGCAAGGCCTACACCAGCTATGCCAGTGCCCAGCGGCACAAGGGATTCGAAGAGGTGACGGTCACCTTCGACCGGCCGGAGAAGCCCGACCCTGCGTCCGAGGTGGACTCCGGACCCAAGGAGTAGCGTGCTGCGCAGCAAGCGGGGGCGCTGGGCTAGGGAGGGTCGGGCGATGGCGAGACTGCTGTCGGTCAACGTCGGGATGCCGAAGGACGTGGCCTGGCGCGGCCGCACCGTGCACACCGGGGTCTGGAAGCAGCCCGGTGCCCGGGCCGCGGATGGTGCGCCGACTCAACATCGACGGCGACGGGCAGGGCGACCTGGGCGGGCACGGCGGGGAGATCCGCGCCGTCCTCGTCTACCAGGTCGAGTCCTACCGGCACTGGCAGGAGTTCTTCGACCGCGACGACCTGGAGCACGGCGCGTTCGGGGAGAACTTCACCGTCGAGGGCCTCGGCGACGACGAGGTCTGCATCGGCGACCGCTACCGGATCGGCGAGGCGGAGTTCGAGGTCACCCAGCCGCGGGTGACCTGCTTCCGGGTGGGGATGCGGATGGGAGAGCCGCGGCTCCCGTCGCTGCTGGTCGCGCCACCACCGTCCCGGGTTCTACCTGCGCGTGCTCACCGAGGGCCAGGTCAGCGCCGGGCGACGAGATCGTGCGTACGACGCGGGGCCGCACGCGCTGAGCGTCGCGGAGGCCGACGCGCTCCTCTACCTCCCCGGGCACGACCCGGACCGGCTGCGGGACTGCCCTCGACGTTCCCGCGCTGAGCCCCGGCTGGCGGGGGTCCTTCCGCGAGCATGCTGGAGAGCGAGACGGGTCCGCCGCAGACCGGCGGGCGTCGCGGTCGCGCCGCCGCCGGCGTGGGTCGGCTTCCGGCGCCTCACGGTCAGCGACGTCGTCGTCGAGAGCGACTCGGTGACGTCGTTCCGGCTCGTCGGTGACGACGCGCTGCCGGCGTACCGGCCCGGCCAGTTCCTCACGCTGCAGGTGGCGGGGGCCGGTGACCCGGTTCCCGGTGCGGACGTACTCGCTGTCCGGCGACCCGGCCGGTGGCGAGTACCGGATCAGCGTGAAGCGCGAGTCGCACGGGCTGGTGAGCCGATATCTGCACGAGCACCTGCAGCCCGGCGAGCCGATCGAGGTCGCGGCGCCACGCGGCGACTTCGTGCTCGACGAGAGCAGCGACCCGGTGCTGCTGATCTCGGCCGGCATCGGCCTGACGCCGGTGCTGGCGATGCTGCACCGGCTGGCGAGCGAGGCCAGCACCCGCGAGGTGTGGTGGATCCACACGACGCACGACGCCGACAGCCATGCGTTCTCCGCCGAGGTCGCCGACCTGGTCGACGGGCTGCCGGCGGCGCACTGCGCTGGTCTTCTACACGACTCCGAGCACGCCGCTCGCGACCAGACTCGGGCGTCCGGGCCGGGCGGCTCACCGCCGACGTGGTCGCGGACCTGGGCCTTCCGACGACGGCGGACGCCTACGTGTGCGGCCCGGAGTCGTTCATGGACGACGTCTCCGCCGCTCTCACCGGTGTCGGCATCGACGCTGCCCGCATCCACACCGAGCGGTTCTCGTCGCGGTCGCCGATCAACCCCGGCGTCGTCGGGGCGGACGCGCCACCGCCACACCAGCCGCCCGGACCGCCCGGCGTCGGCCCGGCAGGTGACCTTCGCCCGCTCGGGGCTCACCACGGAGTGGTCGGACACCTACGCGTCGGTGCTCGAGCTGGCCGAGGCCTGCGACGTACCCACCCGGTGGTCGTGCCGGACCGGCGTCTGCCACACCTGCGTCACGGCGGTCCTGTCCGGGACGGCGTCGTACGTGACCCCGCCGCTCGAGGCGCCGGGTGAGGGAGAGGTGCTGATCTGTTCGGCGCAGCCGACCGAGGACCTCGTGATCGACCTCTGAGCCCGCTCACCAGTGCGGTGGCACCACTCAGACGTGCCCGCTGAGCTGGGCCAGTCGGGCCGCGAGCGCGTCGACCATGGCGTTGGCGCTCTTGCTCGAGACGGCCGACTTGCGGTCACCGCCCTGGCTGGACACGGGGAGTACGTCGACCGAGAGCTTCGCGCCACCGGCCAGCGCGCGCAGCTCGTCGACCTTCTTGGCGAACGGCGACCCGCTCCCCGGCGAGTAGTAGTGCACGACGTCGTCGAGCTCGTCGGCGAACAGGTCGGCCTTGGTGACGGCGATGACCAGCCACACCGGCTTGTCGCGGCGTACGGCCATCGAGGCGATCCGGTGCGAGGTGATCGCCCAGTCCTCGAGCTCCGCGGCGAGCTGCTCCTCACGGGTGGCGACCGCTGCTCCGGTCGTTCCCGCCGTACGACGCGGCGTCGCGTAGCCATTGGCGACGACGTGGATCACGCCGTCGACCGGCTCGTCGTGGAAGACCTCGTCGAGGGCGCCGAGCCGCGTCGCCGCGTTGTCGCCCGGCACCACGAGGAAGCGGAAGCCGTGCAGTCGCGGCGAGCGGCGGGTGCGTCTCTCCATCACCGCCGAGCCGACCTCGGCCACCCCGTCCCCCGAGGTACGTCGGGCCAGCCGGTCGGCGAGCTGGGTCTTGCCCACGCCGGTCATCCCGGTCACGGCGACGGTCGGGAAGCGCCGCCGGAACAGCCGGCTCACCCGCTCGGGAGCGGTCGCCAGCCCGGTCAGCACCGTGGTGGCGACGGTCGCGCCGACGGCGGCACGACCCGAGCTGGGCATGATCGTCCGGAAGCGGGTCGCTGCGCGGGACAAGGGGCCTCCTCGGCCTGGCGGGTCAGTAGGGAGCTGGCACGCCCGAGCCTACTTTCCGCCGCCACGGCTGGTGTCGGCGCGGAGTGACAGGGTGTCCCCATGGCCCGGGTTTCGCTGTCGCGTCTCCCGGGCGAGCGCGTGCTGGTGGTCGACGGTGAGGATGAACTCGTCGTGGCGCTGACCGAGCTGCCGGCGTACGTCGCGGCGCGAGAGGTCGAGGGACCTCGCTGGGTGTGGGACGACACCGCTCGGTGGTATCCACCGTTGCTGGAGGCGGGGGTGCGCGTCGCGCGCTGTCAGGACCTGCGGCTGTGCCATCACCTGCTGCGGCGGGCGCCGGCGGTGGATGCTGCGCTGTTGGCGGGGGAGGAGTCGGAACACTGGGACCGGCTGGCACCGAGCACGCCGTCCGATCCGGCCCTGTTCTCGGTCGACGACACGGCCGAGCACCTGCGTGCGGACCTCGAGGACGCGCGTCAGCTGGCGGCGGTGGCGGCCTCGACCGAGCCGGCCCGGCTGGGGCTGCTGCTCGCGGCGGAGTCGTCGGGTGCCCTCGTCGCGATCGAGATGACGCATGCGGGCGTGCCGTGGCGGGTCGACGTCCATGAGCGGCTGCTGGCCGAGCTGCTGGGGCCGCGGCCTCCGCGCGGTGCCCGGCCGCAGCGGCTCGAGGCGCTGGTGGCCGAGGTGCGTGAGGCCTTCGACGCGCCGGGTCTCAACCCCGACTCGCGGCCCGAGCTGCTGGCGGCGCTGCGCCGTGCCGGGCTGGATGTCGCGGACACCCGTGCCTCGTCGCTCCGCTCGCTCGAGCACCCGGGCATGCCCGCGCTGCTGACCTACAAGCAGCTCGCGCACCTCTTCCAGACCAATGGCTGGGCCTGGATCGACCGTTGGGTGAGCGGCGATCGGTTCCGGCCGTCGTACCAACCGGCCGGCTCGACCACCGGCCGATGGTCCTCCAACGGGGGAGGCGCGTTGTCGATCCCGGTGCAGGTCCGGCCGGCGGCCGTGGCCGACGACGGCTGGACGTTCGTGGTCGCCGACGTGGCTCAGCTGGAACCGCGCGTGCTCGCCGGGATGAGTGGCGACCGCGCGCTGGCCAGGTCGGCACGTGGTGCCGACCTCTACCAGGGGATGGTGGAGGACGGCGCAGTCGCCAGTCGCAACGACGCCAAGCTCGGTCTGCTCGGCGCGATGTACGGCGCCACCACCGGCGAGAGCGGCCGACTGGTCGCCGGCCTCACCCGGCGCTATCCAGACGCGTTCGGCCTCGTCGAGGACGCGGCGCGTGCGGGTGAGCGGGGCGAGGTGGTGCGCACCTTGCTGGGTCGCGGTTCACCGGACCTGGGCGGCGTGGGGGACCACCACCCCGACGAGCCGCAGCCCGACGCCGAGACCCAGGCCCGACTGCGCCGCTCGTACGGCCGCTTCACCCGCAACTTCATCGTGCAGGGCACGGGCGCCGAGTGGGCGCTGTGCTGGATCGCCGACCTCCGCAACCGGCTCTGGCGACTGCACGAGACCGGCCCGCTCGTCGCACGGCCACACCTGGCGTTCTTCCTGCACGACGAGGTCGTCGTACACACCCCGGTCGCGCTCGCTGAAGCGGTCGCGGAAGCGGCCACGGAGGCGGCTGCGACCGCCGCCAACCTGCTGTTCCGCGACCTCACCATCGACTTCCCGCTGAACATCTCGATCGTGCGGTCCTACGCCGAGGCCGGCAAGCCCGGGGTGTGATCGATGTCGGGTCAGCCGAAGATGCTGACGCCGCCCGGCCCGACCAGCAGCCCGACGACGATCAGCAGGATGCCGAACAGCATCTGCCCGCGAAACAGGGTCACGATCCCGCTGATGACGAGCACGACCGCGATGACCCACAGGATGGTTGCCATGGTGTTCCTCCCTGAACAGTGATGGTCACCTGTCAGTACCCCCGGCGCTCCAGTCCAGTCACAGCGGGCACGACGGCCGGAGCAGGGCGCTCGGACAGCCGGCGTGCCCGCGTGGTGCGGGAGGTCAAGGGGCGCCCGGCGGAGCGGACGCGGTGGAGCTCGGCGGCGAGGTTCAGGTCAAGCAGGGAGTGCATGGTGTGGGGTCTCCTAGGGTTGTTGGAAGAACCTCCGGACCGTCCGACTTGTTCCGTTGTGACCGTTGGTGTGAGCGAGGTCTCCGCAGGGGTACTGGAGGGGCGTGACGATCGTCGAGCGGCTGGACCGGTTCCAGCGGCGCCACCCGAAGGCCGGCTTCCCGTTGGCCGTGCTCTACAAGTACTTCGACGACGGTGGCGGCTACCTGGCCGCACTCATCGCCTACTACGCCTTCCTGTCGCTCTTCCCGCTCCTGCTGCTGTTCGCGACGGTCCTGGGCTTCGTGCTGGCCGGTGATCCGGACCTTCAACAGCGGGTCCTGGACTCTGCCCTGAGCCAGTTTCCCGTGGTCGGGGACCAGCTGGGGCAGCCCAAGCAGATCAGCGGCGGAACGGTCGGCCTGGTGATCGGGATCCTCGGTTCGCTGTACGGCGGGCTCGGGGTGGGGCAGGCCGTGCAGAACGCCATGAACACGACGTGGGCCGTTCCACGCAACAGCCGGCCGGACCCGTTCAAGTCGCGAGGACGAAGCCTGCTGCTGCTGGTCACCGCGGGCTTCGCCGTGCTCGCCACCACAGCCCTGTCCATCATCGGCAGCGGCAGCGCGGGCTCCTTCGACGCCGTGGTGAAGATCCTGCTGCTGGTCGCGGCCCTCGTCGTCAACGTCGCTGTCTTCGTCTTCACGTTCCGGGTGGCGAGCGGGCGTCATCTCTCGGTGCGCGACGTCGCCCCCGGTGCGGTCGCCGCCGCCGTGGTGTGGCAGCTCCTGCAGACCTTCGGCGTGGCGTACGTCGGGCACGTGATCAAGGGAGCGTCGGCGACCAACGGAGTCTTCGCCCTGGTGCTCGGGCTGCTGGCCTTCCTCTATGCCACCGCCAACGTCATCGTCATCTGCGCCGAGGTCAACGCCGTCCGGGTCGACAAGCTCTACCCGCGGTCCTTGCTCACCCCCTTCACCGACAACGTCGAGCTGACCCGGGGTGACCGGCGCTCCTACAGCGACCAGGCGAAGGCGCAGCGCTCCAAGGGTTTCCAGGAGGTCGAGGTGACCTTCCGGCCCCACGGCGACGGCGAGGAGAAGTCGCCCTCCGCGGAGGCGGACTGACGCTGGTGCGTGAGACGCTGGCGCGATGGATGCCGACGACGTCCCGATCAGTGACTGGCTGGACCAGAGCTCGAGTGACCCCGGTGAGGTCGCGAACCGCTACGACGACTGGGCGAAGGGGTACGACGACGACCTGGCCGCGTGGTCCTACCAGGCACCCACGGTGGTGGTGCAGACGCTGCTCTCCCGCCATCCGGACGCGGACTCCGTGCTCGACGTGGGTTGCGGCACCGGGCTTGTCGGACGAACGCTGCGTGAGCAGGGGTTCACGGGTCAGCTCCGCGGACTCGACATCTCGCAGGCGTCCCTCGACATCGCTCAGCAGAGCGGGGCGTACGACTCGGTCGAGCAGGCAGACCTGCAGCAGCGCCTTCCGTACGACGACGAGAGCGTCGACGCCGTGGTCTGCGTGGGGGTGATGACCTACCTCCCCGAGGTGGAGGCGGTGTGGCGGGAGTTCGCGCGCGTCGCCCGTCCGGGAGGGCTCGTCGTGGTGACGCAGCGCGACGACCTCTGGGACACCCGCGAGTGCCAAGCAGTGGTCGACCGGCTGCAGGACGAGGGCGTGTGGACGCCCCTCGAGGTCGCCGGTCCCGCCCCGTATCTCCCCGAGGGCTACGGGGGTACGCCGGCGGTCGCCTGCTACTACCTCTCGGCCCGGGTCACCTGACCCGCTCATGACACCGACGCTGGTCCTCGACCGACAGGTGCGCACGTTGACCCGGGCGCTACGCGTGCTGGACCGGAAGGGTCTCGCACCCGAGCCGTGAGCTCAGCGGGAGACGTCGGTTGAGCTTGTCGAAACCTTGTAGCGCAGGTGGAGAACTCGGTCACCCTGGATGACGACGTAGGGGTCATCCAGCAGCTGCTGGGAGTCGACCGGACCGAAGTACTTCTTCCCCTGGCCGAAGACCGTCGGTACGACGTCCATCGCGACCTCGTCCACGAGGCCGAGTGCGAGCGCCTGCCCTCCCATGTTGCCGGCGCAGACCGCAACCACGCGGTCCCCGGCTCGCGCCTTCGCCTCCTCCACAGCGGATGTGACATCGGTGAAGAACGGCACGTCGGCCTCCGGGTGCCAACCCTCCGGCTTCGGTCGACTGGACACGACCAGCAAGTGGTCGCCGGCTGGCGGCTCGGCCTCCCAGCCGTTGGTCAGGTCGAACAGGTGCCGGCCCTGGATGGTGGCGCCGATGCTGCCCCAGAACTCGCTGACGTAGTCCTTGGACCTCCGGCCGATCCGGAAGCGCGCGTGGCGTTCCTCGGCGGCCTCTCCGACGATGGGTTGGTCGCCGTTGAAGTACCACTCGAAGAGCGGCCCGACGTCGTCGTTCTCGTCGGCGATGAAGCCGTCCACGGACACCACTGCGTGCATCACCACTGTTGCCATGCCGAGACAGACCAGGCCGCAGCCCCGGACTCATCGCAGGAGTTGCGGGGGTCTGGACACCCGCGATGTGGCGCGCAATCATCGTGGAGGCGGTCCGACCCAGGGGAGTGACGATGGCATCTGAGACCAAGCCCACGATCGTTCTTGTCCACGGCGCATTCGCGGATGCGTCCGGCTGGTCGGACGTCATCCAACGCCTCTCCGCACTCGGCTACAGCTGCCTGGCGCCGCCGAACCCGTTGCGTGGAGTCATCGGTGACGGCGACTCCGTCCGGGCCTTCGTCGACACGATCGACGGACCGGTCGTGCTCGTCGGGCACTCCTATGGCGGGTCGGTCATCACCAACGCCAGCGCGGGTGCGTCGAACGTGCAGGCCCTGGTCTACATCGCTGCCTACGTCCCGGACGAGGGCGAACCGCTCGGTGCAGCCGGGGCGCTCGACGGTGCTTCCAACGACTTCGCCGACCACCTCGTCGTACGCCCCTATGCGGGCCAGCCCGAAGGCGATGGCGATGCCTACATCAACCTCGACGTCTTCCACGAGAAGTTCTGCGCCGATCTCCCTGCGGAGACCGCAGCTGTGATGGCTGTCAGCCAGCGGCCGATCACGCTCCAGTGTTTCGGCACGCCGTCGGGTCCGGCGGGGTGGAAGAACCTGCCGAGCTGGTACATGGTCGCCAGCAAGGACGGCGCGATCCCACCCGTCGCCGAGCGTGCCATGGCGGCGCGAGCCGGTGCGCACACAGTCGAGATCGACAGCTCGCACGTCGCGTTCATCAGCCACCCGCAGGAGACGGTCGACCTCATCGTCGCCGCCGTCGAAGGGAGCTGAACCCGCTTACGGCGTGAAGCAGCACAAGATCCAGCTCGACGAGAGCGAGATGCCGACGCGCTGGTACAACGTGCTGCACGACCTTCCGACCCCGCCTCCGCCGGTGTTGCACCCGGGGACCGGGCAGCCCGTGGGACCGGACGATCTGGCGCCGCTGTTCCCGATGGACCTGATCCTCCAGGAGGTGTCCACCGATCAGTACATCGACATCCCCGAGGAGGTGCTCGACGTCTACCGGCTCTGGCGCCCGAGCCCGCTGTATCGGGCGCACCGGCTGGAGAAGGCACTGGGCACGCCGGCGCGGATCTACTACAAGTACGAAGGGGTCTCCCCGGCGGGCTCGCACAAGCCGAACACCGCCGTACCCCAGGCGTTCTACAACGCCAAGGCCGGGATCAAGCGGCTGACCACGGAGACCGGAGCGGGCCAGTGGGGTACGGCGTTGGCGTTCGCCTGCGCGCAGTTCGGCCTGGCCTGCGAGGTCTGGCAGGTGCGGGCGTCGTACGACCAGAAGCCGTATCGCCGGATGATGATCGAGACGTTCGGCGGCACCGTGCATCCCAGTCCGTCTGAGCTGACTGAGTCCGGCAAAGCGATCCTCGCCGAGCACCCCGACTCGACCGGATCACTGGGCATTGCGATCAGTGAGGCCGTCGAGGTCGCCGCGCAGGACCCGACCTCCAACTACGCGCTCGGCAGCGTGCTCAACCACGTGCTGATGCACCAGACGATCATCGGTGAGGAGGCACTGCTCCAGCTGGCCAAGGCGGGGGAGACCCCCGACCTGCTCATCGGTTGCACCGGTGGCGGGTCGAACTTCGGCGGGCTGATGTTCCCCTTCCTGAGGGAGAAGTGGGCGGGCCGGATGAACCCGTCCGTGCTGGCCGTGGAGCCGGCAGCGTGCCCGTCGCTGACGCAGGGCACCTACGCCTACGACTTCGGGGACACAGCGGGGATGACGCCCCTGATGAAGATGCACACGCTTGGCCACGACTTCGTGCCCGATCCGATCCATGCCGGTGGCCTTCGGTACCACGGGATGAGCCCGCTGATCAGCCACCTCTACGAGACGGGGGAGATGGACGCGGTCGCCAAGCCGCAGACCGAGTGCTTCGCTGCGGGGGTGCTGTTCGCCCGCACCGAGGGGATCGTGCCCGCACCGGAGCCGACGCACGCGCTCGCCGCAACCATCGAGGAAGCGCTGCGTTGCAAGGAGTCCGGCGAGGAGAAGGTGATCGTGACGGCGCTGTGCGGTCACGGCCATCTCGACCTCCCGGCGTACGACGCCTACCTGTCCGGCAACGTCGTCGACCACGAGTGGGCGGACGCCGACATCCAGGCTGCCTTGGCCGACTCGCTCTCCAGGCTGCCGACGCTGGCCTGAGCTGTCCTCGCCCCGACCTCAGGTCAGTCGGTGGGCGAGGTCGATGGCCAGCCCGATCTGGTGATCGAGCGCCGCCGCAGCTGCCCCACCAGGAGACCGACTCCACGAGGAGGCCTTCGCGGGTCACCTTGATCGACGACAGCTCGACCGGTCGCACGACCCCGTCGCCGTGCCGCGCTGATGGCCAGTTCTCGATGCGGTGTCTCAAGGTGGCGTCGAGGATGCCGGCGGGGTCGGTGTAGACGTAGCGTCCTTCGTCTTGGGGCACCTTTCGTCCGAGGAACCCCTTCAGCAGCTTGCCGAGGTCGGACTGCGGACCGGCCCGGCGTACGTCTAGCTGTGGGAGCGGATCTATCCGATGCGGTTCCGGGTCCTCAGCGCCGGGCACACCCAGCGCACGTGCGACGCCGGGACGTCCTCCCCGGTCGGCGTACCGTCATCGAGGTCGCAGAACCAACCGAGATCAGACTTCCGCGGCTCCAACCGGCACACGTGCTCGGCCGAGCTCGTCACCACCAGGTCGTGGTCTTTTGCGACGACGTCGACGAACTCGAAATGAGGAGGCAGCACGCTCGGATGCTAATCCGTCTAGGTCGCCTTGCTGCCGATACGCCGTCCACATCTGGTCGACGACGCGGCTCACTTCGTCCGCCTAGGCTGTGACGGTGAGTGAGGTGTTGGACGAGGGGCCGTTCTTCCACGGCACGAAGGCCGATCTGCGAGTGGGGGAACTCCTGTCCGCAGGCTTCCGGTCGAACTACCGGCCGGAGATCGTGATGAACCACATCTACTTCACCGCCCTGCCTGACGGCGCCGGCCTTGCCGCGGAGCTCGCGGCGGGGGAGGGGGAGCCGCGGGTGTACTCCGTTGAGCCCACCGGAGCCTTCGAGAACGACCCGAACGTGACCGACAAGAAGTTCCCCGGCAACCCCACCCGGTCATACCGCAGCAGGGAGCCGCTCAGGGTCGTCGGCGAGGTGACCGACTGGACTCGCCTGACCCCGGAGGCGCTTCAGGCATGGCGCGACCGGCTGGCAGAGCTGCTCGCGGATGAGCGCGGTGAGATCATCAACTGATCGCCCCCTCCTAGCCGAGTTCGTGGGTTACCGTCCGAGATGCCGGCGCGTTGTGACCGACACCACCCCCATCTTTCGGAGGCAACGCATGGCTTCTCGCCTGGCTCGGCTGGCGCTCACCCTGACAACGAGCGCTCTGGTCGCCGGTCTGCTCGTCGCGCCGACGACCGGCACCGCAGTGGCGGGCCCCCGCTCCGATCGACATCCTCGTGCTGGGTGACTCCTACTCCGCGGGGAACGGCGCCACCGATGACCAGGGCGCCGTGCAGAGCTACGGTCCCGAGGGGTGCCGCCGGAGCAAGGTGAACTGGAGCGAGAAGTACGCCGCCGCACTGCGCGCGAGCGGCCACCCGGTGCGCCTTGTGAACCACGCCTGCAGCGGTGGCGTAACCGCAGACATCACCCAACCTCGCGTGATGGACACCGCGCCCAAGGTCGAGGCCACCCCTGCTGGCGTGACCAACACCGCCCAGGCCAATGCCAGCCTCGCGCGACGCGACCCGTGCAACACGCACGCGTTTCCCACCGAGGAGTTCTGGACCTACAACGCCACGAGCGTGAACCAGGCGTTCGTCGCGTATGACTGCACCCGCAAGCTCCGGCCGCAGGCCCAGTTCGTGAACAGCAACGTCGACCTCCTGCTGTTCACGATGGGTGGCAACGACGCCGGTTTCAGTGCGATCGTGCAGAGCTGTTTCGTCGTCGGCGTACGCACCTCCACCGGGTGCAAGGAGAAGGTCGACGCCGCGCGGGCACTGTTGCCGCAGATCCGGCAGCGTCTGCTGTCCGGCATCGGCGCCATCCGGGCTCACGGGTTGCGCAACGACGCCAAGATGGTGCAGCTGGGCTACCCGTGGCTCCAGCAGGACAACGGCTTCACCCTGGTCGACCCTCCCGGGTACGCCGCCGGCGACGAGGTCCGAGCCCTGGTGACCGCGGGAAACGCCGCCATCGCCAACATCGTCCCGGCTGTCAACGTCGGCCACCCGGGGCAGCTGAGCTTTCTCGCGGGCGTGACGCAGAAGTTCTCCGGCCACGAGCCTGACGCGACGACGCCGACCGGCAACCCGGCTCGGTGGGTCAACCAGGTCGGCGATGGCGACGCGGTCGAGGTCTGGTACCACCCGAACAGGCTCGGGCAGACGGCGTACGCCCAGCTGCTGGGGACCCACGGCACGTTCGGTGCCCCGACGAGCCCGCCGGCCGTCACCCACCCACTCAGGGCCGGGCTTCGCGCCCACCTCAACCGGCAGCGGGTCCACAAGGGCAAGCGGCTTCGGCTCAGGGTCGCAGTGACCCTTTCCAACGGGTCACGACCGCGTGGCCGAGTCATCGTGCGTGACCTGACCACGCACCGGAGGCTGGCGAAGGCCAAGCTGAGCAGAAGCGACCACGGCAAGGTGAGACTGAGGCTGCGTTTCCGCCATGCCGGAATGACGACGATCGCCGTGATCTACCGCGACCCGGTCGCACCGGCCGTGCGTACAACCCGGAGCGTCAAGGTCACTCGCTAGCCGACCCTAGGACTCGGCGGGGCACGATTCAGAGCGCCTGCGACACCGAGCTCATGTTGAAGTCCGGCACCCGCAGGCCGGGCATGGCGGTGCGGGAGAAGAAGTCCTCGCCCCACTCGCGCGAGAACGCGGGGACCGTGGCGGAGGCGTGCGTGTAGCGGTTGAGGATGTCGATCGGGCTCTCGTTGTAGCGGAAGTTGTTGACCGCTCCGGTGATCTCGCCGCCCTCGACGCGATAGACGCCGTCGCGGGTGAGGCCGGTGAGGAGCATGGTCTGGGGGTCGACCTCGCGGATGTACCACATGCAGGTCAGCAGGAGGCCGTCCTCCATCCCGGCGACGAGGTCGGCCTCGCTGCCGGTGGCGCCCTCGATCTCCAGCACCACGTTGTCGATGCCCGGAGTGGTCGGCTGCCCCAGGAGATCGGCGGTGTGCCGGGTCTGGATCAGTGAGGTCAGCCGGCCGTCGCGGATCCAGTCGGTGGAACCGAGGGGGAGGCCGTTGTCGTAGACGCTGCTCCGGTCGGAGGATCCGCCGACGACCACGAAGGGGGCGGTCTCGAGGCCGGGGTACGCCGGGTCGCTGTAGAGCCTGACCGCGGAGTTGACCAGCTGGTCGCCGATCCGGGTGCCGCCGCCGGACTTGGAGAAGATCGACTGGCCGTCGTCGGCATTGCGGGCGCCCGCGCTCCCGTAGGCGTCGATCATCAGGTCGGCGACGGTCGAGGGCGGAAGGATCGTGTCGTAGCGACCGGCGGGCAGGTCGACGCGGCGTTCGCCCCAGGAGAGGCGGGTGGCGAGGTCGGCGGCCATCCGGGCGCCGTCGACGTCGGAGAAGTCACGGGTCGCTCCGCCCACCCACGCGCTGTTCGTCAGCTCGGCGTTCTTGCCGGTGCAGCCGTAGTGACCGGTCGGCTGGACGTGGCGCAGCCGCAAGCCGGTGGACGAGCCGAGGTAGGTGGTGGTCACCTCGTGGAAGACGAAGCCGTAGAGGATCCGGCGCTCGGCGTCGGCCTGCTTGAACGCCTCGCCCAGCTGGGCCGCGAACTCCTCGAACACCTGGATCGAGGTCTCGCCGGGGGCGTCCGTCCAGTCGCGGGAAGCGTCGCCGGTGACGAGCTCGGCGCGGTCCTCGGCGACGTCGGCGAGAGCGGCTGCACGGTCGGCGCTCAGCACCAGGGCAGTCACCTGCTCCAGCGAGGCGGCGGTGCCGCTGACGGAGGCGTTTCCCGCACCCTGGAAGGCGATCACGGTCACGTCGATCGCATGCATGACGCCGTTGGTGGTCAACGTGTTGTTGGCCCACCGGAGGTTGGCGCTGGTGGTGTCCTCGACGATCGCGATGCACTGCTCGGACGTCGAGGACTCCAGCGCGTGCTCGACGAGGCGCTGCGGGCGAGTCTGCATCAGGCGGTCCCCTCCTCGGTCGTGTTCAGGATCCGGATGTCCCGGAAGAGGGCGGAGGGACAACCGTGGCTGACGGCAGCGACCTGTCCGGGTTGGGCCTTGCCGCAGTTGAACGCGCCGCCCAGCTCGTACGTCGACGGCCCGCCGACCGCCTCCATCGAACCCCAGAAGTCGGTCGTCGTGGCCTGGTAGGCGACGTCGCGCAGCTGGCCGCGGATCTTGCCGTCCTCGATCCGGAAGAAGCGCTGGCCGGTGAACTGGAAGTTGTAGCGCTGCATGTCGATCGACCACGACTTGTCGCCGACGACGTAGATGCCGTTCTCGACCTGGCTGATCAGCCCGTCCGTGTCCGGGCCGTCGGCGGCGGGCTGCAGCGAGACGTTGGCCATCCGCTGGATCGGGATGTGTCCCGAGGAGTCGGCGTAGGAGCAGCCGTTGGAGCGGCCCGCGTTGAGCTCGGCGCCGTAGGTGTGCGCCATCTCGCGGTCGAGCTGGTAGCCGACGAGCACGCCGTTGCGAATGATGTCCCAGGACTGGCCGGCGACGCCCTCGTCGTCGTACCCGACCGTGGACAGGCCGTGCTCCACTGTCCGGTCACCGGTGACGTGCATGACGGGGGAGCCGTAGTTGAGGGTGCCGAGGTTGTCGTAGGTGGCGAACGAGGTGCCTGCGTAGTTGGCCTCGTAGCCCAGGGCGCGGTCGAGCTCGGTGGCGTGGCCGATCGACTCGTGGATGGTCAGCCACAGGTTGGACGGGTGGATCACCAGGTCGTAGACGCCGGCAGCGACGCTGGGGGCGGCGAGCTTCGCGCGCAGCAGGTCGGGGAGCTGGGCGCGCTCGGCGGCGAAGTCGAAGACGTCACCGGTGAGGTACTCCCAGCCGCGGCCGACCGGAGGGGCGATCGTGCGCATCGAGTCGAAGACGCCACTCTTCTGGTCGGCGCCGTGCACCTCGAGGAACGGCTCGAGCCGGACGCGCTGCTGGGTGATGGCCGAGCCGCCGAGGTCGGCGTAGTACTTGTTCTCCTGCACCTGCTGGAGGCTCCCGGTCGCGTGGTCGACGCCGTCGGCGTCGAGCAGCTCGCGCGTCCATCCGGCGAAGAGTCCGGTCTTGTCGGCGAGCGGGACGTCCAGCGGGTTCACGTCGTACGCCGAGACCCAGGTCGCGTCCTTGTGCACCGGCTCGGGCGCGAGCTCCACCGGGCGACTGGTCATCTTCGCGGCGACCTGCGCGACTGTCACCGCTGTCTCGGCGACGGTCACCGCCTCGGACTCGGTCAGGGCGACCCCGGAGGCGAAACCCCAGGCGCCGTCGAGGATCACGCGGACCGCGAAACCGAGGTCCTCGGCGTCCTGCGCGCCCTCCAGCACCCCGTCGCGCACCGAGAAGTGCTGGTAGCGATTGCGCTCGAACCGGAAGTCCGCGTGGGTGACGCCGAAGTCCTGTGCTCGACCCAGTGCGATCTGGCCGAGGCGTTCGTAGGGCAGCGCCAGGAACGTCGGATCGATCTCGTTCGGTGCCATGCCACGACCCTAGTTGTTACCCCGTGGCCAGGGTCATGCAGAGGGTGGATCCCCGGCGCGCCTTGCGCACCTCGAGCTGCGCGGGGACCCGGTTGCGGAGCTCGGCGACGTGGCTGACCAGCCCGACGACCCGGCCTCCGTCGCGCAGCGAGTCGAGCGTGTCCATCACCCCGTCGAGCGTGGTGGCGTCGAGGGCACCGAAGCCCTCGTCGATGAAGAGCGTGTCGAGCTGGGTGCCGCCGGCCTCGTGGGTCACCGTGTCGGCGAGGCCCAACGCGAGGGCGAGCGAGACCAGGAAGGTCTCGCCTCCGGACAGGGTGGCCGGGTCGCGGTGCTTGCCGCTCCACTCGTCGCGCACCTGCAGGCTGAGTCCACCACGCTGTTCGCCGGCACCCTTCTCGTCGGTCTGCTCGAGGGCGTATCGCTGGTCGGTCATGTCGCCCAGGCGCTCGTTGGCGGCCGCCACGACCTGGCGCAGCCGCTCCGAGAGGACGTACGCCGAGAGCCGCATCTTCAGCTGGTTGTCGGCACTGCGTCCCTCGACGAGCGAGGCCAGCCCGGCCGCCAGGGCGTGGTCCCGGCGGACCGGCTCCCAGTCGGCGAGCGCCTGGGTCAGGTCCAGAGTGAGCGCCTCGAGGCGCGCCACGCGCTGGACGGCGCGCTGGTGGGCGGCGTGCTGCTCGTCGCGTGCCCGGGAGGCATCAGCGAGAACAGCAGCGAGGACATCCAGGTCTGGGGCATCGGCAGCCAGCGCGGCGACGACGCTCTCCTCGGCGAGCACCGACTCTGCTGCCGCGCGCGCCGTTCGTCGCTCGTCGAGCTGTCGAGTGCGGGCCACGGCCTCGCCGCCCGACAGGACAGCGGCGAGCGCGGCAGCGAGGGAGGCGAACCCGGCCTCCGCAGCGGAGGCGTGGGCCGACTCCGTGGCCAGGGCGAGCTCGTGGGCCGTCCGGTCCCGCTGGGCCAGGGCGGCACGCGCCTCGTCGAGGTCGGACACGGCCCGCCGGTTCGCTTCGACGAGAGCAGCGACGCTGGTGATGCCGGGATGGCCGTCGAGCAGGGCGTCCAGCTCGGTGACGAGGCGGTCGTGGCGGTCGGTGGCGTCGATCTGCTCGCGGATGCGTTCCTCGAGGGTGGCCCGCAAGGAGGCCAGCTCGGGGACGATGCGCTGCTCCTCCTTGGCGAGATCCGCGAGCACGTCCCGCAGCCTCAGCGTCTCCCGCTCGGCCGCGGAGCTCTCGGTGGCGGCAGTCAGCGCCGCCGCGGACACAGAACGCCAGTGGGTGACGGTGTGGCCGGTGCTGCGCACGAGCGCCGCCTGGAGCCGGGTGGCCAGCGTGGTGACCAGCTCCTGCACCGTCTGACGCTCGAAGTCGGCCGACTCGTAGCGGTCGCGTGCGATCTCCTCGTCCTCGTGGCCGATGCTCGTCGAGGCCACAGCAGGGGCGGGGTGCTCGACGCTGCCGCAGACCGGGCACGAGCAGCCGACAGCGAGGCCGATGGCCAGCTCGGCGGCCATCCCCGAGATGCGTCGTTCGCGCAGGTCGAGGTAGGCCTGCCGCAGGTCCTGGGCGTGGGTCGTCATCGCTGCCAGCCGGGAGCGGGCCTCGGTCAGCTCAGCCGTGAGCTCCGCAGCCTCGGCAGCAGCGCTCAGCCCTGCCTCGGCCGCGTCGACCGCGACCTTGTCGGCTGCGACTCTGGCCCCCAGCGACTGAGCTCTCTCGAGCGCCCTGCTGGTGGTCTTCCGGGCGGTCGCGAGCTCACGCACGCGCACCTCGTGCTTCTGCACGTCGTCCGAGAGTCGGGTGGTCTCCGTGGCCAGCCCGGTCAACCGGGTGCGCTCGTCGCGCAGCTCCTTCTCGCGCGGGAGCCAGGACTCAGCGACCGCGCGGTCCTCGTTGAGCCGGGTGGTCGCGGCGGCGAGGGTCGGGGCGTCGATCTCGTTCGGCTCGAGCCCCAGGAGCTCGCACACCGTGTCGAGCTGTCTGGCGATCCGCTCGGCGGCTTCCGCATGCTGGGTCTCGGCCGTCTCGACGCGCCACGCCTGCGGCAGGACCGGCGCCGCGCGACGGTGGGCGTCCAGGGAGGAGGCCAACGCCTCCTCCTGGTCCTGCGAGGCCGTGAGCACGGCAAGTCGCTGCTGCGCCGACTCGCCGCGTGCACGGGCATCGGTGAGAGTGCGCGCGTCATCGAGCGAGCTCTGCGCCAGTGCCTGCTCGGCGGTCGCGACGGTGAGCCGGGACTGGCCCTGCTCGGCCGCGGCGGCCGCCTCGGTCAGTCTGTGAGCGGCCCAGGCCTCGAGGGATCCGTCCGCCGCCACCGGGTCGAGGAGCTGCACGTCCCACTCAGGGGGTACGCCGACGCCGGCAGCCTCCTGGAAGCGGTTGACCACCGCGGCAGTCGCGTCCTGGTGTTCCCGGCTGCGACGACCCAGCTCGATCCGGCGGTCGACCAGCCAGCGCTCGACGTCCTCGAAGCGACGCGTACGGAAGAGTCGCTGCAGCACGGCGTGCCGCTCGGCTGACGTGGCTCGCAAGAACGCCTGGAACCGTCCCTGCGGCAGCATCGCCACCTGGGTGAACTGGCTGCAGTTCATCCCGAGCAGATCCGTCACCAGGTGGCCGGCCTCATCGAGGCGATTCGTCAGCGCGATCCATCCGCTGTCGACGAGCTCCTCCACCACGACGTGGGCCTGCACCCGGGTGGTGCCGGTGCCGCGGCGCTTCGGCCGTTCCCAGGCGGGCGAGCGCGTGAACCGGAAGGTGCGGTGACCGACGGTGAGCCGGAGCGCGACGCGCGGCTCGGCCTCGGTGTCGGCCTGGTCGCTGCGCAGGTGCCGAGCGCTGTGGCGGTCGCCGGGAACCTCGCCGTAGAGGGCGAAGCAGACGGCGTCGAGGACGCTCGTCTTGCCCGCGCCGGTGTCGCCGGTCAGCAGGAACACCCCACCTGCCGCGAGCTCGTCGAAGTCGACGGTGACGGTCTCGACGAAGGGTCCGAACGCGGTGATCGACAGCTCGTGCAGCCGCATCAGCCGCTCACCACCGCATCGAGGTGGACCGCGAGATCGGCGTCCTCCGAGCAGCACTCGAGCGCCGTGCGCAGCAGGTCGGACTCGTCATCGCTGGCCGGGGTGCCGCGCACGTGCGAGACGAAGTCGAGCGAGATGTCGTGGGCGGACTTGCCGACTGTGGCCGGCCGAGCCGCAGCGGCCTCGCCACCCACTGGGGCGAATCGAAGCGCGAGAGCGTGCGGGAACCGGACACGCAGCCGTTCCATGGCCCGGGTTGGCCGGAGGGCATCGGTGAGCGTCACCTGCACCCAGGACTGCGTGTGTGCCTCGTGGCGGGGATCGGCGAGCAGGTCGTCGAGGGTGCCCTCGAGGCGGGCAAGCGCACGCACCACCGGCACCTCGACGAACCTGGCCGCCGCAAGACCGTCGGCATCGAGGTCGACCAGCCAGCACCCCTTGCGGTGGCCGGCCTCGGAGAAGGAGTACGCGACGGGCGAGCCGCTGTAGCGGACGGAGTCGGTCAGGGTCGCGCGGCCGTGCAGGTGGCCGAGCGCGGTGTAGTCGATGCCGTCGAACAGCTCGACCGGGACCACCGAGATGCCCCCGATGGCGATGTCGCGCTCGCTCTCGCTCGGCAGTCCACCGGCGACGAAGGCGTGCGCCATCACCACCGACCGCGTGCCCGGACGGCTCTCGAGGTCCTTCCGGATCCGTCGCATCGCCTCGGCGAGCGCCGCGTGGTGGGAGCGCTTCGGCAGGTCCCATCGCTGCCGGAGGACGTCAGGCTCGAGGTAGGGGATGCCGTAGACGGCGACGGGGCCGTGCTCGTCCTCGAGCAGCACCGGCTCGTCGACCCGGCCGGCGTCGGTGCGCAGGTGCACCCCCGCGGCGTCGACCAGCCGGGAGCTGAACCCGAGCCGGCGGGCGGAGTCGTGGTTGCCGCTCGTGATGACGACGCGGGCGCGCGACGCGGCGAGCCGGGTGAAGGCGTCGTCGGCGAGAGCGACGGCGTCGACCGGCGGCAGGGCACGGTCGTAGACATCGCCGGAGACGACCACCAGGTCGACCTGCTCGGCCTCGACGGTCTCGATCAGGTGGTCGACGAACGCAGCCTGCACGGCGAGGAGGTCCTCGCCGTGGAACGACCGGCCCAGGTGCCAGTCGGAGGTGTGCAGGATGCGCATGTGACCACGCTAGGAGAGGCCACCGACAGATCAGGGATCACACGCCGCCGGTCAGGATCGTGCTAGTGCACGACCCGATCGGCTCCGGCGTACACCACACAGCGCTGGGCCCTGGTGAAGCCGGCCAGCACCAGCCCGGCGTCCTGCGCCAGCGAGAGCGCCAGCGACGTGGGTGCCCCGACCGCGACGATCGCGGAGACGCCTGACACGACGGCCTTCTGGACGAGCTCGAAGCCGATCCGCCCGCTCAGCACGAGCACCGGCGGGATCGGCGAGGCGGTCAGGATCCGGGACCCGATCACCTTGTCGACCGCGTTGTGCCGCCCCACGTCCTCGCGTGCGACGACAGCCCGGCCGTCGACCTCGAAGAGCCCCGCCGCATGCAGGCCGCCGGTCTTCCCGAACCCCGGTTGGTGCTCGCGCAGCCGGTCAGGAAGCGCGAGCAGGGTGGCCAGGTCGAGGGAGATCGGGGCTGGGGGAGCGGCTGATGCCAGCACGTCCTGAACGGTGTCGGTGCCGCACACGCCACAGGCAGAGTTGACCAGGCGAGCCGTCGGCAGCGCGAGCGGGGGAGCGGAGAGCTCAACCGTCACCACGTTGAACTCCTCGAGCTCGCCGATCGACTCGTCGGTGCAGTACCGCACGCCGCGCACGTCCTCCGGAACGGTGACCCGCTCGTGCACCAGCCAGCCGGCGGCCAGCTCGAAGTCATGGCCAGGCGTGCGCATCGTGACGGCTACGCGCTGGGCCGGTGTGCCGGGTGCGGAGACGCGGATCTCGAGCGGTTCCTCGGTCGCGACGCGGTCCTCGTGATCAAGCCGTGCGCCGTCGCGGAACTCCGCCACCCGCGTGCGGACGGAAGGACCTGGTCGCCTGGACTTCGTCGTGCTCACGCTGGTGACTTTAGCCGCGCAGTCATCACCTCCGCGCTCCGTCGCGGGGTCTACCGTGTGCGCATGCCGGAACCGAAGTGCTCCCGACTGCGTCCGATCCCCATGATGCGCATGCTGGCTGCCTCCGCCGTCGCCCTGCTCGTGCTGTCCGGGTGCGGTTCGGCCGAGGAGACGAACAAGGACACGGCCGCCGGGGCCCAGGAGAGCTCGTCCCCGGCTCCGTCGCCGACCGGCACCCCGTCTGCTCCCGCCGACGAGCCGCCCGTGAGCGCGACGTTCGAGATCTCGGTTCCGGGTCTGCCCAACCCGTTGCTGGTCACCAAGCAGGCACACCCCCGCGGCGGGTTCCAGCTGCGGGTGTTCTCCCCGGAGGGCAGCACCTGGACCGAGCTCCAGGTGGACGGCCACTCGTTGATCCCGTTCGTCGCGACCGACGTGCAGGAGCAGCCCCTCACCGTCGACTGCGCCGACGGATCGATCGTCATCACCAAGGCAGTCGCCCACAAGCCGGCCGGCGTCGCCTTCGCCTGGGACATCCAGCAGACGTCGTACGCCGTGGAGGGCGGTCAGGTCACCGCAGGGGAGACCAAGGAGATCGCCGACAACGTGCTCCCGCAGCAGCTCAAGGCGAAGTACCCCGGCCTCGTCAAGCACGAGGCGTTCAAGAGCTGCGGCGGCTGAACCTCAGACCGGGCGCGTCTTCGGTGAGGTCTTCGTGGTCATGCCCGGGTCGCGCACCACGACGTCGCCCAGCGCGTCGTCGATCCTGGACATCAGCTCGGTCGGGATCTTCACCCCGGCAGCCTTGACGTTCTCACTGACCTGCTCAGGCCGCGAAGCCCCGACCAGCGCCGCGGCGACGTTGTCGTTCTGCAGCACCCAGGCAACAGCGAGCTGGGCCATGGACAGGTCGAGCTCGTCAGCCACCGGCTTGATGGCCTGCACGCGGGTGAGCACGTCGTCGTCCATGAACCGCTTGATCATGTCCGCACCACCCTTCTCGTCGGTCGCACGCGAGCCCTCGGGCGGAGCCTGACCGGGCTGGTACTTCCCGCTCAGCACACCCTGGGCGATCGGCGACCAGACGATCTGGGAGACCCCGAGCTCGGTGCACGCAGGCACGACCTCGTCCTCGATCACCCGCCACAACATGGAGTACTGCGGCTGCGACGAGATCAGCTGGAAGCCGAGCTCCTGCGCGAGGGCATGCCCTGCGCGGATCTGGTCGGCTGTCCACTCGCTGACGCCGATGTAGAGCGCCTTGCCCTGGCGTACGACGTCGGCGAACGCCTGCATCGTCTCCTCGAGCGGCGTCTCCGTGTCGTAGCGGTGAGCCTGGTAGAGGTCGACGTAGTCCGTCTGCAACCGGGTCAGCGACCCGTTGATCGACTCCATGATGTGCTTGCGCGACAGGCCGGTGTCGTTCTTGCCGAGAGGACCTGTGGGCCAGTAGACCTTGGTGAAGATCTCCAGGGACTCGCGCCGTTCGCCCTTGAGCGCATCGCCGAGCACGCTCTCGGCCTTCGTGTTGGCGTAGACGTCAGCCGTGTCGAAGGTGCTGATCCCCTCGTCGAGAGCCGCACGCACGCACTGGGTGGCGACGTCGTTCTCGACCTGGGAGCCATGGGTGAGCCAGTTGCCGTAGGTGATCTCGGAGATCTTGAGACCTGAGTTGCCGAGGTAGCGGAATTCCATGATTCCGACCCTACGGGGCCGCGCCAGCGCACCACCGTGGTGGTCGGGTCAGTGGGTGTTGTCCACGCGGGTCTGGATCTCACCGACAGGCAGCACGGTCTCCGGGCCGGGGATCGTGAACGCGTTCTCGACCGTCACGGGAGCGCCGGGGATCGTGAACCTGACGGTGAACGTGCGCGACACCGAGATGCCGTAGCTCCCGGTACGGTCGTACGCGTGCTCGACGGCCCCGGGCGCCCCGACATCGGCGTCCTCGATGCCCGAGCCATCGGCAGTCGCTCCGTCGCCGAAGTCCCAGGTGTCGCCGACCGGGACGAAGGTGACCTGGATCTGCTGACCCAGCACCGTGACGGGCACCGTGGACTCGGCGTGCTCGGTGAAGTAGTTGTTCGGGATGTTGGCGTAGGAGCGGGTTCCCGGCTGGACGTTCGCCGTCGGCTTCGGGGCGACCTGCTTCGCGGCGTCGGTCACCATCTGCGGGGTGATGACGGGTACGGGCGGCGCTTCCGGGTCTGCGCAGAAGGTGCCTTGGAACCCGGCGACCGCACCGGCGGCGGGCTGCACGAACCGTGCGAAGCGGTCCCAGGTGCCATCCGGGCACGGCGGCTGGGGGCAGTAGGCGGTCGTGTCGAGCTGCACACCTGGCGGAAGGGTGAAGGCGCCGGAGCAGGCCGGGATGACGACCGTCTTCGGCCACTCCGGAACGGGGACGGTGGGGGTCGGGTTCGTCGGGTCCGGGGTGGGGTTGGTGACGCACGTGCCGCCCTCGTGGACGGTGCCGTCGGGGCTCGTCGAGACACCGGGGGTGCAGGGGGCGGCGGACGCTGTGGTCGCCGGCAGGATGACGAGCGCTGCCGCGGCACACAGAAGCGCGACAACGTGGCATGCGGATTTCGCGATTCCCCCGTGGTGCAACATGCCCGTGAGCATGCCCAGCTGCGGCAGGTCCTAACCCAGCACGTGGAAGTCCGCGACCCGCCAGCCGTCATCGACCCAGGTCACCTTGAAGCTGTAGCCGAGCAGCTCCGCCTTGGCGGACTGGAGGACCCGACCGTCCTTCGTCAACCTGCTGCGCGGCACGGCGACCTCGAACTGCACGAACCAGTCCTCGCCCTGCTGCTGCGCCTCTACCGCCGTGCGTTGGAAACCGGGGACGCCGGCGTAGCGGAAGACCTGCCCGTCGGCCTCCTGCTGCTTCCAGGCCGAGGCAGCCCGGCGGCAGGGCTCGCACGCTGCTCCGGCAGCCTGGGCCCACAGCTCGGTGACCTGCTCGTCCCGCGGTGTGTGCAGGAGCAGCGAGAGGGTCCAGGCGGCGAAGATCGCTGCCCCGTCCGCCGACTCGTCGTCCTTCGGTCGCGCGTAGACCCGATCACCGATCTCGGCGCCGGACACCGGCATCGTGA
This sequence comes from uncultured Actinomycetota bacterium, assembly GCA_963782305.1. GTDB lineage: Bacteria > Actinomycetota > Actinomycetes > Propionibacteriales > Nocardioidaceae > Marmoricola. The sequence continues at coordinate 310,383 of CAWAJJ010000012.1, read as the reverse complement.
ACGCGGCCGCGGAGGCACTGGGGGAGGGGTCTTCGGCTTGAGGAGCGGCCGGGGATGTCGACCGTCGTCGCCTGGTCGCCGCCACAGCCGCTGACCAGGAACGTCAGGGACATCGAGGCGACCGCGAGCGCGCTGATGAAGCGGCGGCTCACGTTCGGCGCCGTCACTTCACCGACTCGATGATCACGGGGTTCTTCGGGGTCCCGTCGCCGTCCCCGAGCTGGGGGTTGTTGCTGGGAGTCCCGATGCCCTCCTTCGCGATGCCCTGCACCAGCGTGACGCCGGCGGCGTTGAGATGTCCGAAGACCGTGTAGCTGGGCGGGAACGGGCTGTCGGCGTACACCACGAAGAACTGGGAGCCGTTCGTGTCCGGGCCGCTGTTGGCCATCGCGAGGGTTCCTGCGGTGTAGGTCTCCTGGCCCGAGATCTCGTCGCCGAACACGTATCCCGGCCCGCCGCTGCCGGTGCCCGACGGGTCGCCGCACTGCAGCACGAAGTAGTCCTTGATGTGCAGCCGGTGACACTTCGTGTTGTCGAAGTAGCCCTGCTTCGCCAGGGACAGGAACGAGTTGACGGCACACGGCGCCGTCTTGGTCTCGAGACCGACCTTGATGTCCCCACGGTTGGTGGACATCGTGACCTCGGTCGGGGCGCCCTTCGGGAGACTGCCCGGGGGGAGCTCGGCCTTCTTCGCGACCGGCTGGGCCGACTCGCTGTAGGTGCAGTCACCGGCGGCCTTCGCCTTCGGCGTCACGGGGTCGGATCCGCATGCTGCAGTGGCTGCGAGCAACAGAAGGACGACCAGGACCAGCAGTCGACGTGGGGAAGTCACCGGGCGATGGTAACCACGCGATTCCTACTGGGGCTTGACGGGCTTGGGCGAGATGCCGAACTTCCGGGCGAGCATGCCCTCGACCACCGAGTGGGGGAGTGCACGCTGCAGGGCGAAGACCGTGGACGCGTTGCTTCCCACGGCATAGAGCGCGTCGGGCTCGTCGGCCTCGATGGCTCGCACGATCGTCCGGGCCACGCGGACGGGCGCGATGCCTTCCTTCTCGTTGCGGTCCAGGATCTTGAGCATCGTGCGGAACGAGGTGAGGTGGGGGAGCTCTCGCCGATGTACTTGGTGCGGCGCTGGCTGATGCCGGTGTTGATCGACCCGGGCTCGACCGTGGTCAGCCAGACCCCGTAGGGCGCCATCTCGAAACGGGCTGCCGTGGCGAAGCCCTTGATGGCCGCCTTCGTCGCGACGTACGACGACCGGTAGGCGAGCGGGAAGCTGGCCAGCATCGATCCGACCATCACGACCCGGCCATAGCCCCGGTGACGCATGCCGGGCAGCAGCAGCTGCGTGAGGTGGACCGGGCCGAGGACGTTGAGGTGGAACAGCCTCTCGAGCGCACCGATGGGCAGCTCCTCGAGCGGCCCGCTCTGCGACTCGCCGGCGTTGTTCACCACGATGTCGACGCGGTACCCCTCGGCGCCCAGGGAGTTGACGAAACCCTCGATCGCGTAGAGGTCGGTGAGGTCGAGCGCTCGGTAGGTGACGCCATCGAGCCGCTCGTCGGCGGGAATCTTCGCCGGGTTGCGGCTGGTCCCGATGACCCGGTGCCCGCGGTCGAGCAGCATCTGGGCGGTGGCCCGGCCGATGCCCGACGAGGCGCCGGTGACGAGGGCCGTGCGTTGGGTGGTCATGAAACTCCTGCCGTCGACAGAATCAGGGCTTCACGATCCCACGATCACAGCCGCCAGGGGAGTGGCTCTCGGGTCAGGAGGCGAGGGCGCGGCGGTCGGCGACCAGGGCAGCGGTGTTCAGCGCCGCCCATCCCAGGGTCACCGCGAGGACCTTCTTCTGCACGTTCGGCTTGGAGGTGCCCGTGCTGAGGATCAGCGCGTCCGACAGGTCGCCGACGATGCGCAGCGCCATCATCGCCGTGACGACCGACCGGTTGTTCGAGGCCAGTGCGACGCCGGAGATGGCGAGGTCCCGGCCTGCGTAGGTGTAGGCCATCCGATCGAAGGCGGGTGCTTGCGCGGCGGGGGCCTCGACCCCGTTCGCGAGGTGGCGCGGCTTCACGGCCGCGAAGGCGCCGTAGCCGGCGGTGGCAAGGGAGATCAGCTTGGAGTACTTCACCCTTCGACCCTAGGGAGTCCGACCAAGTCCGCGTCTCGTCAGGAGAGGTCGCGGCGGATCCGCCAGAAGCAGAAGCCGGCCAGCAGGCCTGCGAGGCTGAGCAGGATCCCGGTCTGGATCCACTGCAGCGGCCAGTAGCGGCTGGCGGGCTGGTACTCCAGGTGCTGCCGGTAGCCGGCTGCTGCGAGCTGGGTGAAGCATTCCGGCTTGGGCCCGCCGGCGTCCTTTCCGCTTCCAGGACCGCAGTCCGCGACCTGTGCGCTGATCACGCCGACCTCTCGTCCGGACGCATCGACCGTCTTGTTCGACAGCACCCAGGCGCCGGGCTCGTCGAACCGCACGAGGATCTCCTTCACCTCGCCATCGGTGGAGGACATCATGCCGCGGAGGTTCTCCATCGAGATCGTGACGTCGCGCGTCTCGGCCGGAAGCAGGTGCGGCTGGACCACCACCGGCATGAAGACCTGCACGGCGATGACCGAGGCGAAGGTGAGAGCCATGGCGGGCACGGCCCGGCGTACGACGAGGCCTGCCGTGACACCGATGAGCAGCGCCAGCACGGCGTAGCCCACCGGCACGATGCCGCGCGCTCCGAGGAGTACGCCGGAGAGCCGGGTGATGTTGAAGAAGCCCTCGTCCGGGGCGGTGGTGTTCACCGTGGTGTCGATCGGGCTGCACCACCAGGTGACCCCGAGGCTGATCAGTCCTGCCAGCATCGCCGCCCCGGCGATCAGGCCCAGCTTGGAAGCCAGCCAGCGTCTGCGGCCCACGCTCTGGGTCCAGGCGAGACGGTAGGTCCCGGCCTCGAGCTCACGGGCGATGAGCGGGGCTCCCCAGAAGGCCCCGATGATCGCCGGCAGCGCGTAGACGATCGCCGCGCTGATGAAGTAGACGGCCGTGTAGGTGCCGTGGTTGGCGAAGGAGCTGAGGAAGTCGCGCGGATTGGCGACCTGGAGACCGGAGACCCGGGAGCCGGTGACGGCCAGCGCAACGGCCACCAGGCCGACAGCGCCGAGGACCACGAAGGCCTGTGCGCGGAACTGCCGCCACGTCAGCCAGATCATCGAGCGACCTCCAGTCGTGCTGTGGCAGTGGCGCTCTCGACGCGCCCTCTCCCCATGTAGGCGAGGACCAGGTCCTCGAGGTCGATGTCGCTGACCGTCCACGTCGGGTCGAGCACGGCGGCCTCGGTCTGGACGACCAACGTCGTCTGGCGCTCAGTGTGGCTGGCGGTCACGACGTTCTGGTCCGCGGGGAGCGTGGAGACATCACGACGCGGGCCGACCAGGCGATGGTGGCTCGCGAGCAGGTCATCGATGTCGCCGGCCACCTGCACCCGCGAGTCGACGAGCACGATCAGGTAGTCGCAGACGCGCTCGACGTCGGAGACCAGGTGGGAGGACAGCACCACGCTGAGCTCCTGCTCACTGACGGCCTCCATCAGGTCCTGCAGGAACTCCCTCCGCGCAAGGGGATCGAGGCTCGCCACGGGCTCGTCGAGGATGAGCAGCTCCGGTCGCTTCGCGATCCCGAGGGTGAGCGCGAGCTGCGCGCGCTGGCCGCCGGAGAGCTTGCCGGCACGCTGCTTCGGGTCGAGCCCGAGCCGCGCGATGCGTTCGTGGGCCAGCTCGTCGTCCCAGCCCGGGTTGAGGTGCGCGCCGAGGCGCAGGTGGTCGGCGACGCTGAGCCCGGCGTACGTCGGCGTGTCCTGGCTGACGAAACCGACCCTGGCCTGCTGCTCCGCACTGGAGCTCGGGTGGTCACCGAGCACCTCGATGGTGCCGGTCGTCGGTGTCAGCAGCCCGACGGCGAGGTTGAGCAGGGTGCTCTTGCCGGCGCCGTTCGGGCCGACCAGACCGACCACGCGTCCGGCCGGCACGTCCAGGGTGCAGTCGGTGAGGGCCCACCTACGGCGGTACTTCTTGCCCAGCCCCCGGGTCTGCACGATGCCGCTCACGCGATGTCCTCGGTGGCGGCGGAACGAAAGCTGGTCAGGAAGAGGGCCTCGATGCTCTCGTCGTCGAGACCGGCACGTCGCGCCTTCGCCAGCCAGCGGTCCAGGTCGCGACGCAACGGCCCGTGGGAGGCGAGCGTCTTGTCGGTCAGCGTCTGGACGACGAAGGTCCCGACACCGGGCCGTGGCGCCACCAGGCCGTCGTGCTCCAGCTCGCGGTAGGCCTTCAGCACGGTGTTCGGGTTGATCGCCAGCACGGCCACGACGTCCTTGACGGTGGGCAGCTGGTCACCGATCTCGAGCAGTCCGAGACGGAGCGCGTGCCGCACCTGCCGGACGATCTGCTGGTACGGCGAGACGCCGGAACGGTCGTCCAGGTGGAACTCGATCAACGGCGAACTCATAGTGCTAGTTAACTAGCACTATGAGTCTTTGGCAAGACCCGTCACATGTCGGCGTAGCGGACGGCGGCGTCCAGCTTCTCCTTCAGGAAGTCCGCGGTGACCCGGGGGCCGTCGGGGGAGTAGAGGTCGACGTACGCCGCGGTGTCGCGCTGGTAGCGCCATCCTTCGGAGAGGGGACCGACGTCGTACGCGTCGTACCCGAGGTCGTCGAAGAGCTCGGTCACTGCCTTCTTCGCGTCGTCGCTGTCACCCGCGATGGCCAGCACGGAGCGCTCCGGGCTGCCGGAGGGACGCTGCAGCGACCCGAGGAGCTTGAAGTAGATGTTGTTGAACGCCTTCACGACGGACGACTCCGGCAGGTGCGCCTGGAGCAGCTCGCTCACGGTCGTCGACTCGTCGTCGAGCTCGGCGATGTCGCCGTCGCGCTGGGGGTAGTAGTTGTTCGTGTCGATGACCACCTTGCCGCGCAGGGGATCCACCGGCACGTCGTCGTAGGCCTTGAGGGGGATCGACACCACGACGATGTCGCCGGCAGCTGCTGCCTCCGCCGCTGTGGCCGCACGCGCGTGCGGGCCGAGGTCCGCGACGAGGTCGCTGAGGGTCTCCGGTCCGCGACTGTTGCTGAGCACCACGTCGTGTCCCGCGTCCAGCGCGAGCCGGGCGACGGTGCTGCCGATGTTTCCACTGCCGATGAGTCCGATGGTTGTCATGCCTGGTCGAACCGGTGACGCAGGGGAGTGATTCCCGCGTCCGCCGCCAGCGAACGCATCCTCGCGGGTGGGCTAGCGTGCGGGCATGCCTCGAATCGACGTACCCGATGGTCAGGACCCGCTGATGCACCTCTGGGCAGGGACCACGACGGCGCTGACGGGGCCGGCCGCGAAGTTCAGTGACGCGGTCTACAACAGGTCGAAGCTGCCGGTGCGCGAGTTCGAGGCGGCCCGGATCACCCTGGCGCGCATCAACGACTGCAACATCTGCCGGACCATGCGAACCGAGGGCGGTCCGGACGAGAGCTTCTACGAGAGCGTGCTCGGCACCTCGGACGCGCCGGAGGACCTGTCGCCGCGGGAGATGCTGGCGGCCGAGTTCGCGGACCGGTTCGCCACGGACCACCTGAACATGGACGACGACCTCTGGGAGCGCCTGCACGCAGTCTTCAGCGACGACGAGCTCGTCGAGCTCGGCCTGTGCGTCGGTTCCTGGCTGGCCCTGGGACGGCTCAACCGGGTCTTCGACGTCGACGGCATGTGCCGGATCCCCGACGGCCACGGTCGCCGGGACGTCACCACCTGCCGGCTGACGCAGGACGTCATACGAACTCGTTGCCATGACCACCGGGGCGTATGACGTCCCGGGCTGGGAGAGGGGTTCTCGCCCGCAGAGTCGGTGAGTTGACATAATGTACCTTATCGGCGGTATATCAGGGAGGCTGGTCCCGCCCCGCTCAGGCTCCGACGTACGCCGCCAGGTGCTCCCCGGTCAGTGTGGACCTGTCCTTCACCAGATCGGCGGGTGTTCCCTCGAAGACGACCTTGCCGCCGTCGTGGCCGGCGCCCGGCCCGAGGTCGATGATCCAGTCGGCGTGCGCCATCACCGCCTGGTGATGCTCGATCACAATGACCGATTTGCCCGAGTCGACCAACCGGTCCAGCAAACCCAGCAGATTCTCCACGTCGGCCAGGTGCAGGCCGCTGGTCGGCTCGTCCAGGACGTAGACGTCGCCCTTCTCGGCCATCTGGGTGGCCAGCTTGAGCCGTTGGCGCTCGCCGCCGGACAACGTCGTCAGGGGCTGCCCGAGGCTGAGGTAGCCGAGCCCCACGTCGGAAAGCCGGTCGAGGATCTTGTGGGCAGCCGGGACCTTGGCGTCACCGTCGGCGAAGAAGGGCTCGGCCTCGGAGACCGGCATCGCGAGCACCTCGGCGATGTTCTTGCCGCCCAGGGTGTACTCCAGCACGGCGGCCTGGAACCGCCTGCCCTCACACTCCTCACAGGGGGACTCCACCGTCGCCATCACTCCCAGCTCGGTGTAGATGACGCCCGCGCCGTTGCAGGTGGGACAGGCCCCTTCGGAGTTGGAGCTGAACAGGGCCGGCTTGACCCCGTTGGCCTTGGCGAACGCCTTGCGGATCGGCTCGAGCAGTCCGGTGTACGTCGCCGGGTTGCTGCGACGGGAGCCCTTGATCGCGCCCTGGTCGACCACCACCACGCCGTCGCGGCCGGCGACCGATCCGTGGATCAGCGAGCTCTTCCCGGACCCGGCGACACCGGTGATGACGCAGAGCACCCCGAGCGGTACGTCGACGTCGACGTCCTCGAGGTTGTGCTCGGAGGCACCGCGAACCTCCAGGCCGTCGGACGACGTGCGCACCGACTCCTTCAGGGTCGCCCGGTCGTCGAGGTGCCGGCCGGTCGTCGTGTCGCTGTCTCTGAGACCCGCCACGGTGCCCTCGAAGCAGACCTCGCCCCCGCTGGTGCCGGCCCCCGGACCGAGGTCGACGACGTGGTCGGCGATCGCGATGGTCTCCGGCTTGTGCTCGACGACGAGGACGGTGTTGCCCTTGTCGCGCAGCTGCAGCAGGAGGTCGTTCATCCGCTCGATGTCGTGGGGGTGCAGCCCGATCGTCGGCTCGTCGAAGACGTAGGTGATGTCGGTCAGAGAGGAGCCCAGGTGACGGATCATCTTGGTGCGCTGCGCCTCTCCCCCGGACAACGTGCCCGCGGGGCGGTCCAGGGAGAGGTAGCCCAGCCCGATCTCGGAGAACGAGTCCAGCAGGTGCTGAAGACCGGCGAGCAACGGTCCCACCGAGGGATCGTCGAGCTCGCGGATCCAGTCCGCCAGGTCCGTGATCTGCATCGCGCACAGGTCCGCGATGTTCTTGCCCTGGATCGTCGAGGACCTCGCCTCCCTGGTCAGCCGGGTGCCCTCGCACTCCGGGCAGCGCTGGAAGGTGATCGCGCGCTCCACGAACCGGCGTACGTGCGGCTGCATCGCCTCGACGTCCTTGGACAGCATCGACTTCTGGATCTTGGGGATCACGCCCTCGAAGGTGAGGTTGACCCCTTCGACCTTGATCTTGGTCGGCTCGGCGTACAGCATCGTCTCGAGCTGCTTCTTGGTGAACTTGCCGATCGGCTTGTCCATCGGCAGCCCCATGCCCTCGAACAGCCGGCCGTACCACCCGTCCATGGAGTAGCCGGGAACAGTCAGGCCACCCTCGCTGAGCGACAGGTCTTCGTCGTACAGCGCGGTCAGGTCGAAGTCGGAGACCGAGCCCATGCCCTCGCAGCGCGGGCACATGCCGCCGAGATAGACCGCCTGGCGCACGACGCTCTTCTCCACCCGGCCACCGGCCTTCTCGGTGCTCATCACCCCGCTCGCCTTGCGCGTCGGGACGTTGAACGAGAACGCCGTGGGCGGTCCCACGTAGGGGTCGCCCAGGCGGCTGAACAGGATGCGCAGCATCGCGTTGGCGTCGGTGGCCGTCCCGACCGTGGAGCGTGGGTTGGAGCCCATCCGCTCCTGGTCGACGATGATCGCGGTGGTCAGTCCTTCGAGCACGTCGACCTCTGGTCGCGCCAGGGACGGCATGAACCCCTGCACGAACGCGCTGTAGGTCTCGTTGATCAGACGCTGCGACTCCGCAGCGATGGTGGCGAAGACCAACGAGCTCTTGCCCGAGCCGGAGACGCCCGTGAAGACCGACAACCGTCGTTTGGGGATCTCGACGCTGACGTCCTTGAGGTTGTTCACCCGGGCGCCCTGCACGCGGATCAGCTCATGGCTGTCGGCAGCCGGCGGCGAGGGCGCGTCCTTCTCGGTCCTAGAGGCCATGTCTCGAGGTCTCCTTCTCGTTCAGTCCTCGGGCAGCGCTGCGAACGCCTTCTTGGTGTCCTTGTACCAGCCCATGCCCTTGATGGGGTGCTTCCAGCGCCCCTTCATCTCTTCGCGCGCCTTCTCATGGGTCGTGTCTCCCGCGGCGACGGCATCCTTGAGGTGCCTGTCCTGCGCGTTGATCACGTCGTCGGCCGTCTCGCCGCTGAGCTCGAGGTCACACGCTCCGCCGAGCTGCCTGCACGTCATCGTCTTCATGGGTCTGCCTCCGGTTCTGGTCCCCGATCGGGGTCCGTCTAGTCGTGACCCTTTGACGGAACCGGCTCGCGTTGTGTGACAGCGGTCAGTACCAGCTGCGAGCGTGCCTGCTCACGTGCGCGATGGTGCCACGTTCGCGTCGGCCCTGGGTAGCGCGAACCGGAAGGTCGAGCCGACTCCCCGCTCGCTCTCCACCCAGATGCGTCCGCCGTGGCGCTCGACGATCGACTTCGTGATCGTCAGCCCGAGGCCGCTGCCACCCATCTCGGGCGACTCGTCGACCTGGACCTGGTGGAACCGCTCGAAGATGGCGTCGAGCTCGGATGCCGGGATGCCCCGGCCCTCATCGGTGACGGCGAAGACGATCTCGTGATCGTCGGGCTCCGCAGTGATCAGCACGGTCCCTCCGCGCCGGGTGAACTTCAACGCATTGCCGACGAGGTTGACCAGGGCCTGGGTGACGCGGTCCGCGTCGCACAGGGCGCGACCGTGCACCGGGCCGATGACCAGCCGTACCTGTGCCTGTTCGGCCATGGCCAGCATCGAGCTGACCGTGAGCTCGACCAGCGGCTGCACGTCCTGCGGACTCGGACGGACCGAGAAGGCCCCGGTCTCGAGACGTTCGACATCGATGATGTCGTTGACCAGCCGGGTGAGGCGCTCGCTGCCGCGCTCGGCCATCGCGACGATCTCCTGGGCGCTCTCGGGGAGCTGGCCCGCCTCGCCGTCGGCCAACATCTCGAGGGAGCCCCTGATGGCGGTCAGCGGCGTACGCAGCTCGTGGCTGACGGCGCTCACGAACTCGTGCTTCATCAGGTCGACGACGTGGCGCTCGGAGATGTCACGGAAGGCGACCACCGCGCCCTGGGTGCCGTCGTCGCCGATCTTGGGGGTGGCGGTGATCTCGACGGGGAACTGGCTGCCGTCGTGACGCCGGTACACCGTCTCGGACTGGGTGACCAGGTCGCCCAGCTCCAGCACCATCGTCAGGGGGCACTCGTCGTGCACTTCGGTGCACAGGTTCGAACAGGCATCCTGGCCGAGCAGCTCCGAGGGCTCCCAGCCCAGCATCCGCTCCGCGGCGGGGTTCACGAAGGAGATGCGACCGAGCTCGTCGACACCGAAGATCCCTTCGCCGACAGCCTCCAGGATCCGCTGGTGGCGGTCGGAGAGCCGTTCCAGCTCCTGGGTCCGGTCGGCGACCCTGCTCTCGAGGTCCTGCCGCAGGCCGTGGCTGTCCGAGGTCGTGGCGAGCTGCCGGATCCCGGTCAGTGCGAGCGTCAGTGCCGCCAGGGTCCAGTCCTGCCAGCTGTCGAGATCCCGGACGACGCACAGCGCGACCGCACACAGGGCGGCCACGTCAGGGAGCATCGCTGCGATCGCCCCGGTCGCGTTGCGCTGGACGGTGCGGGTCTGGGGAGGGTTGCCGCGCATGCTCAGGGCAGCCATGCCGAGCAGCAGCGGGGCGGCGACGTACGCGACGGCGACCAGCGTCTGCGAGTAGTCCCCGCCGCGCGCCGACAGCAGGGCGTACCCGTTGTCCGCCAGCGTCCAGGTCGCGAAGGCGAGGCCGATGAGCACGAGGTCCGGGCGTGGCCGGCCCGCGCTGCGCAGGACCAGCAGGGCCGCCAGTCCGGCGAGCAGGATGTCGGTCACCGGGTAGATGCCGTACTCGACCGCGTCCCAGTTGGCGCCGACGAGGTCGATCACCTCACGCAGGACGAGCAGGTAGCTGATCAGGAGGAGGGCGCTGCCGAGCACGAGGGCGTCCAGGACGAGCCTCGGCGCGGCACCCCGCTCCCACTTGCCCACCGGGAACAGCAGCAGGCCGGCGTACATCGGGACCAGGCCCAGGAGGTAGAGCGGGTCGGTCACCCGGATGAGCGGTTGCAGGGTGTCGTCGAGCCCGACGACGAACCAGATGACGTCGGCCGTCGTCCACATGGCCATCGTGCTGCCGAACAGCAGCCAGGAGCGGCGGGTGGGTCCCGTGGATCTGCGTGCGGCGTACACGCAGCACAGGGCGGCCAGGGCCGAGCCCAACGTGCTCACGCCGTCGCTCGGGCCGGCGGAGTCGCTCCACCAAGGGCCGTAGACCAGCACCACGGTGCCGGCCACCATGACGAACGAGATGACGGAGCAGATCCAGAGCAGCCTCCAGCCGCCGCCGCTCCATCGTCGTCGTGTGCGGGCGGGGGGCGTCAGCAACCCTGTCGACATCCCCACCCCCGCTGCAGCGGACAGGCCGGACGGCATCCGCACTGACCTGAGTATCGCTCGAATATGCGGAGATAACAGTCAAATAGGATTCAGAGCGACTGCTCGTGTCACCAGGCGGAGGAAGCTACCCCTCGTCGTCCGGAATGGTGTGCATGGCGGCCTCCTCGGCGGTGGCCCCTGCACCGTCGATGCCTTCGTCCTCGGCCGTCATCTCCGAGTCCACGTCGTCGCCCGAGCCCTCGTCGGGGGCCATCAGCCGACCGGTGCGCGCTCCCCCGACCTCGCCACCCACGTCGCCGTCGAGGATGTCGGCGTCCTGCTCGGCCTCGTCGCGCGCCCAGACCTCGGGCTCCTCCTCGTCCAGCCGCTCGCCGAGGGACTCACCACCCTCCGGGTGCCGGAGGTGGTCGGTCTCGCGCTCGGGTGGGGAGTACCCCTCGTCGAGCACGTCTTCGACGCCGCGATCGTCCAGGGTGTCCTCGGGCTGCAGCTGGTCTCCACTCATGGCTCGACCGTATCCCGCCGCGGAAGCCGCCTGTCGGGAAGGATCAGGAGGCGGGCTCGAGCAGCGAGTCGACCAGCTCGAGGAGCCGGGACATGGAGCCGCCCTTCACCACGTAGTGGTCCGCGCCGGCCTCCAGGGCCTTCTGGGCGAGGGTGCTCTGGTTGAAGCCGGAGAGCACGATCACGCGTACGCCGGGCACGGCCGCGCGGATCAGCGGCAGTGCCTCGAGACCGTCCATGCGGGGCATCGCCAGGTCGAGGAGGACGAGGTCGGGCTGCAGCTCGGAGGCCATCTCCACGGCGGCGACGCCGTCGGCGGCCTCGCCCACGACCGTGAGCCCGTTGTAGGACTCCATCCGGGCCCGCAGCAGCATCCGGAGATCCTCGGCGTCGTCGACGACCAGGACGCTGTGCGAGCGTTGTAGCTGCGTGACCTGCTCCTGGGAGGCGGCGCCGGCGTTCGGGTCGGTGCCGATGACTGCGGGCGCGGTCCGGACCAGGTCCCCCGGCTGCAGACCTACTCCGTCGAGCGGGTCGAGGAGGTCGTCCATCATCGCCCGGGCCGAGGAGAGCGTGCGGTCGAGGTAGGACATCGAGGCTTCCGTCTCGCCGATGTCGAGGGCGTACACCGCGGCTACGAGTCCCTGGACGACGTTGTCGTTGATCTCCAGTGCCTGACGTCGCCGGAGCTGGGCCTCGCCGAGCCGGGCAGCGACGGCTTCACCCTCGATCCTGGGCGACGCATCGCGCAGGAACAACGCCACGAGCGAGTCGTCTTCCGGCGAACCGTCCGCGGTGTCGACACCCATCGTGATGACGTCGAGCTGGAGGGACCTGCCGTCGAGGCTGGCGGCGGTGACTCCGCTCGTCCCCTCGGCGGGCCAGCCGGGAAGGATCTCCTCGATGGCGATCCCCTCGGGGTCTCCCCCGAGCAGCTCGAGGGCGCGCTGGTTGGCCTCCAGGACGCGGCGCTCCTCGCCGAGGAGCAGGATGGCGTCGGGCGCGGAGTCGACCAGGCCCTGGAAGCGGGCTGCGATGCGCTCGCGATCACGGTCGGCCAGCACCCGGTCGGTGATGTCGATGCAGGTGCCCCGCATGCGCACCGGCCGGCCGTCGGCGTCCATGATGACCTCGCCGTTCGAGGAGAGGTAGCGCATGGACCCGTCCGGGCGGACGATCCGCTCGATCATCGCGTAGGGCTCGCCGGTGGCGTAGGCGTTCTGGTGCAGTGCGGTGATGCGCTCGCGGTCCTCCTCGTGGAGCAGCGACACGAACGTGTCGTACGACGGGTGGAACGACTGGGGCTCGTGGCCGTAGATCCGGAACAGCTGGTCGGACCAGGTGTTGGTGTCCGAGGGAATGTGCCAGTCGTAGTCACCCATGTTGGCGAGCTGCTGGGCGTTGTCGACACGGGCGGCGAGGTCGGCCAGCCTCGCCTCGGCGTCGGCCCGGTTCAGCCCTGCGTCCAGAGCGGTCAGAGCTGCATCGACGAGCTCGGCGTCGGACTGCGGGGACTTCCACGCGAGCACCAGGGTGCCCAGCACTCCCGGCAGCCGGTGGGCGGCGACCGCCGTGATGCCCTGCGCCTGCCACGCATCCGGCACGATGCCGGCCACCCGTGGCTCCGTCTCGGAGGTGGGCGGCGGGCTCGCCAGGACGGCCTCGGGGTCGAGGTCCAGCCCCGCCCACGCAGCCAGCTCGCTGCCGTCGCCGGTGGGGACCAGGACGAGCGCTGAGTCGGCTCCGGCGAGGGGAAGCAGCGCGGGCAGCGCGGCTTCGAGGATGAGGTCAGCGGTGCGTTCGCCGGCTATCACGCCGGCGAGCCCGAGAAGCTGCCCCATCGTGCTGGTCGATTTCATCGTCGCTTCCTGGAAACGTTTCAATGTGCCGGGTCGACACCTGTCCACGCCGGACAGGATCTGACCCCGGAGTGTGCTGCGGTCGTGACTCTACGACTGTGGCTGTAGTGGCGCGATGATATTGAAGGACTCCCCTCGGCGGTCCGGGAATGCCCCCTTTTCGACCCTGTACAGGCGTTTCAAGGACCGGTTTTGCCGGCCGCAGCAGAAGGTGCTTTCGGGGCATGAAGGGGCATTTTCCCTTCTCGCTGGCCCTTTTCGTGCAGGTCAGGGCAGCGGTACCCACGGCTCGGCCGTTCAGCCGAGCCGAGCAGGATGGTCTAGCCCAGTTGGCGGATCGGCTCACGAGTCGGACGGCAGGGCCTGCTGGCTTCGACCAAGGCCCACTCGGGCGGTCGCTTGTGACCCTGGTGACACGCCTGCCAGTGGACGCGGGCTTATCTCATATCTGAGATACAGTCGCGCGGTGACTGAGGGATACCTGGGACGAATCGGCAACCTGATCCGCGACGCGCGCAAGCACCGCGGGTGGACGCAGCAACAGCTCTCCGAGGTGCTGGGCACCAGCCAGAGCGCGGTGAACCGGATCGAGCGGGGCCACCAGAACCTCTCGCTGGACATGCTCGCGCGCATCGGCGAGGCGCTCGACTCACCCCTGGTGAGCATCGGCCAGGGGCCCACGCACCTGCGCGTCACCGGACCCACCACGCTCCGCGGGTCGATCGAGGTGAAGACCTCCAAGAACGCCGGCGTCGCCCTGCTGTGCGCCTCACTCCTCAACCGGGGGCGTACGACGCTGCGCCGCGTCGCCCGCATCGAGGAGGTCAACCGCCTGATCGAGGTGCTCGAGAGCATCGGTGTGAAGGTGCGCTGGCTCAACGCCGAGAACGACCTCGAGATCACCCCGCCCCCGAACCTCGACCTGAGCGCGATCGACGAGGCGGCCGCCCGGCGTACCCGCTCCATCATCATGTTCCTCGGCCCGCTGATGCACCGGATGAGCGACTTCGAGCTGCCGTACGCCGGCGGCTGCGACCTCGGCAGCCGCACCGTGGAGCCGCACATGACCGCGCTGCGTCCCTTCGGGCTGCAGGTCAAGGCGACCGAGGGCAGCTATCACGCACTGGTGCAGACGGGCATCGTCCCGACGCGGCCGATCGTGCTGATCGAGCGTGGCGACACCGTCACCGAGAACGCCCTGATGGCCGCTGCGCTCTGCGACAGCACCACGACGATCCGCAACGCCAGCTCCAACTACATGGTGCAGGACCTCTGCTTCTACCTGCAGAAGCTGGGCGTGCGCATCGAGGGGATCGGCACCACGACCCTGGTGGTCACCGGCTGCACCGACATCGAGGTCGACGTCGACTACGCCCCCAGCGAGGACCCGATCGAGGCGATGTCCCTGCTGGCCGCCGCGATCGTCACCGACTCCGAGATCACCGTGAAGCGGGTGCCGATCGAGTTCATGGAGATAGAGCTCGCCGTGCTCGAGGAGATGGGCTTCCGCTACCGGCTCTCCGAGGAGTACCTCGCCGCCAACAAGCACACCCGGCTGGTCGACGTGAGCACCCTCCACTCGATCCTCCGCTCCCCCATCGACAAGATCCACCCGATGCCGTTCCCGGGCCTCAACATCGACAACCTGCCGTTCTTCGCGGTCATCGCCGCCACGGCGCAGGGCCAGACGATGCTGCACGACTGGGTCTACGAGAACCGCGCGATCTACCTGACCGAGCTGAACAAGCTCGGCGGCAAGGTCACCCTGATGGACCCCCACCGGGTGATGATCGAGGGGCCGACCCGTTGGTCGGGCACCGAGGTCGTCTGCCCACCGGCGCTGCGGCCGGCCGTGGTGATCCTGCTGGCCATGCTCGCCTCGAAGGGCACCTCGGTGCTGCGCTCGACGTACGTCATCCACCGCGGCTACGAAGGCCTGGCCGACCGGCTCAACGAGCTCGGCGCCCAGATCGAGACCTTCCACGACTTGTGAGGCCCCGTCTCGAAACCTAGGCCTTGAACAGCCCGTCGACGTACGACCGGGCCTTGGCCGGGGGCGGCGGCGACATGTCGGCGGTGATCCGCGGGAGCTGGGCCGTGTCGGTGGAGCGGTGGGCGTGCCAGTCGTTCTCCGCCTCGATCAGGCTGCCGAGATCGGCGCGGTCGAGGAAGACTCCCTGACAGGACTCGCACTGGTGCACGCGCACCCGACCGTGCGAGCGCTCACCCATGGTGCCGTCGCACTTCGGGCAGGTCATCGGGTCCATGTCTCGCACGGTACTCCTCGGAGACGGCTCGTCTGAGTAGGAACGCGGATGGGCCCGGGCGGCGGTTCGGGCGCACCATCGACAGATGCAGGTGAATACTTCTGGCGTGACCGCGGACCCGAGTGGCGCCACCCCCGTGACCGGTTACGCCTATCTGGACGCGGTGCTCGACCAGCCCGGCTCGGTGATCGCGATGGCCCACCGTGGTGGCGCCCTGCACCCGGAGATCCCCGGCGCCGAGAACACCGTGCACGCGTTCCGGCACGCGGTCGCGTTGGGCTACCGCTACCTCGAGACCGATGTGCACGCCACCAGCGACGGGGTGCTGCTCGCCTTCCACGACGAGGCGCTCGACCGGGTCACCGACAGCTTCGGGCTGCTGGCCGACCTCACCGCGAAGGAGGTGGCGACCGCCAGGATCGCCAAGCTCCACGCCATCCCCACGATGGCCGAGCTGTTCGAGGAGTTCCCCGGCTGCCGCTTCAACATCGACCTCAAGTCGGAGGCTGCCGTAGCGCCGCTCGTCGACCTGCTGGACCGGGCCTCAGCGCACGACCGCGTCTGTGTCGGGTCCTTCTCGAGCCGTCGCATCCGCGCGTTCCGCCAGGCCACCGGCGGCCGGGTGGCGACCGCGGCAGCCCCGGCCGAAGTTCTCGCGCTCCGTTCAGGTCTCCCCCGCCTCGGTCGCGGCTCGCGACCGGCGGCCGTGCAGGTCCCGTGGCGCCACAAGAGGCGCCGGCTCACGGTCACCACCCCCCAGTTCGTACGACGGGCACATCGCGCCGGCCTGCACGTCCACGTGTGGACCGGTGACGAGAGCTCACAGTGGGTGGCTGTTGACGACGCCGAGAGCATGGACACCCTGCTCGACCTCGGCGTCGACGGCCTGATCACCGACCGGACCGACGTGCTCAAGGAAGTTCTCATCAGGCGCGGCCAATGGAGGGACGAACAATGAGCACCCAGGCACCGATGGGCATCGCCGACCTCTCACCGGTCGACCGGCTCCAGCAGCAGAAGGCGTGGAACTGGTACGACTGGGCCAACTCCGCCTTCTACACGACGGTCCTCTCGGTCCTGTTCGCGCCGTACATGATCACCGTGGCCGGCAAGGCCGCCGGCTGTGCCGACCCGGACGAGACCTGCAGCAAGACCGTCAGCGTGCTCGGCCTCCACCTGGCGGCGGGCTCCCTGCCCAGCTACCTGATCAGCTTCTCCACGATCCTCAGTGCCTTCCTGCTCCCGATCGTCGGCGCCTTCGTCGACCGGTCGGGCCGCAAGAAGTGGCACATGGCGGCCTACGCGTTCAGCGGCTCGTTCTTCGCGGCGCTGCTGTTCTTCATGGAGGGGACCAGCTGGCAGCTGGGCGCCGTCGCCGTCGTGCTGAGCAGCATCCTCGGGGGCTGCTCGCTGGTCGCCTACTACGCGATCCTCGTCGACATCTCGACCGAGGACGAGCGCGACCGGGCCTCCTCCCGCGGCTGGGCGTGGGGCTACCTCGGCGGTGGTCTGCTGCTGCTCGTCAACCTGGTCGTCTACACGATGCACGACACCTTCGGCCTCGGTGAGGGCATGTCGGTGCGGCTGTCGCTGCTCTCCGCGGCCCTGTGGTGGGCAGCGTTCACCATCATCCCGCTGGTCCGGCTGCACAACTACGCGCCGGTCAACGTCGTCGCCGAGAAGGGAACCCTGTTCCAGCGCAGCTTCGGACAGCTGTTCACCACGCTGGGCGAGCTGCGCAACTACCCGATGACGCTGACCTTCCTGCTGGCCTACCTGTTCTACAACGACGGCATCCAGACGGTGATCTACGCGGCGTCGACGTACGGCTCCAAGCAGCTGAAGTTCGACCAGAGCGTGCTGATCGCGACGATCCTGCTGATCCAGTTCGTTGCCTTCGGCGGCGCGCTCTACTTCGGGCGGCTCGCGGCGAAGTACGGCGCCTACCGGTCCATCCTCTGGGGCACCTACGCCTGGATGGTGATCGTGGTGCTCGCCCTGTTCCTGCCGGAGAAGAACGTCGCGCTGTTCCTGCTGCTCGCCATCGCGATCGGGGTCGTCCTCGGCGGCACCCAGGCGCTGTCGCGCTCGTTCTTCAGCCTGCTGATCCCCCGCGGCCGGGAGGGTGAGTACTTCAGCCTGTACGGCGCGGCCGAGCGCGGCACGTCCTGGTTCGGCACGCTCCTGTTCGGCGTCGTCTTCCAGGTCACCGGCTCCTACCGGCCGGCCATCCTCGCGCTGATCATCTTCTTCGTGCTCGGCGCGTTCTTCCTGCTGCGCCTGGACCCCGAGCGGGGCATCCGTGAGGCGGGCAACCGGCTTCCCGCCAAGGTCTGACCCCCGGGGTGACGCTCAGCACAGTCCCACGGTGTGTTCGAAGCGGTCAGGCGGGAATCCTCGAGGCGTTACGCTCGTTGGATACCTAGACGGCGCTGCGACGTGGCGCCAGCAGATTTTCAATCCACCCGACCGGCGTCATGACCGGCTTGCTGAACCGTCTCAAGGGCGGTACGCATGAGGGGTACGACATCCGCGACCTGTCCGGTCGGGGTGCAGAACTTTGGAGGTTCTCATGGGAGAGCGCACGCTACGCGGAGCCCGGCTGGGGGGTCAGAGCTTCGAGGACGAGCGCGGAATCGAGTTCGCGGCTCGCCAGCAGGTGGGATACCGCTGTGCCCACGGGCACGAGTTCGAGATCACCATGTCCGTGGAGGCCGACGTCCCCGCACTGTGGGAGTGCCCGCGGTGTGGTGCCGAGGGCCGGGCCACGTCCGGCATCGAGCCCGAGCTGAAGGCCGAGAAGCCGGCTCGCACGCACTGGGACATGCTCCTGGAGCGGCGTTCGATCAAGGAGCTCGAGGACATCCTCACCGAGCGGCTCGAGCTGCTTCGCGGCGGCGAGATCGGTCCGGCGCACCTGCACCGGGCCAGCGCCCGCAAGAAGAAGGCCGCAGCGACGCGCTGAGGAGTCTCAGCCAGAGGCTCGGGGCCCCTCCGGGGGCTCCTGGTCGATGACTTCGCCCTGGACCACTCCGTTCTCACCCATGTCGGGTGGAACGCCCGGTCCGGGGCGTTGTCGCGTCCAGGGGCCGGCGGCGCCGGGGAAACCCGCTCCCTCGCCGGCTCCCCTTCCTCCTGGGGAGCCGAAGCTCGCGCCCACCAGCCGTCGGCTGATCACTCCGGACAGGATCCGGCGCCCGATCGGCCGGGTGATCGGCAGGATGCAGAGAACCCCGAGGATGTCGAGGACGAAGCCGGGGGTCAGCATCAGGATCCCGCCGACGAGCACCAGGATCCCGTCCGCCAGCTCTCGCGCAGGCATGCGGCCCTGCTCGAGGGCCAGACCCAACGCGCGCCAGGCCCGGGCACCCTCGCGCTTGACCAGCCAGGACCCCAGGATGCTGTCCGCGATCAGCAGCAGGATCGTCCACCACGCGCCGATGACCTGCCCGATCTGGATGATCACGTAGATCTCGACCAGGGGCACCACCACGAAGGCCACGAGCAGCAGGGACCAGGGGAAGCCGCGCTTCCGTGTCGTACTCATGCCTGGTCAACGTCCGGCGCCCGACGGCCGTTCCGCAACAGGGCTCCGCGGACTCGGCGCGCACGCTCGTTGATCCCCCACCAGGTGATCCGCTTCAGCGACTCGAAGGCGACCTCCGGGCTCATCTTCGAGTCGCCCAGCTCCCGCTCCACGAACTGGATGGGCACCTCGACGACCCGCAGTCCCGCACGGACCGTGCGATAGGTCAGCTCGGCCTGGAAGACGTAGCCCAACGAGACGTTCTTCTCGAGGTGGATCCGCTCCAGCGTCGTACGACGGAACAGGCGATAGCCCGCCGTCGCGTCTCGCACCCCCATGCCGAGCAGCGCGCGCGTGTAGAAGTTGCCCCCGCGCGAGAGCAGCTCGCGGCCGATCGGCCAGTTCACGATGCTGCCTCCGCGGACCCAGCGGGAGCCGATCACCAGGTCAGCCTCTGGGAGCGCCTCGAGCAGCAGGTGCAGCTGCTCGGGCTGGTGGGAGCCGTCGGCGTCCATCTCGCCGATCACGTCGTACCCGCGATCGAGGGCGACCTGGAACCCGTGGAGGTACGCCGCGCCCAGGCCCTCCTTGGCCCGCCGGTGCAGCACCGTGACCTGGGGGTCCGTCGTGGCTATCCGGTCGGCGAGGTCGCCGGTCCCGTCGGGTGAGCTGTCGTCGACCACGAGGATGTCGACGCCGGGCTGTGCCACCCGGAGTCGGTCGACGATCACGGCGAGGTTGAGCGACTCGTTGTAGGTGGGGATGACCATGACGATGCGACCCAGATCATCAGGTGGCCCGGGGATGCCATGGGAAACCATGCGCAGAACCTATCCGGGGAAAGACAAGACCTTGGTGGGCCCCCGCCCGAGGACGGAGGCGTTCTCACTCAAGGTGAGGGCAGGGCGGGGGGAGCAAAGGAACCTTCGGACCGCTCACGCCCTGGCCGGATGCCAGAGTCGTATGCGTTGTCTACTGGTCGCCTGCACTCCCCCCGTGTCCTCCCGTCGAGGCCACGGTGCCCGACCCGCCAAGTGCGACCCCCGCGACCATCATGGCGAGATGGCCCGGAACCGCATCCGTCGGACATGTGACTGACGTTCTGCCCGGAGTAACTCGCAGACCCTCACCCGCGGGACCCACCTGTGTCAACACCCTCCCGACCAGCACCGACAGGGCGAAAATGCAGGTCAGCGCGTTACGAACAGATGAACAACTCGTGGCAGAAATCTGTCGATCACGGCGTGTCGCGCTGGACACGCCGGGGCTGGTCCAGACCTAATGCTCGGGACGCGGGGACGACGACGGTCCCGGTGGCGGTCGTGGCGACGATCGGCTCGTCCAGGACGCCTGCCGTCGACGCTGACTCCGCGGCGGCATCACCACGCGCCACGACGACCAGCGAGAACTCCATCTCCCGGGAGCGGGTGCCCACGCGGACCAGGGTGGCCCGTGCCTCCACCACGTCCCCGGCCCGCACGGGCGAGAGGAACTGCACGTCGGAGTACGACGCGAACAGTCCCTCGTCGCCGTCGGTGCGGATGCACAGCTCGGTCGCCACGTCGCCGAACAGCCCCAGCCCCCAGGCGCCGTCGACGAGGTGACCGGCGTAGTGGGCGTGGGCATAGGACACGTAGGTGCGGTGCACGACGCTCAGCCCGACCTCGGCCCCGCTCATGACGCCTTCCTCGGGGTGGTGAGCCGGTGCACCAGATAGCTGGCGACCTCCCCGGGCGTGGTGCCACGGGTGAACACGCGGTCCACGCCGAGCTCCTCGGACATGCTCTCGTCGAACCGCGGCCCGCCGACGACCAGCAGTGGTCGTCGGGCCGGCGGGAACGCCTCGCGGAACGCCGCCGACATCTCGCGGGTGTTGAGCAGGTGGGCGTCGCGCTGGGTGACGACCTGCGAGACCAGCACGGCGTCGGCCCTCTCCTCGACGGCCCGCTCGACGAGCTGGGGCACGGAGACCTGTGCGCCGAGGTTCACCACCTTCAGCTCGCGGTAGTACTCCAGCCCCTTCTCGCCCGCGAAGCCCTTGATGTTCAGGATCGCGTCGATGCCGACCGTGTGCGCGTCGGTGCCGATGCAGCCCCCCACGACCACCAGCCGGCGCCGCAGCGACCGCTTGACGGCCGCGTTGACCTCCTTGGGGGTGAGCAGCTCGTAGTCGCGCTCGACGATCTGCACCACCGAGGGGTCGACGAGGTGGTTGACCCGCCCGTAGACGACGAAGAACGTGAAGTCGGGCCCCATCGGCTTCGCGTGGGCGACCAGCGCGGGGTCGATGCCCATCTTGTTGGCCAGCTGGACGGCCGCGCCCTCGGCGACCTTGGAGTGGGCCATCGGCAGCGTGAAGGACACCTGGACCATCCCGTCGCCGGTCGTGTCTCCATACGGTCGGATCATGAGCCCTCCAGGATCTCGGTCGCCGGGTTGTAGTAGCCGTCCGCCTTGCGGGCGACGCCCTCGAGCCCCCGGCCGGCGTCGGCGGGGCGCTTCATCAGGCCGAAGGTGCCGTCGGCGATCGCGTCGAGGAGCCCATGGTCGTGGTCGACGATCCGCGTCGAGCAGGTCGATGGACTCCCCCAGCACCTGGCGGGCCCGGTTGGCGATGAAGCCGTCCGGGGCCGGCCGGAAGTCCTCGTGCAGGGCGCCGGCCGCGTTCATCACGTAGCGGACGTTCTGCAGGGCCAGGTCGCGGTCGCTGATCCACGGCGTGACGACGGCCTCGGTCATCATCCCGACGAGCAGGATGCCCTGCCCGGTGAGCGCCCCGGCCAGGTTGAAGAAGCCGTCGAGCAGGTAGCCGCGGAACACGTCGCCGGTCATGTGCCGGGTCGGCGGCATCCACTTCAGCGGCGCCTTCGGGAACAGCTCCCGGGCGAGCAGCGCGTGGGCGAGCTCCATCCGGAACGAGTCCTCCAGCTCGGGGTTGATCTCGAACGCGTGCCCGAGGCCGAGCTGCCAGTCCTCCAGGCCCGCCTCCTTGCCGAAGTACTCGTTCAGCAGCTGGCTGGTGGTCACCGTGTGCGCGGCCTCGACCGCGTCGTCGGTGGTGAGGTAGTTGTCCTCGCCGGTGTTGATGATGATGCCGGCGCGGGCGTGCACCTGCCGGCTGAACCGCTGGTCGACGAACGTGCGGACCGGGTTGATGTCGCGGAAGAGGATGCCGTACATCGAGTCGTTGAGCATCATGTCGAGCCGTTCGAGGCCGGCCAGCGCTGCGATCTCGGGCATGCACAGTCCGCTGGCGTAGTTGGTCAGCCGCACGTAGCGACCGAGCTCCCGGCTCGACTCGTCGAGCGCCGCCCGCATCAGCCGGAAGTTCTCCTGGGTCGCGTAGGTGCCCGCGAAGCCCTCCCTGGTCGCGCCCTCGGGCACGTAGTCGAGCAGGGACTGCCCGGTGGAGCGGATGACCGCGATCACGTCGGCACCCTCGCGGGCGGCCTGCTGCGCCTGCGGGATGTCCTCGTAGATGTCGCCGGTCGCGACGATCAGGTAGATCCACGGCTTGCGGGGTGCGTCGCCGATCCGTGTGACGAGCCGCTCGCGCTCACGCCGACGCGCGTCGATCCGGCGTACGCCGGCGCCGACCTGCTTGCGGGAGGCGGAGCGTGCTCGCTGAGCCTCGCGTCCCTCGGGAACGCGGAACCGGGTGGAGCCGGCGGAGGCCTTCTGCGCGAGCGTCTCCAGGTCCTCGGCCTCGCCACGCAGCAGTGCGTCCCAGACCGGCAGCGCGAGGCCGTGCTCGAGCCCGACATCGGCGCGCACGGCGTCGGCGAGGCGGTTGACCCAGGGGGTGCCGTCGGGGTCGGCACCGGCCAGCCCGGCGAGCCGGAGCGTGGCGCGCTCGACGGACACCGTGGTGTGGGCCTGGGCCAGCTTCACGATCGGCCGGCCGACCTTGCGCGCCAGGCTGCGCGCCTGCCGGACGGTGGCCGGGTCGAGGTCCAGCTTCTTCTGCACCTTCACAGCCTCCTCTCGAAGAGCGCCCGGACGGCGGGTTCCGAGCGCACGATCTCCAGTGCGAGGTCCGCGTGACCCGGGACGTAGCCGTTGCCCACGATCATCGTCACGTCGGCGGCAAGGCCTTCGGCACCGAGCGCAGCGGCGCTGAACGAGGTCGCCATCGAGAAGAAGATGACGGTGCCGGCGTCGGCCGTGGACAGGATGGCCCCGCCCTCGCAGCCGGGCACGTCCACGCACACGATCGTCAGGTCGGCGGGGCCGCCCGCGGCCGTCACCGCGTCGCGCAGCCCGACCGGGTCCCGTGCGTCGCAGACGACGACCTGGTCGGCGAGGCGGGTGGGCTCGAGCAGGTCGGACTCCGCGCGGTGGGGTACGACGCCGATGGTGCGCCGAGCACCCGCACGGCGAGCGGCAGCCAGGCACAGGGACCCGGACTTGCCGGCCGCGCCGACGACCGCGACGACCGGCCGGTCGTAGCGGGCCACGTGCCGCTCGACCAGCGCAGGTGCTCCGCAGACGTCCATGACGGCGAGGGCGAGCGCGCTCGGCAGGTCTTCCGGGAGCTCCGCGGCGATGCTTCGGCCGAAGAGGATCGCGTAGCCGTCGGTGGGCACCTGCTCGGAGCGGCCGTCCCAGTCGGCGAGGTCGTCCTCGATGACGAGCGGGGTGAGGGTCAGCGAGACGAGCGTGGCGACCCGCATCCCCACGGCGAGACCCAGCGGTGAGGCGTCCCCGACCTCCTCGACGGTGCCGACCAGCATGCCGCCGGAGCCGGTCACCGGGTTGTGCATCTTGCCGCGGGTGCCGATGATCTCCAGCACCTCGCGCCTGACCCCGTCCGGACCGTCGGACTCGGCGTGCTTGCCCTCGAGCTGGCGGAACGAGGCGGCGTCGAGGTTCAGCCGCTCGACGCGTACCCGCACCTCGTCGTCGCGCAGGACCGGGTCGGTGTCGAGCCGCTGGGCGGCCTGCGGGAGCACGCCGAGGGGCTCCAGCACCCGATGCATCCCGACCGGGTCGCCTGCCATCTGTCCCACGCGAGCCACACGCCTTCCTGTCGATCAACAAAAGAACGGGAAATCTTGCGGTGTCAGGTTGGTCACTCCGCAGATTCGTGTTCATACTGTCTCAGGTAGGGATCGCGAGACACAACATCGCCCACGGCACGTCGCAGGAGGAACCATGAGCATCGCCCTTCGAGACGCCTCGACCCTCGGCTCCTCAGGAACCGCTCCACATGTGGTCGAGGGCGAGACCGGCCAGCCCTATCCCTACAGTCGCGTCGACCTGGTCGAGCCCGACTGGACCCGCTTCCCCGGCTGGAAGGACGTCACCGTCGAGCAGTGGGAGAGCGCCCAGTGGCAGCGCTCGCACTGCGTGAAGAACCTCCGCCAGCTCCGCGAGCTCCTCGGCGACCTCGTCGACGAGCGCTTCTACGCCGACCTCGAGCGCGACCAGACCGAGCGCGCGACGATGTCGATGCTCGTCCCGCCGCAGATGATGAACACGATGGCGCCCCACACCGCGCCCGGTGGACCCGGCTCCCTGACCGACGCCTTCTACGCCGACCCGGTCCGTCACTACATGATCCCGGTGTTCTCCGACCGACGGACCGACTGGACCTCGCACCCCTACTCCAGCCGCGACTCGCTGCACGAGCACGACATGTGGGCAGCCGAGGGCCTCACCCATCGCTACCCGACCAAGGTGCTGGCCGAGCTGCTGCCGACCTGCCCGCAGTACTGCGGCCACTGCACCCGGATGGACCTGGTCGGCAACTCGACGCCCAGCGTCGACAAGCTGAAGTTCCTCGGCAAGCCGGTCGACCGCTACGCGGAGATGCTCGACTACCTGCGCCACCACCCGGAGGTGCGCGACGTGGTCGTGTCCGGCGGCGACGTGGCCAACATGCCGTGGGCTCGCCTCGAGGAGTTCCTCACCCGGCTGCTCGAGATCGACAACATCCGAGACATCCGGCTCGCCACCAAGGCCCTGATGGGCCTGCCCCAGCACTGGCTGCAGGACGACGTCCGCGAGGGCATGGAGCGGGTCTGCACGATCGCCCGCAAGCGCGGCGTGGCGATCGCCATCCATACCCACGTCAACCACGCCAACTCGGTGACCCCGCTGGTGGCCCGTGCGGCCGGCGCGATGTTCGAGGCCGGCGTTCGCGACGTACGCAACCAGGGCGTGCTGCTCAACGGGGTGAACGCCGACCCGCACGCGCTGCTCGACCTGTGCTTCCGGCTCCTCGACGGCGCGCAGATCATGCCCTACTACTTCTACATGTGCGACATGATCCCGGCCGCCGAGCACTGGCGGGTCTCCGTCGCCGACGCCCAGCGGCTGCAGCACCACATGATGGGCTACCTGCCTGGCTTCGCGACTCCGCGGATCGTCTGCGACGTGCCGTTCGTCGGCAAGCGCTGGGTGCACCAGCTCTCGTCGTACGACGAAGTCAGGGGCATCTCCTACTGGACCAAGAACTACCGCACCTCGATCGAGGCGACCGACCCGGAGGCGCTGAGCCGCACCTACGAGTACTACGACCCGATCCACACGCTGCCGGCCGAGGGCCAGGCGTGGTGGGCGCGGCAGGGGCAGGTCCAGCCGGTCTCCTGACCGCCGCACCGACAGCCGGGGTCAGTCGCGCAACGGGTGGGCGAGCTCGTCCTCGGGCATCCTCGCCCAGATGATGGCGATGACCGCGACCACGCCGGGGACGATCCCGGCGATGAAGAACGTCGTGCGCAGGCCGAGGAGGTCGGACACCGGCCCGGCCAGGGCCATCGAGACCGGCATCAGGCTGACCGAGAGGAAGAAGTCCAGCGACGCCACCCGCCCCAGCATGTGCGTCGGCACCCGTCGCTGCAGCAAGGTCCCCCAGATCACCATCGGCGCGGAGAACATCGCGCCCAGGAAGAACCCGGCGACCACGAGCATCCAGATCTGGGTGGCCAGCCCCATCACGATCAGGGGCAGGCAGCCGAGGCCCCAGAGCAGGTTCATGAAGGTCAGGTAGCGGCGCGGCATCCGCACCGACGCCATCGCCAGCGAACCGACGGCGCCGCCGATGCCGAAGGACGCCATCACCAGGGCGTGGTCGCCCGGTCCCCCACCGAGCTTGTCCTTGATCAGGAAGGGGATCAGCACCTCGAACGGACCCATGATCGCCAGGATCATCAGCGCCGCGAACAGCAGCGTGGCCAGCAGCCACGGCGTGCGCACCATGTAGCGGAAGCCCTCACCGACGTCGCGCAGGGCCGAGGCCAGTGGGCTGCCCTGGCTCTCGGCCGCGTCGGGATCACGGCGGACAGGCGTCAGCGGCACCAGGCTCAGCGCCACCAGCCCGGCCAGCGACGCGGCGGCTGCGACCCCGACGGCGGCACCGGCCGACGCAGCACCGACGACCGCGCCTGCGACCCCCGGTCCGATGGCCTGCCCCAGGGTGGGCCGGACCATCCCCTCGAAGCCGTTGACGGCCTGGAGGTCGGCCTCGTCGACCAGGGAGGGCAGCCACGCGGAGTAGGCGGGGTAGTAGAACGCCATCCCCATCCCGGTGACGAGCGAGACCGCGGCCAGGTGCCAGAGCTGGGTGAGGTCGAGCAACGACAGCGTCGCGATCAGGGTCATCCCGGCGAGCTCCAGCGCGGCGACGCAGAGCAGGATCCGCTTCTGCGCGACCCGATCCGCGACGACTCCGCCGACGAGCGCGGGCAGGAGCACGCCGACCGCGCCCGCGGTCGAGACCAGGGAGAGCTGTCCTGGGCCACCGCCGATGCGGATGACCTCCCACACCATCGCGACGACCCAGACGCCGGAGGCGAACGTCGAGAACACCAGGGCGAGGGCCAGCTTGCGGTAGGCGCCGCTTCGGAACGGGCGCAGCGCACGGCCGAGGGACGGGCCTCCGCGAGCCGCACCCGGCGTCACCGGGTTGCTCGCACCCGGGTCCGTGAGCTGCTCGGTCATCGTCTTCCCTCCTCCGGATCAGTGTGCAGGTTGGGACTGACAGTTCCCACCGATTTCATCGCTGGACGGTGAGCACGACCTTGCCCAGGGCACGACGCTGCTCGAGATCCGCGTGAGCGCGTGCCGCCTCGGCCAGTGGGTACGCCGACACGAGCGGGGACCACTCCCCCGCAGCAAGTCGGTCCAGCGAACGGGCCCGACCTCGGCTCGGACGTCGGCCCGGGATGGTGGGCAGCTCGGGAGCCGGCATCGGACCGGGCTCGCCGCGGCGCAGGGTGGTGTCGAGCAGGTGGACACCGCAGGCCTCGACTGCGATGCGGACCTCATCCGGTGAGGGGACGAGGTCCTCGAGCAGGTCGATGACGAGGTTGGCGGCAGGTCCGAAGGCGTGGAGTCGAATGGCGTGCATGAGCACAGTGCACTAACTCAAGTGCGGTTGAGGTCAAGGCCTCGCGCGGATGTGTCGTGAAACACCGGCATGCCGGCGGCGGCGTCGGGGAACATGTGCGTCATGCCGCGACTGAGGACGGTCTCCCCCAACACTGCCGGTTTCTCGCGACGCCGCGCGGGATCGGGCTTCGTGTTCCTCGACAAGGCCGGCGTCCGGATCGTTGATCCCGACGAGATCGAGCGGATCCGATCGCTCGCCATTCCCCCGGCGTGGAAGGACGTCTGGATCTCGCCGTACCCCAACGGGCACATCCAGGCGGTGGGCACCGACGACGCCGGTCGGCGCCAGTACCTCTACCACCAGGACTGGCGGATCAAGCGCGACAAGATGAAGTTCGACCGGGTGCTGGCTGCCGCGCGGAAGCTGCCCGCGGCACGGCGTGCGATCACCCGAGACCTGGCGCTGGAGGGGATGCCGCTCGAGCGCGCGGACGCGGTCGCCGTACGCCTGCTGGATCTGGGCTACTTCCGCATCGGTAGCGACATCTATGCCGACACCAACGGCTCCTTCGGCCTCACGACGTTGGAGAAGCGCCATGTCCGCAAGGACAAGAACAGGCTGATCTTCCGGTTCGAGGGCAAGTCCGGGATCGAGCACAGCATCGAGATCGACGACCCCGACGTACTGCTCGCCCTGGACAGCCTCCGGCGTCGCCGGGGAGGCACCGCGCGGCTCCTCGCCTACCAGCTCGAGCGCCGCTGGCGTGACCTCGACAGTGCCGCCGTGAACACCTACCTCAACGGCCTGCTCGAGGACCTCACCGCAAAGGACTTCCGCACCTGGCACGCGACCGTTCTCGCCGCCGCAGCGCTGGCCGCCACCGAGGAGCCCGGGGACACCAAGGCCTCACGACGCCGGGCAGTCAGGGACGCGGTCGTGGAGGTCGCGACGTACCTCGGGAACACCCCCACGATCGCGAAGAACTCCTACATCGACCCGCGCGTGATCGACCTCTACGAGAACGGCGTCACGATCGACCCGGAGCTGGTGCGCAAGAAGCACCGCTCCCCGGCGATCAAGCAGCGCAAGCTCGAGGAAGCGGTGCTGGACCTGCTCAGCTGAGTGGCGAGCAGGGCAGACTACTCGTGTGGACATGGTCCGTGATCTCGCACTCGAGGCTCAGCTGGTCACCACGGGTCTGATGACCGGCATCTACCTGGCGTTCTCGATCGCGGTGATGCCCGGGCTGGCGCGGGCCGGCGATCGGACGTACGTCGAGGCGATGCGCGGCATGAACGCAGCCATCCTCAACGGCTGGTTCTTCGTGGTCTTCCTCGGGCCGCTGCCCCTGGGCGTCGTCGCAGTCGCGACCCGGTTCCCGGACCACGACGGCCTCGGCTGGATAGCGCTGGCGCTGGCGCTGTACGCCGCGACGCTGGTCGTGACCGGCGTGGTGAACGTGCCGCTCAACAACCGGCTCGACACCACGGAGCCCGTCGCCGAGGCACGCGCAGTGTTCGAGCGTCGGTGGGTGGGCTGGAACGTCGTACGCACGGTGCTGTGTCTCGCCTCCTTCGTCGCCCTCGTCCCGGCGCTCTGAGCCGCTCCACCCCTCAGGAGGTGTGGTGCACCTCCTGGAGCCCGTAGACCGGGGTCGGGATGCCCTCGTGGCGGGCCTTGAGCTGGAGGGCCAGGTAGAGCGAGTAGTGCCGGGACTGGTGCAGGTTGCCGCCGTGCATCCAGAGGTTCTCCACCTGGGTGGGCTTCCACATGTTGCGCTGCTCGCCCTCCCACGGGCCGGGGTCCTTGGTCGTCTCCGATCCGAGTCCCCACACCTTGCCCAGGCGGTCGGCGGTCTCCTGGCTGATCAGGTCCGCCGCCCAGCCGTTCATCGACCCGTAGCCGGTCGCGTAGACGACCAGGTCGGCCGGGAGCTCGGTGCCGTCCGCCAGTACGACGGAGTCCTCGGTCAGGTGGTCCACCTGGCCGTGCGCGAGCTTGACCTGCCCGTCGGCGACGAGGTCGGCCGAGCCGACGTCGATGTAGTAGCCGGAGCCACGACGCAGGTACTTCATGAACAGGCCCGAGCCGTCGTCGCCCCAGTCGTGCAGGAACCCCGACTTCTCCAGGCGGTCGTAGAAGTCCTTGTCGCGCTCCGCCATCGCCTCGTAGGCCGGGATCTGGAAGGTGTGCAGGATCCGGTAGGGCAGCGAGGCGAAGATCAGGTCGGCCTTCTCGGTCGTCACCCCGGAGGCCACCGCCCTCTCGGAGTAGAGGTCGCCGAGCCCGATGTCCATCAGCGAGGCGCTCTTGACGATGTGCGTCGAGGACCGCTGCACCATGGTGACGTCCGCGTCGTTCTCCCACAGGGCGCCACAGATGTCGAAGGCGGAGTTGTTGCTGCCGATCACGACGCACTTCTTGCCGGCGTACGCGTCCGGTCCCGGGTGCGCCGAGGAGTGGTGCTGGTCGCCCTTGAAGACGTCCATGCCCGGGAGGTCAGGCATGTTCGGCTTGCCGGACATCCCCGTGGCGAGCACGAGGTGGGTGGGCCGCAGCGTGACCGGGTTGCCGTCCCGCTCGACCTCGACCGTCCACTCACCCTTCTCCTCGGAGTACGACGCGCTCGTGGCCGTCGTGCTCGACCAGTAGGGCACCTCCATGATCCGGGTGTAGGACTCCAGCCAGTCGCCGATCTTGTCCTTGGGTGAGAACACCGGCCAGTTGTCCGGGAACTTCAGGTAGGGCATGTGGTCGTACCAGACCGGGTCGTGCAGGCACAGGGACTTGTAGCGGCTGCGCCACTGGTCGCCCGGCCTGCCGTGCTTGTCGATCACCAGGCTCGGCACCCCGAGCTGGCGGAGCCGGGCACCGAGGCCGATGCCGGCCTGCCCTCCGCCGACGACGAGGACGTAGGGCTGGGTGGTGCTGCCGAGGGTCTCGGCCTCCTCCTGCTGGCGCTCCAGCCAGGTCTGCCGCTCCTTGGTCGCACCGTGCTCGGCACCCATCGGCCGGTCCGTGCCACGTGGCTCCTCGTGCCCCGTCAGCTCGTACAGGGTGGTCAGCAACGTGAACGCCCGGTCCTCGCCATCCTCTTCGGTCAGGCGGAGCAGCCCGCGACCGCGACCGACGCCCGTCTCGAACAGGATCCAGGCGGTGACCACCCCGTCCGCCTCGTCCGGTGGCTCCTCCGTCACGAACCCGGACGGGTCCGTTCCCTCGAGCGTGTCGGAGAGAAGGTCGGACACCCCGTCCGGTCCTTCGACGGTCTTGAGGTTCCAGGTGAACGAGACGAGGTCGCGCCAATAGCTCTCGGTTGCGAACATGGCTGCCGCAGCCTGGACGTCCCGGGCCTTCAGGGCTGACTCGAAGGCAGCGAGCCACGCATCGACGCGCTCCTGCGGGTCGGGTCGGGTGCGGGTCTCTCGTTCGGACGTCTGGGTCATCTGAGCTCCTTCGGTACGGTGATGTGACCTAGCACACACCAACCTACGAGCCGACGAAAGGGCTGTGGCAGCCGATGCAGCAGATCATTCCGAACCTCTGGATCAACGACGGCAAGATCGAGGAGGCGGTCGACTTCTACTGCTCCCTCTTCGAGAACAGCAGGATCGTGTTCAGCAGCGACTACGGCCCCGACGCCGGGGACCTTGCCGGCCAGAAGATGGCCATCTACTTCGAGCTGATGGGTCAGACCTACGTCGCGATCAACGGCGGGGGCACTCGGTTCGAGGCCAACGAGTCCGTCTCCCTGGCCGTCCCGTGCGACACCCAGGAGGAGATCGACCACCTGTGGAACGCGCTGGTCGAGGGCGGCGAGCCCTCGATGTGCGGCTGGCTGAAGGACCGCTACGGGTTCAGCTGGCAGGTCTACCCGACGGCTCTGGACAAGATGATGGCCGATTCCGACCCGGAGAAGGTGCGCCGCGTGACGGCGGCGTTCATGCAGGTCGAGAGGCGTGCCTTCGACATCGCCGAGCTCGAGGCGGCCTTCGAAGGCCGCTGACCCACTCAGCTTGCGGACGCGGCGTCTCGCTCGGCGATCACGCGGGTCGCGAGCACTGGCCGGTAGCGGTCGTGCAGCGTGGTGATCAGGCTGATCAGCGTCAGGAAGAACAGCGTGGTGCTGGCGTCGATGTCGCCACCCTCGCTGCGGAGGATCCACTCCGCGACGGCGACCAGCAGGGCGTTCGCGCCGACGCGCGCCAGCAGTGCCCAGCCGGCCGACGCGATCGTCCAGGATCGGCGTGCCAGGGCCAGGGTGAAGGCGGCGTTCACGACGACCACGGCGGCGACACCGAGGAACAGCTGGAGCGGCGTCGAGTCGGCGCCCGGCAGCACCTCGGCGTAGACGACCGAGATCAGCCCGACCAGCACGACCTTCTCCACGGTCGACCAGGCGCGGACCGAGCCCCACTGGGCGTGCCAGGCGTACTGCTCCTCGGCGGTGTCCATCTCCTCGGGCATCGGGTCGGCCGCCATCCTCCAGCTCCAGTCGGTCGGGAGCAGCCGGGGCCGGACCACGAACCAGAACACGGCAGCGACCACGAGCAGGAGGGCGATCAGCAACGGCGGAGCCCACCAGTTCTCGGTCAGTACGTCGGTGAGGTCGAGCTGCGCGACGTGGATCCAGTACTCCTGCGGAAGCTTGACGAACACCCAGATCAGCGCGGCCGCCCAGACCCACCAGCGGAGCGGGAACCGCAGCGTCGACCAGCGTGAGCGCACGGCCTCGTAGGCGATGAAGAAGTACTCGAAGGTGTTGGCGAAGATCAGGAGCAGAGCACGCAGCTGCAGGAGCTCGAAGGCGACGACGCCGACGAGCCGGTAGAAGTAGAGGAACCGACCCACGCGGAACGCACCGAGGTTTGCCCAGTTGCGCATCGTCGCGAGGTAGGCGATCGCCAGGTAGTAGACGTCCATCGCCTTGTCGTAGCCCTGGTATCCCGGCGGGTCGTAGCCGAAAGCCTGGAAGATCGTCTGGTCGACTCCGTCGAGCACCAGGCAGCCGATGATCGCCGGCAGCGGATAGCGCGGGATGAACAGGGGCAGCACGAAGCGGCCGCCGACCACGGCGAGGAAGACCGCCAGGACTTCGCCACTCACGCCCTCATCATGCGCCTCGACTCAGTGCGTGGGCCGGTTCTCGTAGGGCGTGGAGAGCACGATCGTGGTGTGCGTCGAGACGTTGGCCGCCGCGCGGACGCGGGCCAGCAGGTCCTCGAGATCGGCCGGAGTGGCCACCCGGACCTTGAGGATGTAGGACTCCTCGCCCGCCACCGACCAGCACGACTCGATCTCGGTGATCTTCTCGAGACGGTCGGGGTAGTCGTCGGTCTCGGACGGGTCGAACGGGGTGATCGACACGAAGGCGGTCAGCGGCTTGCCGGCAGCCGCGTGGTCGATCGTCGCGCCGTACCCCAGGATCAGGCCGCGCTCCTCGAGCCGCTTCACCCGCTGGTGGACGGCGCTCGTCGACAGACCGGTCGCCTTGCCGAGGTCGGTGTAGGACATGCGGCCGTCATCGGCGAGCAGTCCCAGGATCTGGCGGTCGATCTTCTCCACGGGGCAGACTCTAGGCGTTGCCCTCCCCCTAGACTCGCCGACGTGGCTGATCGGCTGATGCTCCTGGACACCGCTTCCCTCTACTTCCGCGCGTTCTTCGGGGTGCCGGACACGGTGCAGGCGCCCGACGGCACCCCCGTGAACGCGGTCCGGGGGCTGCTCGACTTCATCACCCGGCTGGTCGACGAGTACCAGCCGACCCACCTGGCCTGCTGCTGGGACAACGACTGGCGGCCCCAGTGGCGGGTCGACCTGCTGCCGTCCTACAAGGCGCACCGCGTGGTGGCGGCCCGTCCCGGGGACGACCCCGACATCGAGGAGGTGCCGGACCCGCTCGAGCAGCAGATCCCCATCATCGTGGCCACGCTCGAGGCCTTCGGGATCGCCGTCGTCGGGGCCGACCACTACGAGGCCGACGACGTGATCGGCACCCTCGCCACCGACGCGGGCATGCCGGTCGACATCGTCACCGGTGACCGCGACCTGTTCCAGCTCGTCGACGACGACGCCGAGGTGCGCGTGCTCTACACCGCCCGCGGCGTCGGCAAGCACGAGCGAGTCGACAACGACTGGGTGCGCGAGCGGTACGGCGTCAACGCCGACCAGTACGCCGCCTTCGCCACCCTGCGAGGAGACTCCTCCGACGGTCTCCCCGGTGTCGCCGGCGTGGGTGACAAGACGGCGGCGGTGCTGCTCAACCGGTTCGACGACCTCGACGCGATCATCGCCGCCGCCAAGGACCCGGACGGCGACATGGGGCCGGGACCGCGAGGCAAGATCAAGGCGTCGCTCGACTACCTCGCGGTGGCCCCGACCGTGGTGGCCGTCGCTCGCGACATCGACCTCGGCGAGCACGACCTGCTCCTGCCCGACTCCCCGGCCGACCCGGAGATGCTCGCCGCGATCGCGGAGCAGTGGGGCCTGACCAGCCCGGTGCAGCGGCTCACCGAGACCCTCGCGGGCCGCTCCTAGCCCTTGCTCTGCTTGCTCGCGTCGGTGGACCGGGCGCGGACGTGGATCCGCTCCCCCTCGCGGCTGAAGATCGGTCAGGAACTCGACGGGCCGCGCGTCGGCCCGGCCGAACCAGTGCGGCACCCGGGTGTCGAACTCGGCGGCCTCCCCCGGGCCCGAGCACCAGGTCGTGCTCGCCGAGGACCATCCGCAGGCGCCCGCTGAGCACGTAGAGCCAGTCGTAGCCCTCGTGCGTCTGCTGGGTGGGCTCGCCGGTGGGCTCACCGGCCGCGATGGTCGCCTTGTAGGCCTGCAGTCCGCCGGCGCGACGGGTGAGCGGGACCAGCGTCATCGGCCCGTGCCGGATCGGCTCGAGCCGCACCCGGGGGTCCTCGTGGCGACGTGGTCCCGACGAGCTCGTCGAGCTGCACCTGGTGCACCCGGGCCAGCGGCAGCAGCAGCTCGAGCGTCGGCTTGCGCTGGCCCGACTCCAGCCGGGACAGCGTGCTCACCGAGATCCCGGTGGAGGCGGACAGCTCGGCCAGGGTCAGCTCGTGCTCCTGGCGGAGCGCGCGCAGCCGGGGCCCCACCGCGTCCAGCACGTCGTCGTTCGTCTCGGTCATCCGACCAGTTTGCCGTTATGGCAACAGGGTTTGTCAAATGCGCGGGGTCTCGTCACTGTGGTGGACAGACATCGAGACGGCAGGAGCCCGGACATGGAGCACGACTACGAGGTCATCGTCATCGGCGGTGGCGCAGCGGGGCTGAGCGCGGCCGTCGCGCTGGGCAGGTCACGCAGGTCGGTGCTGGTCATCGACGCGGGTGAACCCCGGAACGCACCGGCCGAGGGGGTGCACAACTTCCTCTCGCGCGAGGGCACGCCCCCCGGGGAGCTGCTCAAGGCCGGCCGCGCCGAGGTGGCGGCGTACGGCGGCGAGATCCGCTCCGGTCGGGTGACCGGGGCCAGTCAGGTGGAGGCCGGCTTCGCCGTCACGCTCGAGGACTGCAGCCGGGTCACCGCCCGTCGCCTCGTCGTGACGACCGGTCTGGTCGACGAGCTGCCCGAGGTCGAGGGTCTGCGTGAGCGGTGGGGACGCGACGTCCTGCACTGCCCCTACTGCCACGGCTGGGAGGTGCGCGGGCAGAAGATCGCCGTGCTCGGCACCGGACCGGGCTCGGTGCACCAGGCACTGCTGTTCAGCCAGCTCACCGACGACCTCACCCTGGTGACCCACTCCTTCGATCCCGACGCGGATGCGCGCACCATGCTCGCGGCGGCCGGTGTCACCGTGGTCGAGGGTCCGGTGCGTGCAGTCGAGATCGAGGACGACGCGGTCACCGGCCTGCGGCTCGAGGACGGCCGGCTGGTGCCGGCGACCGCGATCACCGTGGCGACGTACATGCGGGCGCGGAGCGAGGTGCTGACCTCGCTGGGTGTCGAGGTCGTGCCCCACCCGTCCGGCTTCGGGGAGCACGTCGTCGTGGACGAGATGCGGCAGACCTCGGTGCCGGGGGTGTACGCCGCCGGCAACGTCACCGACCTCAGCGCCCAGGTGATGGGTGCCGCCTCGGCAGGGACGATGGCCGGAGCGATGGCCAACGCGGAGCTCGTGATGAGCGACGCCCGGGAGAAGGCCTCGCTCAGTGGGAGGTACGCCGGCTGAACAGCCACGTGGACGCCGTGACCGAGACGGCGAGGATCCCGAGGCACCAGGCCAGGGCGACGACCGGCTGGTGGTCGGTCGGCGTACCCATCCAGAGTCCTCGCAGCGTCTCGATGACCGGTGTCATCGGCTGGTGCTCGGCGAACCCGCGCAGCCAGGTCGGCATCGTGTCCACGGGGACGAAGGCGGTGCTGAGGTAGGGCAGGAACATCAGCACGATCGTCATGCTGTTCGCGGCCTCCGGTCCCCCGGCCAGCAGCCCGACGGCGGCTGCGAGCCACGAGAGCGCCAGGATGAAGAGCACGATCACGCCCAGGGCACCGAGCCAGTCGGTGACCGACCAGGAGGGTCGCCAGCCGACTGCCACACCCACGACCACCACGAGGGCGGTGGCCAGCAGGTTGCGCAGCACGCTCGCGATCACGTGCCCGGAGACGACCGCGGAGGCGGCGATCGGCATCGACCGGAAGCGGTCCACGATGCCGTTGCTCATGTCCTGGGCCACGGCGACGGCGGTCGTGCCGGCCCCGAAGCCGGCGCAGAGGACGATGAGCCCGGGGACCACGTAGTCGACGTACGCCGTGCCGGTGCGCATCGCGCCGCCGAAGACGTAGACGAACAGCAGCATCAAGATGACCGGGAGCATCAGCGCGGTGAAGAAGGCCTCCGGGTCACGCAGCGAACGGCGCACGCTGCGCGTCGCCATCACCCGGGTGTCCAGAGCCACGTCGGCCACGGTGGAGTAGGTCAGTGCCATGGGGTGCTCCGTTCTCAGGCCGCGACGGGGCGGCGGTCGGTCAGGCGGAGGAAGACGTCGTCGAGCGAGGGGCGCAGGGTGTCGACCCGCCGGACCTCGATCTCCCGGCTCTCGCACTGCGCCAGCAAGGCCGACAGCGCACGAGCGCTTCCGTCGGTGTCGACCGTGAGCGTCATCAGCGCGGCATCGGCCACGGCGGTGGGGAAGAGGCGTTGCGCGGCACTGAACGACGCCGGTCCGGACAGCTCCAGGCGCACGTGCTCGGCACCGATGGTGGCCTTCAGCTCCTCGGAGGTTCCCTCCGCGATGATCCGGCCTTGGTCGAGGACGCCGATGCGTCCGGCCAGGCGATCGGCCTCCTCGAGGTACTGCGTGGTCAGCAGGATGGTGACCCCCTCCTGAGCCAGCGAGGCGACGGTGGTCCACACCTGCTCGCGGCTGCGGGGGTCGAGGCCCGTGGTCGGCTCGTCGAGGAAGAGCAGGGCCGGTCGCTCGATCATGCTCACCGCGAGGTCGAGCCGGCGCTTCATGCCGCCGGAGTAGGTGCCCACCCGGCGGTCGCGGGCCTCGACCAGGTCGAACTCCTCGAGCAGGTCGTCGGTCCGGTGCCGCGCCTGCGCCGCGGAGAGCTTGCGCAGCCGCGCCATCATCCTCAGGTTCTCGGTCCCGGTGAGCACCTCGTCGACGGCGGCGTACTGCCCGGTGAGGCCGATCCGGCGCTTGACCGCCTCCGGCTCGCGGGCCAGGTCGTGCCCGAGCACGGTCGCCGCTCCCCCGTCGGCTCGCAGCAGCGTCGCCAGGATCCGCACGAGGGTGGTCTTGCCGGCGCCGTTGGGGCCGAGCAGCCCGTAGACGGCACCCTCCTCGATCGCCAGGTCCACGCCACGCAGCACCTCGGTGCTGCCGAAGCTCTTCGTCATCCCGTTCACGGAAACTGTGTATCTCATATACAAACTGTATGCGGCGTACACTGAATCTGGCAACCACCCCGATGTGAAAGATTGCGGCCATGTCCGAGAACTCGACCGACGAGCCGATGCGGCTGCCTCCCGGGCTCGACATCCTCTGGGGGCGGCGCGCGTCGGGACCCGCGGTCCGAAGGCCGAGCTGGACATCGAGCGCATCGTCACGGCCGCGATCGACATCGCCAACGCGGACGGCCTGGAGGCGGTCTCGATGGCCAGGGTGGCCAAGGCTCTGGGGTTCACCACGAT
Source organism: uncultured Actinomycetota bacterium (assembly GCA_963782305.1). Classification (GTDB taxonomy): domain Bacteria; phylum Actinomycetota; class Actinomycetes; order Propionibacteriales; family Nocardioidaceae; genus Marmoricola. The sequence continues at coordinate 272,936 of CAWAJJ010000012.1, read as the reverse complement.
GTCGCTCTACCGGCACGTGGCGAGCAAGGACGAGCTGCTCCAGCTGATGTGGCACGCGAGCGCTCGAGGCGTCCACGAGATCGAGCTGGAGGGCGACACCTGGCAGGAGCGGCTGATGTCGTGGGCGGTGATCCAGCGCCAGCAGATCGAGGAGAACATCTGGATCGTGCAGCTCTCCATGGCCGCCCCGCCGCTGGCGCCCAACTCGCTGGCCTGGGTGGAGCGCGGGTTCGAGGCGATGGACGGACTCGATGCCCCGGACCACCTGAAGATCCGGGTGCTCGGACTGATCAGCCAGCACTCCCTGATCGATGCCCGGATGGCCTTCGACGAGCGGCGCGGGAAGGAGCAGGCCGAGAAGGAGGGCTTCGAGTCCGACTACGTGACCCTGCTGCGCGAGCTGGTGGACCCGGAGGTCTACCCGCACACGGCCAGGATGGCGACGATGGAGACGTCACCCGACGGCCTGACGGGCGACGACCCGCAGGCGGAGTACCGCTTCGACATCGGCCTGATCATCGCCGGCTTCGAGGCCATGATCGGCTGACCCGAAATGCCCTACTCGGTGAGCCTGGAGTAGGCGACCACGCCGCGACGCAGCCGCAGCGAGGCCTCGCGGGCGACCTTGCGGAGCTCGGGGCTGGTGGTGGCACCGACGATCTGGTCGGTCAGGTCGAGGAGCTGCTTGACCCAGCGGACGAAGTCGCCCGCGGCCAGGTCGGTCACGTCGAGGATGTCGTCGAGCTCGTCCCCCTCCGCCCAGCGGTACGCCGCCCACGCGAAGCCGAGGTCGGGCTCGTGGAGCTGGTCGAGGTGGTGCTCGCGCTCGAGCACCTCGAGGTCGGACCAGATCGAGACCATCTGGCCGAGGATGTCCTTCACCCGGCCACCGGGCAGGCGCGGCGCCGCTGCGTCGTCGGGACGACGCGACTCGTAGACCAGGGTCGAGAGCACCGCGGCGAGCGACGAGGCGTCCAGCCCGTCCCAGAGCCCGGCGCGCAGCGACTCGGCGGTGAGCAGGTCCATCTCGTTGTAGATCCGCATCAGCGTGCGGCCGCGCTCGGTGACCGTCGACTCGTGGCTCGCGCCCTCGAGGTAGCCGAGCGTGGTGAGCACGTCGCAGACGCGGTCGAAGTGTCGCGCGATCGTGTTGGTGCGCTGCTCGATGCGGCGCTTGAGGGTCTTCGCGTCCCGGTCGAGCTTGAAGTAGCGCTCCGACCAGCGGGCGTGGTCCTCCCGGTCGGGGCAGCCGTGGCAGGGGTGCGCCCGCAGCTGGCGCCGGAGCTCCTCGATCCGGTGGTCCTCGGTCGGGTTGTGCGTCGCCGGGCCGCGGCCCCCACGCCTGTCGGGCGGTGGCGGAGTCAGGTTGTGGGTCCGGTTGCGCAGCGTCGAGGCCAGGTCGCGCCGTGACTGCGGGTTGCGGCCGTTGAAGTTCTTGGGGATCTTCACCCGAGTGAACGAGGCGACCGGGGTCGGGAAGTCGACCAGGCTCAGCCGGCGGGCGTGCTTGTCGGCGGTGAGCACGTAGGGCCGCGGGCCTTCCCGGTCGCGCACGGGTGCCCGGGTCGAGCACGACGGCCATCCCGGCGAAGCGACCGCTGGGGACCTCGATCACGTCGCCGGGTCGCAGCGACTCCAGCGAGTCGATGACCTCCTGGCGCTGGTCGAAGCGCCGCGACTTCGAGAGGTTCTTCTCGGTGTCGGAGAGCCGGTGCCGCAGCGCGGCGTACTCCATGAAGTCGCCGAGATGACAGCTCGCGGCCTCGGCGTACCCCTCGAGCGCGTCCTCGCTCTTGCGCAGCTGCCGGGCGAGCCCGACGACGGCCTTGTCGGCCTGGAACTGGGCGAAGGACGACTCCAGCAGCTCGCGCGCGCGCTCGCGACCGAACTGGTGCACCAGGTTGACCGCCATGTTGTACGACGGGCGGAACGACGACTTGAGCGGATAGGTCCGCGTCGAGGCGAGACCGGCGACGGCCTTGGGGTCGAAGCCCTGCTGCCACAGGACGACGCCGTGACCCTCGACGTCGATGCCGCGTCGGCCGGCGCGCCCGGTGAGCTGGGTGTACTCCCCCGGCGTGATGTCGGCGTGGGTCTCGCCGTTCCACTTCGACAGCTTCTCGATCACCACCGAGCGCGCGGGCATGTTGATGCCGAGCGCCAGCGTCTCGGTGGCGAACACCACCCGGCACAGGCCGCGGAGGAACAGCTCCTCGACGCACTCCTTGAAGCTGGGCAGCATCCCGGCGTGGTGGGCGGCGATCCCGCGGCTGAGCCCGTCGAGGAACTCGTGGTAGCCGAGCACCTGCAGGTCCTCGTCGGGGATGTTGGAGCAGCGCTCCTGCACGAACGCGACGATCTCGTCGCGCTCCTCGGCAGAGGTCAGCCGGAGGTTCGCGTTCAGGCACTGCTGCACTGCGGCGTCGCACGCGACCCGGCTGAAGATGAACACGATGGCCGGCAGCAGCCCGGCACGGTCGAGCTGCTCGACCACGTCGCTGCGGCTCGGCGTCCACGCGGCACGGGTGTTGCCAGGGCCCTTGTTGGGTCGCTTGTTCCCGCGGGCGGGCCGGCGGTCCTTCATCCGGCCGCGAGCCCAGTCGTCGCGGGCGACGCGGACCAGCTCGGGGTTCACCTGGGGCTCCCGGTGGGCGGCCTCGAGCTCGGCGGGGTCGGTGCCGGTCTCGTCGGCGAACAGGTCGTACATCCGCCGGCCCACCACGACGTGCTGGTAGAGCGGCACCGGCCGGCGCTCCTCGACGATCGTGGTGGTCTCGCCGCGCACGGTGCCGAGCCACTCGCCGAACTCCTCGGCGTTGCTCACCGTGGCCGAGAGCGAGGCCAGCGCCACCGACTCGGGGAGGTGGATGATGACCTCCTCCCAGACGGCGCCGCGCATCCGGTCGGCGAGGTAGTGCACCTCGTCCATCACCACGAAGCCGAGTCCCTCGAGGGTGCGGGAACCGGCGTACAGCATGTTGCGGAGCACCTCGGTGGTCATCACGACCACCGGCGCCTCGCCGTTGATGCTGTTGTCGCCGGTGAGCAGGCCGACCTTGTCGGCGCCGTACCGCTTGGCGAGGTCGTTGAACTTCTGGTTCGACAGCGCCTTGATCGGGGTCGTGTAGAACGCCTTGCGGCCACTCTCCAGGGCGAGGTGCACGGCGAACTCGCCGACGATCGTCTTGCCGGACCCGGTGGGCGCCGCGACCAGCACCGAGCGACCCTCCTCGAGCTCGCGGCAGGCGCGCAGCTGGAAGTCGTCGAGGCTGAAGTCGAGCCGGGACGCGAAGTCGGCCAGGCCGGGGTGCTCGCGGTTGCGGCGGTAGCGGGCGTAGTACTCCGACGGGCGAGCGGGCCGGGACGCTGTTCACGGGACCAGCATCCGCAGCGCCAGGGGTGCGACCTCGACGGTCAGCGGGAGCGCGGCGATCCGCTCGCCGTCGGCGTACGCCGTGATGCCGGGCGCCGCGACCGTGACCTTCTTGGCGTGGTGGTGCTCGTAGCCCGGGTGGTGGATGTGGGTGCCCTTGAACAGCTTGGGATAGGTGCGCAGCAGGGTGCTCCGGCTCATCGGCCGGATGATCACCACGTCGAGCAGGCCGTCGTCGAGCACCGCACCCTCGGTGATCCGCAGCCCGCCGCCGAAGGACGGGCCGTTGCCGACCGCGACCATCGTGGCGTCGAACCGGTGCTGCTCGCCGTCGATGTCGAGGACGTAGGAGATCGGCTTGAGCGTGCGCAGCTCGGCCAGCGTGGCCAGGTTGTAGCGCATCTGCCCCTTGGGCCACGTCATGTCGTTGGCACGCTCGTTGACGATGGCATCGAACCCGGCCGCCAGCACCGTGACGAAGTACGTCGACCCGATGCGGGCCAGGTCGACTCGCCGCTCCTTGCCGCCGATGACGATGTCGGTCGCGGCGCCGGTGTCCTTGCGCGGGATGTCGAAGTATCTGGCGACGTCGTTGCCGGTGCCGGCCGGGATCAGGCCCAGCCTGGTCTCCGAGCCGGCCACGGCCTGCAGGGCCAGGTGGACCATGCCGTCACCGCCGACCACGGCGAGCGTCTCGAGGCCGTCCTCGACGCACTGCCGGGCGAGATCGAGGGCCTCGTCGGCGTCACGGCCCACCAGGTTGCGGACGACGTACCCGGCATCGCGCAGTCGCGGCAGGGCCTCGTCGACGGTCCGCGCACCCTTGCCCTTGCCGGACGTCGGGTTGGTGAGCAGCGCGATCTCCGGGGACACGGTGAAACCCTATCTGCCGGGGTACGCCGGGGAGTCGTCTACAGCGGCGAGGCGGCGTCGTCGTCCCAGTCGGTGTCCTCGCGGCGACGCCCGCGCCGGCGGTCGACGAGGCGGGCGATGATCTCGCTGACGAAGATCAGGACGAGCATCGGGATGGCCAGCATCAGCATCGAGAACGGGTCCGTGGACGGCGTCGCGACCGCGGCGAAGACGAACGTCCCGATGATGATCCAGGGGCGGTGCTGGCCGAGCTGCTTGCCGGAGACGACGCCGGCGAGGTTGAGCAGCACGATGAACAGCGGGATCTCGAAGGCGACGCCGAAGACCAGCAGCATCCGGGTGATGAAGGTGAAGAAGTCGCCGAACTCGGTCAGCTGGGTCAGCTCCAGCGGCGTGAACCCGATCAGGGCGGCGATGCCCTTCGGCAGCACGTAGTAGCCCACGGCGACACCGGCCAGGAACAGCGGACCGGCCACCATCGCGAACAGCCGGGTCCACCGGCGCTCGTGCGCGTGCAGGCCCGGGGTGATGAAGGCCCAGATCTCGTAGAGCCACAGCGGCGAGGTGGCGACGATGCCGGCGACCCCGCAGAGCTTGAGCTGGAGGAGCAGGGGGCTGCCGATGCCGGTGATGACCGCCCGGGTCTGCACCTTCTGGCCGAGGTTCTCCTGGGCCTGCCGGTAGGGCTCGTAGATCAGGTCGAAGAGCTGCTGCCAGAAGAACAGCGCGATGATCGTCCCGACCACGAGGTAGAGCGAGGAGCGCATGACGCGGGCGCGGAGCTCGCGGAAGTGGTCCCCGAGGGACATCCGACCGCCCTCGCCGATGGGGTCACGGGGCCGGCCGCGGAACAGCTCGAAAGCGCCGCCGAAGGACACAGGTGTGCTGGGCTGTCGTCAGAGCTTGCCGGGCGTGCCCGGGTCTTCGGGGATCGGACGTGCCGTCTTCTCCGCCTCGGCGGCCGCACGGTTCTGTGCGTCGATCTGGCGCTGCTCGGGAGTCTTCATGTCGTCGTCGTCGTCATCGTCGATCAGCCCCTTGGTCTCCGCCTTGAAGATGCGCAGCGCCCGACCGCTGCCACGGGCGAGCTCGGGGAGCTTCTTCGCGCCGAACAGGAGCACGAGAACCGCGAAGATGATGACGAGTTCCTGCGTCCCGAGTCCGAGTACGAGAGGAATGAGGAGCGCGTGGGTCATGCCGGCCATGCTACGCCGTCGACCCTCATCTCCACCGTGGCATCGCCGGAGTCGCGTCAGTCGTGCCGGTCGGCGTACAGCGCCAGCGTCGCCTCGGCAGTGCGGGAGACCTCGTCGCGCAGCTCTGCGGGCGCCATCACGGTGACGGCGGGAGCGAGGCGCAGCGCCAGACGGACCAGCCAGCGCGGGTCGCTGACCCGCAAGGTGACCTCGAGCCGGCCGTCGTCGAGCTCCCGGACCTCGTCGACCGGGTAGTAGTCCGCGACCCACCGGGCGTGTCGCTCGAGGTGCACCACGGCGACGACGTCGTCGGGGCCGGGGGCGAAGAGGCCCTCGGAGAGGTTGCGCGGGCTCAGCGAGTGCTCCTGGCGCGCCTCGTCCACGAGCTCGACGGCGTACATCCGGTCGAGACGGAACAGCCTCCGCGCCTGGGCGAGGTGGCACCACGCGTCGAGATAGTCCCGTCCGTCAGCGCTCAGCAGCTCCAGCGGGTCCACGGTGCGCCGGGTGGTCTCGTCACGTGTCGGCACGTAGTAGTCGAGCCGGGCCTGCCGGTCGGTGGCGATGGCCTCCCGGAGCACCGCGGCGTGGCGCTCCCCCGTGTCCGAGCGAGGGAGATGCACCTCGACGTGAGGGGCGGCGGTGCCCGTGGCCGTGGCGTCCTCGAGCTTGACCAGGCAGCGGTCGATGACCTCGTGCGAGGCCTCCGGGCTGCCCTCGCGCAGCGCCCGCAGGGCCACGATCAGGGCGGAGGCCTCGGAGCTCCCGAGCCGGACGGGCCTTGCCAGGAACTCCGCGTTCTCGATGCGTACGACGCCCTCGGGGTCCTCCTCGATCGCCTCGAAGTCGACGTCGATCATCTTGTCCGGGGTCAGGCCCGGCAGACCGCACATCCACAGGACCTTCAGGTCGCTCATGATCTGTTCCGGCTCGACCCCGAAGTCGGCGGCGACCTGGGTCAGGGAGACGTCGTCGCGGCTCTGCAGGTAGGGCACCAGGGCCAACAGGCGCGAGACCTGCTCGCGGGCGCCGCTCACTGGGGATCCCCTTCGAGAACACCGGCGAGCCGGTTGCGCACCGAGACACGCAGCTCCTCCGGCGACTCGACGACCACCGCGTCGGCGTACCCCAGGAGCTCGCCGGCGAAGTCGGACTCCGAGACGAAGGGCACCTCGAGCCGGTCCCAGGCCGAGGACCCGTCGGGGCCGGTCACCGCGTTAGCGGTCACCTCGGCCCGCCGGCGCAGCCCGTTGGCCGCACCGGGCCGCGCCAGCACCACCGCGCTGCGGTCGGGCTGGCGCGGAGTCAACGACTGGGAGAGGGCGCGCAGGTCAGTGCCCGCCGGGAACCGTGAACGCACCCGGCGCACCGGTCGGGACCACCTTGGACGCGATCCGGCTGAGCCGGAACATCCGGGGCTCTCCACGGTCGGTGTCCAGGCCGGCGACGTACCAGCGTCCCTGGGCCGTCACCACGCCCCAGGGCTGCACGTGCCGGGTGGACGCGTCGCGCTGACCGGCCCTGCTGTAGTCGAACTGCACCGGTGTGCGGTGCACGGTGGCCTGCCACATCGCCTCGAACGCCGGCTCCTCGGCTGCCAGGGTCGGCTGGACCTGCTCGAGCTGTTCGCGGTCGAAGGTGAGGCCGGCCGCCTTGAGCTTGACGAGGGCGTCGGAGGTGGCGGCCGCCAGGCCGGCGTGCCGCCACACCCGTGCCGCGAGGCCGAGTACGGCGACCTCGTCGGCAGCGAAGTCGATCGAGGGGAGCTCGAACGCGTCGCGCTTGATCCGGTAGCCCTGCTCGTCCTCGAAGAACTTGTCGACGAAGCCGGTCTCCAGCGGGATGCCGAGGGCACGCAGGTCGTCCTTGTCGCGCTCGAACATCCGGTCGAAGGCCTCGTCGCTGCTGGCCCGGTAGGGCTCCATCAGCCCCCGGATCTGCTCCTTGGTGGTGTAGTTGCGCGCCACCAACAGCAGGATCACCAGGTTGAGCAGCCTCTCGGACTTCGCGGCCGTGACGGACATCTTTCTCTCCTCTCAGCCCACGCCGAGGACGTCGACGATGAAGACGAGGGTCGAGTTGCCCGGGATGCCGGACTGCGGGGACGCGCCGTAGGCGACGTCGGGCGGGGCGATGATCATCAACCGAGCGCCCTCCTTCTGTCCGACCAGGGCCTGGTCCCAGGCCTTGATGACTCCCGCTGACGTCCCGACCGAGACGGTCGTCGGTTCCTTGGTGTAGGTCTCCTGGACCGGTGTCTTCGCACCCCAGACCTGCACGATGTAGTCGACCGCGAGCCGGTCCGGGGACTCCACCACGGAACCGGTCCCCTCGCGCAGCGGGATCACGACGAGCTTCTTCGGCTTGCGAGCCCTCGAGAAGTCGAACCCAGCGGGCTGGTCGTCCTCGAGCACCACCGCGGGCGCCGTGGCCGGTGCCGCTGTCGATGCCCCGGTCGGGGCCTTGAGGACGGAGGTCGGGTCGGTGGACAGGATGTCGGCGACCATCACGACCGGGTCACCGCCCTTGAGGCCGATCTGCGGGGAGCCGCTGTCGCCGTACGCGTCGTCGGAGGTGGAGGCGACCACCACCCGGGTGTGGTCGGGCTTGCCGACGAGCGCCTTGGCCAGTGACGGGAAGACCTGGTCTCCCAGGGGGATGTCCAGGGGGCTCTGGCCCTTGTCCAGCGTCGAGATCGCCTTCTTGCCGGTGCGGCCGTTGATCATGGTGAGCTGGAGGATGACCGTGCCCTCGGCGCCCACCCGGTCGCCCTTTCCGGCCTCGGTGACCCACGAGGTGCTCTCCGAGAGCTTCAGGGGCGCCTTGAACCTCACCGTCGGGAGCTCCTTGAAAGCACCGGTCACCTGGATCTCTTCCTGCGGGCTGCTCGAGCCCCGCTTGTCCCCCGCTCCACAGGCCGTGACTGTCACCGTCAACGCCACGAGGGCGACGACGACCCGGTGAAGCTGGGTCACATGCCCTCGATCAGTCGCTCGACTCGCTCGTCGTGGGAGCGGAACGGGTCCTTGCAGAGGACCGTGCGCTGCGCCTGGTCGTTGAGCTTGAGGTGCACCCAGTCGACGGTGAAGTCACGCCGGCGCTCCTGCGCCTTCTTGATGAAGTTGCCGCGCAGCCGCGCCCGCGTGGTCTGCGGGGGCACGGACTTGGCCTTGTAGATCGCCAGGTCGGTGGTGACCCTCTTGACCGCCCCACGCTTCTCGAGCAGGTAGTAGAGCCCGCGCTCGCGATGGATGTCGTGGTAGGCGAGGTCCAGCTGGGCGACCCTCGGGTGTCCCAGGGGCAGGCCGTGCTTGGCCCGGTAGCGGTCGATCAGCTTCCACTTGATCACCCAGTCGATCTCCCGCTCGACCAGCGACAGGTCGCCCGAGTCCACGGCCTTCAGGCCGCGCTCCCACAGGTCGAGGGACGCCTCGATCACCGGGGTGTGCAGCTCGCGACGGTCGACGAAGTCGCGGACGCGGGAGAGGTACTCCCCCTGGATGTCCAGGACGCTCGCCTCGCGACCGTTGGCCAGGCGCACCTTGCGGCGGCCGGTCATGTCGTGGGAGATCTCGCGGATGGCGCGGATCGGGTTCTCCATGGTGAGGTCGCGCATCACCACGCCCTCCTCGATCATCCGCAGCACCAGGTCGCAGCTGGCGACCTTGAGCATCGTGGTGGTCTCGCTCATGTTGGAGTCGCCGACGATCACGTGCAGGCGGCGGAACCGCTCGGCGTCGGCGTGCGGCTCGTCGCGGGTGTTGATGATCGGGCGTGAGCGCGTGGTCGCGCTGGAGACGCCCTCCCAGATGTGCTCGGCCCGCTGGCTCACGGAGTACGACGCACCGCGCGGCGTCTGGGTGACCTTGCCGGCGCCGACGATGATCTGGCGGGTGACGAGGAACGGGATCAGCACGTCCGCGAGCTTGCTGAACTCCCCGTGCCGGCTGACCAGGTAGTTCTCGTGGCAGCCGTAGGAGTTGCCGGCGCTGTCGGTGTTGTTCTTGAACAGGTAGACGTCGCCGGAGATGCCCTCGTCGCGCAGCCGACGCTCGGCGTCGACCAGCAGTCCCTCGAGGACCCGTTCCCCCGCCTTGTCATGGGTGACCAGGTCGACGATGTTGTCGCACTCGGGGGTGGCGTACTCCGGGTGGCTGCCGACGTCGAGGTAGAGCCGGGCGCCGTTGGCCAGGAAGACGTTGCTGCTGCGGCCCCAGCTGACCACCTTGCGGAACAGATAGCGGGCGACCTCGTCCGGGGACAGGCGTCGCTGTCCCTTGAACGTGCACGTCACGCCGTACTCGTTCTCGATCCCGAAGATTCGCCGGTCCACGAGCCCCACACTATGGTGCGGCTGGGGATATCGGGTCAGGGCGCGACGGGCGGTTCGTCCTCTGGTACGTCGGAGCTGCTGTCTTCGGCCGCCGGCTCGGGAGTCGCGACCTCCTCCTCGACCGGCGCGGGGACGTCGAGCAGGTCGCTGAGCACCTGGCCGTTGAGGCGCTTGAACTTCCGCTCCTGGGTCCGGGTGCGGTCGAGCACGGCGACCTCGAGGTCGCCCGCCGGGATGTCGCGGTGGCCGGTGTCGTTGTAGCCGAGCGCCGTCGCGGCCACCTTGAGCGCCTCGTCGCGGGACAGGCCGGGCGCGTAGTGCTCGTCGAGGTACTTCGTGACCGACTCCGCGGCTCCACCCATGACCGCGTAGTCGTGCTCCTCGACGACCTGGCCGTCGAAGGTCAGCCGGAAGACCTGGTCGTCCTCGGCGGTGTCACCGACCTCGGCGACGAAGATCTCGATCTCGTAGGGCTTCTCTCCCCCACTGGAGAAGATCGTGCCGAGCGTCTGCGCGTAGGCGTTGGCCAGCCCCCGCCCGGAGACGTCGCGCCGGTCGTAGGAGTAGCCGCGCATGTCTGCGAGGCGTACACCGGCGATGCGGAGGTTCTCGAACTCGTTGTAGCGCCCCACCGCAGCGAAGGCGATCCGGTCGTAGATCTCGCTCACCTTGTGCAGCGCCGCCGACGGGTTCTCGGAGACGAACAGCACGCCGTCGGCGTAGCGCACGATCGCGACCGAGCGCCCCCGGGCGATGCCCTTGCGCGCGAAGTCGGCCCGGTCCTTCATCTGCTGCTCGGGCGAGACGTAGAACGGCATGCTCATTGTTGGCTGGTGCTCCTCAGGTCAGGGGGGCCGCGGGGCCGTCGGGGCGCTGCATCCGGGCGCCGATGACCTCGTCGGCGATCTCGGCGACGTTGTCCTGCGAGAGCCGGACGTGCCCGTCGGCGGTGATCACGCTGACGACCGGGAAGATCCGGCGGGTCAGGTCGGGTCCACCGGTGGCGGAGTCGTCGTCGGCCGCGTCGTACAGCGCCTGCACCACCGCGGTGACGCACTGGGTCTGGTCGAAGTCCTCGCGGTAGAGCTTCTTGAGCGAGCCCCGGGCGAACATCGAGCCGGACCCGACGGAGTGGAAGGCCGTCTCCTCGTAGCGACCGCCGGTGACGTCGTAGGAGAAGATCCGCCCGTGCCGGCTGATCAGGTCGTAGCCGGCGAAGAGCGGCACCACCGCGAGGCCCTGCATCGCCATCCCCAGGTTCTGCCGGATCAGGGCGGAGAGCCGGTTGGCCTTGCCGTCGATGGAGAGCGTGGTGCCCTCGATCTTCTCGTAGTGCTCGAGCTCGGTCTGGAACAGTCGCACCATCTCGACGGCGAGGCCGGCGGTGCCGGCGATGCCGACCGCGGAGTACTCGTCGGCCGGGAAGACCTTCTCGATGTCGCGCTGGGCGATGATGTTGCCCATGGTGGCGCGCCGGTCACCAGCCATCACGACGCCGCCCTCGAAGGTCGCCGCGACGATCGTGGTCGCGTGCGGAGCCAGCGAGGTGGCGTCCCCCGGTGGGAGGGGCCGTCGGGAGGGCAGCAGCTCGGGCGACACCTGGCCGATGAACTCGGCGAACGAGGAGACTCCCGGGGTCAGGAAGGCGTCGGGCAGGCGGGCATCACTCATGAAGGCCTACTGCCCGCCCTTCTGGATGAACGACTTCACGAAGTCCTCGGCGTTCGTCTCGAGGACGTCGTCGATGTCCTCGAGGATCGCGTCGATGTCCTCGTCGAGCTGTTCCTTGCGTTCGGTGACGGCGTCGGCCGGCGCTGGTGCGGCGTCGGTCGGCTCCTCCTCCTGCTGGGACTTGCGCGGTTGCTTCTGCTCCTGCGCCATGGCGACCTCCTACGTACGTCGTTGCCTCGACCCTATCCAGTAGCCCGTGGGACACGGACCGGAACACACCTCGCGGAGCGCAGCACGCGGCTCCGCTCGGCTGAGGGGGCCTCGGCCCGCCTCCCACAAATCAGGACGAAACCGTGGTCGGATGCCGGGAACGCCTTCCCACACCTGAAGAGGATCGATGGCTTACCTTCCCCAGGCCCTCGCCCACGCCCGCTCCCGACTCGTCCCGACGCTGCTGACTGCGCTGGTCTCCGGACTGGTGGCCGCGTTGGTTGCTGCGCTCCTCGTGGTGCCACTGGCCGGCTCCGCCGAGGCCGCTCGTGCCCACCCGCACAAGACGGTCAAGGCCCAGAAGCAGGCCCAGAAGCAAGAAGGCGCACAAGAAGAAGGCGCAGAAGGCCAAGAAGGCCAAGAAGGCCAAGAAGGCCAAGCACGCCAGGAAGGCCAAGCACGCCAAGAAGTCACGCAAGCACCGCAAGCCCAAGAAGCCGGTGGTGATCGGGCAGCCGCGCAGCAACTACGTGATGCCGGTGGCCAGCTACTTCAGCTACCCCAACCGGAGCAAGGCCGAGCGGATGGTCATCCGCAACCGCGTGCTGGAGACGATCAGGAGCACGTGGGGCGGGAAGCGAACCTCTCTCGGCACTCCGCGGCCGGGCAACGGCACCATCCGCATCGCCACCTGGTCCTTCGACGACTGGTCGGTCGCGAAGGCGCTGGTGGCCGCCAAGAAGCGCGGGGTGAGCGTGCAGGTCATCGGCGCCAAGGCCGCCAACAAGGGACACGCGTCCTGGAGCTGGTTGCGCGACAAGCTGGGGCAGAAGCTCTACCGCCCCGGCCACCCGGAGACCTCCGAGCTGGTGAGCTTCGCCCGTCAGTGCCGGGGTGCCTGCCGTGGGCCGGGCGGGACCGCACACGCGAAGTACTTCCTGTTCGACAACGTCGGCGCCGACCACCAGCGCCACGTCGTCGTGCAGACGTCGATGAACCTGACCACGATGGCCTTCTCCGGTCAGTGGAACGAGGCGCAGGTCCTGCACTCCAGCGCCGTGCACGCGGACTTCCTGTCGGTGTTCAAGCAGGCCAGGCAGGCACGACCGATCCTGCGGGCCTACCACGTGCGCAACCTCGGCCTCGTCGTGAACTACTTCTTCCCGCGCCCGCGCGCGAAGCCGTCGCAGGACCCCGTGATGCAGAACCTCAACGAGATCCACTGCCAGTACACGGTGGGCGGAGCACTCCGCAGGTCCAAGGTCAGGATCATCCAGTACGCCATCTACGGCGACCGGGGCGTCTGGATCGCCAAGAAGCTGAGGTACCTGTGGAACGCCGGCTGCGACGTCGCCTTCATCTACTCGCTGGCTAGCCGCCCGGTGCTGAAGATCATGCGCTCGCACACTCGTCGCGGCCCCATCCCGATGAAGCAGTCGGTGATCAAGGACAGCTGGGGCAACATCATCAAGTACAACCACAGCAAGTGGATGGCCATCACCGGCCGCTTCGGCGACTGGTACTCGGCCGCGGTGGTTCTCAACGGCTCGGCCAACTGGGCCGACCTGGCCTTCGGCGACGACGAGCAGATGCAGCGGATGGCCAGCCAGATCGAGACCAGGCGTCACCTCGCCGCCTTCGCCAAGACCTGGCGCCAGAAGTCGTCGACCCCGCCGAGCTCGGCCCGGGTGGTCTCGTTCGGTCGCGGGGTGCCGATCGAGGTGCACGAGAAGGCAAAGCTCGGCAAGGGCATCTACCGCTACCTGCCGCTGGACTGACTTCAGCGGCGGGTGAGAGCCTCGAACAGCCCCAGCGCGGTGTCGTGGCTGTCGAGCAGGGCCCCGACGTGGGCCTTGCTGCCGCGCAGCGGGTCGATGGTCGGGACGCGCTGCAGCGACTCGTGGCCGGGCAGGTCGAAGATCACCGAGTCCCAGGAGGCGGCGGCGATGTTGTCGGCGTACTTGCTCAGGCACCGGCCACGGAAGTAGGCCCGGGTGTCCTCCGGTGGCTCGTGCATCGCCTCCTCGACACCGTGGTCATCGAGCAGTCGCTTCATCCGACCTGCCTTCAGCAACCGGTGGTAGAGCCCCTTCTCGGGACGCAGGTCGGAGTACTGCAGGTCGATCAGGTGCAGCTTGGCGTCTGACCACTCGAGTCCGTCGCGGTCCCGGTAGGAGTTCAGCAGCTTCAGCTTGGCGACCCAGTCGAGCTCGTCGGCGCACTCGAAGGGGTCGCGCTCCAGGCGTGTGAGCACCGACTCCCAGCGGGCCAGGACGTCCTTGGTCTGCGAGTCCGTCTCGCCGCCGCGGCGCTCCTCGATGTAGCGGTGGGCGAGGTGGAGGTACTCCCACTGCAGCTGGACGGCCGTCATGGTGCGACCGTCACCCACCTCGAGCAGGTGGGTCAGCGTCGGGTCGTGGGACACGTGCTTGAGGGACGCCACCGGGCGGGACACGCTGAGGTCGGTGGTGATGAAGCGGTCCTCGATCATGGTCAGGACCAGGGCGGCGGTGCCGACCTTGAGGTAGGTGGAGATCTCGGAGAGGTTCGCGTCCCCGATGATCACGTGCAGGCGGCGGTACTTCTCCGGGTCGGCGTGCGGCTCGTCACGGGTGTTGATGATCGGTCGCTTCAGGGTGGTCTCGAGGCCGACCTCCACCTCGAAGTAGTCCGCCCGCTGGGTGAGCTGGAAACCGTCGCCGTGCCCGTCCTGGCCGATGCCGACACGCCCGGCTCCGCAGACCACCTGGCGGCTCACGAAGAACGGCGTCAGGTGACGCACGATGTCGCCGAACGGGGTGGACCGACGCACGAGGTAGTTCTCGTGGGAGCCGTAGGAGGCTCCCTTGTTGTCGGTGTTGTTCTTGTAGAGCAGCAGGTCGCCCTCGCCCGGGACGGAGGCGAACCGGCAGGCGTCGAGCGCGATCTGCTCCCCCGCCTTGTCCCAGCGCACGATGTCCAGCGGCGTGGTGCACTCCGGAGTGGAGTACTCCGGGTGTGCGTGGTCGACGTAGAGCCGGGCGCCGTTGGTCAGGATCACGTTGGCGAGGCCGAGGTCCTCGTCGGTGAGCTGGGTGGCGTCGGCGACGTCGCGGGACATGTCGAAGCCGCGTGCGTCGCGCAGCGGGGACTCCTCCTCGAAGTCCCATCGAGCCCGGCGCGCCTTGAGGGTGGCGGTGGCGTAGGCGTTGACCAGGCGAGTGCTCGCGACCATCGGGTTGGCGTGCGGATGTCCCTGGACTGAGATGCCGAACTCGGTCTCGGTCCCCATGACCCGTCGTACGCTCATCGCGGCGTGGGGCGGGGTCGACTGTCCATGTCGCCGAGCCTACGGGGGCCGTCTCGATCATCTAGACCGGACTCCCGGTCCCACGAAAGGCGTTATAGGTTCGCGGGGTTCGGGTTCCGCGCCGTGTTAGGTTACGGCGGCACTCGCAGGGGTGCATTCTTGGGAACATCATCGAGGTCTACGGGGTCCACATGTCGCATTTTCGGGGTTCTGCGCTGCTGACTGGACTGGTGGCGATCGCCAGCGTCCTGGCGCTCGGAGGGACTGCTGCGGCCGTCCCCGTCTCCTCTGCCGCTGCACCTGCTGCCGCCGCACCTGCTGCGGCCGCGCCGTCGGCTTCAGCGCCCGCGGCCAGGTCCGCTGCTCGCGGCACTCCCCCGGTGAACTACGCGATGAAGCCGGGTTCCTACTTCAGCTACCCGAACAAGACCAAGCTCGACCGGGTGAACATCCGCAACCGCGTGCTGGGCATGGTCAACAGCACCTGGGGTTGGTACACCGCCAAGGGCGCTGACGGGAAGACGTCCTGGTACCGCGGGCGCATCCGGATGACGACCTGGTCCTTCGACGACGCCGGGATGCGCAAGGCGCTCATCCGTGCAGCGCAGCGGGGCGTCGAGGTGCAGGTCATCGGCGCCGCGGCCGTGAACCGCAAGCTCCACCGCAAGGCCTGGAACGCGCTGCGCAAGGGGCTGAACTCCAAGGTCGCCCGGTCCACCGGCAACGTCGCTCGTCAGTGCCGTGGGTCCTGCCGCGGCAGCGGTGGCACGCCGCACTCGAAGTACTTCCTGTTCGACGACGTCGCATCCGGCCACTACCGCCACATCGTGGTGCAGACGTCGATGAACCTGACCCAGTTCGCGATGAGCGGTCAGTGGAACCAGGCGATGGTGATGTGGAACGGCACCGTCTACAACCAGTTCATGGGGATCTTCAACGAGTCGGCCAGGAACCGGAACCTCGGCGCCGGCGCCTACCGCAGGTACACGATCCCGAACGTCTACTCGATCTTCTACCCGGGAGGCGGCCTGAACCGCGACCCGGTGCTGCAGATGCTCAACCATGTCCACTGCACCGGCGCCACGTCGGGCGGGGCCAACGGGCGGACCCGCGTCCGGGTGATCCAGTACGCCATCTACGAGACCCGTGGCAACGCGATCGCCAAGAAGCTGCGTCAGCTCTGGAACGCCGGGTGCGACGTCGGGATCATCTACTCGGTGACGAGTCGCCCCGTCCTGCAGATCCTGCGCTCGGGAAGCGGACGCGGACCCGTTCCGATGCGGCAGTCCGTCATCAAGAACGGTGCCGGCGACGTGGTGAAGTACAACCACAGCAAGTGGGTTGCGGTCTCCGGCGGCTACGGCGGCTCCAACTCGACGTGGATGGTCCTGAACGGCTCGGCCAACTGGAGCAACTTCGCCTACGCCTGTGACGAGCAGATGCAGCAGGTCAACGGCCGAGGCTGGGTCGCTCCCTACTTCTCGACGTTCGACACGACGTGGCGGCAGAAGACCTCCAGGCCTCCGACGGCCGGCGGCAAGCCGAGCGGTGCTCGGCTGGCCCGGGAGCTGGCGGCAGTGCCGGAGCAGCCGACGTTCGGTCGGGGCATCTACAAGCACCTGACCGCGGGCGGCTGACCACCCGAGACAGACGAACGGGGTGTCACCACAGTCGTGGTGACACCCCGTTCGGCATTCCCCAGGTGGGACGAGTCGCGGACCCAGCCTCCGCCGGTTGAACAGCTGACCGTAGGAAAGGCGAGCGGTGACCTGCCCACCGGCCAGGGTCTCGAGGTCACGGTCGAAGTCGCGGTCCCGGGCGCCGGTGGAGTCGTGGAACAAGCGGCCGTCGAGCTCCAACTTCATCAGTTGGGCGTAGGCGACGTCCCGGTAGATACGACCAGTCCGTCCCACCTCGGACGTCTGGCGTTCCGCGAGTGCGGCCAGGAGCCGCTCAGCCGTCGTACGACGGGAGGAGACAGCCTGGGCCAGTGCTGCGATCGCTGCCAGGTCATCGACCGCCGTCGCAGCCACGTCGATCACGGCGTGCTCGTACCGCACGCGGGGCGGGCTGAGGTTCCATTGCACCTGCTTGCTGTAGTGCAGGCGACGGTGGATGCGTACGCCGGGCGGTTGGGCGAGATGACGACCCCGATCGACGACGATGTGGATGGGAACATCGACACCGTCCCGTTGGCCGGGGCCATCAGCGGCCCGCAGCGCCGAGGAGTGGCTCAGTGCCGCCGGCCAGGAGAACAGCACCGCCGCCCACGCGTGCTGGAGCCACGTGAGCTCGCCGGTGTGGTTGACGTAGACGCCTTCGAGGACCGGGGCCCACTCGCGCCGACGCAGCATCCGAGCGATGTCGTGATCCGACCACTTCAGCTTGGCCAGCTGCCGTCGGGAGATGACACCCGCCTGCAGGTCGAGCAGTTGATCGACTTCTGGGGCCATCGCAAGATCGTGTCGGCGGCCACCGAGGACGACCAGTGCAGTTCGGGAACCTGTGGACAACCACTACGTGGTCGATCGCACGCACCAGGTGAATGCGATCAACCGCGTAGTCGCAACGCCGCCGTTCCTGCGCCTCGCAAGCTCGGCGGAGCGCTCAGAGGTACTGACCCGTGTTGGCGACCGTGTCGATCGAGCGGCCGGGCTCGGTCCCCTGCTTGCCGGTGATGAGGGTGCGGATGAACACGATCCGCTCGCCCTTCTTGCCGGAGATCCGCGCCCAGTCGTCGGGGTTGGTGGTGTTGGGCAGGTCCTCGTTCTCCTTGAACTCGTCCACGCACGCCTGGAGCATGTGCTGGACGCGCAGACCGGGGTTGTCGTGCTCGAGGACGTCCTTGATGGCCATCTTCTTGGCACGGTCGACGATGTTCTGGATCATCGCCCCGGAGTTGAAGTCCTTGAAGTAGAGAACCTCCTTGTCGCCGTTCGCGTAGGTGACCTCGAGGAAGCGGTTCTCCTCGGACTCGGTGTACATCCGCTCGACCGTCGCCGTGATCATCCCCGCGACCGTGGCGTCCCGGTCGCCGCCGAACTCGGCGAGGTCGTCGACGTTGAGGGGCAGCTGTGCCGTGAGGTACTTGCTGAAGATGTCACGCGCCGACTCGGCGTCGGGGCGCTCGATCTTGATCTTCACGTCGAGCCGGCCGGGCCGAAGGATGGCCGGGTCGATCATGTCCTCGCGGTTCGAGGCACCGATGACCAGGACGTTCTCCAGCCCTTCGACGCCGTCGATCTCGGAGAGCAGCTGCGGGACGATGGTGTTCTCCACGTCGGAGGACACCCCCGAGCCGCGCGTGCGGAACAGTGAGTCCATCTCGTCGAAGAACACGATGACGGGGGTGCCCTCGCTGGCCTTCTCTCGCGCACGCTGGAAGACGAGGCGGATGTGGCGCTCGGTCTCACCGACGTACTTGTTGAGCAGCTCAGGGCCCTTGATGTTCAAGAAGAAGGACCGACCGGACTG
Organism: uncultured Actinomycetota bacterium; assembly: GCA_963782305.1. Taxonomy (GTDB): domain Bacteria; phylum Actinomycetota; class Actinomycetes; order Propionibacteriales; family Nocardioidaceae; genus Marmoricola. The sequence goes on along the minus strand of CAWAJJ010000012.1, from coordinate 254,517 downwards.
GCCGGTCTTCTCGGCCACCTTCTTCGCGAGCGAGTTGGCCACCGCCTTGGCGATGAGCGTCTTGCCGCATCCGGGAGGACCGTAGAGCAGGACGCCCTTCGGTGGCTTGAGCTGGTAGTCCTTGAACAGCTCGGGGTGGAGGTAGGGCAGCTCGACCGCGTCGCGGATCTGCTCGATCTGGCCCGACAGTCCACCGATCGAGCTGTAGTCGATGTCGGGCACCTCCTCCAGGACGAGCTCCTCGACCTCGGACTTCGGCACCCGCTCGTAGACGTAGCCGGACTTGGAGTCGAGCAGCAACGAGTCGCCGGCACGCAGGGTGATCTCGCGCAACGGCTCAGCGAGGCGTACGACGCGCTCCTCGTCGGCGTTGGCGATCACCAGGACGCGATCGCCGTCGGCGAGCACCTCCTTGAACATGACGACCTCGCCGACCTGCTCGAAGTCCAGGGCCATCACCACGTTGAGGGCCTCGTTGAGCATGACCTCCTGGCCCTTGGTCAGGGTGTCGAGGTCGACGGACGGGCTGACGTTGACGCGCAGCTTGCGGCCGCCGGTGAACACGTCGATCGAGTCGTCCTCGTTGCGCTTGAGGAACGTCCCGAAGCCGGTCGGCGGCTGGGCGAGCCGGTCGACCTCCTCCTTGAGGGTGACGATCTGGTCCCGTGCCTCGCGCAGCGTCTGGGCGAGGCGCTCGTTCTGGGACGTGACCGCAGCCAGGGAGCGCTGGGTGTCCAGGAGCCGCTGGTCGAGGGCTCGGGAACCTCCCGGCACGTCGGACAGTCGGCGACGCAGGTCTGTGACTTCGGCCTCCAGAAAGGCGACCTGGTTCAGCAGCTGGGCAGTGGTCGGTCCTTGTTCGGCACCTGAGTCAGGCACGTGAACCACCTCCGTGGGCTGGATCTGGATTTCGACCCTACTCGGCGAACCCCACATCCAAAGCAGTTCAGGCCGTGTCACCTGCATCACGTTGTGGATCTGCAACAAAACCCGTCAACCGGGTAGGTCCGGACTGTCTCCTAGGCCGGTTCCGGTGGCAGCCCGACCGGCCGGGGCCCGTCGTAGTCCACGCCATAGGCGCCCGGGGCCGGACGTCGCTTCTTGACGGGTGCCGCATTGCCAGGGGCCATCCGGCGCGCTGTGACGAGGAAGCCGGTGTGCCCGTTCATCCGGTGACCTGGCCGGACGGCGAGGCCCTCGACGTGCCAGTCACGCACGAGGGTCTCCCAGGGCTGGGGCTCGGTGAACTCCCCGTGGGCCCGAAGGGTCTCGACGACTCGGGCCAGCTGGGTGGTGGTGGCCACGTAGGCGACCACGACTCCGCCCGGCACCAGGACGTCGGCGACCACGTCGACGCACTCCCACGGGGCCAGCATGTCCAGCACCACCCGATCGACGGTGCCGGGCTGGTCCCCTGCCGGCAGAGCCTCGACGAGGTCGCCCACGGTGAGGGTCCACGCGGGGTGCTCCCCGCCGAAGAACTGGTTGACGTTGCGGCGGGCGACGTCCGCGAACTCCTCACGCCGCTCGTACGACGACACCCGCCCGGTCGGACCGACAGCCCGCAGCAGCGAGCAGGTCAGCGCACCCGAACCGGCGCCGGCCTCGACGACCCGCGCGCCGGGGAACATGTCAGCCATCGCCACGATCTGGGCTGCGTCCTTGGGGTAGACGACCGCGGCTCCGCGCGGCATCGAGACCACGAACTCGTTCAGCAGCGGGCGGAAGACGAGGTACTCGCCGCCCGAGGTCGAGGTGATCGTGAAGCCCTCGTCGCGGCCGATGATGTCGTCGTGGGAGAGCCCTCCACGGTTGGTGTGGAAGCTCTTGCCCTCCTCGAGGCAGATGTTGTGCCGACGTCCCTTGGCATCGACGAGCCGGACCCACTCACCGGCGCTGAGCGGCCCACGGCGTACGCCTGACCAGTCGTTGGGTGCCGGCATCTCAGCGTCGCTCACTTGCGCGCGCCCTCGTCGAAGGCGCGGTCCACGTCGACCGTGGCCAGCACCCCGAAGATGGTGCCGTCGGCCTCGACCAGGACGTACTCCTCCGCGGGCGTGCTGGACATCGCCTTGATGAGGTCCTCCCCCGCGATCTCGACGCCGAGCACCATGCCGTCCTCGATCGTGCGGGAGACCGAGCTGACCGGGACCCACGCGCGGCGATCCTCGGGGGTGGCCAGCAGCGCCGTCTCGTTGACCACACCGGTCAGCCGGTCGTCGCCGGCATGGACGACGATGGCGCCGGCACCGACCTCACGGGCCCGGCGTACGGCCTCGGTGATCGGGAGCTCGCTCGGGACGGCGACCACGCGGCGGGCCAAGGGCCTGGCCTTGAGGGCCGGCAGCCGGCGGCGAACGCGTGCGCTGACCATCGACGCCGTCGCACCGGTCCACAGGAAGGACGCGATGATGACGGCCATCAGGTAGTCGTAGAGGCTCGGTGGGCGGTCGAAGAAGATGCGTGCGAGCAGCGGCCAGCACAGCACCAGCACGGCGGCGACCCGGCCGCCCCAGGCGGCGACGATCGTGCCGCGGTGCATGTTGTTGGTGATCCGCCAGACCAGGGCTCGCAGCACCCGGCCGCCGTCGAGAGGGAGACCCGGGACCAGGTTGAGGACACCGACGATCAGGTTGGCACCCGCGAGTCCGCCCACGGCGAGCTGCAGCAGACCGTCAGGGGTGACTGTCCAGAGCGCCAGCGCGAGGAGCCCGACCACGATCGAGGTGATCGGCCCGACGACCGCGACCTTGAACTCCTGTCCCGGCGTGCGGGCCTCGGAGTCGATCTCGGTCGCGCCACCGAGGAAGTTCAGGCTGATCGACCGCACCCCCAGCCCGTAGCGCTGGGCCATCACGGCGTGGGCCAGCTCGTGGAGCAGCACCGAGAGGTAGAGCAGCACGGCGAACGCCACGCCGGCGACGTACTTCAGGCTCCCGAGTCCAGGCTGGGCACGTTCCACCTGCGGGGCCAGCACGATCGCGATCACCAGGGCCACCAGCAGCCAGGAGGAGCGCACGAGAACGTCCACGCCGACGATCGATCCGATGCGCACGGTGCCGGGTGGGTACGACGGCCGGTCGGGTCGCCTGCCCGGTCCCGGGGTCACATCGTCGTCGCTCACGGCGCAACGCTAGCGCGAGATCATGACCTGTCGGACCGGCGACCTACTGTGTGGCCATGGAGGAAGCAGCGGTGGCGAGCCAGCCGACGCCTGCGGCCGAGACCGATCCGTCTCCCGGGCGCACGCGCATCGGCACCCCGGTGGACGGCGAGCGCGTCCTCGGCTCCCTCTCGCCCAGCCGGGCCGGTGACTTCAAGACCTGCCCGCTGATGTATCGCCTGCGCACGATCGACCGGCTTCCCGAGGAACCATCCCCCAGCGCCGTGCGCGGCACCGTGGTGCACAAGGTGCTCGAGGACCTGTTCGACCTGCCGTCCGCCGAACGGACTCCCGACCGGGCCGAGGAGATGGTGCAGGCCGCCTGGGACTTCGTGCTGGACGCGGAGCCCGATGCCGCGTCGATGTTCTCGGATGACGCTGGGCAGGAGATCACCGCGTGGCTGACGTCGTGCCGCGAGAGCCTGCGCGGCTACTTCGCGCTGGAGGATCCCAGGCGGCTCGAGCCGGCCGAGCGCGAGGTCTACGTGGAGGCGCTGCTGGACTCACGCCTGCTGCTGAGGGGTTTCGTCGACCGGATCGACGTCGCCGCGGACGGTGCGGTGCGGGTGGTGGACTACAAGACGGGCCGCTCCCCCGGGGTCGGCTTCGAGAGCAAGGCGCTGTTCCAGATGCGCTTCTACGCTCTTGTCATCTGGCGCACGCGCGGGATCGTCCCCACGCTGCTGCAGCTGATCTACCTCGGTGACGGCCAGCTGGTCAGCTACCGGCCCGACGAGCAGGACCTGCGTGCGACCGAGCGGCTGGTCGAGGCACTGTGGCGTGCGATCGAGACCGCGCGGGCCTCGGGCGAGTGGCTGCCCAACCCTGGAGCCTCCTGTCGCTGGTGCAGCTATCAGGCACACTGCCCGGCGTTCGGGAACGAACCCCCGCCGCTGCCGGAGGCGTCTCTGCTTCCGCTCGCCGACCCTCAGCCTTCGGGAGGCCCCGCCGGGTGACGCTCGGCCCACAGGGCCGCGGCCGTGCGGTCGCTCACGCCGATCGCGCTGAACACCGAGGTCAGGTGTGCCTTGACCGTGCGCTCGCTGATGCCCAGCCGCCGTGCGATCTGCTTGTTCGCCAGTCCGTCACGCACCAGCTCGAGCACCTCCCGCTCACGGGCCGTGAGGCCGGCTCCGGCGGGTGGCCTGCCCCGTGCTGTCAGCAGCTGGCGGGCCACGCGCGGGTGCAGTGGTGAGTCGCCCCGCGCGACCGACCGCACGGCCTCGATCAGGTCGTCCGGTTCGGCGTCCTTGAGCATGTAGCCCACGGCACCGGCGTCGAGCGCGCCCACGATCCGCTCCGCGTCGGAGAACGAGGTCAGGATCAGCACCTGTGCGCGACCGTCCGCGGCCAGGAGCTCGCGGGTGGCGGTGACGCCGTCCATCTCGGGCATCTGCAGGTCCATCAGCACCACGTCGGGCGCCAGGGCGGCCGCCTGCGCGACGGCCTCGCGGCCGTTGGCCGCCTCACCGACGACCTCGATCCCCTCGGCCGCGGAGAGCAGCTGCACGAGACCCTTGCGCACCATGGCGTGGTCGTCGACCACGAGCACCTGCACCGTCATGACCCGACCTCCAGCCGCACCCGTGTTCCCTGACCCGGGGTCGACTCGACCGCCAGGGTTCCACCAGCCTCGCGGACGAGGTCTCGCATCGCGCGCAGGCCGAGGTGGTCGCCACCGTCGGGGGCCTCGGACGCATCGAACCCGACCCCGTCGTCCTCGACGGTCAGTCGCACGCGGTGATCGCCTTGTTCGAGGGAGACCGAAAGGTGCCCAGGACTCCCGTGCCGTACGGCGTTGCGCACGGCCTCCTGGGCCACCCGCCACACCAGGGCGGCGGTCGCCGCAGGGAGATCGGGTACGTCGACCCGGAGCTCGGTGGCGATGCCGGCGGCGGCGAGCGGTGCGAGCAGGTCGTCGAGGGCACCCTGGATCCCGGTCTCGTGAAGGTCCGGTGGGTAGATCTCGACCAGCAGGGACCGCAGCGAGCGCAGGCTCCCCCGCACCGTGTCCGCGATCTGCTCCAGTGCCGCCGGCGTGGCGGCCTCGCTGCTGCGTGCCTCGCCGGAGAGTGCGAAGGCGGCGCCGGTGAGGTTCTGCACCACCCCGTCGTGGAGGTCGCGCGCGATCCGGCGCCGCTCGCTGTCCGAGGCCTCGGCGGCGGCCTGGAGCAACCGCTCGCGTGCCTCGGAGTCGCGGCGCAGCCGTCGGGTGAACCACCACACGAGCGGGGTGGCCAGCAGGGCCAGCACCAACGTGCCACCGAGCGTCACCGGCCGGAAGGCGCGGGAGATCTCGGCCTTGCGGCTGTTCACGTCGGCCAGCGAGTAGTACGCCTCGAACAGGAGCGCATCCCCCTCCGGGGAGTCGACCCGCGTGTAGACCTCGACGACCTGGCCGGCGCCGCGGTCGTAGCGGTTCTCCGGTTCGCTCAGGTCGGAGATCCCGGCGTCGCTGCCTCCGTGGGCCAGGACGTCTCGTTCCTTGTCTTCGAGGCCGAAGTGCTGGCCGATCAGGCGTGGCTCGTCCGAGTAGACGATCGTGCCCTGCTTCGACCACAGCTTGATCCGGCGTACGGAGTCCACGTGGAGGCGTTGGTGCAGGACCTGGTCGAACCGCTGGACGGCGGCGGGCTCGCCGTACGCCAGGCCCCGGTTGAGGGCGGGCTCGACCACGCCCTGGGCGAGGACCTCGGTGACGCTGCGGGCGTCGGCGATCGCCTCGCGCTCGGCAGCCCGCGAGCTGAACCACGAGGTGAGCGTGGCCACCAGCAGGAAGGCCACCACCAGAGCCGCCGCGAACTGGGCCACGGGGTTGCTCAGCAGACGCATCGGCGGCCCGACCTCAGGAGAGCAGCCGGGCGAGGTCCTGCGGCTCCAGGCCGACGAGGCTGTCGCGCTGCACCCGCCGCGGACCGGTGGGGACCGGGACGTGGTTCGGGATGACGAGCACCTGGCAGCCGGCGGCCTCGGCAGAGGTGGCGCCGGTCGGGGAGTCCTCGATGGCCACGGTCTCCTCCGCAGGCAGGCCCAGCAGCTCGGCCGCCCGGAGGTACGGCGCTGGGTGTGGCTTCCCGTGGGAGACCTCGTCGCCGCAGACGAGCACGTCGAACGAGCCCTCGGGAAGGGCCAGCAGCACCGGGTCGACGAACCGGCGCCAGGACATGGTCACCAGGGCGCAGGGGACGTCGGCTGCGCGCAGGGCGGTGAGCAGCTCGCGGGCGCCCGGCTGCCAGGGCACCTCGAGCCTGACCCGCTCCACGACACCGTCGAGCAGCTCCTCGACGATCTCCAGCGGAGTGCGGTCGATCCCCATGTGCTCGCGCATGTAGGCCGCGGAGTCCAGCAGGTCACCCCCGACCACGGCGAGCGCGTCCTCCTCGCTCCAGCTGCCGCCGTACTTCTCGGCCAGCGCGTGCTCGCACTCCATCCAGTACGGCTCGGTGTCGACCAGGGTGCCGTCCATGTCCCAGAGGACTGCGGCGGGGAGGGTGCCGGTTTCCCCGGTTAGCCGGGGATCCCTGACGTTCTCAGGTGATGCTTCACCCGAAAACGTCAGGGGTTGGCCGAGAACCCCATCCGTCTTGTCCATCAGTCGTCCGGGTCGTAGCCGAGGTTGGGTGAGAGCCAGCGCTCTGCCTCGGCCAGGGTCCACCCCTTGCGATCGGCGTACGACGCCACCTGGTCGCGTCCCAGCCGGCCGACCACGAAGTACTGCGACTGCGGGTGGGAGAAGTAGAAGCCGCTCACCGAGGCGCCGGGCCACATGGCCATCGACTCGGTGAGCTCGATGCCGGTGCGCTTCTCGACGTCGAGCAGCTCCCACAGGGTCTGCTTCTCGGTGTGCTCGGGGCAGGCGGGGTAGCCGGGAGCGGGTCGGATGCCGTGGTACTTCTCGGCGATCAGCGCCTCGTTGTCGAGACCGTCGTCGTCGGTGTAGCCCCACAGCTCGGTGCGGACCCGCTGGTGCAGCCGCTCGGCGAACGCCTCGGCCAGCCGGTCGCTCAGCGACTCCAGGAGGATGGCGCTGTAGTCGTCCATCTCGTCCTTGAACTGCTTGATCCGGTCCTGGCCACCGAGCCCCGCCGTGACCGCGAAGCCGCCGACGTGGTCAGGGAGCTCGGTCTCCTTCGGCGCGATGTAGTCACCCAGGGAGCGGTTGGGGATGCCCTCGCGGTGCTCGCCCTGCTGGCGCAGGTTGTGGAGCGTGGTGAGCACCTCCGAGCGCGACTCGTCGGTGTAGACCTCGATGTCGTCGCCGACCGCGTTGGCCGGGAAGAAGCCGATCACGCCGTTGGCGGTGACCCACTTCTCCTTGATCATGCTGTCGAGCATCTCCTGCGCGTCGTCGTACAGCTTGCGCGCGGTCTCCCCCGTCGCCGGGTTGTTCAAGATGTCGGGGAACTTGCCCTTCATCTCCCAGGCGTTGAAGAACGGCTGCCAGTCGATGTACTCGCGGAGCTCGGCGAGGTCGTAGTCCTCGAACTCCCGCACGGTCGCACCCATCGCCGGCGCCACAGGGGCGTACGACGACCAGTCGATCTGCGTCCGGTTGGCCTGCGCATCCTCGAGCGAGAGCATCGGCCGGTCGTTCTTGGCGGCGTGGCGCTCGCGCAGGGAGTTGTAGTCGGCCTCGGTGTCGGCGAGCAGCTTCACCTTCTGCTCCGGCGACAGCAGCGCGGCGGCCACCGGGACCGAGCGGGAGGCGTCCTTGACCCAGATGACCGGCCCGTCGTACTTCGGGGTCACCTTCACGGCCGTGTGCGCGCGCGACGTGGTGGCGCCACCGATCAGCAGCGGGATGTCGAACCCCTGCCGCTGCATCTCGCTGGCGAAGTGCACCATCTCGTCGAGCGACGGGGTGATCAGGCCGGAGAGCCCGATCAGGTCGGCGCCGACCTCCTTGGCCTTGTCGAGGATCTTCTGTGCCGGCACCATCACGCCGAGGTCGATCACCTCGTAGTTGTTGCACTGCAGCACGACCCCGACGATGTTCTTGCCGATGTCGTGCACGTCGCCCTTCACCGTCGCCATCACGATCGTGCCGTTGGTGTCCTTGGCTGTGGCGTACTGCGGGTTGTCGAGCTTCTCCTGCTCGATGAACGGGATCAGGTAGGCCACTGCCTTCTTCATCACCCGCGCCGACTTGACCACCTGGGGCAGGAACATCTTGCCGGCACCGAACAGGTCGCCGACGACGTTCATGCCGTCCATCAGGGGACCCTCGATGACCTCGATCGGCCGGCCGCCGCGGGCCTCGATCTCGGCGCGCAGCTCCTCGGTGTCGTCCTCGACGTGGGCGTCGAGACCCTTCACCAGCGCGTGCGTGATCCGCTCGCCGATCGGGAGCGAGCGCCACTCGAGCGTCGCCACCTCCGCCTTCTCACCCGAGCCGCGGTGGGCCTCGGCGATCTCGAGCAGACGCTCGGCAGCATCCGGCCGGCGGTTGAGCACGACGTCCTCGATGCGCTCGCGCAGCTCCGGCTCGATCTCGTCGTAGACCACGAGCGCACCCGCGTTGACGATGCCCATGTCCAGGCCGGCCTGGATCGCGTGGAACAGGAAGACCGAGTGGATCGCCTCGCGCACGGGGTTGTTGCCGCGGAACGAGAAGGACGCGTTGGAGATGCCACCGGAGACCAGCGCACCGGGCAGGTTCTGCTTGATCCAGCGGGTCGCCTCGATGAAGTCGACGCCGTAGTTGGCGTGCTCCTCGATGCCGGTCGCCAGCGCGAAGCAGTTCGGGTCGAAGATGATGTCCTCGGCGGGGAAGCCGACCTCGTCGACCAGGATCCGGTAGGCCCGCTCGCAGATCTGCTTGCGCCGCTCGAGGTCGTCGGCCTGGCCCTGCTCGTCGAAGGCCATCACCACGGCGGCGGCGCCGTACTTGCGGCACAGGCGGGCGTGCTCGCGGAACTTGTCCTCGCCCTCCTTCATGGAGATCGAGTTGACGATCGCCTTGCCCTGCACGCAGCGCAGGCCGGCCTCGATGACCTCCCACTTGGAGGAGTCGACCATCACCGGGACGCGGCTGATGTCGGGCTCGCCCGCGATCAGCTTGGTGAAGCGGTCCATCGCCTGGACGCCGTCGATCATCCCCTCGTCCATGTTGATGTCGATGACCTGGGCGCCGGACTCGACCTGCTGACCGGCCACGGCCAGGGCGGCGTCGTAGTCGCCGGCCTTGATCAGGTTGCGGAACTTCGCCGAGCCGGTGATGTTGGTGCGCTCGCCGATGTTGACGAACAACGAGTCCTCGGTGATGTTCAGCGGCTCCAGCCCGGACAGGCGCATCGCCGGCTGCGGCTGCGCGGCTTCGCGCGGTGCGACTCCGTCGACGACCGCCGCGATCCGGGCGATGTGCGCGGGGGTGGTGCCGCAACAGCCGCCGACGAGGTTGACCAGTCCGGCTCCGGTGAACTCCTTGAGCACCTCGGACATCTGGTCGGGCGTCTCGTCGTACTCACCGAAGGCGTTGGGCAGACCGGCGTTGGGATAGCAGGAGACGAAGCAGTCGGCCACCCGCGAGAGCTCGGCGAGGTAGGGCCGGATCTCGGCGGCGCCGAGCGCGCAGTTCAGGCCGATGGCCAGCGGGCGGGCGTGCCGCACCGAGTTCCAGAAGGCCTCGGTGACCTGGCCCGACAGGGTGCGTCCGGACGCGTCGGTGATGGTGCCGGACACGATCACCGGCCAGCGGCGCCCGCGCTCCTCGAACAGGGTCTCCAGGGCGAAGATCGCGGCCTTGGCGTTGAGCGTGTCGAAGATCGTCTCGATGAGGAGCAGGTCGGCGCCGCCGTCGACCAGGCCCGCGGCCTGCTCGGTGTAGGCCTCGACGAGCAGCTCGAAGCTGGTGTTGCGGAAGCCCGGGTCGTTCACGTCGGGCGAGATCGAGGCGGTCCTGTTGGTGGGCCCCAGTCCTCCGGCCACGTAACGCGGGCGGGACGGGTCGGCCTCGGTGACGCGGTCGGCGGCCTCACGAGCCAGCCGGGCCGACTCGTAGTTGAGCTCGTAGGCGAGGTCCTCCATGCCGTAGTCGGCCTGGGAGATCCGCTGCGCGCTGAAGGTGTTGGTGGCGACGATGTCCGCGCCGGACTCGAGGTACTCCACGTGGATCGACCGGATGATGTCGGGCTGGGAGAGGCTGAGCAGGTCGCTGTTCCCGCGTACGTCGCTGTCCCAGTCCGCGAACCGCTCACCGCGGTAGCCGGACTCGTCGAGCCCGTGACCCTGGATCATCGTGCCCATCGCGCCGTCGATGACGAGGATGCGCTCGCCCAGGAGCGCCGTGAGCGCCTCGGTGGCATCGGGGCGCTCCAGCGACGGTCGTTCGGTGGTGCTGGCCTGGCTCACAGATGTACTCCGGCGTGTCGTGGGACCCCAAGCCTAGAGAGCGGGCCTGCTCGGGACTGACCATTTTCACATGCTGACCCGCAGGTCGCTGGGCCGGACGTCCTAGGGTGGCATCGTGATCGAGATCGACGACGTGCCCGAGCTCGTCAGCCCGGTGATGGTGGCGGCGTTCGAGGGCTGGAACGACGCGGCCTGCGCGGCGACCGGCGTGGTCGACCACCTGATCGAGATCTGGGGCGCCGAGGTGGTCGCCGTCGTCGACCCCGAGGAGTTCTACGACTACCAGGTCAACCGCCCCCTGATCGGTACGACGGACGAGGGGATGCGCCGGATCACCTGGCCCTCGACCCAGGTCTACGTGGCCCGGCCGCCGGGCGCGGACCGCGACGTCGTGCTCCTCCGGGGCATCGAGCCGAACATGAAGTGGCGCCAGTTCTGCGCCGAGCTGCTCGCCTGCTCCGACGAGCTGGGCGTCGAGCTCGTCGTGACGCTCGGCGCGCTGCTCGCGGAGACCCCGCACACCCGGCCGATCCAGGTCAGCGGCACCGCGACGGAGCTCGACCTCGAGGACCGGCTGAAGCTGGAGCCGGCCACCTACGAGGGGCCCACCGGGATCATCGGGGTGCTGCAGGACGCGTGCAGCCGGCTCGACATCCCCGCTGTCTCGTTCTGGGCAGCGGTCCCCCACTACCTGCCGCAGCCGCCGTGCCCGAAGGCCACCCTGGCGTTGCTGGCCCAGGTCGAGGACCTGCTCGAGACGAGCATCCCGCTGGGCGACCTGCCCGAGGACGCGCGCGCCTGGGAGCGCGGCGTCGCCGAGCTCGCCGAGGAGGACGAGGACGTCGCGGAGTACGTCCGCAACCTCGAGGAGAGCCAGGACACCGCCGAGCTGCCCGAGGCCAGCGGCGAGGCGATCGCCCGGGAGTTCGAGCGCTACCTCAAGCGCCGCAACAAGCCCGACGAGTAACCCATGGAGCTCGCCCACACCTTCGAGTGGCATGGCCGTTCCGTGGCCTGGGACCGGCTGGGCAGCGGCACGACGCCGCCGGTGGTGATGTGCCACGGCACGCCGTGGTCCGCGGCCTTGTGGCGCCCGTACGCCGAGGCGCTCAGCCAGGACTTCACGGTCCACCTCTGGGACATGCCGGGATACGGCCGGTCGTCGATGGATCCGGACCACGCGGTCGACCTCGGTGTGCAGGGCGAGCTGATGGCCGATCTCCTCCAGCACTGGCGGCTCGAGCGTCCGCACGTCGTCGCCCACGACTACGGCGGCGCGGTCAGCCTGCGCGCTCAGCTGCTCCACGGGGCGTCGTACGCCTCGCTCGCGCTTGTCGATGTCGTCGCGCTCAGTCCGTGGGGGTCGGACTTCTTCCGGCTCGTGGGCGCGAACGAGCAGGTCTTCGCTGCCCAGCCGGCCACCGTCCACCGCGGTGCGCTCGAGGCCTACATCTCGGGCGCCAGCCACCGTGGCCTTTCCGCCGATCAGCTCGCAGTCCTCACCGAACCGTGGCTGAGCCCGGAGGGTCAGGCCGCGTTCTACCGGCAGATCGCCGCGGGAGACGAGCGGTTCACCGACGAGATCGAGGGGTCCTACGCCGACCTGGCGATGCCGGTCCTGGTCGTCTGGGGGCGTGAGGACACCTGGATCCCGCTGGAGCGGGCGCACCGTCTCGTCGCGATGATCCCCGGTGCGCGGCTCGAGATCGTCGAGAATGCCGGGCACCTGATCCAGTACGACGCGCCCGTGCAGCTCGCCAGCAGCCTGCAGCGTTGGCTGGCGTCGCAGGTCGGGTGACTCAGAGCTCGACCCCGAGCGCCGAGTCGACCAGCGCACGGACGACGTCGCCGGCTCCGGGCTCGGTCTCGTCGCCGAAGTCGGTCGCGTTGGCCCAGTGGTCCAGCAGCCGCAGGGCGAACGGCGCGTCGAGGTCGTTCGCCAGCGCGGTGAGCACGTCGGTGACGAGGTGCTCCGTGGCGGCACCTGCCGGCTTGGCGGCCGCGCCGCGCCACTTGTCCAGGCGGGCGCCGGCGGCGGAGACGTCGGCCTCCTCCCACTGCCAGTCGCTGCGGTAGTGGTGGCCGAGCAGCACGAGTCGGATGACCATCGGGTCCAGGCCGCTCTCGCGCAGCTTGGAGACCAGCACGAGGTTGCCCTTGGACTTCGACATCTTCTCGCCGTCGAGACCCACCATCCCGGCGTGGACGTAGGCCTTCGCGAAGCGGGAGGAGGGGTCGGCCACCTGCGCCTCGGAGGCACTCATCTCGTGGTGCGGGAAGACCAGGTCGCTGCCGCCGCCCTGCACGTCGATCGTGGCCCCGAGGTGGGCCCGGACGATCGCCGAGCACTCGATGTGCCACCCGGGTCGACCACGGCCGAGGGACGTGTCCCAGGCAGGCTCACCGGGACGTTCGGCCTGCCACAGCAGGCAGTCCAGCGGGTCCTTCTTGCCCGGGCGGTCCGGGTCTCCGCCCCTGTCGGCGAAGACGCGCAGCATCTCCTCGCGGCTCCACCCCGACACCTCGCCGAAGGCCGGGTCTCGGGTCACCGAGAAGTAGAGGTCCGCCCTGCCGGACTCCGGTGACGGCACGTCGTACACGCTCCCGGCGGCCTGCAGTGCCTCGACCATCTCGACCACGATCGGGATCGCCTCGACGGCGCCGATGTAGGCGTCGGGAGGCAGCACGCGGAGCGCCTCCATGTCGGTGCGGAACAGCTCGGTCTCGCGCTCGGCCAGTCCCACCCAGTCCTCACCGGTGGCGTCGGCCCGCTCCAGCAGCGGGTCGTCGACGTCGGTGACGTTCTGCACGTAGTGCACGTCCAGCCCCGCCGACCGCCAGGCACGGTTGAGCAGGTCGAAGGCGACGTAGGTGGCGGCGTGGCCCATGTGCGTGGCGTCGTACGGCGTGATGCCGCAGACGTACATCCGCGCCGGTCCCTCGGGCGGGTTCACCTCGCGGAGGCCGCCAGATGAGCTGTCGAAGACGCGTACGGCGGGTCCACGAACGCCCTCGGGAAGGGCAGCTGTCCCTGTGACGCCGCCGGGTGAGCTCCACGCACGCATGCGGCCGAGCCTAACGGCCCTTCGCGAGCCACCGTCAGAAGGGCGGCCACGGGATCGAGGGCCAGCCTCCACGGGGCATCGGGAACGAGCTCACCCGGAGGAGCCGCCGGCACCGCTGGGCGATGGCATCGATCTCACGGACCGTCAGCAGGTCCTCCAGCGTGTCGCGCAGGCCGTCGTCCAGGCCGTCCAGCACCGACTCGACCCCTGCCAGCTCCTCGTCGGTCAGCCGCTGGCCGGCCCAGCCCCAGAGCACCGTGCGGAGCTTGTCCTCGGTGTGGAAGCACACCCCGTGGTCGACCCCGTGGCGATGACCGCCGGGCATCGGCAGCACGTGACCGCCCTTGCGGTCGGTGTTGTTGGTGATGATGTCGAACACGGCCATCCTGCGCATCGGCGCGGAGTCCTCGTGGACCAGCACCACCGGCTCGTCGCGGGGACCGGTCGCGTCCAGGACGTGCAGGAAGCCGGTCGGCACCACCCCCTCCGGGATGATGTCGACGGGGTCCAGCTCGCCGTCCGGGGTCTCCTCCGACTCCATCCACAGCTGGACCATCCCCCGTCCGGCAGGTCCGTCGCGCAGCACCGTCGGCGGCACGATGTCCCAGCCGAGGTGGTCGGAGACGACCCACGCGGCGTACTCCCGATCGGCGAGGGTGCCGTCGGTGAAGTCCCACAGCGGCCGCTCCCCCGAGCTCGGCTTGTAGACGCACTGCGTGTCCGTGTCGCCCAGCCGGGTCAGGAAGGTGTGGTTGGAGGCGGGCATGATCCGGCCGAGCACCACCAGCTGGGCCTCGAGCAGGTCACCGGAGTCGGGAACCACGTAGGTCAGCTTCGGGTACGCCGGTAGCCGTTGGCACGCGGGCACAGGTGGCCCTCGGCGTCCATCGGCCCACCGCAGAAGGGGCACGGGGCGCGCCCGGCGCCGACAACGGACTCGGCCCGGGCAGCGAAGGAGCGCGCCATCGCCGCGGGCAGCCGCACCAGCAGCACCTCCTCGGGCTCCGGCTCCTCGATGGGCAGGTCGATCAGCTCCTGCTCGGCAGCCTCGACGGGCAGCTCGACCTCCACCTCGACGACCGGGAACACCTCGATGACGATGCGCTCGTCCTCCGCGTCCCAGGACAGCGTGATCGTCCCGGCGCGGAACTCCTCCTCGATGGGCTGGTCCAGCGGCTCGTTGTCGATCATCGCCACCGGCGTCATCGCCGGGATCGTGGTCGCGGACTCGTCGGTCGAGATCAGCTCGTCGAGCAGCTCGGCGACGCGTTCGCCCAGGATCTGCACCTGCTGCTTCTCCAGGGCGACCGAGGTGACCAGGTTGCCGGCCCGCGCCTGCAGGAAGAAGGTCCGCTGGCCGGGTTCACCGACCGTCCCGGGCACGAAGCGCTCGGGCGGGTCGAACCGGTGCACGACAGGCATGGTTTGAGCCTAGAGGTTGCCCGAAGCCGGTGCCTCCGAGGGACCGGCTCCTCCCCCGACCGCCGCGTCGCTGGAGCGGCCGCGTCGGCGCGTCGGCTTGGCGGCGAGGTGCCCCAGGGAGCCGGAGCGGGAGTTCATCGTGAGCACGAACGCGCGGTGCGGGGTGTAGCGGATCACCGACAGGCTGGCCGGTTCGACGACGATCCGCTGGAAGGCGTCGAGGTGCATCCCGAGGGCGTCGGCCAGGATCGCCTTGATCACGTCTCCGTGGGAGACCGCCAGCCAGACGGCCTGCTCGCCGGCCTCCGCCTCGAGCGCGGCGTCGCGGTCCCGGATGGCGGCGACGCCACGCGCCGACATCTCCGGCAGCGACTCACCACCGGGGAACCGGGCGCCCGAGGGCTGGGCCTGGACCGTCCGCCAGAGCTTCTCCTTGGCGAGCTTCTTGAGCTCCTTGCCGGTCCAGTCGCCGTAGTCGCACTCGAGCAGCCGACGGTCGCTGACCGCCCGCAGGCCGGGCGCCAGCAGCTTCGCCGTCTCGCGGCACCGCTCGAGGGGGCTGGTCACCACCGCGGCGAGCGGGAGCCCCGTCAGGCGCTCCGCGGCGGCGCGCGCCTGCGCCATTCCGGTGTCGTCGAGATGCACACCCTTGCTACGTCCGGCCAGGACTCCGGTGGCGTTGGCTGCCGTCCGTCCGTGGCGCGCCAGGATCACGGTTGCCATGCGGGGAGCGTACGCGCCGTAACCTGCACCTGTGATCGTGGACAACGCGCTGTACCGCAAGGGCGAACGGGTGGACCTCGGCCTGGAGACCGGCGACCTGGCCGGCGTACGCGCCAAGGCGACGGAGGAGCACGACTTCGTCTGGGTCGGCCTGCACCATCCCGACAGCGAGGAGCTGGAGGCGGTCGCCGACCTCTACGGCCTGCACCCGCTGGCGGTCGAGGACGCGATCAGCGCGCACCAGCGGCCCAAGGTCGAGCGGTACGACGAGTCGTTGTTCATCGTGCTCAAGACGCTCTGGTACGTCGACGAGGAGGACGCCGTCGAGACCGGGGAGATCAGCCTCTTCGTGGGCCACAAGTTCGTGGTCAGCGTCCGGCACGGATCCGGTGGCGGACTGAGTGACACCCGGCACCGGCTCGAGGGGATGCACAACGTGCTGGCCCACGGCCCGTCCGCGGTGGTGTACGCCGTCTGCGACCAGGTCGTGGACCGCTACGAGGAGGTGGCCGAGTCGCTCCAGGAGGACGTGGACGAGGTCGAGCAGTCGGTGTTCTCGACCCAGCGCACCAACGACTCCGCCCGCATCTACGTGCTCAAGCGGGAGCTGGCCGAGATGCGCCGCGCGGTCCTTCCCCTGCGTGAGCCGATGACCAAGTTCTCCAACGGAGCGGTCAGGGGGATCCACGGCGACGCCGGTCCCTACTTCCGCGACGTGTCGGACCACCTGATCCGGGTGGCGGAGACGATCGACACCCTGGACTCGCTGCTCTCGACCGCCTTCGAGGCACACACCGCGCAGATCTCGATCCAGCAGAACGATGACATGCGGCGGATCACGGCCGCGGTCGGGCTGGTCGCTGCGCCGACCCTGGTCGGCAGCATCTACGGCATGAACTTCGAGCACATGCCCGAGCTGGGGTGGCTCTACGGCTATCCGTGGGCGCTCGGCCTGATGGCGCTGAGCTCGCTGGCCGTGTTCATCGTCAGCAAGCGGTCGGGCTGGCTGTGACCACCTGGGACAGGCTCAGGTCGCGGTGATCACGTTCGTCGCCAGCAGGGCCAGCAGGCCGAAGCCCAGCACCAGCCGGTAGGGCACGAACCAGGCGATGGAGTGGCCGCCGACGAACTTGAGCAGCCACGCCACGGCCGCGTAGGCCACGACGAAGCTGACGGCGGTGCCCACCAGCGTGGGGCCGATCCCGATGTCGCTGCCGATGACGTCCTTGAGCTCGTAGAGCCCGGCGGCGAGCAGGGCGGGGATCGAGAGGAAGAAGCTCAGCCGGGTCGCGGTCACCCGGTCGAGCCCCCGCACCAGGCCGGCGGAGATCGTGGCGCCGGAGCGGGAGACCCCCGGGACGAGTGCGACGCACTGCAGCAGCCCGACGAAGATGCTGTCGGCCATCGTGAGGTCACGCTCGCCGCGATTCTGCTTGCCGACCCGTTCGGCGTACACCATCACGCCGCTCCAGAGCACGAGCGCGCCACCGACCCACCACAGCGAGCGCAGCGAGCCGGAGATGACGTCCTTGCCGAGGAAGCCGACGATGCCGATGGGGATCGACCCGAAGATGATGTACCACCCGAAGCGGTGGTCGAAGTGCCCGCGGTACTCCGGCCGGACGAGGCCCTTGAACCACGCTGAGGCGATGCGCCAGATGTCGGCGTGGAAGTAGACGATCACTGCGGCGATGGCGCCCATCTGGATCACCGCGGTGTACGCCGTGATCGACGGATCGTTGACCTTCAGGCCGAGCGCCTTCTCGGCAATGGTGAGGTGACCGGTGCTGGAGACGGGCAGGAACTCGGTGAGCCCCTCCACGATCCCGAGGATGATGGCATCGATGTAGTCCATGGCAGGTGTCAGCGTACGCAGCGCGCCTGACCGTTACCTGACTGGCACCTGACTCGCTCTCGACGGCGAGCCGAGTCACTCCTGGCCGGGTGCGGTGGATAGCGTCTGTTCATGCAGCAGCGGTCCCTCGGCACCAGTGGCCTCAAGGTCTCGCGCCTGGGTCTGGGCACGATGACCTGGGGTCGCGACACCGACGAGCACGAGGCGCGCGAGCAGCTGATCGCCTTCGTGGAGGCCGGCGGCACGCTCGTGGACACCGCGGCCGGCTACACCGACGGCGACTCGGAACGGTTGATCGGCACGCTCATCGGGGACGTGTGCGACCGCGACGAGATCGTCCTCGCGACCAAGGCAGGCATCAGTCGCCGAGGTCGTGAGCGGGTCACCGACGGCTCGCGGGGCCACCTGATCCGTGCGCTCGACGCGTCGCTGAAGCGGCTCGGTGCCGACCACGTGGACCTGTGGCAGGTGCACATCTGGGTCGACGACGTGCCCCTGGAGGAGACGCTGTCGGCCATCGACTACGCGGTCAGCACCGGCCGGGCGTCGTACGCCGGGGTGAGCAACTACACCGGCTGGCAGTCGGCGCAGGCCGCCACCTGGCAGCGGGCGGTCCCGGGGCGGGCGCCGCTGGTCTCGCACCAGGTCGAGTACTCCCTGCTCAACCGCGCGGTCGAGGCCGAGGTCGTCCCCGCCGCCCAGGCGCTCGGCCTGGGCATCCTGCCGTGGTCGCCGCTGGGGCGAGGCGTGCTCACCGGCAAGTACCGCGGCGGCACCCCGGCCGACTCCCGCGCGGCCTCCCCGCACTTCTCCACCTTCGTCGGCCGCTACCTGGGCGACCCGTCGCAACGCGTGGTCGAGGCCGTCGCCCGGGCGGCGGACGGCCTCGGCTGGTCCATGCTCGAGGTGTCGCTGGCCTGGGTGCGTGACCGCCCCGGCGTCACGGCCCCCATCGTCGGCGCCCGCACCTCCGCCCAGCTGAAGGACTCGCTGGGTGTCGAGGGCTGCGAGCTGCCGGTCGAGATCGTGCAGGCGCTGGATGACGTGTCGGCCGATCTGGAGGTGGTTCCATGACGTCAGCGAAGGCCCGCAAGCAGGAGCGACGGGCGCTGCGACCGGGGGTGGAGTACGAGTTCGACAAGCTGGTGATCCCGCCTGAGCACTCGCGCGGCGCGGTCACCCGGATGCTCGTCGACCTCGCCGAGCAGGGTGGCTGGGAGCTCGACCGCCTGCGCCTGGCTCCCGACGGCACCCGTCGGGTGCAGCTGCGTCGCCGGATCATCCGGCAGCGCTACGCCTTGCTCTACTAGAGCTTTCCGAGGAACCGGTCGAAGACCCGGGCGCCGAACTCCAGCGCGTCCACCGGCACCCGCTCGTCCACCCCGTGGAACAGCGCGGTGAAGTCGAGGTCGGCCGGCAGTCGCAGCGGGGCGAACCCGAAGCACCGCATGCCGAGATCGGCGAAGTGCTTGGCGTCGGTCCCCCCGCTCATCAGGTACGGCGCCACGAGGGCCTCGGGGTCCTCCTCCAGCAGCGACGAGGTCATCGCGTCGGCCATCTCCCCGTCGTACGGCGTCTCGAGGCCGTGCATCAACGTGCTGAACTCGACGTCCACCTCCGGGCCGGCCAGCTCGCGCATGGTGGCCATGAACTCCTCCTGCAGGCCGGGCAGGAACCGTCCGTCCACCTGGGCGGTCGCCTTCCCGGGCACCACGTTCACCTTGTAGCCGGCGTCGAGCATGGTCGGGTTGGTGGTGTGCCGGATGACCGCGCCGAGCATCCGGGTCGCCGTACCGAACTCCTCGACCAGGGCCTCGGCGTTCTCCGGCGTCGCCTCGGTGCCGGCGAGCTCCCCGACCACCCCGAGCAGCACCTTCATCGTGGGCGTCAGCTGCACCGGCCACTGGTGCCGGCCGATCCGCGCCACTGCCTCGGCCAGGTTCGTCACCGCGTTGTCCGGATGGCGCATCGACCCGTGCCCGGCGTTGCCCGTCGCGGTCAGCCGCATCCAGGCCATCCCCTTCTCGGCGGCCTCGATCAGGTAGAGTCGGCGCCCGCGGACGGTCGTGGAGAACCCACCGACCTCGCCCACGGCGAAGGTGCAGTCCTCGAACCACTCACGGTGGGACTCGACGAGCGGGCCGGCGCCCTTGGTGCCACCGGCCTCCTCGTCGGCGGTGAAGCACAGCACCAGCGGCCGGTCGGGCACGACGCCGGCGCGCGCTCGTGCTCGGACGGTCGAGAGCAGCATCGCGTCGAAGTCCTTCATGTCGACGGCACCGCGGCCCCAGACCTGGCCCTCGTGGATCTCACCGCTGAACGGGTGCACCTGCCAGTCGGCGGCGTCTGCCGGCACCACGTCGAGGTGACCGTGGACCAGCACCGGGTCACCCTGCGTGCCTCCCCACCGGGCCAGCACGTTGGTGCGCCCGGACTCGGCCTCCCACAGCTCGCTCTCGATGCCGACCTCGTCGAGCAGCGTGGCGACGTGCTCGGCGGCCTTGCGTTCACCCGGCCCCGGCTGGTCACCGAAGTTGGTGGTGTCGATGCGGATCAGGTCACGGCAGATCTCGGTGACCTCGGCGGCCGGGTCGTAGTGACCCGCGGATGAGGGGGAGGCGCTCATGCCCCCATGATGCCGCAGCGCTCAGAGCAGGTGCCGGGAGCCGGCGCGCGGAGACATCGAACGTGGCTGTGACCAGCGCACGCACCCGTCGTCGGTCACGACGCCGAGCTGGAGTGCCTCGGCGATGGGCCGGGTCTTGGTGGTCTCCCACGACCTGGAGTGCTTCCAGCTCTCCTCGAAGACCTGGATCTCCAGGATGGTGGCACCGACCGGCGCGCGCTCGACGGTGCGCTCGCACCAGTCGCGCGCGGAGCCCATGTCGGGCCAGCGGCGCTCGACCATGACCTCCTCGAAGCCGTCCTCCTCGGGGACACGCATCTGCAGGCGGCCGAGGGCGGTGGTGCCGATCCCCGTCACCGTGAGTGCGGGCGCTTGCGTGTCATCCATGTGGCGAGGCTATGGCCGCGCGGCGTCGCGAGCACGTTCGACACCGACGAGACCTGCCACCTGTCTAGGCCGGTGGCAGGCGCGGGGTTTGCCAGCGTGTCAGCGGGGTGACTGGCTGACCCCGCCGCCGCTCGACCGTCAGGACCAGTCGACGGCGACGAGGCAGTGGGTCACTTCTTGAAGGCGTCCTTCACGTTGCTGGCCGCGTCCTTGAGGTTCTCGACGGAGTCCTTGATGGAGGCCTCGACCTGGTCGGCCTTGCCCTCGCCCTCGAGCTGCTCGTTGTCGGTCGCCTTGCCGGTCGTCTCCTTGACCTTGCCCTTCGCGTCCTTGAACGTGTTGCTTGCCTTGTCCTCGGCACCCATGAGCGTCCTTTCGTAGGTTTCCGAGCAGGTTAGCGAAGGAATCCGTCGACCACTCCCCCATGTGACCTTCGTCATTGCCGGCTCGGTCGCTGAGCGTGCGAGCCCAGGCAAGGTGTGATCGCGCTAACACCTTGCTAGCACTCGGTTTGCACGCCAGTAGGTCGGTGTGAGTTGGTAGTGCAGCGCGTTGCTTGCAAAAGGCAGCGCCATGACAAGAGAACAGCCAGGAGCGGAAAGCGCCCACTGCTCGTCCCCCACCTGGTGTGCCCCCTCACGGAAGCCTCAGACGAGCAACGCGGTACGTCGTGACGTGCCGGGCGACGGGTAGGCAAACCCCCGCCGTCGTGGCGCGATGAGGAACGACGCCTTGCCATGCTCACCACTCGAACACTGCGTATCACCGCGCCCGCGCTCCTGACCGGGCTGCTGCTGACGACCACGATGGCGACAGCGCCGGAGGCCGCCGCAGCGGTCGTCTCGCCCGTCCCGTCGAAGACCGACGGCCCCGTCGTACTCCCCGGGACGTTCAAGCCCTACCGCGTCGTGCCGGGCGTCCGCCTGAAGGAGAAGCCGCCGCCGTGGACGCTCCCGGTCACCGGGTACCACCTCACCGGCCGCTTCGGGCAGTCGAGCGGGCTCTGGTCGAGCACCCACACCGGCCTCGACTTCGCCGCTCCCGAGGGCACCGAGATCAGGTCCATCGGGCCCGGGGTCGTGACCGAGGCCGCGTCCGACGGCGCCTTCGGCAACAAGACCGTGGTCCGGCTCGATGACGGCACCGTGCTCTGGTACTGCCACCAGAGCGAGTTCGGTGTCGAGGTCGGCCAGCGGCTGGCCGCCGGCGACCTCGTCGGGTACGTCGGCTCCACCGGCAACACCACCGGGCCGCACCTGCACCTCGAGGTCCACCCCGGTGGCGGCGACGCGATCGACCCTGAGGCCTGGCTCCCGGAGCACGGCCTGCGGCCCTGACCCGACCCGGTCGGAGCGGTCAGACGCCCTTCAGGGCACCGGCCAGCTCGGCGATCGCCTCGGTGCCGGGGTCGTGGCCGGGGAAGTACGCGCACACGCGTTCGGCGACGTCCCCGAACCTGCGGCCGAGCTCGGCCGCGCACTCCTCGGGGGTGCCCGCGACCGCCAGGGTGTGCACCATCTCGTCGGTCACCAGCGCCATCATCGCCGCGACGTCACCTCGTTTGGACAGTGCGTTCAGCTCCGGCTGGAGCTCGCCCCAGCCCTCGACCTCGAGCACCGGGCGGTAGGCCGGTGTCGAGCCGTAGAACGCCAGCAGCCCTCGGACACCGACGGTGGCCGCCTCCCGCTCCTCGGCCGTGCGACCCATCGCGAGGATCGCCTGCGGGAAGACGTCGACCCGGTCCCGTCCGGACCGGCGCAGCCCCTCCTCGACCGCGGGCAGCGTGCGCTCGCGGAAGTGGCGATGGCTGTGGAACGGCATCACCAGCAGGCCGTCGGCGACCTCGGCCGCCGTCCGGGTCATCACCGGGCCGAGTGCTCCGAGCAGCACCGGCGGCGCGCCGTACGGGTTGGGGCCGGGGACGAAGGTCGGAGGCATCAGCGTGTGTCGCGTGTGCTCACCGCGGAAGTCCAGTCGGGTCCCGTCCTGCCAGGAGGACAGGATCGCCTTGACCGCGAGCACGATCTCGCGCATGCGTGCGGCCGGTGGTGACCAGGTGGCGCCGTACCTGTTCTCGATGTGCGGGCGCACCTGTGACCCGAGGCCCAGCCGGAACCGCCCCCGGCTCATCAGCTGCAGGTCCCAGGCCGCGTGGGCCAGGTGGGTCGGGCTGCGTGGCATCGCGATCGCCACGTTGGTCATCAGGTCGGCCTCGACGCTCACGGCGGAGACCGCCAGCGGGAGGAAGACGTCGTGCGGTCCCTCGAAGGTGAACAGCCCGGCCGCCCCGGCATCGACCAGCTCACGGGCGCGCTGGGCAGAGCGATCGGGACTGGCGTCGAGCTGGAGGTCGAGGAGCACGTGGTGTCGGTCTTCCGCCTACATCCCCGGTGCGCTGGTGTAGATCGCCTTGTACTCGGTGTACTGCGCCAGCCCCTCGGGGCCGAACTCGCGGCCGATCCCCGAGGACTTGTAGCCGCCGAACGGTGCGGCGAAGTCCATCGTGTAGGTGTTCACGCCGTAGGTGCCGGTGCGGACCCTGCGGGCCACGTCCAGCCCGGCCGCTGCGTCCGCGGTCCACACGGTCCCGGCCAGCCCGTAGTCGGAGTCGTTGGCGATCCGCACGGCGTCGTCGACGTCGTCGTAGGCGATGACCGAGAGCACCGGCCCGAAGATCTCCTCCTGGGCGATCCGCATCCGGTTGTCGACGTCGGCGAAGACCGTCGGGCGGACGTACCAGCCGCGGTCGACGCCGTCGGGCATCCCGAGTCCCCCGGCGACGATGCGAGCGCCCTCCTCCTGCCCGAGCGCGATGTACTTCTCCACCCGCTCCTGCTGGCGCTGGGCGACCATCGGCCCGATCTCCGTTGCCGGGTCGGCGGGGTCACCGACGGTCATCGCCTCGACGGTCTGGGCGAGAGCGTCGACCACGGTCGCGTACTGCGCGCGGCTGGCCAGGATGCGGGTCTGGGCGACGCAGGCCTGGCCACTGTTCATCAGGGCGGTGAACTTCAGCCCCTCCATCGTGGCGGCGAGATCGGCGTCGTCGAGCACGATCGCGGCGGACTTCCCGCCCAGCTCCAGGCTCACCCGCTTGAGCTGCTGGCCGCAGACCGCCCCGATCGCGCGTCCCGCCGCGGTCGAGCCGGTGAAGGCGACCTTGTCGATGCCCGGGTGCGCCACCAGGTGGGCCCCGACCTCGCGGCCTCCCGCGACGATGTTCACCACGCCGGCCGGGACTCCCGCCTCGACCAGGAGCTCGGCCATCAGGTAGGAGTCGAGCGGGGTCTCCGGCGCCGGCTTGAGCACGACGGTGCACCCGGCGAGCAGGGCGGGGACCACCTTGGAGATCGTGGTGAACTGCGGCACGTTCCACGGCGGGATCGCGGCGACGACGCCGACCGGCTCGCGCCGCACGATCACGTCGGAGCCGAGTGCGCCGGCGCGGGTCTCCTCCCAGGGAAAGGCCCGTGCGATCGAGAGGAACGCCTCGATCATCATCCACGGAGCCGGTGCCTGCGCGAGCTGCGAGAACGACGCAGGTGACCCCATCTCCGTGGTGATCAGGTTGCCCATCTCCTCCATCCGGCCGGCGTAGAGGTTCGCGAAGTTCTGCACGACCTCGATGCGCTCCTCCGGCGAGGTGCGTGGCCAGGGACCTTCGTCGAACGCGAGGCGCGCGGCCGCGACCGCCGCGTCGATGTCACTGGCCGTCCCGGACGGCACCGTGGCCACGCGCTCCTCGCTGTGGGGAGAGACCACCTCGATGGTCTCGGCACTGGCGGGCGCGACCCAGTCGCCACCGATGAACAGGGTGCTGCGGTCAAGACTCACGGAGTTTCCTTCAGCTCAGGGGGCGAGGGTGAACCAGTCGGCGAAGCCGCTGGGGTCGTGCCGGCCGAGGGCGCCGTGCTCGAGGAGACCCCATCCCTCGGCCTCCTCACCCCCGCCGTGGTGACAGACCGCGCGCGCTGCGTGGTCGATCACGCCGAACATGGTCCGGCCGGTCACCGAGTCGTCGGTCAGGTCGTAGGTCACCCGCTCCGAGAAGCCGGCTCCCTTCCACATGCCGTGGGTCCAGTCGGGGTCCCCGCCGTACCCACCACCGATGTGCAGGGCCACCGGAAGCAGTGACTCGACCTCCAGACGCAGTGGCTTGCCGTCGGGGGTGGTGCAGGTGATGTCGGCCCGCGTCGGCACCCGCGTGCCCGAGGCGTAGGTGATCGAGACCTGCGGCCAGCCCAGCTGCTCCACGGTGCCGTCGCGCCAGACCCGGTGGCAGTCGTTCAGGGTGCGGTAGCCGTCGGGGCTCTCCTGGATGATCAGCACGATCGAGAAGTCGTCGAAGCGCACCGGGACGTAGAGCCACCACATCCCCTCGAACGGCGGGTCGCTCGGCCGTCCCTCCGGCTCGGCCGCGCCGACCGGCCGGATCCCCCAGGAGCGGTCCCGGGTGCCGACCCAGCGGTCCGGGGTCACCGCGATCTCCTCACCGTCGATCAGGAGGGACCCCGACCAGGTGCCGACCTGCGCGAACCGCTGGGCGTTGAGAGTCACCCGGCTGCCGGCGCGCATCACGTGCGGCTGCTCCTGGAGCACGTCGAACGATCCCTCCCAGGTGAGGTCGAAGGCGATGCCGTCGGTCTCGTCCAGGGTGAGCCGGACCTTCTTGAGGGGGTCGACGACCTCGAGCCCGTAGCCGTTGACGCGCTGGTTGAGGCGGTCGTCGTCGATCGCGTCCCCGAGGTGCACGGCCGTCTGCTCGTCCCCGCGCCGGACGAGCACGAAGGCGTCCTTCGTGCCGAGGTTGGGGTAGTAGCCCAGACCGGTGATCAGGAAGATGTCGCCCGTGCGGTCGTGGGCGTTGAAGTAGCACCGGTCGTAGAAGTTGCGGTCGCTGCTCGCGGCCCAGGTGACCGGGAGCGGGACCTGGTGGATCGGGTACTCGTCGAGGTGACTGACCACGATCAGGCACCGACCTTCGCCAGGAACCCGTCGAGCAGGGACTTGTGGTGCATCAGCGTCTCGATGTCGTCGGGACGCTCGATCTCCCCGAAGTGGATCTGGCGGGCGCCGGTCCTCATGAACACGATCGACCACTGGATGGCGTTGTAGACGTGGTACCAGTCCAGGTTGCCGAGCTCGACCCCCGTGAGGGACTCGTAGGTCGCCTTCACGTCCTCCTCGCGGAGCAGGTGCGGCATCCCCGGCATCTCGAGCATGCCGGTGATCGACTCGAAGACCTGGTGGGCGAACACCATCCAGGAGACGTCGAGCTCGCGCGGGCCGATGGCGGCCATCTCCCAGTCGAGGACTCCGACCGGCTCGAAGTCGCGGTAGAGCACGTTGCCGATGCGGGCGTCTCCCCAGCACAGGACCGCCTCGCTGGTCTCGGGCAGGTGGGCCTCCAGCCAGGCAAGGCCGCGCTCGGTGATCGGCGAGCGGCCGATGTCCTTGACCGCGAAGTCGTACCAGGCCCGCGTGCGGGACAGGTTGCGGGCGAGCGCGGTGTCCCCGGGCTGGTGGGGGTCGAGGAAGGCGAACGTGATCTCGGCGTCGGGGATGGAGTGCAGGTCGGCCACCACCTTGACCGTGGCGTCCTGCAGTCGGCGCTGCTCCTCGTGCGAGGCGTCGAAGAGCCAGTTGTCACCGAAGTTGTAGGGCAGCACGTCCCTCGGCACGAGCCCGTCGATCCGGTCCATCAGGAAGAACGAGGTCCCGAGCACGTCGCCGGTGGGCTCCATCCAGCGAACGGCGGGCACCGGGACGTCCGTGGTCTCCCCCACGATCCGCATGGCGTCGTACTGGTCCTGGAGGGCGTAGTGCTCGAAGACCGGGAGGTCCGCCGCGGCCGGCTCCACCCGGGCGACGTACTGGCCGGCCCGCTGCTCGCCGTCCTCGGTCCAGGTGGCGTCGAGGAGCACGGTCTCCGACGACAGCCCGTTGGCCTCGATGCCCGCGTGCAGCACGACGGTGGGGTTCGCACCCTCCGGGAGGATGGTGGCCAACCACTCGGTGAGGCTCTTCCGCATCTCCTCCGCATCGCGGCTCGAGCGCTGCATCGTCATGTCTGCTGCGGGTGGTGTCTGCGTCATGGGTCTCCCTGGACTGCCCGGCGCTCGTGTGACGAACGCCTCATGATCTGACAGCATGGTTAGAACACGTTCTAGTTGTCAACCTTCGAGGAGACGCATGCGCACCACCGTGGCGATGAAGAACGGACCCACCGCGGACTTCACCTTCGAGGAGGTCGACCTCGGCCAGCCGCGCGAGGACGAGGTGCTGGTCCGGGTGGTGGCGACCGGGCTGTGTCACACGGACCTGACGGTCCCGACGATGCTGCCGCAGGAGATGTTCCCCCACGTGTTCGGCCACGAGGGCGCCGGTGTGGTGGAGGCGGTCGGACCCGACGTCGATGGCATCACCGTCGGTGACCACGTGGTGATGAGCCTGCGTTCGTGCCGTGGTTGCGCGCAGTGCGACGCCGGCCGCTTCGGCTACTGCGAGTCGAGCCTGCTGCTCAACTACATGGGCATGCGGATGGACGGGTCGACGACGTACTCACGTGGAGGCGAGCCGGTCTTCGGCTCGTTCTTCGGCCAGTCGAGCTTCTCGCAGCACGCCATCGCGTACGCCGACAACGTGGTCGTCGTGGACCCGGCTCTCGACCTGACCCGGATCGCGCCCTACGGCTGCGGCTTCCAGACCGGCGCGGGCGCGGTGCTCAACGTGCTTCAGCCAGGTCCCGACGACTCACTGGTGGTGTACGGCGCCGGGGCAGTCGGGCTGGCCGCGATCGCCGCAGCGGCAGGGAGCGGCGTCGGCACGGTCGTCGCGGTGGACGTGCTGCCCGGGCGGCTGGCGCTGGCGGAGGGCTACGGAGCCGTCGGCATCAACCCCAACGACCTGGGTGACCAGTCCGTCGTGGACGCCGTGAAGGCGGCGACCGGTGGCGGCTCGACCCACGCGGTCGACAGCACCGCCGTGCCCAGCGTTCTCACGCGGGCGGCCCAGGCGCTGGCGGTCCGTGGCCAGCTGGTCGTGCTGGGTCTGGGCGCCCCCGAGTTCCCGGTGGACGCCATCGACCTGATGCAGAACGGCAAGGTCATCCGGGGATCGGTCGAGGGTGACTCGGACCCGCTCGAGATGGTGCCGCGCCTGCTCCGGCTCAACGCCGAGGGGAAGTTCGACGTGGACGACCTCGTCGTGACCTATCCGTTCGAGGAGATCAACCAGGCGGTCGCTGACTCGGCCTCGGGCGCGGTGGTCAAGCCGGTCCTCGTCTGGTGACCGGTCACTCCCCGTCCTCCACCTGCCGACGTGCACAGGCGATGACCTCGGGGAGCTCCAGGCCATAGGTCGGCGCGCTGGTGTCGTCGTAGTTCACCAGGCGACCCGCGGCACGCTCGACCAGCCGGCGCGCCCCCACGTGGTTGCCGCGCGCATCGTGCGTCAGCCCGACACAGAGCTGGGCCAGCCCCTGCCACAGCTCGCGCTCCTCGTCGGGACATGACTTCCAGCGCGCCTCGAGGACCTCGTGCGCGGAGAACGGTCGGCCGTCGTCGAGCAGCTGCCGGGCGAACCGGAGCGTCTCCTCCGGAGGAAGGGGCTCCTCGGACACCGGCTCCACCCCGACGGCGCCGTAGGGAAGCGGACGGCCCAGCTCATCACGCGGCCGTGCCTGCTTGGCGCGGCCCGACTCGTCGCGATCGCGGTCGCTGCTCACCTCACCGTCCACGCGGCCGATCCTAGGTGAGCCCTGCGGCGTCGGTCAGGCCGAGCCGGCGAGCTTGTCGCGCAGGATCAGCGTTGCGCGGCTGTGCAGCTGGCTGACCCTCGACTCGGTCACGCCGAGGACCTGGCCGATCTCCGCCAGGGTGAGGCGGTCCCAGTAGTAGAGGGCGATGACGATCTGGTCCCGTTCGGGGAGCTCGGCCACGGCGGCGAGGAAACCCGGCGGGACGCCGTCGTCGAAGCCCGGGGTCGCTCCCCCGCTCTCCTCGTGGCCCTCGACGTCGACCCAGGACTCCTCCATGCTGACGGTGCTGGCATGGCTGGCCTCGGCGTAGACCTCCCGGAGGTCGGCAACCGACATCCCCAGCTCGGCGGCAATCTCGTCGTCCTCGGGCGGCCGGGCGAGACGCTGCTCGAGAATCGTGACTGCTGCCTTGACGTCGCGGATCCGGTCGCGGACCGAGCGAGGCACCCAGTCGGTCGAGCGCAGTCCGTCGAGGATGGCGCCGCGGACCCGCCGCACGGCGTACGTCTGGAACTGCACGCCGCGGTCGAGGTCGAACTTGTCGATGGCGTCCAGGAGGCCGATGACACCGTCCGAGACGAGGTCCGCGAACTCCACCGATGACGGCAGGCCCGCATGCACCCGACCGGCGACGTAGCGCACCAGCGGGGAGTACTGCAGCAGCAGGTTGTCGCGCGCGCGCGTGTCGCCGGTGGCCTTGAACTCGCGCCACTGCTGCTCGACGAGCTCGCCGCCGTCGATGGGTCAGTCCCTCGGGATGATCGAGAGGGCAGCGGACGGGTCGCTGCGATAGCGCAGGATCAGCTCGCGCGTGGACTCGTCGATGCGGTCGTGCAGCGCCGTGCGGTAGGTGGTCAGCTGTCGCTCGGCCGCCTCGAGGCTGGTGAGCGTCGCCGCGAGCTGTGCTCTGTCGTGGGGGTCCACGTCCGGGCACCAGATCGCCGAGAGCTCCGGCAGCTCCGGGAGCGGGTCGGCGACGATCACCCTGACCAGCGCCCCGCGGCTGGTGCCGGTGCCGGTGTCGCCCAGGACGCGGACGAGCTCTTCGAAGGAGAGCGACTCCTGGGAGCCGGACTCGGCGCGCAGGAGGTCGATGCGGGCGTGGGTCAGCCGGCGCCAGTAGGAGACCCGGTCCTCCTCGGAGGCGAGGTGGCGGCGATGGCGGCGCAGCTGCGCCAGGTCGAGACCTGCGAGGTCGACCGAGGGGATCACCGCGGTCACCGAGAACCGACCTCGGCGGGACTCTGTCCTCCGTGCGTCCACTGGACTCGCCTCGGTGTGGGTGGCCACCTGACGTGGCCACGTCTCTCGAACGTACTCCAGAAAAATGCGCGCGAAGCCTCAAGTCGGGCATTCCGCCTGCCGATGATCTCTGTGTCCCGAGTCCTCGGGAGGCTTCGACGCGCTGGGAGACACCGAGACCGTGAGTGCCAGAGCAGCCTCACCGCGGGTGCCACGGTCGTGGGGACACCCCGGGATCGACATGTCGGCGATGATCCTGGACGCGACCTCCTGCATGGTGCTGGTCATCGAGCTGGAGACCGGTGTCGTGGTCGAGATGAACCAGCCGGCCGAGACCCTGACGGGGTTCAGTCGGGAACAGATCGTCGGCCTGCGGCTGTGGGACCTCGCCTCCCCCGACCAGCGCGAGCTGGTGCACAGGTCGTTCGTCGAGGCGCAGGACGGGGGCTCTCCACTGGCCTACGAGACGACGGTGAACCTCAGGAGCGGAGCTCCGCGGCGCATCGTGTGGACGAGCACGTTCCTGACCGACGCAGCCGACGTACGGACCCACATGGTCATCACCGGCATCGACATGTCCAGCGCGGCCGAGTCCGGCGGGCTCTTCGGCCACCTGGTCCTGGCGGCCAACGCCACGGCCCTGATCAGCACGGACCTGAAGGGGCGCGTGACCTACTGCAGCACGGGCGCCGAGCGGATGCTCGGTCGCGACGGCTCGACACTGGTCGGCCACACGCTGCCGCTCGAGCTCTTCGACATCTCCGAGTTCCAGGCACGGGCCGCCGAGCTCGCGATCCCCGCTGACCTCGGGCTCCTGACCGTCGCGGACGTGCGGGTGGAGCGCAGGGGTGGCCCTGATCTCGACCTCGGTCAGCTGGACCGTCGCCGGGAGGGGGCGGCCGCTCGACGAACGCCCGCACGTACCGATGGCGAGACTCTCCAGACCCGGGACTGGACCCTGGTACGTGCCGACGGGAGCCGCCTGATCGCGTCCGTGGCCGTGAGCTCCATCAGGGACGCACGCGGCCGGCACGTCGGCTATGTCGGCGTGGGACACGACGTGACCGAGCGCGGACGCGCCAACAAGCTGCTCGCCGCCGCCCTTGAGAAGGACGGGAAGGCGATCGAGCGGCTGCAGGAGCTGGACCGGGCCAAGAGCGACTTCGTGGCGACCGTGAGCCACGAGCTCCGCACGCCCACGGCCAGCATCTGTGGCTACACCGAGCTCCTGCAGGACGGCATGGCCGGCGAGCTGTCGCCGGCCCAGCTGGAGATGGTGGACGCTGTCGGGCGCAACAGCGAACGGCTGGCCGCGCTGGCAGACGACCTGCTCACCCTGGTCGCCGTCGACGACGGAGACCTGGTCTTCGACATGGTCGCGCTCGACCTGCGCGACATCGTCTCGAGTGCCCAGGACGCGCTGGAGCCGCTGCTGCGCAAGCGCACTCTCGACACGCTCATCGAGGTGCCCGAGCACCCCGTGATGATCCAGGGCGATGTTCGCCACCTTGAGCGCGTGATCCTCAACCTGGTCAGCAACGCGGTCAAGTTCACCGAGGACGGTGGCAGCGTCACCTGCCGTCTGAGCACGGACGAGGGCGACGCCGTCGTGGAGGTGGTCGACACCGGGATGGGTATCCCGCTGTCGGAGCAGGGTGATCTGTTCACGAGGTTCTTCCGTTCCTCGACGGCCCAGGCGCTGGCGATCCAGGGCACCGGCCTCGGGTTGAGCATCGTCGCCTCGATCGTCGAACGACACCGAGGGACGGTCTCGGTGGCCTCGGAGCACCTCGAGGGGTCGACCTTCGCCGTCCGGATGCCGCTGATCGCGTCGGCTCCGACTGGAGGCACCCGATGACCGCAGTTCCCACGGCCGACTCCGGGTCCTATGCCGAGGCCAGTGGGACGAACACCGCGCTGGAGGCGACTCGTGCCCTGCTGCGGGCCACGAACAGGGGTGAGGCCTCGCGCATCCTGCGTCAGGTGGTGGTCGATCTGGGTGGCGCGGTCCACGTCGGTCAGCCCGCCGCGTCCTCCCCCTTCCCCGAGGACCTCTCCCTCGGCCTCGGGACCCCGGTCTTCGCGGCGTACGACGGGTTCCCCGACCCCCGGCTCCGCGACCGGCTGCCGCTCCTGGTCGAGGACGCCGTCTTCGCGGCCGAGCGCTGCGACCACGACCAGCGTCAGCTGATCCGGGCCACGGTCGACCCGCTCACCCGGGTGGCCAGCCGTGGGGAGGTCGTACGACGCCTGCGGAAGTCCTCGTCGGGTGACGTCGTCTGCGTGCTCGATCTGGACCGCTTCAAGCAGCTCAACGACGTCTGGGGACACGACGCCGGCGACGACGCCCTGCGTGCCTTCGGTGAGCTTCTGCGTGAGCACATCCGCGACAACGACTTCGTCGGCCGCCTCGGTGGGGACGAGTTCATCGTGATCATGGCGCAGTCGCCGGTCGACGTGGCGCATCGTCGGATGGCCGACATCGGCGCTGCGTGGGTCGCCGCGCTCGCCTCCGGGAGCAGCGTCTCGATCGGCGTGGCCGTGGTCGACGAGCGTGGAGCGGCGACGGCTGTCACCGCGGCGGACCAGGCCCTGCTGCGCGCCAAGCGTCTGGGCCGGAACCGGGTCGAGCCCGCCGAGGAGGCGGACTACGGCAAGGCCACGGGACCACCGAGAACCACAACAAGCCGCTGACCCACGTTTCCGCAGGTCAGCGGCTTGATGATTGTGTCCGAGGGGGGACTTGAACCCCCACCCCCTAATACGGGGACTAGCACCTCAAGCTAGCGCGTCTACCTATTCCGCCACCCGGACGAGCGCCGTAACCCTAGCAAGGGGGCACCCGGTAGGAACAATCGGGGCGACGGGTCGAACTCAGCGGACGACGAAGCGCACTTTCGGCCCATAGCTGCCCTGCAGCCACTTGCGGACGGGGGCCAGCCGGACGGTGTAGTGGCCGCGCCAGCTGAACCGCATGACGCGGCCGCGGCGAGGCCGCCCACGACGACCAGCAGGGCGGCGACCAGCGCGACCCGGCGCAGCCAGGACGGTCCCGGTCCCTCACGAGCTCACCAGCCGCCGGGAAGCGGTCTGCCCTCCGCGAATCCGGCGGGCGACTGAACGCCGATCACGGCCCGGTCCGCGAACGACGCGAGGTCACGGGCGCCGGTGTAGGTGCACGCAGAACGTACGCCGGAGCAGATCTCGTCGACGAGGTCCTCGACGCCGGGCCGCTCGGGGTCGAGGAACATCCGCGAGGAGGAGATCCCCTCTTCGTAGAGCGCCTTGCGGGCCCGGTCGAAGACACTGTCACCGGACGTGCGGTTGGCGACGGCCCGCGCGGAGGCCATCCCGAAGCTCTCCTTGTAGGGGCGTCCGTCGGTGCCGACGTGGAGGTCTCCCGGGGACTCGTGCGTGCCGGCGAACCACGAGCCGATCATCACCTGCGACGCACCGGCAGC
Organism: uncultured Actinomycetota bacterium; assembly: GCA_963782305.1. GTDB lineage: Bacteria > Actinomycetota > Actinomycetes > Propionibacteriales > Nocardioidaceae > Marmoricola. The sequence goes on along the minus strand of CAWAJJ010000012.1, from coordinate 221,464 downwards.
CAGCGCGAGGGCGACGTCGCGCGGGTGGCGCACTCCCCCGTCGGCCCACACGTGCTTGCCGTGCCGACGGGCGGCCTCCGCGCACTCGACGATGGCGCTGAACTGCGGCCGGCCGACACCGGTCATCATCCGTGTGGTGCACATGGCACCCGGGCCGACACCGACCTTGACGATGTCTGCGCCTGCCTCGACGAGGTCGTGCACCCCGTCGGCACCGACGACATTGCCGGCCACGATCGGGACGTCCGGGTCGAGGGATCGCACAGCCCCGAGTGCCTCGAGCATGCGCTCCTGGTGACCGTGCGCGGTGTCGACGACCAGGCAGTCGACGCCCATGGCCAGCAGGCGCTTGGTCCTGCCCTCGACGTCGCCGTTGACGCCGAGCGCGGCAGCGACGCGCAACCGCCCGTGCCGATCGAGAGCCGGGGTGTAGATGGTCGATCGCAATGCGCCGGTGCGGGTGAGGATGCCCACGAGGGCGCCGTCGTCGTCGACGGCCGGGGCGAGGCGGAAGCGCGAGGACGCGAGTACGTCGAACGCCTCGCGCGGCTCCATCGTGTGCTTCAGCGTCACCATGTCGGTCGTCATCGCGTCGCCCACCTGGGTGAACCGGTCCACGCCGATGCAGTCGGCCTCGGTGATGATCCCGACCGGCTGTCCGTCCTCGAGCACGACGGCCGCGCGGTGCGACCGCTTCGGCAGCAGCGCGAGGGCATCGCTGACGGTGTCCTGCGGACTGAGGGTGATCGGCGTCTCGAAGACCGGGTGGCGCTTCTTGATCCAGGAGACGACCTCCTCGACCACGTCGAGCGGGATGTCCTGCGGGATCACGCTCAGCCCGCCTCGCCGCGCGATGGTCTCGGCCATCCGGCGCCCGGAGACGGCCGTCATGTTGGCGACGACGATCGGGATCGTCGTACCCGTGCCGTCGCCGTCATCCGGGTCCTGGGCGAGGTCGACGTCGTACCTCGAGGCAACGTCCGAGCGCCGAGGCACCATGAACACGTCGTCGTAGGTCAGGTCATAGGGTGGTTGCGTGTCGGAGAGGAAGCGCACGGGAGACGAATCTACCGGCCAGGGCAGCACGCGTCCCGTGAAGGGCATCGCCCCCGGACGGGTGAACCTCATCGGCGAGCACGTCGACTACAACGGCGGCCGGTGCCTGCCGATGGCGCTGACGCAGTGCACCACGGCCGTGGTCACCCTGCGCGAGGACGACCAGGTCGTGGTGACCAGCGGGTCACGGTCCTGGGAGGGTCGCGTCGAGAGTCTCGTCGAGGCCGACCCATGGGCGCTGTACGTCGTGGGTGTGCTGATCGCTCTGGACGTGAAGCAGGGAATGGAGATCGACATCTCCAGCGACGTACCGATCGGCGCGGGTCTCTCCAGCTCGGCCGCCCTGGAGTGCAGCGTCGCCATCGCGGTGGACGACGCGCTGGGCCTGGGCCGCACCCCGGAGGAGCTGGTGGCGGCCTGTGTGCGCGCGGAGAGCGAGACCGTGGGCGCTCCGACCGGCGGCCTCGACCAGGCGATCGCGGTGTACGGCGAGGTCGAGCACGCCTTGCTGATCGACTTCCACACCGATGCCCGCGAGCAGGTCCCGTTCGACCCTGCTGCACACGGGCTGGCGCTGCTCGTGATCGACACCAAGGTGAGCCATGAGCTCACCGACGGCGGCTACGAGTCCCGGCGCGACGACGCCTGGGCCGCTGCCGTGAAGCTGGGACTGGACAAGCGCGCTCTCGCGCAGGCGACCTCGATCGACGGGCTGCCGGAACCCCTGCTGCGCCGGGCCCGGCACGTGACCAGCGAGGTGAGACGCGTCGACGAGTTCATCGCGGCGCTGCACGCGGATGACTGGAGCCTGCTCGGTCCACTGCTGGATGCCTCGCACGTCTCCCTGCGTGACGACTACGAGGTCTCGTGCGAGGAGCTCGACGTGGCGGTGGAGACCGCCCGCGAGGCAGGGGCACTAGGGGCACGGATGACGGGTGGTGGGTTCGGCGGCTCGGCGATCGCGCTGGTTCCCGTCGAACGGGTGCCGGCCGTCCAGCGCGCGGTGACGACTGCCTTCACGGCGCACGGGTGGGGCGCCCCCGACTACTTCGTCGCCTCGCCGGGCGCCGGCGCTCGCCTGGGCTAGGAGGCCACGACACCTGGTGCGCGTGAGGTGAGGCCGGCGGGTGGTCGCAGCCCGACGGACTGCAGCTCCAGCAGGGCGAGCGCATCGATGACGCGGGGCTCGCCGCGCCGCCACGCCCCGGCGGGATCCGCGTCGACGCGCGCGAGCACGTGCAGCGGCTGGTGGGCCATCGCCCGCAGTGCGAACAGGTCGAGGTCCGCCCCGGCGTCCAGGAAACGCTGCCCGGCCGTGGCCCGCCGGACGAAGGCGATCCGTTGGGGCAGGTAGAACCAGAGCAGGACGAGGATCGGGATCAGCGCGACCGCCAGACCGAGCCAATGGGCAAGATTCTCCACTGCGGACACCTGCTGCTGTCCCGCTTCGGACAGACCCGTGGCCGCCTTCCCGGCACCGTCGAACGGGCTCCGCACCGAGTCCCCCACCAGCGGCACGTTCGCGACGGTCCGGCCGGCGTCGCGGAGCTTGTGGGCGAGGTCGCTGGCCGAGGAGTCGATCTTGTGCCCGGGCGTGGCCAGCCGGAGGGTCGAGTCGTGGACCTTGTCCGCGATCTCGATCCAGACCCAGATCCAGGCCACGACGGCGAGGTCCCCGATGATCTGGAGCGTGCGGCGTACAGAGGTGTCGGCGTACAGCTTCATGCCGGTGCAGTGCCCCCGTCGGGTCGCCCGGAACGCTTCACGGCGGAGTTCCCGAGTGCTGGAATGGGGCATGGCCCTCCGGATGAAGAACCACATCGGCGTCTCCCTGGCTGAGCTCCGCTACGAGCCGACCCCGGCGCGCATCAGGGCCTTCGTCGACGGCGAACCGGTCCTGGACACCTGTGACGCCCTGCTGGTGTGGGAGCCGCGGCGGCTCCTTCCGGTGTACGCCGTCCCGGTGCACGACGTGACCCTGACCATGCAGGTCGCCCAGGCCCAGCCCGAGGACTGGGACCTGATCGGGGTCCCGATGATGCTGGGGCCTGAGGACTTCTGGCTGCACACCGCCCGCGGCACCTCGATGGACCTGGCCGTGGGGTCGCGGCACTTCGAGGGCGCCGGGTTCGTGCCCGACGACGCTGACCTGGGTGAGCGGGTGGTGCTCGACTTCGGTGCCTTCGACGCCTGGTGGGCCGAGGACGAGGAGCTGTTCGGCCATCCACGCGACCCGTTCAAGCGGATCGACGTGCTGGCCAGCTCACGGCAGGTCGAGGTCAGCGTGGACGGCGTCGAGCTCGCCTCGAGCTCATGGGCCCTGATGCTGTTCGAGACCCACCTGCCGGTGCGTTACTACGTCCCGCCGTCGGACGTGCGGATGGACCTGCTGGCACCGTCCGAGACCCGGTCGACGTGTGCCTACAAGGGCGTCGCGACCTACCTGTCCACGCGGGACGGCGCCGAGTCGGGTCAGGACATCGCCTGGACCTACCCCGACCCACTGGACGACGCGCTGCGGGTGCGCGACCACGTGTGCTTCTGGGCCGAGCGCACCGACCTCGTCGTCGATGGCGAGCCGATCGAGCGCCCGGTCACCCCGTGGTCGCGCCCCGAGGAGCAGGCGTCGGCGGATCCTGACCGGTTGGAGTTCGGCTGAGCAGCGCCTACTTGAGCTCCGCCGAGCTCAGCCCCAGCACCCGCCGGGCCACGATCAGCTGCTGGATCTGCTGGGTGCCCTCGAAGATGTCGAGGATCTTGGAGTCACGGCCCCACTTCTCCAGCAGCTCGACCTCGGAGTAGCCGAAGGTGCCGGCGAGCTCCACGCAGCGCAGGGTGACGTCGGAGCCCATCCGGCCGGCCTTGGCCTTGGCCATCGAGGCCTGCATCGAGTTGGGCTTGCGGTTGTCGGCCATCCAGGCGGACTGGAGGGTGAGGAGGTACGCCGCCTCCCAGTCTGCCTCCAGCTGGAGGAACGTCGCCGCGGCCGCCGACTGGGTCAGCGCCGGGCGGTCGTAGTCGACGACGACGCCGGCCTCGGTGAGGATCTCGCGGGTGAGGTCGAGGGAGGCTCGCGCGCAGCCGAGGGCCATCGCGGCCACCAGCGGGCGGGTGTTGTCGAAGGTCGCCATCGCGCCGGCGAAGCCCTGCTTCGGGTCGACGTCGGCGTCACCGAGGAGGTCCTCCGCGGGCACGCGGCAGTCCTCGAAGATGATCACGGCGGTGTCGGAGGCGCGGATGCCGAGCTTGTGCTCGAGCCGCTCCACCCGCATGCCGGGGTTGTCCTTCTTGACGACGAACGACTTGATCGCCGCGCGGCCGAGGCTCTTGTCGAGGGTGGCCCAGACGACGACGCTGTCGGCGCGGTCGCCGGAGGTGACGTAGATCTTCTCGCCGTTGAGGACGTACTCGTCCCCGTCCTTGCGCGCCGTGGTCTGGATGTTGCCGGAGTCCGACCCGGTGCCTGGCTCGGTGATCGCCATCGCTGCCCAGGTGCCGGCGAAGCGCTCGAGCTGCTCGTCGTTGGCCACCGAGGCGATGGCCGAGTTGCCCAGGCCCTGGCGCGGCATCGAGAGCAGGAGGCCGACGTCGCCCCAGCACATCTCCAGGATGGAGAGCACAGACGCGAGGTTGGCGCCGTTCTTGTTCCCAGGCTTGGCCTCGGGCTTCTCGCTGCGGCGTACGCCGGCGGCACCAGCGCCACCTGTCGCACCGGACTCGGAGATGCCGTCGATCATGGCGGCGAGCATGTCGAGTTCCTTGGGGTACTCGTGCTCGGCCTCGTCGTACTTGCGCGAGATGGGCCGCAGCATGTTCATCGCGACCTGGTGGGCCTGGTCGACGAGCGGGCGGATCTTCTTGGGGGTCTCGAGGTTGATCATGATGGTTTCTCCTGGGTCTGCGGGACGTTGGTTTCGACAGGCTCAACCGGCGGTGTTCGGCCGGGGCGCGGAATCAACCAGCGGTGTCAGACCAGGACCGCTCCTTCCATGAGTCCGATGGCGCGGAGGTCGCGGTACCAGCGCTCGACCGGGTGCTCCTTGACGAAGCCGTGCCCGCCGAGGAGCTGGACGCCGTCCAGGCCGATCTGCATGCCGCGGTCGGCACACAGCCGACGGGCCAGCGCGATCTCGCGCTCGGCCGGCTTGCCCTGCGCGACCCGGCTGGCGGCGCGGTAGGTGACCAGCCGCATCCCCTGGAGCTCGATGGCGATGTTCGCGACCATGAAGGCGACCGACTGGCGGTGGGCGATCGGCTCGCCGAACGCCTCGCGCTCCTTGACGTAGGGGGTGACGTAGTCGAGCACCGCCTGTCCCGTGCCGACGGCCAGGGCGCACCAGGCGAGCCGGGAGAACCGCACGCAGTCGAGGTAGTCGGAGGCATCGCCGAGCAGTGAGATCTTCTCCACGGCGACGTCCTTGAGGACGAGGCGCGAGAGGCTGGCCGCCCGCAGGCCCATCGAGGGGTCGGACTCGATCGTGATGCCCTCGGCTGCCGACTCGACGATGAACAGCTGGGGGGCGCCGTCCAGCTCGGCGCCGACGATGAACAGCTCGGCCTCCGAGCCGCGGACCACGCCGGACTTCACGCCGTTCAGCACGTAGCCGTCACCGCGCTGCTCGGCCTTGGTGGCCGGCCTGAGCGGATCGAACAGGGCGGTGGGCTCGCTCAGCGCGAGCGCGGCGTCGGGAACCTCGTTGCCGGTGAAGGCGGGCAGGTAGGTCGACTGCTGTTCGTCGGTGCCCCAGAGGGAGAGGGCGGTCGCGACGGCGCCGGGCGCCAGGGCGGCGACGGCCAGCCCCATGTCGCCCTTGGAGAGCGCCTCGTGGACGAGGGTTCCGGCCATCGCGGAGCGCTCGGTGGCGATGCCGCCGAGGTCCTCCGGGACGCCGAGGATCGGCAGCCCGATGTCGAGGGAGGCCTTGAGCAGCTCGTCGGGGGCGGCGCAGGCCTCGTTGGCCGCGCTGGCGGCGGGGCGCACCATCTCCTCGGCGAACTCGCCCACCACGTCGGCCAGCATCTGCTCGTCCTCACCGGGCGTGAGGTCGAACAGCCCGGTGTTCTTCGCGGTGGGGACCCGGTTGCCCTGGGTGGCCTTGCCGGCCCGGGCGAACGTGCGCCCGACAGTGCCGGCGGTCCGGAACCCGGCGCTGGTCACCCGGTAGACGGTTTGCTCGCTCGCCTTGCGGATTCCGAGGCGGTCGATCAGGTCGCTGGAGGCGAGCTTGTTCAGGGCGGCCACGGCGAGCCCGATCGGGTCGCGCTTCTCGGCGTCGGAGAGCCCGTGACGGCCTCCGGCGCGGAGCAGGCTCCAGGGCAGCTTCTGCGGCTCGTTGACGGAATTCGAAGACATGCCAAGTAATGTAACTCCGAGTTACACTTCGTGCCACACTTTCGGCGAGTGTCACGGATCACCATAGGATCCGGGCATGGCCGGCCCCGATCCAGCGCAGGACACTGCGCCCGTCTCCCCCACCTCCGTCGAGCTTCCCGCCGGCGGAACGATCCGACCGGTCGTCAGGTGGGGCACCGACGTGATGCACCGCCCAGCGCAGCCGGTCACGTCGTACGACGAGGCGCTGCGCGAGCTCGTGGCGGACATGGTCGCCACGATGTACGCCGCCAACGGGGTGGGTCTCGCCGCCTGTCAGGTGGGCGTCGATCTCGCACTGTTCGTCTACGACTGCCCCGACGAGTCGGGAACGCTTCACCGGGGCGTGGTCTGCAACCCGGTGCTGGTCCTCCCGGAGGTGGGCGATCGACGCCTCGACGACAGCGACGAGGGCTGCCTGTCCTACCCGGGGGCGTTCGTCGAGTGCGCCCGGCCCGACTGGGCGCGCGTCACCGGCCAGGGGCTCGACGGGAAGGATGTCGCCTATGAGGGGGACGGCCTGCTCGCGCGCTGCCTGCAGCACGAGACCGACCACACCCACGGCACCGTCTTCGGTGATCGGCTGAACAACCGCTCGCGCAAGAAGCTGCGCAAGGAGATGGAGTCAGCAGCGGCGGACTACCCGGCCGACTGGCCGGTGGGTCAGCCGGCGGGCGGGACCGGGACCGCCACCGACGTGGACCACGTCGACCTCTGACTCGGCGCGGTCGGCTTCAACGCCCGGGGTGAGGGCAGCTCGACGGCGACGGTGGTCCCGACGCCGACCTCGCTCTCGATGGCCACGGTGCCGTGCTGCTGGTGCACCAGCTCGCGCACGCTGGCCAGGCCGAGACCCGTGCCGCCGTCGTCCTCGGCGAGGCGCCCGCGGGCGAACTCGTTGAAGATCGTGTCGATGTCCTCGGGAGCGATGCCCCGGCCACGGTCCACGACCGACAGCAGCACCCGACCCGGTGATGGTCGCTCGAACCTCACCTCGATCGGTGACCCTTCCGGGGAGTACTTCAAGGCGTTCACCAGCAGGTTGGTGACCACCCGGTGCATGGCCACGCCGTTGGCCCTGGCGAGGGCCACGACGTCCTCGCTCAGCTTGATCCGGGACGAGCCCATGGACGGCCCGAGGTCCTGGACGGCGCTGCGGGCCACCTGGGCGATGTCGATGTCGGCGAGGAGCAGGTCGGCGTGGCCGGCACGCTGGCTGGCGAACTGCACCAGCCCCTCGACCATGCCGAGCAGCCGGTCGGCGCTGGCCTCGGCCCGCATGATGAGCTCCTCGCGCTCGTCCGCGTCCGAGAAGCGGAGGGCGTCGATGAAGCCCTTCATCGCGGTGATGGGGGTCCGGAAGTCGTGGTTGAAGGCGGCGTAGAACGCGTCCTGGGCATCCTCGAGCGCCTTCGCGTCCGTGCGGTCACGGGTGACCTTGGCGTAGCCGGTCACGTTCCCGGCGTCGTCGTGCATGGAGGTCAGGATCACGTCACCCCAGAACCTGGACCCGTCACGGCGTACCCGCCAGCCGGTGTGCTCGACCCGGCCCCGGTCCCGCGCCTCGGACAGGAGGCGCATCGGCAGACCGGCACGCCGGTCCTCGTCGGTGTAGAACATCGCGAAGCTGCGCCCGATGGCCTCGTCGGCGGTGTAGCCCTTGACCCGCTGGGCGCCGAGGTTCCAGGTCTGGATGATGCCCTGCGGGTCCAGCGCGACGATGGCGTAGTCGATGACCTGACCCACGAGCAGGCGCAGGCGCTCCTCGCTCGAGCGAAGGGCGACCTCGAGCTCGTGCTGCTCGGTGAGGTCGCGGGTGACCTTGGCGTAGCCGGTGAGCGCGCCCTTGTCGTCGTGCAGGGCGGTGATCACCACGTCGCCCCAGAACCTGGTGCCGTCCTTGCGCACCCGCCAGCCGATGTGCTCGACCCTGCCTTCGGCCTTGGCCTGCATCAGCAGCGTGAGCGGCAGGCCGGCCCGCTGGTCCTCCTCGGGGTAGAACATCGAGAAGCTGCGGCCGATGGCCTCCTCGGCGGTGTACTGCTTGACGCGCTCCGCACCGAGGTTCCAGGTCTGGATGATGCCCTGCGGGTCCAGCGCGATGATCGCGTAGTCGGAGACCTGGCCGACCAGGAGGCGCAGCCGCTCCTCGCTGGTGCGGAGGGCGACCTCGAGGTCGCGCTGCTCGGTGAGGTCGCGGGTGACCTTGGTGTAGCCGGTCAGGTTCCCGTCCTCGTCGTGCAGCGCGGTGATCACCACGTCTCCCCAGAACCTGGTGCCGTCCTTGCGGACCCGCCAGCCGGTGTGCTCGACCCGGCCGTCCACCTGAGCCTTCATCAGCAGGGAGAGCGGGAGCCCCGCGCGCTGGTCCTCGGAGGTGTAGAACATCGAGAAGCTCTGGCCGATGGCCTCTGCCGCGGTGTAGCCCTTGGCCTGCTGCGCGCCGAGGTTCCACGTCTGGATGGTCCCCTGCGGGTCGAGCCCGATGATCGCGTAGTCGACGACCTGGCTCACCAGGTCGTTGCTGCGCGGCGAACCATGCTCTGCTTCCGAACCCACGCGCAAACAATAGGGGGAGATCGCGTCCTACGGCGTGATTTCTCGGCGTGCGGTCTCATAACAGGCGATGGCCGATGCAGCGGCGACGTTGAGAGAATCGATGCCCCTGCGCATCGGAATCACGGCTGTGCGTTGGGCCGATTGCTCCCAGTGTGCCGAGAGCCCGTGGCCCTCGGAGCCGAGCACGAGGGCCACCTTCGCGAGCCCGTGCACCACTTCCTGGATCGGCCGGGCACCCTCGGCCAGCGTGAGCGCGACCGTGGTGAAACCCTGGGAGGCCACGTCCGACAAGGCGTCGTACCAGTCGGGCAGGCGGGTCCAGGGAAGCTCGAAGACCGCGCCCATGGCCACCTTGACCGAGCGCCGGTAGAGGGGGTCGGTGCAGCGCGGCGCGAGGAGCACGCCGTCGACCCCGAGCGCTGCCGCCGAGCGGAAGATGGCTCCGAGATTCGTGTGGTCGACGATGTCCTCGCACAGGACCACGGTCCGGGCGCCCTCGAGCACGTCGGCGACGGACGGCAGCGGCGTACGCACCAGGGAGGCGAGGGCCCCACGGTGGACGTGGAACCCGGTGACCTGCTCGGCCAGGGACTCCGCCAGCACGTAGCAGGGCGCGTCGGACTCGCTCATCACGTCGGCGAGTCCGTCGAGCCAACGTGGCGCCATCAGGAAGGACCGGACCGGGTAGCCGGCCGCCACGGCCCGGCGTACGACCTTCTCGCCCTCGGCGAGGAAGAGCCCGTGCTCGGCCTCCAGCGACTGGCGCAGCTGGACGTCCCTGAGGTGGCGGTAGTCCGCGAGACGCGGGTCGTCGGGATCGGAGATCTCGACGTACGTCGCCATCCTCAGTCGTCCTGCGCGTAGTGGTCCGGATGAGCCACCCGGACCACCTCGCCGATCACGATGATCGCCGGCGGCTGCACCCGTTCCCGGGTGATCGCCTCGGCGAGCCCGCCCAGGGTGGTCAGCACCGTGCGCTCGGTCGGCATCGTCCCGTCGCAGACCACGCCCACCGGCGTCGCGGCACCGCGGCCGCCGCGGAGCAGGACCTCCGCGATCTGGGGGGCGTTCTCGACGGCCATCATCAGCACGATGGTGCCCCGCAGGCTGGCGAGGGCCGCCCACTGCACCAGCGAGTCGGGGTGACCCGGTGGGAGGTGCCCCGAGACGATCGTCAGGTCGTGGGTCACGCCGCGGTGCGTGACCGGGATGCCGGCGATGGCGGGCACGGCGAGTGGGCTGCTGATCCCGGGGATCACGGTGACCGGGACACCGGCGGCCCGGCACGCGAGCACTTCCTCGTAGCCGCGGCCGAAGACGAAGTTGTCGCCACCCTTGAAGCGGGCGACGCGGCGACCGGCGAGCGCGGCCTCGACGATCATCGTGTTGATCTGCTCCTGCGTGGTCGACCGCCCGCGGGGCAGCTTGGCCACGTCGATGATCTCGGTGTCCGAGGGCAGCTCGTCGAGGAGCTCGCGCGGCGCCAGCCGATCGGCCACGACCAGGTCCGCTTCCATCAGTGCCTTGCGCCCCGCGACCGAGATCAGCTCGGGGTCACCGGGGCCGCCACCCACCAGGACGACCCCCGGCGTACGCGCACCGTGGTGCCGTGCGGCGACCGAGCCCTCGCGCAGCCCGGCCACGATCTCGTCGCGCAGGGAGGCCGAGTGGCGGGGGTCGCGGTCCGCGGCCGAGCTGCCCATGACGGCGACGGTCACCCCGTCGTGCCGGCCGACCGCAGGGGTGAAGGCGGTTGCGGCGTAGGCGTCGTCCGCGCGGACGCAGAACAGCCGCTGCTGCTCGGCGAGGACGCTGACCCGCTCGTTGACCGCGAGGTCGTCGGTGGCGACCATCACGTACCAGACACCCTCGAGGTCCTCGTCGGCGAAGCCGCGCTCGATCCAGGTCACCTCGCCGGACCCGACCAGGCCCTCGATGGCCGGGGTGACCTCGGGCGAGACCAGATGAACGTCGGCGCCGGCCGCGATCAGCGTCGGGACGCGGCGCTGGGCGACGTTGCCGCCTCCGACGACCAGGACCTTGCGGCCGGCCAGGCGCAGACCGGCGGGATAGGTGGGGAAGTCGCCGGGTGGATGGGGATGGGATGTCACGGGTCCATTGTGCGGACACCCGGTGCCGGGCCGGTTTCCCGGGCCCACCCAGCGGACCATCTGGCGGGCATTAACTTGACCCATTCCAGATTGAGTGATTGTGTCGAGGAGATGAGCCAGCCAGTCTTCGACCCCTCCCCCGAGCACCTGCTCCGGGCCGCGGGACTGCGGGTGACCAGGCCACGACTCGCCGTCCTGCAGGCCTTGGCGGCGCATCCGCACGCAGGCGCAGACACCGTTCTCGGCGTCGTACGTCGTGACCTGGGTGGGGTCTCCACGCAGGCGGTCTACGACGTGCTCAACGTCTTCGCCGAGCGCGGTGTGGCCCGCCGGATCCAGCCCGCCGGATCGGTGGCCCGCTATGAGCTCCGCTCGGGGGACAACCACCACCACGTCGTCTGCCGCCGCTGCGGCACCGTCGCGGACGTCGACTGCGCCATCGGTGAGGCCCCCTGCCTGGACCCGTCCGCGACTCACGGTTTCGTCATCGACGAGGCCGAAGTGACCTACTGGGGTACGTGCCCCCAGTGCTTGGAGAACCAGTGCCTGCAGACCACGAACACCACGTCACCAGCCGCAACCAACAAGGAGTGAGACATGCCTGACCTGCCGAAGCCGTCCGACACCTCGATCGCGACCGCACCGTCCGAGGAGGCCAACCTCGGGTCGACCACGGACACCGGTGCGCCGGCCCCCAGTGACCGCAACAGCCTGACGATCGGTCCCGACGGACCGATCCTGCTCCACGACGTGCACTTCCTGAACCAGATGGCGCACTTCAACCGCGAGCGCGTTCCGGAGCGCAACGTGCACGCCAAGGGATCGGGTGCCTTCGGTGAGTTCGAGACCACCGAGGACGTCTCGGCGTACACCAAGGCTGCGCTGTTCCAGCCGGGCGTGAAGACCGAGATGCTCGCGCGCTTCTCCACCGTCGCCGGCGAGCAGGGCTCCCCCGACACCTGGCGCGACCCGCGCGGCTTCGCGCTGAAGTTCTACACCAGCGAGGGCAACTACGACCTCGTCGGCAACAACACCCCGGTGTTCTTCATCCGCGACACGATGAAGTTCCCGCACTTCATCCGCTCGCAGAAGCGTCGCGGCGGCAACGGCCTGCGCGACAACAACATGCAGTGGGACTTCTGGAGCCTGAACCCCGAGTCCGCGCACCAGGTGACCTACCTGATGGGCGACCGCGGCATCCCGAAGACCTACCGGCACATGAACGGCTACGGCTCGCACACCTACCTGTGGGTCAACGAGGCCGGCGAGAAGCACTGGGTCAAGTACCACTTCCACAGCAACCAGGGCGTCGAGGGACTCACCGACGACGAGGCCACCAAGATCGCCGGCGAGGACGCGGACTTCCACCGGCGCGACCTCTCCGAGTCGATCGCCAAGGGCGACTTCCCGAGCTGGACGCTGTCGATCCAGGCGATGCCCTACGAGGACGCCAAGTCCTACCGCTTCAACCCGTTCGACCTCACCAAGATCTGGTCGCACAGCGACTACCCGCTGATCAAGGTCGGCACGATGACGCTGAACCGCAACCCGGAGAACTTCTTCGCGCAGATCGAGCAGGCCGCGTTCGAGCCGAGCGCGCTGGTGCCCGGCATCGGCTTCAGCCCCGACAAGATGCTGCTGGGCCGTGCGTTCTCCTACGCCGACACGCACCGTCACCGGATCGGCGCGAACTACCTGCAGCTCCCGGTCAACCGCCCCCACGTGGAGATCAACACCTACACGCAGGACGGGCCGATGGCCTTCGAGCACCGCAGCGACGACCCGGTCTACGCGCCGAACTCCTTCGGTCGCGGCTACGCGGACAACGTCGGCGAGGTCGACCCCGGTTGGGAGACCGACGGCGCGATGGTCCGTCAGGCCTACACCCTGCGCGAGGCCGACGACGACTTCGGCCAGGCCGGCACGCTGGTCCGCGAGGTCTGGAACGACGAGATCCGCGCGAACTTCGTGAAGACGGTCGCCGGCCACCTGCTCGGCGACGTCGAGGGTGACGTTCTCGAGCGTGCCTTCGAGTACTGGAAGAGCGTCGACGCCGACACCGGCAAGAAGATCGAGGAGCTGGTCCGCCAGGACATCGACGCGGGTGCTCCCGGGGCCCAGCCGGACGAGGCCAAGGAAGACGCCTCGTCCCCGGTCGTCGAGGACGCCACGCACGCGGACAAGTAGTCGCTCACGCTGATCACCCCCACCCCGCACTCCCAGGCAGGGTGGGGGTGATCGCTGTCTGTGCCTACTGCGTCCCGCATCCCCGGCGACGTGACAGGATCGCATCATGGCCGCCCCGGAGACCGATCTGCTGGGAGCGCCGTACACCCGGGAGACGCTGGCGCTGCGACCCGACGCCGAGGGCGAGGTCGTCGCCACCCTCGTCCATCGTCCCGCGGAGGCCCCGACGGGGAAGGCCGTGCTGCACGTGCACGGGTTCTGCGACTACTTCTTCCAGACGGTGGCCGCCGACTTCTGGGTCCGCAACGGCTATGACTTCTATGCGCTCGACCTGCGCAAGTACGGTCGCTCGCTGCTCCCGCACCAGACCCCCAACTACGTGACCGACCTGGGCACGTACTACGAGGAGCTCGACCTCGCGTTCGACAAGGTGGCGCAGGACCACGACCACGTGGTGCTCTCGGCCCATTCCACAGGCGGTCTGACGGTCCCGCTGTGGCTGCACGACCGCAGGCTCCGGACCGCAGGCGTCTTCCTGAACGCGCCGTGGATCGACATGCACGGCGACGCGTTCACGCGGCTGCTGGCGATGCCCGCGATCCACAAGGTGGGCAGGGTCAAGCCGATGCGGCTGGTGCCGCGCAACGTGAGCGGCGGCTATGCCCGCAGCCTGCACCGTGACTTCGGTGGCGAGTGGGACTACGACCTGGCCTGGAAGCCGGTGCACTCCTGGCCGGTGTACGCCGGGTGGATCCGGGCGGTGCGTCTCGGACAGGCGCGGATCGAGCGCGGCCTCGACGTGGAGGCGCCCGTGCTCCTGGTCAGCTCGGCGAGGTCCGGGAGCCCGGACGTCGAGGCGGACCTGATGAGCTCCGACGTGGTGCTCGACGTGGAGCGGATGCGCCGGCGGGCGGCTCGCCTGTCCCGGCACGTGACGATCGCCCAGGTGCCCGGCGCCCTGCACGACGTCACCCTCTCCCCCGAGCCGGCCCGCAGCCAGGTCTTCGACGAGCTGCAGCGGTTCCTCACGGCGTACGTCGACTGACACCTCGCCGGACGCCGATCGAATGGCCCGCTAGCCTTCGGCGCATGGATCCCATCACCGGACTCGCCTTCGGCCGCATCGCCGTCGGCGCCGTCTCCCTCGTGTCCCCGTCCCTCGCCGCGAAGCTGTTCCTGCTGGACTCGCGAGCCAACCCCTCGCTGCCCTACATGTCCCGGATGTTCGGGTCGCGCGAGATCGCGCTCGGGGCGCTGACGCTGACCTCGACGGGTGCGGCACGGAAGCGGCTCATCCAGATCGGGATCGCCATCGACGGTGCCGACGCGTTCACCGGTGTGGCAGCTGCCGCCTCCGGCGCCGTGTCGAAGAAGGCCGGGATCGTGCTGGCTCTGGTCGCCGCCGGTGCGGTCGCCTCCGGCGTACAGGGACTGCAGGACGCCTGACCCTCCTCGGACGTCATACGAACCGGTGGGTATGGCGACGAGAGCGGATGACGTCCCGGCCCGTCAGAGGGGGAAGACGAACGAGACCACGGCGACGATGCCGACGACCACGATGACGCCTCGGAGCACGTACGGCGGCAGCCGGCGACCGACGGTCGCCCCGAGCTGACCTCCGATCACCGAGCCGACCGCGACCAGGCCGGCCACGCCCCAGTCGACGTGCGCCACGAAGATGAAGATGACGGCGGCGATCCCGTTCACCAGGCCGGCGAGGACGTTCTTGGCGGCGTTGTGACGCTGCATCGTGTCGGCGACACCGATTCCGAGGATCGCCATCAGCAGGACGCCCTGGGCGGCGCCGAAGTACCCGCCGTACACCCCTGCCAGGCCCACCGCCGGCCACACCCACCAGACACCGTGCTCGGCCAGGCCGCCACGGGCCTCGGCCCGCGCGGTCACCCGCTTGGAGATGCGCGGACCCAGGATCACCAGGACGCAGCCGAGCAGGATCAGCACCGGGACGATGGCATCGAACGCCGCGGACGGCAGCACCAGCAGGAGCAGAGCACCGGCGACACCGCCGATCAGTGAGGCGCTGCCCAGACGGAGCAGCCGTTGCCGCTGTCCCTCCAGCTCGGCTCGGTAGCCGATCGCACCCGAGAGTGATCCGGGCGCCAGGCCAACCGTGTTGGAGACGTTGGCCGTCACCGGCGGGATCCCGAAGGCGAGCAGGGTCGGGAACGTGATCAGCGTTCCCGAGCCCACCACGGCGTTGATCGTCCCCGCCGCCACCCCTGCGAGCAGGATGGCGACGACCTCCAGCGGGCTCACTGGCCGGTGGGGGCCTCTCCTGTCGGGTCACCCGCGTCGGTCGGGGGCGGTGCCGGCGGGTCGGCAGGGGGTGCGGTGTCCGCAGGCGGTGCCGGCGGGCGGCCCGCGGCCGAGCGAGCAGACTCCTCGGCGGCCTGGATCGCCTTCTGGACCTCTTCGTGCGCGCTGGAGAGCGAGGAGTCCGGGGTGGTGGCCGGCTCGATCGTCGGGATCTCGACCCGCTTCCTCGGTCCGTCGACCTTGAGCGGGATGCCGGCGACCTCGTGCACCGCCGAGCCGAGACCCTCGAGCGCCCTGGTGATCTCGGAGGGCACCACCCAGACCTTGTTGGCGGAGCCCTCGGCGATCTTGGGCATCATCTGGAGGTACTGGTAGGCCAGCAGCGCCTGGTCCGGCTGCCCGTCGTGGATGGCCTGGAAGACCGTCTGGATCGCCTGTCCCTCACCCTGGGCCTTCAGGATCGCGGCCTCCCGGTTCGCCTGGGCCCGCAGGATCAGCGCCTCCCGGTCACCTTCGGCGGAGAGGATGGCGGCCTGCTTGTTTCCCTCCGCGGTGAGGATCGACGACTGGCGCTGACCCTCCGCGGTGAGGATGACCGCTCGCTTGTCACGGTCGGCGCGCATCTGCTTCTCCATCGAGTCCTTGATGGAGGGCGGCGGGTCGATCCCCTTGATCTCCACCCGGCCGACGCGGATGCCCCAGCGGCCGGTGGCCTCGTCGAGCACGCCGGAGAGCCCGCGGTTGATGTCCTCACGCGAGGTCAGCGTCTGCTCGAGGGTCATGCCACCGACGATGTTGCGCAGCGTGGTCATGGTGAGCTGCTCGACCGCGGAGATGTAGTTGGCGATCTCGTAGGTCGCGGAGACCGGGTCGGTGACCTGGAAGTAGATCACCGTG
The DNA here is from genome assembly GCA_963782305.1 of uncultured Actinomycetota bacterium. Lineage (GTDB taxonomy): Bacteria > Actinomycetota > Actinomycetes > Propionibacteriales > Nocardioidaceae > Marmoricola. The sequence continues at coordinate 205,006 of CAWAJJ010000012.1, read as the reverse complement.
TCGATCGAGACGACGAGGTTGTCCTCGGTGATCACCGGCTGCGGCGGGAAGGACACGACCTGCTCGCGCATGTCGATGACGTAGCGGACGCGGTCGACGAACGGCGTGACCACGTTCAGGCCCGGCTGGAGCGTGTTCTTGTACTTGCCGAACCGCTCGACGATGCCCGCCCGTGCCTGCGGGACGATCCTGATGGTCTTCGCCAGGACGAGCACGACGAAGACCAGCAACAGCGCGAAGATGATCAGGATTGCTGCACCCATGGGTACTCCTCGTGTTTCTCAGTGGATCCGGGTCGTCAGGACCCGAGCCGGTGGACGCGCAGCACGTAGGCCGTCGCACCCTTGATCTGTACCACGTCGACGACCTCGCCGGCCTCGATGCGGTCGTCCTCGTCGTACGGCGCGGCGGTCCACTCCTCGCCGCCGATCTTCACCCGGCCAGGGGTGGCGTGCGTGAGCTCCCGCAGCACGGTCGCGCGCTTGCCGATCAGCGCCTCGGCGCCGACCTTGAGGTCGGGCCCGCTGTGCAGGCGGCGTACGACGTTGGGGCGGATCAGCCCGAGAAGACCCACCGAGGAGATCATCGCGAGCACGATCTGGAGCGGGAGCGGCCCTCCGAGCAGCGCCGTGACGGCACCCACGACCGCGCCCCCGGCGAGCATCACCAGGAAGAGGTCCATGCTGACCAGCTCGAGCACCCCGAACAGGACCGCGAGCGCGAGCCAGCCGGCCCACAGGTGGTCGCTGATCCAGTCCATGGCCAGACCCTATCTCCGGGTCCTCAACATCCCGGGGCGTCCAACGCTCAGGCGTGGCGACTGCGCCTGGCGACGCGCCGAGTAGCGGCCGTCCTCCTCGTGCAGCACGAGCGCCATCCCGAAGGTCTCGCCGAGAACCTGCTCGGTCATCACCTCGGGCAGCGGGCCCGCCGCAACGGCGCGTCCCTCGCGCAACATCAGGGCGTGGGTGAACCCCGGCGGGATCTCCTCGACGTGGTGGGAGACGAGGATCGTCGCCGGGGCGTACTCGTCCAGCGCCAGCGACGACAGCGTCGCCACCAGGTCCTCGCGGCCACCGAGATCGAGCCCCGCCGCCGGCTCGTCGAGGATCAGCAGCTCCGGATCGGTCATCAGGGCGCGCGCGATCTGGACGCGCTTGCGCTCTCCCTCGCTGAGGGTGCCGAACGTGCGGTCGAGCAGCGTGCCCGCGCCGACCTCCATGAGCAGCTCCCGGGCACGGTCGTGGTCGAGCTCGTCGTACCGCTCCCGCCAGCGACCGACCACGCCGTACGACGCCGACACCACGACGTCGCGCACGAGCTCGTGCCGGGGGATCCGCTCCGCGACCGCCGCACTGGTCCAGCCGATCCTCGGGCGCAGCTCGAAGACGTCCACCGTGCCGACGACCTCGCCCAGGATGCCGGCGACTCCGGAGGTGGGGTGGATCTGGGCCGAGCAGATCTGCATCAGGGTTGTCTTGCCGGCGCCGTTGGGTCCCAGGATCACCCAGCGCTCGTCCTCCTCGACCATCCAGTCGATGCTGTCGAGGAGGGTTGCCTGACCTCGTTTGACGGTGACGGACGCGAGCTCGAGTACGGCGTTCACAAAGGGACCTCAGGGGCGGGGTCGGGAGCAGATGCGGGTCCGGTCAACCTACCCTTGGAGATTGTGAGCTCACTCCCGGTGTCCGCTGTCCTCGCCACGTGGCTGGGTGCCGTGCGGGCAGGCAACGTCGGTCCGGACGACCTGGCCGATGCGGTGCGCGGTGACGATCCGCGTCACCTCGTCGTCGGGCTGCTCGAGAACGGGAGCCTCGAGCTGCACGAGCTGCCGGCGGCGCTCAAGGGCCCGATCTCCCTGGCGATGCCGGCACCGGGAGATCCGGTGGGGCTGGGTGGTCCGTCGTCGTTCAACCTCGCGGCGCTGGAGGCCGGCCAGGCCATCGTGGTCGGCGACGTCGGCCTGGTGCCGCTGGAGGACGCCCGCACCGTGGTCTGGCAGGCACACCCCGCCGGTCGGGTTCCGTGGGTCGACGAGCGGGAGACCGCCTCCGAGCTCCGGGTCGTGCTCCTCGACGTGACGCGCCGCCTGGCCGACCTGGACGTCGCCGCCTGGCAGCCGGACATCCCCGACCTGCTGCTCAACCTGCGCCATCGCCCGCCGCTGCCCTTCCCTCCCGGGTACGACGCCCGCCGGGCCGAGACGACCGAGCGGGCGGTCCTGTGCCTCGACATCCTCGACCTCGCCCGGTCGGGGGACGGCGGTGCCGTGTCGGCGTACGAGATGGACCAGAGGCGCGCCGCCCTCAGCGATCTCGACCGCGCCGCACGCCGGGCACTCGTCGGCGCCTGCTCCCATCCCGGCTAATCTCGTCCCGTGCTGGAGGAGACGACGGGTGAGCTGCCGCGGACGCTGCTGATCACGCTGACCGGCAAGGACCGTCCCGGCGTGACGTCGTTGGTCTTCGAGACCCTGGCGCAGTTCGGCGTCGAGGTGCTCGACATCGAGCAGATCGTCCTGCGACGGCGGCTGATCCTCGGGCTGCTGGTCAGCACTCCTCGCGACTGGAAGCCGCTGCGCCGGGCGATGGAGCAGGTCGCCTCCGACCTCGGGATGACGCTCGACCTCGACAAGGGCTCCGGCGACAACCGGCCGCGGCCCGAGGGACGCAGTCACGTCACCGTGCTCGGTACGCCGCTGAAGTCCCGCGCCGTGGCCGCGATCGCCGGGCGGATCGCCGACACCGGCGCGAACATCGACCGGATCGAGCGGATGGCGCGCTACCCGATCACTGCCATCGACCTGCACGTCTCCGGCGTCGACCCCGACAAGCTGCGCGACATCCTGGCGCGGGAGGCGGCTGCCCAGGGCGTCGACATCGCCGTACAGGCGGCCAACCTGCTGCGCCGCGGCATGCGCCTGATCGTGATGGACGTCGACTCCACCCTGATCCAGGGCGAGGTCATCGAGATGCTGGCGGCGTACGCCGGCTGCGAGGCCGAGGTGGCCGGCATCACCGAGAGGGCGATGCGCGGCGAGATCGAGTTCGCCCAGAGCCTGACGGACCGCGTCGCCCTGCTCGAGGGGCTCGACGCAGGCGCGCTGGACAAGGTGTACGACGACCTGGTGCTCTCCCCCGGCGCCCGCACCACGGTGCGCGTCCTGAAGCGGCTGGGCTACCGGTTCGCCCTGGTCAGTGGTGGCTTCAGCCAGCTGACCGACCGGCTCGCCGCCGAGCTCGGCATCGACTTCTCGGTGGCCAACGAGCTCGAGATCGTCGACGGCAAGCTGACCGGGCGGGTGGTCGGCGAGATCGTCGACCGGGCCGGGAAGGCAGCGGCCCTGCGGCGTTTCGCCGACGAGGCGGGAGTCCCGGTGAGCGCGACGATCGCGATCGGCGACGGCGCCAACGACCTCGACATGCTGAACGCCTCCGGGCTCGGCATCGCCTTCAACGCCAAGCCGGTGGTGCAGGAGGCGGCCCACGCCGCGGTGAACGTCCCCTACATGGACGCCGTGCTCTACCTGCTCGGCATCAGCCGCGAGGAGATCGTCGCCGCCGACGCCGCGGCCGGGATCACCACTCCGGAGCCGAGCCTTTAGGGAGGGCTGCCCGGGGACGGATAGTCCCTGACGTTGTGGCCCCACATTTCGGACGTCCGGGGGCCAGAGCGTCAGGGACTATCCGTCGCAGCTCAGCCCCGGGCGACGTGGAACGCGACCAGGTGACCGGTGGCGAGGTCGAGGTCGGCCCACGGGACCGGGACCTCGAGCACCGCGATCGCCGCGGTCGGGAAGCCGGCACTCATCGCGCGGAAGGCCTCGGGGTTCGGGTCGCCGTCGTCGAGCAGGTGCGCGAGCGAGGCGGCAGTCGGGTTGTGGCCGACGTACAGCACCACCTCGGCGTCCGCCGGAGCCAGGCGCAGCACGTCGAGCGCGCTGTCGGTGTCGGCGGAGTAGACGGCGTCCTCGACGCGCGCCTCGGCCGGCGTGCCTGAGCCCGCCACCAGCGCCTCCCAGGTCTGCCGGGTGCGCGTGGCCGAGGACACGAACGCATCGGTGGGAACGATCCCCTGGTCCGCGAGCCACTGCCCCGCCGCAGTCGCCTCCCGCTTGCCCTTCTCGGTCAGACGACGCTGGTGGTCCTCGTGGGCGAAAGCCTCTGCCTTGCCGTGCCGCATCACCACGAGGACGCGACGAGGCGCCTCGGACGAATCGGGAGAAGGCGGGCTCACCGACGCACTCTATTCACCCCTTAGGCTTCCTGTCATGCCATTGGGTTCCCAGAGTCATGAAGGCGACCTGCTCGTCATCGGAGGGGCCGAGGACAAGCTCGGCAGGCGCACGGTCCTCAAGGAGTTCATCGACCGAGCAGGCGGTGCCGAGGCGCGGATCGCGGTGATCCCGACCGCTTCGTCGCTGGGGCCCGAGATCATCGACGTGTACGCCGCGCTGTTCACCCGCCTCGGTGCCGCCGAGGTGTACGCCGCCCGCCCGGAGAACCGCACCGAGGCCTCCGACCCGGCCTTCGTCAGAGGAGCTCGACCGGGCCACCGGGATCTTCATGACCGGCGGCAACCAGCTGAAGCTCTCCACGGTGATCGCCGGCACGCCGTTCGGCCAGGCGATCGTCGACGCACGCTCCCGCGGGGTGACCATCGCCGGCACCTCGGCCGGCGCCAGCATCCAGTCCTCGCACATGGTGGCCTTCGGCCCGGGTGGCTCCACGCCCAAGCAGCGGATGACCCAGGTCGCGGCCGGCCTCGGGCTGGTCGAGAACTGCGTGATCGACCAGCACTTCGCCCAGCGCAACCGCTACGGCCGGCTGCTGATGATCGTCTCGCAGAGCCCCCAGCTGCTCGGCCTGGGAGTCGACGAGGACACCGCGGCCATCATCAGCAGGACCGAGGACACCCAGGTCCTCCGTGTCGCGGGACGCGGCTCGGTGACGATCATGGACGGCAGGCACATGGTCACGAACGCCCACGAGGCCAAGGAGCACCGGCCGATCCTCGCCTCCGGGGTGACGCTGCACGTGCTGCCGGCCGGGGCGGAGTTCGACCTGGACAACCGGGTGCTGCTCCCTCCGAGGGCCAAGGTGGACGCCGTCGGAGGCCGACGAATTGGCCTCAGCCAACCGGGATCTGCGCAAGATGGCTCGTGACATCGCCGCCGGGGACGTCGGACCCCAGGTGCTGCGCCGCCGTATTGCTCGACGAAGCAGAGGAGCCGTTCAGTGACGGACGCCATGAACGACCAGTCCACCGTCCGCAACTCCGGCGGTCGCCCGACCGCCGATCTCGAGATCGTCGAGACCCGCGTCTACCGCGGGGCCAACGTGTGGTCCTACGACAAGGCCATCCACCTGGTGGTGGACCTCGGCGTGCTCGAGGACTACCCGACCAACACCATCCCCGGCTTCACCGACAACCTGCTCGACGCTCTCCCGGGCCTCCGGGAGCACTCCTGCTCGCGAGGTCGCCGCGGTGGCTTCGTGGAGCGGCTCAACGAGGGCACCTGGCTCGGCCACGTCGCCGAGCACACCGCCCTCGCGCTGCAGCAGGTCGTCGGCCATGACATCCGGCGCGGCAAGACCAGGCAGGTCAAGGGCCAGAAGGGCCGCTACAACATCATCTTCGGGTACGTCGACGAGCAGGTCGGTCTGGAGGCCGCGCGGCTCGCCGTACGCCTCGTCAACCACCTCGTCGAGGCAGACCCCGACTTCAACTTCGAGGACGAGCTCGACACCTTCATCCTGCGCGCCCAGCGCACGGCGTTCGGCCCGTCCACGCAGGCGATCCTCGACGAGGCGGTCTCCCGCGACATCCCCTGGATCCGGCTGAACAAGCACTCGCTGGTCCAGCTCGGCCAGGGCGTGCACGCCAAGCGCATCCGGGCCACGATGACCTCCGAGACCAGCTCGATCGCGGTCGACATCGCCTCCGACAAGGACCTCACCACCCGCCTGCTCAGTGCAGCCGGGCTGCCGGTGCCCAAGCAGGAGTCGGTGCGTACGGCGGACCAGGCGGCCGCCATGGCCAGGCGGATCGGCTTCCCGGTGGTGGTCAAGCCGCTCGACGGCAACCACGGCCGCGGGGTCTGCCTGAACCTGATGGACGAGGACGACGTCCGCGAGGCCTTCCCGATCGCGAAGGACCAGTCCCGTCGCGGCACGGTGGTCGTCGAGTCGTTCGTGACCGGCAAGGACTACCGCTGCCTGATCATCGACGGCAAGGTCGCCGCGATCGCCGAGCGGGTGCCCGCGCACGTCATCGGCGACGGCAGCCACACCGTGCAGCAGCTGGTCGACGACACCAACGCCGACCCGCGTCGAGGCGTCGGCCACGAGAAGATCCTCACCCGCATCAAGATCGACGCGGCGGCCGAGGAGGTGCTCGCGGGGCAGGGGCACACGCTCTCGTCCGTGCCCGACCAGGGCGAGATGGTCAAGCTCGCGCTGACCGGCAACATGTCCACCGGCGGCATCTCGATCGACCGCACCTTCGAGGCCCACCCGGAGAACGCCGAGATCGCCGAGGAGGCCGCCCGGATGATCGGGCTGGACATCGCCGGCATCGACTTCATCTGCCCCGACATCACCCAGCCGGTCCGGGAAACCGGCGGCGCGATCTGCGAGGTCAACGCGGCGCCCGGCTTCCGGATGCACACGCACCCGACGATCGGTGAGCCGCAGTTCATCTCCAAGCCCGTCGTCGACATGCTCTTCCCACCCGGCGCCCCCAGCCGGATCCCGATCGTGGCCGTCACCGGCACCAACGGCAAGACGACCACCAGCCGGATGATCAGCCACATCTTCAAGGGCATGGGCCGCAAGGTCGGCATGACCTCCACCGACGGCGTGGTGATCGACGAGCGGCTCGTCATCCGCGCCGACGCCTCCGGCCCCCGCAGCGCCCGGATGGTGCTGCAGAACCCGCGCGTCGACTTCGCGGTCTTCGAGGTGGCCCGCGGCGGCATCCTGCGCGAGGGCCTCGGCTACGAGCGCAACGACGTGGCCGTCGTACTCAACGTGCAGCCCGACCACCTCGGCCTCCGCGGCATCGACACGGTCGAGCAGCTCGCCGACGTCAAGGCCGTCCTCGTCGAGGCGGTGCCGCGCGACGGGCACGCCGTGCTCAACGCCGACGACCCGCTGGTGCGGGAGATGCGCCGCCGCTGCTCCGGTCAGGTGGTGTGGTTCTCGATGGCCGAGCCCGGCTCCGAGGAGCGCGACATGATCGACGCGCACTGTCGCCGCGGTGGCAAGGCGCTGGTCCTGCAGCCGACCGAGCGCGGCGAGATGATCGTCGTACGCCACGGTGGGCGCGACATGCAGCTGGCCTTCACCCACCTGCTCCCGTCCACGTTCAACGGCCGGGCCCGGATGAACGTCCAGAACGCCCTGGCTGCCGCCGCTGCGGCGTTCGCGTCAGGCGCGCCGCTGCACGACATCCGGCAGGGACTGCGCACGTTCTCGACGAGCTACTACCTCTCCCCCGGGCGCCTCAACGAGATCGAGGTCAACGGGGTCAACGTCATCGTCGACTACTGCCACAACGCGCCGGGCATGAAGATGCTGGGTGACTTCGTGGACCGCACCGGCGACAGCCTCGACTCGGGCAGCGAGCTCGGCAAGCGTTCGCGCATCGGCGTCATCGCGACGGCGGGAGACCGCCGCGACGAGGACATGCGCGAGCTCGGTGAGATCGCTGCGCAGCACTTCGACGTGGTGATCGTGCGCGAGGACGTCAACCTGCGACGGCGCCCCAAGGGCGAGACCGCCGGGTTCGTCGCGGACGGCGTACGCGATGCGATGGAGAAGGGCTCCCGGTGCAAGCAGGTCGAGGTCGTCCTCGACGAGATCGAGGCCGTGCGGCACGCGATGAGCAGGTCCAACTACGGCGACCTGCTGATCCTCTGCGTCGACCAGCACCCCAAGGTGATGTCGGAGCTGGAGAACTGGTCCCCGCACGCGCAGGCCGGCGCCTCCTCAGGCGGCGACGAGCGGCATGTCGCGGACCCGGACTACACGCCCCCGCCGGAGGTCTGAGACACCTTCCGCGTCGTACGACGGCGGGCCGGGGCCTTCTTGACCGGCTCGTCCTCGGCTGCCTCCGGGGCGGTGTCCAGGCGACCGGCTCGACCGGCTTCTCGACGGCCTTCTTGGCAGCCTTCGGCGAGGTCGCCTTCTTGGCGGTGCCGCGTCGCTTGAGCCGCACCCACAGCTGGCCGCGGCCCGACTCCCCCTCGACGGTCCTGGTCTCCAGGAATGGCTGGTCCTTCACGAGGTCGCTGAGCTTCGCGAAGCCGTAGGTGCGTGAGTCGAACGACGGGTCGGTGCGGTTGAGGTGGCTGCCCAGCGAGCCGAGGGCCGACCAGTCGTCGTCGGTGGCGGTCTTGTTCAGGGCCTTGGTGAGCATGCTCTGCAGGTTGCCGCCCTTGGGGTCACGCGCCGGTTCGGGAGCGGCCACCTCCTCCGGTGCCGCGGTCTCGGTGGTGGCCGCGGCGTCGGACTGGCCGTTGTCGCGCAGCACCTCGAGGAAGGTGAACTTGTCGCAGGCGTCCCGGAAGGCCCGCGGCGTCTTCTTGGCCCCCAATCCGTAGACCTTCATCCCGGACTCCCTCAGCCGTGTCGCCAGCCGGGTGAAGTCGCTGTCGCTCGAGACGATCACGAACCCGTCCAGGTGCCCGGCGTAGAGCAGGTCCATCGCGTCGATGATCAGCGCGGAGTCCGTCGAGTTCTTGCCCACGGTGTAGGCGAACTGCTGCATCGGGGCGATGGCGTAGGCGTGCAGCTGGTCCTTCCACCCGTTCAGCTGGGAGGTGGTCCAGTCGCCGTACGCCCTCTTCACGGTGAGCGTGCCGTAGCCGGCGAGCTCCTCGAAGACGTCCTTGGCCACCTTGGCTGAGATGTTGTCGGCATCGATCAGTACGGCGAGCCGACTGTTGTCGTCGCTCATGGGGTGTCCCTCTCGTTGGCGCGGGTGACCTTGCTGCGCAGCTGCTCGTGCGTGTCCGGGGTGGCGCCGTTCTCTGCCAGCCAGTCGTAGACCTGCTGGCGCTCCGCGTGGCACATCAGCCCGACGACGTCGCCGGGCTCGGCGATCGCCACCAGGGCCTTCAGCGAGTCGAGCTCCGTGGGGTAGGCCTCGATGTCGGTGACCCCGACACGTTCGGCCCCGGCACGGAACAGCGCCTCGAGCTCCTCCACCGTCCGGCCGCGGAGGTACCTCTCCTTGTGGCCGATCGCCACGACGTCGGCGTCGCGCGCGGCGATCTCCCCGAGCATCTCGATGAGGTCGTCCTGCCGGTCGCCGACGGCGCCGAGCCCGAGCAGCAGGCGCCGGCCGGGTGCGCGGACGCCGCGCATGATCTCGATCATCGCCTCCAGGCCGGCCTCGTTGTGCGCCAGGTCCATCACCACGGAGACGTCGCCGGCTTCGGTGGGGAGCGTGAAGAAGTTCATCCGGCCCGGGTTGTGCTCGGCGTCCGGCAGGAAGCGAGCGCAGCCCCGCCACCACGTGCTGGCGCGGGATGCCGGCAGCCAGTGCGGCCGAGGCGGCGGCGAGGGCGTTCTCGACGTTGAAGCGGGACAGCCCGCTCAGGGTCATCGGGACGTCGACGACCTCGATGAGCGGGTCGGCGCGGTTGCCCTCGAGCACGGTGATCCAGCCGTCGATGATCGTGGTCGCCCGGCCGCCGTGGGAGAGGATCTCGCGCAGGGCGGGCGAGTCCGAGTCGCGGGAGAAGACCCAGGGGCGTGCGGGGGTCGTCGTACGCATGGCGAAGACGCGCGGGTCGTCGGCGTTGAGCACCGCCCAGCCGGACTTCTTGGTGATCCTGGCGACCACGCCCTTGACCTCGGCGAGCTGGTCGACGGTGTCGATGCCCTGGAGCCCGAGGTGGTCGGCGGTGACGTTGGTGACCACCGAGACGTCGTTGCTGACCAGGCCGATGCCCTTGAGCAGGATGCCGCCGCGGGCGGTCTCGGTGACCGCGAAGTCGACCTTCTTGTGCGCGAGCACCCGGCCGGCGCCGGAGGGCCCGGAGTAGTCGCCGCCCTCGACGAGCTCTCCGTCGACGTAGATGCCGTCGGTGTTGGACCAGCCGACGAGGTGACCGGCCTCGCGGGCGATGTGCGCGATCATCCGCGAGGTCGTGGTCTTGCCGTTGGTGCCGGTCACGGCCACGACCGGCACGCGCGGCCGGATGGTGGTCGGCGCCGGGCCGCGCTCGACGGAGGCGACCTGGCGGGCGGCGTCCTCGACGAGCGTGCCGACGTCGGCGGTGCCGAGGCCGTCGATGACCGAGGCCACGGCCTCGCCCAGCGCACGGGCCCGGTTGCGGTCGCGCCACGGGTAGGCGACCACGATGCGCTCCGGCTGCGCCGTCGGCCGCACGCGTACGCCGAGCCGGGTGGTGCCCGCCTCGGCGGCGATGCGGCGTACGAGCTTGGTCAGCAGCCGGGTCAGCGAGCGCTGGCGGAAGCCGCTCAGCGGGACGCCGGCACGGATCGAGGCGATCCCGAGCCGCTCGGCCAGCCGGCGCAGGTCCGCCTCCGGGGCCTGCGCCAGAGCGGTGACGTCCAGGGTGAGCTTGATCGCGGCGCGCGGGAAGTAGAGGTTGGGCCCCTCGAGGACCCTCAGCTCGACCAGCGCGGACGCGGGCTCGGGTCACTCGGCCGGGTCCTCGGAGGTCGTCAGTCGTCCTCGAGCCGGAAGCCGACCTTGATGCCGACCTGGAAGTGCTCGACCTTGCCGTCCTTGACGGCGCCGCGGACCTGGGTGACCTCGAACCAGTCGACGTGGCGCAGGGTCTTGGCGGCGCGCTCGACGCCGTTGCGGACGGCCTGGTCGATGCCGTCGGGAGAGGTGCCGACGATCTCGGTGACGCGGTAGGTGCGGTTGGTCATCGGCGATCACTCCTGCGCTTCGGGGTTGCGGACCCGCCAAGAATGCCACGTCCCCGTCGGGTGGCGCTGCACCCGCGACGTACGCTGGCAGACGTGGCAGCACCAGGCAGGGCCCGACGCGAGCCCGAGGCCGGTCCGGATCACCACCGCGCCGACCAGTCGCCGGCGACGACATCGACCACCGGCGGCAAGCGCTACGTCATCTCGATGGCCATCCGCACGCTCTGCTTCGTCGGCGCCGTCGTGGTCGGCGACAACTGGGTGCGCTGGGTGCTCGTGGCCGGCGCGTTCATCCTGCCCTACGTCGCCGTGGTGATGGCCAACAGCGCCAGCCCGCGGATCGAGGGAGCCGACCTCGTGCAGCCGAACCAGGGCTACAAGGAGCTCGAGTGAGCGACGGGCCGGACGGGCCCGACGGCCCGCCGACCTGCTCGGCCAAGGGCTGCCAGCAGCCCGCGGTGCACGAGCTGCGCTGGAACAACCCCAAGCTGCACACCCCGGACCGCCGCAAGGTCTGGCTGGCCTGCGACGACCACCGCGAGAGCCTCTCCGACTTCCTCGCCGCCCGGCAGTTCCTCCGCGACGTCGCCCCCCTCACCTGACCAGGCCTGCAGCACGCCGACCGGGCAGTTCTGTCACGCTGTGGCGACGTCGACGAGACGGGCAGTTCTGTCGCCGAGCGTCACGCTCGGTCTCGAGACGCGTCACTGCTGCCCTCGCGGCGCTCGGGCGCAGTCGACGCTCCTCGACCTCCGCCATCCACGGCGGCTTCGCTCCGCTCAGCCGCCGATGGCGGACATCGGGCGGGTGGGCTGGAGGAAGGTCTCGTCGTCGATGCCGTGGCCGGGGCGCTTGGTCATCATCGCCAGGCGCCACTGGTCGGCGATCTCGGCGTCGGTGGCCGTCCCGCGCAGGGCGGCGCGCAGGTCGGACTCCTCGCGGGCGAACAGGCAGTTGCGGACCTGGCCGTCGGCGGTCAGCCGGACCCGGTCGCAGTCGCCGCAGAACGGCCGGGTGACCGAGGCGATGACGCCGACCTTGGCCGGGCCGCCGTCGACGAGGAACGTCTCGGCCGGCGCGCTGCCGCGGTGCTCGGGGTCGGGGGTGAGGGTGAACTCGTGCTCCAGCGAGGCGAAGATCTCCTCGGCGGTCACCATCGCCTCGCGCGACCAGCCGTGCTGGGCGTCCAGGGGCATCTGCTCGATGATCCGCAGCTGGTAGTCGCTGCTCGAGGCACCAGCGCAGCAGCTCGGCGGCGTGCTGGTCGTTGATCCCGCGCAGCAGCACCGCGTTGACCTTGATCGGTCCGAGCCCGGCTCGTTGCGCGGCGGCGAGGCCGGCCACCACGTCGTCGAGGCGGTCGCGCCGGGTGATCTGGTGGAACACGTCGCGGCGGATGGTGTCCAGGCTGACGTTGACCCGGTCGAGGCCCGGCGGCGGCGAGGGTCTCGGCGGTGCGCGAGAGGCCGAGGGCGTTCGTGGTCAGCGAGACCTCGGGGCTCGGGTCGAGCGCCTTGGTGCGGGCGACGATGTCCGGCAGGCCACGGCGCAGCAGCGGCTCGCCGCCGGTGAACCGGACCTCGCGGATGCCCAGCTGCTCGACGCCGATCCGGACCAGGCGGACGACCTCGTCGTCGGTCAGCGTCTCCTCGGTGGGCAGCCAGTCCAGGCCCTCGGCCGGCATGCAGTAGCTGCACCGCAGGTTGCACCGATCGGTGAGCGAGACGCGCAGGTCCGAGTCGCGACGCGCCCGTAGCTGTCGACCAGTCCGAGGTCGCCGCGTGGATCGAGCTCACCCGGCCAGTCTAGGGACTGGGGCAACCACGAACTAGGCTCGCGGCGTGAGATTCCTGCTGAGCCGGCGCTGGGTGCTGTTCGCCCTGGTCGTCGTGGTCCTGGCCTGGCTGGCCACCCAGCTGGGCCAGTGGCAGTTCCACCGGCTCGACGAGCGCAAGCAGGACAACCGCATCGTCTCCACCAACCTGAAGCTCGCGCCGACCGCCCGTCGACGACGTGCTCTCCACGCGACCGGGCGCCCAGCGCGCAGGACGAGTGGCGGCGGGTGACCGTCCACGGCACCTGGGACGACCAGCACACGATCGTGCTCAAGTACCAGACCCGCGACGCGGGCGCCGGCGTGGACGTGGTCACGCCGCTGGTCACCGACGACGGTCCGGCCGTCCTCGTCGACCGCGGCTGGATGGCCACCGAGAACTCCGGCGCCAGCCGGCCCGAAGCTCCCGGAGGTGACCGACGGGCAGGTCACCGTCACCGGTTGGGTACGCCGGGACGCGACCGGCAGCGCCACCAAGGTCAGCGACCTGTCCACCCGGGCGATCTCCTCGACGCACGCATCGCCGAGGTGCTGCCCTACCCGCTCTACCGCGGCTTCGTCGACCTCGCCGAGGAGAGCCCGGCGCCCGCGACGCAGCTCGCAGCCGACCGAGCTCCCCGACGACACCAGCAACGGGCCGCACTTCTTCTACGGCCTGCAGTGGTGGTTCTTCGGGGCGCTGGCGATCTTCGGGTTCTGCTACCTGGCCTGGGACGAGTTCCGGCAGCGACGCGGCACGAGGCGGCGCGACGGGCAGCGCTCAGAGCGCCCGCAGCATGCCGCCGTCCACGGGCAGCATCACGCCGGTGACGAAGGATGACGCCGGGCTGAGCAGGAAGGCCGCGGCCGCGCGCGAACTCCTCCGGCTCGCCGTAGCGGCCCAGCGGGATCGTCGCGATCGCCTTCGCCCGCGCGGCCTCCGCGTCACCGGTCGCGGCGTCCAGCTCGGCGACCCGCTCGGTGCCGACGCGGCCCGGGCAGCAGCCCGTTGACCCGGATGTCGCGCGGGCCGAGCTCGTCGGCGAGCGTCTTCGCCGCCATCGCCAGGCCGGGCCGCAGCCCGTTGGAGATCGCCAGGTTGGCGCAGCGGCGCGCGCACCGAGCTGGACAGCACGAAGGCGATCGACCCCGGGCCCGTCGATGGCGCCGGCGACCGCGCGGGCGACGCGCAGCCCGCCGACGAACACCGACTCGAAGCTGCTCGTCCAGGCCTCGTCGGGGGTGTCCATCACCGTGCCGGTGGGCGGGCCGCCGACGGAGATCAGCGCGCCGTCGAGCCGACCCCACGTGTCCTGGCGGCGTCCACCAGCCGCGTGGCGGTCGTCGGGGTCGGCGTTGTCGCCCACGACCGCGACCGCGTTCGTCACCGAGCTCGCCGACCGCCGCGTCCAGGGTGTCCTGGCTGCGCCCGGAGAGCACGACGCGCGCTCCCTCGGCGACCAGCAGGTCGGCGGTGGCGCGGCCGAGGCCGCGGCCGCCACCGGTGACGACGTAGACGCGTTCGGAGAGTCCGAGGTCCATGGCGACCAAGTCAGCCAAGCCGGTCGAGCTCGACCGGGTCGGGCTGCGCGGCGTCCTCGACGAACTGGGTGCGGTAGAGGTCGGCGTAGAGCCCGCCCTCGGCGAGCAGCTGCGCGTGGGTGCCGCGCTGCACGATGCGGCCGTCGTCGACGACGAGGATCTGGTCGGCGTTGCGCACGGTGGAGAGCCGGTGGGCGATCACCAGCGACGTGCGGCCCTCGAGCGCCTGGTCGAGGGCACGCTGCACGGCGTACTCCGACTCGGAGTCGAGGTGGGCGGTCGCCTCGTCGAGGACGACGATCGCCGGGCGCCTTGAGCAGCAGCCGGGCGATCGCCAGCCGCTGCCGCTCGCCGCCGGAGAGCCGGTAGCCGCGGTCGCCGACGACGGTGTCGAGGCCGTCGGGCATCGACGCGCACCAGCGTGGCGATCCGGGCCGACTCCAGCGCCGCCCAGATCTGCTCGTCGGTGGCGTCCGGCGCGGCGTAGCGGAGGTTCTCGCGGATGGTGTCGTGGAACATGTGGGCGTCCTGGGTGACGTAGCCGACGGCGTCCTCGAGGGACTGCAGGGTCACGTCGCGGACGTCGTGCCCGCCGACCCGCACCGCTCCCGCCGGTGACGTCGTAGAGCCGCGCCACCAGGTGGGTGATCGTGGTCTTGCCGGCACCCGAAGGCCCGACGAGCGCGATCATCTGCCCGGGCTCGGCGACGAAGGTGACGTCGTGCAGCACCTGGCCGTTGTCGCGGCTTCTCCACGCGGGCCACCGTCTCCAGGCTAGGCCAGCGAGACCTCGTCGGCGCGCGGGTAGGTGAACTCCACGTGGTCGAACTCCACCCGCGAGGCGCCCGGCGTGCAGCGGCCACGGCGTCCGGCTTCTCCTGCACGGTCGAGGGCAGGTCGAGCACCTCGAAGACGCGGTCGAAGCTGACCAGCGCGGTCATCACGTCGACGCGCACGTTGGAGAGCCCCTGGAGCGGCCCGAGCAGCCGCAGCAGCAGGGTGGCCAGCGCGGTCAGGGTGCCGATGGTCAGGGCGCCGTTGACGGCGAGGGTGCCGCCGATGCCGTAGACCAGCGCGGTCGCCAGCGCCGGGATCAGCATCATCATCGCCATGAAGATCCGGGTGACCAGCGAGATCCGGATGCCGAGGTCGCGGACCACGGCCGGCCTTCTCGGCGTACTTCGCGTCCTCCTCGTCGCGGCGTCCGAACAGCTTGAGCAGCAGCGCGCCGCCGACGTTGAACCGCTCGGTCATCATGTTGCCGAGGTCGGCGTTGCCGTCCATCTGCCGGCGGGTCAGGCCGCTGATCTGGCGCCCGACCCAGCGCGAGGCGAGCAGCAGCAGCGGGAACAGCGCCAGGCAGGCCAGCGTGACCTGCCAGCTCAGCGCGAACATGGTGATGCCGACGACCACCACGCTGATCGAGTTGGAGACGGTGCTCGACAGCGTCGAGGTGAACGCGCGCTGGGCGCCGATCACGTCGTTGTTGAGCCGCGACACCAGGGCGCCGGTCTGGGTGCGGGTGAAGAACGCCAGCGACATCCGCTGCACGTGGGCGAACACCTTGGTGCGGAGGTCGAAGATCAGGCTCTCGCCGATGCGCGAGGAGAGGTAGCCGGAGCCGACGCCCGAGGATCGCGTCCAGGATCGACGACGACGCCCATCGCCAGGGCGAGCCACAGCACCAGGCTGGCGTCCTTGCCGATGATGCCGTCGTCGAGCAGGTGCTTGATCAGCAGCGGGTTGACCACGACGAGGCCGGCGTCGAGGACGACGAAGACCAGGAAGCCGGCGATCAGCGCCCGGTGCGGGCAGCGCGAAGCCGACGACCCGGCGCACGGTCTCGCGGGTCAGCTTCTGGTCGACCACGGACGCGGTCGCGGCGCATGGTGCGCATCAGCGTGCCCAGGGACTCATCGCCGCTCATCTGCGTCCCCTTCCTGTCCGGGTCGTCCCGGTCGTCACTGCTCAGAGCGTCTCAGGCCCCTCCGACAAGTTCGCGGAACCGGCGGACCTGCGCCTCGCGCTCGGCCAGCCGCTGCTCGTCCAGGTCGCGGTCCGCCGGCCGCCTGCAGCAGGGCCTTGGTCTCCCGGACGGCCCCGGCGTTGTTGGCGAGCAGCGCCTCGACCAGGTCGGAGGTGGTCGCGTCGAGCTCGCTCGCGGGCACGACGGCGGTGGCGATGCCCAGCTCGCCGGGCCTCGTCGGCCTCGACGTACCTCGCGGTGGCGCAGATCTCCAGCGCCCGCGAATAGCCAACAAGGTCCACGAGGGGTTTTGTTCCCGCGAGGTCCGGGCACCAGGCCGAGCGCGGGCTCCTTCATGCAGAACTTCACGTCGTCCGCGACCACCCGCAGGTCGCAGGCGAGGGCGAGCTGGAAGCCGGCGCCGATCGCGTAGCCGTGCACCGCGGCGACCGAGACGATCCGCGGGTCGGCGAGCCAGGTGAAGCCCGCGCTGGTAGCCGTCGATCGCGTCGAGGATCTGCTCGTCGCTGCGCGTGCATCAGCTCGAGGACCGACTCCTCGCCCTCGACGCCGTCGGGGCCGAGCAGCCGGATGTCGATGCCGGCGGAGAAGCAGTCGCCCGCGCCGCGGACCACGACCACGCGGACCTCGTCGGGCAGCGCCTCGCCGATCGCGGCCAGCGCGTGCCACAGCCGCGGGTCTGGCTGTTGCGCCGGTCGGGCTTGTCCAGGGTGACGGTCGAGCGTCGGCGCCGTCGAGCTGCGACCGCGAGGCCGGCGGCGTGCGAGGGTTCGGAGTCAGGAGGCATGAACCGGACTCTAGTGCGGGCGCACTCTGGACGCTCAGGCCAGCGCGACCAGGTCGGCGTAGTCGGGGGTCCAGAGGTCCTCGACGCCGTCGGGCAGGATCAGCACCCGGTCCGGCTCCAGCGCGTGTACGGCGCCCTCGTCGTGGGTCACCAGCACGATCGCGCCGGCGTACTCGCGGATGGCGGCCAGCACCTCCTCGCGCGACGCCGGGTCGAGGTTGTTGGTCGGCTCGTCGAGCAGCAGCACGTTGGCGCTGGAGACGACCAGGATCGCCAGGGCCAGCCGGGTCTTCTCGCCGCCGGAGAGCACCGAGGCCGGCTTGTTGGCGTCGTCGCCGGAGAACAGGAACGAGCCGAGCACCGAACGCGCCTCGGTGTCCTGGAGCTGCGGCGCGGCGGCGTGCAGGTTCTGCAGCACCGTGCGCGTGGTGTCCAGGGTCTCGTGCTCCTGGGCGTAGTAGCCGATCTTCAGTCCGTGCCCGGGCTCGACCGCGCCGGTGTCGGACTGGTCGACGCCGGCCAGGATGCGCAGCAGCGTGGTCTTGCCGGCGCCGTTGAGGCCGAGGATGACCACGCGGCTGCCCTTGTCGACGGCGAGGTCGACGTCGGTGAACACCTCCAGCGAGCCGTAGGACTTCGACAGCTCGCTCGCCGTGAGCGGGGTCTTGCCGCAGGGGGCGGGCGCGGGGAACTTGATCCGGGCGACGCGGTCGGCCTTGCGCTCCCCCTCGATGCCCGCCATCAGCTTCTCGGCGCGCTTGAGCATCGACTGCGCGGCCTGGGCCTTGGTGGCCTTGGCGCGCATCTTGTTGGCCTGGTCGGTCAGCGTCTTGGCCTTGGTCTCGGCGTTGACGCGCTCGCGCTTGCGCCGCTTCTCGTCGGTCTCGCGCTGGGCGAGGTAGGCCTTCCAGCCGATGTTGTAGATGTCGATCACCGCGCGGTTGGCGTCGAGGTGCAGCACCCGGTTGACGCACGCCTCGAGCAGTCCGACGTCGTGGGAGATCACCACCAGGCCGCCCTTGTGGTTGCGCAGGAACTCGCGCAGCCAGCCGATCGAGTCGGCGTCGAGGTGGTTGGTGGGCTCGTCGAGGAGCAGCGTCTCGGCGCCGGAGAACAGGATCCGGGCGAGCTCCACGCGGCGGCGCTGGCCGCCGGAGAGGGTGCGCAGCGGCTGGTCCATCAGCCGGTCGGCGATGCCGATCGAGGAGGCGATCTGGGCGGCCTCGGCCTCGGCGGCGTAGCCACCGGCGGCGTGCAGGGCGGCCTCGGCCTTCTCGTAGCGGTTCATCGCCCGGTCGCGGATGAGCGGGTCGTCGCTGCCCATCTCGGTCTCGGACTCCCGCAGGCGGCGTACGACGGTGTCGAGGCCTCGCGCCGAGAGGATCCGGTCGCGCGAGAGCACCTCGGGGTCGCCGGTCCGCGGGTCCTGCGGCAGGTAGCCGATGTCGCCCGAGGAGGTGACCGTGCCGCCCGCCGGGCAGCGCCTCGCCGGCGAGGATCTTGGTCAGCGTGGTCTTCCCGGCGCCGTTGCGGCCGACGAGCCCGATCCGGTCGCCGGCGGCGATCCGGAAGGACACGTCGTCCATCAGCAGGCGCGCACCAGCGCGCACCTCGAGCTTGGAGACAGTGATCAAGACAGGCTTTCGAAAGATGTGTGGCGACTCCACCTCATGGGGCGGGTCCGGTGGGGTACGTCGTGGGCACGCCGGTGGCTAGTCTACGAGCCCACCCGGGTGAAAGGGACACGACCCAGATGCGCTTCAACCCGAAGGCCAGGATCGACCAGAGCCAGATCGAGACCCGCAGCGGTGGTGGCGGGCGGCGGCGGCATGCGCCTGCCCATCCCCAGCGGCGGTGGCGGCAAGATCGGGCTCGGCACGATCGTCGTGGTCATCCTGTTCGTCGTGCTCAACCAGTGCACCGTCGGTTCCGGCGACAGCGGCTGGCGGCGGCGACACCGCCGACCGCAGAACACCTGCAAGACCGGGGCCGACGCCAACAAGTCCGACGCCTGCGCCATCGACCTGTTCACCAACTCGGTGCAGGACTACTGGAAGCACGGCCTACCCCCAGCAGGTGAAGGGGCAGTACGAGACCGTCAAGACGGTCCGCTTCCAGGGCTCGACCGACTCCGGGCTGCGGCCAGGCCACCGCCGACACGGGCCCGTTCTACTGCCCGAACGACCGCCAGGTCTACCTCGACTCGTCGTTCTTCAAGGACATGCTCGAGGGCCAGCTCGGCGCCAAGGGCGGCACCTTCGCGATCGGCTACGTGATCGCCCACGAGTACGGCCACCACATCGAGGACCAGCTCGGCATCCTCGGCAGGATCAAGCACCCACGCAGGGACCCAAGAGCGACGCGGTGAGGGTCGAGCTGATGGCCGACTGCCTCGCCGGTGCCTGGGCCAAGGGAGCCCAGGAGACCAAGGACAGCCAGGGAAACGCGATCATCGAGGGCCTCACCCAGGACGACATCAAGCTGGCCATCGACGCGGCCCAGGCCGTCGGCGACGACCGGATCCAGAAGCGTGGCTCCGGCACGGGTCAACTCCGACACGTTCACCCACGGCTCGGCCAAGCAGCGGGTGCGCTGGTTCAACCAGGGACTGACCCAGGGCACGATCAAGGGCTGCGACACCTTCGCCACCGACAACCTCTGAGTGCACTGCGTCACTTGTGACCGTCCAGTAGCGCACTGCCGGCGATCGGGAGGGCGCTGCTCTGGTAAACATGGCGCATCCTGGCCCGTCGTTCCGGAGGTCACCGCATGTCCAGCTCAGCCATGTCCCTGCCGCTGCACCAGCGTCGCCCGCTCGTCCTGGCCGACCTCGTTCCGGGCACCCGTGTCCGCGACGTGCTGCTCGTCCTCGGCGGCGCCGCGTTCACCGGGCTGCTGGCCCAGATCGCCATCCCGGTCGCCGGTTCCCCGGTCCCGGTGACCGGTCAGACCTTCGCCGCGCTCACCGTGGGTGCCGCGCTCGGCTGGCAGCGTGGAGCAGCCTCGCTCGCGCTCTACATGGTCGCCGGCATGGCCGGAATGCCGTGGTACGCCGCCGGTGGTTCGGGCTTCGACTTCCCCTCGTTCGGCTACGTCATCGGTTTCGTGGTCGCGGCCGGCCTCGTCGGCGCGCTCGCCAGCCGCGGCGGGGACCGCTCGCCCCTCCGGGTCGTCGGAACCATGCTCCTGGGCAACGCCGTCGTCTACGCCTTCGGCCTCGCCTACCTGATGTTCGACCTCAACATCGGCCTCGGCACCGCCTGGGACATCGGCATGAAGAACTACCTGTTCGGCGACGCGCTCAAGATCGCGCTGGCGGCCGGCCTGCTGCCGATCGTGTGGCGCGGGGTCGACGCCCTGCACAAGAAGGGCTGACCCTCACTCCGGTCGGCTCAGCTCGGTCGACATCGAGTAGTCCTTGGCCGGGCCGGTCACGTCCCACTCGACCGTCCAGCGCTGCGGCGTACCGCTGACGACGCCGCGGTAGGTGTCCGGCGCGCACGGGTGCACGACGGGCTCGCCCGGCAGCCACGGGTGGAAGTCGCGCTCGTCCTCGAACCGGACCCACCAGGTGTCGGTCTCCTCGTCGCGGACGAGCCACAGGCCACGGCGTACGGCGACATCGCCCGTCGCCTGGTGCCACTGGCCCTGCTCCTCCCAGCGGATCCGGTCCGGCGAGACGGCCGTGAGCGACAGCTGCCCGTCGACCAGGCTCTGTACACCCGCGATCCGGTCGTCGATCACCCGCGAGAGCCGCCAGGTCCCCACCAGGGTGTGCGGATCGGCGAGGGGCCGCTTGCTCACGGATGAGGAGCCTTCGGCCATGGTCCGAGACTAGATGACCGTGCCGGGTCCTCCCCGGAGATGCGTGGGCGGCGTTAGTTTGCTTACATGACCTACCTCGTGGAGATCGAGCACCTGGTCAAGACGTTCGGCCACACCCGTGCCCTGGATGGGCTCGACCTGGAGGTGCGCGCGGGTGAGGTCTTCGGGTTCCTGGGTCCCAACGGGGCCGGCAAGTCGACCACGATCCGAGTGCTGCTGGGACTGCTGCGCGCGGACTCGGGGGTGGTGCGGCTCCTGGGCGGGGACCCGTGGCGCGACGCTGCGGAGCTGCACCGACGACTCGCCTACGTGCCGGGTGACGTGACGCTGTGGCCCAACCTGAGCGGCGGCGAGACGATCGACCTCCTGGGTCGCCTCCGCGGCCGAACGGACCCGGCGCGACGCTCCGAGCTGGTCGACCTGTTCGAGCTCGACCTGACCAAGAAGGGCCGTGCCTACTCCAAGGGCAACCGCCAGAAGGTGGCACTGGTCGCGGCCCTCGCCTCCGACGTGGAGCTGCTGCTGCTCGACGAGCCCACCTCTGGCCTGGATCCGATCATGGAGAGCCGGTTCCAGACGTGCGTCGACTCGTTCCGCGAACAGGGCGGCACGGTGCTGCTGTCCAGCCACATCCTCGCGGAGGTCGAGAGCCTGTGCGACCGGGTCAGCATCGTCCGGGCAGGGCGAGTCGTCGAGACGGGCACCCTGGCAGAACTCCGCCACCTGACGCGGACCTCGGTCCGCGCGGAGCTGGACCTGCCCGCGACCGCGCTCCAGGGCGCCGCAGGTGTCCACGACCTGGTCGTGGAGGGCAACCGGGTCTCCTTCGAGGTGGACACCGTGGAGCTGGACGGGGCGCTGCGAGCGCTCACGGCAGCGGGTGTCCGCACCCTGACCAGCCAGCCCCCCACCCTGGAGGAGCTCTTCCTGCGGCACTACGGCGACGAGGTCGAGGAGCCGCCCGCGTGACCGGCCTCGGGGTCTTCCTGCGAACCTCCGCGCGGCGGGACCGGTGGATGGTGCTGTGGTTCGTCGTTGGGATCACCGTCCTCTACTGGTCCCAGGCACCGAGCGTGGACGGCATCTACACGACGCGGAAGGCCTTCGAGGAGGCCGCCGCCTCGATGGGCAGCAACCCGGCCTTCGTCGCGATGGCCGGGCCTCCACGAGCGCTGGACACGACCGGCGGACAGGTGGCCTGGCAGGCGTCGGCGTTCGGAGCCGTGGTCGCCGGGCTGATGAGCATGCTGCTGGTGGGGCGGCACACCCGTGCCGAGGAGGAGTCCGGCCGCGACGAGCTCCTGCGTGCCGGCGCGGTCTCGCGAGGTACGCCGATGACCTCGGCGCTGGTCACCATGGCCGTGGCCGACGTGCTCGTGGGAGCCGGGGTGACCGGGAGCCTGATCGCCTACGGGCTAGCTGTGCCGGGCGCCCTGTGCCTGGGAGTCGGCCTGGCTGCGACGGGGCTGGCCTTCGGAGCCGTGGCGCTGACGGCCTGCCAGCTGACCTCCAGCACGCGTGCGGCGTACGGCATCACCGGCACCGTGATCGGCGTCGCCTACGCGCTGCGCGCGGTCGGCGACGTCAGCGCCGGCGCGCTCTCCTGGCTTTCTCCCATCGGCTGGTACCAGGCGATGCACGCCTACTCCGGAGAGCGCTGGTGGCCGCTCCTCCTGCTCGCGGGCTTCACGGGCGTCGCCCTGGTCGCGGCATACTCCGCCTTCGGTGCCCGGGACTACGGAGCTGGGCTCTGGGCGTCGCGGCCCGGACCGGCGTCCGCGGGTCGAGGTCTGCGAGGTGTCGTCGGACTCACCTGGCGCCTGCAACGCGGCTCTGTCGTCGGCTGGAGCGTCGGCCTGCTGCTCACGGGGCTCGCCTACGGATCGATCGGCGACGACGTCAAGTCCCTGATCGGTGACTCAGGGGCCGCCAGCGACCTGTTCGTCGGCGCCTCCGATGACCTGGTCGACGGCTTCTACGCGACCGCGGGGGTGATGATGGCCCTGATCGCCTCGGGGTTCACGGTTTCCTCGGCGCTGCGTCCGCGCGCCGAGGAGGAGGAAGGGCGGTTGGAGGCCCTGGTCACCACGGCGATGCCACGTCGGCGCTGGTGGCTGGCCCATGCGCTCCTCACGGTTGCCGGAAGCGTGCTGGCCGTCGCGTCGGCGGGCGTCGGGATGGGGATCGGCTTCGGCCTCAGCACCGGTGACTGGGACCGGTTCGGTGACCTGTTCGGCGCGACACTGGTGATGGTGCCAGGTGTCCTGGTCCTCGGTGCGATCACGATGCTCCTCGTCGGCGGCGTCCCGCGCTGGGCGGTCCTGGGCTGGCTCACGCTCGGGTTCTGCGTGGTCGTGCTCCTCTTCGGCGCGGTCCTGCGCCTGCCGGACTGGTTGATCGACACGTCTCCGTTCAGCCATCTGGGGCGGTACCCGGTGGAGGCGGTCCCGTGGGGTCGGGTGGTCGGTGTGCTGCTCGTGAGCGTGGTGCTGGGCGTCGTCGCGCTGCGCGCCTTCCTCAAGCGGGACCTGATCTCTCGCTGATCGCCTGGGACGGTGACCGCGGGTGTCGCACACGGTCGTTCCGCGAGGATCTTGGCCCGCTCGCTAGATTCCCTGCATGGATGTCAGCGCTCGGCTCGTCGTCACCCGTGCCCCCAAGAACGCCGAAGGCCTCGTCCTCGTGCTCCACGGTGGCGCGTCCCGGCGCGAGACCACCATGGTCAGCCCCACGCAGCTCTCCGTGCTGCGGATGGTGCCGATCGCCCGACGCATCGCCCGGGCGGGGCGCGGCCGGCTGGCCGTCGTACGCCTGCTGAACTCGGTGCGTGGCTGGGACACCCGGCACACCCCCGTCGAGGACGTCCGCTGGGCCCTGCGCGAGCTGACCGACCGGCACGGTGGCCCACTGCCGACGTGCCTGGTGGGCCACTCGCTCGGTGGCCGGGCCGCCCTCCTTTCCGCTGACCAGCCCGAGGTGACCAGCGTGGTGGGACTCAACCCGTGGGTGCAGACGGCCGACGAGGTCGACCTGGGCGGGCGGCCCGCCCTGATCGTGCACGGCACCGACGACCGCATCGCCGACCCCCGTCGCTCCATGGCCCTGGCGGAACGGCTGGCACGGACCGGTCCGGTCGGCTACCTGCGGGTGACCGGTGGCCGGCACGCGATGCTGCGTCACCGCTCGGTGTTCGAGCGTGCCGCCTCGGACTTCGCGAGGGCCACGCTGTTGGGTGCCGAGGTGACCGGCCCGGTCGCCGAGCTCCTGGACGGTGAGCGGGTCGTCACCGTCTGAACGCCTGCTCAGTCGAGCAGCTGCTCGATCTGGGGGAACTGGCGCTGCAGCTCCCGCACGTACGGCGCCACCGCCGGGTGCCGGAACTTCCCCGCCAGGGCACCTTCGCCGCGCGCTGCCTGGGCCAGGGCCCACTCCGCCCGGCTCAGCACGCTGTACACGGCCGTGACGCGGGCTGCCAGCCTGATCGCCTCCCGGTCGCAGTCGGGGCCGACACCGTCCAGGAAGGCATCGACGAGCACGTCGAACTCCTCACGCACGGACAACGCGTAGTAGCCGACGTCCGCACCCACCGGTCCGACCCCGAAGCACTGCCAGTCCACGGCGACGACGTCCTCACCACGGCGACCAAGGAAGTTGGCCGGTACGGCGTCCCCGTGCACCCGACCGTCCGGGCCGTCGGCGCACCTGGCCAGCCAGTGGGAGCGCCGCTGCCACAGGTTGTCGGCGACATCGGCGAGCGTGGTGCGGGCCAGGGTTCTCCACCCGCCGCGCTCCTCGGCCATCGCCAGCCGGTCCTCGAGCAGGTTGCGGGACGCCCAGCCGGGCACGTGATGGTCCGCCGCCGCGAACCGACCCAGGGCCCGTGCCACGAACAGTCCCGTCGGCGGCTCGCCCACCTGCTCGAGGCTCCACACGGTGGCGCCCTCGTCGTCCTCCTCCACCCTGCCGAACTCAACCGGAACCAGGCCGGGTCCGTCGACCACCGCCGGGTCCCTGGCCACTTCGGCCTCACGCCGCCAGTACCCGGCGTAGCTGCTGTCGGTGAGCGCTCGGGTCCGCTCATCCGGGGCAGCGAGCCGCTTGACTACCCAACGGCGTCCCTCCGACTCGGCGAGCCAGACGCCCTGGGTGGACGGACCACCCACACCGGGAAGCTCGTGCCACGACGGGTCGGGCTCCCACATGGCTCCCATCCTGACAGAGCGCCGGCGCTCGGACCGGTTAGCCGGGCGAGTGGGCGGGGTACGACAGATCCCATGACGACCACCACCGAGCCACCCGCACAGCTCCAGAAGGGCCTCAAGCAGCGACACCTGACGATGATCGCGATCGGCGGGGTGATCGGCGCCGGCCTGTTCGTCGGCTCCGGGGTGGTGATGAACGAGACCGGTCCGGCCGCGTTCCTCAGCTATCTGATCACTGGCGTGCTGATCATCCTGGTGATGCGGATGCTCGGCGAGATGGCCACCGCCAACCCGTCGACGGGTTCGTTCGCGGACTACTCACGGCGCGCTCTCGGCGGCTGGGCCGGGTTCTCTGTGGCCTGGCTCTACTGGTACTTCTGGGTGATCGTCGTCGGCTTCGAGGCGGTGGCCGGCGCCCAGATCCTCCGGGTGTGGATCGACGCCCCGCTGTGGACCCTCGCCCTCGGGCTGATGATCCTGATGACCGCCACCAATCTGTTCTCGGTGGGGTCCTACGGCGAGTTCGAGTTCTGGTTCGCCGGGATCAAGGTCTTCGCGATCATCGCCTTCCTCGTCCTCGGCGCGCTCTTCGTCCTCGGCCTGTGGCCGGACCAGGACTTCGACGTCAGCAACCTCACCGACCACGGCGGCTTCCTGCCCGAGGGAGTCGGCGCGATCTTCTCGAGCATCGTCGTGGTCGTGTTCTCCATGGTCGGTGCCGAGATCGCCACCGTCGCGGCCGCCGAATCGCACGACCCCGAGAAGGCGATCGCCAAGGCCACCCAGTCGGTGATCGTCCGGGTCGGCACCTTCTACGTCGGGTCGATCTTCCTGCTCGTGTGCATCGTTCCCTGGAACGACAGCAAGCTGGGTGCCTCGCCGTACGTCGCGGCGTTCAAGGAGATGGGCATCCCCTATGCCGACGACCTCATGAACGCCATCGTCCTGACCGCTGTGCTCTCCTGCCTCAACTCCGGGCTCTACACCGCCTCGCGGATGCTCTTCGTGCTGGCGGCCCGCAAGGAGGCGCCGATGCGTCTGATCACGGTGAACGGTCGCGGCGTCCCGGTCTGGGCGATCCTCGCCTCGACCGTCATCGGCTTCCTGAGCGTGATCGCGGCCTACGTCTCGCCCGACACCGTGTTCACCTTCTTGCTGAACTCCTCCGGCGCGGTGATCCTGTTCGTCTACCTGCTGATCGCCATCTCCCAGTTCGTGCTGCGCCGGCAGACGCCGGAGGAGGACCTCAAGGTCAAGATGTGGTTCTTCCCGGTGCTGACGATCCTGGCCGCCGTCGGGATCGTCGCGGTGCTCGTGCAGATGGCCTTCAAGAGCGACACCCGCTCGCAGCTGCTGCTGAGCCTGCTGTCGTGGGGCGTCGTGCTGGCGCTGTACGCCGTCACGAAGTGGCGCGGCGGCTCTGTGTCGCCCGACGAGCTCGACGTCCGAGAAGAGCACCGGCGCGGCCCAGAAGATCGTCGTGCTCGCGAACCAGACGATGGCCGAGGACGAGCTGCACGACGCGCTGGAGCGCATCGAGGGCAGTGACCAGGCGGAGTACTTCGTGGTCGTGCCGGCGAACCCGGTCGACACCGGGCAGGCCGACCGGGAGGGTGCGGCGTTCGTCTGGCAGGCCACGACGGTCGCGGCCCAGGAGCGGCTCGACCGGACCCTGGAGACGCTGCGCTCACGGGGGCTGACCGTGGACGGCGAGCTGGGTGACTACCGCCCGCTGGTCGCGCTGGACAAGGCGATGCGCGAGTTCGGCCCCGACCACGTGGTGATCGCCACCCAGCCCGAGGAGCGGTCCACGTGGCTGCGCCGCGGTGTCGTGGCCGACGCCCGGGAGAAGTACGACGTGCCCGTGCAGCACGTCGTGGTGCACGCCCCCGTCACGAGTTAGTCACCTCGACCCGGATCGAGCAGGCATCCTGGACGGCCTGCTCCAGCACCGAGCGACGAGGGTCGGGCACCGCCAGGAAGGGAGGTACGACGGCCAGCGCGGCCAGCCGCCGGTCGGAGAGCACGGCCTCGACAGCCTGATGGTCTCCGCCGGTGACGACCTGGGTCACCCCGTCGAGGATCCGGGCCGCGTGCTCAGCGGCAGCCTCGTAGGCCACCCGGGCCTGGTTGTCACGGCGCCGGGAGAAGCGCTGCTGGCTCTGGCCGCCGGCCTTGGTCCGTCCCTGGACGTGCCGCTGGCCGACCTTCGACTCGACGGTCCGCTCCCCCGACAGCCGGGCGACGGCGAAGCCGCCCTTGCGCACGAGCAGCACACCCCACAGCTGCGGTGGTGAGCAGGCCGCGGCGAAGTCGGCGAGGACGGGCGGTCCGTCGTACGGCGTGGCGAAGGGCGGGTGTGCCGTGAAGGTGGAGCCATCGGCGGCGGTACCGGTGAGGCTGCTCCCGCGGGAGGCGAGCTCGGTCTCCCCGTGCCGGGAGACGAAGTTCTGGACCCAGCGCTCGAGCCGAGCGACGGGCACGAGGACCTCGTTCATCTCACGCCCAGGTGACGTTGGCGTTCTCGCGCCAGAAGCCGAACCCGTCGGCCTGCACCTCGTTGCTGCGGTTCCACAGGGCGAGGTAGAGCGTCACCGCCGGCGCCTCGAGGACCACGTCGGCGTGCTCACGGTTGCGGAGACGGAACCGGTGGCGGTTCATGGTCCCGCGCTCCACGGTGGCCGGCTGGTCGCTGAGGTGCAGCTGCCAGCTGTAGTCCATGTCGGTCGGGCGCACCGCGATCGTGGTCGGCGACTGTGTGTTCAGCTCGTTCCTCGGCCGGGTCAGAAAGCCCGTCAGCAGCTCGTCGATGCCGTCGACCGCCAGCTCGCGGGTGATCCAGCCGGTCTCGGCGGCCGTCGGGAACCGGCCGAGCGAGGCCGACAGGGCGTCGACGGCGTGGATGGTGGTCTCGTGGCACTGGCGGCGCGCCCAGAACTGCCTGGGGGCAGGCGCGTCGTTCAGGAACACCGGGGCCTCGAGGTCCTCGGGGGCGTCGAGGATGGTGTCGATCACCCTCAGGCCGCCCAGGCGCAGCCACTCGAGCGGGTCCTCGGCCGCCAGACCCTCTGCCTCGAAGCTCGACGGGTCGACGCGCTCACCGCGCACGAGGGCGTCGGCCCAGCGGTGGACCATCCCCTGGTGGGCGATCAGCTGTGCCACGGTCCAGTCGGGAGCCGTCAGCGTGGGCGTCGCGAGACCCGCGCGGCGCGCGTGCTCGACGAACTCGACGAGAGCCTGCCGGATCCCCTCGAGGAGCTCCGACAGGTCCATGCTGAGGTCCACACTGAGGTCGTCCACGCCTCAGGGTCTCAGACGTTGAAGCCGAGTGCCCGCAGCTGCTCGCGACCGTCCGGGGTGATCTTGTCGGGACCCCACGGCGGCATCCACACCCAGTTGATGGTGACGTCGCCGACGATGCCCTCCAGGGCCGAGTTGGTCTGGTCCTGGATCACGTCGGTCAGCGGGCACGCGGCGGAGGTCAGCGTCATGTCGAGCACGACGTTGGAGTGGTCGTCGAGGTGCACGTCGTAGACGAGGCCGAGGTCGACGACGTTGATCCCCAGCTCGGGGTCGACGACGTCCTTCATCGCCTCGAACACGTCGTCCTGGGTGGCCGTGGCGGTGCCGCCGCCGGAGGCTTCCGGAACGTCGGGCAGATCGGTGTGCTGGGTGTCGGTCATGAGTCCTCCTGATTTCGACGAGCTCAATCGCCGGTAGAAGCTTGGGCGGTGGCGTCCTTGAACGCCATCCATGAAAGCAGGGCGCACTTGATGCGTGCGGGGAACTTGGCGACACCGGCGAAGGCGATGCCGTCCTCGAGCACCTCTTCGTCGGGCTCGACCTTGCCACGGCCGTGCATCAGCTCGACGAACGCCTCGTGGGTGCGGAGGGCCTTGTCGACCGGCTGGCCGATGACCAGGTCGGCCATCACGGACGCCGCCGCCTGGCTGATCGAGCAGCCCTCGGCGTCGTACGACACGTCGGTGACGGTCTCGGAGCCCGGCTCGCCCTCGAGGTGGACGCGCAGGGTGACCTCGTCGCCGCAGGTGGGGTTGACGTGGTGCACCTCGGCCTCGAACGGCTCGCGCAGGCCTGCGTGATGCGGGCTGCGGTAGTGGTCCAGGATGATCTCCTGGTAGAGCGAGTCGAGATCCATCAGGCCACCTTGAAGTAGTTCTTGGTGTAGTTCAGCCCGTCGATCAGGGCGTCGATCTCGGCCGGCGTCGTGTAGAGGTACGACGAGGCGCGCGTCGAGCTCTGCACGCCGAAACGCTTGTGCGCCGGCTTCGCGCAGTGGTGCCCGGCGCGTACGGCGATCCCGCGGGCGTCGAGGGTCTGGGCGACGTCGTGCGGGTGCACACCGGCCACCTCGAAGGAGACCGCTCCTCCGCGCATGGTCGGGTCGAGCGGACCCAGCACACTCACGCCGCTGACGGTCGCGAGCCCGTCGAGCAGGTAGCCGGTGATCGTCTGCTCGTGGCGGTGGATGTTCTCCAGGCCGATCTCGCTCAGGTAGTCCACGGCGAACCCGAGGCCGACCGCTTCCACGATCGGCGGGGTGCCGGCCTCGAAGCGGTGCGGGATGTCGGCGTACGTCGACTTCTCCATCGACACGGTGGCGATCATCTCGCCGCCACCCATGAACGGCGGCAGCTGGCGAAGCAGCTCGCCCTTGCCCCAGAGCACGCCGATGCCGGTGGGCCCGGTGACCTTGTGGCCGGTGAACGCCAGGAAGTCGGCGTCGACGGCCTGGACGTCGACGGGCAGCTGCGGAGCGGCCTGCGAGGCGTCGACGACCACGACAGCCCCGACCTCGTGGGCGCGACGGGCGATCTCGGCGACCGGGTTGACGGTGCCGAGCATGTTCGAGACCCAGGTCAGCGCGACCACCTTGGTGGCAGGCGTGATCAGCTCGTCGATGTTCGACAGGTCGAGCTGGCCGTCGTCGGTCAGACCGAACCAGCGCAGCTCGGCGCCCTTGCGCTCGGTGAGCAGCTGCCAGGGAACGATGTTGGAGTGGTGCTCCATCTCGGTGATCACCACGCGGTCGCCCGCCTTCACCTCCAGCGGCCCGGCCCACGCCATCGTGTTGGCGACCAGGTTGAGCGCCTCGGTGGCGTTCTTGGTGAAGATCACCTCGTCGCGCGAGGGCGCGTTCAGGAAGGCCGCCACCTTGTCGCGGGCGTCCTCGAAGGCAGCCGACGACTCGGCGCCGAGCTGGTGCATCGCCCGCGCCACGTTGGCGTTGTGCCGCTCGAGGTGGTCGACCATCGAGTCGATCACGCACTGCGGCTTCTGCGAGGTGTTGGCGCTGTCGAGGTAGACCAGTGGCAGGTCACCGCTGAGCCGGCGCTCGAGGATCGGGAAGTCCTTGCGGATGATCTCGAGCCCGGGCAGGAGACCCGAGACGCCGGTTGAGCTTGTCGAAACCATTCAGATCGCGGCCTTCTGGTACTTGTCGTAGCCCTCGGCTTCGAGCTGGTCGGCGAGCTCGGGGCCGCCCTCTTCCACCATCCGGCCGTCGACGAAGACGTGCACGAAGTCGGGGGTGATGTAGCGCAGGATCCGGGTGTAGTGCGTGATCAGCAGGACGCCCTTGTCGCCGGACTCCTTGAAGCGGTTCACGCCCTCGGAGACGATCTTGAGCGCGTCGATGTCGAGGCCGGAGTCGGTCTCGTCGAGCACCGCGACCTTGGGGTCGAGCAGCTCGAGCTGCACGATCTCGTGCCGCTTCTTCTCACCACCGGAGAAGCCCTCGTTCACGTTGCGGGTGGCGAACGCCTTGTCCATGTTGACGCGGTCCATCGCCGCGTTGACGTCCTTGACCCACGTGCGCAGCTTGGGGGCCTCGCCGGAGACGGCGGTCTTCGCGGTGCGCAGGAAGTTGGACACCGACACCCCGGGGACCTCGACGGGGTACTGCATCGCCAGGAACAGCCCGGCGCGGGCACGCTCGTCCACGGACATCGCCAGCACGTCGACGCCGTCGAGCGTGACCGAGCCCTGGGTGACGTTGTACTTCGGGTGACCCGCGATCGAGTAGGCCAGCGTCGACTTGCCCGAGCCGTTGGGGCCCATGATCGCGTGCGTCTGCCCGCCCTCGATGGTCAGGTTGACCCCCTTGAGGATCTCCTTGGGGCCGTCCTCGGTGTCGACCGAGACGTGCAGGTCCTTGATCTCCAGCGTTGCCATGTGGTGCTCCTTGGTGTGAAAGTCGGGTGGTTTCGAGACGGGCCTGGCGGCCCTCCTCAACCAGCGATAGGGGTCTCGATGTCGATGAGTACGTCGTCCCCGTCGACCTGCACGGGGAAGACCGGGACGGGCGCGGTGGCCGGCGGTCCGGTCGGTTTGCCGGTGCGGAGGTCGAACCGTGACCCGTGCATCCAGCACTCGATGGTGCAGTCGTCCACGTCACCCTCGGACAGCGCGACAGCCGCGTGGCTGCACTCGTCCTCGATGGCGAAGATCTCGTCGTCGTGCTGGACGACGGCGACGTCGAGCCCGTCGACCTCGACCCGCAGCGGGGTGCTGTCGGTCAGGTCGGAGAGTGCGCAGGCTCGCACGAAGCTCACCGCACCTCCACCGGGTCGGTCGCGCCGATGACCGGGCCGACGTTCTTCTCCAGCTCCGCCTCCACGGTCAGGACGAGCTGCTCCTCGAGGTCGGGGACGCCGATCTTGCGGATCAGGTCGTTGAAGAACCCGTGCACGACCAGGCGGCGTGCCTCGGACTCCTCGATCCCGCGCGAGCGCAGGTAGAACAGCTGGTTGTCGTCGAACCGCCCGATGGCCGAGGCGTGCCCGGCACCGAGGATCTCGCCGGTCTCGATCTCCAGGTTCGGCACGGAGTCGGCCTGACAGCCCTCGGTGAGCACCAGGTTGCGGTTCTCCTCGTAGGTCTCGATGCCCTCGGCGATCTTGCGGATCAGCACGTTGCCGATCCAGACGGCGTGCGCGCCCTCGCCCTGCAGTGCGCCCTTGTAGACGACGTTGCTGCGGGTCTTCGGCTGGTTGTGGTCCACGAAGAGGCGGTGCTCGATGTGCTGGCCCTCGTCGGCGAAGTACATGCCGAGCATCTCCACGGAGCCGCCGGGACCGGAGTACTCCGCGGTGACGTCGTGGCGGACCACGTCGCCACCGAAGGAGACGGCCACGTGGCGCAGCGTCGCGTCACGGCCCACCTTGGCGTGCTGGGTGGAGTGGTGCACGGCGTCGTCGGCCCAGTCCTGCACGGTGACGACGGTCAGCTCGGCGCTGTCGCCGACGATGATCTCGACGTTCTCGACGAGGGTCGCGGTGCCCTGGAAGCGGAGTACGACGGTCGACCTCGAGAAGGCGCCGGCCCGCACCACGAGGTGTCCCGCGGAGGCGACCTCGTTGCCCGTACCGGTCAGGGTGACCGTGGTGGCCTCGTCGCCCACGTGCTCGTTGGGGACGTCGACGAGGAAGACCGAGTCGGCAGCTGCCCAGGCACGCGCACTGACACGGTCCGGCGGCACCAGGCCGGAGCCGCCCCGGGACTCGTGGTCGGTGCCGACCTGGCCGGCGGTGACGCCGGGTGCCGGGTGGACCTCGACCTCGAAGGAGTGCCCGTCGAGCGCAGCGCTGTCCTGCACGCCACGCAGCCGCTTGAGCGGCGTGAACCGCCACACCTCCTCGCGGCCCGTGGGGACCTCGTGGTCGGCGAGGTCGAAGGACCCCTCCGGGTGCAGGTGGCTGAGCACCCTCTCGGCAGGCATTTCCAGCGCGTCGCGCGCGGATTCGGTAATAGTCACAATCAGCCTTCTTGGTTCACATTCGGATGGAGTGGTGACACCGGCACTGACCCAACATGACGAGTGCGAGCGTCAGCGAGCACGAGAGTCCACCAGTTGGCAAAGCGCGAAGCGCTTAGCCAACTGCTCCCTCCATTTGGAGCTCGATCAGCCGGTTCAGCTCCAGGGCGTACTCCATCGGGAGCTCCTTGGCGATCGGCTCGATGAAGCCGCGCACGATCATCGCCATCGCCTCGTCCTGCTCCATGCCTCGCGACATCAGGTAGAACAGCTGGTCGTCGGAGACCTTGGAGACGCTGGCCTCGTGACCCATCGAGACGTCGTCCTCGCGGATGTCGACGTAGGGATAGGTGTCGGAGCGGCTGATCTGGTCGACCAGCAGCGCGTCGCACAGCACGTTGCTCTTCGAGCCGTGGGCACCCTCGTTGATCTGGATGAGGCCGCGGTACGACGTACGGCCACCGCCACGGGCCACCGACTTCGACAGGATCGAGCTCGAGGTGTTCGGAGCCGCGTGCACCATCTTGGCGCCCGCGTCCTGGTGCTGGCCCTCGCCGGCGAAGGCGATCGACAGGGTCTCGCCCTTGGCGTGCTCGCCCATCAGGTAGACGGCGGGGTACTTCATCGTCACCTTGGAGCCGATGTTGCCGTCGACCCACTCCATCGTGGCGCCGGCCTCGCAGGTCGCCCGCTTGGTGACGAGGTTGTAGACGTTGTTCGACCAGTTCTGGATCGTCGTGTAGCGGACGCGAGCGCCCTTCTTCACGATGATCTCCACGACTGCGGAGTGCAGCGAGTCGCTCGAGTAGATCGGCGCCGTGCAGCCCTCCACGTAGTGCACGTAGGAGTCCTCGTCGGCGATGATCAGGGTGCGCTCGAACTGGCCCATGTTCTCGGTGTTGATCCGGAAGTAGGCCTGCAGCGGGATCTCGACGTGGACGCCCTTGGGCACGTAGATGAACGAGCCACCGGACCACACCGCGGAGTTCAGCGCGGAGAACTTGTTGTCACCGACGGGGATGACGGTGCCGAAGTACTCCTGGAAGATCTCCGGGTGCTCCTTGAGGGCGGTGTCGGTGTCCAGGAACAGGACGCCCTGGGCCTCGAGCTCCTCGTTGATCTTGTGGTAGACGACCTCGGACTCGTACTGCGCCGCGACACCGGAGACCAGGCGCGCCTTCTCCGCCTCGGGGATGCCGAGCTTGTCGTAGGTGTTCTTGATGTCCGCGGGCAGGTCGTCCCAGGTCTGGGCCTGCTTCTCGGTGGACCGCACGAAGTACTTGATGTTGTCGAAGTCGATGCCGCCGAGGTCGGAACCCCACTTGGGCATCGGCTTGCGGCCGAAGAGCTTGAGGCCCTTCAGGCGCAGGTCGAGCATCCACTGGGGCTCGCTCTTGAGCGTGGAGATGTTGCGCACGACGTCCTCGCTGAGGCCGCGCTTGGCGTTGGCGCCCACGTCGTTCTTGTCGGACCAGCCGAACTCGTAGCGGCCGATGCCCTTGAGTGACGGGTTCAGTTCTTCGATGGAAGTCATCGGGTGACCCTCTCCTTGTTGTTCGTGGCGGGGTTCTGCGTGGCGTCTTGCGGTGTGGCCTGGGTGTTCGGGATGCAGGTGGTGCAGACGCCGTCGCCGTGGGCGATGGTCGCGAGGCGCTGGACGTGCCGGCCGCCGAGCATCCGGCTGATCGCGGCCGTCTCGGCCTCGCACAGCTCGGGGAACTCGTGGGCGACGTGGGAGACCGGGCAGTGCTGCTGGCACAGCTGCTCGCCGACGGGGAGGTCGCGCACCGCGGCGGCGTACCCCTCGTCGGTGAAGACCTGGGCCAGAGCCTCGAGCGGCGCGAGGTCGGGCCGGGCCTCGACGAGGGCGTCGAAGCGCTGCTCGATCTTGTTGGCGCGGCGGTCGGCGAACTGGCGCACGGCCTCCTTGCCACCGGTCTCGGCGAGGAAGCGGATCGCCTGCACGGCGAGGTCGTCGTAGGCCTGGTCGAGCTGGTCGCGCCCGGCGTCGGTCAGGGCGAAGACCTTGGCCGGCCGGCCGCGGCCGCGGGTGGCGGTGGTGCGGGGGTCGCGGGCCTCGAGGGTGCCGTCCTCGAGCAGCTGGTCGAGGTGGCGGCGTACGGCGGCCGGGGTGAGCTCGAGACGCTCGGCGAGCGCCGCGGCGGTGGAGGGACCGTTGACCATGACCGACCGGACCACACGCTCGCGCGTGGGCTGGTCGTGCTGGGTCTGCCCACGGAGCGGCAGCTGTCCGGCGATTTCCACAACATCAGTGTGCCCTTAATGCAGAGGCCCTTTCAAATAAGGTGACCCTTACCCCATCCGGGCCTCGTGCGGGGCTTGTCAGGGCGGCGTCGTAGGTTCGGGGCATGGAGACCTCAGAGCTGCTGACCGACTCGTTCGGACGCATCCGCGAGCTGTACGTCGACATCGCCGCCGACCTGGACCTCGAGGCCGCCCACCAGCGCCCCGGAGGCGACCGGGAACCCGATCGTCTGGCTGCTCTGGCACACCGCCCGGGTGCAGGACGACCACGTCTGCCGGCCTCTCCGGCGCGACCCAGGCGTGGCACGACGGGCTGGGTGGAGACGCTTCGACCTGCCCGTTCGACGAGGACGACATCGGCTACGGCCACTCCTCCGAGGACGTGGACGCCGTGCGGGTCGAGCGGCTCCAGGACCTCGTGGACTACCACGAGGCCGTCCACCAGCTGACCCTCGACTACGTCGCCGGGATCGACGCCGCGGAGCTGGACCGGGTGGTGGACGACAGCTGGGACCCGCCGGTGACGGCCGGTGCCCGGCTGGTGAGCGTCCTCGGCGACTGCCTGCAGCACCTCGGCCAGGCGGCCTACGTCAAGGGCCTGCCGACCGCTCCGTAGAATCCACGGGTGCCCGCCTCGCCCGCCTCCTCGACGACCTCGGGGGCGGCTGTCGCGGTCTCGGGCCTGGTGATGCGGTACGCCGACAAGGTGGCCGTCGACCACCTCGACCTGACCGTCGACCGGCACACGATCACCGCCGTGCTCGGCCCCAACGGCGCCGGCAAGACCACGACGCTGGAGACCTGCGAGGGCTACCGCAAGCCGCAGGGCGGGACCGTGAAGGTCCTCGGACTGGACCCGCAGCGGCAGCGTCGCGACCTGCTCCCCCGCATCGGCGTGATGCTCCAGGACGGCGGCGCCTGGTCGGGGGTGCGCGCGATGGAGATGCTGCGCCACATCGCCCGGCTGCACGCAGAGCCGCTCGACGTGGACCTGCTGGGCGAGCGTCTGGGGCTCGGCGACTGCGGTCGCACCCCCTACCGACGGCTCTCCGGCGGTCAGCAGCAGCGGCTCAAGCTGGCGATGGCGGTCGTCGGACGCCCCGAGCTGGTGTTCGTCGACGAGCCGACCGCGGGCATGGACCCGGCCGCCCGTCGTACGACGTGGGAGCTGCTGCAGGAGATGCGCGCCGACGGCGTGACGGTCGTGCTGACGACCCACCACATGGACGAGGCGGAGCGGCTGGCCGACAGGATCCACATCATCGACCGCGGCCGGATGATCGCCTCGGGCTCACCGCTGGAGCTGACTCGCGGTGGCACCTCGACGATCCGCCTCGTGGTGACCAAGCCGTTCCCCGAGGGTGCACCGGCACTGCTGCAGGACGCGCTGGGCCAGCGGCTCGACGTACGCACGATCAGCGACGTCAGCCTGCTGATCACCGGACCTGCCGACAGCACCACGCTCGCGACCGTCTCGGCGTGGTGCGAGCAGCACGGCGTGCTGCCCGAGTCGCTGCAGCTCGGCCAGCGCAACCTGGAGGACGTCTTCCTCGAGGTCACCGGTCGGGAGCTGACCGCGTGAGCACCGGACTCTTCACCCCGCGCCCCGGGGCCGCTCCCCTCTCCCGGCAGGTGCTGGCCCAGGCGGCGATGGAGTCGAAGCTGATGCTCCGCAACGGCGAGCAGCTGCTGCTCGCCGTGGTGATCCCGGTGATCGTGCTGATCGGCGGGGTCGAGGGTGCGGACCATCTCGGCGTCTCGTTCTCGCACCGGACGGTCGACGTGTTCGCCCCCGGTGTGCTGGCGCTGGCCGTGATGTCGACGGCGTTCACCTCGCTCGCCATCGCGACCGGTTTCGAGCGTCGCTACGGGGTGATCAAGCGGCTCGGCTCCTCGCCGCTCCCCCGCTCCGGGCTGCTGCTGGGCAAGGTGGGGGCGCTTCTTCTCGTCGAGGCGCTGCAGATCCTGATCATCTCGGTGGTCGCCCTGCTCCTCGGCTGGCAGCCACACCCGTCGCTGCTTCGCGCCATTGCTGGTGATCGTGGCCGGGACCGCGGCGTTCGCCGCCCTCGGCCTGTTCGTGGCCGGGGTGCTGCGCGCCGAGGCCACGCTGGCCGCTGCGAACCTGGTCTACCTGCTGCTGATGGCGGGTGGGGCCGTCGTACTCCCCTCGTCGGCGTACGGCTCGTTCGGCGGGTTCGCCAGGCTGCTGCCCTCAGGGGCCTTGGGTGACGGTCTCCGGCACGCGTTCTGGAACGGCGACATCCAGTGGACCTCGCTCCTGGTGCTGCTGGTGTGGGCCGGGATCGGGACCGTGCTGACGGCGAGGACGTTCAAGTGGGAATGATGTCTGCGGTCGTGGAGCGCACCTCGGGCCTCGGTGCTCCGGCCTGGGTACGCCGACTCGCCTGGGCGACCCTCGTGGCCAACATCGGCATCGTGATCACCGGCGGTGCCGTGCGGCTCAGCGGGTCAGGGCTCGGCTGTCCCACCTGGCCTCGGTGCACGGACGAGTCGTTCACTCCGCACGGCGCGCTGAACCTGCACTCCGCGATCGAGTTCGGCAACCGAACGCTCACCTTCGTGCTCACCGCGGTGGCGATTGCGACGTTCGTGAGTGCGCTGAGCACCGGCCGGGCCGAACTCCGCAAGCTCGCCCTGCTCCTGGCTCTCAGCGTCCCCGCACAGGCCGTGCTCGGTGGCATCACCGTGCTGACCGACCTGAACCCGTGGGTGGTGTCGTTCCACCTGCTGTTCTCGATGGGGATCATCAGCCTCGCGGTGCTCTACCTGCACCGGACCGAGCATCCGGCTGGCCCAGCAACGCCGGCGGCCTCGACACCACACGTCGCGCTCGCCTGGTCGACGTACGCCGTCGCCTGGGTGGTCCTGGCTCTCGGCACCGTCGTGACGGGCTCGGGTCCGCACGCCGGCGATGTCAAGGCACCGCGCAACGGGCTCGACCCGCTGCAGCTCTCGCAGCTGCACGCCGACTTCGTCTTCCTCCTGGTCGGCCTGACGATCGCGCTGGTGATCGTGCACCCGTCCCGCGTGACCGGGACGCTGCTCGTCGTCGAGCTGGCTCAGGGGCTGATCGGCTTCGTGCAGTACTTCACCGACCTGCCGGTCGTGCTCGTCGGCTTCCACCTGCTGGGCGCCTCGCTCGTGGCAGCCGCGGTGACCTGGGTGGTCATCGAGGTGCGTGAGGGAGCTGGCGTCCGCGCTGGCGCGTAGCGGTCAGCGGCGCTCGAGAAGCACCACCGGGATCACCCGGGAGGTCTTCTGCTCGTAGTCGGCGAAGCCGGGGTAGCGCGACTTCTGCGTCTCCCAGATCGGGGCTCGCTCCTCGTCGCTGAGGACACGCGCCTTCACCTCGAGGGTCTCGGTCCCGACCTCGATGCTCGCCTCGGAGTTGGCCCGCAGGTTGTGGAACCAGTCGGGGTTGGTGTCGGCTCCGGCCTTGGAGGCGAACACCGCGAAGGCGTCGTCGACGGCCTGGTACATCATCGGGTTCACCCGCTCGGCCCCGCTCTTGGCGCCGGTGCTGTGCAGCAGCAACAAGGGCGCACCCTCGAAGTTCCCGCCCACCTTGCCCTCGTTGGCCCTGAACTCTTCGATGATCTTGTCGTTCCAGTCGCTCATGCCCCCCAACGTACTGGCGCGGTGGCTCCGCCGTGGCACGTTGCGCAGGACGTGACCACCTGGTGGTCGAGCAGCGAGCGAAGCGAGTGATCAGTCGACAGATTCGTCGTACGCCGGGAGATTTCGACAAGCTCGACCGGCGGTGGCTGAGACCGTGCGTCAGGAGAAGGTGGTCCGGTGGTCCTCGGAGAGGATCCGGTGGACCATCGGGGCGAAGAACTCGAGCGGCTCCCAGTCGTAGTCGGGGTCGAACGAGTTCTGGTCGTAGTTGGCGCAGAAGTCGACAGTGGCCTGGTAGTGCGGGTGGTCGCGCCACCGGTCGCGGGCGTTCCGGTCCTGGCCCGTGTGATGGAAGTAGTAGAAGCCCTGGAAGACGCCGTGGTGCTTGACGATCCAGTAGTTCTTCTCGCTGACGTAGGGGCGGAGCATGGCGGCCGCGACCTCGGAGTGGTTCGCAGGTGCCAGGTGGTCACCGATGTCGTGGAGCAGGACGCAGACGACCGTCTCCTCGTCCTCCCCGGCGCGGTGGGCGCGGGTGGCTGCCTGGAGGCAGTGCTCGAGCCGGGAGATGCGGTAGCCCGAGGAGTCCTGCATGGTCTGCAGCCAGCCGAGGACTCGCTCGGAGAAGCCCTTGATCTCCTCCTCCTCGATGCGGGTCAGCAGCGCATAGTCCTCGGCGGTCCCGTCCGCCATCTGGGTGAAGCTGACCGTCTCGCTCGTCGGGTGGTGGGACACCACCTCACCGTACCCACCGCCGGGCCGACACTCGTCGGTTCGCCTCCCCATGCCCCTCCGCTGTGGTGGAATGTGGGCCGTTGAGACAGCCATGGAGACGACCGATCAATCGACAGGGGACCTGATGCCGGCACCACGGCGTTCCGCTCGGCTCGGAGCCCTGCTGGCCACCCTCCTGCTGGCTGCCGGGTGCGGCGCGGGCACCGAGCCGGAGCCCCTCAAGGCGATGGAGTCCGAGGTGCCCGCCGACCTGTGCGCCTCCGTCCCGGACGCCGCCCGTCAGGGGTTGATCGCCGCCTCGAACACCGACGACACGGGCAACCCGACCGCTGCCTGCTCGCTGCGCTCCCCCGACGCCGCCAAGTCAAAGGTGCAGGCGACCGTGACGTGGCTGCAGGCTTCCGACGACATCTCCGCCGACGACGTGTACGAGAGCCAGTGCCGGGCGATCGACCGGGTGAAGTTCCGGGAGCCGAGCGGGTTCGCGGCCAAGGGTGCCGACAAGTCCTGTGCGGGGAGCGGAACCGTCGACGGTGCCGACGCTGCCTCCCTGGCGGCCGTCACCGGGCGCGAGGTCGTCACGGTCAGGCTGAACTCCGTGCCGCCGGGTGGCCCGCCGGCGCTGGCTCGGGCGCAGCAGATGCTCGAGGGTGTGCTCGCATCCCTGGCCGGCGGCTCCTGACCCCGCAACGGTGACAGGCAACGGTGACAGGCGGATGAGCGGCGTACCGGAAATCCCCTGGCACCGGCCGATGTCGGGCCGCGACCCCGACGAGGCCAACCGTGCCTCGACGCCCCTCGAGCTGTTCTTCGACCTCTGCTTCGTGGT
This sequence comes from uncultured Actinomycetota bacterium, assembly GCA_963782305.1. GTDB lineage: Bacteria > Actinomycetota > Actinomycetes > Propionibacteriales > Nocardioidaceae > Marmoricola. Next base: position 164,689 of record CAWAJJ010000012.1, on the reverse strand, counting down.
CGCCGTGGCTGCCGCGGCCGCCACCCTGCACCACGACCTCGCCGAGGGGCACTTCTCCGGACTGGCCGGCTACGCGATGGTGTTCTTCGCCATCTGGTGGGCGTGGGTGAACTACACGTGGTTCGCCAGCGCGTACGACACCGACGACGTGATCTTCCGGCTGCTCACCTTCGTGGTGATGGCGGGGGTGCTCGTCCTCGCAGCAGGCACGCCCCGCGCGGCCGGGGAGGACCACGACTTCCGGCTGATCGTGGTCGGCTACCTGATCATGCGCGTCGCGCTGATCCCGTTCTGGCTGCGCGTCGCCCGTGAGCACCCCGAGGCCCGGGGTACGGCGCACAGGTACGTCGCGGCGATCGTGGTGATCCAGACCCTGTGGGTGCTGCGCCTGGTCCTCTTCGGTGGCGACACCAGCAGCTGGGTGAGCTTCGTGGTGCTGGCCGTCCTGGAGATGCTCGCCCCGTTCTGGGCGGAGCACGAGTGGTCCACCCCGTGGCACCGGCACCACATCGCCGAGCGCTACGAGCTCTTCATGATCATCGTCCTCGGCGAGGTGATCCTGGCCACCACGGAGGCGATCTCCGGAACGATCGACGGCCACGGGCCGAAGGCGCAGCTGCTCCTCCTCGTGGCCGGGGCGCTGCTCCTGGTGTTCTCGATGTGGTGGGTCTACTTCAAGCGCCCGATGGTCGACTCCCTGCGCCGGGACACGTCGTTCGTGTTCGGCTACGTGCACGCCTTCGCGTTCGCCTCGGCGGCTGCGGTGGGCGCCTGCCTGGCGATGCTCGTCGACGTGGTGGAGCACCACGCCCACATCGAGAGCCGCAGCGCCGTGCTCCTGCTCGTCGGTGCCGTGACGGTCTACCTGCTGGTGATCGCCGGGCTGCACAGTCTCGGCGACCGTTCGCTCGCAAGCGCGGCACCGGTCGTGGTGGTGGTCGTCGTGATGTGGGTGATCGGCCTGCTGGGTCTCGGCCCGGGCACGAGCGTGCTGCTGATCGGGCTGGCCCTGGCGGCCAGCCTCGTCGACCACGTACGCCGCACGAACCGCGTCGCCCGGGAGACGCTCAGCGCTTGATCAGCGGGTCCAGGGCGACCGCGACGAAGAGCAGCGAGAGATACATGTTCGACCAGTGGAACAGCCGCATCGGCCGGACATCCGCGAGCTCGTTGCTGCGCTTGGCCCGCTGCCACATCAGGTGCGCCTCGACGAGGAACCCGGCGCCCAGCAGCGTCGCGGCGATCGGATAGACGATGTGGGTCCCAGCGACCGGCCAGAGGACCAGCGACGTGGCGACCATCACCCACGAGTAGGCGACGATCTGGCGCGAGACGCCTTCGGCGTCCTTGACGACCGGGAGCATCGGGACGTCGACCCGCGCGTAGTCCTCGCGGTAGCGCATCGCCAGCGCCCAGGTGTGCGGCGGCGTCCAGAAGAAGACCACGAGGAACAGCACGACCGGCGCCCAGGCGAGGTCGTTGGTGACGGCCGTCCAGCCGATGAGGGTCGGGAAGCAGCCGGCGAGGCCACCCCAGACGATGTTCTGCGTCGTACGCCGCTTGAGCACCATCGTGTAGCCGAAGAGATAGAACGCACTGGCCGCCAGGGCGAGCCCGGAGGAGAGCCAGTTGACGAAGAACCCGAGCACCAGCGTCGAGAGGACCATCAGGGAGACGCCGAACACGAACGCGGAAAGCGGCGTGACGATGTGGCGCGGCAGCGCCCGACGACGGGTGCGGCGCATCTGCTCGTCGATGTCGCGGTCGTAGACGCAGTTCAGCGCGTTCGCGCTACCGGCCGAGAGGGTGCCGCCGACCACGGTGGCCACGACCAGCCAGAACGGCGGGACGCCCCGCTGAGCGAAGAACATCACCGGGACGGTGGTGAGCAGCAGGAGCTCGATCACGCGGGGCTTGGTCAGTCCCACGTAGGCGCCCACGATGTCGCGAACCGTCGCCTGACCCGAGGAGCGTCCGTTCACGGACACGTCGGACTCGAGCGCGGTCACGCGGGGGCCTCGCCTTCAGCGCCCCAGGCACGGGACGGATCGTGGAACGGAAACGGGGTACAGACGCGGGGAGTCTAACTCCGGAACCTTCCACCCCACGAACCGACCGGGGTGACCTGGACCGGTTCACCGGACTAGGCTCGAAGACGACGCCTGAGGCTCTAGAGAGGACACCACCGACGTGCCCACAGCAGCTCGACTGGACTGGACCGAACTCGACGATCGCGCGGTCGACACCGTGCGAGCCCTGGCCATGGACTCCGTGCAGAAGGTGGGCAACGGACACCCCGGCACGGCGATGAGCCTGGCGCCCGCGGCGTACCTCCTGTTCCAGAAGGTGATGCGGCACAACCCCGCCGACCCGCACTGGCCGGCGAGGGACCGGTTCGTGCTCTCGGCCGGGCACAGCTCGATCACCCTCTACATCCAGCTCTTCCTCGGCGGCTGGGGCCTGGAGATGGAAGACCTCCAGTCGCTGCGCACGTGGGGCAGCAAGACACCCGGGCACCCGGAGTACGGCCACACCGCGGGCGTGGAGACGACCACCGGCCCCCTGGGCCAGGGCGTTGCGAACGCGGTCGGCATGGCGATGGCTGCCCGCCGCGAGCGTGGCCTTCTCGACCCCGGGGCCGGCGAGGGCGACTCGCTCTTCGACCACCACATCTACGCCATCTGCAGCGACGGTGACTTGGAGGAAGGCATCAGCGCCGAGGCGTCGTCGCTGGCCGGGACCCAGGAGCTGGGCAACCTCACCCTCATCTACGACGCCAACCGCATCTCCATCGAGGGTGACACCGACGTGGCCTTCACCGAGGACGTCGGCAAGCGCTACGAGGCCTACGGCTGGCACGTGCAAACCGTCGACTGGACCAATGACGGCAAGGAGTACGTCGAGGACGTGCCCGAGCTGCACGCCGCCATCGAGAAGGCTCGCCAGGTCACCGACCGCCCCAGCTTCATCGTGCTGCGCACCTTGATCGCCTGGCCGGCCCCGAATGCCCAGGGCACCGGGAAGGCCCACGGGTCCGCGCTCGGCGAGCCGGAGGTCGAGGCCACCAAGAAGATCATGGGCTTCGACCCTTCTGAGAAGTTCTTCGTCAGCACCGAGGTGCTGGACCACACCCGCTCCCTGGTCGAGCGCGGCAAGGCCGACCAGGCCGAGTGGGAGCAGCAGCTGGAGAAGTGGAAGACGCGCAAGCGCACAGATCTCGCACTGTGGGAGCGCCTGCAGACACGCGCGCTCCCCGACGAGCTCGACGACGCATTGCCGGTCTTCGACGCCGACCCCAAGGGGATGGCGACCCGCAAGGCCTCGGGTGCGGTGATCAATGCCATCGCCGGCGTGATGCCCGAGCTCTGGGGCGGGTCCGCCGACCTGGCGGAGTCCAACAACACCACCATCGAGGACGCCAAGTCGTTCATCCCGTCCGAGCGCTCGACCAACGAGTGGAGCGGCGACCCCTACCAGGGTCGGGTGCTCCACTTCGGCATCCGCGAGCACGGCATGGGCGGCATCCTCAACGGGATCACGCTCCACGGCGGCACCCGCGTGTTCGGCGGCACCTTCCTGCAGTTCTCCGACTACATGCGGGGCTCGGTCCGCTTGGCGGCCCTGATGGGGCTGCCCGTCACCTACGTGTGGACCCACGACTCCATCGGGCTCGGGGAGGACGGCCCGACCCACCAGCCCATCGAGCACCTCGCTGCGCTGCGTGCCATCCCCGGCCTCGACGTCGTCCGGCCGGGCGACGCCAACGAGGTGGCGGCGTGCTGGAAGGCGATCCTGGAGAACACCGACCGTCCCGCGGGACTCGCCCTGACCCGCCAGAACATCCCGGTGTTCCCCCGTGGTGAGCAAGGCTTCGCGGACACCTCGGGAGTACGCCGCGGCGGCTACGTGCTCCTGGACACCGACGGCGGTCAGCCCGACGTGGTCCTGATCGGCACCGGCTCCGAGCTGCAGATCGCGGTCGCCGCCCGCGAGCTGCTCGCCCAGCGCGACGTCCGCGCCCGGGTCGTCTCGATGCCCTGCCGTGAGTGGTTCGACGAGCAGGACTCGGAGTACCGCGAGTCGGTGATCCCACCGATCGTGAAGGCCAGGGTCTCGGTCGAGGCCGGCGTACCCATGGGCTGGCGAGAGCTGGTCGGCGACCACGGTCGCATCGTCGGCATCGACCGCTACGGCGCCTCGGCGAACTTCGAGCGCATCTACCAGGAGTACGGCATCACCGCGGAGGCCGTCGCCGACGCCGCGGAGGACAGCATCCGGGTGGCGAACGTCTAGCCAGACCGGCCCGACGCACCACCGACCATCACCCAGAAAAGGGAGCACGACATGACCGACAACCTCAAGGAACTCTCCGACGTAGGCGTCTCCATCTGGCTCGACGACCTCTCGCGCGAGCGACTCGACTCCGGCAACCTGGCCGAGCTCGTCAAGAACGACCACATCGTCGGGGTGACCACCAACCCGTCGATCTTCGCCTCGGCGCTGGCCGAGGGTGAGCGCTACGACGACCAGGTCAAGGAGCTCGCCGCCGACGGGGCCGACGTCGACAAGACGGTGTTCGCACTCACCACGACCGACGTACGCAACGCCTGCGACGTCCTCAAGCCGGTCTTCGACGCCACTGGCGGTGAGGACGGCCGCGTCTCCATCGAGGTGGCGCCCGACCTGGCCCACGACACCGACAAGACCCTCGCCTCCGCCAAGGAGCTGTGGGCCGAGGTCGACCGGGAGAACCTGTTCATCAAGATCCCGGCGACCACCGAAGGTGCCCCGGCCATCTCCGACACGCTCGGCGAGGGCATCAGCGTCAACGTCACCCTGATCTTCGGGCTCGAGCGCTACCAGGGCGTGATGGACGCCTACCTGACCGGGCTGGAGAAGGCCAAGGAGAACGGCAAGGACCTCTCCAAGATCTACTCGGTCGCGTCCTTCTTCGTCAGCCGCGTCGACAGCGAGATCGACAGCCGGCTCGACGAGTCCGGCGCCGCTGCGGACCTCAAGGGCAAGGCCGGCGTGGCCAACGCCCGGCTCGCCTATGAGGCCTACGAGAAGTTCTTCTCCGGTGACCGCTGGGAGGCGCTCGCCGCCGAGGGCGCCAACAAGCAGCGCCCGCTGTGGGCCTCGACCGGCGTCAAGAACCCCGACTACGACGACACGATGTACGTCATCGACCTCGCGGTCGAGAACACCGTCAACACGATGCCGGAGAAGACCCTCCAGGCCGTGAAGGACCACGGTGAGGTCAAGGGCGACCAGGTGCGGCCCCACTACGAGGACGCGCGCAAGGTGATGGCGGACCTGAAGGAAGCCGGCATCGACTACGACGACGTGATCGAGACCCTCGAGGAAGAGGGCGTCGAGAAGTTCGTGAAGTCGTGGAACGAGCTCCTCGAGACCGTCGAGAAGAACCTCGAGGCCGCGCGCTCGTGACCGAGGCTCCCCGTGACCCGGCGACCACCGAGGCGTGGGCCCGGCTGCAGGAGCTGGCCGACGGGCTGGACCCCGACCTCCGGGCGTGGTTCGCCGAGGACCCTGACCGGGTCGAGCGCCTGACCCATGACGCGGGTGACCTCCACGTCGACCTCTCCAAGGCGCTGGTGCACGGCGACGTCATCGACGCGCTCCTGGACCTGGCCGGGGAGGTGGGGCTGACTGCGCGCCGCGACGCCATGTTCGCCGGGGAGCACATCAACCCCACGGAGGACCGCGCGGTGCTGCACACCGCGCTGCGCCTCCCCGCTCGGGCGCACCTCGAGGTCGACGGCCACGACGTCGTACCCGACGTGCACGAGGTCCTGCGGCGCGTCTACGAGTTCGCCGAGAAGGTCCGCGACGGCAGCTGGACCGGCGTCACCGGCGAGCGCATCCGCACGGTCGTGAACATCGGCATCGGCGGGTCCGACCTCGGTCCGGTGATGGCCTACGAGGCGCTCGCGGCGTACCGCCAGGAGGGGCTCGAGTGTCGGTTCATCAGCAACATCGACCCCACCGACGCGGCGACGTCGCTGGCCGGGCTCGACCCGGCCACCACCCTGTTCATCGTCTCCAGCAAGACCTTCGGCACCCTCGAGACGCTCACCAACGCCCGCCTCTGCAAGAAGTGGCTGCTCGACGGGCTGGGCGACTCCGACCATGAGGAAGCGGTGGCCAAGCACTTCGTCGCCGTTTCGACGGCGTTGGACAAGGTCGCCGACTTCGGCATCGACCCCGACAACGCGTTCGGGTTCTGGGACTGGGTCGGCGGGCGCTACTCCCTCGACTCGGCGATCGGCACCTCGCTCGTCGTGGCGATCGGCCCGGAGCGCTTCGCGGAGTTCCTGCGCGGCTTCCACACGATGGACGAGCACTTCCGCACCACCGCGCTGAACCACAACGTCCCGGTGCTGATGGGGCTCCTGAACATCTGGTACACCTCCTTCCTCGGCGCGCAGACCCACGCCGTGCTGCCGTACTCCCAGCTGCTGCACCGCTTCCCGGCGTACCTCCAGCAGCTGACGATGGAGTCCAACGGCAAGGGTGTGCGCTGGGACGGCTCGCCGGTCACCACCGACACCGGTGAGGTCTTCTGGGGCGAACCCGGCACCAACGGGCAGCACGCGTTCTACCAGCTGATCCACCAGGGCACGCGGCTGATCCCGGCCGACTTCATCGCGTTCGCCAACCCCGCCTATCCGCTGCAGGATGCCAAGGAAGATGGACAGAGCCAGGACGTGCACGAGCTGTTCCTCGCCAACTTCCTGGCGCAGACCCGGGCACTGGCCTTCGGCAAGACCGCCGAGGAGGTACGCGCGGAGGGGACCAGCGAGGAGATCGTGCCGGCGCGGGTGTTCACCGGCAACCGGCCGACGACCTCGATCTTCGCGCCGGAGCTCAGCCCGTCGGTGCTCGGCCAGCTGGTCGCGCTCTACGAGCACATCACCTTCACCCAGGGCGTGGTGTGGGGCATCGACAGCTTCGACCAGTGGGGCGTCGAGCTCGGGAAGCAGCTCGCCCAGCAGGTCGGCCCCGCCATCGACGGCGACGCTGACGCACTTGCTGAGCAGGACGCGTCCACTCGGGCCTTGATCGACTACTACCGGGAGCACCGTCGGTGACGACTGACTGGATCAACCCCCTGCGTGACCCCGACGACCGGCGGATGCCGCGCATCGCCGGACCCAGCGGTCTGGTGCTGTTCGGGGTCACCGGCGACCTGTCCCGCAAGAAGGTCATGCCGGCGATCTACGACCTCGCCAACCGCGGCCTGCTGCCACCGGGCTTCAGCCTCGTCGGCTACGCCCGGCGTGACTGGGCCGACGAGGACTTCGCGCAGATCGTGCACGACTCGGTGCGCGAGCACTCCCGCACCGAGTTCCGCGAGGAGGTCTGGCGCCAGCTCGCCGAAGGCCTTCGCTTCGTCCCCGGAGACTTCTCCGACGACGCGGCCTTCCAGAAGCTGCGCCGTACGATCGAGGAGCTCGACGAGCTGCGCGGGACCGGCGGCAACCATGCGTTCTACCTCTCGATCCCGCCGAAGTTCTTCGGCGACGTGATCGGCCAGCTGCAGGAGCACGGGCTGACCAAGGGCGGCGAGGGGTCCTGGCGCCGGGTCGTCGTGGAGAAGCCCTTCGGCCACGACCTCGAGTCGGCCCGCGAGCTCAACGCCGTGATCGACAGCGTGTTCCCGCCGGAGTCGGTCTTCCGGATCGACCACTACCTGGGCAAGGAGACGGTGCAGAACATCCTCGCGATGCGCTTCGCCAACAACCTGTTCGAGCCCATCTGGAACGCCAACTACGTCGACCACGTGCAGATCACCATGGCCGAGGACATCGGGATCGGTGGTCGCGCCGGCTACTACGACGGCATCGGTGCCGCCCGCGACGTGATCCAGAACCACCTGATCCAGCTGATGGCCCTCGTCGCGATGGAGGAGCCGGTCTCCTTCGACGCGGAGAGCCTGCGGATCGAGAAGCAGAAGATCCTCTCCTCCGTCGTACTCCCCCGGCGGCTGGACCTGAACACCGCTCGCGGACAGTACGCCGCAGGCTGGGCCGGCGGCGAGAAGGTCAACGGCTACCTCGACGAGGAGGACATCACGCAGTCCTCGACCACGGAGACCTTCGCGGCCATCCGGCTCGACGTCGAGACCCGGCGCTGGGCGGGTGTCCCGTTCTACCTCCGCACCGGCAAGCGGCTGGGCCGACGCGTCACCGAGGTGGCGGTCGTGTTCAAGCGTGCACCGCACCTGCCGTTCAGCGAGACGGCCACCGAGGACCTCACCCACAACGCGGTGGTCTTCCGGATCCAGCCCGACGAGGGCATCACGATGCGGTTCGGCTCCAAGGTCCCCGGGACCGCGATGGAGATCCGGGACGTCAACATGGACTTCGCCTACGGGGGTTCGTTCACCGAGGCGAGTCCCGAGGCCTACGAGCGGCTCATCCTCGACGTGCTGCTCGGAGACCCGCCGCTGTTCCCGCAACAGAAGGAGGTCGAGCTGTCCTGGAAGATCCTCGACCCGATCCTCGAGCACTGGGCCAAGCAGGACGCGGCTGGGAAGACGAAGATCGACCAGTACGAGTCCGGCAACTGGGGACCCGAGTCCGCGCACGCGATGCTGGCCCGTGACGGCCGCGTCTGGAGACGACCATGATCGAGCTCACCGAGACCAACTCCGCCGGCATCGCGGCCGAGTTCCTCCGGGCGCGCAAGAAGGCCGGCTCGCCGGCCATGGGCATGGTGATGACGTTGGTGATCGTCGTCGACGAGGACGAGGCGCAGGACGCCATGGAGTCCGCGCGGGCCGCGTCGCAAGAGCATCCCGCCCGCGTGATCGGTGTCATCCTCGGTGACGCCCGCGGGCGCGGTGTGGTCAACGCCCAGGTCGGCACCGGCTCCGGCTGGAGCGGGGAGACCGCCCTGATCAGGCTGAAGGGCGAGGTCGTCAAGCACCCCGACTCCGTCGTACTCCCCCTGCTGCTGCCCGACTCCCCCGTCGCCGTCTGGTGGCCCGCCGATGCCCCGGAGGACCCCGCGGCCGACGCGCTGGGCTCGCTGGCGCAGCGCCGCATCACCGACTCCGCAGCCGCCACGAAGGCGAAGTCCAAGGCGATCCACCACCAGTGCTCGACCTATGCCAAGGGCAACACCGATCTCGCGTGGACGAGGATCACCCCGTGGCGGGCGCTGCTCGCTGCGGCGCTCGACCAGCATCCCGAAAAGGTGACCCGTGCGTCGGTGACCGCGGAGCGGATCAGCCCGAGCGCCGACCTGCTGGTCGCGTGGCTCAACGACCGGCTCAAGGTCGACGTCGAGCGGAAGAACTCCCAGGGTCCCGGGATCACCGAGGTGGTGCTCACCACGAAGTCCGGTGACCTGAGCATCAACCGGCCCGACGGCAAGCTGGCGGCGTTCATCTCGCCCGGGCAGCCCGACCGCCCGGTGGCGCTGAAGCGGCGATCAGTGCCGGAGCTGCTGGCCGAGGAGCTCCGCCGTCTCGACGAGGACGACACCTATGCCGCGACCGCCCGACGACTGGTGAAGCTGGGGTCGAAGAAGTGACCGAGATCAAGGTCCTGCCCACCGCCGAGGGCGTCGCCCGCGCTGTCGCGGCCCAGCTGGTCGCCCGGATCGCCGAGGCTCAGGCCTCGGGGCGGGTGCCGTCGATCGCGCTGACCGGCGGGACGATCGCCAACGAGATCTATCGCGCGGTGGCCGCGCTGCCGTCCGGTGACGTCGACTGGACGCAGGTCGACTTCTGGTGGGGCGACGAGCGCTACGTGCCGGCCGACTCGACCGACCGCAACGACCGGGCCGCCGAGCTCGACCTGCTCGACGCCGTCGGAGTGGACCCGGCGCGAGTGCATGCCATGCCGGCGGCCGACGAGGTGCACCCCGACCTGGAGGCTGCTGCTGCGGCGTACGCCGACGAGCTGCGGGAGCATGGCGGCGGGGAGTTCGACCTCGTCCTGCTCGGCGTCGGCCCGGATGGCCACGTGGCCTCGCTGTTCCCGGGCTTCCCCCAGCTCGACGTCGAGGACGCCATCGCCCTCGCGGTCACCGACTCCCCCAAGCCCCCGCCGGAGCGGGTCACGCTCACCTTCAGCGCACTGAACCGCACCCGCGAGGTCTGGTTCCTGGTGACGGGCGAGGGCAAGGCCGACGCCGTCGCCAGGGCGCTCTCCGAGCACGGGACGGTCCGGGACACCCCGGCCCGCGGCATCACCGCCCCGAACCGCACCTGGTGGCTCGACGAGGACGCCGCCAGCGCGCTCTAGGGCCGGGCTGGGGGCTCTGGGCTGGGCTTGTAGTACGCCGACCGGGCAGTTTCCCGTGCTCCTGGTACGCCGACCGGGCACTTCAGTCACGCGGAAGTACGACGACCGGGCACTTCAGTCACGCCGGTGCGGTGTCCAGAGGCTGCTCTTCCCCCGGGCCTCCGCGAAGCCGGCCTGGAGCTGTGCCACAGGAGAGGGGTTGCGGCCGTACACCTCGACTTCGGTGAACGGATCGATCTTCCAGTTGCGGTTGTCCTCCAGCCAGGCAACTCTCTCGGCGTCGTACTCCGCATCCTCGGGCCTCGTGTGGAACTCCTCACCGTTGTACTCAGCCGCGTAGCGGATCTCGGGAAGGCTGATGTCGAGGCGATAGATGGGCACGCCATCGTCGGAGCAGATCCAGTGCTGGAGCTCCGGTCTGGGCAACCCTGCGTCGTACCAGTGCAGGCGAAGCCCCGACTCCCCCACCGACTCCGATTTAGGGTCGCCAAGCGGTGCGAGATAGCGAAGTTGGATGACGCCGCGATACCCCCTGAAGCGGCCGATCTCGGCCATGAGCAACTCGTGGGGTACTCCGATCCGGAGGAATGCATCGATCGCCGCGAGGGCATCGAAGCGCCACAGCAACCGTCCGAGATCCAACGCAGTGCGCAATGCCGTTGTGACACTTACGCCGTGGATCACCGTGATGTCGCTTTGCAGCAACCCACGGCGTCGACCGTCGACCTCCGGCCGGCGCACTCGCGTGTCGTCGACGTGAACGATGTCGATCGGTGGAGCCTCCGTCAGGGCCGTCCGAGGGAGTATGTCCACGCCGTGGAGCCACGCGGCGGTCCGGTCTGTGACCACCGCCGTCGGCGGAATCACGAGAGCCAGTGCTCTGGCCCGCATCAGTGTGTCGTCGGGTGCCTGAGCAGCGGCGTACACACCATTCACCACGGTGCGGAGCAGGCCGCTCCTGACCATGAACAGGAATGACCGGCGAGGAACGCCCAGTGCACGCGCCTGTGCTGGTGTGAAAGGAGTGTCGAGGGGTAGCGGACAGTGCTTACCCAAGAAGATGCCGTCGACATCAAGCCAGGTGGGATCCATGCCCGGAAGGATGGACGACGTTCGGAATCCGCGCTTTCGTCATCCACAGGCATGGCGCTGAGGTGCCCGCTCGACGTCGTACGACGTGACAAGAGTGCCCGGTCGGCGTACTACAGCGTGACAAGAGTGCCCGGTCGGCAAGCTACAGCGTGACAGAACTGCCCGGTCGGCGGGCTAGAAGATGATGTCGCCGCTCTTGCGGCGGGCGCGGAGGGTGGCGACTGCCTCGTTGAGGATCTCCTTGGCCTCGGCGTCGGAGCGGCGCTCCTTCACGTAGGCCAGGTGGGTCTTGTACGGCTCGATCTTCGGGGCCGGCGGCGGGTTGTCGGAGTCCAGGCTGGCCGGGAGGCCGCAGCGCGGGCAGTCCCAGGTGGCCGGGACCGTCGCCTCGACCGCGAACGCGATCAGCGTGCGGTGCTCGTGGGAACAGAAATAGGTGACGTTCTGACGCGGGGCCGAATCGCCGCGTTCCGCCTCGCCCATGGGGCCGGCTCCGACACGGCTGCCCCGGATGGCGCTTCCTCCGCCTGCCACGCTGTGTCTCCTTCGAGGTCTTTGAGGATCAGTTGGTGGTCTTGAGCAGGAGCCCGAGCCCGACGACACACGCGAACCACACCAGGCCGATACCGACGGTGATGCGGTCCAGGTTGCGCTCGGCCACGGACGATCCGCCGAGACCACTCGAGACGCCACCACCGAACATGTCGGAGAGCCCGCCGCCGCGCCCCTTGTGGAGGAGCACCAACAGGATCAGGAGCAAGCTCGAGATGACGAGCAAGACCTCAAAGACGATAACCACGGGGTGAACCTTAACTGATGAGGCGCGCTGATCAGAGGATGGGCATGTCGTAGAAACGGCAGATGCCGCCGAACTCGTCCGCTTGCAGGCTGGCGCCCCCGACGAGACAGCCGTCGACGTCCGTCTGCTGCATGATGCCGCCGACGTTGTTGGCCTTGACCGAGCCGCCGTAGAGGATGCGGATCCCGGCCGCGGCCTCGTCCCCGGCGGTCTCGGCGACCCGCGCGCGGATCTCCGAGCAGACCTCCTGGGCGTCGTCCGGGGTGGCGACCTCGCCCGTGCCGATGGCCCAGACGGGCTCATAGGCAACCACCAGGCCGGCGAGCTGCTCGGCGGAGAACCCGGCCAGTGAACCGTCGATCTGGTTCAGGCAGTGCTCGACCTGACCGTTCTCCTTGCGGATGTCGAGGCCCTCGCCCACGCACACGATCGGGGTCATCCCCGCTGCGAGCGCCTTGTGCGCCTTGGCGTTCACCAGCGCGTCGTCCTCGCCGTGGTGCTCGCGACGCTCGGAGTGCCCGACCACGACGTACGAGCAGCCGAGCTTGGCCAGCATCGACGCGGAGATCTCGCCGGTGTAGGCGCCGTCGTCGTGCACGGAGACGTCCTGCGCGCCGTACTTGAGCTGCAGCCGGTCACCGTCGACCATCGTCTGCACACTGCGGATGTCGGTGTACGGCGGAACCACCACGACCTCGACCTTGCCGTAGTCGTGCTTCTTGTCGGACAGCGTCCAGGTGAGCTTCTGCACCAGGACGACGGCCTCCTGGTGATTGAGGTTCATCTTCCAGTTGCCGGCCATGAGCGGTGTTCGGGTGTGCTTGGGCATGTGGGTCCTTAGTTGGTCAGTACGTCGATGCCGGGCAGGTTCTTGCCCTCGAGGTACTCAAGGCTCGCCCCGCCGCCCGTGGAGATGTGGCCGAAGGCGTCGTCGGCGAAGCCGAGCTGGCGTACGGCGGCCGCGGAGTCACCGCCGCCGACGACGGAGAGCCCGTCGACCTCGGTGAGCGCCTGCGCGACGGCACGGGTACCGCCGGAGTACGCCTCGAACTCGAAGACCCCCATCGGCCCGTTCCAGAACACGGTGCTGGCCTCACGGATCGCCGAAGCGAACGCCTCGGCCGAGTCGGGCCCGATGTCGAGCCCGATCTGGTCCTCGGGCATAGCGTCAGCCGCGACGGTGGTGGGAGGCGCCTCGGCCTTGAACTCCGGGGCGACCAGGATGTCGGTCGGCAGCACGATCTCCACGCCGCTGTCCTTCGAGCGTTGGAGGTACTCGCGGCAGACCTCGATCTGGTCCTCCTCGAGCAGGCTGTTGCCGACCTCGTGCCCCTCGGCCGCGAGGAAGGTGAACACCATCCCGCCGCCGATCAGCAGCTTGTCGGCCTTGCCGAGCAGGTTGTCGATCACGGCGAGCTTGTCGCTGACCTTGGAGCCACCGAGCACGACCACGAACGGCCGGTCGGGCGACTCGGTGAGCTTGCGGAGCACCTCGATCTCGGCGCGGACCAGCTCCCCCATCGCGTGCGGCAGTCGCTGCGCCACGTCGTACACACTGGCCTGCTTGCGGTGCACGACTCCGAAGCCGTCGCTGACGAAGGCGTCGCCGAGGGCAGCGAGCTGGTCGGCGAACGCACCGCGCTCGGCCTCGTCCTTGCTGGTCTCGCCGGCGTTGAAGCGCACGTTCTCGAGCAGCGCGACCTCACCGTCCTCGAGCGCCCCGACCACATCGCGGGCGGACTCCCCCACCGTGTCGGTGGCGAAGGACACCTCGATGCCGAGCAGCTCGCCGAGACGGGTGGCCACCGGGCGGAGGGAGTACTTCGGGTCGGGCTCGCCCTTGGGACGGCCCAGGTGTGCCATCACGACGACCTTGGCACCCGCCTCGGACAGGGCCTTGATGGTGGGCACGCTGGCCCGGATGCGGCCGTCGTCGCCGATTCTGTCGCCGTCCAGGGGCACGTTCAGGTCCGAGCGGACCAGCACGCGCTTGCCGGAGACGTCACCCAGCGCGTCAGTCACTGCGCTCACGTCGCGGAGCCCGTCAGAGGGTGCTGCCGATGTGGGTGATCAGGTCGGAGAGCCGGCAGGAGTAGCCCCACTCGTTGTCGTACCAGCCGACGACCTTGACCTGGTTGCCCAGCACCTTGGTCAGGCCCGAGTCGAAGATGCACGAGCTCGGGTCGGTGACGATGTCCGAGGACACGATCGGGTCGGCGGTGTACTTCAGGTAGCCCTTGAGCGGCCCTTCCTCGGCCGCCTTCTTGACCGCCGCGTTGACCTCGTCGGCAGTGGTCTCGCGACCCACCTCGATGGTCAGGTCGGTGGCGGAACCGGTCGGCACGGGCACGCGGATGGCATAGCCGTCCAGCTTGCCCTTCAGCTCGGGCAGCACCAGGGAGATCGCCTTCGCGGCACCGGTGGACGTCGGCACCAGGTTGATCGCGGCGGCGCGGGCACGGCGGAGGTCCTTGTGCGGACCGTCCTGCAGGTTCTGGTCACCGGTGTAGGCGTGGATGGTCGTCATCAGGCCCTTGACGATGCCGAACTCGTCGTGGATCGCCTTGGCCATCGGCGCGAGACAGTTCGTCGTGCACGACGCGTTGGAGATCACGGTGTGCTTCGAGGCGTCGTAGTCCTCGTGGTTGACGCCCATCACGATGGTGATGTCCTCGTTGGAGGCGGGCGCGGAGATGATGACCTTCTTGGCGCCACCGTCGATGTGCGCCTTCGCCTTGGTGGCGTCGGTGAAGAACCCGGTGGACTCCACGACCACGTCGACGCCCAGGTCTCCCCAGGGCAGCGCGGCCGGGTCCTTCTCCGCGAGGATCTTCAGGGTCCTGTCCCCGACCTTGATGCCGTCGTCGACGACGGAGACGTCCTCGGGGAAGCGGCCGAGGATCGAGTCGTACTTGAGAAGGTGGGCCATCGTCTTGAGGTCGCCGAGGTCGTTGGCGGCCACGATCTCGATGTCGGCGCCCAAGGCGTGCACGGCGCGGTAGAAGTTGCGGCCGATGCGGCCGAAGCCGTTGATACCTACGCGGACAGTCACAGCGGTTTCTCCTGGTCAGCGAAATGAGGTCTGAGACTCGACCCTATCGCCCCTCACGGAGGTGTCGGAGCACTGCCCGGGGTACCTGCCGGTAACCCCAGCGGGTGTTTTCAGGCTTCCTCGACCAGCATGTCCGGAGTCAGCGACGACTCGGTGTCGGGTACGCCGAGCTCCTCGGCCCGCTTGTCGGCCATCGCCAGCAACCGGCGGATGCGGCCGGCGATCGCGTCCTTGGTCAGCACCGGCTCGCTGAGCTGGCCGAGCTCCTCCAGCGAGGCCTGCTTGTGCTCGAGGCGCAGCCGACCGGCCTGGCGCAGGTGGTCGGGGATCTCCTCGCCCAGGATCTCCAGGGCACGGTCGACGCGCGCACCCGCGGCCACGGCGGCGCGGGCGGAGCGACGCAGGTTGGCGTCGTCGAAGTTCGCGAGCCGGTTGGCGGTCGCCCGGACCTCGCGACGCATCCGCCGTTCCTCCCAGGCCAGCAGGGACTCGTGCGCCCCCAGCCGGGTGAGCAGCTGACCGATGGCGTCGCCGTCGCGGATGACGACGCGGTCGACCCCGCGAACCTCGCGTGCCTTCGCCGAGATGCCGAGACGTCGCGCCGACCCCACCAGGGCGAGCGCGGCCTCGGGACCGGGACAGGTGACCTCGAGCGAGCTCGAGCGGCCGGGTTCGGTGAGGGAGCCGTGGGCCAGGAAGGCGCCGCGCCAGGCGGCGACGGCGTCACAGCCGGAACCGTTGACGACCACCGGCGGCAGGCCACGGACGGGCCGGTTGCGCTGGTCGATCAGCCCGGTCTGCCGGGCCAGGGACTCACCCTCGCGGGTGACCCGGACGATGTAGCGGGTGCCGCGGCGGATGCCGCTGCCCTTCAGCAGCACGACCTCGGGCTGGTGGCCGAAGACCTCGGCGATGTCCTTGCGCATGCGCCGGGCGGCTGCGCCGGTGTCCAGCTCGGCCTCCACGACGATGCCGCCGTTGACGAGGTGGAGCGCGTCGGCGAAGCGGAGCATCGCCGACACCTCGGCCTTGCGGCAGCAGGTCTTTGTCACTGTGGTGCTGGCCAATTCTGCCTTGACCTGTGCCGTCATCGCCATGTCGTCACCTTAGTTCGCTGTCAACAACCGCGCATACGCGGCAGCCAGTTTCTGGCCGTCGTGGACACCCGGTTGGTCCGAGGCGATGTCGGCGATCTCGAGGCGCGCCCCGGCCGCGACCACCGTGTCGCGCAGCCGGTCGCTGTCGCGCACGGCGGTGGGGTCGACCAGAACCGTGTCGACCCGCAGGTCAGGGGCGTGCCGCAGCAGGACGTCGAGGTGGTCGGCCAGGTCATAGCCACGGGTCTCGTCGGTGCTCGGCTCGAGGTTCATCGAGACGACGACCCGGCCGGGGGTGGAGCACAATGCGTCGCGCAGATCTGGGACGAGCAGGTGCGGAATGACGCTGGAGTACCACGAGCCCGGCCCGATCACGACCCAGTCGGCCTCCGCGATGGCCTGCAGCGCCTCGGGACACGCACCCGCGTCCTCGGGCACCAGGCTGACCGAGAGCACCTCGCCCGAGGTGGTGGCGACCTCCACCTGCCCGCGGACGGTCGAGATCTCGTCCGGGTCCTCACCGGCTCCCCGGACCTCGGCGGTGATGTCCAGCGGGGCCAGCGCCATCGGCAGCACCCGGCCACGGGCGCCGAGCAGCCCGGCCACCCAGTCCAGCCCGTCGACGTGGTCGTCGAGCAGGTCCCAGAGCGTGACGATGAGCAGGTTGCCCAGGGAGTGGCCGTCCATCTCCCCTTCGGACTCGAAGCGGTGCTGGAGCACCCGTGCCCAGGTCTGACCCCAGCGGTCGTCGCCGCACAGGGCGGCGAGTGCCATCCGCAGGTCGCCGGGTGGGAGTACGCCGAACTCGTGGCGCAGCCTGCCGGAGGAGCCGCCGTTGTCGGCGACCGTGACCACCGCGGTGAGATCGGCCGTCACGCCACGGAGGGCGGTCAGCGACGCGGCCAGCCCGTGTCCCCCGCCAAGAGCCACGACGGAGGGCTCGGTGGACCACCGCACCGGGTCTACTCCCGGCCCATGTCGCGGTGGGTCACCTGCGCGTCGAGGCCGAGGGCCCGGAGCCGGGTGACGAGCTCCTCCGACATGGCGACACTGCGGTGCTTCCCGCCGGTGCAGCCGATGCCCACGGTCATGAACCGCTTGCCCTCGCGCAGGTAGCCGTCGCCGACGGTCTCGATCACGGGCACGTAGCGCTCCAGGAACTGCTGCGCGTCCGGCCGGTCCTTGACGTACGCCGCCACCTCGGCGTCCTGGCCGGTGCGGGGCCGGAGCTCGGGCACCCAGTGGGGGTTGGGCAGGAACCTCATGTCGGCCATCAGGTCCGCATCCACAGGTACGCCGTACTTGAAGCCGAAGCTGACCACCGTGATCCGCAACCTGACCGCTTCCGGGGTCCCGAAGGCCCGGGCGACCTGGCTCTTGAGCTGGTTCACGTTGAGCGAGGTGGTGTCGATGACCAGGTCGGCGTCGCCGCGCAGGTCGGCCATCACCGTGCGCTCGCGGTCGATGCCGACCAGCATCCGGCCGGAGCCCTGCAGCGGGTGTGGCCGGCGGGCGGCCTCCTGGCGCCGGACGAGGATGTCGTCGCTGGCCTCGAGGAAGAGCAGGGTGGTGCGCCGGGTCGGGAACTCGGCTGCGAGCTGCTCGCGCAGGGACTCGAAGAACACCCCGGCGCGCACGTCGACCACCGCGGCCACGGGCTGGCCGACCCCCTGCTTGTCGTCGATCAGGCGCACCATGTCGGCCACCAGCTCGGGTGGAAGGTTGTCCACGACGAAGTAGCCGAGGTCCTCGAGCTCCTTGGCGGCGGTGCTGCGGCCCGCGCCGGTCATCCCGGTCACCACCACGAGCTCACCCAGACCGCCTGCGGGGGTCTCCATCAGTGCTCCTCGATCTCGCCGGTCGCCGTGTTCACGGAGGCCCCGCGTGGCGATGCTGCCACGGCCTCCGAGATCGCCGTCGCCGTCCGCGTGCCGATGCCGGGGACCTCGGCGATCTCGTCGATGGTCGCAGCCCGGAGCTTGCGAAGTGAGCCGAAGTGCTTGATCAGCGTCTTCCGGCGCACCTCTCCGAGCCCGGGCACGTCGTCGAGCAGGCTCTCCACCATGGTCTTGGACCGGCGGGACCGGTGGTGGGCGATGGCGAACCGGTGTGCCTCGTCGCGGATGCGCTGCAGCAGGTAGAGGCCCTCGCTGGACCGCGGCAGGATCAGCGGGTCCTCCTCGCCGGGCACCCACACCTCTTCGAGCCGCTTGGCCAGCCCGCACAGCGGGATGTCGTCGATGCCGAGCTCGTCCAGGGCGCGCTGGGCCGCGGCCACCTGGGGCGGCCCTCCGTCGACCACGACCAGCCCCGGCACGTAGGCGAACTTGCGCGGCCGTCCGGTCTCGGGGTCGACCAGCATGGGGCCGGACTCCGAGTCGGGGCCGACCTCGCCACCGGGCAGCTCGGGGGTGTCGATGCGCTCGTCGAGCAGCCGCCGGAACCGGCGGGTGATCACCTCGTGCATCGAGGCGACGTCGTTCTGGCCGTCGACCCCACGGATCACGAACCGGCGGTACTCGCTCTTGCGGGCCAGCCCGTCCTCGAAGACGACCATCGAGGCGACCACCTCGGTCCCCTGCAGGTTGGAGATGTCGTAGCACTCGATGCGCAGCGGCGCCGACGGCAGGTCGAGCGCCTCCTGGATCTCCTCCAGCGCCTGGTTGCGGACCGTCAGGTCGCTGGCGCGCTTCGTCTTGTGCAGGGCGAGTGACTGACCGGCATTCTTCGCGACGGTCTGCTGCAGGGAGCGCTTGTCACCGCGCTGCGGCACCCGGATGGAGACCTTGGCTCCCCGGGTCTCGCTGAGCAGCTGCTCGAAGGTCTCCGCGTCCTCCGGCATCGCCGGCACCAGGATCTCGCGCGGGATCGCGTCGCTCTCCTCCCCGGCGTAGAGCTGCAGCAGGAACTCCCCCACCAGCCCGGCGGTGTCGATGTCCTCCACCCGGTCGGCGACCCAGCCACGCTGTCCGCGGATGCGTCCGTGGCGCACGTGGAAGATCTGCACCGCGACCTCGAGCGGGTCCTCGGCCAGGGCGATCACGTCTGCGTCGGTGCCGTCGCCGAAGACGACCGCCTGCTTCTCCAGCGCCCGGTTCAGGGCTCCGAGGTCGTCACGGAGCCGGGCTGCCCGCTCGTAGTCCTGGGCGTCGGAGGCGGCGTACATCTCCCTCTCGATGCGCTTGACGAAGCCCTCGGTGCGGCCGCCCATGAAGTCGGAGAAGTCCTCCGCGATCGCGCGGTGCTCGTCGGCGTCGACCCGGCCGACGCAGGGTGCCGAGCACTTCTCGATGTAGCCGAGCAGGCAGGGACGGCCGATCTGCGCGGACCTCTTGAACACCCCGTTGCTGCACGAGCGCATCGGAAAGACCCGCAGCAGCAGGTCGACCGTCTCGCGGATCGCCCAGGCGTGCCCGTAGGGCCCGTAGTACTTCACGCCCTTCTTCTTGGCGCCCCGGCCGACCATCACCCGCGGGAACTCCTCGTTCATGGTGATCGCGAGCCACGGGTAGGACTTGTCGTCGCGGTACTTCACGTTGAAGCGTGGGTCGAACTCCTTGATCCAGGAGTACTCCAGCTGGAGCGCCTCGACCTCGGTCTCGACCACGGTCCACTCGACCGAGGCGGCCGTGGTGACCATGGTGGCGGTGCGCGGGTGCAGGTTGGCGAGGTCCTGGAAGTACGACGAGAGCCGCGGCCGCAGGCTCTTCGCCTTGCCGACGTAGACGACCCGCCCGTCCTTGTCCCGGAACCGGTAGACACCGGGCTGGGTAGGAATCGACCCCGGCTTCGGACGGTACGTCGAGGGGTCGGCCACGACCCAACCCTACGAGCGGCTGGTGACAGTGGTGGCCCGACCCGGATTCAGGATGGGGGTTGCGGTCCCCGACCGAGTAGGACTAGACCTGACCTGAGGTTTTCGGGAGGTCCTACATGGCATCTGGCCGGCTGGGGAAGATGCGGGTCGCACCGCGCGCCGCGTTGGTCGGCCTCGTCCTGTGCCTTGCCGCCCTGGTCTCCAGCTGCGGCGGCAACGGCGACAAGACCGGCGTCGCGCTGATCATCAAGACGCAGACGAACCCCTACTTCGTCTCGATGAAGCAGGCCGCGCAGGCCGAGGCGAAGAAGACCGGTGCACACCTCTCCATCGCCGCGGGCCAGGCCGACGGGGACACCCAGACCCAGATCAACGCGATCGACACGGCGATCGCCCGCGGGGACAAGGGAATCCTGATCACCTCCAACGGAGGGGCCGTCAACGCCGCACTGCGTCAGGCGAAGGAGGAGTACGGCCTCTTCGTCATCGCACTGGACACCCCCCTGGACCCCGTCAAGACCGCCGACATCACCTACGCGACCGACAACTTCGAGGCCGGCAAGCTGATCGGTGAGTACGCCGCGAAGCGGCTCAACGGGCAGAAGGCCGTCATCGCGATGCTCGACCTGTACGACGACCAGGTGGTCTCCGTCGACACCGGGCGCGACCACGGCTTCCTCACCGGCATGGGCATCGACCCGGGCAGCAAGACGCTGAACGCCAAGGAGGAGAAGTCCGGTCAGTACAAGGGCGGCAAGGGCGGCGAGTACGAGATCGCCTGTCACCAGGCGACCCAGGGCGCTGTCGACGGCGGACGCAAGGCGATGGAGCAGTGCCTGTCGCGCAACCCCGACATCAACGTCGTCTACACGATCAACGAGCCCGCGGGCGAGGGCGCGTACGCCGCGCTCAAGGCCGACAACCACGAGGACAAGACGTTCATCGTGTCGATCGACGGAAGCTGCCAGGGGATGGACGACGTGGAGAAGGGGATCTTCGCCGCGGACGCCACGCAGTACCCCGGGAAGATGGCCCAGCTCGGGGTGAGCGCCATCAGCAAGATCGCCGAGGGTGGCGACGCGCCGTCCCTGCCGAAGGGCGAGGACTTCCTGGACACCGGGACCAAGCTCGTCACCGCCAAGCCGCTCGACGGCGTGGAGAGCCAGACGGTGGACGAGGGCAGAAAGGCCTGCTGGGGCACAGCAGGTGGCTGAGACGATGAGGAGCACACCGTGAGCAACGACGCGTCACAGACCGCAGAGAGCCCTGCCTCGGCCGAGGAGCTGATCCCCACCAGGCACACGCCTGCGCAGCGGATCCAGCACATCCTGCACGGCAACCCCGCGCTGAGCCCGCTCATCGTGCTGGTGCTGAGCGTCATCGTCTTCGGCATCTTCGCGGACAACTTCCTGCGTCCCCAGGCGCTGTCCCTGCTCGTGCAGCAGATGGCGGTGGTCGGCGCCCTGGCCGTCGGGCAGACGCTGATCATCCTGACCGCCGGCATCGACCTGTCGATCGGGATGGCGATGGTGCTGTCGTCGCTGGTGATGGTCAAGCTCAACAGCGACCAGGGCGTGCCAGGCCTGATCGCCCTGCTCATCGGGATCGTGGTGGCGATCCTCACCGGGGTGCTCAACGGCGTGCTCGTGACCAGGCTGAACCTGCCACCGTTCATCGTCACGCTCGGCACGTTCTCGATCTTCACGGCCGTCTCGCTGCTGTACGCCGCCGGCCAGACCATCTCGCTGGACCCGGACGCACTGCTCGTCTGGACCGGGAAGACGCTGAGCATCGGCAGTGTCAGCGTCACGTGGGGGGTGATCCTGATGCTGCTGCTGTACGCCGTGGTCAGCTTCGCGCTGCGCGAGACCGCGTGGGGCGTACACCTCTACGCCACCGGGGACGACAGGGAAGCCTCCAACCTCGCCGGCATCTCCACCAACCGGGTGCTGCTCAGCGCCTACGTGGTGGCCGGCGTCACCGTCGGGGTCGCCGCGTGGATCGTCTGCGGCCGCGTGGGTGGTGCCGATCCCAACGCCGGCCTCAACTACAACCTGCAGAGCATCACCGCCGTCGTCATCGGTGGCACCAGCCTCTTCGGCGGCCGGGGGCTGGTCATCGGCAGCCTGATCGGGGCACTGATCGTGCAGGTCTTCAACAGCGGTCTCGCCCTGGCCGGGGTGGATCCGAACTACCAGGTGCTCGCCACCGGGATCCTGGTGATCCTCGCGGTGTCGGTGGACCAGTGGATCAGGAGGGTGAGGGCATGAGCGAGTCAGCGGCTCCGATCCTCGAGGCCGAGGGGCTGGTCAAGCTCTTCGGCCGGGTGGTCGGCCTGCGCGGGGTCGACCTGCGCCTCTATCCGGGCGAGGTGCTCGCCGTGATCGGGGACAACGGCGCCGGCAAGTCGACGCTGATCAAGTGCCTCTCCGGCGCGATGATCCCCGACCGGGGCACGATGAAGGTCGACGGCCAGCAGGTCAGCTTCAAGTCGACGCAGGAGGCTCGCGCGGCCGGCATCGAGACGGTCTACCAGACCCTCGCGGTGGCCCCGGCGCTCGACATCGCCAGCAACCTCTACCTGGCGCGCGAGATCCGTCGTCCGGGTTTCGCGGGCTCGGTCCTGCGGATGCTGGACCACAAGGCGATGAAGGACCACGCCTCCGAGCACATCAAGAGCCTCGGCATCTCCACGCTGCAGAACATCAACCAGTCGGTCGAGACGCTCTCCGGTGGCCAGCGCCAGATCGTCGCGGTGGCGCGCACCGGCGCGTTCGGCAGCAAGATCGCGATCCTCGACGAGCCGACCGCCGCGCTCGGCGTACGCGAGACGGAGCAGGTGCTGCGCCTGGTGCGGGACCTGCGCGACCAGGGCCTCGGCGTGATCCTGATCAGCCACAACATGCCCAACGTCTTCGAGACCGCCGACCGCATCCACGTGCAGCGCCTCGGTGGCCGGGCCGCGGTGATCAGCCCGAAGACTCACTCGATGCAGGACGCGGTGGCGATCATGACCGGAGCCATGACCGTCCCCGACGAGGAGCAGAGCATCCGCTGACCGGCGTCAGCTGACGCTGATCTCGTCGCCCTTCACGGTGACCGTGAGCTCGGAGAGCGGCTTCTTTGCCGGGCCCTTCACCACGGACCCGTCGGAGGTCTTGAACCTGCTGAAGTGACAGGTGCACTCGATCTCGTCGCCGTCCAGCTTGGTGATCGGGCAGCGTTCGTGCGTGCAGATCGTGCTGAACGCCTTGAAGTCGCCCTCGGTCGGCTGGCTGACCATCACCTTCTCGCCCTTGTAGATCTTGGCACTGCCGACCGGCACGTCGGACGTCTTGCCGATGGCTCCGGTGGACGTCGTCCCGGTGCCGGAGCTGCCGCCGGTGCTCTCGCTCTCCGAGTCAGACCCGCACGCAGCCAGCAGCGGCACCCCGACACCGAGGCCCACGACACCGCCCATCACTGCGCGACGTGACGCCGCGCCCTGCTTCGAACTGTCGTTGTCAGACATGGAGCCTCCCGATGGGTCAACAGGTTGTCGCTTCAACCTACTTGCGTGAGGTTGCGCGTCGCTGCTGTCCATTGGTCCTACGACCCCTGTGAGCCGGCTGTGGAGTGCGCGCGGTGCCGTCCAGCAGGGGGCGCAGGAACTCCCCGGTGAAGCTGTCCGGGTGTTGCGCGACCTCCTCCGGAGTGCCGGTGGCGACGACCGTGCCGCCCTTGTTGCCGCCGGCGGGTCCCATGTCGATGACCCAGTCGGAGGTCTTGATCACGTCGAGGTTGTGCTCGATGACGAGCACCGTGTTGCCCTTGTCGACGAGGCTCGAGAGCACCCCGAGCAGCTTGCGGATGTCCTCGAAGTGCAGCCCGGTGGTGGGCTCGTCGAGCACGTAGACGGTGCGGCCGGTGGAGCGCTTCTGCAGCTCGCTGGCCAGCTTGACCCGCTGGGCCTCGCCGCCGGAGAGCGTCGTGGCCGGCTGGCCCAGCCGCACGTAGCCCAGGCCGACCTCGACCAGCGTGGTCAGGTGTCGCGAGATCGCCGGGATCGCGGCGAAGAAGTCGACGGCCTCCTCGATCGGCATGTTCAGGACGTCGGCGATCGTCTTGCCCTTGTAGTGCACCTCGAGCGTCTCGCGGTTGTAGCGAGCGCCGTGGCAGACCTCGCACGGCACGTAGACGTCGGGCAGGAAGTTCATCTCGATCTTGATCGTGCCGTCGCCCGAGCACGCCTCGCAGCGCCCACCCTTGACGTTGAAGGAGAACCGACCCTGGAGGTAGCCGCGCATCTTCGCCTCCGGGGTGGAGGCGAACAGCTTGCGGACGTGGTCGAAGACGCCGGTGTAGGTGGCCGGGTTGGACCGTGGCGTGCGACCGATGGGCGACTGGTCGACGTGGATCACCTTGTCGACGTTCTCGACCCCGCTGATCTTGCGGTGACGTCCCGGCACCGTGCGGGCGTTGTAGATCTGCTTGGCCAGCGAGGTGTAGAGGATGTCGTTGACCAGGGTCGACTTGCCTGAACCGGAGACACCGGTCACGGAGACGAAGCACCCGAGCGGGAACGTCACGTCGACGTTCTTGAGGTTGTTCTCGTGGGCGCCGTGGACGGTCAGCTCACGGCCGGGCGTCGGCGGGCGGCGTACGGCGGGGACCGGGATCGACTTGCGACCGGAGAGGTACATCCCTGTCTCGGAGTCGCGGTGCTTGAGCAGCTGCTTGACCGTGCCGGAGTGGACGACCTGGCCGCCGTGCTCGCCGGCGCCGGGGCCGATGTCGACCACCCAGTCGGCGGTCATGATCGTGTCCTCGTCGTGCTCGACGACGATCAGCGTGTTGCCGAGGTCCTTGAGCCGGACCAGGGTCTCGATCAGGCGCTTGTTGTCGCGCTGGTGCAACCCGATGCTCGGCTCGTCGAGGACGTAGAGCACCCCGACCAGGCCGGCCCCGATCTGGGTGGCCAGCCGGATGCGTTGGGCCTCTCCACCGGAGAGGGTGGCCGAGGGACGGTCGAGCGAGAGGTAGTCGAGCCCGACGTCGAGGAGGAACCGCAGCCGCTCCTGGATCTCCTTGAGCACCCGCTCGGCGATCTGGCGCTCGCGGTGCGAGAGCTCGACGTCGTTGAGGAAGGCGGCGGCCTCGTCGATCGGGAGGTGGCAGACCTCCGCGATGTTGAGCCCACCGGAGTCCTTGTCGCCGAGCGTGACTGCCATCGAGACCGGCTTGAGGCGCGTGCCCTGACAGGCCGGGCAGGGCACCTCGCGCATGAACCCCTCGTAGCGGTCACGGCTGGTGTCGGTCTCGGCCTCGCGGTGACGTCGCTCGATGTAGGGGCGGACGCCCTCGAAGTTGGTGTAGTAGGACCGCTCGCGCCCGTAGCGGTTGGTGTGCCGCACGTGGACCTTCGTCGCGTGCCCCTCGAGGATCGCCTTGCGACCCTTGGCGGGGAGGTCCTCCCAGGGCGTGTTCAGGTCGAAGCCCAGCTCGTCGCCCAGCGCGGCCAGCAGCCGGGTGAAGTAGTCGGCGACGTGTGCGCCGGACCAGGGACCGATGACACCCTCGCCCAGCGTGGCGCCGGGGTCGGAGACGACCAGCTCGGGGTCGACCTCCATCCGGGTGCCGATGCCGTGACAGGTGACGCAGGCGCCGAAGGGCGAGTTGAACGAGAACGACCGGGGCTCGAGCTCGTCGGTCTCGATGTCGTGCTCGTTGGGGCACGCCATCTTCTCCGAGAAGCGCATCTCCTTGTGAGGGTCCTTGGGCTCGAGATCGACCAGGTCGAGCACGACCAGCCCCGAGGCCAGGTTGAGGGCTGTCTCGATCGAGTCGGTCAGCCGACGCTTGGCACTCGACTTGGCGGCCAGCCGGTCGACGACGACCTCGATGGTGTGCTTCTTCTGCTTGTCCAGCTTCGGCGGCTCGGCGAGCTGGATCGTCTCGCCGTTGACGCGCGCACGGCTGAAGCCCTGGGACTGCAGGCTGCGGAAGAGCTCGATGTACTCGCCCTTGCGGCCGCGGATCACCGGGGCGAGCACCTGGAAGCGGGTGCCCTCGTCGAACTGCAGGATCCGGTCGACGATCTGCTGGGGCGTCTGCCGCTCGATCGGTGACCCGCAGACGGGGCAGTGCGGTCGACCGGCCCGGGCGTAGAGCAGGCGGAGGTAGTCGTAGACCTCGGTGATCGTGCCGACGGTCGAGCGCGGGTTCTTCGAGGTGGACTTCTGGTCGATGGAGACCGCGGGGCTGAGGCCCTCGATGAAGTCGACGTCGGGCTTGTCCATCTGGCCCAGGAACTGGCGGGCGTACGCCGAGAGCGACTCGACGTAGCGGCGCTGGCCCTCGGCGAAGATCGTGTCGAAGGCCAGGCTGGACTTGCCCGAGCCCGAGAGCCCGGTGAACACGATCAGTGAGTCACGAGGAAGGTCGAGCGAGACGTCCTTGAGGTTGTGCTCGCGCGCGCCCCGGATGACCAGTTGATCAGCCACGAATGAGACCCCTGCAGTGAAGGTGGATGGTTCGAACAAGTGTTCGCCATCCTATCGGATGCGACAAGCCACCACGCGGGCGGTCTGAGCATGGGACGTACCCAGCATCTAGTCTCTTCATCCGTGCCTTCC
Source organism: uncultured Actinomycetota bacterium (assembly GCA_963782305.1). Classification (GTDB taxonomy): domain Bacteria; phylum Actinomycetota; class Actinomycetes; order Propionibacteriales; family Nocardioidaceae; genus Marmoricola. The sequence continues at coordinate 137,941 of CAWAJJ010000012.1, read as the reverse complement.
ATCAATCGAACCATCGATCGGGCCGCCGCCCCCGCCATGGCAGTGGGCGCCGTGCCGGCGCTGCTGGCTGCCCTGACGGGGCATCGACGGACCGCCACCGTGCTGGCATCGCTGCCGCTCGGCATTGCCGCCTTCTTCCGCGACCCAGACCGTACGCCCGACCACCGACAGGTCTCCCCCGACCTGGTGCTGGCGCCCGCCGACGGCAAGGTGATGTACGTCGGACCCGGGCAGGTCGGTGTGGCGCCGGCCGGACACTGGCAGCAGGTGAGCATCTTCTTGTCGCTCTTCGACGTGCACATCAACCGGACGCCCTACAGCGGCCGCGTCGAGGACGTCACCTACCGGCCCGGCAAGTGGCACGCGGCGTACAGGTTCGAGAGCGCGACCGAGAACGAGCGCAGCGAGATCACCCTGAGCGACACGGTGGACGGCGAGGAGCGCCGTGTGGTCTTCCGTCAGATCGTGGGCCTGGTGGCCCGACGCGTCGTCACCAGGGTCGAGCCGGGGGACGTGCTCGCCTCGGGGCAGCGGATCGGCCTGATGAAGTTCGGGTCGCGGATGGACGTCTTCGTCCCTCAGGGAGTGGAGCTCGTCGCGGTGGCAGGTGACCGCACCGTCGCCGGTGAGACCGTCATCGCCCGATGGCCCTCCCCTGACCCGGGGAGCCCTCGCTGACGCCGGCAGCCGAGAAGGCCAACCGCCGGCTGCTGGACCGCTGGCGGCTGAAGTCGCCCTCCGGTGCGGCCGTCGTCTCGCTGCGCCAGCTCAACCCCAAGGAGCGGCTCCGGGTCACCGCGCCCAGCATGTTCACCACGGGCAACATGGCGTGCGGGTTCTCCGCGATCCTGCTCGCGTTCGCCGACCACTTCCACTGGGCGGCGATCATGCTGGCCGGCTCGATCGTGCTCGACATCGCCGACGGAGCCGTAGCGCGTCTCGTCGGGGCGACGTCGCCGTTCGGCGTACAGCTCGACTCGCTGGCCGACCTCGTCTCCTTCGGCCTGGCACCGGCTGTGCTGGTGCACACCTGGGCCCTTCCGGAGAACCCCGTCCTGGCCTGGCTCTCCGCGTTCTTCTGGCTCGCCTGCGCGGCCTTCCGGCTCGCCCGCTTCAACGTCACCGTCGACCCGCATGGCCGACAAGAAGTACTTCGTCGGCCTCCCCAGCCCGGGCGCGACCCTCGTGGTGATCGCGACGATCCTCGCGCTGCAGACCTCCGAGCACGGGCCCTGGATGCTGGTGCCGGTCGGCGTGAGCGTGGTCCCCGCCCTGCTGATGATCACCACCGTCCGGTTCCGCTCCTTCCGTGGGCTGTTGTCGCCCAGGACGCGCCAGGCCCGCGTGGTCACCTCGGTGATGGCCGCGGCGCTCGTCATCGGACTGGTGCTGGACGCCTCGACGACCGGTCTCGTCGTCGCGTGCTCCTACCTGCTGACCGCGCCCCTCGGCGTCCTGACGGCGCCGATGCGGGCCCGGATCTTCGGCGCGCAGGCGGTCGCCCCGCCGCGCACGCGGCTGCAGTCGGTGTTCCTGCCGATGACCGACGACGAGGACTGACTCTCAGGTCGCGCCCTTACGTCATCGCGCGGAAGGTGACGACGCCGATCAGCCCACCGGCAGCGCCGACCAAGGGGTAGACCAGCCCCCACTTCAGGATCGACGACCTCGGCTCGACTCCGTCGGTGCGTCGGAGGGCGGCCCGCGCGCCGATGATCATCACGATGATCGCCGGGAAGGCCATCAGCTCGAAGACGACGCCGCACACGATCCAGCCCGTTCCCAGCCCGGTGTCGTCCCCGAAGCCGAACTCGAGGAAGTTCCAACCGAGCGAGCCGAAGAGCACCAGCCACATGGGGACGAGCAGGTTGGGCGCCGAGAGGCGGCCGGCGGCGAACGAGCCGAGGAAGGCCGAGAGCAGCATGATCGGGATCGCGATGCTGATCACCCAGCTCCCCTCCGGGCACGGCTGGGCGCTGACGTAGGGCCCGCCGTCGGCGCAGGAGCCGCCGACCGCCATCACCGCCCGCATGCTCAGGAAGACCCAGGCCAGCGCGAGACCCATGACGAACAGCGATCCCAGCAGCGCGGCGGTCGGGAGGACGAGCCTGGCTCTGGGGGCGGCGACGTCGCTCAGGCTCACGGGCATGACCCTAGCCTTGGTGACATGGATGCTCGACCTGATCTGGCCGTTGCCCTCGACCTGTCTCCCCACCCGGAGGGCGGGTGGTTCCGGCAGACCTGGGTCTCGCCCGAGACCGTCGTACTCCCCGACGGCCGCAGCCGACCGACGGCGACGTTGATCCACTTCCTGCTGCCTTCCGGTGAGAGCTCGGACTGGCACCGGGTGCGGTCGGACGAGGTGTGGCTGGCCCACCTGGGCAGCGTCGTCCTCGAGCTCGGTGGGACCGGACCAGCGCCGTCCGCCGGGTCCACCACGGTCGTCGGCACTGACCTGGATGCCGGCCAGCAGACCCAGTCCCTCGTCCCGGCCGGGGTCTGGCAGCGCACCCTCGCGAGCGGCTCGGACGCGCTGGTGAGCTGTCTGGTCTCCCCCGGCTTCGACTTCGAGGACTTCGAGCTCGCCTGACGGGTCGGCCGCGCTACTGGTGTCTGCGGCGCCGGCGGGTTTTAGTGGACTCATGAGCCTTGGAACTGCCTCGAACCCGGACTGGGATCCCGGCGACCTGACCGGCGTGAGCTCCTCGTCGCAGGCGTACACCCGCACGGTCGACGCGCTGACAGACGAGGAGCTGGCCGCGCCGTCGCTGCTGCCCGGCTGGACGCGCGCCCATGTCGTCGCGCACGTGGCGCTGAACGCCGAAGCCCTGGCTGGTGCGATCCACGGCCTGGTCCACGGCAACCCGGTGCCGATGTACGGGTCCGACGAGCAGCGGGACGGCGACATCGACGAGCTCGCACAGGCGGACCCCGCCGATCTCCGGGAGCGACACCTCGCTTCGACCACGGCGTTCTCGGACGCCGCGGCACTGCTGCAGGACTCGCACTGGGACGGCTGGATCGACCGGCTTCCCGGTGGTCCCGCCTGGCCGATGGTGACCATCGTGCCCACGCGGCGACGGGAGCTGGAGATCCACCACGTCGACCTCCGCGCGTCGTACTCCGCCGCCGACTGGCCCGAGGACTTCCTGGTGGAGCTGCTCAACGCCGTCACCGTCGACCACGTGGGGTCGGGACCGTTCCAGGTCCGGGCCACCGATCTCGGCCGCGACTGGTCCGTGGGCGGCGAGGGAGGTCCGGCGGTGCTGGGCTCCGGCGCCGACCTCGGCTGGTGGCTCACCGGCCGAGGCGACGGTGAGGGCCTGACGTCCGACGCCGGTCCACTGCCCCGGCTGGGGCCGTGGCGCCGGGCTGCCGGGACGACTCGCTAGCCGTTCACCAGCCCATCGTGCCGGGCTCGCCCTTGAACGGCCCGACCACCCGACTGGTGATCCAGCCGCCGTAGAACTGTCCCGGCTGCGGCAGCACCACCTCGTCGTCGACGAGGATCCGGTCGACCATCGCCGGCATCACCGCGACCGCGTCGGCGATGTCCTCGAAGCCCGGAGTGGGCGACCGGTAGGTCCAGGCCGCTCGCGGCGACACTCGCGCCGACCGCGGGTCCCCGCCGACCAGGTCGAAGTACGACGCCTGTCCCTTCCACTCGCACCAGCTCGACCCGGTCGTCGGACGCAGTGCGCCGTCGACGAAGGCGTCCTGGGGCACGTAGTACGTCGGCGGGTGGCTGGTCTCGAGAACCCGCCAGCTGCGCGTCGTACGCGCGATGACCTGGCCGCCGAGCTCGACGACGAGCGTCTCCGTGCTCTCCTCGAGTCGCGGTGGACGGGGGTAGTCCCAGACGGACTCCTGTCCGGGCCCTGGTGTCTCCGGTTTCGGGTGGCGCATGGCTCGACCCTAGGCTGACCCCCATGGCAGCGAGCATCGGCAACAGCGGACCGTACTCCGGCGAGGTCTCCCCCGGCGGCCCTCCCGACACCCGTGAGCTGGCCGGTCTCATCGTCACGAAGCTCGCGGTGGACCCTGACATGTCCAACAACTGCTACCTGCTGCGCTGCCGTGCGACCGACGAGCAGGTGCTCATCGACGCTGCAGCCGACGCCGACGCGTTGCGCACCCTGATCGGGGAGTCCGGCCTCACCAAGGTGATCACCACGCACCAGCACTGGGACCACCACCGCGCCCTCGCCGACGTGGTCGCCGCCACCGGGGCAGTCGTCGTCGCAGGAGCGGACGACGCGGCGGCGATCACCGAGCAGACCGGCGTACCCGTCGACGACGCCGTGCAGCACGGCGACACCATCGAGTTCGGCGACTGCCGGCTCGACGTGATCCACCTGATCGGCCACACGCCTGGCTCGATCGCGCTGCTGTACGACGACCCCGACGGATCCCCCCACCTCTGGACCGGCGACAGCCTCTTCCCCGGCGGAGTGGGCAACACCTTCGGCGACGCGGAGGCGTTCCAGACCCTGGTCGAGGAGGTCAGCACCAAGGTGTTCGACCGGCTCCCGGACGAGACCTGGTTCTATCCCGGCCACGGCAACGACTCGGTGCTCGGCAACGAGCGGCCCCACCTCGAGGAGTGGCGCGAGCGGGGTTGGTGAGAGGGGCCGCGGTCCCACGGTGATCACCAACCTCCTCGTCGACCACCCCTGGCTCTCCCCCACCGCCCTCGGCCTGATGGTCGTCCTCGGACCCGTCCTGGGCAGATGGCTGGCCCCGCGACCGGGGCTGGCGTGGATGCTCGCCGCGCTGTCGTTGCTGCCGGTGGCGATCCTGACTCTGGTGCCCGTCGACCGAGTCCTGTTCGCACGCTGCACCGTGCAGTGGTCCCTCCCGACACCAGGCCGTGTCGAGCTGATGGCCAACGTGGTGCTCCTCGTGGCGCCGGCGCTACTGGCAGGCGTCGCGTCCCGTCGTCCGCTGCTGGCCGCGCTTGCCGGGAGCGCTCTGTCCGTCCGTCTGGAGACGGTGCAGGCTCTCGCCCCCGCGATCGGCCGCTCGTGCGACACCAACGACTGGCTGTCGAACACGATCGGTGCGGTCATCGGCGGGGCGCTCGCGTGGGTTGCGCTGCGCCTGGCAGCACCCGGGCGGGACGGTGTTCAGGGTTCTCTCGGGGGACTTCCCGATTCCCGTCGGTGACTCGGCACCCGAGACTCGGAGCATGTCGCTCGATCTACAGCCCACCACCGCTCTCCAGCGGGTCGCCTGGCCCTTCGTCGCCGTACTCGCTGTCATCGCCCTGGTGCGACCGCTGCTGAGCATCACCGGGCTGACGGATGACTGGGGCCGGCCCGGGACGCCGGTGGTCACGACGCTCTTCGTGACGATCGTCTGGATCGTCGCCGTCGTCGTCGTGGTGCCGGACGAGCCGGTCCTCACCCTCGTGCTGGCCGGTGTCGCGTACGCCGTTCTCGCCATCGTGCTGAGCGGGATCCTGTCGCCCCTCGTCGACGGTGAGCTCAACGGCCCGCTCGCCCATCCCGTCGCGATCGTGCCGATGGTCGCGTTCAACGCGGCATGGGGATGCGTCGCCGGACTCGTCGCCCGCTGGGTGATCGACCGGCGCAGCCTGACCTGAGGGTCAGAAGCGATTCACTCCAACGGGAACGAGTGGTGCTCGTGCGCGACGAGCCACTCCACCCTGCTCACGGCGCAGGCCCAGGGTCAGTCGCAGTCGGCGATCGGGGGTCGCTGCCAGTCCTTCCGGGCTGTCACAGCGCAGGAGCGCGTGGGCGAACGCGATGTCCTCGCCGGCCGTGATGTCGAGTGACTCGATCTCGAAGACGGCACCCTGGCGTTGCCACTCGAAGAAGGGCGGCCAGGTGGCGCGATAGGCCTCGATTCCGCGGAGACCCTGGTCCGGCGGGGGTACGTCGAACATCACGATGTCGTCCGCGTGGCCGGCCAGCACGGCCTCGAGGTCGCCGGCGTGTACGGCGGCAGCCCAAACCCCGCTCGTGACAGTGGGTGCTCCACCACCGTGTGAGCGGACCGTGCCGGAACTGCCACACCGCGTTGCCCGTCCCGCCGATCGGGTGCACAGCTCGTCGAGCAGGCCGTCTCGGGCGATCATGCTCACCGACGCTCGCGCGCAGTGATCCGCGGTCGAGTCCTTGACCGCCTGCACCTGCGCCACGTGGTCGTCGGCAATCACCGTCGTGTTGTTCCAGGCGTCACCCTCGATCGGGCGATGTGTGACGACGTACTTGGGGATGTTCGTGATGAAGCGCTTGAACCCCTCCTCGTCGGTGTTCGAGGGCCAGTACTCCGACCACTCGTCGTAGAGATGCCTGCCGAGCAGGAAAGCACCCGTGGTCCCCATCCCCGCCCCGACGATCGCGCCCATGTCGTCGTCGAAGTAGGGAAAGTGCCACTGGTCGGGCCGCTCGACGACCCCGTCGAGGGAGATGAAGAAGTTCGAGATGATCCGGCCCATGGGGATGTCCTTCTAGGTGAGTGGCTGCTGTTCGTGGTGACTCGCCGTCTCGGGGGGATTCATCGGTTCCCGCCGCTAGTCGCATCCACGCGGCGCCAAGAAACCACGTCGCGTCACCGGGTTTCGAGACACTCGCTGGCGCTCGTTCCTCAACCAGCGAGTGAGCGCTAGCCGTTGTAGGTGATCCGCAGCTTCTCGCTCGCGGGCATGGACTGGCAGACCAGTCGGATGCCGTCGGCCAGGTCCTCGGCCTCGAGGACCTCGTTGTGCTTCATCTTGACCTCGCCCTCGAGGACGACGCAGGCGCAGGCGCTGCAGTTGCCCTCGCGGCAGGAGAACGGGGCGTCGAGGCCCTTCTCCTCGAGGAAGTCGAGCAGGGGCTTGTCGCCCTGCCAGTCGTCGAACGAGTAGTCCTGCCCGTCGAGCTCGACCTCCACGGCGATCGGTCCGCTGATCGGGGTCTCGTCGTCGTCCTCGTGGTCGTCGGCGTCCGCCAACGTCTTGGCCGCGGCCTGCATCTCCTCGACGTCGCCGAACGGGTTGCCGCCGAGCGAGACGAACTTCTCCTGGTGGCGACGGTCGCGCGGGAAGCCGAGCTCCTTGAGCGAGGTGACGACGGCCTTCATGAACGGGGCAGGCCCGCAGACGAACGCCGTGTGGCTGGAGAAGTACGACGCGAACGCCTTCAGCTGGTCCTGCGAGGGAAGGCCCTGCACGGACTCCAGCCAGTGCACGACGACGAGCCGGTCGCCGTACTCCTGCGAGAGCTCGGCGAGCTCCTTGGCGAAGATCACGGACTGCTCGTCGCGGTTGGCGTAGAAGAGCACGACCTTCCCGTGGCCCTTCTCCAGGGCGCTGCGGGTGATCGACATGATCGGCGTGACACCGGAGCCGCCCGCGAACAGCAGCAGGTCGGCGTCGAGCTCGCGAGGCGTGAAGATGCCGCTCGGTGGCAGCACGCGCAGGGTGTCGCCCTCGCGGAGGTTGTCGCAGATCCAGTTGGAGGCATAGCCGTCGACCGTGCGCTTCACGGTGATCTGGTGCCGGCCGGAGTGGGGCGCCGACGAGAGCGAGTAGCAGCGGGCGGCGAGGCCCGTCTGGTCGCTGGGTACGGCGACGGTCAGGAACTGCCCCGGCGTGTAGACGAACTGGTCGGCCAGGTCGTCGGGAACCTCGAAGACGATCGAATGGGCGTCTGCTGTCTCCTCCACGACGTCGAGCACCTTCAGGACGAAGGACTCAGTAGCCATCGAGCGCCCCGATCTCGAGCTCACCGTCCGCGACGGCGCGTTCGATCGAGGAGCTCAGGCGCGGGCAGGACGCATAGACGTGCCGACCACCGGGCTCGCCCTCCATCTTGCGGAACTCCGCGCACTGCGACAGCGAGTCGGCGTGCCACTGGATGGAGGTGTGGTGCTCACTGTTCTTCTTCACCCCGACCTTGGCCAGGCAGTCCAGGCAGGCGACCTCGGTGAGGCGCGCCTGCGTGTAGAGACGCTGGTCCTCCAGCGTCTCCTCGCTGGTCGGGGCGAACGAGACCATCAGACCCCGCCGGCAGCGGTGGGCGTGGAGGTCTCGACGAGCTCACCGCGACGCGTCCTCCTCGGCCTTCTTGGCCAGGTTCTCGGACACCTCGGCGCGCCAGTACTCGTTGGCCTTGGTGGTGTCCACCTCGAACTCGAAGCGCTCGGTCATCTCGGGAGTGACGTCGGCCTTGTCGACGTAGAACTGCTCGTACCAGCGACGCAGCTGGTAGACCGGTCCGTCCTCCTCGCAGAGCAGCGGGTTCTGCACCGGGGCCTTGTTGAGCCAGATGTGCACGTCCTGCAGGAAGCCCTCGCCGAACATCGTGCTGTACTTCTCGCCGATGTAGTCGGTCGTCTTCTCGTCCAGGCCCTCTGGCTTGAGCACCTTCAGGCCGTACTGCAGGACGAACGAGTTGTCGCTGGTCGGGATGTGGCAGTTGATCAGCACGACGTCGGTCACGAAGCCCTTGTAGTCGTTCTTGAGCCAGTTGATCATGAACGACGGGCCGAAGTAGGTCGCCTCGGACTTGAGCACCAGGTCCTCGTCGCCGTAGCCGGCGCCCATCATGTCCGGCCGGCCGGTGGACTCCATGAACTGCGTGGCCATCTCGCCCTCGAAGACGTTGCGGAAGCTCGTCGGGAAGGCGAAGTGGATGTAGAAGAAGTGCGCCATGTCCACCACGTTGTCGACGATCTCGCGACAGTGGGCGGTGGGCACGTCGAGCGTGTGCCAGCTCCAGTCGGTGTAGACCTCGGGATCGAGGATGTTCTCGAGCTCGGGAGGCAGCAGGCTCTCGTCGGCGGCGCTGCCCTCGACGTCGTGCCAGATCATCAGCAGGCCGTTGCGCTCGGCCGTCTCGTACTTCTGCGTCCGGGCGCGCAGCGGGATCCGCCGGGCGTAGGGGATGGCCTTGCACTTGCCGTCGCCGCCCCAGCGCCAGTCGTGGAAGGGGCACGCGATCTCGTCGCCCTTGACGGTGCCCTGGGTCAGGTCGCCGCCCATGTGGCGGCAGTAGCCGTCGAGGACGTTGAGCTTGCCGTCCTGGGCCGCCCAGACCACGACCTTGCCGCCGAACGCCTGTACGGCGTGGGGCTCCCCGTCACGGAACGAGTCGACAGGACCGAGGCAGTGCCAGCCACGGGCGAACCGCTCGGGTGGCTTGCCCTTGTCGAGGTATCGAGTGTCGCTCATCGCGAGTGCCTCTCAATCCGGTGCGGTCGAGGAAGTCCTGCAAAACAAGAACAGGTTACAGTTTTGAGCGCGACGAGGCCAGTCTGACGGGCTGGTGGTCCACCTCCGCGAGGGCGGCGCGGGCGGCCTGGAGCCGCCGCTGCTTCGCCACGAAGCGTATCGACATCCGCTGCGTCGTCCGCGGAGCCAGCCGCCCCACCAGCCAGGTCGCTCGGGCGGTCCGCGGGGTGACCAGCAGAGCGTGGTTGTCCCGCACGGCCTCGAGCACCTCCTGGGCCAGCCTGGCCGGGTCGTGCGGGTGCCGGACGCCCTGGCCCTTGAGGAAGAAGTCGCGCCCGTGGAAGCGGCCGACCGCGCCCTTGTCGAGGATCGGCGTCTCCACCGCCGAGGGGCAGACGGCCGTCACGCCGACGCCCTTCGCCGCGGCCTCCGAGCGCAGCGCGAGCGACAGTCCGACGACCGCGTGCTTGGTCATCACGTAGCTGGTGAGCAGCCCGGCCGCCATCAGCCCGCCCATCGAGGCGGTGTTGACGATGTGACCACTCCCCTGGCGCACCATCTGGGGGTACGCCGCAGCGACACCGTGCACGACGCCGCGGATGTTGACGTCGATGATCGAGTTCCAGTGATCGAGCGTCAGCTCCTCGGTCTCGCCGCCGATGGAGATCCCGGCGTTGTTGAACATCAGGTCGAGCCGTCCGTGCTCGGCGACGACGCCGTCGACCGCAGCCTGGACGGCCGCGGCGTCGGTGACGTCGAGGGTGAGCGGCTGGGCCGTGGCCAGGCTCCCCGCCGCCCGCTCCGCGGAGACCCCGTCGATGTCGGCGCACACCACGTGGGCTCCCGCGCCCGCAAGGGCGCGGCTCAGCGCCAGCCCGATGCCCGATCCGGCGCCGGTCACGATGGCGGTGCGCCCCTGGAACTGCTGCGGCTCATGATCGCGGTCCTGACATGTGTTGAGGGTTTCTGACAGGTGTCAACTTAAGGCGAGGACCGGTTCGTGGCAACGGTGGAGCAGAACAAGAACAGGTTATAGTTTTCCGCATGCAGATCGCGCTGACAGCCGAGCAGGAATCGTTGCGTGCCGAGCTCCGGGAGTACTTCGCAGCACTGGTCACCCCCGAGCGTCGTGCCGGCACTCGCCGCGGCCACGAGTGACTTCGAGCCGGGCTCGAGCAACGGCGGGGACGGCGATGGTGAGTTCGGCGACGCGGACGTCTACCGGGACGTGATCCGCGAGATCGGCCACGACGGCTGGCTCGGCATCGGCTGGCCCGAGGAGTGGGGCGGCCAGAACCGCTCGATGATGGACCAGCTGATCTTCACCGACGAGGCGGCCATCGCCGGCGTACCGATCCCCTACCTGACGCTGAACACCGTCGGCCCGACGATCATGCGGTTCGGCAACGACGAGCAGAAGCACGAGATGCTGCCCAAGATCCTCAAGGGCGAGATGCACTTCTCGATCGGCTACTCCGAGCCCGAGTCGGGCACCGACCTCGCCAGCCTGAAGACGAGGGCCAGGCTCGAAGGCGACGAGTGGGTCATCAACGGCCAGAAGATGTGGACCTCGCTGATCCAGTACGCCGACTACGTCTGGCTGGCCTGCCGCACCGACCCCGACCTGCCCCGCCACAAGGGCCTGTCGATGATCCTGGTGCCGGCCGACAGCCCCGGGTTCTCCTACACGCCGGTGCACACCATCGCCGGCGTCGGCACCAGCGCCACCTACTACGAGGACGTGCGCGTCCCGCGGGACAACCTCGTCGGTGAGCTCAACGGCGGCTGGGCGCTGATGACCAACCAGCTGAACCACGAGCGGGTGGCGCTGACCTCCGCCGCGCCGGTGACCCACTCCATCGGGCTGGTCACCGACTGGGCGCAGCAGACGCGCAACCCCGACGGCCGCCGGGTGATCGACTCGGAGTGGGTCCAGATCCTGCTGGGCCGGGCGCAGGCGCGTGCCGACATGCTCAAGCTGCTCAACTGGCAGCTCGCCTCCGCGGTGAAGGACCTCTCCCCCGCCGACGCCTCGGCCACCAAGGTCTACGGCTCCGAGATGGCGACCGAGGTCTACCGCTCCCTGCTGGAGGTGGTCGGCCCCAAGGCGCTGGTGGCCGCGTCCTCGCCCGGAGCCGTGCTGCGGGGTCGCCTCGAACGCTTCTACCGGTCGTCCCTGGTGATGACCTTCGGCGGCGGCACCAACGAGATCCAGCGCGACATCATCGGGTACGTCGGCCTCGGTCTCCCGGCCGCGAAGCGATAGGGCAGGACATGGACTTCGAACAGACCCCGGACGGTGTCGAGGCGGCTGAGCTCGCAGCGGTGATCCTGGACAAGCACTGCACCCCTGACCTCCTCAAGGCCGTGGAGGGGCAGGCTGCTCGCTTCGACCACGACCTGTGGCGACGGTTCGCGGACTCCGGACTGGTCTCGCTGACCGTGCCCGAGGCTCACAACGGCAGCGATCTCGGACTGCTCGAGCTGTGCAGCGTGCTCGTCGAGGTCGGCCGCAAGGTCGCGCCGGTGCCCCTCGGCGTCCACGCGGTCACCGGCATGGCGATCGCGCGGTTCGGCACCGTCACCCAGCAGGCGCGGTGGTTGCCGGTCGCCGGCCTGGGCGAGTTCGTGCTCACCTCGGCGCTCTCCGAGGATCGTGCCTACTCGCCCACCCAGCCGATCACCCGGGCCGAGAGCGACGGGTCCAACTGGCTGCTCACCGGCAGCAAGGTCGTGGTCCCGGCCGGTCCCCTGGCGGACCTGTTCCTCGTTCCGGCCGACACCAGCCAGGGGATCACCGTCTTCCTGGTGCACTCCGACGACCCCGGCGTGGCCGTCGTGCCGCAGACCCTGAGCGGCAACGAGGTGGTCGCCAGGCTCGAGCTCGACCGGGCCTCGCTGCCGATGGACCGCGTGCTCGGCAACATCGGTGATGGCCGCGAGATCCGCGACTGGCTGACCGCGCACCTCACGGTCGCGCTGTGCGCCGAGCAGGTCGGCACCCTCGAGGGCGCCCTCTCGCTGACCTCTGAGTACGCCAAGACCCGGGAGCAGTTCGGTCGACCGATCGGCACCTTCCAGGCCGTCTCCCAGCGCCTGGCGGACGGCTACATCGACGTGCTCGGCGCCCGGCTGACCATGTGGCAGGCCGCGTGGAAGCTCACCGAGGGACTGCCGGCCGACGCCGACGTCGCGGTTGCCAAGCTCTGGGCGGCCGATGCCGGTCACCGGGTCGCGCACACGACCGTGCACGTGCACGGTGGCGTCGGGATCGACCTCGACGGCGAGGCACACCGCTACTTCACGGCCGCGAAGCGCCACGAGTTCAACCTGGGCGGCACCACCGAGCAGGCACGTGCACTCGGCGCGCTGCTGGCGCACGAGTCCGCCTGACCGTGTCGACGATCCGCGACGCGCTGCTGGCGCGGGCCGACGACGACCACCCGGCGCTGCTGGCCGGCGACGACCGCTGGTCCTGGCGGGAGTACGTCGAGCAGTCGGCCCGTCGCGCCCACGCCGTCGCGGACCTGCTCGATCCCGGGTTGCCACCACACGTCGGCCTGTTGATGGACAACACCCCTGAGATGGCGTTCGAGCTCGGGGCCGCCGGGTTGGGCGCGCACGTCGCCGTCGGGCTGAACACGACCCGTCGCGGCGACGCGCTGCGCGCCGACCTGCTGAAGGCCGACTGCCAGGTCGTGCTCGTCGACGCCCGGCTCGCACCACTGCTGGCGGGAGTCGACCTCGGCGAGGTACGCGTCGTACGAAGTGACGATCCTGCCTGGCTCGAGCAGATCGCCAACGCCCGCGCGACCCCGCCTGAGGCCTCCCCCGAGCCCGGCTCGCTGTTCATGCTGATCTTCACCTCCGGCACGAGTGGTGAGCCGAAGGCCGTGCGGATCACCCACGAGAAGATCACGTTCCCCGGCGCCTACCTGACCGAGCGACTCGGTCTGGGGCGTGAGGACGTCTTCTACGTGTCGATGCCGATGTTCCACTCCAACTCGGTGATGGCCGGCTGGGGACCGGCGCTGACCTGCGGGGCCACCATCGCCCTGGCTGAGAAGTTCTCCGCCAGCAGGCTCCTCGACGACGTCCGGCACTACGGCGCGACCTACCTGAACTACGTCGGTAAGCCGCTGTCCTACGTCCTGGCGACGCCGCCTGGCCCGGACGACGCCGACAACCCGTTGCGGCTCGCCTTCGGCAACGAGGCGGGCGACCGTGACATCAAGGCCTTTGCGGAGCGCTTCGGCTGCACCGTCGTCGACGGCTTCGGGTCGACCGAGAACGCGGTGGTGATCTCCCGGATCCCCGGGACCCCACCCGGCTCGCTCGGCGTACCGCTCGAGGGGGTGGCGGTGCTCGACCCCGGGACGCAGCAGGAGTGCCCGCGCGCGGTCTTCGACGAGTCCGGGCAGGTGGCGAACCTCGACGAGGCGACCGGCGAGCTGGTGAACACTGCGGGCACCGGCCAGTTCGCCGGCTACTACAACGACGAGGCGGCGACGGCCGAGAGGATGCGCGGCGGGATGTACTGGAGCGGCGACCTGGCGTACCGCGACCAGGACGGCTTCGTCTACTACGCCGGCCGCACCGCCGACTGGCTGCGCGTCGACGGCGAGAACCTCGCGGCGGCCCCGATCGAGCGCATCCTGGTGAGGCATCCGTCGATCGCGCAGGCCGCCGTGTACGCCGTACCCGATCCGTCGTCCGGCGACCAGCTCGTCGCCGCCCTCGTGCTGGTCGGCGAGCTGGAGCCGGCCCAGCTGGAGGCGTTCCTGTCCGCGCAGGCAGACCTCGGGACCAAGTCGTGGCCACGGTTCGTGCGGATCATGGACGAGCTCCCCCGCACCGCGACGAACAAGGTGCTCAAGCGCGACCTGAGGTCCGAGGGCCTGGCCGACGTCGCAGGGACGACGTGGACGCGAGACGAGCGGGGCACCGCCTACTCCGGCTGAGAGCCTTACAATTCACCACGCGATGATTTATCATCGAGCCATGGCCAGAGCAGCCGCCTTCACCGTGGTGTTCTTCTTCCTGGCGCCCGGGACCAACGCGGGGCTCGTGCCGTGGTTGATCACCGGCTGGGATCGCCCGGATGCGGGCGTGGGTCCGCTCGACGTGCTCGGCGCCTGTCTCGTCGTGGCCGGCCTCGGCGCCGTCGTGGCGTGCTTCGTGCGCTTCGTGACCGAGGGCACCGGGACCCCCGCCCCATCCGCACCGACGGAGTCGCTCGTGGTCGGTGGGCTCTACCGCTACGTCCGCAACCCGATGTACGTCGCGGTGGCGTCCGTGATCGGCGGCCAGGCGTTGCTCTTCCGCAGTCCCGGAGTGGCGATCTGGATGCTCGTCTTCATGCTGGTGGTGTGGGGCTTCGTCCGCGGCTACGAGGAGCCTGCGCTGACCCAGCGGTTCGGGGACACCTACGAGGACTACCGGTCCGCGGTCCCCGGGTGGTGGCCGCGCCTGACGCCCTACAGCGACCGCGTCTAGCGGCTCAGCCCCGGATCTTCTCCAGCCGCGCCACGGTCTCCTCGTAGTCCCGCACGAGCTCGGCCATCACGTCGGCGACGGAGCGCACCTCGTTCATCCGGCCGACGATCTGGCCGACCGGCATCGAGATCACGTCGGGGTCGCCGTGGTCGTTCATCCGGCTGTGCGCCTCGGAGACGAGCAGGTTCTGCAGCGGCATCGGCAGTGGGCTGGGTGCGCCCTCCTCGTTCCAGGCCTCGGTCCACTTGGTCTTCAGCAGCCGTGCCGGCTTGCCGGTGTAGACGCGGGTGCGGACCGTGTCGGCGCTGCTGGCGCGGAGGAACGCCTCGGTCATGCCCTTGTTGGTGTTCAGGTTGGAGTACTCCTTGGTGGTCAGCCACATCGAGCCGGTCCACACGCCCTGGGCACCGAGTGCGAGCGAGGCCGCGACCTGGCGACCCGAGCCGATGCCGCCGGCACCCAGGACGGGGACGTCGGGACCGACCGCGTCCACGATGTCGGGAGTGAGCACCATGCTGGCGATCTCACCGGTGTGGCCGCCGGCCTCGTAGCCCTGGGCCACGATGATGTCGACGCCGTTCTTCAGGTGCGAGAGTGCGTGCTTGGCCGCACCGGCCAGCGCTGCGACGGCGACACCGGCGGCGTGGGCCTGCTCGATCACGTCGACAGGGGGCGAGCCGAGCGCGTTGGCGATCAGCACCGGACGGTGCCTGAGCGCGACGTCGACGTGGGACCGGGCCATCGAGTGCAGCCAGCCGAGCACGCCCTCGCGCTCGTCACCCTCCGGTAGCGGGGGTACGCCGAGCTGCTGGAGCGTGCGCTCGACGAAGGTGATGTGCTCCTCGGGGATCATCGCCTTCAGGTCGACCGACTTGCCCTCGGTGGGGATCGTCATCGGCATCACGACGTCGACGCCGTAGGGCTTGCCGTCGGTGTTGTCGTCGAGCCAGTCGAGGGTGCGGTCGAGCTCCTCGGCGTCGTTGAAGCGCACGGCCCCCAGCACACCGAGACCTCCGGCGCGGGAGACGGCGGCGGCGACGTGCTCGGACGGGGTGAACGCGAAGATCGGGTAGTCGATCCCGAACCGGTCACAGAGTTCCGTACGCATCAGCTCAGGCTCCTGGTGTCGGCCAGGCGCCAGCTCCTTGGCCTTCGGGTACTGCGCCTTGCCGGTGGCGTTGCGCGGGATCTCGGCGACCAGCGTCATCGCCCGGGGCAGCTTGTAGCCGGACAGGGAGGCGCGCAGGAAGTCGCGCAGCTCGCCGAGCTCCGGGGTGGCGTCCTCGCGGGGCTGGATCACGGCGGTGACCGACTGGCCGTACTTCTCGTCCGGGACACCGACCACCAGCACGTCGTACACGTCGGGGTGGGCCTTCAGCGCCATCTCCACCTCTTCGGGGTAGACCTTCTCCCCACCGGTGTTGATGCAGTTCGAGCCGCGGCCGAGCAGCGTCACCTTGTTGTCGGGCTCGATCCGCGCGAAGTCGCCGGGGACCGAGTAGCGCTCGCCGTCGATCTCGAGGAACGTCTTGGCGGACTTCTCCGGGTCCTTGAAGTAGCCCAGCGGCACCGAGCCGCCGCGTCCGAGCCGGCCGACCGCGCCGATGTTCGTGGCCAGGTCGAGCACGTGGTTGTCGTCGTCGATGACCACGCTGTTGGGGCCGAGCCCGACGACGGGACCGTCCGTGCTGATGTGGTCCTTGTCCTGCAGCCCCATCCCCTGGAAGCCGGTCTCGGAGGCTCCCACCGAGTCCGTGAAGACCGTGTTGGGGAAAGCAGCCATCCAGCGCTCCTTGACCGAGGCGCTGAAGACGGCCGCACTGCTCGAGACGGCGAACAGGCTGGACCCGTCGTACGGCGTGCCGGTCTCGGCCTTGCGCTCGTACTCCTCGATGAGCGGGCGGGCCATCGCGTCCCCGGTCATGAAGATCAGCTGGACGCCCTCGCGCTCGATGATCTCCCAGGTGCGCCTGGCGTCGAACTTCGCCTCGACGATGGTCAGGTGGCCGGCGAAGAGGTGCATCAGCAGCCCCGCCTGGGCACCGCCGTGCATGAGCGGGCTCAACGGGAAGGTGACCATCCGCGGGTCGGTGGCCTGCTTGGACTGGTCGTACTCCTCGAGCGGCTCGCCCGTGTAGAAGTCGATGCCACCACCGAGCACGCGCCAGAAGTCCTCGTGGCGCCACATGACGCCCTTGGGGAAGCCGGTCGTGCCGCCGGTGTAGATGATGTGCAGGTCGTCAGCGGTGCGCTCGCCGAAGTCACGCTCGCCACTCTGGCCCTCGAGCGCGTCCGCGAGCAGGACCCCGCCGTAGGAGGACACGTCGTTGTCGTTGTCGGGGTCGGTGACGTCGGGCAGTGCCACGAAGGTCTTCAGCTTCTCGTGCTTGGGGGCGCAGGCGGCGACGAGCGGTGCGTAGGTGCGCTCGTGGATCAACGCCACCACCTCGGCGTTGTCGAACAGGTAGTTCAGCTCGCCCTCGACGTAGCGGTAGTTCACGTTGATGTTCACCGCGCGGATCTTGACGATCGCGAGGACGGCGATGACGTGCTCGATGCTGTTCTTGGCGTAGATGCCCACGTGGTCCCCGACTCCGACACCCCGCGAGGCCAGGAAGTGGGCGAGCTTGTTGGACTCCGTCTCGAGCTCCGCATAGGTGATCACGCGGTCACCGATCTTGACCGCGGGGTTGTCGGGAGCCGCGTCGACGGCATGCTCGAAGAGATCAGCGATGTTCAGGGCCATGGCCGCAAGACTAGAACACGTTCTTGTTTCTGACTAGCATGCCCCCCATGACCGAAACGCCTCCAGCAACCGACCAGGCCGACGCCCAGCAGCCCGAGGAGCCGCACGCTCTCGTGGCCCTCGAGGGGCACACCCTGGTGGTGACGATGAACCGTCCCAAGGCGCGCAACGCGCTCTCCGGGGAGATGCTCGCCCTCATGGAGAAGGCCTGGGAGCGGGCCAACGAGGACCCCGAGGTGCGGGTGGTGATCCTCACCGGGGCGGGAGGCTACTTCTGCGCCGGGGCCGACCTGAAGGCGATGTCGTCGAGCTCCCCCTCGGACCGGTTCGAGTCCGGCGAGTTCGACCCGTCGGTGATCAGGTCGCTGCTCAAGGGATACCGGGTCGAGAAGCCGCTCATTGCCGCTGTGGAGGGACCGGCGATCGCCGGCGGCACCGAGATCCTCCAGGCCACCGACATCAGGATCGCCGGGGAGTCCGCCCGGTTCGGCGTGTCGGAGCCCAAGTGGGGGCTCTACCCGCTGGGTGGCTCCGCCGTACGCCTGCCGCGGCAGCTGCCGTACACGATCGCGGCCGAGCTGCTGCTGACAGGGCGCCACATCAAGGCTCCCGAGGCCAAGGAGATCGGGCTGATCGGCCACGTCGTACCCGATGGTGAGGCGCTGGCCAAGGCCCACGAGATCGCCGACCTGATCTCCGCCAACGGCCCCCTCGCCGTACAGGCCGTGCTCAAGACCATCCGCAACTCCGAGGGCAAGCACGAGAACGACTGCTGGAAGGACGACGCGAAGGTCGGGGCAGCGGTGTTCGCGTCCAACGACGCCAAGGAAGGGCCCCGCGCCTTCTCCGAGAAGCGCGCGCCGGAGTTCACCGGGACCTGAGCCCAGCACCTAGGCTCAGCCCATGTCCGGGAACATCTGGGAGCGATTTCCCTACGATCCGCGCCAGCCCGAGCACGCCCCGTTGCGCGCCTCGGACAAGGACCGCGACGTCGTCAACGACGTCCTGGGGACGGCGTACGCCGACGGCCGGCTCTCCCCCGAGGAGCTCGACGAGCGCAGCGACATCGTCGCGAACGCCCGCACCCTCGGCCAGCTGCCGGCCGTGATCGACGACCTGGTCGCGCCGACGGGTGTGACCACTCCCAGCGTCCGGGACAAGCGGACCGAGGCCGAGTTCCGCTACCGGCAGCAGCGGCAGCAGGCGCTGTTCGCCTTCCTGACGCCCACGCTGATCTGCTGGATCATCTGGTGCGCCACGATGTTCGGCGAGTTCCCCTGGCCGCTGTTCGTCACGATCGGCACCGGGATGCACCTCTTCCGCCTGGTGACCAACAAGCAGGACACGATCCTCTCCATCGAGCGCGACCTGGAGAAGAAGGAGCGCAAGAAGCTCGAGGCGAAGCCCCGGGACGAACAGCAGGACTCCCCCGAAGACAGCTAGATGAACCGGGGATGAACATCTCCTCGAAGGGACCAACGTCACTCGGGATTGGCATGACCGACCCGTCGCCGTGTCGTTGGATGAGGCATGCCCAACACCTACTTCGCCCACGGGGTCGCCTCCGGGGACCCGCGCCCGACCTCAGTGGTCCTCTGGACGCGCGTCACCCCGACCGCGGCCAGTGCTCCAGGCTCGGGCAAGGGGCCCACCGCGAACGTGACCTGGCAGGTGTCGACCACCAGCACGTTCAGCAAGATCGTCGCGTCGGGGAAGTTCACGGCCAGTGCCGCGCGCGACCACACCGTCAAGATCGATGCGACCGGGCTCCAGCCCGCGAGGACCTACTACTACCGGTTCGGCTACGGCACCTCGCGCAGTGCCGTCGGCCGCACGCGTACCGCTCCGGCAGCAACGTCCTCGCCGGCCAACCTCCGCCTCGGCGTCGTCTCCTGCGCCAACCTGCAGGCGGGTTGGTTCAGCTCCTACCGCCACCTGGCGAACCGCAACGACCTGCACGCGATCCTGCACCTCGGTGACTACATCTACGAGTACGGCCCGGGCGAGTACGGCTACGGGAACGGTGACGTCGACATCCGCAAGCACGAGCCGGCTCACGAGATCCTGAACCTGGCCGACTACCGCCAGCGGCACGCGCAGTACAAGCGCGACGGCGACCTGCAGAGGCTGCACGCGAAGTACGCCTTCATCAACACCTGGGACGACCACGAGTCGGCCGACGACGCCTGGAAGGGCGGCGCCGTGAACCAGACGGAGGGCGTCGAAGGGGCCTGGTCCGCACGGAGGGCCGCCAGCCACCAGGCGTACGACGAGTGGATGCCCGTCCGGATGAGCGGTACGGCGAAACCGGGGGACGGCGACACGCTCTACCGTCGGCTGCAGTTCGGCAACCTCGTCGAGATCAGCATGCTGGACCTGCGCAGCTATCGCGACAAGCAGCTCGCCGCCCAGGTCGACCCGGCCCAGGCCGACCCCGACCGCACCATCACCGGCCGGGCGCAGATGGACTTCCTCAAGGAGTCGCTCAACCGCCGCGTCTCCCAGTGGAAGCTCGTCGGCAACCCCGTCATGATCGCGCCGGTGACCTTCGCCGGCCTGCCCCAGAACCTGGTCGACCCGGTGAACGACACCGCCGGCCTGCTGCCGCGCGACGGGGCGCCGTACAACGTGGACCAGTGGGACGGCTACACCGATGACCGCCGCGAGGTCTTCGAGCACCTGCGGGACAACGGCGTCACCGACTCGCTGTTCATCACCGGCGACATCCACTCGGGCTGGGCGTGCGACCTGCCCGCGGACAAGTCGACCTACCTCGGCACCCGAGACTCGGTCGGGGTCGAGTTCGTCGCGACCTCGGTGACCTCGAACAACCTCAAGGACATCACCGGCACGCCACGTCGTACGACGAGCGTCGCGGTCGAGGAGACCCTGAAGGCGAACAACCCCCACATCAAGTACCTCAACTTCGACGACCACGGCTACTCGGTCCTCGACATCACCGCGAAGCGAGCTCAGATGGACTGGTACATCCTCGGCGACCGGGCCGACAAGGCGACGACGTCGACCTGGACGACCTCGTGGGCGACCACGGCGGGCAGCCAGGCCATCCGCCAGGTCGACGGACCGGTGGGTGCCTGATGAGCGGCATGCAGGCCGACCGCAGGACGGTCCTCAAGGTCGCCGGCGCTGCCGGTGCGGCCTACGCGTTCTCCTCGGCGGCAGGTGCGACCCCGGCGAGCGCTGCGACGGTCCGCAAGCGCGCCTACGTCCTCGTCATCGACGGGTGCAAGCCCGGTGAGATCGACGCGATGCCCAATGTCGCCGCCTTGCGCGACGCCGGCACCTGGTATCCCGCCGCGCGCTCCCTGCCGGTGATGGAGACGATCCCCAACCACGTGATGATGATGACCGGCTGCCGGCCCGCCCGGAACGGTGTGCCGGCCAACCAGATCTACGACCGCACCGAGGCGGTCCTGCGCAACTCCGACCGCCCGACCGACATCAAGGTCGCCACGATCATCGAGCAGCTCAACCAGGCGGGGCGTACGACGGGAACGGTGCTGTCCAAGGAGTACCTCTACTCCGTCTTCGGGACCCGCGCCACCCACCGCTGGGAGCCCTTCCCGCTCCTCCCGGTCACCGAGCACTCCCCCGACCTCGCGACGGCCAATGCAGCGATCGCGATGGTGGAGCAGTTCGACCCGGACATGGTCTTCATCAACCTCGGTGACGTCGACCGCGTCGGTCACTCCGACCTGACCGGGACCACGCTCAAGGCAGCCCGCCAGGCCGCGTTGGCCTCGACGAACCTCCAGGTGGGCCGCCTGGTCGACAAGCTGAAGTCCTCGGGCCTGTGGGCCACCTCGATGGTGATCGTGCTCGCCGACCACTCGATGGACTGGTCGGTTCCCGAGAACACGATCAGCCTGACGAAGGCCTTCAACGCCGACACGTCGCTGGCCGGCAACTTCCAGATCGCCCAGAACGGCGGTGCGGACCTCGTCTACTGGACCGGTGCCAGCGGGGCCAGAGACGCCGCCGTCGCCAAGATGCGGACGCTGGCCCTCGCCACGACAGGTGTCTTCCAGGCGCACGTGATCAGCCAGACGCCCAGCCTTCGTCTGGCCGCCAACGCCGGTGACCTGTTGGTCTACTGCAAGGCCGGGTGGCGGTTCAGCGACCCCGGCCCGCAGAGCAACCCGATCCCCGGCAACCACGGGCACCCCGCCAGCGAGCCGATCCCGTTCTTCGTCGGAGGTGGCGCACCCGTGGTCAAGAAGGGCATCGCCAGATCGGCAACCGCACACACGATGGACGTCGCGCCCACGCTCGGCGCCTACTTCGGGATCAAGGCGCCCAAGAGCGGCTGGGAGGGCAGCTCGCGCCTCTGAGGCGTGGCGCCGATCGACGGGCGGGTCTAGCGTCTCCCCCAAAGGGAGGTGCGGACGATGGACGTTCGAGAGCTGGTGACGAGTCATTACAGCGGTGACGACCTGGGCACCACGATCATCTCGGCCCTGGCCGATGCGGGTGTCGACCCCGACCACCTGGGCCCGGCTGACCTGTTCCCGCTCGACCAGCTGCACGTGGGCGGTGCACCGGCTGCCAAGCACGTCCTCGACCGGCTCGAGGTCGGTCCCGGCGTACGCCTGCTCGACGTCGGCTGCGGCATCGGTGGGACCTCCCGGATGGCCGCCATGGCGGGAGCCGAGGTGACCGGCATCGACCTGACCCCGGACTTCATCAAGGCCGCGACCACGCTGACCGACCGCGTGGGGCTGGCTGACCGGATCACCTACGTGACGACTCCCGGTGAGTCCGCCCCGTTCGAACCCGGCTCCTTCGACGCGGCCGTGATGGTCCACGTCGGCATGAACATCCCCCGCAAGCAGGTCGTCTTCGCCCAGGTCCACAGCGTCCTGACGCCCGGCGCACGGTTCGCGATGTTCGAGCAGATGCGGACCGCCGACGGGGACCTCCCCTATCCGCTTCCCTGGGCCGACGACGAGCGCTCGTCGTTCGTGGAGACTCCCGATCAGTACGTCGCGCACCTCGAGGCCGCCGGCTTCACCGTCGAGGAGGTCGAGGACCGCACCGGTTCGACCGCCGGGCCGCCACCGCCCGGACCGGTGTCGAACGCGGTCGTCCTGGGCCCGGGCTTCGTCGAGAGGATCGGCAACAACGTCGCCGCCACCAAGGCCGGCCTGCTCGGCGCCTACCTGATCATCGCCCGCGCCTGATCAGCCGATGCTGCGCGCCTGATCGCCCCAGTACTGCGCGCGCAGCGCCTTCTTGTCCGGCTTGCCGAGTCCCGTCAGCGGCAGCGCGTCGGTCGCGATCACCCGCTTGGGCGACTGCACCCCGCCCTTGCGCTCCTTGACCGCGTCCTTGATCTCCTGGATCACCTCGTCGGTGAGCTCCGCTCCCTCACGGAGTACGACGATCGCGGTGACGGCCTCGCCCCAGCGCTCGTCGGGTACGCCGATCACGCCGACCTGGGCCACCGCCGGGTGCTCGGCGACGACGTCCTCGACCTCGCGCGGGAACACGTTGAAGCCACCGGTCACGATCATGTCCTTGGTGCGGTCGACGATGAACCAGAACCCGTCCTCGTCCTCGCGGGCCACGTCGCCGGTGTGCATCCACCCGTCGCGGAAGGTCTCCGCCGTCTGCTCGGGCAGCTTCCAGTAGCCGCCGGCCAAGAGTGGTCCGGCCACACAGATCTCCCCCGGCTCCCCGACCGGGACCGGCTCCCCGTCCTCGCCGAGCAGCGCCGTACGCAGCAGCGCCGAGGGCCGTCCGCAGGAGGCGAGCCGTGCCTTGTCGTGGTCGCCCTTGGCGAGATAGCTGATCACCATCGGCGCCTCGGACTGCCCGTAGTACTGGGCGAAGATCGGCCCGAACCGCTCGATCGCCTCGGCCAGCCGCACCGGGTTGATCGCGGAGGCGCCGTAGTAGACCGTCTCCAGCGACGACAGGTCGCGGGTCTTCGAGTCCGGGTGGTCCATCAGCGCATAGAGCATCGACGGCACCAGCATCGTCGCGGTGATCTTCTGCTCCTCGATCGTGCGCAGCACCTCCGCCGGGTCGAACCGCGGCAGCACGATCAGGCAGCCGCCCTTGATCACGGTGGGCACGAAGAACGCGGCACCGGCGTGCGACAGCGGGGTGCACATCAGGAATCGCGGCGACTCCGGCCACTCCCACTCGGAGAGCTGCACCTGCGTCATCGTCGACATCGCGGACGTCGTGCCGATGACCCCCTTGGGCTTGCCGGTGGTGCCGCCGGTGTAGGTGATCGAGACGATGTGGTCCGGCGGCAGCAGGGCGGCCTCGAGCGGCTCGGGAGTGAACGTCTCCGCAGCGGCGGAGAGGTCCTTGCCGATGTGCGCCAGCTCCTCGGGGACGGGACCGATCGTGAGCACCTGCGTCAGGCCCGGGACCTTCTCCAGCAGCCCGAGTGCGCGCTCGACGAACATCGGGACCGGGTCGATGATCAGCGTGGTGATCTCGGCGTCGTTGAGCACGTAGGCGTGGTCGTCGAGCGAACCCAGCGGGTGCAGCGACGAACGCCGGTATCCCTGCGTCTGGCCGGCGCCGAGGATGTAGAGCACCTCGGGCCGGTTCAGAGCGAGGAGCGCAGCAGGCGTGCCCTTGCCGGCGCCGAGCGCCTCGAAGGCCTGGATGTACTGGCTGATCTTCTGCGCGACCTCGCCACCGGTGAGCGTGGTGTCCCCCAGGAACATCACCGGCTTGGTCCGGTGTCGCTTCAGGGCGGCCACCATCAGGTGACCGTTGTGGGTGCCGGTGCGCAGGGTGTCGTTCATGGTCGCGAGACTAGAACGTGTTTCAGAAATGATCAATCAGCAGCGTCGGCGTTCGGCTTGACCATCGCGCAACGCAGCCCGGCGTCGAGGCCGGGGAGCGAGGCCTCGTGCTCCATGGTTCTCCGCAGCTGTGGCCCGACGGCGTCGTCGCGCAGGACGGCGTAGCCCAGCCGCTCGTAGTACGGGCCGTTCCACGGGACGTCGCGGAAGGTCGTCAGCGTCGTGGCAGGACGACCCGCGGCCCGACCTCTCGACTCGACGGCCTCGATCAACGCCCTGCCGATGGCACGACCGGCGTACGTCGGCGCCACCGAGACCTGGGCGATGTGCGCGTTGCCGTCGAGCACCTCGCCGACCACGTAGCCGGCGACCTCGGAGCCCACCTGTGCCACCCAGACCCGGTGGTCGTCGACCGCCGCGCGGAGGTCGTCGAGGTCCGGTACGTCGCCAGCGACCTCGGGCATGCCGACCTCGTGGAACAGCTGGCCCGCCTCGACCTCGATGTCGGCAAGCCGCTGGACATCGGCTTCCGTGGCCGGGCGGATGCTCATGTCGGTTCCCATGGGCCCCAGCCTGCAGTAGATGCAGTTCCACGCAGAACAGTTGGCCCGAGGCCTTGTTCGGCCGCCTTCGAAGGAGTAAAATCGAACACATGTTCGATCGCACGATGGAACCGCTCAAGGTGGCCGACGTGGAGGACGCCCTCGCTCGTCTCGCGAACCTGGACGGCGCTGGTGAGGACGAGGCCGTTCTCATCGACCACCTGGCTGCCCTCGAGGCGTTGAAGAGCGGGGTCGCCGCGGCCCAGGTCCGGGTGACGGCCACGCTGGCGGCGTCGCGCACGAACAACGGGGCAGCACGAGGCGTCCCGGCCGAGAAGCGCTGCCAGGGCCTCGCCGCGGAGATCGCCCTGGCCAAGCGGCAGAGTCCCTACCGGGGTGCGCGTGACCTCGGCGTCGCGAAGGCGCTGGTCCACGAGATGCCGGAGACCCTGAAGGCGTTGACCCGTGGCGAGATTCCCGAGTTCCGGGCGATGCTGGTCGTGGCCGAGACGGCGGTCCTCTCCCGGGAGCACCGCGGCCAGGTCGACCACGAGCTCGGCAAGCGCCTGTCGACGCTCGGTGACCGTTCCGCTGCCGCCGAGGCGCGAAGGATCGGCTACCGGCTGGACCCCGGCTCGGCCCTGCGCCGCACTCGCGGCGCCAACTCCGACCGGTCGGTCAGCCTCCGCCCTGCTCCCGACACGATGAGCTACCTCACGGGGTTCCTCCCGGTCGCACAGGGTGTCGCCTGCAAGGCAGCCCTGATGCGTCACGCCGACTCGTTGCGCGCCGAGGGCGACGCGCGCAGTCGCGGCCAGATCATGGCGGACACGCTGGTCGAGCGCGTCACCGGACAGGTCGCTGCTGAGGACGTCCCGGTCGAGGTCTCCCTGGTGATGACCGACCGCACGATGCTGGGCAAGGACAACACCCCGGCCCACGTCGAGAACTACGGCCCGATCCCGGCCGGCCTTGCTCGTCAGATCGTTCGTGAGGCAGACCGTGTCTGGCTGCGGCGGCTGTTCCTGGCACCCGACGCCACCTCGTTGGTGGCGATGGACTCCCGGAGCCGGAAGTTCGAGGGTGAGCTTCGGCGGTTCGTCGTCATCCGCGACGAGATCTGCCGCTCCCCCTGGTGTGACGCGCCGGTCAGGCACGCCGACCACGTCGTCCGTGCCGCCGACGGTGGTGAGACGAGCGCAGACAACGGCCAGGGGCTCTGCGAGCGGTGCAACTACGCGAAGGAAGCCGCCGGCTGGAGAGCCAGACAGGTGGGTGACCGCCGACATCAGGTCGAGATCACCACGCCCACCGGTCACCGCTACGTCTCGCAGGCACCGGACCCACCAGGCGTGGAACCTCCTCTACGAAGACTTGCGTTGCTGCTCGCCGACTATCCGAGCCCGACCGAAGAGCGGCTCCGGAAGCTTCGCGCTTCCTGACGCCCCGCAGGCCGGCGCGGTACGTTCCCCTTCGCACCCACCGAGAGGAACGCATGCCGATCATCGAGGTCAACGGAACGCAGCTGTACGTCGAGGACACCGGAGCCCCAGCCGGTCACCCGGACGCACCGGCGATCGTGTTCGGGCACGGTCTGCTGTTCAGTGGTCGGATGTTCGCCGCACAGGTGGAGCGACTGCGCGACCGCTACCGGTGCGTGACGATCGACTGGCGTGGCCAGGGCAAGTCCCCCGCAGCCGCGGCCGGCTACGACATGGACACGCTGGCCGACGACGCGGTGGCCGTCATCGACCAGCTCGGGCTCGGCGTCGTGCACTACGTCGGACTCTCGATGGGCGGCTTCGTCGGGATGCGGCTGGCCGCGCGGCGCCCCGAGCTGGTGCGATCACTCGTGCTGCTCGACACCAGCGCCGGGCCCGAGGACCCGGACAACGTGAGCAAGTACCGCCTGCTCGCCAAGGTCTACGGCCTGCTCGGCATGCGACCGGTGCGCTCTCAGGTGGAGCCGATCATGTTCGGGCCGACCTTCCTGGCCGATCCTGCTGCGACGCCACACCTGGACGCGTTCAGGGCCGAGCTCAAGGCGGTGAAGCGGTCGGGGATGAAGCAGGCGATCTACGGCGTGACAGACCGTGAGCCCATCCTCGACGAGCTCGGCCGGATCACCGCGCCGACGCTCGTCGTGGTGGGCGCAGACGACGTCGCGACTCCCGTTGCCAAGGCCGAGACCATCGTCGGAGCGATCGACGGGGCGCACCTCGAGGTCGTCCCCGACGCCGGCCACTCCAGCACGATCGAGCAGCCGGAGGCGCTCAGCGACCTGGTCGAGGCCTTCGTCGAGCAGCACTGAGCGAGGTCAGCCGACGACCTCGGCCACCTGCCGGACCTCGTCCGCGGACCGAAGGCTGAGCAGCAGCGTGGTCACGCCGGTCTCCTCCCACGCGGCGACCCGCTCCTTCACGTAGCCCACGTCGCCGACGATGTGCATGTCGTCCACCAGCTCCTCGGGGATCAGGGCCGTCGCCTCCTCGCGCTTGCCGGCGAGGAACAGCTCCTGCACCTCGTCGGTGATCTCGGCGTACCCCATCCGCTCGAAGACGTTCTTGTGGAAGTTCTGCTCCTTGGCGCCCATGCCGCCCATGTAGAGCGCGATCGTGGGCTTGAGCGCCTCGATGACACCGCGGCGCTCGTCGTCGCTGCTGGTGATCTGCAGGTGGCAGGTCGCGGCGATCTCGAAGTCCTCGCGAGTACGCCGGGCGCCGGGTCGCGCGAAGCCCTCGTCGAGCCACGGTTGGTACATCCCAGCCGTTTTCGGCGTGTAGAAGATGGGGATCCAGCCGTCGGCGATCTCGGCCGTCTGGGCCACGTTCTTCGGCCCCTCGGCGCCGAGCCAGATCGGGATGTCGGCGCGCAGCGGATGCACGATCGGCTTCAGCGGCTTGCCCAGGCCGGTCGATCCCTCGCCGGCGTACGGCAGGGGGTAGTGCGGGCCGTCGTTGGTGACCGGTCCCTCGCGGGCGAGCACCTTGCGGACGATGTCGACGACCTCGCGGGTGCGGGCCAGCGGCTTGGCGAAGGGCTGGCCGTACCAGCCCTCGACGACCTGGGGGCCGCTCACGCCCATGCCGAGGACGACCCGGCCACCTGTCAGGTGGTCGAGGGTGAGGGCGTGCATCGCGATCGACGTCGGCGAGCGACCGGACATCTGCACGATCGAGGTACCGAGCCGCACCCGGGTGGTGTCGCGTCCCCACCAGGCGAGCGGGGTGAACGCGTCCGAGCCCCAGGCCTCCGCGGTGAAGATGGCGTCGAAGCCGGCCTCCTCGGCCGCGGCCACGAGCTCACCGACCCCGGTCGGGGGCTGCGCGCCCCAGTAGCCGAGCTGCAGTCCGAGCTTCATGTCACTCCTGACGTTCCGATGGTTGAGCCTGTCGAAACCCATTCTTGCCCGCAAGACTAGAACGTGTTTCACTTTCGAGCCATGACCAGTGTCCAGGAATCGCGCACCCTGCACGCCCCGATGAAGGTCGAGTTCGACTACACCCGATCGCTCGGTCCCGTGCTCTCACAGTTCATGACCGGACTGCGCCGGCGGCAGGTCACCGGTGGTGTCCTGTCGGACGGCACGGTCGTCGTACCTCCTCCGGAGTATGACCCCACGACCCACCGGGCGATCACCGAGATCGTCGCCGTGGGAGACGAGGGCGTCGTCCGGACGTGGTCCTGGGTCGCCGAGCCGGTGATGGACCAGCCCCTCGACAGGCCGTTCGCGTTCGCGCTGATCCAGCTCGACGGCGCCGACGCTCCCCTGCTCCACGCGGTCGACGTCGAGTCTCCCTCCGACATGGAGACCGGCATGCGGGTCAAGGTGCGCTGGGCCGAGGAGACCGTCGGGCACATCAAGGACATCGTGTGCTTCGAGCCTGCTGGGAAGGGTGGGTTCGAGACAGCTGCTGGCGCTCCTCCCTCAGCCACCGAGGCCACCGAGGACCCCGACCCCGTCACCAGCATCGTCAGCCCGGTCCGCCTGGCCTACGACTACGCCGCCTCCCCGGAGGAGTCGAAGTTCTTCCGCGGGCTCGCGGAGGGACGCATCCTCGGCCAGCGCTGCCCCTCCTGCCACAAGGTCTACGTGCCGCCGCGCGGTGCCTGCCCCGTCGACGGCGTCCCGACGACCGACGAGGTCGAGCTTCCCGACAAGGGCACGATCACGACGTACTGCATCGTGAACGTCCCGTTCCTGGGGCAGAAGATCACCCCGCCGTACGTCTCGGCCTACGTGCTGCTCGACGGCGCCGACATCGCCTTCCTGCACCTGATCCTCGACACCGAGGCGGACGAGGTGCGGATGGGCATGCGGGTCGAGGCCGTCTGGAAGCCGCGCGACGAGTGGGGCACCACGATCGAGAACATCAGCCACTTCCGTCCGACCGGCGAGCCGGATGCGGACTACGAAACCTACAAGCAGCACCTCTGAGAGGCGGCCACCTTGCGTGACGTTGCGGTCGTGGGCTTCGCCCAGCGACAGATGAAGGAGATGGACGGCTCCCCGACCTGTGTGGAGATCCTCGTCCCGATCTTTGCCGAGCTGTTCGAGCAGACCGGCTGGACCAAGTCCGACATCGACTTCTGGTGCTCGGGTTCCAGCGACTACCTGGCCGGGCGGTCGTTCTCGTTCGTCTCGGCCGTGGACGCGATCGGCGCGCTGCCGCCGGTCAACGAGTCGCACGTCGAGATGGACGCCGCCTGGGCTCTCTACGAGGCCTGGGTGAAGATCCAGACCGGCGAGATCGACACCGCTCTCGTCTACGGCTTCGGCAAGGCCTCGGCCGGCATCCTCCGCCGGACGATGGCCATGCAGCTCGACCCGTACACCCTGACGCCGTTGTGGCCCGACACCGTGTCGATCGCCGGCCTGCAGGCACGCGCCGGCCTGGAGCAGGGAGTCTGGGACGAACGCGCCATGGCCGAGGTCTCTGCCCGCTCGCGCACCTCGGCGACGGACAACGAGAACGCGATCCGCAAGGGTGCGACCACGGTCGAGGACGTGCTCTCCGAGGAGCTGTACGCCGACCCGCTGCGTCGCGCCGACTGCGCCCCTGTCTCCGACGGCGCCGCCGCGATCGTGCTCTCGACCGCAGAGGCCCCGGGCTTCGACAAGCTGAAGAACACCGCGTGGATCACCGGCTTCGAGCACCGCACCGACCAGCTCATGCTCGGTACCCGCGACCTGACCCGGTCCCCCAGCGCTGAGCTCGCGGGGACCGCCGCAGGCTCGGCAGCCGTCGACACCGCCGAGCTGCACGCACCGTTCTCCCACCAGGAGCTGATCCTGCGCCGCGAGCTCGGCCTCGGCGACGACGTGGACATCAACCCCTCGGGTGGCGCGCTCAGCGGCAACCCGCTGTTCGCCTCCGGTCTGATCCGGATCGGCGAAGCAGCCAAGCGGATCTGGGACGGCTCGTCCGAGCGGGCTCTGGGGCACGCGACCTCCGGCCCGGCGCTGCAGCAGAACCTCGTGTGCGTGATGGAAGGACGTTCCTGATGCCGAAGACTCTTGCCGCCGTCATGGGCGTCGGCCAGACCCACCACCGCGCCAAGCGCGAGGACGTCTCGATGGCCGGGCTGCTGCGCGAGGCGATCGACCGCGCGCTCGAGGACGCCCAGGTCACCTTCGACGACATCGACGCCGTGGTCGTCGGCAAGGCGCCCGACCTGTTCGAGGGCGTGATGATGCCGGAGCTCTACCTCGCCGAGGCGCTCGGCGCCGTCGGCAAGCCGCTTCTCCGCGTACACACTGCCGGGTCTGTTGGCGGCTCGACAGCGATCGTCGCGGCCTCCCTGGTGGAGGCGGGACTGCACGAGCGCGTGCTCACGGTGGCCTTCGAGAAGCAGTCGGAGTCCAACGCGATGTGGGCACTCTCCATCCCGGTGCCGTTCATCATGCCGGTGCACGCGGGAGCTGGCGGCTACTTCGCCCCGCACGTGCGCTCCTACATCCGCCGCTCCGGAGCGCCCACGCACATCGGCGCGATGGTGGCCGCCAAGGACCGGCAGAACGCGCTGAAGAACCCCTACGCGCACCTGCGCAACGACAAGACGACCGTGGAGACGGTGCTGGCCTCGCAGATGCTGTGGGACCCGATCCGCTTCGACGAGACCTGCCCGTCCTCGGACGGCGCGTGCGCGATGGTCATCGGCTCCGAGGCTGCGGTCGACGCCTCCCCCATCGAGAACCCTGCCTGGATCCACGGCACCGTGATGCGCTCCGAGCCGACCACGGCGGCCGAGCGCGACCAGGTCAACCCGCAGGCCGGCCGGGAGGCCGCGGCCAAGCTCTGGAAGCAGACCGGTATCACGAACCCCTACGAGGAGATCGACTGTGCGGAGATCTACGTGCCGTTCTCGTGGTTCGAGCCGATGTGGCTGGAGAACCTCGGCTTCGTGCCGGAGGGCGAGGGCTGGCAGGCGACCGAGCGCGGCGCGACGGCGCTGGACGGGGACCTGCCGGTCAACATGAGCGGCGGCGTACTCTCCTCCAACCCCATCGGTGCCAGCGGCATGATCCGCTTCGCCGAGGCCGCCCTCCAGGTGATGGGCGAGGCAGGCGAGCACCAGGTCGCCGGCGCGAAGAAGGCGCTCGGCCATGCCTACGGCGGCGGCTCGCAGTTCTTCGCGATGTGGGTCGTCGGCTCCGAGAAGCCCTCCTAGACGAGCAGGTCGTAGGTCAGCCAGTCGGTGCGGCCCGCGATGTCGTCGTACAGCCGCTGGGCCACGGTGTTGTCCGGGGCCGTCACCCAGCGCACCTTGGCACAGCCCTGCTCACGGGCCATCTCGGCGAGCCGGTTGATCAGGGCGCGGCCGACTCCCTGACCACGCAGCCGCGGCAGCGTGAACAGGTCGTCGAGGAACAGGCCGCAGCCGCCCTCGGCAGGTCTGGCGTAGTGCCGGTGGTGCGCGAACCCGACGACCTCGTCGTCGACGACGGCGACCAGCGCGTTCGTCTCGTGGCCGGCGTCCTGGATCCAGCCCCAGACCCGGTCGACGACCTCCGGCTCGTCCTCGAGCTCGTAGAACTCACGGTAGGCGGCGAACAGCGGTGCCCACGCGTCATGGTCGGCAGGCTCGATGGGGCGTACGACGGCAGCAGTGGTCATGCGGTCATCATGCCGCTCCGGCCTGGTTAAGCCGAGGGCGAACGGCGTACCGCACGAGACACCACCGGCCTAGTGTCGGAACATGGGAGAGGTCATCGGTTTTCCGCAGCGCGAGCACCCGTCCGAGCCGGAGCCGTTGTGGCGTGACGTGGTCGGCCGCGAGCTGAGAGCAGAGCGCACCCGCCAGGAGCGCACGCTCGCCGACGTGGCAACCGATGCCGGCGTCTCGACGCAGTACCTCTCCGAGATCGAACGCGGCCGCAAGGAGCCGAGCTCGGAGATCCTGGGCGCGGTCAGCGGCGCACTCGGCCTGCGGCTCGTCGACCTCACCGCCCGGCTGACGCGTTCCCTGTCGAGCCGGCCGTCCGGTCCGCTCGCCCTCGCCGCCTGAGACGGCTCAGTAGCCCGGGAAGACCTCGCGCAGCTGCTCGAGGGTGACGTTGCCGGTGACCTCGACGCCTTCGGGGGTGTGCTCCGGCTTCAGCCGCCCGGTGAGCAGACGCACCAGCGCCTCGAGCGGGCCGGAGAAGGTGGCGGTCTCCCCCTCGGCGGTTCCCTGGATCACCCGGACGTTGTCGTCGATGGCCAGCTCGTAGCCGTCGACGCCGACGATGGTCCGCTCAGCCAGGGTGTCGGGCTTGGTGGAGAAGCCGAGCAGGAACCCGAGACTGCCCGCGAAGGACTCGAGAAGCAGCTCGGCCGACGGAGCGTGGATGCCTGCGTCCGGCGACACCCCGACGCGCACGTCCCAGGAGTGGGCGGCGACCTCGTTGAGCCGCATCCCGACGAAGACGTCCATCGCCACCGGATCGGGCAGGAAGCCCAGGTCGAAGGTCAACGTCTCGCGCTGCTCAGGGGTCAGTGCCTCGATGGCCGCCACCAGACGCTCGTCGTGCTCGAGGAACCACGAGGCCTGCTCCTCGGGAGAAGCAGCGTTCCAGCGGTCCCAGATCGCCTGGTTCTCAGGCTTCTCGCTCGGGGCGTCGGGAAGCGAGGCAGTGAGCGTCCCCAGGGTGATCTCCGCGCCGCTGCCCAGGTGGGAGAGCGCATCAGCGATGCTCCACTCGGAGGCGCCGCTCGGCCCGGTGAGCTGCTCGGGCGAGAGGCCGCCGATCACCTTCTCGAGCTCTTCGTGGTTGGCGCGCAGCGCCGCGATCGATCCGTCCACCAGTTCAGTCATGACTGCCGCAACAGTGCCGGTGCTGCGAATCATCCCGTCGGGGCCAGCTTGCGGCTGTCCAGCACACCGTCGACCAGCCCGTAGTCCATCGCCTCCTGGGCGTTGAGCACCAGGTCGCGGCCGGTGTCCTCGCGCAGTCGCTCCACGGTCTGGCCGGTGTGCCGCGACAGGATCTCCTCCATCTCGGCCCGCAGTCGCACGATCTCCTTCGCCTGCAGGGCCAGGTCGGGAAGCGCGCCCTGACCGCCACCCGAGGGCTGGTGCAGCACGACCCGCGCGTGCGGGAGCACCATCCGGCTGCCACGAGCCCCGGCTGCCAGCAGCACGGCTGCGCTGGAGGCGGCCTGCCCGACGCACGTCGTACCGACCGGGGAGCCGATGAACTGCATCGTGTCGTAGATCGCGAGCATCGCCGTGACCGAGCCGCCGGGGGAGTTCAGGTAGAGGTTGATCGGTGACTCCGGCCGCTCCGACTCGAGGTGCAGCAGCTGCGCGATGACCACGTTGGCGACGCCGTCGTCGATCTCCGTGCCGACGTACACGATCCGGTCGGTCAGCAGCCGGCTGTAGATGTCGACCGCGCGCTCCCCGCGGATGGTCTTCTCGACGACGCTGGGGATCGTGTAGCTGCTCATCGCGCGACCCCCATGCCCAGCGGCCGCGGGAGCCGCGCCGGCGTCACTGCGGAGACGTCGCTGAGGATCTCGTCCACGAAGCCGTAGACGCGCGCCTCCTCGGCCGTGAACCACCGGTCGCGCAGGGCGTCCTGCTCGACCTTCTCGACGGGCTGCCCGGTGTGCTCCGCGATCAGGCCCATCATCACGTTCTTGGTGTGCTCCAGGTTCTCGGCCTGGATCTCGATGTCGATCGCGCTGCCGCCGATGCCGGCCGACCCCTGGTGCATCAGCACCCGGGAGTGTGGCAACGCGTAGCGCTTGCCCGGAGTACCGGCGGAGAGCAGGAACTGCCCCATGCTCGCGGCCAGGCCCATCGCGAGGGTGCTCACGTCGTTGGGGATCAGCCGCATCGTGTCGTAGATCGCCAGCCCGGCGGAGACCGAGCCACCCGGGGAGTTGATGTAGAGGCTGATGTCACTGCGGGAGTCCTCGGCAGAGAGGAGCAGCAGCTCCGCACAGAGCCGGTTGGCGATCGCGTCGTCCACCTCCTGCCCGAGCACGATGATGCGCTGGTGGAGCAGCCGGGCGGTCAGCTGGTCGTCGAGCGACCCCGCCTGCTGGGTGTCGGGTCTGGTCATGGGGCACCTCCGGTCGTGGGTCTCCAGAGTGCTCAGCCAGAGGACGCAGACTCCAGCGAATCTGCCCTGGGCAGTTCTGCCCTGAGCAGAAGGCCTTGATCTCGACGGCCGACGATTACATGATTACAGTCTTACAGAACTCGAAGGGAATCATCATGACCACGAACACGAACACGAACGAGATCGCGGGCTGGCTCCGCGGCCGGCTGCCCGACGCCTGGTTCACCGGGCCGGCCGAGGTGACCATCGACCGCGAGGAGATCCAGGTGCTCGGGACGCTCGCCGCCCCCGAGGGCATCGAGGGCGAGCCGGACGGACCCGAGATCACCGAGGCGGCCCACGGCCGCATCTCCCGCTTCCGGGAGGACACCCGCGACGAGCGGATCGCCATCGCCCGCGAGGCCGAGCACCGCTTCGGCCGGAAGATCGCCTGGGGCGCCGAGTGCGGCCCCGTGCGCGGGGTGTTCACGAACCTGGCGGTCCCGGTGATGACCCGGCTGCGCCAGCAGGAGCGGATCGTGCTCGACACCCTGGTCGAGGCCGGGGTCGCCCGCAGCCGCGCCGACGCGCTCGCGTGGTGCGTCCGCCTGGTCGGCGAGCACACCGAGGACTGGCTCGGCCAGCTGCGCGAGGCGATGACCAGCGTGCAGAAGCTGCGCGAGGAAGGCCCTGCAACCTCTAGGGCCACCTCCTAGGCGATGAACTCGGCCACCAGGCGGTTGACCTCGTCCGGGAGCTCCAGGTGGAGGAAGTGACCGCTGCCGGGGAGCACCTGCACGCGGCTGCCCTCGGGCAGGTGGTCGCTGATGCGCGTGGTGAAACCGACGTTCAGCGCCCCGTCCTGGTCGCCGTGGAGATAGAGCAGCGGCACCTGGGGCCTCCGGTCCCAGGTGCGGTGCCAGCTGCGATGTGCCTTCGAACCCCTGGGGTTCCTGAAGGCGCGGTAGTAGCCCACTGCGGCAGACCGGTTGGCCCGGTCCGACAGGGATCGGTGCACCTGGGCCAGGTCCTCGGACCCGTCGTACCCGGGTGACCAGGCGCGCCAGAGGCGGTCGATGAGCCCGTCGAGGTGGCGCTCGGGGAGGCTCGGCAGCTGGTTGAAGAGGATGTACCAGCTCATCCGCAGCTGTCGCGGCGCCAGGCGCAGCCAGGACGACGTTCCCCCCACGGGAGACAGCGCCGGGATCGGTGGAACGGCCATCGAGACGATCCGGCGGAACGGGGAGTCGGGATGAGCGCTGAGACCGTTGGCGGTCAGGGCACCCCAGTCGTGACCCACCAGGACCGAGCGTTCGTCACCGCCGAGGACAGCGTGGAGCCCGACCGCGTCGCTCATCAGCGCACCGACCGAGTAGTCGCCGTCCGCAGGCACCGCGGTGGGCGCGTACCCCCGCGAGTACGGCGCCACCACGCGGTAGCCGAGCTCCGCGAGGTAGGGACCGAGGTGCCGCCAGGTGAAGGCGGTGTCCGGGAAGCCGTGCAGCGCGAGCACGAGCGGGCCGTCCGGAGGTCCCCAGGCGAGCGCTTGTACGTCGAGGTCGGGAAGCTGCAGCTGGAGGCTCTCGGCCCCCGCGACGCCGGAGATCATGACACGAGTGTGCCCATCCCCACGCTGGTGATGCCGCGGTCGTAGTAGAACCTGTGCACATGGCCTTTCCGCGCATCCTCCGCAACCACGTCGGCGCCCTGTCCGCGGTGGCGCTGGTCGTGACGTGGAGCTCAGGCTTCGTCGGTGCCGAGCTCGGCAGCCGCGCACAGGCAGCACCCCTGACCCTGCTGGGCTGGCGGTTCACCTTGCTGGCGCTGCTCCTCCTGGCGGTGGCCGCGTTTCGTCGTACGCCGTGGCCGACCTGGCGGGCCTGGCGCCGGCAGGCGGTGCTCGGCGTGCTCTGCCAGGCGATCTACCTGCTGTGCGTCTTCGAGGGCGTCAGCCACGGCGTCCCGGGAGGTACGGCGGCACTGGTCGCGGCGCTGCAGCCGCTGCTGGTGGCCACGGTCGCCGGCTCGCTCCTCGGCGAGGAGTCGTCACCGAGGATGTGGGTCGGCATGTTCCTCGGCCTGGTCGGCGTGGCCGTGGTCGTCTCCGGCGACCTGGGCATCACGCACGCGCCGGTGTGGGCCTACCTGCTGCCGGTCGCCGGCATGCTGTGCCTGGCGAGCGGCACGGTGCTGAGCCGCCGGCTGCGGCCCCCGGAGACGCTCCTGGACACGATCATGATCCAGTCGGTGGTGACGGCCGTGCTGCTGATGGCGCTGGCACTCGCGTTCGGGAAGGCGACCCCGCCGGTCTCGCTGGAGTTCTGGGCAGCCGTCGCCTGGCTGCTGGTGCTGGCGAGCCTGGGTGGCTACGTCATGTACGTCTACGTGGCCCGCGTGCGCGGCGCCACCGTCGTCAGCACGCTGTTGTTCCTCACGCCGCCGACGACCATGTTCTGGGTGTGGCTGATGTTCGGCGACGTCGTGACCCCCGCCGGGCTCGTCGGACTCGTGATCAGCGGCTTCGGGGTCTGGCTGGCGCTGTTCCGCAGAAGGCCGGCACCGAGCACGGAGCCGGGGCTCCAGGCTTCCGTCAGGCGTACTTGACCGGGAGGTGCTTGATCCCGTTGATCCAGCCGTGGCGGAGCCGGATCGGGTCGCCCGTCTGCTTGATGTCGGGCATCCGGTCGGCGATCGCGTTGAACATCACCTCGACCTCGAGGCGCGCCAGGTTGGCGCCGATGCAGTAGTGCGCTCCGTGGCCCCCGAACGCGAGGTGCGGGTTGGGGCTGCGCATGACGTCGAACTGGCCGGGCTCGTCGAAGACGTCGCTGTCGTGGTTGCCGCTGGCGTAGAAGAGGCCGACCCGTTCGCCCTTCTTGACCAGCTGGTCGCCCACCATCACGTCGTTGAGGGCCGTGCGCTGGAACACCGACACCGGCGTCGCCCAGCGGATGATCTCGTCGGTCGCGCTCTTCGGTCGCTCCTTCTTGAACTGCTCCCACTGCTCGGGGTGGTCGAAGAAGGCGTTCATGCCGTGGGTGATCGCGTTGCGGGTGGTCTCGTTGCCGGCGA
Source organism: uncultured Actinomycetota bacterium (assembly GCA_963782305.1). Lineage (GTDB taxonomy): Bacteria > Actinomycetota > Actinomycetes > Propionibacteriales > Nocardioidaceae > Marmoricola. The sequence continues at coordinate 100,584 of CAWAJJ010000012.1, read as the reverse complement.
CGGCCAGCATGATCACGAAGTAGCCGAACTCGTCCTCGCCGAGCTTCTCGCCGTCCATGTCGGCGTGCACGAGCTTGGTGATGATGTCGTCCTGCGGGTTCACCCGGCGGTCGGCTGCCATCTCCATCGCGTAGCCCAGGATCTCGGCGGCGGCGACGTCGGGCTGGCCGCCGTACTCCGGGTCGTCCTGGGCAAGCATCTGGTTGGACCAGTCGAACAGCTTGCGCCGGTCCTCCTGGGGTACGCCGAGCAGGTCGGCGATGGCCTGCAGCGGCAGCTCGGCCGCCACCTCCTCGACGAAGTCGCCCTCACCCTTGGCCAGGGCGTTGTCGATGATCGTGTTGGCGCGGCCGATGAGCACGTCGTGCAGGGCGTTCATGGCGCGCGGGGTGAAGCCGCGGCTGATCAGCTGGCGCGTGCGGGTGTGCACGGGCGGGTCCTGGTTGATCAGCATGATCGTCTGCAGCTCGATCTGGTCGCGGGTCATGTCCGGGCTGAACCGGATGATCGCGCCGTTCTCCGCACTGGAGAAGTCCTTGCTGTTCTTGGAGACCGCCGCGATGTCCTCGTGCCTGGTCACCGCCCAGTAGCCGGTGCCGAAGAAGCCGGCCCGGGCACCCTCGGTCTGCTCCACCCACCACACGGGCGCCGTCTGGCGAAGCTCCATGAACTCCTCGAGCGGGATCGCGTCCTCACAGAGGAACGGATCGGTCGGGTCGAAGCCGGTGGGCAGGGCGGGCGATGCGGTCACAGCAGAAACCTCCAGGAATCTGAAACACGTTCTAGTCGCAGATCGTTACATACTCTCGGTTTGTTAGGAAGGGCTGACGCGCCTGAAGTCGCGGCGAAGTTTGCCGACAATCAGAACGTGTTCTAGTTTTGGACCATGGGAAACCCGGTCATCATCGACGCCGTCCGCACTCCTCTCGGCAAGCGCAACGGGGGGCTGGCCGGCGTACACCCCGGTGAGCTGCTCGGCTTCGTCCAGCGCGAGGTGCTCACCCGGGCCGGGGTCGACCCCGAGCTGGTCGAGCAGGTCGTCGGTGGCTGTGTCTCCCAGGCCGGGGAGCAGTCCAACGACATGGTGCGCCGCGCCTGGCTGCACGCGGGGCTCCCCCAGCCCACCGGCGCCACCACGATCGACGCGCAGTGCGGCTCGGGCCAGCAGGCCGCGCACCTGGTCAACGACATGATCAAGGCCGACACCATCAAGGTCGGCATCGCCTGCGGCGTGGAGTCGATGAGCCGCATCCCCCTGGGCGCCAACGTGCCCGCCCGGCGCGGGTGACCCGCGACCGGAGTCGTGGTCGATCGACATGCCCAACCAGTTCCTCGGCGCCGACCGGATCGCCGGCAACCGCGGCCTCACCCGCGCGGACCTCGAGGAGTTCGGCTACGAGTCGCAGCGCAAGGCGCGCGTCGCCGTCGACGAGGGCCGCTTCGATCGCGAGATCGCCCCGCTGGCGGGTGTCTCTGCCGACGAGGGACTGCGCGACACCACGCTCGAGGGCCTGGCCCGACTGCGGTCGGTCCTGCCCGACGGGCTGCACACCGCCGGCACGTCCTCGCAGATCAGCGACGGCGCCTCCGCGGTGCTGCTGATGGACTCCGACCTCGCCGCCTCGCTGGGCCTGACGCCGCGCGCCCGGATCGTCGACCACGCCCTGGTCGGGTCGGATCCCTACTACCACCTCGACGGTCCCATCGACGCGACGCGACGGATCCTCGACCGCACCGGGATGAGCCTGGACGACTTCGACCTGTTCGAGGTCAACGAGGCGTTCGCAGCCGTCGTACTCTCCTGGGCGCAGCAGACCGGCGCTCCCCTGGACCGCACCAACGTCAACGGCGGCGCGATCGCCCTCGGTCACCCCGTCGGCTCGACCGGCACCCGGCTGATCACGACCGCGCTGCACGAGCTCGAACGGCGCGACGCCACCCGCGCCCTGATCTCCATGTGCGCCGGTGGCGCGATGGCGACCGGCACGGTCCTCGAGAGGATCTAGTCTCCTTCCATGTTCGCGTGGACGAAGGATGAGCTCGCTGTCAGGGACGCCGTCAGGTCCTTCGTGGACAAGGAGGTCCGGCCGCTCCAGGACGAGCTCGAGCACGGCGACCTCCCGCCGTACGACCTGATCCGGAAGTTCTTCAAGACCTTCGGGCTCGACTCGATGGCGGCCGACAGCTTCGACCGGTCGATCGCCAGGGCCGAGGGGTCGGACGATGGTGCAGGGTCGGGCGAGGGGCTCGATCCCGCCATGGCGGTGATCCCGCAGATCGAGCTGGTCAAGGTCTCGATGGGCATCCCCGCCGCGATCGGCGTCTCGATCGGGCTGGCCGCCGGCACCATCAACGCCAGCGGCACGGTCGAGCAGCGCAAGCGCTGGGCGCGCGACCTGGTCACGTTCGAGAAGGTCGGCGCCTGGGCGATCACCGAGCCGGACGCCGGGTCTGACGCCTTCGGCGGGATGCGTACGACGGTGAAGCCCGACCCTTCGACAGGCTCAGGACAAGCAGCCGAAGAATATGTCCTGAACGGGCAGAAGACGTTCATCACCAACGGGCCGTACGCCGACACGATCGTCGTCTACGCCAAGCTCGACGACGGCTCCGGCATCGATCGACGCGACCAGCCGGTGCTGACGTTCGTCCTCGACTCCGGCATGGACGGCCTGACGCAGTCGAAGCCGCTGAAGAAGATGGGGATGAACTCCTCCCCCACGGGTCAGCTGTTCTTCGACAATGTCCGGCTCGGCCGCGACCGTCTGCTGGAGGGACGCAAGGGCTCTGCCGGATCTTCGGGAGACGGCCGGGAGTCGGCGCGCTCGAACTTCATCGTGGAGCGGGTGGGCATCGCGACACTCTCCCTCGGCGTGATCGAGGAGTGCCTGCGGCTGTGCGTGGACTACGCGAAGGCACGGGAGCTCTGGGGCAAGCCGATCGGTGACCTGCAGCTGATCCAGCTCAAGCTCGCCGAGATGGAGATCGCCCGGATCAACGTGCAGAACATGGTGTTCAAGGGCATCGCGGCGCGACGCGGCGAGATCGAGATGGACCTCGCGGAGGCGTCGGCGATGAAGCTCTACTCCTCGCGCGCGGCGACCGAGGTGGCGATGGAGGCGGTGCAGCTGTTCGGCGGCAACGGCTACATGGCCGAGTACCGCGTCGAGCAGCTCGCCCGCGACGCCAAGAGCCTGATGATCTACGCCGGCTCCAACGAGGTGCAGGTGACCCACGTGGCCAAGGGTCTGCTGCGGCGCTAGGTCCCGCAGAAGGTGCGGTAGGCGCCGAAGTCCTCCGGCGCCGGCTCGGCGTAGCGCTCGAGACCGGGGCGCTCGTCGTACGGCGCCAGCACAGCCTCGAGCAGCCGTCCGAGCGGGCCCGAGTCACCGACGGTCGCGGCAGCGAGGGCTTCCTCGACGAGGTGGTTGCGCGGGACGTAGACGGGGTTGACGCGGTCCATCGCATCGGCATCCGGCCCTACGGCGCGCCAGCGTTCGGCCCAGTCGTCGAAGGCGGCCAGGTCGAGGAAGAGGTTGCGCACGGGGGCGAGGTCGCCGCGCGCCCCGCGTCCGAGCTTGCGGTAGAACGACGTGTGGTCGACGTGGTTGGCTCTGGAGCAGGGCCAGGAGCTCGTCGACCAGCGGTGAGGCCACCGCGTCGTCCAGGCCCTCCGGCAGTCCGAGCTTCGCGCGCATCCCGGCCGACCAGGCGTCGCCGTACTGACTCTTGAAGCGGCCGAGCGACTCCACGGCGATGGCGACGGCCGTGTCCTTGTCCTCGTGGATGAGCGGGAGCAGACCTTCGGCGAGCCGGGCGAGGTTCCACTCGGCCGCGACCGGCTGCATGCCGTAGGCGTAGCGGCCCCCCTCGTCGATGGAGCTGTAGACGGTGGCCGGGTCGAAGGCGTCGAGGAACGCGCAGGGTCCGTAGTCGATGGTCTCGCCGGAGATCGTCATGTTGTCGGTGTTCATGACTCCGTGGACGAAGCCCACCAGCATCCACTGCGCGACGAGGGCCGCCTGCTTGGCGACGACGGCGTCGAAGAAGGCCACGTAGGGCTGTGGCTCCTCGGCGACGGCCGGGTAGTGGCGTGAGATCGCGTGGTCGGCGAGCCGCCGCAGCAGGTCGAGGTCGCCGGTGGCGCGGGCGTACTGGAAGCTGCCGACCCGCAGGTGGCTGCTCGCGACCCGAGCCAGGACCGCTCCGGGAAGGAGAGTCTCGCGCTGCACCGATGCGCCGGTCGCGACGACCGCGAGCGAGCGGGTCGTCGGGATGCCGAGCGCGTGCATCGCCTCACTGACGACGTACTCGCGCAGCATCGGACCCACCACCGCCAGCCCGTCACCGCCGCGGGCGAACGGCGTACGCCCCGAGCCCTTGAGGTGGAGGTCGCGCAGCCGCCCCTGGGTGTCGGTGATCTCGCCGAGCAGCAGTGCGCGACCATCGCCGAGTCGAGGGTTGTACCCACCGAACTGGTGCCCCGCATAGGCCTGCGCCACCGGCCGTGGCGCCGTCGGGCACGAGGTTGCCGACGAGCAGCTTCAGGCCCTCGGGACTCCTGAGCCCGTCCGTGTCGAGCCCGAGCTCACCCGCCAGCGGCTCGTTCAGGATCAGCAGCCGAGGATCAGGCGCCTCCGCCCCGCGCCACGGAACAGCCATCTCCGGCAGCTCCCGGGCGAACCGGTCCCCCAGGGAGACGGCCAGCGGCGTAGCAACACTCACACTCCCGACCCTACGTGGAAGCTCAACCCGTGCCGCTGGTTGAGGAGGGAGCGCCAGCGACCGTCTCGAAACCTGGTTGGTCGACAAGCATGCTCGACCACCGTCGGTTGAGCCTGTCGAAACCACGCAGGTCGACCGCACCGGTGACCCCCGGCGGTCCCGGTTCCGCTGCTGGCTCACCGGGTTTCGACAAGCTCAACCGCCGGTTGCGGGGGCTGGCCGGGCTCCTCAAGAATTGCTTCAACTATTTTCCAGAACCCCCACCAAACAAGGGGAAACCCCACCAGGACTGTCAGTGCTCGATGCTTCAATTCACTCATGACCCACCACGTTCTCGAGCAGATGCGGCACCAGACCGCAGCCCTGGTCGAGACCCTCTGGGCAGCCCGCCGCCCCGACGAGCTGATGGACACCGTCGCCGAGATCGAGGCCCTCAAGTCCACCCTGGACGCCCTCGAACTCGCCGTGGTCCGCGAGCTCGAGGCCACCGGTGCGGTCAAGCCGCTGGGGTGGGCCTCCACCCAGGACTACCTCACCGCAGTCGCCGGCGGCCACAAGACCTCTGGCCCCGCGACCGTGCGGTTGGCCAAAGCCGTCGCCGAGCCGATCCTGGCCCCGGTCGGAGAAGCGATGGCCGACGGGTGGCTCTCCACTGCCAAGGCCCACGTCATCGCCCGAGCGATCGACACCCTCCCCGGCGACCCACAGGTGCGCGCTGCCGGGGTGCAGGTGATGCTCGACTCCGCCAAGAGCCTCGACGCGACCGAGCTCAACAAGGCCGGCCAGCACCTGGTCGAGGTCGTCGACCCCGACGGCACCGAACGCCAGACCGAGAAGGAGCTCGACCGCGACGAACGCCGTCGCCCACCTCGACCGGGACCTCTCCATCCGCGACGACGGAGCCGGCGGCGCCTGGATCAAAGGCCGCTGCTCCGCGGAGTACGCCGCCACCATCCGCTCCACCCTGATGCCCCTCGCGAAGCCCGTGCCCAGCACCGGACCCGTCTGCGACCCCGCCACCTGCGAGATCCCCGGCTGTGGGCACGACGGCCGCGACCCACGCGACCACGGCACCCGGATGTGCGACGCCCTCCACCAGCTGTGTCGCGACGCCCAGTCCCTCGACCTGCCACCGGAGAGCCACGGCGCACCCGCCCGCGTCAGCATCACCCTCAGCCACGACGACCTGCAACGCGGAGCCGGGTTCGCCGAGACCGAGACCGGAGAGACCCTCTCCGCCGCCACCCTGCGGCGGATCTGCTGCGACGCCGAGATCATCCCCCTCGTCCTGGGCTCACACAGCGAGGTCCTCGACGTCGGCCGCCAACAACGACTCGTCACACCAGCGATCTGGAAAGCACTCGTCGCCCGCGACAAGCACTGCCGCTTCCCCAACTGCACCCGACCACCCCTGATGACCCACGCCCACCACATCACCCACTGGGCCGACGGCGGACCGACCTCGCTGGAGAACCTGATCCTGCTCTGCGGACACCACCACCGACTCGTCCACTCCGGACCCTGGAACATCCGAAGAACCGGACCCACCGACTTCGCCTTCGACCCACCACCCGGCGTACGCCGGATGACCACCACCGGACGAGAACCACCCGACAACTGACAGGCTCCTCGGTTCTAGTGGCAGTCTCCCTAGACTCCAGCGCATGAGCACCGCCCGCACGGTTCCGGTCACGACCGAGATGGACGGTGACGAGCTCGACGCCGAGGACGCCTGGCAGGTCGTACGCCGGACAGGTGCTCCGGCGCCTGTTCGTCGACGCCTTCGTCCGCTTCCGCTTCGGCGACGGGTTCACCAACTCCCGAGCACTGGCTCTGCAGGGTGCTCTCGCGGTGGTGCCGTTCATGCTCGCGCTCACCGGCTTGGCCGCCGACATCGATGAGGAGCGACCGCAGCGGGTGCTGGCGCGCACGATAGACGCGGTCTCGCCGGGCTCGGGCACCCGCGACGCCCTGGCAAGTGCGGTGACCGGCTCACAGTCCAGCGAGGGCGCCGGTGAGATCGCGCTGGCGATCGGGCTGTTCTTCGCGCTGCTCTCGATGACGACTGCCATGGGTCAGGTCGAGCGCGGCACCAACAGGATCTACGGCATCGAGCGGGACCGGCCGGCGCCGTGGAAGTACGGCCGCGCGGCCATCCTGACCGCAGTCCTCGCAGTACCCGTCGGCACCGGGTTCCTGTTGCTCGTGGCAGGCGGATCCTTCGCTGACGCCATGGTCGAGGACTACGGGTGGAGCGCCGGGACCGTCCTGGGATGGAACGTCGCGCGGTGGCCGGTCGGGGTGGCGCTGCTGGTGCTGACCATCGCCGTGATCCTGGACCACGCCCCACGGCGTCGGCAGCCCGGGCTGACCTGGCTGGCGCTCGGATCCGGGGTGGCGGTCGTGCTCACTCTGCTCTCGACCGGCCTGCTCGCGGCGTACGTCAACGTCAGCCCGTCCTTCGGCAAGATCTACGGCCCTCTTGCGGGGGTGTTCGCCCTGCTGCTGTGGAGCCTGCTGTCCGCGGTCGCGCTGTTCTTCGGTGCGGCTGTGTGTGCCCAGCTCGAGGCCATTCGCAGTGGCCAGCCCGAACCGGCGTACGACGACCCGGGCCGGCCGCATCTGGAGGAAGTGAGCGGTTAGACCACGCCGATCTCCCCTACCGGCGTGCGTGGTCTGCCCGCATAATGCGGAGGTGGGTCTCGCGAAACAGTTCGGTCATCCCTCGGGGCTTCTGGGTGCGGTCGTGGGGCGCGGCATGGCCAGAGGCAACGCGGACCTCAGCCGATGGGTGGTGCAGCAGGCGGCGGCCCGTCACGATGGTGTGGTCACGCAGGTCGCCGAGCTCGGTCCCGGACCCGGGGTGGGCCTGGAGGCGCTGCTCGCACAGTTCCCGGATGCGCAGGTCTGGGGCATGGACCTGTCGTCGCTCATGCTTGCGCAGGCCCGCAAGCGCAATCGGTCGGCAGACAAGGCCGGTCGGCTGACGCTCGTCGAGGGAGGCGTGTCCGCGCTGAACGCCAGTGCACCCGCGGACATCGTGATGGCCAACCATGTCTTGTACTTCTGGCAGGATCCCGCAGCTGAGATGGCCGAGATCCGGGGCTCTCTGCGCCCCGGTGGGCTTCTCGCCCTGGGCTACCAGCTCAAGCAGAACATGCCGCCGATGGTTCAACGGCGCTTTCCGCCTGCCGGGCATCACCTCTACGAGGCGGACGACGAGGTGACCAAGCTGGCGGTCGCGGCGGGGTTTCGCTCCGTCACGCAGCTGGTCAAGGGTCCGGCCGAGGCACCCGAGGGCCGGGTCATGCTGGCCACTGCTTGACCTTCGGTCCGAGGTCAGCGCGGTAGCCGACCGGAGGCAGGTTTCCGCCCGGTCAGCTGCCCAGCGCCAGCAGCGCCTTCGACGCGACGCAACGCCAGGCTGGCACCAGCACGCACCGTGGCGGGCGCGTGCAGCTCGTCGAGGATCGGGGCACGCATCCGGGTCCAGTCGGGATCGCTGGGCAGGCCGGCTTCGGGAGTACTGCCCACGGGGCCGAGGGCCAGGTCCATCGCCTCACGGACGCCCAGCAACGGCTGGCCGTCCTTCGGGACCCAGGTGTGACCCGACCGGCAGACCATGTCGTGACGCAGGCTCGCGATCAGCGCGGTCACGGTCCAGAACGGCGCAGCCGAGAGCGCGGCCGTTCCGAGGCCGACCAGCGGCGCAGGGATCGGGACGGTCGGGACCCTGACGCGCAGCAGGCCCGAGGCGCGCGAGCACTCGGCGAGCAGCTTGGCGTAGGGCAGCACGTTGGGACCACCGATGTCGACGGCCCCGGTGAGGCGGTCGTCCTCGAACGCCTCGACCATCGCGCGCAGCACGTCGCTGACCGCGATCGGCTGCACCTTGTGCTCCAGCCAGCTCGGGACCGGCTGCACGAGCAGCAGGGTCGCCAGCTGACGGATCACCTCGAAGGACGTCGAGCCGGCACCGAGCACGACGCCGGCACGCAGCGAGAGCACGCTGCGCTTCTTCGTCTGCGCCTGCTCGAGCACCTCCTCGACCTCGAGGCGTGACGAGATGTGGCGGGACAGGTCCTCGGTGGGGACGTCCGGCACCAGCCCGGACAGGTACACGACCCGGCGTACGCCGCTGCCGGCGAGGGCGTCACGCACGACCTCGGCACCACGACGGTCGCGGTCCTCGAAGCCCCGCGAGTTGAGCGAGTGGACGAGGTAGCAGATCGCGTCGACGTCGGTCAGCGCACGGCTCACGGCGTCCTCGTCGGTGACGTCGCACTGCACCCAGTCGACCTCGTCCCCCCACGCGAACCGCTTCGGCGCGGGCGGTGAAGAGGATGCCGCGACGACCGTGTGCCCCGCGTCGATCAGCGCCGGTACGACCCGGGAACCGACATAGCCGGTGGCCCCGAGGACGAGTACCTTCACTTCTCTCCCAGGTGACGCAGCAGGTTGCTCGCGAAGCGCTTGCCCATGCCGGCCATCACCGCGCCGATGGCTCCCTCGACGGGACGCTTCATGGCCTTGGGGAACGGCAGCTCGACGCTGACGCCGAGCTCGATGGACACGCGGGTGCCCGAGCCGGACTCCTCGAGGTGGTACTCCCCCACGACCTCGGTCTTCTCCTCGGTGCGCTGCGGGTCGTGCTCGAAGCCGATGCGCTTCGGCTCGTCGAAGGTCATCACCTCGGTGAACACCGAACCGATGTTCTTGCCGAGCACGGGCACCTTGGTGACGTGCCAGGTCCAGCGGTCACCATCGACATCGATGCGCTGGAGGTACGGCGTCAGCTTCGGCAGCAGCTCGGGATCCGTCAGCGCGTCCCAGACGTCCTTGCGGGAGGACTTGAGGGTGGCGGCGGACTTGTTGCTCGCGGTGAAGCGGGTCATCGGGTCTCCTGGTGTCGCCCTGTTGGGCGGCTGGTTACGGGCCGGGCCTGTGGGCGCGCGGTCTGCTCGACGCCATCCTGCCCAACGTACCCACGGGCTAACGTCGCAAAATGACTGCCTTGACGCTCCACGCTCACGGAGTGGCCGATGTCACCCTCGCCTGGGAGCGGTACGCCGATCCGGGGCTCTGGTCGACGTGGGCCCCGCAGATCCAGCGGGTGGACACCACGATGGAACGGCTCGTGGCCGGCGGGACCGGGACCGTGCGCGCCGGTGTCCTGTCGCGCCCGACCATCGGCGTGCCGTTCGAGGTGCTCGCCGTGGACGAGACGGCGATGGAGTGGGCCTGGAAGGCCAGGATCGGCCCGCTGACCCTTCGCCTCGAGCACGGCGTGACCACTCACCCCGAGGGGTCGTCCACCTGGCTGCGCGTGCACGGACCTCTCCCCGTGGTGCTCGGCTATGCCCCCGTTGCCCGACTCGCGCTGGGCAGGCTCGTCAGGCCCTGATCGGCGTATCCTCGGATGACCTCGACTCCAAGGAGCCCGTCATGCCGACCTACGTGTGGATCCTGATCTGGGCCGTGGCCATCACGATCGTCGCCGTTCTCGCCGTCAGGGAACGCCGCGCCGGCCGCCGGGTCACCGCTGACGTGGACCGGTTGCAGCACGGCGCGCACCGCGAGGCCGGCGTCCGGGCCGATCTCCGCGGGCCGAACACGTTCGGTGGCTTCGGAGGCTGAGCTCAGGCGCCGTAGACCGGGTCCGGCGTCGCCGCTTGGCTGACGAGGTCACGAACAGCAGCGCCCACCTCGGTTGCCTCCCAGCGACGGCCGATGTCCTGCTTGGGACCGTGCCGCCAGCCCTCCTCGATGCAGATCTGGCCGCCCTCGATCTCCAGCACGCGGCCGGTGATGTCGCAGTCCTCGGACGCGAGCCACGCCACGACCGGTGAGTTGTTCGCCGGATCCATCGCGTCGAACTCGCCCGTGCCTTCAGCCATCATCTCGGGGAAGGCGCCCTCCGTCATCCGGGTACGGGCGACCGGCGCGATCGCATTGACCCCGACGCCGTAGCGACCGAGCTCTGCCGCTGCCACGAGCGTCATCCCGGCGATGCCCGCCTTCGCCGCGGAGTACGTCGTCTGGCCGATCGAGCCCTGCATCCCCGCGCCGGAGGACGTGTTGATCACCCGGGCGACGCGCTGGCGGCCCTCCTTCGCCTCGCTGCGCCACCACGCGCCGGCGTGCCGCAACGGCGCGAAGTGCCCCTTGAGGTGCACCCGGATCACGGCGTCCCACTCCTCCTCGGAGGTGTTCACGAGCATCCGGTCGCGCACGAACCCGGCGTTGTTGACCAGGATGTCCAGCCCGCCGAAGGTGTCGATCGCCTGCTGCACCATGGCTGAGGCCTGCTCGAAGTCGGCGACGTCGGCCCCGTTGGCCACTGCAGCGCCGCCGAGTGCCTCGATCTCGGCCACCACCTCGTGCGCGACGTCGGAGGCTGACCCCTCACCCGATCCCGAGGTGCCGAGGTCGTTGACCACGACCTGCGCGCCCTGTCGGGCCAGCTCGAGCGCGTGGGCGCGCCCGATGCCCCGGCCGGCGCCGGTGACGATCGCGATGCGTCCTTCGAGGATGCGGGTCATGGGTTCTCCTTCTGAACGACGTGTAAGAACACTGGGGGTTCGCCGCCGCCGTGGCACTCCACGGAGGCGCCCGAGACGTAGGAGGCGAGGTCGGAGGCGAGGAAGCAGACCACGTTGCCGACCTCGCGCGGCTCGGCCATCCGACCGAGCGGGATGGTCGCCTCGATCGCGGCCACGGTGTCGTCACCGCCGTAGTGGTCGGCCGTCTGCTCGGTGCGGCACAGGCCGACGTCGACGCTGTTCACGCGCACCTTCGGCCCCCACTCCATGGCCAGCGAGCGGGTCAGGCTGTCCACACCGGCCTTGGCAGCGCCGTACGCCGCGGTGCCGGGTGAGCCCCGCAGCGCCGAGACGGACGAGATGTTCACGATGACTCCCCCGGAGTCCTGCTGCTGCATCACCCGGTTGGCCGCCTGGGCGACGAGCAGCGGCGCGGTCAGGTTGAGGCCGAGGATCTTGTCCAGGAAGCGGGGTGACGCCTCGGCTGCCAGGGCGTACGGCGAGCCGCCGGCGTTGTTGACCAGGACGTCGAGCCGGCCGTGCTCCTCGACCAGTGCCGAGACCATCGCCTCGACGGCCTCCGGGTCACGGACGTCGCACTGGACGTGGGTCGTGCCGGGCGCCGGAGTCTCCACTGCAGAGCGTGCGCAGGTCACCACCCGGGCACCGGCCGCGACCAGCACCTGGGCGATGCCGGCGCCGATGCCCTGGCTGCCCCCGGTGACCAGGGCCACGCGGTCGTTCAGGTCGAGTTCCACGCTCACGCGCGTCCTCCTGTCGTTGATGCGGCTCACACAGACGGCGGACCAAGCGGCTGTTAGGCTACCAAGCAAACGTTAGGTTTGGTGACGCAGTCGAAGGGACACAGCTGCATGGGCATCTCCAGTGAGCTCGACGACAGCGGCATCCGCGTGATCACGATGGCCTACCCGCCGGTGAACGCACTGCCGGTCCAGGCGTGGTTCGACCTCGCGACGACCCTCGACGAGGCGAGCAAGGACCTGGACACCCACGTCGTCGTGCTCCGCGCCGAGGGCAAGGGCTTCAACGCGGGCGTCGACATCAAGGAGATGCAGCACACCGAGGGGTTCGACGCGCTGATCGGCGCCAACCGCGGGTGCTTCGCCGCGTTCAAGGCCGTCTACGAGTGCTCGGTCCCGGTGATCGCCGCGGTCAACGGGTTCTGCGTCGGCGGCGGCGTCGGGCTCGTGGGCAACGCCGACTGCATCGTGGCCAGCGACGACGCCTTCTTCGGCATCCCCGAGGTCGACCGCGGCGCGCTCGGGGCCGCGACCCACCTGGCCCGGATGGTCCCTCCGCACCTGATGCGCACGCTCTACTTCACCGGTCGCAACATCACGGCGACCGACCTCGTGCAGCACGGCTCGGTGCTCGAGGTGGTCCCCCGCGACCAGCTCGACGACGCCGCGCTCGCCGTGGCTGCCGAGATCGCCCGCAAGGACACCCGGGTGATCCGGATGGCCAAGGAGGCGATCAACGGGATCGACCCGATCGACGTGAACCGCAGCTATCGGTTCGAGCAGGGCTTCACGATGGAGCTCAACCTCGCCGGGGTCGCGGACGAGCACCGCGACGCCTTCGCGGGCACGGACAAGTCCGGGGTTTCGACAGGCTCGACCGGCGGAGGCACGAAGTGAGCATGCCCAGCAAGGTGATGACGGCCGAGGACGTCATCGGCCGGATCGAGGACGGGATGACCGTCGGCATCGGCGGCTGGGGCTCGCGTCGCAAGCCGATGGCGTTGGTGCGCGCGATCCTGCGCAGCGACCTCAAGGACCTCACGATCGTGTCGTACGCCGGACCGGACGTCGGCCTGCTCCTGCAGTCGGGCCAGGCCTCGAAGGTGGTCTACGCGTTCGCGACGCTCGACTCCATCCCGCTGGAGCCGCTGTTCTCCCGGGCTCGTCAGGACGCCACCGCGTCGTTCCGCGAGTGGGACGAGGGCATGTTCCAGACCGGGCTGCGCGCCGCCGCCCAGCGGCTGCCGTTCCTGCCGGTGCGAGCAGGACTCGGCTCCGCCGTACTCGACAACGACCCGACGCTGCGCACCGTCACCAGCCCGTACGACGACGGGCAGGAGCTGGTCGCCGTACCCGCCCTCGAGCTCGACGTGGCGTTGGTCCACATGAACCGCGCCGACCAGTTCGGCAACGCGCAGTACCTCGGACCCGACCCCTACTTCGACGACCTGTTCTGCATGGCGGCCAAGGAGGCCTACGTGTCGACGGAGCAGATCATCGACACCGCGGGGATGACGCAGGACGCCGCGCTGCAGACGATGCTGCTCAACCGCACGATGGTCGCCGGGGTCGTCGAGACGCCGAACGGGGCGCACTTCACCACCTGCACGCCGACCTATGAGCGCGACGAGAAGTTCCAGAAGGCCTACGCCACCGCGGCGAAGTCGCCCGAGGACTGGGCCGTGTTCCAGGAACGGTTCCTGTCCGGGAGCGAGCAGGACTACCAGGACGCCGTCGAGGCGTTCGCGAAGGAGCAGGCATGAGTGACCTTCGACAAGTCAGACACGCGTCTCCGCGCGGAGTACTGCGCCATCGCCATCGCCGACTGCTTCGCCGACGACGGCGAGATCATGGGCAGCCCGATGGGGTTGCTGCCGAGCCTGGGCGCGCGCCTGGCCAAGCTGACCTCCAACCCGCTGCTGATGATCACCGACGGCGAGGCGCGGATCCTCCAGGGCGCTCCCCCGCTCGGCGTCACCCAGGACGTCGTCGAGGGCTGGATGCCGTTCCGGCTGGTGCTCGAGTCGGTCGTCACCTACGGCAAGCGCCACGTGATGATGGGCGCGACCCAGATCGACCGCGAGGGCAACCAGAACATCTCCGCGATCGGCGACTGGGCGCAACCGAAGCGACAGCTCCTCGGCGTACGAGGCGCCCCCGGCAACACGGTCAACAACAAGACGTCCTACTGGGTGCCGAAGCACTCCTCGCGGGTGTTCGTCGACCACGTCGACATCGTCTCCGGCGTCGGCAGGACCCGCGCCGAGGCCGCCGGTCCCGCCGCGACCCGCTTCCACAACGTGCACCGCGTGGTCAGCAACCTCGGCGTCTTCGACTTCGAAGGGCCCGACCACACGATGCGGTTCGTCTCGGTGCACCCGGGGGTGACGGTCGAGGACGTGCAGGCCGAGTCCTCGTTCGAGATCGCCGCCACCGGTGAGGTCCCCACGACCCGCGAGCCCTCCCCCGGCGAGCTGATGCTGATCCGGGACATGCTCGACCCCAAGACCCTGCGTGACCGCGAGGTTCCCCCGGTGGAGGCCCAGTCGGAGAAGGTGCAGCCGTGATCGAGCAGCTGCTCCGGACGCCGCTGACCGAGCTGGTCGGCGTACGCCACCCCGTCGTGCAGACCGGCATGGGCTGGGTCGCCGGCCCGCGCCTCGTCGTCGGTACGGCGAACGCCGGTGGCCTCGGGATCCTGGCCAGCGCGACCATGACGTACGACGAGCTCGAGCGCGCGATCCTCGAGGTCAAGGTCCGCACGGAGCAGCCGTTCGGGGTCAACCTGCGAGCCGACGCCGCGGACGCCCCCGACCGCGTCGACCTGCTGATCAAGCATGGCGTCAAGGTCGCGTCGTTCGCGCTGGCTCCGAAGAAGGAGCTGATCGCGAAGCTGAAGGACCACGGCATCGCCGTGATCCCCAGTGTGGGCGCGGCCCGTCACGCCGAGAAGGTCGCGGCCTGGGGTGCCGACGCCGTGATGATCCAGGGCGGCGAGGGCGGCGGACACACGGGCAGCGTCCCGACCACGCTGCTGCTCCCGACAGTCCTGGACGCGGTCGACATCCCGGTGATCGCGGCCGGAGGGTTCTTCGACGGGCGCGGCCTCGCAGCGGCCCTGTCGTACGGCGCTGCCGGCATCGGCATGGGCACGAGGTTCCTGCTCACCAAGGACTCGACCGTGCCGGACGCGGTCAAGCAGCGCTACCTCGACGCCGACCTGAACGGCACCGTCGTGACCCGGAAGGTCGACGGCATGCCGCACCGGATGCTGCGCACCGACCTGGTCGAGGAGGTCGAGGAGTCGAGTGGCCTGAAGCGGCTCGTTCCGACCGCCCGCCGCACCATGGAGTTCAAGAAGATGAGCGGCATGTCCTGGCGACAGCTCGCCGTCGACGGGCGGAGCATGCGCAAGGAGCAGGGCCGCACCCTCGCGCAGATGACCCTGGCCGCCAACACGCCGATGATGCTGAAGGCCGGGCTGGTCGAGGGCGACACCGACGCCGGCGTGCTCGCCAGCGGCCAGGTGGTCGGCGTCATCGATGACCTGCCCACCTGCGAGGAGCTCGTCGACCGGGTGGTCACCGTCGCGGCCGACTGCCTGCGTCGTACGACGAACTACGTGGTCGCCGACTCCTGAGGTTGCGTGGGGAACTAACGTCGGGGTCATGCGCGCCATCACCTACACGCAGACCGGCAGTCCCGATGTCCTGACCCTCGGCGATCGGCCCGTGGCCGAGCCGGGTCCCGGGGAGGTGCGGGTCCGGATCCATCGTTCCGGCGTCAACCCCACCGACTGGAAGTCGCGCACCGGGGCAGAACCCGGGACTCCCGTCGACCCGCCACAGGTGCCGAACCAGGACGGCTCCGGCGTCGTCGAAGCGGTCGGTCATGGTGTCGAGGAGGCGCTCCTCGGACTGCGCGTCTGGCTCTGGGAGTCGGCCTACCAGCGTGCCGAGGGCACGGCGCAGGAGTATGCACTCGTCTCGCGGCACAACCTCGCCCTGCTGCCCGACACGGCCTCGTTCGACCTCGGTGCCTCACTCGGGGTCCCGTTCCTGACCGCACACCGTGCGCTGACCGTCACCGAGGGCGGCCCGCTCCGGCTCGGTCCCGGCACCCTGGCCGGCCGCACCGTGCTGGTCTCCGGCGGCGCCGGCGCCGTGGGCAACGCGGCGATCCAGCTGGCGCGGTGGTCCGACGCCCTCGTCATCACCACGGTGAGCAGCCCCGAGAAGGCCAACCTGGCTGCTCGGGCGGGCGCGGACCACGTCATCGACTACAAGCGGCAGGACGTCGTCACCGAGGTGCGCAAGATCGTCCCGGACGGGGTCGACACGATCGTCGAGGTGGCGGCCGCGGCCAACGCCGAGATCGATGCCGGCGTGATCGGGATGCACGGCTCCGTGGCGGTCTACGCGGACGACGGTGGGGCCGCACTGTCCCTGCCGGTCCGCCCCTTGATGGTGCCGAACGCGCGCTGGCAGTTCGTGCTCGTCTACACGGCACCGAGGGACTGGAAGGCCCGCGCCGTGGACGACGTGGGAGCAGCTGTGCTCGACGGAGCCGTCCGGGTCGGAGAGGAGGCCGGTCTGCCGCTGCACCACTTCGCGCTCGAGGACACTGCCGGCGCTCACGCCGCGGTGGAGTCCGGCGTCGTCGGCAAGGTCCTCGTCGACGTCCTCGACTGATCTTGCTCAGCCGGCGGCCACCAGGCCGGTGGTGTCGGCCATCACCTGGAGCTGGTGCTCGAACAGCGCGTCGGCGGCTGCAAAGGTGTCGGGACCGTACTGGCCGAAGACCTCGAAGTTGACACAGCCGAACAGAGCGGCCCAGCAGAGCACCCCGCGCAGCATCAGGTCGTCGGGGGCGGTGGTCGGAAACCCGGCGCGGATCCGCTTCACGTCCGCCGCCAGCTTGCGCGGAACGGGTGGCGTTCCGCCCTCGGGAGGGCGGACGGCTCCCGCGACGTACGCGTCGTCCCACACCTGCACCAGCGCGGCGATCACCCGCGTTCCCGGCCCGGTCGTGCGCTCGGAAGGCGCCTGGTAGCCCGGCACCGGGCTGCCGAAGAGCAGGGCGTACGTCGCCGGCTCGCGCAGGGCCCAGCGTCGTACGGCGCGGCCGATGGCGACGAAGCGACCGCGGTAGTCGTCTGCGGCCACCTTGGCCAGGGCGGCGTCGACGAGGTCGCCGAGCTCGTCGTACCCGTCCACGACGAGCAGGGTCAGCAGGTCGTCCCGGCTGCGGACGTAGCGGTAGATCGCCGACGAGACGACCCCGAGGTCACGCGCGACTGCGCGTACCGACAGGGCTGCCGCGCCCTCCGTCGCCAGGTGGGCTCGGCCGATCCTGGTGATGTCCTCCAGCGTGCGGGCACGGGCCCGCTCACGAGGTGTCTGTGTCTCCGACATGCCGCCATCATGCCAGAAACAAGAGCGGCCAGCACTAAAGAGAGCAGTGCTCTTGACATGAGCCAGGAACTCGCGCATGCTGGAAACAGAGAGCAGTGCTCTCACTTCCAGATCCCATCCGAAAGGCACCTCATGTCCTCCACCCAGAACCTGCCCCTCCACGTCGTCACCGGAGCCGGTCCCGTCGGCTCCACCATCGCCCAGCAGCTCGCCGACCAGGGCCACCCGGTCCGGCTCCTCACCCGCTCCGGCAGCGGCCCGGAGCACGCGCTCATCGAGCGAGTCAAGGTCGACGTCTCCCAGCCCGACGCGCTCGCTGAGCAGTTCGCCGGCGCCACCGCGGTGTATCACTGCATCCACGGGTCGGCGTACCGCGCCTCGGCCTGGCGTGCCGAGCTTCCGGCCGCGGAGCAGGCGGTGCTGGCAGCTGCGGGCGCTGCGGGCGCCGTGGTGGTCTTCCCGGAGAGCCTCTACGCCTACGGAGCGGTGGACGGTCCGATGACCGAGGACCTCCCCCGCAACGCCACCCGCGGCAAGCTCGGCATCCGCGCGGAGCTGCTCCGCGCCAGGGCCGCCTCGTCGACTCCGAACGTGAGCGTTGCCGCCTCGGACTTCTACGGACCCCGCGTGAAGACGTCGCACGCCGGCGAACGGCTCGTCCCTTCCCTGCTGGCGGGCAAGCGTGTCGCCCTGATCGGCAGCCTGAACCAGCCGCACTCGTTCACCTATGTCCCCGACCTCGCCCGGGCGATGATCATGGCGGCCCAGACACCCTCGCTGTGGGGTCGGGTGCTGCACGCCCCGACCGCTCCTGCGGTGACGCAGCGCGAGCTCGCCGAGGCGCTCGCGCTTGCCGCCGGCGCCCCCGCACCGCGACTCTGGGCGCTGCCGGCCTGGGTGTTGAAGGCGGCTGGCCTGTTCTTGGTCGACATGCGCGAGCTGGCGGAGACGTCGTACCAGTTCAGCAAGCCGTTCGTGCTCGACTCGACGCACAGCGAAGAGCTGCTGGGCCTGTCCGCGACGCCGATGGACGTCGCCGCCAAGGAGACCGTCGACTGGTGGCAGTCCGAGCTCAACGCGTGACCCGCTCGTGGCGGCATCGGACGTCGCCACGTCTAGGTCCGCCGGCTGAACCTGACGTCGCCGTTGGGCATCCGGCTGGCGTCGAAGGTGTGTCGTGGGCCCGGTGGTGGTGCCAGGAGCACAGCAGCACCCCGTCCTTGAGGTCGGTCCTGCCTCCGTTGGCCCAGGGTCTGCCCCAGTGGTGGGCCTCGCACCAGGCGGCGGGGATGGTGCACCCTTCGGCGCGGCACTCCCTGTCGCGGATGATCATCGCCTTGCGCTGGGCGGGCTTGAACAACCGCGAGGAGCGGCCCAGGTCGAGGACCTCGGACTTCCCACCCAGCACGGCCGGGATGATGTTCGCGGTGCACGCCAGGCGGCGTACCTCGCCGGCGGTGAGCTTGTCGGCCGGGCCGAGCTCACCGGTGCCGAGGTCCTTGCGCAGCTCCTCGAGCGGGATCGTGACGATCACCGTGGTCGCATCCCCACCGTGGGCCGGCATCCGCTTCGGGTCGACGCCTCCAGCAGCTTGGCGAACGCCTGACCGCGCTTGCGGGCGATCGGGATCCGGTCCCCCTCACCGGTGCCGTGGTGTCGGGGTGAGGTGTAGGCCTCCAGATAGGTGTTCAACCGGGTCGCGACACCGTCGGGGACGTTGATCGTGATCCTGGTGGTGCCGTCACCCAGCCGCTTGCTGACCAGGCTGGTCTTCCGCTCGGCCCGCGCCTCTTCTGCCGCGAGCTGCTCGGCCTCGTGCTGGTCGGCGATCTCCGGTGCCACCACCTCGAGGATCCGCCGGCCCAGCCACTTGAGCTCCCGTGGCCCGAACTGCGCGGCCTGCTCCACCAGGTGGGCCTCGGCCTTCGCGAGGATCTCCGGGCCGACCTTCTCCACCGGCAGCTCATCGAGCGCATGAGTGATCACCTGCGCCTGCGCGACGTTCACCTCACCCCGCCCCAGCGCGTGGGCGACCTGGGTCCAGCGCTTGTCGAGCGCGACCGCCAGCGCCAGGTCGCGCCGGTTCAACCCAGCATCGGTCCGGGTGTGGTGAGTCACCAACGCAGCCACGTCCCGCGCACCCTCGTCCAGAGCCACGTCATCGGCCACGGCCATCACCCGCAGCTTCAAAGCCGCGACCTGCGCCTCGACCCGGGTCAGCTCCAGCAACGCGGTCTTCTTGTCAGAAGGTGCCATGAAGATGGTCTCGACGTCGAGCGTCTCCTTCAGCGCCGACTCGATCGCGGCCACGCAGGAAAGAACAGGGTGCACCTGATCGAACGTGGAACTCACTGGGCACCTCCTGCCGTCGACCGAGACCACATGAGTGGTCTCACGCGTCGATGCAGCGCGCCAATGAACAGCGGACCCGATGGTCCCGGTCGATCCCCAAGCATCATTCTTGGATCGCACCTGTGTTCGATTATACGAGTTGGATCCGGCCTTGGCAAGACGGCCGACTCAACCGGTTGAGAACAACTTCCAAGATCCGCGGCATGCGGCTTCGTAGCCCATTCCACCGCCTGTCGGCGCGCTCGAAGTGAGCCGTTGTAGCGAGCGATCAGCGGGACGTTACGTTCACGCCGGCTCTTGAGTGCGATGTCAAGTCTCAAGTTGGGGCGAGCGAAGGAACGGCGATTCAACGGGCCTCTGGCTCGTGACCGAGCCTCGTCGGGCCAATGTGCTAGCGGTACTGGCCGAGTCCGGCGTCGCGAGCCTTGATGATGGCCTGGGCGCGGTGGGCGACATGGAGCTTGTCCAGCATCATGGAGATGTTGTTAGCTACGGTTTTGGGTGACAGGAAGAGCGTCGCGCCGATCTCGGCGTTGGTCATCCCGGCCGCGACGCAGTCCAGGATCTCGCGCTCGCGGTCACTCAGCTCGGGGAATGGGTTCGCAGAGCGTTGTGGCCGTCCGAACCAGGTCTGCAGGCGTCCGGCCAAGGCCGCCCCGAAGACTGCATGCCCCTGAGCGGCTGACCGGATCGCTGCCACGATGTCGGCACCGTCGGCTCCCTTGACCAGATAGCCGACCGCACCCGCCGCGATTGCTTCGAAGACCATGGCGTCGTCGTCGTACATCGTCAGGACGAGGACGGCGGTCGACGGCGCTGCGGTCCGGGCCTGCCTGGTCGCCTCGATGCCGTTGAGGCCCGGCATCGCGAGGTCCATCAAGACGACGTCGGGCTTGGTCTCGACGCAGACCCGGACCGCCTCCCTTCCGTCCGAGGCCTCGCCCACCACCTCGATGTCGGGCTGGGCATCGAGGACAGCCCGCATACCCTGACGGACGAGCGGGTGGTCGTCGACGAGCACCACAGTGGTCATGTCATGTCCTCGGATAGCTCACCCTGATGTGAAACCCCGACGGCCCCGAGCTGGCGACAAACGTGCCGCCCAGCTCGACAGCTCGTTCCCGCATCGAGGTCAGGCCGACCCCGGCGTGCCAGGTGTGGTGGATGGGTCCGTCGTCGTCGACGGTAAGGATGACACTGGTGCCATCGGTAGCGACCGTGATCTCGCACTGCTGCGCCGTGCCGTGGCGTACGACGTTGGTGACCGCCTCGCAGGCGGATCTGTAGACGGCGACCTCCACCGCGGCTGGGGCAACCAGATGCTCGTCGGCGTCGACAGTGACCTCGAGCGGAGAGTCCGTGACCAGAGCGGCCAGGTGCAGTCGCAGCGAGTCGGCCAGGCCCAGCTCGTCGAGTGCAGGCGGCCTCAGCCCGTAGACGAGCCCGCGCAGGTCGGAGATGGCCTCGGCCGAGGCCCTGCGTGCTGTGGCCAGGTGCTCCAGGGCTTTCTCCGGATCACTGGTGAACTGCGCCTGAGTGGCATCCAGGTTGAGGCGCAGGCCGGCGAGCAAGGGGCCCAGTCCGTCGTGAAGGTCGCGCCGGAGGCGTCGACGCTCTTCCTCCCGGGCCTCGATCAACGTGCGCCGAGACACTAGAGGGCCGACTCGACGGCGACGCGGAACCGGGTCTCCCGACCAGAGCTGATAGCGCAGCACGGGGATCGCCAGCGTCGAGGCGAAGATGATCGGTGCTACCACCTCGAGGCCGTCCACGACCCCGAGCAGGGTGAACGGGAACAGCAGGAGGGAGGCGGCTGCCCCTGCGGCTCGCCACTGCAGTTGCTGGCGTTCGATGCCCCGCGCCCGGAAGCAGCGCACGATGACCCCCACGCCGGCGAGGATCCCGAGCAGGATCAGGAAGGGGATCAGGACGATGCTCGCGTTGCCGATCGGAGTCACCCAGGTGCCGTCGATGAACCGGTGGTTCGACACGGGTTCCGGGAGGTTGGCGAGAACGCTGTCGCCTAGATAGCTCCCGACCAACGCAAGGGGGATACCGCAGCACAAGGCGCGGTCGAGCCAGTACCCCAGCGTGTTCGACGGTCGGCCGGAGGGAAACCGGACATTGATCACTCCCTGCAGGGCCGTGGGCACCCACTGGACGACACCGAAACAGATGCCCCACGCGAGGAAGGGGCTCTGCTTCCCTGCATCGGCGAGCGCAAGAGACGGCAACCCCACCCCCACCAACGCGATCTCTGACACCGCACCCAGCGCAATGATCCAGCCGAAGGAAGATCCGGTCGACGGGAGATGAGCAGGGAACCGACGAGGCCGTAACACAACAGTTCGAAGGCGGTGGTCAGCGGCTCGTTGAGGAGGCGCGCAACCGCGGTCTCCTCGAGGTACACCCAGAGCACGGCTGCGGCGGCAGTCACGGACAGCACGAGCAGCACGGCCGCGATCGTGCTCGCGTACCGAACAGTGAAGGGCGGCGCCGAAGTCTCGATGTCCTGAGAATGCCCAATCCGTCCTGCCAAAGCCATGGTCTCCCGTCTACTCGGGAAAGATTCCCGACGGCGAGTGATCGGATGCTCTGGGAGCGGGCGGCGCCCAGAGCGACTCTGGTGTGACACCTCACGCCACCGACAGGAGTCGTCATGGGAACCGCCGCGGTCGAGTCAACCCCCCGCTCGAAGGTGCACGATGCCCGAGGGCTCTGGCGAGTCCTTCTCGCGGTGGTCGTGCCGACCCCTTGGCTGGCCAAGGGCATCCAGTACATCGTGTTCGAGCCAGACTTCGAACGCAGCTCCGACGAGGTCAGGTACTTCGCCAGCCATGACGTCTACACGTACTTGCAGTGGCTCGACCTGCTGTTCGTCGTACTCGTCGTGCCGTCGGTCCTCGCGATGGCGCTGGTCTCACGTCGCGGTGCGCCGCGACTCGCGGCAGCGGCAACCCTGGTGATGGGTGGCGGATTCCTGATGGTGCTGCCACTCAATATCTCCAGCGACCACCTGGCGTGGGTAGCAGCCCAGAACGGCCTCGATCCCACGGTCACCGGCCGGCTCATCGACGACGCCGGCAGCGACCCTCGTCTGGGTGTGGGCGTGCTGGGCTTCCTGATCGCCATCGTCGTCGGCTCCGTCCTGGTCGCCCTCGCGCTGTGGAAGAGTCGGGCCATCACCGGGTGGGCCGCGGCGCTTGTCGGGCTCGGCGGAGCGACACACATCTTCATCGGCGGGTTCGGGCACGTCGTCCATGGAGCCGGGTTGGTCGTGCTCGCCGCGGGATGCGTAGCCGTCAGCCGTCGACTCGTCACGATGAGCAACGAGGAGTTCGACCTGCCACCCACTCAGCTTTCGACATCAGCGCACGTCGGATGAGGACAGAGAGCTTCATCGTCGGCTGCCAGAACAAGAGCCCTGCCCTGCGTCTTTCCACCGCGATCAGGACACAGGTCTGCGCGGACGGTCTTTAGTCAAAGGCGGAAGGTCGCGCGGTACTGCCTCGGTGTACGACCCGTGAGGTCACGGAAGCCGGCATTGAATGCTGACAGGGAGGTGTACCCGACGGTGTGCGCGATGGTGGCGACGGAGTCCTCGCCGGCAGCGAGTTCCTCTATCGCGCGCAGCACCCGCATCCGGCGCAGCACCGCACGCCAGGTCATGCCGCACTCGTCCTCGAACCGACGGGCCAGCGAGCGCGGCGCCAGCCCGACGTCGCGGGCGATGTCCTCGAACCGGACGTCCTCCGCCAGCCGTTCGCTGGTGAGGGCCAGTGCCCGGCGAAGCTCCGGCGACTGACCGGCGGGGACCGTGACCGGGCTGGGGTGCTCCGCCAGCCGCCACGCCACAGCGGCCAGAGCGCCGAACAGGTTGCGTGCGTAGGACGGCAGTGGCTCTGCGGCGTCGGGCCAGTCGACGCATTCCGTTACCAGGGCCCGAGCCAAGGGGCTGAGGTCGAACACCGCCAGTGGCGCGGGTGGCTCCGGCGCGAAGCCGGGGTGGAACAGCACGGATGACGTTGTCACCGGATGGGGGATGGCGACCTGGATCGGCTCACCGGCGGAGATGAGTGCAGCACGTGCGGGAGGCAGGACCCATGACTTGCCGTGTGCCTCCAGGCGCAGCGCGCCCTGGGAGGCGCAGAGCAAGTAGTGCCGGTCGACGCAGAGCTCGGAGGATGGGGCCGCCGCGAAATCCCGCGCGAACGCGAAGGCCTCGCGGGTCACGGACTGCCTCGCACATGCTCACCCTAGAGCGGCAGAAGGGTTAGACCGTCTCGAGAAGAGCTGGCGCGGAACCGGCGGCTCACCGGGGGCGACGGTCATCAATGGGCGGAGCACCGCGCCCGAGCGGGTGAACGCATCAGATGCGAGATAGCCGGCGAACGACGACTCATCGACCCATTCGTGGATGACGGCGACTGCTTCCTCGTCGTCGCGAGAGGCGTACACCCGGAAGTCGAGGTTGCCCGGCATGGCGCGGATCTCGGGGCGTTCGCTATCGAGTTGGGCGAGGGCGGCGCCCCGGTCAGCTGGAGTGGTGCGCAGGTCGAGGATGGCGATGAACACGAGGATCTCCTGATACATGAAACGGTGAATGATTGGCGGGGACCCCCCGATACTGCTGCGTGCGACCCGAGTCCGCTCGCGTCAGTCAGACACGTTCACGCTCCCAGCGGACAACCGGGGCTATCACGGTTTCCTAGACCCCAGTCTTGCGTCATACCGCCGCCTGTGGGCGTAGCCGATGCGTCCGCTCGCGCCGACGAGCGGGCAGCGGCGCGTCGGCACCTTGTGCACCGCCGCGCGCTGGTGCCCCGCCCCGAACGCGGTGCGGTCGATCTCGATTCCTCGCGCGGCAGCGTCGATGGTCGGATGAAGGGATACCTGAGGCGCAGTCCATCAGGCGGTCGCGATGCGCCGCCGACCGCCGACCGGGTACTGACTGGGCGATGTCAACCGGCGCGGCCGGTTGCCGTCTTCGCTGCGGCGGCGAGCATGCGGACGAAGCCCGGCCACATCCGTGGCGAGAGCGCGATCGAGGTGACGGTCCGGGTACGGGTGGTGACCGGCGCCGGGTCGTGCTGAAAGCGCCGCTCGAGCCAGGTCAGCATCGCCGGTAGGCCGAGGATCATCAGCGAGATGTGCTCGCTGAACCGGTCGCGCACGTAGCTCACCTCGACGCCCGCCTCAACGTATCGGGCGACCTGGCCGTCGACGTCGGCGACGTCGATGATCTGGTCGTGGACCGATTGCACGACCAGGACGGGGCACTGCGGCGCACTGCGGCCGAGGCGGAGGTCATCAAACACCTCGATCACCTCGGGCTCGGCGAGGACGTCGGCCAGGGGCGGGTCGACGAAGTCATCGAAGTCGTCGAACGCGAAGCCCACCACGGCCTCGACCGTCGTCATCTCCTGCAGCCGATCGAGGCGCCCGATGCCGTCGGCGTGCGTGTGTCGGCGCACGACCTCGCCGAGACCGGGGTAGGCGTGCCGCAAGCCGGCGACGACGAGTGCGGGGAGCCCGGCGTTGAGCCCGCCGTTGAGCTTGATGAAGGCCTCGCCGGGGTCGCCGACCGGTGAGCCCAGAACGGCCCCCACAAGCGGGATCTCAGGTGCGTAACGCGGCGCCATCTCGGCCGCCCAGGCCGAGGCCATGCCGCCTCCGGAGTAGCCGAACAGCCCGACAGGCGTGTCCCGGGTCATCCCGGTCGGCGGGTACGCAATCGCCGCGCGGATCCCGTCGAGCACGCGGTAGCCCGGCTCGCGCGGCGCGGCGAAATAACCGTGCCGTCCCTCGTGGTCGCAGAGGCTGACGACGTACCCCTTGTCCAGTAAGCCGGCGATGACCATCAGCTCGAACTGCGGCAGCGCACCCCACGCCCGGGCACCGGGGCGCAGGGCATACGACGGGAAACAGCGGTCGGACACGGCGTCGATTGCGCACTGGTAGGCAACAAGCTGCTGGGGGCGCTTCGGGTCGTGACCGCGCGGCATGAGGACCGTCGTCACGGCAACCTCGGCCAGTCCGTGGAGATCGGTGCTGCGGTAGGCGAGCTGCCAAGCGGTCAGCCCGCGCTGAGTCACGAGCCCCAAGAACGCGATCTGCACCTGTCGGCTGCGCACGATCGTGCCGGGCGCCAGCACCGCAAGATCGACCGGCGCGTCGTAGAACGGGTCGTCTACCGGTCGTAGCGGCCGACGGGTCGTGCGCTCGTCGGCGTGCGGGACCGTCCAGTCGAACGCGTGCTCGCTCATGTCTCATGATCGCATTGGGCTACCGGCGGGTAGCAATCGAGTCCATGGCTGTCCGCCCCGCCCGGTCAGCGACTGGCACCCTCCAGCCGTCGCTGGAACTCGAGCTGGCGACCGGCGACGCGGTAGCCGAGGCGCTCGTTGACGACGATCATGTGGTCGTTGGACTCGGCGTTCCAGGTGTCCAGCGACTCGATCTGCGGCTCGGTCTCGGCGAGCCAGCTGCATCATCTCGCCCTTCAGCAGCATCCCGAGACGATGACCCCGGTGCTCCCGAAGCACCGAGGTGTCGTGCTGGTGGGCCGGGTGGGGCGCTCCGTGTCGACCACCACGATGGTGTGACCGGCGAGCTCACCGCTCGCCCGGTGACGAGCGACGAGTCGGTAGAGCCGGTGCCCGGCATCCAGCGTGTGGCTCTCGTAGGCCTGAACCCGCTCGGGGGTGAACACCTCGTCCTCGACCTCGAGGTCGTCGACGGGCGCGTCGTTGATGGACTCGGTCAACCGCACCACGGCGTCCAGCAGGTCGTACGGCGTGTGGCCGACGATCCGGACCAGCTCGTAGTCACGGGCGTACGACGAGGCCTCGGCCATCGCGGACTCGGCCAGTCCGCGCCGCCGGCACGCGGGATCGACGTACAGCGAGAACCAGGCGAAGTCACGGTTGTCCCACTCGCCGACCTCGAGCTCCGCGAGCCCGACACCCACACCGTCGACGCAGGCGAGGAAGTGTCGCTCCGGAGTGCCGTCCCAGCTGTGCCGGACCTGCATCTCGCGGCGGTAGGGCGTGAGCGGCGGCAGCCAGGGCGTGTCCTCGGTCCGGCACGCGTTCAGGATCCGCATTCCCGCGAGGACCGCAGCGGTGTCGGTTGCGTCGTACTCCCTGACGTCCACACAATCAGAGTGACCCGCAGCCACCTGCCTGTCGAACGAATATCGGGGCACTACCCAGTCCTGAGGCGTCGCCCACGACGAGAGGAACCACATGACTGACACGACCGCCACCGCGGACATCGGACTGACCGGGCTCGCGGTGATGGGCAGCAACCTGGCCCGCAACATGGCCCGGCACGGACACACCGTCGCGGTGCACAACCGGACCACGAAGAGGATGACCGCACTGCTCGAGGAGCACGGCGACGACGGCGATTTCGTGGGCTCGGAGTCCATGGAGGACTTCGTCGCAAGCATCAAGAAGCCGAGGGCGATCATCATCATGGTCAAGGCCGGCGACCCCACCGACGCCGTCGTCGACGAGCTGGTCCCGCTGCTCGACGAGGGTGACATCGTGGTGGACGCCGGCAACGCTCACTTCGAGGACACCCTGCGCCGTCAGCAGGCACTGGAGGAGAAGGGCCTGCACTTCGTCGGCATGGGTGTCTCCGGCGGCGAGGAGGGCGCCCTCAACGGCCCGTCGATCATGGTCGGCGGGTCCGAGCACGCCTACGAGCGCCTCGGGCCGATCGTCGAGGACATCGCGGCCCAGGTCGACGGGACGCCGTGCGCCACCCACGTGGGACCGGACGGCGCCGGCCACTTCGTGAAGATGGTCCACAACGGCATCGAGTACGCCGACATGCAGCTGATCGCCGAGGCCTACGACATCCTGCGCAACGTGCTCAGCAAGGAGCCTGCTGAGCTCGCCGGCATCTTCCGCGAGTGGAACGAGGGTGACCTCGACTCGTTCCTGATCGAGCTCACGGCCGCGGTGCTGGAGCACGAGGACGCCTCCGGCAAGCCGTTCGTCGACGTCGTCGCGGACGCGGCCGAGCAGAAGGGCACCGGTCGGTGGACCGTGCAGAGCGCGCTCGACCTCGGCGTACCCGTCACCGGCATCGCCGAGGCGACCTTCGCCCGCAGCGTCTCCGGCCACACCGAGCAGCGCGAGGCCGCCCGCAAGGTGTTCGACGAGACCAGCGACACCCCGCCCGTCGACGACGCCGACGAGTTCGTCGAGGACGTGCGGGCCGCGCTGTACGCCGCGAAGGTGGTCGCCTACGCCCAGGGCTTCGACCAGATCGTCGCCGGCAGCGACGAGCACGACTGGGACGTCTCCCCCGGCGACCTCGCCACCATCTGGCGCGGTGGCTGCATCATCCGGGCGAAGTTCCTCGACCGGATCCGGGAGGCCTACGAGGTCGAGCCGGACCTGACGACGCTGATGACCCAGGACTACTTCGCCCAGGCGCTCAAGGACGGGGAGGCCGGCTGGCGTCGAGTGGTGTCCACGGCCACGGCGTACGGCATCCCGGTCCCGGCGTTCGGCTCCTCGCTGTCCTACTTCGACGCCCTGCGTCGCGACCGGCTGCCGGCGGCCCTGATCCAGGCGCTGCGCGACAACTTCGGCGCGCACACCTACCAGCGCGTCGACCGGGAGGGCAGCTTCCACACCCTCTGGGCCGGCGACCTCAGCGAGGTCGAGGGCTGAAAAACCAGTTGCGCCCCGGCGTGGACGGGACCAGAGTTCACCGGAGCAACCGCACCATGAGCGAGAGGAGACCTGACATGTCCATCGCTGTCACTGGCCTGTCCGCAGACCACCTCTCTCACTCATGGAGCACCGTTGTCCACTCCGCAGGAACCCCTCAGCACTGACTCTCTCGACCCCACCTTCGTCTTCGACTTCCGAGGCGTACGACGATCCCGGCGCCTCCCAGCGCTGGTCCACCTGGTTCGACGTCGAGCCGCTCTGCCGCGGACCCGAGCCGCGGCCCGACTGGGTGGTGACCGACCGGGCCGCCATCGACTCCGAGCTCGGCATCCTCAAGACCGGCAAGGAGGCCGACGTCTTCCTGCTCGAGCGGGGTGTCGACGGCGGGTCCGTCCGTGGTGATGGCCGCCAAGCGCTACCGCAGCAACGAGCACCGCAACTTCCACCGCAACGCGGCCTACACCGAGGGACGTCGCGGCCGCGACAGCCGCGAGGCACGCGCCGCGGCCAAGAAGACGGCGTTCGGCAGGGCCGTCGCCGCCGCCCAGTGGGCCGGCGCCGAGTGGGAGTCGCTGAAGCGGTGCTGGACCCTGGGCCTGCCGGTCCCCTACCCGGTGCAGATCGACGGCACCGAGCTCCTGATGGAGTGGATCCAGGTGGACGGTGACACGGCGCCTCGGCTGGCGCAGTCACGGCCGTCGCCCGATCTGCTCGCGGCGTACTTCGACCAGCTTCGCGAGGCGATGGCGACGATGGCCCAGCACGGCATCGTGCACGGCGACCTGTCGGCGTACAACATCCTGGCGGCGGGCGAGCGACTGGTGATCATCGACCTGCCCCAGGTCGTGGATCTCGTGGCCAACCCGCAGGGGATGGACTTCCTGCTGCGCGACTGCGCCAACGTGTGCGCGTGGTTCCGCAGCAAGGGGCTCGACCCGGGCATCGCCGACGAGCACGCGCTGTTCAGCGACCTGCTGGCCACGGCCTTCTGAACGTTCCTGCGCGTGTCCCGGGTCGCGCGGCGCGACGGCGCTCAGTCCAGACGCTCGATGATCGTGACGTTCGCCTGCCCGCCGCCCTCGCACATGGTCTGGAGACCGTAGCGGCCACCGGTGCGCTCGAGCTCGTTGAGCAGGGTGGACATGATCCGCGTGCCGGTTGCGCCGATGGGGTGACCCAGCGCGATGCCGCCGCCGTTGACGTTGACCTTGTCCAGCGGCACGTCGAGCTCCCGCGACCAGGCGAGTACGACGGAGGCGAACGCCTCGTTGCACTCGAACAGGTCGATGTCGTCGATGGTGAGCCCGGTCTTCTCCAGGGCGTGGCGGGTGGCCCGGATCGGCCCGGTCAGCATCCAGATCGGGTCGTCACCGCGCACGGAGAGGTGGTGCACCCGGGCACGGGGGGTGAGCCCGTGATCCGCGACCGCCTGCTCGGAGGCGATCAGCATCGCCGAGGACGCGTCGCAGATCTGGGAGGCCACGGCGGCCGTGATCCGGCCACCCTCGGCCAGCGGCTTGAGCCCGGCCATCTTCTCCAGCGACGTGTCGCGCGGGCACTCGTCCACGTCGAAACTCTGCCCATCAGGGAGGGCCACCGGGACGATCTCGTTCTTGAACCGGCCCTCGTCGATGGCGGCCCGGGCGCGGGTGTGCGAGGCGAGGGCGAACTCCTCCATCTCCTCGCGGCTGATGTCCCACTTCTCGGCGATCATCTCGGCGGAGCGGAACTGGGAGACCTCCTGGTCGCCGTACCGCGCTGACCCAGCCGGGCGACTCGGCGAACGGCGTGGTGAAGCCGTACTGCTGGGCCACCAGCATCGCCGCGGAGATCGGGATGGCCGACATGTTCTGCAGCCCGCCGGCGACGACGAGGTCCTGCGTCCCGGACATCACGCCCTGGGCGGCGAAGTGCACCGCCTGCTGGGAGGAGCCGCACTGGCGGTCGATGGTGACGCCGGGCACGTGGTCGGGCAGGCCCGGCCACCAGCCACGCTGTCCTGGCCACGTCGCCGGCCTGGGAGCCGATCGTGTCGCAGCAGCCCATCACCACGTCGTCGACCGCGCCGGGATCGATGCCGGTGCGCTCGACGAGCGCCTTGAGGACGTGGGCGCCCAGGTCGGCGGAGTGCATCGCGGCCAGCGAGCCGCCACGCTTGCCGACCGGCGTCCGGACCGCGTCGACGATGTAGGCCTCAGGCATGTCGGATCCCTTCGAGCAAGATGTGGAGGTACTGGTCGGCGACCTGGTCGGGCGTGAGGTCGCCGCCGGGGCGATACCAGCGGACCGCCACCCAGACGGTGTCACGCAGGAACCGGTAGACGAGCTCGATGTCCAGATCCGAGCGCAGCTCGCCGGAGGCGACCCCGTCCGTGAGCAGGCCGGTCCAGAGCTCGCGGAAGCGGCGTGTTGCGCTCCTCGAGGTAGCCGAACCGCTCGAAGGTGCCCAGGTAGGCCGCGTCGGTCTGGAAGATCGCGACCTCGCTGTGGTGTCGGTCGATCGCCTCGAAGGAGGCACGCACCACGGCGTCGAGCTTCTCGCGCGGCGTGCGGTCGGAGATCGAGATGGCGTCGTACTTCACCCAGAGCTCCTGCTGGAAGGAGTCGAGCAGCTCGTCGACCATCGCCTCCTTGGAGTCGAAGTGGTGGTAGAGGCTGCCGGAGAGGATGCCCGCCGCGTCGGCGATGTCGCGCACGGTGGTGTTCTTGAAGCCGCGCTCGGCGAACAGCCGTGCGGCGATGGCCAGCAGCTCGTCGCGCCGGGTCTGCCCCACGCCGGTTGAGCCTGTCGAAACCTCAGGCATGCTGGCGAGCTCACGGAGACGACCTCACCAGTGAGGTACGACGAGTAGTCGCTCGCGAGGAAGACCATCACGTTGGCGACCTCCCACGGCTCGGCGGCGCGGCCGAAGGCCTCGCGCTGCTTGAGCTCGTGCAGCAGGTCGTCGGAGGTCACCTTCGCCAGGAACGGATGCATCGCCAGGCTGGGCGAGACCGCGTTGATCCGGATGCCGTGCGGCGCCACGTCGAGCGCGGAGCAGCGGGTCAGCGCCATCACGCCGGCCTTGGCGGCCGCGTAGTGGGCCTGGCCCTCCTGGGCTCGCCAACCGATCACCGAGGCGTTGTTGACGATCACGCCGCGCTTGCCGAGCTCGATCATCTTGTTGGACGCCGCCCGGATGCAGCGGAAGGTGCCGGTCAGCGTGATGTCGATGACCTTGCCCCACTGGTCGTCGGTCATCTCCAGGACGCTGGAGGTGCCACCGAGTCCGGCGTTGTTGACCATCACGTCGAGGCCACCGAACTCGTCCGCTGCGTCGACCAGCGCCTGCACCTGCTCCTCGACCGTGACATCGCAGGCCAGCGACCGCACGCGGTCCTCGCCGAACTCCTCGGCCAGCGACTGCTGGGCCTCCGCGAGCCGGCGCGCGTGCGTGTCGCCCGAGCACGACGGCCTGGGCGCCCTCCTCGAGCACACGGCGTACGACGGCGGCGCCGATCCCCGCACCCGCTGCGGCGGTCACGACGATCACCTTGCCGCGGAGCAGGTCGTGCGGCTCGACGTACGCCGGGGCGGGCTGTTCGGGTCTGGTCGCGGTCATCGGGTCTCCCTCGGTCTCTGCTCTCTGGGTAGGCCGAGCACGCGCTCGGCCAGGACGTTGCGCTGGATCTCGTCGGAGCCGCCGTAGATGGTGTCGGCCCGGGTGAACAGGAACAGCCGCTGCCACTCGTCGAGGTCGTAGTCGGGACCGGTGACGAGTGAGTCGGCGCCGCGCACCTGCATGGCGAGATCTCCGAGGTTGCGGTGCCAGTCGGCCCACAGCAGCTTGGAGATGCTCGCCTGCTGTGGCGCCTGGTCCTCCGAGAGGGTGCGCAGGGCGTTGAGCCGGATCACCTCGAGCTCGACCTGGGCCTTGGCGAGGCGGTCGCGGACCACCGGGTCGTCGAAGGTCCCGTTGGAGCGGGCCAGCGCGAGCAGGGCGTCGAGCTCACGCTGGAAACCGACCTGCTGGCCCGAGCGTGGACACGCCGCGCTCGAAGCCCAGGGTCCCCATCGCGACCTTCCAGCCCGTCGCCTTCGGCCCCGACGATGTTGGCCGCGTCGGTGCGCGCATCGGTGAAGAACACCTCGTTGAACTCCGAGGTGCCGGTGAGCTGGATGATCGGCCGGACCTCGATGCCCTCCTGGTCCATCGGGACCAGCAGGTAGGACAGCCCCTGGTGGCGCTTCGACCCCGGCTCGGTGCGGGCGATCACGAAGCACCAGTCGGCCTGGTGGGCCAGCGAGGTCCACACCTTCTGGCCGTCGATGACGTAGTGGTCCCCGTCGGTTGAGCCTGTCGAAACCAGCCGCGCCTTGGTCGACACGTTCGCGAGGTCGGAGCCGGCACCGGGCTCGGAGTACCCCTGGCACCAGAACTCCTCGACGGCGACGATCCTGGGCAGGAAGCGGGCCTTCTGCTCCTCGGTGCCGAACGCGATCAGCGTCGGTCCGAGCAGCTCCTCGCCGAGGTGGTTGACGCGGGCGGGCGCGTTGGCCCGGGCGTACTCCTCGTGGAAGATCACCTGCTGGAAGAGCGGCAGCCCGCGGCCGCCGTACTCCTCGGGCCAGCCGATGCAGGTCCAGCCGTGCTTGGCGAGGTGCCGGTCCCACTCGATCCGCTCGTCGTGGACCTCGTGCTCGCGGCCCGGACCACCCTTGCCGCGCAGCTCGGCGAACTCCCCGCTGAGGTGCTCCTCCAGCCAGGATCGGACCTCGGCGCGGAACGCCTCGTCTTCTGGGCTGTAGGAGAGATCCATGACAGTAAGGTAGCCTACCAAGCACTTGTTTGGTTGGCCCTCAGGAGCGTGGATGTCCGACTCACCGCACACCATTCCGGGCACGCTGCCGGGCGTGCTGCGCGCTGCCGCTGAGCGGTACGGCGACCACCCGGCGTACGTCCAGGACGACCGCACCCTCAGCTTCGCCGGCCTGCTGGAGCAGGTCCGCGCCACCGCCCGCGGCTACGCCTCGCTGGGTCTCGAGCCCGGCGACCGGGTCGTGCTCTGGGGACCGAACAGCATCGACTGGGTCGTCGCTGCGCTCGCCGTGTCGTACGCCGGCGGCACGCTGGTCCCGGCCAACAGCCGCTACACCGGCCACGAGGTCGCCGAGATCGTCGACCGCACCCATGCGGTGCTGGTGATCGTCGCACGACGGCTTCCTCGACCGGCACCAGATCGCCGACCTGAACGCCGCGAGCGACCTGGTCTCCGTGAAGGAGATCGTCGACCTCGCCAACCTCGCCTGGGTCGGCCAGCTCGGCACGGACGCGCGTCGAGGTGATCGACGCGCGAGCAGACGCGGTCACGCCCGACGACGTGGCCGACATCCTGTTCACCTCCGGCACGACCGGCCGGCCCAAGGGCGCCATGTCGGCGCACCGCCAGACCGTCGGCGTGGCCCGCGCCTGGGGCGAGCTCGGCGGGGTCACCGCCGAGGACCGCTACCTCGTGATCAACCCGTTCTTCCACTCCTTCGGCTACAAGGCCGGCATCGTGGTCGGCCTCACCACCGGCGCGACCCTCTACCCGGTCACGACCTTCGACCTGGACGCGACGATGCTGCAGATCCAGGACGACCGCATCACCGTGCTGCCGGGCGCACCGACCATCTACCAGAGCCTGCTGAACGCTCCTTCGCGCCAGGCCTACGACCTCTCGTCGCTGCGACTGGCCGTGACCGGGGCAGCCGTGGTCCCGGTCGTGCTGATCGAGCGGATGCGCGCCGACGCCCCCGAGGGGCTGGCGATCGACAACGTCGTGACCGCCTTCGGGATGAGCGAGGCCGTCGTGGCCACGATGTGCCGCGAGGGCGACTCGGCCGAGGTGGTCGCGAACACCTGCGGGCGCGCGATCCCGGGGATGGAGGCGCGCATCGGCGACGCACGGAGCGAGCTGCTGCTGCGCGGCGAGTTCGTGATGCTCGGCTATCTCGACGACCCCGAGGCGACCCGCGAGGCGATCGACGAGGACGGCTGGCTGCACACCGGTGACGTCGGCAAGCTCGACGAGGCCGGCAACCTGACGATCACGGACCGGCTCAAGGACATGTACATCTCCGGTGGCTTCAACGTCTACCCAGCCGAGGTCGAGCAGGCTCTGATGCGGCTCGAGGGGGTCAACGACGTGGCCGTCGTCGGCATCCCCGACGAGCGGATGGGCGAGGTAGGCAAGGCGTACGTCGTGGTTTCGACAAGCTCAACCGACGGGGGCAGCGTCACCGCAGACGCCGTGATCGCGTTCGCCAAGGAGCGGCTGGCCAACTTCAAGGTGCCGCGCGAGGTGGAGTTCATCGACGTGCTCCCCCGCAACCTCGGCGGCAAGGTGCTCAAGAACCAGCTGAGGGACCTCACATGAACCTCGACCTGTCCGAGTCCGAGCTCGCCTTCCAGGCCGAGGCCCGGGAGTGGCTGGCGGCCAACGTCCCCGCCGAGCGCACTGCCCTCGATGGACACCGCCGAGGGCTTCCGCGCCCACCAGGAGTGGGAGGCCAAGCTCGCCGAGGCGCGCTGGGCGGTCGTGCAGCTGGCCCGAGAAGTACCACGGCCGTGGCGCCTCGCTCGTGGAGTGGGTGATCTTCGAGGAGGAGTACTACCGCGCCGGAGCCCCGGGCCGGGTGAGCCAGAACGGCATCTTCCTGCTCTCGCCGACGATCTTCGAGAACGGCACCACCGAGCAGCAGGACCGGTGGCTGCCCTCGATGGCCACCGGCGAGCAGATCTGGGCCCAGGCGTGGTCCGAGCCGGAGGCA
Organism: uncultured Actinomycetota bacterium; assembly: GCA_963782305.1. GTDB lineage: Bacteria > Actinomycetota > Actinomycetes > Propionibacteriales > Nocardioidaceae > Marmoricola. The sequence goes on along the minus strand of CAWAJJ010000012.1, from coordinate 65,304 downwards.
GGTTCCGACCTCGCCTCGTTGCGGTCCACGGCTCGGCGGGACGACGACCGGGGCGGGTGGGTTCTCAACGGCCAGAAGACCTGGTCCTCGCGCGCGTCGTACGCCCACTGGGGGTTCGGCCTGTTCCGCAGCGACGCGGAGTCGCAGCGCCACCACGGCCTGACCTACTTCTGCTTCCCGCTCGACACCGAGGGCATCACGGTGCGACCCGATCGCCCAGCTCGACGGTGAGCCCGGCTTCGCCGAGCTGTTCTTCGACGACGTGTTCGTGCCTGACAGCGACGTGCTCGGAGAGCCCGGGGCCGGCTGGTCGGTCGCGATGAGCACCGCAGGCAACGAGCGCGGCCTGTCCCTGCGCTCCCCCGGCCGGTTCTGCGCGGCAGCCGGTCGTCTGGTCGACCTGTGGCACGAGGCCGGCTCCCCCGTCGAACACCGTGACCGGGTGGTCGACGCGTGGCTCGGCGCCGAGGCCTACCGGCTGTACACCTGGGGCACCGTGAGCCGCCTCGTGGCCGGTGGCCAGATCGGCTACTCCGGCTCGGTGAACAAGGTGTTCTGGTCAGGTCTCGACGTGGCTCTGCACGAGACCGCCCTCGACCTCGTCGGCCCCACCTCGGAGCTGCGCGACGGACCGCACTCCCCCTGGATCGACGGCTACCTGTTCTCGCTCTCCGGCCCGATCTACGCCGGCACCAACGAGGTGCAGCGCAACGTCATCGCCGAGCGCATCCTCGGACTCCCTCGAGAGGCCCGAGTGGAGAAGGTGCAGCCCTGATGGACTTCCGACTCACTCCCGAGCAGACCGGCTTCGCCCAGTCCCTCTCCGAGCTGATGAGCAAGGCCGACTCCGTCGCGGCAGCGCGCGCGTGGGCCGCGGGTGACCACGAGCCCGGGCTCGCCCTGTGGCGACGGCTCTCCGAGCAGGGCGTCAACGCCCTGGTCGTCTCCGAGGACGAGGGCGGCCTCGGCGGCACCCCGGTCGACCTGGCCGTCGCCTTCGAGGTGCTCGGCCACCACCTGGCCGTCGGTCCCTGGATCGAGTCCGCGGCCTACCTGGCACGCGCGCTCGAAGGTGCCGACCTCGCTGCGGTTGCCGAGGGGGCGGTCGCGACCGTGGCTCTGCCTCCGCTGGTGCCGTTCGCGCTGGATGCGGACGTGGCGTCGCTGGTCTTCGTGCTTGGGTGACGGTGGTTTCGAGACACTCCCTTCGACAGGCTCAGGACAAGCGCGCGACTCCTCAACCAGCGGTGTGTTGCGGTCCGTGGACACCACGCGCCGACTCTTCGACCTCTCCTCCTCCGCACTGCCCGAGCCCTCTCCGCCTGCCTTCGACCTCGCCGTCCTCGCCTGCTCCGCCGAGCTGCTCGGCTGTGGCGAGCGCCTGTTGGCCGACTCGGTGGAGTACGTCAAGCAGCGCAAGCAGTACGGCCGCACCATCGGCTCCTACCAGGCGATCAAGCACACCCTGGCCGACGTACGGATCGCGCTCGACTTCGCCCGGCCGCTCGTGCTCGGCGCGGCTCTGACGGGCTCCTCGCGTGACGTCTCGGCGGCCAAGGTCGCAGCCGGCGACGCTGCCTACCTGGCCTCCCGGGTGGCGCTGCAGGTGCACGGCGCGATCGGCTACACCGCCGAGTTCGACCTCGGCCTGTGGATCAACCGGGTGCGCGCGCTGGTCGGTGCCTGGGGCAGCGCCTCACACCACCGCGCGCGGATCGCCGACGCACTCACCGCCGAAGGCGCCCGCTGATGCACTTCGCCCGCACCGAGGAGCAGGACGAGCTCGCCGTCATCGTGCGGTCGCTGCTCGACAAACGCAGTGACAGCGCCGCGGTCCGCGCCGCCGTCGAGTCCGAGAGCGGGTACGACGAGTCGCTGTGGCAGGCACTGTGCGAGCAGGTGGGCGTGGCCGCGCTCGCCGTCCCCGAGGAGTACGACGGGTTCGGCGCCTCGCTCATCGAGACCGGACTCGTCCTCGAGGAGCTGGGCCACAACCTTGCGCCCTCCCCCCTGCTCGCGACCGCCATCGCCACCGCGGCAGTCCTCCTGTACGCCGAGCCAGATCACCGGGCCGCACTCCTGCCGCGGATCGCTGTCGGGGAGATCGCCACCGTCGCACTCGACGAGCTGGTGCTCGACGCACCCGCGTCGTCCCTCGTGCTGCGAATCGAGGACGGTCGGCTCGAGCTGCTCGCCGACCCCTCGGTGGAGTCGGTCGGCGGGCTCGACCAGAGCCTCCGGTTCGGCTTGGTCACGGGAACCTCCGCCGAGACCATCGGCGCGGTCGAAGACGACCGGCAGATCCGAGACGTCGCGGCAGCCCTGACCTCTGCTCTGCAGGTCGGAGCCGCCCAGCGCGGGCTCGACATGACTGTGGCCTACAGCCTCGAGCGGGTGCAGTTCGGCCGGCCGATCGGCTCCTTCCAGGCACTGAAGCACCGGATGGCCGACATGCTCGTGCTCGTCGAGGCCTCGCGGTCCGCGTCCTGGGGTGCAACGGCTGCCGCCGCGGCGTACGTCACGGACCCGACGGAGGCGAGCGCCTCGGTCCTGCGACGACGAGCGGCCGTGGCCCGCTCCTACTGCTCCGACGCCCTGGACCACGTGGCGTCGGAGACCGTGCAGCTGCACGGCGGCATCGCGATCACCTGGGAGCACGACTCCCAGCTGGTGTTCAAGCGGGCGCACGCGCTCAGTCACCTGTGGGAGCCCGCCCACCTGGCTCGCGCCCGTCTTCTGTGAGCTCCTCGCGACGCGATCCCTGCCGGTGCGGGGTCAGACCAGGAAGCCGCGCAGCAGCGCCGCTGTCCCCTCGAGGTGGTCGGCCATCTCGGCGCGCGCCGCGCCGGGATCACCGTCGAGCACGGCACTGACGATGAGTGCGTGCTGCTCGGAGGAGTGCGTCAGGTTGCGGGGCAGGAGGGGGATCCGATCCAGCAGCGCGTTGAGCCGCAGCCGGGTGTCGGCGATCACTCGATGCAGACTGCCGCTGCCGCTGCACTCGGCGAGCAGGAGGTGCAGCCGCGAGTCCAGCGGTCGGTACTGGCCCATCTGGGCGCCGGACACCTCCAGGTGGGTGTGCCACAGCTGGTCACGGCGGGTCGCATCCAAGGTGGCGGCGCCGGCAAGCTCCATGGCGGCGGGCTCGAGGATGCCGCGCAGGGTCAGCACATCCGAGAGCTCGGCCGCGTCCAGTGACCCGAACGTCTGGGCGGGCAGGCTCTCGGCCACGTAGGCGCCGCCGTAGCGGCCTCGCTTCACGGTCAGGTAGCCGCTGTCCTGGAGCGCGGCCAGCGCCTCGCGCAGGGTCGTGCGGGAGACCTTGAGCTCGTGGGCAAGGTCTCGCTCGGCCAGCAACCGGGTGCCGGGTGGGAACTGGCCGAGCCGCATGGCGCGGACCAGTCGTGCCATCGTCTCCTCGAAGACGTTCCCGGAGCGGACCGGTGGTCCGAGGGGCGATATCTGGGCCGACACCCGTGACACGGTACGCCCGACCCTATTGACGGGAAACGCGCCGGCGGACACAGTGGACCACTTCAATGGTTCAGGATTGACCCAATGAGATGGGTGGCACATCCATGAGCGAGTCTCGGGCAGACAGGCACCAGACGGACGACGACTACCACGAGCAACGCCAGCTCAAGGCCGGGCAGGCCGGCTGGATCCTGCTCGCCGGGCTCGGGGTCAGCTACGTCATCTCCGGCGACTTCGCCGGCTGGAACTTCGGCATCGGCCAGGGTGGCTGGGGCGGCATGCTCATCGCCACCGTGCTGATGGGGGTGATGTACAGCTGCATGGTCTTCGGCCTGGCCGAGATGTCCTCCACCCTGCCGACCTCCGGCGCCGGGTACGGGTTCGCCCGTCGGGCACTGGGTCCCCTCGGCGGCTACGCGACCGGTGTCGCGGTGCTCATCGAGTACGCCGTCGCCCCCGCGGCGATCTCGGTCTTCATCGGCGGGTACGTCGAGGCGCTGGGCCTGTTCGGGCTGACGAACAGCTGGCCGGTCTACCTTGCGGCCTACGTGATCTTCGTGGGCGTGCACCTGTGGGGCGTGGGCGAGGCACTCAAGCTGATGTTCGTGATCACGAGTGTGGCCCTGGTGGCGCTGTTGGCCACGGTGGTCGGGCTGTTGCCGAAGTTCGACTTCTCCAACCTGACCAACATCGACCCCGACGGCTCCGCGATGTCGGGATCGTTGCTGCCCTTCGGCATCTCCGGCGTGCTCGCCGCACTGGTGTACGGCATCTGGTTCTTCCTGGCCGTGGAGGGGGTGCCGCTCGCGGCCGAGGAGACCTCGGACCCGAAGAAGGACATGCCGCGCGGGATCATCGTGGCGATGGGGGTGCTCCTGGTCACCGCGGCACTGATGCTGACGCTGGTGCCCGGCGCAGCGGGTGCCAAGGCCATGTCCGACTCCGACAACCCGTTGCCGGCAGCGCTGTACGCCGTGTTCGGGAAGGGCTCGACGCTGGGTTCCTTCGTGAACTACGCCGGGCTGGCCGGGCTGGTGGCCAGCTTCTTCTCGATCATCTTCGCCTACTCCCGGCAGCTCTTCGCCCTCAGCCGGGCGGGCTACCTGCCCCGCTGGCTCTCGCTGACCGGAAGCCGCAAGACCCCGTGGGTCGCCCTGATCGTGCCGGGCACCATCGGGTTCCTGCTCGCCGCGCTCATCCAGGACGGCGAGCTGCTGATCAACATCGCGGTCTTCGGCGCCACCGTGTCCTATGTGCTGCTCAACCTGTCCCACATCATGCTGCGACGCCGCGAGCCGGACCTCGAGCGTGGCTACCGCACGCCCGGCGGGGTCGCCACCACCGGGGTCGCGCTGGTCCTGAGCGTCGTTGCCGTGATCGCCACGTTCGTGGTCGACGTGAAGGCCGCGGGGATCACCGCTGCCGTGTTCGTGGCGTTCTTGGCGTACTTCCAGTTCTACAGCCGTCACCGGGTGGTCGCGACGGCCCCTGAGGAGGAGTTCGACCAGATCACCGACGCCGAGTCCGACCTGCGCTGACCCCCTTCCCTCACCCCCTTGCCCGCCACCCCCAGGACCCCGGAGGCCCTCCATGTCCCACCCTCGCAACCCCCGCATGCTCGACATCGACCAGCTGCGCCAAGGCATCCTGGACGGTGAGTTCGAGACCGTGGTGGTCGCCTTCACCGACATGCAGGGCCGGCTGCAGGGCAAGTACCTGCACGCGCAGTACTTCCTCGACGAGGCACTGGGTCACGGCGTCGAGGGGTGCAACTACCTGCTCGCGGTGGACCCGGAGATGAACACCGTCGATGGCTACGAGATCACCTCGTGGGAGTCGGGCTACGGCGACATGGTCTTCGAGCTCGACCTCGACACCATCCGCCGGGTGCCGTGGCTGGAGAAGACGGCCATGATCCAGTGCGACCTGCACCTGACCGACGGCAACCCGGTGCCGATGTCGCCACGGTCCATGCTCAAGGCTCAGATCGACCGCGCCGCGGAGCAGGGCTGGCGCGCGGTGTCCGGCACCGAGCTGGAGTTCGTGGTCTACGAGAACACCTACGAAGATGCCTGGAACCGCGGCTACCGCGACCTGACACCGGCCAACCAGTACAACATCGACTACTCGATCATGGGCTCGGGCCGGGTCGAGCCGCTGCTGCGGCGGATCCGCTCGGACATGTACGCCGCCGGGATGGTGGTGGAATCGGCCAAGGGCGAGTGCAACCTCGGTCAGCACGAGATCGGCTTCCTCTTCGACGACGTGCTCGCGACCGCGGACAACCACAGCGTGTACAAGACCGGCGCGAAGATGATCGCCTCGGACCTGCAGAAGTCCCTCACCTTCATGGCCAAGCCGAACGACCGCGAGGGCAACTCCTGCCACATCCACCTCTCGTTGCGCGGTCTGGACGACTCCACGGTCTTCTGGGACTCGGAGAAGAACGAGCGCACCGCGATGTACGACCAGTTCATCGCAGGTGTGCTCGCCACACTTGACGACTTCACGCTCTTCTACGCCCCCAACATCAACTCCTACAAGAGGTTCGCCGCCGGCTCCTTCGCGCCGACCGCGATCGGCTGGGGAATGGACAACCGCACCTGCGCGGTGCGGCTGGTCGGCACCGGCGCGAGCGCCCGGATGGAGAACCGTGTCCCAGGCGGGGACGCGAACCCCTACCTGGCGCTGGCGGCGATGATGGCCGGCGGCCTGTACGGGATCGAGCACGAGCTCGAGCTCGGTCCGATGACCGAGGGCAACGCCTACAGCTCCGACCTGCCGAAGGTGCCTCACACCCTGCGCTCCGCACGGGACACCTTCGCCGAGTCCGAGATCGCCCTCGAAGTCTTCGGCGAGGACGTCGTCAAGCACTACGTCAACTTCGCGGACGTGGAGCTGGAGGCCTTCGACGCCGCCGTGACCGACTGGGAGCTGCGCCGAGGCTTCGAGCGCCTGTGAGCTCCTCGACCCGCCACCCCGCGGGTGGGATGGCTCACACTGCGGTGACCGTCGCACGCTGCTAGCGTCCGGCCCATGCGCTCTGCCAAGGACTTCTTCGCCCCCCTCGCCGTCGGTGCTCCCACTCCACTGCGCGAGATCCCTGCGCGGCCGAGCCGGGCGATCCACTTCTTCGACCCGAGCAACGCCAAGATGGCCGGCAAGGTCCCGGACATGGTCGGCAAGGTCGACGTGCTCCTGGGCAACCTCGAGGACGCCATCAAGGCCGACAACAAGCTGGCCGCGCGCGAGGGCCTGGTGAAGATCGCGCAGGACACAGCCAATCTCGGTGTGCAGGGCGGGGCGACCCAGCTCTGGACACGGATCAACTCGCTCGACTCCCCCTGGGGACTCGACGACCTGACCACGCTGGTGACCGAGATCGGCGACAAGCTCGACGTGATCATGGTGCCGAAGGTGCAGGGCGCCGAGGACATCCACTACGTCGACCGGCTGCTCGCCCAGCTCGAGGCGAAGGCCGGGCTGGACAAGCCGATCCTGGTGCACGCGATCCTCGAGACGGCCCGCGGCATGGTCAACATCGAGGAGATCTGCGGAGCCTCGCCGAGGATGCAGGGCCTCTCGCTCGGACCCGCGGACCTCGCGGCCGACCGGCGGATGAAGACGACCCGGGTCGGTGGCGGACACCCCGGCTACCTCGTGCGGCAGGACCCGGTCGACGGCGACATCGACGGCCCGAGGACCACCTACCAGCAGGACCTGTGGCACTACACCATCGCGCGAATGGTCGACGCCTGCGCGATGCACGGGATCTACCCCTACTACGGGCCGTTCGGCGACATCACCGACGTGGTCGCGTGCGAGGACCAGTTCCGCAACGCGTTCCTGCTCGGCTGCGTCGGCACCTGGTCGCTCCACCCGAAGCAGATCGCCATCGCCAACAAGGTCTTCAGTCCCTCCCCTGAGGACGTCGCGCACGCCCGCCGGGTGGTCGACGCCATGGGCGACGGCACCGGTGCGGTGATGCTCGACGGCAAGATGGAGGACGACGCGTCGCTCAAGCAGTGCCTGGTGATGGTGGAGCTCGCGGAGCAGCTGTCCGCGATCGACCCCGAGCTGAAGCAGCAGTACGACGCGATCGAGGCCTCCTGATGAGCCTCGCCGAGACCTTCCGACCGCGCCGCTCGGTGCTCTACATGCCCTCGTCCAACGAGCGTGCGCTGGAGAAGGCCAAGTCGATCCCGTGCGACGGGCTGATCCTCGACCTCGAGGACGCCGTCGCCCCGGACGCCAAGGTGGCCGCGCGTTCGGCCGCCTGTGCTGCGGTGACATCGGGCGAGTACGGCAAGCGTGAGCTGACCATCCGGATCAACGGCGCCGACACCGAGTGGCACGTCGATGACATGGCCGCTGCCTGTGAAGCCGGCCCGGACGCGATCGTCGTGCCGAAGGTGAACTCGGCCGACGCGGTGCTCCAGCTCGTCGAGGCGATGGCCGGCGCGCCCGAGCACACCAAGCTCTGGGCGATGGTGGAGACGCCGTACGCCATGCTGCACGCGGAGGAGATCGCCTCCGCGGCCGAGCGACTGACGGTCCTGGTGATGGGCACGAACGACCTCGCCAAGGAGCTGTACGCCGAGCACGTGCCCGGCCGCCAGCCGCTGCTGACCGGCCTGTCCCTCGCGCTGCTCGCTGCTCGTGCCACCGGCAAGGCGATCATCGACGGCGTCTACAACGACGTGAAGAACACCGATGGCTTCCTCGCCGAGTGCCAGCAGGGCCGCGAGATGGGCTTCGACGGCAAGACCCTGATCCACCCCGGCCAGGTCGAGGGCGCCAACGAGGCGTTCGCCCCGTCGGAGAAGGCCGTCGAGGACGCCCGCGGCATCCTCCAGGCCTGGGAGGACGGCAAGGGCAGCGGAGTCGTGACCTACAACGGCCGGATGATCGAGAACCTCCACGTCGAGTCCGCCCAGCGCACGTTGACCATGCACGAGGCGATCACCGCGCTGCAGGAAGACCAGTAGCCAAACCGCCTATCCAGCCTCTGACTCCACCTGGGCCAACAGGTGCTGGTGGAACTCCCGCTCGAGATGCTGGATCCAGGCGCCCGGGTCGCTGTGCAGGACCCGCTCCTCGCTGAGTACGACGACCCACCAGCCGGCTCCCTCGAGGGCGAGGAGGTCGGCCGCTGAGACCTGCCCAGCAAGCACCGCGCCGAACTGCCGGCGCTCGATGCCCAGGCTCAGCCTGACGAGGCGGCCCGACGCGCACACGGGTAGTCCAGGTGTTGCGGTGGGGAGACGGCCCTCGTGCCAGCGCAGCCGAAGCGCCGACTCGGCGAGGCCGGTGGAGCGCGCGTCGACCTGGGCCGCGAGGGTGCGGAGCTGTCCGACGCCTCGGTGGGCCGCCAGGCGTGGCAGCTCGGCCAGGAGCTCCATGTGGCTGAACCCGCCGGCCGACAACAGCTGGTCCAGCGCGCCGAGCGCGAGGTCGGGAGGCAGCAGCCGGCCGAGGTCGAGGGCGGTGCGCAACGGCGTGGTCAACCGCAGGCCCTCGATCCTCTCGAGGTCATGGCCAGCGAGCTGACGACCGCTGCCCAGGGCTCCGCGGGTCGGGTCGTCCCGGAGACAGCACCTCCAGGGGTCGGGGCTCCTCAGCCGGGAGAACCGTGACGTCCACGCCGTGCACCCACGCGGCCGTCCGGTCCACGGCGATGGCCTCGCGACCGACGGCGAGCGCGACGGCCCCGGCACGCAGGGAGATGGTGTCCGGCGCGGTGGCGGCGGCGTACACCCCGCGCACCAGTCGTCGGACGGTGCCCTCGCGCAGCATCCGTTCCAATGAGGTGCGCTCGACGCCGGCCGCGCGGGCCATCGCGCGCGTGAAGGGTCGGTCGAGCGGAAGAAGTGCCTGCAGCGGATTCAGCGGAAGCGTCTCGTCCATCCCGACAGGGTGAACCCGGAGCCGCGATGCGTCGAACGACAATCCACAGGCTGCGTGCGGATGTGGGACGATCCTGCGCGTGAAGCGTCTGCCACGGGCCTGGACCTGCGTCATCACCGCCCTCATCGTGCTGCTGCTGGGATCGGTCACGGGTTGCGGCATCACCAAGGACGACGACGGCGAGCCGGGAGCCTCCCCGACCGTCACGGTGACGGCGTCCCCCTCGGCCGAGCCCAGCACAGCCACGGAGCCGACACCCAGCGAGCCCCCCACCGAACCACCGAGCGAACCCACCGGCCGACCTACGCCGGCGCCGGCGCCGGTCGATCTCAGCGGCTACGAGCTGCCCGGGTTCTCGGCTTCCGAGTGGCAACATCGGCTGCCTGTTCGACGACTACCAGGGCCCGCACGTGCGCTGCGACCGGCTGAAGCTGCAGGGCACCCCGTCCGGGCGACCGGCCGACTGCGACTTCGACTGGGGTCACTCCGTGGAGATGTCGACCGGGAAGCGCGCCGCGCTGGCCTGCACCAGCGACTCCGTGATGGGGATGCAGGGCGAGACCGACGGGGCGCGGTCGCTGCCCTACGGCGACTCGGTGCGTTACCGCGGGATCATCTGCACCAGCACGACGCAGGGAGTGCGCTGCCGGACGGGCGGCGGTCACGCCTTCTTGATCTCGCGCGCCACCATCCGGGTGCGCTGAGCCTCACCAGGGGACGATCACCAGGTCCGGCGCAGGGGTGCGCGTCTCGCACGTGCACACCTCGAGAGCCGGGGTGGCTCCCCCGCCGAGGGCCGCGCGCAGCGGCGGCGCCATCAGCACGACGAGGTCGTCCACCGAGAGCGAGGCGATCGGCTCGACCTTGAGCACGTAACGGATCATCGCCAGCCCGATCAGCTGGGAGCCGACCAGCTCGAGGCGGATGGCCGAGGTCTCGATGCCCATCGACTTCGCCACCGGGTTGAGCACGACCCGGTTCACCAGGGCGTAGAACGCCTTTCCGGCACGGGCGTTGCTGACACTGCCCTTGACCAGGGCGAGCGCGCGTCGCTGGGTCCGGGGGCTCTCGCACAGCAGCAGGAAGCGCCGCAGCAGGCGCTCCGTGAAGTCGCTGGACACCCGCTCGGCGCTCATGGAGCGAGCCTGACAGAGAGCTATCCGGGTTGCGTGTAGGCGCCCCGGTGGAACAGCAGCGGAACCTCCGCCGCCTCCCCGTCCGGGCGCCCGTCCCCGATCGAGAGGTCACGCACCCGGCCGACCACGATGTAGTGGTCCCCGGCCTCGTGCACGCGGTCGATCGCGCAGTCGACGTACCCCAGGACGCCGTCGATCAGGGGCGCTCCCGTCGACGCGGGCTTCCAGCCCACACCGTGGAACTTCTCCGAGCCCTTGCTCGCCATCCCGTTCGAGATCTCCCTCTGGTCCGAGGAGAGGAAGTTGACGCAGAAGAACCCGGCCTGGCGCATCAGCGGCCACGCGCGCGAGGTCTTCGCCGGGCAGAACATCACCAGCGGCGGGTCGAGGGACACGCTCGAGAACGACTGGCAGGTCATCCCGACGGGCTCGTCGCCCGACATCGAGGTCACCACGGTGACCCCGGTCGCGAACATGCCGAGCACGTCACGGAACTGACGGGCACGCTCCGCCGCGGCGGGATCGTCAACGGGGATGGGCGTGTGCTCACCGAGGCGCAGCTCGAAGTCGAAGCCGGTCCCGAGGAAGGAGTCGATCAGCTCACGGCTCGGCCAGGTCTCGCGCGCATCGGGGCGGATCCCGTCGGGGACCTCAGGCGAAGGCCCGGATGAAGGCCGGAAGGCATGGGAGCAGTCATATCAGTGACTCGCTACTGGCCGCCGAAGACGTGGCCCCAGTAGGAGACCGCCGTGCTCTCGCGTGCCACCCAACGCGCGTCGTCGACCGTGAGTCCCTCGGTACCGAACTCGACGTCGAAGCCGGCGGGCGACTTCACGTAGAACGAGACCATCTGGTCGTTCATGTGCCGACCGAGGGTCGCCGACAGCGGAGCCTTGTGCTTGCGGACCCGTTCGAGCGCGCGGCCGACGTCGTCGAGCTTGTCGACCTCGAGCATGATGTGCACGCACTTGCTCGGGTTCGGCATCGGCAGGAACGCCAGGCTGTGGTGTCGCGGGTTGACGCCGAGGAAGCGGAGCCACACCTTGGAGCCGGGCTCCTTGCCGACGAACTCCCCCGGCATGCTCATCGAGTCACGCAGGCGGAAGCCGAGCACGTCGGTGTAGAACCTCAGCGCCTCGACGTCGTCGCTCACCGGGATCACGACGTGGCCCATGCCCTGTTCGCCGGTGACGAAGCTGGCGGCGTACGGCGTGACGATCGGCCGCGACTCGTAGGTGATGCCGTGGAACAGCTCGAAGACGTTGTCGAACGGGTCGGTGAACCGGACCAGCTCCTGGACGCGGCGCTCGGCCAGCTCCTCGGGAGTGCCCTCCTCGAAGGCGACGCCCTCCTTGGAGAGGTGCTCGCGAGCCGCCTGCAGCGCCGGGTGGTCGGCCAGCTCCCAGCCGATGCAGGACAGCTCGTCGGTCTCGGCGGGGAAGACGACGAGTCGCGCGGAGACCTCGTCGATCCGGTAGTAGAGGTTGTCGGGATCGGGGCCGCGCCCCTCGGCCAGGCCGAGGACCTTGGTCGCGAAGTGCTTCCACTGCTCGAGGTCGCTGCTCGCGACCCGGGCGTAGCCCATGCTGCGGATGTCGATCGTCATCAGGACTCCTTCGGTCGCTCGACGTGACGGGCCAGGAAGCTCGTGGCCACCTCACGGAACTCGTCAGCAGCCTCGATCTGCGCCCAGTGCCCACAGTTGGGGAACACATGCAGGGTCGCCTTCGGGATCAGCTTGAGGGCGACCATCGCTCCGTCGAGCGGGTTCACCCGGTCCTCGCGGCCCCAGGTGAGCAAGGTGTGCTTGCGCAGCTGGTGGGCCTCGCGCCAGAGCATGCCGTCCTCGGCGGTCTCCGGGTTCCAGAAGGACATCCCCATCGACATCATCGCGGCCTGGGCACCAGGAGCGGTCGCGTCGGCGAACCGCTCCTCCACCAGCTCGTCTGTGACGAGCTTCTTGTTCACCACCATGGTCGAGATGAACGCGCGCAGTGCCTCGCGGGTCGGGTTGGCGGAGAAGTCCATCAACCGCTGGACGCCCTCGGTCGGGTCGGCGTGGAACAGGTTGAGCGAGAGCCCGCCAGGCCCCATCAGCACGAGTCGGCCGACCCGGTCGGGATGGGTCAGGGCGAGGCGCATCGCCGTACCGCCGCCCAGGCTGTTGCCGAGGAGGTGGACCCGGTCGATGCCGAGCTCGTCGAGCAGCTTGACGACGTGGTCGGCGGCATGGCGGTAGAAGTTGCCGACCACCTCGGGCTTGTCCGAGGCGCCGAAGCCGGGCTGGTCGACCAGCAGCGTTCGGAAGTTGGCGGCGAAGCCCGGCAGCGCGCTGCCGAAGTTGCTCCACGCCGAGGCCCCCGGACCGCCACCGTGGAGCATCACGAGCGGCAGGCCACCGACCGGATCGTCGGTGGCCGTCGCCGGCCTCGTAGTAGTTCAGCGTGATCTCGCCGGCCCCGGAATTCACGTGGCCTGACCGGCGGGTGGCCTCCTTGGAGAAGTCGGACACGCTCAGTACATCCCGGGGTCGACCTTGTGGCCGAACTCGTGCGCGCCGAACATCTGCAGGGCGCGCTCGGGGTCGTTCGCCGCGTGCACCCGGCCGGCGTGGGCGTCGCGCCAGGCGCGCTGCAGGTAGGTGCCGGTGGCCAGGGCACGCCCGCCGGAGGCCTCGAACAGCGCGTCGATGGCGTCGATGGCGCGCTGGCTGCCGATGACCTGGTCGCGGCGTACCTTCAGGCGGGTCTTCAGCGGGATCTTCTCGCCCTTGCTGACGTGGGCCTGCTCCTCGCGGATGTTGTTGACGAGCAGCGCCCAGGCGGCGTCGATCTCGCTCGAGGCCCGCGCGATGCGTACGGCGGCGAACGGGTCGAGCGACGCCTTCTCACCGAGGTAGGCCGCGCGGGTGCGCTTCTGCTGCATCGCGACGTGCTCGTCGTACGCCCCCATCGCCATGCCGATGATCGGCGTGGTGATGGTGCCGGTGAAGATCGAGTGGAAGGGGAGCTTGTAGAGCTCCGAGGTGTTCTGCTCCTGGCCGGGACCGAAGCAGCGACCGGTGTCGCCCATGGAGAGCGTGAACGCCTCCGGGATGAACACGTCGTCGACCACGATGTCGTTGGAGCCGGTGCCACGCAGGCCGACCATGTTCCAGACGTCGATGATCTCGTAGCTCTCGCGCGGAACCATGAACGTGCGGAAGTCGACGACCTGGTCCTCGGCGTTGAACACGAGCCCACCGAGGAGCACCCACTGGCAGTGGTCGCACCCGGACGAGAAGCTCCACTTGCCGGACAGCTGGAAGCCGCCGTCGGCGACGACAGCCTTGCCGGTCGGGGCGTACGACGAGCTCAGCCGCGTGTTCGTGTCGCTGCCCCACACCGCCTGCTGCGCCTCGTCGGTGAACAGGGCGACCTGCCACGGGTGCACGCCGACCACGCTGGAGACCCAGCCGGTGGAGCCACAGGCCGAGGCGATGTCGCGCACAGCGGTGTAGAAGTCGATCGGGTCGGACTCCAGGCCGTCGAAGCGCTTGGGCTGCAACAGCTTGAAGAAACCGGTCTCCTCGAGCTCCTTGATCGACGCCTCCGGCACGACCCGCAGTCGCTCGGCCTCGTCCGCACGCTCGCGGAACGTGGGCAGCAGGTCACGGACGCCATCGAGAACCGCTTGGCTCATGGAGCTCCTCCTCGTGCAGTGGTTGTCTCCCGACCTCAATACTAGAACACGTTCTAGGTTTCCGTCCACGGACCTCCCCTGACTCTTTGAGAAGCGAACCAACCCTCGCGTCTCGGAAATGGTGCAGGCGGCCGCGGATGAAGGGGGTGCCCGGAGGGCACCGCGCGCCCTAGGCTCGCCCCATGTCAGACATGTGGACGACGATCACCGCTGAACGAGGTGCCCTGGCAGACGACCTGGCCGACCTCTCGGAGGCCGAGTGGAACGCACGCTCCCTCTGCAAGGACTGGACGGTGCGCGACACCCTGGCGCACATGACCGCGACGGCTGCGCTCACGCCACCTCGGTTTCTCGGCGGGTTCCTCGCGGCAGGGTTCAACTTCGGGAAGTTCGCCGCCAACGGCATCGCCAAGCAGCGCGGCGGGTCCTCGGCCGAGACGCTCCAGAACTTCCGCGCCCACGTGAGCTCCACCACCTCGCCGCCCGGACCCAAGCTGTCCTGGCTCGGCGAGGTCCTGGTGCACTCCGAGGACATCCGCCGCCCACTGGGCATCCGGCATGTCTACCCGATCGACGCGATCAAGCAGGTGCTGGACTTCTACAAGGGCTCCAACACGCTGATCGGCACCAAGGAGCGGATCGCCGGGCTCACCCTGAAGGCGACCGACACCGACTGGACCCACGGCTCCGGGCCTCTGGTCGAGGGCCCGATCCTCGCCCTGCTGGTGGCAGCCACCGGCCGCGCCGCCGGCTGCGACGACCTCACCGGCGAAGGCGTCGAGACCCTGAGGTCCCGCGCCGCCTGAGTTGGCCTCGCAAACCGGTCGCGGGGAACCGTCTCCTTGCAAGCTCCAGAGGTTTCGAGCCACCCGCTGGTTGAGGAGCGAGCGCCAGCGAGCGTCTCGAAACCACCGCAACGGGAACGACCAACGTTTTCCACAGCCGCCGAATCCGATCGTGCATCCCACTACGGCCTCGCCGACCATCGCCTCATGGCCTGGACCTACATCCTCGAGTGCGCCGACGGCAGCTACTACGTCGGGAGCACCGTCTTCCTGGAAGCCCGCCTCTGGCAGCACAACCACGACCCCGACGGGCCGACCTACACCCGAAAGCGGCGTCCCGTGCGCCTGATGTGGAGCGGCGAGTTCCCGACCGCCGCTGAGGCGTTTGCTTTCGAGAAGCAGGTCCAGGGATGGCGACGATCGAAGCGCGAGGCGCTGATCCGGGGAGAGCTTGGGCTGCTGCCCCGGCTGTCCTCGCGCAGGAAGCACCCTGGGGATCCGTCTGCCCGCTAGGTCCAGAGGTTTCGAGACGCTCGCTGAAGCTCGCTCCTCAACCAGCGGGAGTACCGGGTCAGTCGTTGGCGTCCTGCTTGGCGCGGAGCTCGAGGGCGATGTCGATGAGCTGGTCCTCCTGGCCGCCGATGAGCTTGCGCTCGCCGGCGACGGCGAGGATGCGGGCGCCGGAGACGCCGTAACGTTCGGCCGCGTTGCCGGCGTGCTTGAGGAACGACGAGTAGACCCCGGCGTACCCCATCATCATCGTCATCCGGTCGAGGCGGCACTCCTCCGGCATGGCAGGGCGTACGACGTCCTCGGACGCGTCGATGATCTTGAGGAAGTCGACGCCGGTGCGCCAGCCGAGCTTGTCGCAGATGCCGACGAACGCATCCAGCGGCGTGTTGCCCGCACCGGCACCGAAGCGGCGTACGGAACCGTCGATCTGGGTCGCACCGGCACGCACGGCCATCACCGTGTTGGCGGCGCCGAGGTCGAGGTTCTCGTGGCCGTGGAAGCCGACGGTCGCCTCCGAGCCGATCTCCGCGACGAGCGCGGAGACCCGGTCCCCGACGCCCTCCATGATCAGGGCGCCGGCGGAGTCGACGACGTAGACGCACTGGCAGCCGGAGTCGACCATGATCCGCGCCTGCTTGGCGAGCACCTCGGGCGGCTGCGTGTGGCTCATCATCAGGAAGCCGACGGTCTCCAGACCGCGCTCGCGCGCCAACGTGAAGTGCTGGCCGGACGTGTCCGCCTCGGTGCAGTGGGTCGCGATCCGGCAGATCGAGCCGCCGTTGTCCTGGGCCTGCAGGATGTCGTCCTTGGTGCCCACGCCGGGCAGCATCAGGAACGCGATCTTGGCCTTCTTCGCGGTCTCGGCCGCGATCTTGATGAGCTCCTGCTCGGGGGTCTTCGAGAAGCCGTAGTTGAAGCTCGAGCCTCCCAGCCCGTCGCCGTGCGTCACCTCGAGGACGGGCACACCGGCCTCGTCGAGAGCGGCGATGATCGAGCGCACCTCCTCGCCGGTGAACTGGTGGCGCTTGTGGTGCGACCCGTCCCGCAGGCAGGTGTCGGTGAGCCGGATGTCGAGCCCAGAATCAGGCGCCGTATCGGACCAGGTCCGCTCGAGGACGTTCAGGTCGGGGTTTCCGAAGACAGTCATGACTGTGCCCCTTTCTGGGCCATTCCTTCTCCCGCGCGGGTTGCCGCTGCGGTCATGATGTCGAGGTTCCCGGAGTACGGCGGGAGGAAGTCGCCCGCGCCCTCGACCTCGATGAAGATGCTGACCTTCGTCTGGCCACGCGTCGCCTGCGTGGGTGCGTCGAACTGCGGGTCCTGGAGCAACCGGTAGCCGGGCACGTAGTCCTGCACGGCCTCGACCATGCGGTGCACCGACTCGGAGACAGCGTCCTGGCCCTCGTCGTACACCTCCGGACCGACGGCGCAGAAGATCGTGTCGCGCATGATCATCGGTGGCTCGGCGGGGTTCAGGATGATGATCGCCTTGCCGGAATCGGCGCCGCCGATCGTCTCCACGCCCTTGGCCGTGGTGCGGGTGAACTCGTCGATGTTCTGCCGCGTCCCCGGGCCGGCCGACAGCGACGCGACGGACGCGACGATCTCGGCGTACGACACCGGCGTCGCGCGCGAGACCGCGGCGACCATGGGGATGGTCGCCTGGCCACCACAGGTGATCATGTTGACGTTGTCGGCGCCCGCGTGCTCGTTGCCGTTGACCGCCGGGATCACGGCAGGTCCGACCGCAGCGGGCGTCAGGTCGACCGCGCGGATGCCGGCCTCGCGGTAGCGGGGTGCGTACTCGCGGTGGATGTAGGCACTGGTCGCCTCGAAGATGAGGTCTGGAAGCACGTCCTGCTTGAGCAGCCAGTCGACGCCCTCGTGGCTCGCCTCGAGGCCCTTGTCGCGGGCACGGCTCAGGCCCGGGCTCTCCGGGTCGACGCCGATCATCCAGCGTGGCTCGATCAGGTCACTGCGGAGCAGCTTGTACATCAGGTCGGTGCCGATGTTGCCGGGACCGACGATGGCTGCCGTGAGCTTCCCGCCGGTTGAGCCTGTCGAAACCATGTCACTCCTCAGTCGATGAAGTTCAGGTGGACCGAGCCGAAGCCCTCGAAGTCGGCGACGAACTCGTCACCAGGTCGTACGTCGATCGCGCGGTGCACCGACCCGGGAAGGATCACGTGGCCCGCCTCGAGGGTCACCCCGAAGTCGGCGACCTTGTTGGCCAGCCAGGCGACCGCGGTGACCGGGTTGCCCAGCACGGCGTCCGAGCGGCCCTCGGCGACCTTCTCGCCACTGCGGGTGAGGACGGCGTTGATCGCCTTGAGGTCGACCGAGCCGGGGTCGACGCGCTCGGGTCCGAGCACGAACCCCGCGGACGAGGCGTTGTCGGCGATCGTGTCGGAGATCTTGATGTTCCAGTCGGCGATGCGGCTGTCGATCAGCTCGATGGAGGGAGCGACGTACTCCGTGGCCCGCAGCACGTCCTCCTCCGTGCACCCGACCCCCGGCAGCGTCTCGCCGAGGATGAACGCCACCTCGACCTCCACGCGCGGGAAGCAGTAGCGGCCGGCGGAGACGGGCTCGTCCTGCGAACAGTTCCATGTCGGTCAGCAGATGCCCGTAGTCCGGCTCGTCGACGTTCATCATGTCCTGCATCGCCTTGGACGAGAGGCCGACCTTGTGGCCGCGAATTCCGGCGCCCGCCGCGAGCCGGTGACGGATGTTCAGCAGCTGGATCTCATAGGCGTCCACGACGTCGATCTCGGGCCAGGTCTCACGCAGCGGTGGGATCGGCTGGCGGCCCACCTCGGCGTCCTTGAGGGCATCGGCGACCGTGCGGCGTACGTCGTCGGAGAGCATGGCCCCAACAATAGAACCTGTTACAGTTTTGCGCCATGAAGGACTCTTACGACGTGGTCGTGATCGGCGCCGGTGGCGCCGGTATGACCGCCGCCCTGGCCGCCGCGAAACAGGGCCTCGACACCGTGCTGATCGAGAAGAGCAGCCACTTCGGCGGCTCGACCGCACGCTCCGGCGGCGGGGTCTGGATCCCGGGCAACTACGCGCTGGTGGCAGCCGGTGAAGCGGACGACCCGGCCGAGTCGAAGCGCTACCTCGACGCGATCGTCGGCGACATCGTGCCCAAGGTCCGGCGCGACACCTTCATCGACCGGGGTCCCGAGGTGATGGACTTCATCCGCGACCAGACACCGGTGCGGTTCAACTGGGTGCCGGAGTACTCCGACTACCTCCCCGAGTCACCCGGCGGGCGCAACCGGGGCCGCAGCGTCGAGCCCGTGCCCATGGACGCGCGCTTCCTCGGCGAGGAGCTCGAGCACCTGCACCCGCCGTACACCAAGGCGCCGGCCAACCTGATCGTGACCCAGGCCGACTTCCGCAAGATCAGCCTGGGCATGCGGACCATCAAGGGCCCGCTGACCATGTTCCGGGTGCTGCTCAACCGGTTCATCAGCATCCTGCGCGGGCGCAAGATGTACGCCATGGGCAACGCCCTCGCGATCGGCCTGCGGCAGGGGCTGATCGACGCGGGCGTCCCGGTGGAGTACGACACCGAGCTGCGCGATCTCGTCATCGAGGACGGCCGGGTCACCGGGGTCAAGGTGATGCGCGCCGGCGTGGAGCACACGATCACCGCATCCCGTGGGGTGATTCTCGGCAGCGGCGGGTTCGAGAAGAACCTCGAGCTGCGCGAGCAGTACCAGCCCAAGCCGACCAGCATCGACTGGACCACCGGCGCCGGCTCCAACACCGGTGGCGGCCACCTCGCCGGAATGGCGGCCGGTGCCGACGTCGCCCTGATGGACGACGCCTGGTGGGGCCCCACGATCCCGCTCCCCCGAGGTCCGTGGTTCGCACTGGCAGAGCGCAACCTGCCGGGGTCGATCATCGTCAACTCGGCCGGCAAGCGGTTCATGAACGAGGCGCTGCCGTACGTCGAGGCGGTGCACGAGATCTACAAGGGCGAGGAGAGCGGCGTCTCCCACGTGCCGGCGTGGATGGTGATCGACCAGCGCTACCGCAACCGCTACCTGTTCGCGGGCCTCTCGCCGCGGCAGCCGTTCCCGGGGCGTTGGTACAAGTTCGGCACCATCAAGAAGGCCGACTCCCTCGAGGCGCTGGCCGCCGAGATCGACGTACCTCCCGACGGGCTGCTCCAGACCATCGAGCGCTTCAACGGCTTCGCGCGTAGTGGCGTCGACGAGGACTTCCATCGCGGCGAGAGCAACTACGACAAGTACTACTCGGACCCGACCGTGAAGCCGAACCCGTCGCTGCACAGCATCGACCAGGGCCCCTTCTACGCCGTGAAGATCGTCCCGGGCGACCTCGGCACCAAGGGCGGTCTCGTCACCGACGAGCGCGCTCGGGTGCTCCGCCCCGACGGCACCGTCATCGAGGGCCTGTACGCCGCCGGCAACGTCTCCGCCGCCGTGATGGGCCACACCTACGCCGGCCCGGGCGCCACCATCGGCCCTGCCCTGGTGTTCGGCTACCTCGCCGCCGAGGACATCGCGTCTGCTCCCCCGCTGGTCGAGCATCGCGCTGGTGACCAAGAGCCAGGCGTCACCCACACCGCCCCCGGAGCCTTCTGATGCCGATCGATCCCGAGGTCGCCATCGGCGCCAAGCTGCCGGACCGGACGTTCTCGTGGGAGACCTCGGACGTCCTGCTCTACCACCTGGCCATCGGCGCGGGCTCGGCTCCGGGCGACAACCTCGACCCGAAGGCGCTGCGCTACACCCTCGACAACGACGACCTCCAGGTGCTGCCCAGCTTCGGCATCGTGGCGCCGTCCTTCCACGAGACCGATCCCCCGCCGCTCGACCTGCCGGGCTGCGACATCACGCTCTCGCAGGTCGTCCACGGCAGCCAGGAGATCGAGGTGGCCGGGCCGCTCCCGACGTGTGGCTCCGCGACGCTGCACACGCGGATCACCGACGTCTGGGACAAGGGCAAGGCGGCGGTCATCTGGCAGGAGGGTCAGGCACGTCTCCGCGGAGGGCGACACCCTCTGGACGGTGCGGTCCTCGATCTTCGTGCGCGGTGAGGGCGGCTGGGGCGGTGACCGCGGGACCTCGAGCAAGGTCGAGCTCCCCGACCGCGAGCCGGACTGCGACGCGTCGTACGCCGTGACCCCGCAGCAGGCGATGCTCTACCGGCTCTGCGGCGACCGGAACCCGCTGCACGCCGATCCCGCGTTCGCCGAGGGTGCCGGCTTCCCGGCCCCGATCCTGCACGGGCTGTGCTCCTACGGCATCGTGCTGCGCACCGTGACCGACGAGCTGCTCGACGGTGACGCCACCAAGGTGCACGCCTTCTCGGCGCGCTTCGCCGGCGTGGTCTTCCCGGGCGAGACGATCCGGGTGCGCGGCTGGCACAGCGACGACGGCATCCTCGTCTCGGCCACCGTGAGCGGTGAGGGTGAGCGCGACGGCGCCCCGGTCCTCTCCGACTGCGTGCTCAGGCCTGCCTGAGACCTACTCCGCGCCGGCGAGCGACGCGACGAAGTCGAGCTTGTCCAGCACGCCCTTCGGGATCACGAACGGGTAGAGGTCCTCGTGGCCCATGCTGCGGTTGATCATGTTCAGCGCGACGCTGAGCGGGACCCAGATCCCGCGTACGACGTCGCTGAAGTTCGCGAACGAGGTGACGGTCCCGACGGTCGCGAGGCCGTACTCCGACGCCGTCTGGATCGTGTCGCAGATGTGCAGGTAGTGCGCCCAGGTCTCCGCGAAGTCCTCGAAGGGGTGCATGGTCGCGTAGCTGGAGATGTACGACGACTCCCAACCAGCCGGCGGACCCTCCGCATAGTGGCGGTCGATCTCGGCCTGGTAGTCCTTCGAGTCGTCCCCGAACAGCTCGCGGCACTCCTTGAGCAGTACGTCGTCGCGCACCAGCTGCCACTCGTAGTAGTGGCCGACCTCGTGCCGGAAGTGACCCAGCATCGTGCGGTAGGGCTCGCCCAGGTTCTCGCGGACCTTCTCCCGGTGGGCGGCCTCGCTCTCGGCGAGGTCGATGGTGATCAGACCGTTGGCGTGCCCGATGACGACGTTCTCCTCGACACTGCTGAGCAGGTCGAAGGCGAGTCCGTTGTCAGGGTCCATGTGCTTGCTGACCACCGGGAATCCGAGGGTGTCCAGCTCGAAGATGACGTGCCGCTTCGCACGCTCCGCCGCGGGGAAGTTCGCGATGCCGCGGGCATCCTCGTCGTTGGGGCGGGTGCGGGTCAGGCTGCAGCTGAAGCACTGCCCGCCCTCGACCTGGGTGAGCCAGGTGCAGCCCGAGAGGGCGAGGTTGCGGCACACGTGCCATTCCTCGCCGACGTTGTCGACGTAGCGCCCGTCACCGTCGACCGGGACGATCGTGCGCTCCTCGCGGGAGAACCCGAGGTTGGTGCCGCAGTGGACGCAGACAGAGTTCTCGAAATGGAGCGGGTTGTCGCAGACGCGACAGCGGAAGGCCTTCACCTAGGTAGCCTTCCACAGGGCTGGGCGCCGTTCGGTGGCAGGATCCCCCCATGACTCTTCTGGACTCCTGGACGCTCGGTGAGCACTCCTTCGGCGGCGTGAGCCATCCCGACCTACCGCAAGGGGTCCGGACCCGGCGTCATCGTGATCCACGAGATCCCGGGGATGACGCCCAGCGTCATCGCCTTCGGCGAGGAGGTCGTCGCCGCCGGCTACACGGTCGTGATGCCGTCCCTGTTCGGGACCCCGTGCGCTGCCAAGACGGGAGCCACCATCGCCAAGACGCTGGGGCGGGTCTGCGTGAGCAACGAGTTCACCTCGCTCGCGACGGGTGTCACCACGCCCGTCGCCGGCTGGCTGCGCAGCCTCGCCCGAGAGCTGCACGACGACCTGGGCGGACCGGGCGTGGGTGCCATCGGCATGTGCTTCACCGGCGGGTTCGCCCTGGCGATGATGGTCGACACCTCCGTGGTCGCGCCCGTCCTCGCCCAGCCCTCTACTCCGTTCGCCGTCAGCCCCAAGCGCTCGCGCGACATCAACCTCAGCCCGGGCGACCTGGCGACAGTCAAGAAGCGCGCGGCGGCGGGCTGCCAGGTGCTCGGCCTGCGCTTCAAGGGGGACCTCGCAGTCGGCAAGCGCTTCGAGACCCTCACCCGCGAGCTCGGCGACGCCTTCATCAAGGTGGAGTTCGAGGGCCGCGAACACTCGACCGTCACCGAGCACCGACAGCAGGAGGGCGTCGACCGCGTCCTCGCCTTCTTCGACGAGAAGCTGCACGCCTAGCGCGCGAAAAGAATTCCGGAAAGTTTGAGAATCCCCCGTCAAACAAGGCAATTCCCGGGGGGTCTTGTCGGTGGTCGATGCTTGGATTGATCCATGGCCGAGACCGCGGACCTCACGCAGAGTGACCTCCTTGACGAGGTCGACGCGGTGCGCCGACGCCAGCTCGAAGCCGGGGTCGAGCTGCTCCAACTCGTCGCGGAGTTCGCCCGCCAGCACGACGCCGGCACGGTCGACCCCATCCAGGCGCAGCTTCCCGGACGCGAACGAATCGTGCGGCTGGGCGGGGAAGGCACCCCGATGGTCGCCGAGTTCGCCCCGTCGATGTTGGCCGCGAGACTGGGGCTCTCGCCGTACGCCGGAGGCCGGCTGGTCGCCGACGTCCTCGACCTGAACTACCGGCTCCCGCAGCACTGGGCCGGAGTCCAGGCACACCAGATCAGCGAACAACACGCCCGCTACGTGGCCCGCAAGACCCGCAACCTCAGCCGTGAGGAAGCCGCCTACGTCGATGCCCGGGTCGCTCCCTCAGCCGACGGGCGCCTGTCCTGGACCCGGTTCGAGACCCTGGTCGAGGCCGCCATCAAAGCCGCCGATCCCGACTCCGCTGAGGCCCGCGAGCGAACAGCCGCCCGCGAGACTTTCGCGCGGACCACCCACTCCACCGAGCACGGCATGCGCGGGTTCTACCTCCGCGCCGACTTCGCCACCGTCGCCCGCATCGACGCCACCGTGGCCTACCTCGCCCAAGCACTCCTCACGATGGGCGACACGTCCTCCCTCGACCACCGCCGAGTCAAAGCAGTGCTGATCATGGCCAACCCCACCCAGGCCGTGAAGATCCTCGCCGCGTACGCCGAGTACCAGCGTCGCCAACCGGCCACCGACCCCGAAGACGTGCCCGAGCAGGAAGCCGTCTCGACCGAGCCCGAGCGCTTCGACCCCACCGAGGCCGCAGACCTGCTCGAGGACGCCAAGCTCCTCCCCGCCGTCTGGCTCTACGTCCACCTGGCTGGTGGCCACACCACCGGAACTGGCCCGATCGCCCGGGTCGAGGGATCCGACCCCGTCACTACCGACTGGGTCCGCCGACACCTCGGCGACCGCTGCAACTTCAAGATCACCCCGGTCTTCGACCCCCTGGACCAGATCCCGGTCGATGCCTACGAGATCCCCGACCCACATAGACAGGCCGTGCATCTCATGACGCCGGCCGACACCTTCCCTTTCGCAGCAAACACCACCCGCAAGGTGCAGATCGACCACAACAAGGAGTGGTCCGCCCAGCTGGCCGCGGCAGGCAAGAAGCTCTCACGCATCGGGAACTACGGCCCCATGGTCACCTTTCACCATCGCATCAAGACCCATGGTGGCTGGGCCGTGCGACAACCCTTCCCAGGCGTCTACCTCTGGCGCGACCCCTGCGGAGCCATGTATCTCGTCGACCACACCGGCACCCGCCGCGTCGGACCCCAAGGACAGCCGGACAAGCCACCGCTCGGGGCGTTGCTCGCCGCCCTGACGCTGGCGAGCTAGCCGCAGCGGGCAGGCGCCCGATGCCGCATGCTTGCGCAGTGGAACCCAAGTGGCCGTGCCCGTGCTGTGGACACCTCACCCTCCCCGAGGGCCCGGGCGACTTCGGGCTGTGCCCGGTCTGCTACTGGGAGGACGACGGCGCACAGCTCCGCTGGCTAGAGCTTCAGACCTTCATGCACGATCGCCTCGGCGAGGGACCGGACGGTGACGTGCTGGCTGCGAGCCTGGGCGCGGATCTGGCTGAAGGCCTCGTCGACGGAGATCTCGCGGTTGCTGGCGACGATTCCCTTGGCCTGCTCGATGATCGCCTTCGAGTCGAGGGCACGTTGGAGCTGCGCGGCGAGCTGTTCCTGCTGCTGCAGCTTGGAGGCGTTGATCAGGTAGTTGGTGGCCATGTCCGCCATCACCACTGCCGCCGCGAGGTCCTCCTGGGGCCAGGGTCGCGGGCCGCTGCCGTAGAGGTTGAGCGCACCGAACGCGTTCCCGGAGAGCAGCATCGGGATCCCCGCGACGGACATCATCCCGAGGCGCTCAGCGACGGCGCAGTACTCCGGCCAGCGGTCACGCTCCGTCGTGAGATCGGTGACGGCGACCACGCTGCCCGACCGGTACGCCTCCATGCAGGGCCCGGCCTGGTTCCGGATCTGGACCCGCTCGAGCTCCATCAAGGCCTCCGGGAGGGCGGTCGTGAAGTCGAGCTCGCCGTCGTGGGCCAGGGCGACACCGCTGCCGCCCAGCCCCAGGACCTCCGTCAGCCGCTCCATCAGGTCTGTCAGGGCGGTGTCGACCTCATAGGGGCTCAGGAGGGTCGCACTGAACTCCGACAGGGTCCGCAGGAAGAGCGAGTGGTCATACATCGGCTAGGCCTTCGTCAGCGGTGCCGAGTCGCCTGGCGAGACGGTTGCCCCCGGCAGGGGCAGCAACGTCAAGTTGCCTGAATTTACCGGTCTAAAGTCTGTTTTGGAAGTCTTCGGCGGGTTGGTACGGCTATGGGGTCAGAGCCAGCAAGTACGTCGAGAAGCCGTCGGCCACCCGTCCGACGCGTCGTCCCGACGTCACCACCTGGGTGCGCGCGGTGGCGGTCCAGCGGACCCCAGCGCGCTGCAGGCTGGCAACCAGGCGTACGTCCTCGCCACTGCTCACCGGATCGAAGCCGCCGACCCCGTCGTACGCCGCGAGCGTGAAGCCCATGTTGGCTCCGTGGACGTGGGTGTGGCCCTCGCTGAGCTCGTGGCGTGCCTCCCAGGCAGCGAGCAGGTCGGGCGGCAGATCCGTGGAGTCCGGCCGGACCGTACCGACGACCAGCTCGTGGCCCTCCACCGCGAGGGCGTGCTGCTCGACCAGCCACGCGGGCGGGACGACTGTGTCGGCGTCGGTGCAGGCGATCCATATGGAGCCAGGGTCCCGGTCACCGAACCGAGCGCGGGCGTGGGAGATGCCGATGGCCCGGACCTCTCCGACCACTCCAGACCTGACGTCCACCACCTCGACCGAGGGATGACGCTCCAGGATCTCGAGCGACGAGTCGGTGCACGAGTCGAGTACGACGCTGACGCCTACCTCCACGTCCGGGTGAACGAGGTGCATCTCACGCACAGCCACCTCGAGCGAGGCGAGCGCACGCGAGAGGAAGGCCTCCTCGTCGCGCGCCGGGATGACGACGTGGACGACGTCGATGCGGTGGTGCGGCCTCACCTGAGCGGGTCCGGCCAGCCGTGGTCCGGGGCGTGCACCCTGATCTCGACGTCGCGGTCCCGATAGGTCGCCTGCAGCTCGGGGATCCCCGAGCTCTCGAAGCCGCGGTGCACGTCGTCCGCCCCGAGCACCCATCCCTCGACCTCGTGGCGCCAGTGGCACAGCACCAGGACGCCGTCGGGAGCCAGCGAGCCGGCGATCCGGTGCACCAGCAGGTCGAGCTCGGCGGGGCTGAGGAAGTAGCCGACCTCGGAGACGACGACGAGGTCGAAGGTGAGGTCGTGCGGCCATTCGTGCGGTACGTCGAGCTCGAGCACCGTCACCCGGTCGTCGGCCTGGAACCTGGCCCGGGCAGCGGCCAGCGCGGCCGTCGACCGGTCGACCGCGAGCACCCGTTCGGAGCGCTCGCTGAGTGCCTCGGCCAGTGCTCCAGTCGAGGAGCCGACCTCCAGGGTGTGGACGAAGCGTTCGCGCGGCAGCATCGCGAGCAGCAGGTCCCGCTTGCGCTGCTCGTACCACCGCGTCTCCGCGCCCCACGGGTCCTGCTCCTCCTGGTGGAGCCGGTCCAACGAGTCGTCCGGGCTGTGTGCCGACAGGGTCCGCAGGTAGTGCTCAGGTCCATCCGTGAAGTGATCCAACAGCTCGGCCGACAGCAGGGTCTCGTCGCCCTCGAGGTCGGACAGGGGGGCGACCTGGCTGGCATGTGACCCGATGGCCATGAGCTTGGCGTGCAGGGCATGGTCGTCCAGCACGAAGGGGTGCAGCAGGGTCCACGGCGTCTCGTCCGGCTGACTCCAGTGCCAGAACCAGATCGGGTACTCCCAGAGGTCGGCGCCCGTACGACGGGCCGCAGCCGCCGCAGCCCGGCCGGCCGCCTCGTGGTCGGGATGTCCGTCGCGCCGCCAGGGCGCCACGATGATCTCGCCCCGGCCGTCGCCGACGATCTCCACGAGGCGCTGGGTCAGCAGGTCCTGGTGCTGGTCGACCTCGCCGTCCGGCAGGCCCAACCGGTGAGGAGCGTCCTGGACCCCCAGCTCCCGGGCGGCCAGCCTGCCCTCGTCGGCGCGGACCACGGCCAGCTCCTCCGGCGTACGTGTCGGAGAATCGGGGTGGCTTCCCTCCCCGTCGGTGGCGCAGACGATCTCCACGGGCAGTCCGTGACGTGTCGCGGTCGCGATCAGGCCCCCGGCGCCGAGACTCTCGTCGTCCGGGTGTGCCGCGACGACGACCAGACGGGTCACCCCGTCGAACGACAACGGTTCGCCGGCCAGCCACGAGTGGTGCCTTCGCCAAGCAACCGCCGGGGTCCCGGGACCGACGTGGGTGAACGCCCTCGGTTCGCCGACACCTACCACCAGGACCACTCCCCCTCGTCGGCCTCGGCCAGGGTCGTGCGCCCCAGCGCGGCAGCATCACGCTCCGCGTGGTGCTGACGGACGTAGAGCCCGAGGTCCGCGACCCGTCGGGCGTGCTCCTCCTCGTGGGCCAGCGGCCCCGGGCCGAGCGTGTGCGCCGCACGGCTGAGCACCTCTTCGGCCGTGTCCGCCACGACCTGACGAACCCTGAGCGCGAGCCGCCCCGCCACCTGACCGGCGACCGGAGGTCCGTCCACCACGGAGGCTGCCTCGAGCAGGACTGCGCGGGCACGCGCCAGCGCCACGTCAGCAGCACCCAGGTGGGCCAGGGCGATCTGGTCGGGCTCGCGCCTCTGTGCGCCCGCTCGGATCCGACGAGCCACGCCGACAGCTGCGCCGAACCAGATGGCGGCGACTCCGATGCCTCCCCAGGCGAAGCCGGGACGCTCGAGATACCACCCAGGAGCGCCCACCGGCAGGGCCGGCACCTCCGACAGGTCGATCCCGGTGCTGCGCACCTGGGTGAGGCCCCGCGCTGCCCAGGGCGGCTCCGCCTCCTGGGGGCGTACGCCGGGGTCGGCGAGGTCGACCGCGAAGAGGCCACGGCGATCGTCATCCACCCAGGCGGTGATCAGCGCGTGGCTGACCGAGTCGGCCAGGGAGCACCAGGGCTTGGAGCCGGTGAGTGTCCACGCCGCCTCGGAGACCGTGGCGGTCAACCGACCGCCTCCCTCCGCCGCGTAGACACCCCAGACGGCGTCCTCCGGGACCTCGGGAGGTGCATCCGCCTCACCCAGGATCGCCAGCGCATCGAGGTGCGGCTCGACCACGCGCGCGACCGTCAGGTCCACCGAGCCGAGGGTGGCCAGCGACTCCCAGAGGGCGAGGGTCTCGCCGACGCCGGGACGCGGCAGCACACCGCCGAGCTCCCTGGCCAGGTCGAGGGATCGCTTGACGTCGCCCGCACAGTCGCGGGCTCGCTCGCCCAGACCGGACAGCGACTCGGTCGGCCCGGGCCGGAGGCGGACGCCGTCAGTGGCCACGAGCTCTCCTCACTGTCCGCTAGCGACGCACGACGTCAGTACCCCACCCCGACGCGGTTAAGCGCCCTGGCCAGCGAGGAACTCCAGCGCCTGTCGATAGCCGTCGATCCCCTGCCCGGTGATCTCCTTCGCGGCGTGCGGGGTGACCACCGAGTAGTGCCGGAACTCCTCGGGCCGCGACTTGGGATCGCTGATGTGCAGCTCGACCATCGGCGCGGTCAGCTGCGCGCAGGCGTCGTACAGCGCGAGCGAGTAGTGCGTCCACGCGGCTGCGTTCAGGACGACCGGGGTCTCCTCGTCGGCGGCCGTGTTGAGCCAGTCGAGCAGCTCGCCCTCGTGGTTGGTCTGTCGCACCTCCACGTCCAGGCCGAGCGCCTGCCCCCACTCGCGACACAGGTCGGCGAGATCGGCATGCGTGGTGGTGCCGTAGATCTCGGGCTGCCGGCGCCCGAGCCGACCCAGGTTGGGCCCGTTGAGCACGAGAACCTTCACGAGGAGACCCCTCTCACCTGGTCGTACGCCGCCCGCAGCACGTCCTCGTCGGGACCGGCGAGGATCGCGGGGTGGCCGAGTCCGTCGAGCACCACGAACCGCAGCTGGGCGCCGCGCGCCTTCTTGTCGACGCGCATCGTCGCGAGCACGTCCTCGAACGAGCAGGTCCACGCCGGCACCGTCCAGCGTCGTCGGCAGCCCGACCGAGGCGAGCACCGTCGCGTGCCGAGCCGCCGTCTGGTCGTCGAGCCGCCCGACCAACCGCGCCAGCTCGGCCACGAACACCATCCCCAGGGACACCGCCTCGCCGTGGCGCACCCGGTAGCCGGTGCCCTTCTCGACGGCATGCGCGAGGGTGTGGCCGTAGTTGAGCGCCTCACGGCCGGGGTCCCCGTCGGCGCCGCCGGCCTCCCGGAGGTCACCGACGACGACGTCGATCTTCACCTGGATCGCTCGCTCCACCAGCTCCCGCAGCTGGGGGGAACGCGGCTGCAGCGCCTGTGCCGGCGAGGCCTCGACCAGGGCGAGGATCTCGGGGTCGGCGATGAAGCCGCACTTGATCACCTCGCCGAAGCCGGAGACCAGCTCGGGCTGAGGCAGCGTGGAGAGCAGGTCGAGGTCGCAGATCACCCCGGCCGGCTCGTGGAAGGAGCCGACGAGGTTCTTGCCGGACCCGGTGTTCATCCCGGTCTTGCCGCCGACCGCGGCGTCGACCATCCCGAGCAGGGTCGTGGGGACGTGCACCACGCGCACCCCGCGCAGCCAGGTCGCGGCGATGAACCCACCCATGTCGGTGGTGGCGCCGCCTCCGACCGTCACGACGGCGTCCGACCGGGTGAACCCGGCGACGCCCAACCGCTCCCAGGCATCGACGGCTGCGCTGGCGGTCTTGGCCGCCTCGCCGTCGGGCAGCGGCAGGCGCAGCACCTCGACGTCGTCGCCGAACCGGTGCACGACCCGCTCGGCCAGGTGGCTGAGCTCGTCGGAGTGACAGACAGCGACCCGGCGTACGTCCGGACCGAGCATGGCCGGCAGCTCGTCGAGCACGGTGTTGCCCACGATGACGTCGTACGGCGAGGCACCCCCGACGTGCAGCCGGGTGCGGTCAGTCATGGGCAACCTCCTCGACCAGGGCCGTCACCTGCTCGACGACCTCGTCGATCCCGAGTCCGTCGGTGTCCACGACCAGTGTCGCCACGGACTCGTAGACGGGCGTGCGCTCGTCGATCAGCTGCTTGATCCGCCCGCGCACGTTGCCGAGCAGCAGGGGGCGCGAGACTCCGAGGCCGACCCGCTTCGCCGCGTCGGCGAGGCCGACCCGGAGGAAGAGCACGCGGTGGCCGGCGAGGACCTCCCGCGTCGTCGCGTCCAGGACCGCGCCACCACCCAGGGCGAGTACGCCGTCGTGGCTGTTCAGCGCCTCGACCACGGCCAGGCGCTCCAGCTCGCGGAAGCGCGCCTCGCCGGAGTCGACGAAGATGTCGGAGACGGCGCGGCCCTCGCTGGCCTCGATGTCGAGGTCGGTGTCGCGGAACTCGAGACCCCACGACTCCGCGACGCGGCGGCCGACCGTGGTCTTGCCCGCACCCATCGCGCCCACGAGGACGAGCCTGGGCCGGATCGTTGCGGTCAACGGAACCTCAGGGTGTCCAGGTAGCCCTCGACGTTGCGCCGGGTCTCGGTGACCGAGTCGCCGCCGAACTTCTCCAGCACGGCGTCCGCCAGCACGAGCGCCACCATCGCCTCGGCGACGATCCCCGCGGCAGGCACCGCGCAGACGTCGGAGCGTTGGTGATGGGCCACGGTGGCCTCACCGGTCGCGACGTCGACGGTGCGCAGGGCGCGGGGGACGGTGGCGATCGGCTTCATCGCGGCCCGGACGCGCAGCACCTCGCCGGTGGACATCCCGCCCTCGGTGCCGCCCGAGCGTCCCGACGTACGCCGGAGCGTGCCGCCGTCGTTCACGATCTCGTCGTGCGCCAGGGACCCGGGAGTGGCGGCCAGCTCGAAGCCGTCGCCGACCTCGACGCCCTTGATCGCCTGGATGCCCATCAGCGCGCCGGCCAGGCGGGCGTCGAGGCGACGGTCCCAGTGGACGTGGGAGCCGAGGCCGGGCGGGAGGCCGTGCACGACCACCTCGACGACACCGCCGAGGGTGTCACCGTCCTTGTGGGCCTGGTCGATCCGCTCGACCATCAGCTTGGAGGCGTCGGGGTCCAGGCACCGGACCGGGTCGTCGTCGAGGCGGGCGACGTCGTCGGGGCCGGGCACGGAGCCCGCCGGTGCGCGGACGCCACCGAGCTCGATCACGTGGGCCACCATCCGGGCGCCGGTCGCCTGCTGCAGGAACGCCGACGCCACGCGACCGAGTGCCACCCTGGCCGCGGTCTCGCGGGCGGAGGCGCGTTCCAGGATGGGGCGGGCCTCGTGGAAGCCGTACTTCTGCATTCCGACCAGGTCCGCGTGCCCGGGCCGCGGGCGGGTGAGAGCGGCGTTGCGGGCGAGGGCGTCCAGCGCGACCGGGTCGACCGGGTCGGCGGACATCACCTGCTCCCACTTGGGCCACTCGGTGTTGCCGATCACGATCGAGACGGGACCGCCCTGGGAGAGGCCGTGCCGCACCCCGCCGGTGATCTGGACCTCGTCCTGCTCGAACTTCATCCGCGCGCCGCGCCCGTAGCCGAGACGTCTGCGGGCCAGGGCGTCCGCGATGTCGTCGGTCGTCACCCGCACGTGTGAGGGGAGACCTTCGAGGATTGCAGTCAGCGAGGGGCCGTGGGACTCCCCTGCCGTGAGCCAGCGCAGCATGGGGTCAGTGTTTCACGCACCCATCGCGCGGGCTCGCTGCCGTCAGTAACCGAGACCCTCAGTAACCAGAGCCTGGGCCAGCCACGGACCGGCCACCGCGGCGATCGCCGCGCCGAGCAGCATCGCGGGGCCGAACGGCATCCGGCCCTTCATGCTGCGCCGGACCAGCGCGAGCAGCGCGCCGCCGATCCCGCCGAGGAAGAACATCAGCGCCAGTCCGACCAGCATCTCCGACCAGCCCAGATAGCCGAGCGCGGGACCGAGCAGCCCGGCGAGGCGTACGTCGCCGTACCCCCAGGCGCCGAGGAAGAACCAGAGCACGGCGAACATGCCGCCGACGATGAGCCAGCCCCATCCCGCGCGGTAGAGCGAGTGCAGGTCCTGGTCGACGAGTGCGGCCAGCGGGATCAGCACGATGAGCAGCCCGTAGGTCGGGAAGATGATCTTGTTCGGCAGCAGTGTGGTGCGCCAGTCGATCACGAGCAGGACCACGCCGATCGGCACGAACGGGACCAGGTAGAGCAAGCGCGCCCGTCCAGCCGAGGGCCAGCCCGACGGCAGCACCGACCACGGCGGCGGTCACGGCCAGCCACAGCGAGAGGCGCGGCACGGCAGCGATGTCGGTGTAGAGCTCCTTCTGCTCCGCCGGCGGGAGCGACCGGTCGAAGAGCTGGCGCTCCTCCGTCGGTTCCGGTTCTGCGGGTGCTTCGGCCTCCGGCTCGGGCTCCGGGATGCGCGCGATCAACCTCGGTGCGAACCAGGCCGCCGCGGCACACACGAGCGCGCAGACCAGGGCAGCCTGCAGGTGTGCGGGATCGGTCCAGTTCACGTGCCGAGGCTAGGTGAGGTCAGCGGTCTTCGGCGGCGTTCTGCACAGCTCTGCGCGCCAGCTCTGCCCGGCCGGCGTCGCGGACCAGCTCGACCGGGACGACGTGGCCGGTCATCAGCTCCATCTGGAGGATCGCCTGGTGAGCCAGCAGGTCGAGCCCGCTGACCAGCCGGCGCCCCGAGTCGAGTGCCGCACGCGCGATCGGCGTCGGCCAGGGGTCGTAGACGACCTCGAACACGGTCGGCACCTCCGCGCACGCGTCGAGCAGCTCGGGGGTCTGGGCACCGGTCGGGATCGTCGAGACGACGATGTCCGCCTCGACGGAGCCGGCCTCGTCGAGGCGGCCGACCGAGACATCCGGCGACGACGGGTGCGCCGCCACGACGGCCACCGTCTCCTCTGCTCGGGCCGGGTCGCGGACCAGCACCCGGGCCGTCGTACACCCCAGCTCGGTCAGCGCGAGCAGCACCGAGGTCGCCGTGGCTCCGCCGCCGAGCACCACGGCCGACGTCGGCAGCTCCGGCAACCGCTCGTGCATCGCGGCCATCGCACCGGGGATGTCGGTGTTGAAGCCCAGCCGTTGCCCCTCGTCGAGCACGACCGTGTTCGCGACCCCCGACAGGCCGGACCAGTCGTCGAGCGAGTCGACGAGCGGCACCACCGTGCGCTTGAGCGGCATCGTGAGCGAGAGCCCGCGCCAGGTCTCGTCCAGTCCGTCGAGGAACTGCTCGAGGCCGGCAGAGTCGACCAGCAGGCCGTCGTAGGTCCAGTCCAGCCCGAGGTGGGCGTACGCCGCCCGGTGCAGCGCCGGGGACAGCGAGTGGGCGATCGGGGTGCCGAGGACAGCGCAGCGCATCAGGGCACGAACCTCAGCAGTCGTCGCTCGACCGGCAGTACTCCCGCAGCTTGTCGACCCACTTCTGGTGCTCGGCGAGCGTCGAGGAGAACCGGGTGGTCTTGTCCTCGTAGTCAGGTACGAAGAACAGCCAGTCGCCCTTGGCAGGCGCCAGCGCCGCCTTGATGGTCTCCTCGCCGGGTGACCCGATCGGTCCCGGCGGCAGGCCCGTGTGCTGGTAGGTGTTGTAGAGCGAGGGGTTGGCGCGCTCGGTGGCGGTGGTGAACACGTCACCCTTGCGCTTGCTGATGTAGGAGACCGTGGAGTCCAGCTGCAGCTTCATCCCCTGGTTCAGGCGGTTGTAGAGGACCCGCGCGACCTTCGGGTAGTCCTCGGACCGGTTCGCCTCGTACTCCAGGATGCTCGCCACCGTGAGCACCTGCTCGGGCGTGAGGTTCACCGCCTTCGCCTTGTCGGCGAGGTCCAGGGACTCCTCCACGGCGACGCTCTTGGCGACCATCTCCTTGATCAGCCCGAGCGCGGTCTGCTTCGGCGGCACGGTGTAGGTGGCCGGGAAGAGGTAGCCCTCGGGGTTGCCCTTCGCCGCTGCGGGCAGGCCGATCGCCTGCGGGTTGGCGAGGGCCGCGGTGACCGCCTTCTTGGGGATGTCGGTCTTCGCCACGATGGTCTGCACGATCTGGTCCACGCGCGCGCCCTCGGGGACCACGACCAGGTTCTGCATCAGGTTCTTGGGGTCGACCAGCACGGACAGCGCCTGGCTGGCCTTCATCTGCTTCTTCAGCTGGTAGTAGCCGACCTGGATGTTGCGCGACTTCTCGTCGCTCTGCGCGGCATCGGTGAAGGCGTCGACGCTCTTGACGACGCCGTTCGCCTTGAGCTCCCGGCCGATCTGGGTCGACGACGCGCCCGACCTGACCTCGTAGAGCACCTCTCCGGTGCCGGGCCCGGGGTAGTCCGCGGCCGGGGCCAGGCGGGTGCTGATCTCGTCGTACGCCCATCGGCCGCCGAACCAGGCTCCGCCGAGCAGCACCACGAGCACGATCAGGACAGGCAGGCACCCGCGACCGCGCCGTCGCTTGGGCTCGTCGTGAGGGGGGACGTCGTCGTACTCGTCGTCCTCGTAACGGTCGTCGAGGTCGTTGCCCTGCGGCTCACCGAGGAATGGTCTGCCCTCGTCGTCAACCGATCCGTGGCCGCTCTGGCTCAACGCGTCCGTCCTAGTCGCTCATGTCCCCCGGTGGCACCAGCTCACCGGCGAAGCTCCCTGTCTGGCGTTCTCGTTCGAGGGCACCCTGCAAGATGACGACTGCCGCGGCCTGGTCGACCACTGCACGGCGCTTCTTGCCCTTGCGTCCCTGCGCGCGCAGCTGCCCTTCAGCAGTCACGGTGCTCAGGCGCTCGTCGCACAACCTGACCGGGACTGGATCGACCCGTCGGGAGAGCTCACGAGCAAACGCTCGAACCTTACCGGCCGAGGGCCCTTCTCCCCCGGACATCGAGCGAGGAAGGCCCACGTAGATCCGAACCGCTCCGAGCTCCTCGACGAGAGTAGCGATCCGGTGGAAATCGCCGTCCCCACGCTGCACGGTCTCGACGGGGGTCGCGAGGATGCCGGAGGGGTCGCTGCTGGCGACACCGATCCGCACGTCTCCCGGGTCGAGGCCGAGGCGTACGCCGTGCATCACGACCTGCCGGCGAGCGCCTGCCTGATCGCCGCCAACGCCTCCCCGGCCTTGCCTGCGTCGGCGCCGCCCCCCTGGGCCACGTCGGCCTTGCCGCCGCCCTTGCCGCCGAGGACGGTGGACGCAGCGCGCACGAGGTCGTTCGCGGAGATCCCGGCTGTGCGGCCCTGGTCGTTGACCGCGACCACGACGGAGGCCTTGCCGTCGACGGAACCGACGACGGCGGACACACCGGGACGATCGGCCGGCATCCGGCCACGGATGTCGAGGGCGAGCGTGCGCACGTCGCCTCCACCTGCGCCAGGGGCCTCGTGGCCGACGAACGAGACGCCGGAGAGGTCTTCCGGGCTGGCGGCGAGGGATCCCGCCGCGGCGAGCAGCTGGGAGAGGCGGACCTTCTCGATCTCCTTCTCCGCGACCCGGAGCCTCTCCACGATGTCGTTGACCCGCTCGGGCAGCTGCTCCGGACGCACCTTGAGCGCGTCGCTGAGCTGCGCGACGAGCACGTGCTCGCGGGCCAGGAACTGGTAGGCGTCGCTGCCGACCAGCGCCTCCACCCGTCGTACGCCGGAGCCGATCGAGGACTCACCGAGGAGCTTGATCACGCCGAGCTTGCCGGAGCTGCCGGCGTGCGTGCCGCCGCACAGCTCACGGGCCCAGTCGCCGACCGAGACGACGCGCACCCGGTCGCCGTACTTCTCACCGAAGAGGGCCATCGCGCCCGACTTCACCGCGTCGGCCTGGCTCATGATCTCGGCCTCCACCGCCAGGTCGTCGAGGATCACCTCGTTGACCCGCGCCTCGACGTCGTTCATCACCGACTCGGGCACCGAGCCGGTCGCCGAGAAGTCGAACCGGAACCGGCCCGGGGAGTTCTCCGACCCGGCCTGCGTGGCGGTCTCGCCGAGTGCCTCGCGGAACGCCTTGTGCACCATGTGCGTGGCGGTGTGCGCGCGCGAGATCGACCTGCGCCGCTCGAGGTCGACCAGCGACTGCGCCCGGCCACCGACGAGGACCTCGCCGGAGAGCACGCGCGCCTTGTGCACGATCAGGCCGGTGATCGGCGACTGCACGTCGACGACCTCGATCCGCGCGCCGGAGTCGAGGTCGATGACGCCCTGGTCCGCGAGCTGCCCGCCGCCCTCGGCGTAGAACGGCGTGCGATCCAGCACCAGCTCGATCTCGTCGCCCTCGCCGGCCGACTCCACCAGGGCACCGTCGGTGACGATGCCGCGAACAGCACCCTCGGTGACGACCTCGTGGTAACCGGTGAACTCCACCGGCTGGCCGATCGCGTCGGCGATCGCGCGATAGGAGCCCGTGGCCGCGTGCTGCCCCTTCTTCGCACGGGCGTCGGCCTTGGCCCGCTCACGCTGCTCGCCCATCAGCCGGCGGAAGCCCTGCTCGTCGACCGAGAGCCCCTTCTCGGCGGCCATCTCCAGGGTGAGGTCGATCGGGAACCCGTAGGTGTCATGCAGGGCGAACGCCTTGTCGCCGGAGAGCACGGAACCGCCCGACGAGCTGACCTCGGAGGCAGCGGTGTCGAAGATCGTCGTACCGGTGCGCAAGGTCTGGCGGAACGCCTCCTCCTCGGCGAAGGCCACGGTGGAGATGCGCTCCCACTCCGTCGCCAGCTGGGGATAGCCGGGCGCCATCAGGTCCCGACTGACCGGGAACAGCTCCGGCAAGGCACGGTCCTCGTAGCCCAGCAGTCGCACCGAGCGCACGGCGCGGCGCAGCAGCCGGCGCAGCACGTAGCCACGCCCCTCGTTGCCGGGTGTCACTCCGTCACCGATGAGCATCATCGAGCTGCGGATGTGGTCCGCCACGACCCGGAACCGCACGTCGTCCTCGTGGTTGGCGCCGTAGCGCCGGCCGCTGAGCGCCTCGGCCTTCTCGATGACGGGGTACATCACGTCGATCTCGTACATGTTGGGCTTGTCCTGCAGCAGGAAGGCCACCCGCTCGAGGCCCATGCCGGTGTCGATGTTCTGCTTGGGGAGCTTGCCGACGATGTCGAAGTCGGACTTGCTGCGGACGGCGCTCAGCTCGTCCTGCATGAAGACCAGGTTCCAGATCTCCAGGTAGCGGTCCTCGAACTCGGTGGGCATGTCCGGCCCCAGCGTGGAGAAGTCGGCCTCGGGGCCGTACTCCGGCCCGCGGTCGTAGAGGATCTCCGAGCACGGGCCACCCGGGCCGGGTACGCCCATGGACCAGTAGTTCTCCTTCTTGCCCAGGCGGACGATCCGGTCGTCGGGCAGGCCGCTGACCTTCTTCCACAGCTCGACGGCCTCGGGGTCCTCGTCGTACACGCTGGGGTAGAGCCTGCTCTCCTCGAGTCCCCAGCCGCCGTCCGCGATCGGCTTCGTCACGAGGTCCCAGGCGAGCTCGATGGCCCCTTCCTTGAAGTAGTCGCCGAAGCTGAAGTTGCCGCACATCTCGAAGAACGTGCCGTGTCGGGTGGTCTTGCCGACGTCCTCGATGTCGGGGGTGCGCACGCACTTCTGCACGCTGACCGCACGGCTGTACGGCGGCGTCTCCTGGCCCAGGAAGAACGGCTTGAACGGCACCATCCCCGCATTGACGAACAGCAGGTTCGGATCCGGCACCAGGAGCGACGCCGAGGGCACTGCCTGGTGCCCGGCCGCCTCGAAGTGCGCAACGAAGCGGCGGCGGATCTCGGCGGTGTCCATCAGCGGGTGTCCTCCATGTCAACGGTCGAGAACTGGCTCTCGAGCTCTCGCGGTCCATCAAGCGTCCAGCCGAGCCGCTCGCGCAACTCGGTTTCCTTCTCCTGCATGCCGGAGCGCAGCTCCTCGCCGAAGAGATGCGCGCCTACGCCGAGCCCGGCCATCCGGTCGCGAAGTCCCTCGGGCGTGAACGTCTCGGCAGCGCGGCGGGCCTTGACCATCGCGTAGACGCCCGCGCCGGCACCCGCGACGAACCAGAATCCTCTGTTCATCGGAGGACCCTCACGCGGCATCCGGGCTCTGGGTCGCGCGCTGCGCGGCTCTGGCCTCCCGGACGAAGGCCTTGTTCTCGTGGCGTCGCCGGCGCCGCGCAGCGCGGACCTCTCGGCGCATCTCGAACCAGATCCTGTTCCGCGACTCCGCCGACAGCGCCCGACGCATGCCGTGCCCGAAGGCCACCATCTTGACCAGTGGTTCTCCCACCGTGGCGGTCAGGACGACCCGATCGGCCACTGTCGGTTCGGGCCGGGGTGCGCCCGCGTCGGTGATGACGTACGCCGGGTCGTCCACCCTGATCATCGAGGACGACTGACGCTCGATCTGCTGGGACAGCGCGTCCAGCCGGGCGCGAAGCTCGGCCGTCTCCGCCTGGGACTCGACCAGGGCCGCCGCCAGCTCCCGGCGGGCCCTGCCTCGCCCCGACAGCACGGTCACGAGGACGATGACGAGGAGCAGCAGCACGCCGGCGGCGCCGACGATCAGGACGGGCGTTTCCATGGGGCCCGACCCTACCTGCCACGGATGAGGCGTCTGATCCGCTCCCACCGCTCCTTCAGCGCTCCCTCGGCGCCCAGGTTGGTGGGCTGGTAGTACTCGGCGTCCAGCACGACGTCCGGGGCGTACTGCTGCTCGGCGATCCCGAAGGGTGCGTCGTGGGAGTACTGGTACCCCTTGCCGTGTCCCAGCTTCTTCGATCCGCCGTAGTGGGCGTCGCGCAGATGGGGCGGCACCGAACCGATCTTGCCCGCCCGGACGTCCGCGCTGGCGGCGTCGATCCCCTTGATCACCGCGTTGGACTTGGGTGCCAGGGCCAGTGCGATGGTGGCCTGCGCGAGGTTGAGCCGTCCCTCCGGCATCCCGATGAGCTGGACGGCCTGGGCCGCCGCGACCGCCGTCGTCAGGGCGGTGGGGTCGGCCAGTCCGATGTCCTCGCTGGCGAGGATCACCAACCGGCGCGCGATGAACCGGGGGTCCTCCCCCGCCTCGACCATCCTGGCGAGGTAGTGCAGCGCCGCGTCGGCGTCCGAGCCGCGGATCGACTTGATGAACGCGCTGGTGACGTCGTAGTGCTGGTCGCCCTGCCGGTCGTAGCGGACCGCCGCCCGGTCGACGGCCGTCTCCGTGGTCTTCAGGTCGACCGTCTCGTCGGCCCCTGCGCACAGTGCCGCTCCCGCAGCCGCCTCGAGATAGGTCAGCGACCGTCGTGCGTCGCCTCCGGCGAGGCGGACCAGGTGGTCGAGTGCGTCCTCCTCGAGCGTGACCTGGCAGTCCAGGCCACGCGGGTCGGTGAGCGCACGCTCGATCACGCCGCGCACGTCGTCGTCGGTGAGCGGCTCGAGGGTGAGCAGCAGCGAGCGCGACAGCAGCGGGGAGATCACCGAGAAGAACGGGTTCTCCGTGGTCGCGGCGACGAGCGTGACCCAGCGGTTCTCGACGCCGGGCAGCAGCGCGTCCTGCTGGGCCTTGGTGAACCGGTGCACCTCGTCGACGAAGAGCACCGTCTCCTGGCCGCTCGACACGAGCCGGTTGCGGGCGGAGTCGATGGCCGCACGGACCTCCTTGACGCCGGCCGAGACGGCCGAGACCTCGACGAAGTGACGGTTGGTCTGTCCCGAGACGATCGCGGCGATCGTGGTCTTGCCGGTGCCGGGTGGCCCCCAGAGCAGCAGCGACATCGGCTGGTCGCCCTCGACCAGCCGGCGCAGCGGCGCACCCGGGGCGAGCAGGTGCTGCTGCCCGACCAGCTCGTCCAGGTCGCGCGGGCGCATCCGCACCGCGAGCGGCGCCGAGTCGTGGGTGTTGCCGGCCAGCGAGCCGGCCGACGAGGGGTCGCGAGCCTGCCCGGGTCCGTCGTACGCGAAGAGGCCGTCCATCGCCTCGACCCTATCCGGCGACCGGGACGTCCCCGACCGCGGATCAGGAGACGCCGGTCTCCTCGATGATCGCGTCGCGCGCCTCGCGCCGACGGCGCTGCTCGTCGGGGTCGGGCACGGGTACGGCGGAGACGAGCCGGCGGGTGTAGTCGTGCTGCGGGTTGCGCACGATCTGGTCCCGGTCGCCGATCTCCACGATCTTGCCCATGTACATCACCGCGATCCGGGAGGCCAGGATCTCCACCACGCCGAGGTCGTGGCTGATGAACAGGCAGGCGAAGCCCTGCTCGCGCTGGAGCTCCTGGAAGAGGTCGAGCACCTTGGCCTGCACGGAGACGTCGAGGGCCGAGGTGGGCTCGTCGGCCACCAGCAGGTCGGGCTCGAGTGCGAGCGCTCGAGCGATGCCGACGCGCTGGCGCTGACCGCCGGAGAGCTCGTGCGGATAGCGGTTGCGGAAGCCTCGCTGGAGCTGGACCTTGTCGAGCAGGCTCTCCACCTCGGTGCTCAGCGCCTTGCCCTTGAGCCCTCGGTGCAGGTACAACGGCTCGCCGATCGACTCACCGACGGGAAGCCGCGGGTTCAGCGAGGACCCCGGGTCCTGGAAGACGATGCCGACCTTCTCGCGCAGCGGGCGCAGGTCCTTCTGCTTGGCGCCCTTCATCGAGATGCCGGCGATCTCCAGCCTTCCGCCGGCGACCGGCAGCAGGCCCAGCGCGGCGCGGCCGATGGTGGTCTTGCCGGAGCCCGACTCACCCACCAGCCCGACGACCTCGCCTCGGCCGATGGTCAGCGAGACGTCGTCGACGGCCCGGAACACCGGCTGGTTGCCCCGCTTGGGGTACTCCAGGACGAGGTTCTCGGCCACCATGATCGGCTCGCGCGTCTCGGTGCGCGCCGCCTCGCGGTCCCGCTCCGTGCGCTCGTCGGCCACAGCCTGGCTGACCGCGCCGAAGTGCGGCACCGACGGCGAGCAGCTGCTCGCGTGTAGGGGTGCTGGGCGTGGTTGAAGATCTGGTCGGCC
Organism: uncultured Actinomycetota bacterium; assembly: GCA_963782305.1. Lineage (GTDB taxonomy): Bacteria > Actinomycetota > Actinomycetes > Propionibacteriales > Nocardioidaceae > Marmoricola. The sequence goes on along the minus strand of CAWAJJ010000012.1, from coordinate 24,371 downwards.
GTCCCCGACTCGACGATGCGGCCGTGCTGCATCACCACGATCCGGTCGGCCATGTCCGCGACCACACCCATGTCGTGGGTGATCAGCAGGACCCCGGCGTTGACGCGCTCGCGCAGGTCGCGCATCAGCTTGAGGATCTCGGCCTGGACGGTGACGTCGAGCGCAGTCGTGGGCTCGTCGGCCACGAGCAGCTGCGGCTCGCAGGCCAGCGCCTGGGCGATCATCGCGCGCTGGCGCTGCCCGCCGGAGAGCTGGTGGGGGAAGGCGTCGAAGCGGCGCACCGGCTCCGGGATCTCCACCAGGGTCAGCAGCTCGATCGCGCGCTCCTTGGCCTCCTTCGGCCCCATCTCGAAGTGGGAGCGCAGGGTCTCCACGATCTGGAAGCCGATCGTGTAGACGGGGTTCAGGGCCGTCATCGGCTCCTGGAAGATCACCGCGATCTCCCGGCCGCGGACGCGACGCATGCCCGCGCCGGTCAGCCCGACCAGCTCCTTGCCCTTCAGCTTGGCGCTGCCCGAGACGCGGCCGTTCACGGGGAGCAGGCCGAGGAGCGACATCGAGGACTGCGTCTTGCCCGAGCCGGACTCGCCCACGATGGCCAGGACCTCACCCGCGTCGACGTGATAGCTGAGGTCGATCGCTGCCGGGAACCAGTCACCGTCGACGTAGAAGGCGACGTTGAGGTCGCGGACCTCGAGGATCGGGCCACCCTCGTCCTGAGGGACGACGACCTGGCGGGAGTCCGAGCCGGAACCTGCGCTGGGAGTGCTCACGAGTTGCCTCTCGGTTCTGCGGTCGGGTCTGTCAGGGTGGCGTCATGGGACCGACCGTGACGCTCAGGTCGCGCTCCGCACACGTGCTGGGGGCGGTGATGATCGCTGTGTCGCGTCCTCGCGCTGGCGATCGCCGTCTGGGGAGGTGCCGGCCCGTTCCTTCGGTTCGGTGGTCCGGTCACGTTGTTCGGCGTGCTGGGCTGGGCCGCCTTCTGGCGAGCCGCGGGTCGAGGTCTCCGACGGCGGAGTGCTGGTGGTCAACACGTTCCGCACGGTCGAGGTCCCGTGGCCGGCCATCGAGTCGGTGGACGGCCGCTACGGGCTGCGGCTGGTGACGGCGTACGGCACCGTGAGCGCCTGGGGCGCCGCCGCACCCGTGGGCAAGGAGCGTGCTCGCCGGCAGCAGAGTGCCGCGTCCATGGCCGTCAACGACCGCATGGACGCCCTGAAGGCTGCGGGCCACCTCGACGATCGACGGCTGGAGCGCAGTGCACTGCGCACCACCTGGGACCTGCCGCTGATCGCGGGGGTGGCGGCCCTGGTGGTGACCACGGCGCTGCTGCCGCTGCTTGCCTGAGGAGGTCATGACTCGGCCCGGTGCCCGGGGTCGTCCTCCGACTTGCGGGCCGGCCCGGTCCATCTGTCGCTGCGTGGGCACCCGGCGCTGGCGCGGGTCGAACGCGTCCCGAAGCCCGTCGCCGATGAAGTTCACCGAGAGCGCGATCAGCACGATCAGCAGGCCCGGCCACCAGAACAGCCAAGGCCGGGTGGCGAAGGCGGACTGGTACTCCGAGATCATCGTCCCGAGCGAGACGTCCGGCGCCTGGATGCCGAACCCGAGATAGCTCAACGCGGTCTCCAGCAGGACCGCCTGCGACGCGAGCAGGGTCGTGTTCACGATGATCACGCCCATGGCGTTGGGGATCATGTGCTTGCGCATGATCCGGAAGCTGCTGGCCCCCGCGACCTTCGCCGCGTCCACGAACTCGCGCTCGCGCAGGGTGAGGAACTCCCCGCGCACCAGCCGCGCCAGCGTCGTCCAGGTGATGGCGCCCAGTGCCACCGCGAGCCAGAAGGCGCCGGCGTTGCCGGCGAGGTTTCCGAGCACGGCGCCGATCACGATGACCGGGAAGGTGATGAACAGGTCCGTGAAGCGCATCAGGAACTGGTCGATCGCGCCCCGGAAGTAGCCGGAGACCGCGCCGATCGTCATCCCGATCGCCGCCGCAAGGAGGCTGATGATGACCATCACGTTGAGAGAGGTCTGGGTGCCCTTCATGACCCGGGCGAAGATGTCGCGCCCGATCTCGTCCTGGCCGAAGGGGTGGTCGCCGATGGCGAAGCCGCTGCCTCCCAGCCAGGTCGGCAGGCTCAGCGTCGGCGCCCCGCCGTTCTTGACCGTGTTGGGGGTGATGTGGTCCCACTTCCACCACCCGGGGATGCCGAAGGCGCCGATCGAGGTGTACGCCAGGATGGTGACCAGCAGCAGGGTGATCAGGCCCACCAGCGCACCACGGTGGCGGAAGAACCTGCGACGGACGATCTGGCCCTGCGACAGGCCCTCGACATCCTTGAGCTCGATCGCGTTCTCGACGGTGTCGAGGTTGCCCGTGGGCTCCAGTGGGGTGCTCATGCCGCCACCCGGATCCTCGGGTCGAGGACGGCGTAGATCAGGTCGGCCACCAGGTTCGCGATCACCGCGAGGATGCCGACGATCACGATGTAGGCCATCACCGGATCCTGCTGGTCACCTCCGAGCGAGACGACGAACAGCCGGCCCATGCCGAACCAGCCGAACACGGTCTCGGTCAGCACGGCGCCACCGAGCAGGGTGATGATGTCGATCGGCACGATGGAGGCCAGTGGCAGCAGCGCGTTGCGGAAGGCATGCCGCATGATCACCGTCCTCTCCGTGAGGCCCTTGGAACGGGCGGTGCGGATGTAGTCCTGGTTCATCACCTCGAGCATCGACGCTCTCGAGTAGCGCGTGTAGGCAGCGAACGAGATCAGCACCAGCGTTGCGGTCGGCAGCATCAGGTGGGTGAACAGGTCGATGGTCTGGATCCAGAAGCTGCCCTCGAGGTTCGGCGTCGAGCGTCCGATCGTCGCGATGGGCCGGTCCTTGATCAGCGGGTTGTCGTTGTAGGCACCCCAGCTCTGCATCAGCCGGTCCACGAACAGCATGGCCGAGACCGGGATCGCCGTGAGGGCCGCAGTACGTGCGGAGCGGGTGCGGTCGGGACCACCCCAGGCCAAGCCGATTCCGGCGCTGACGGCGAGTCCCAGCAGGAACATCGCCATGACCAGCGGCCACCCGAGGATGTCGGCGTCCTGGGCGTAGTCCCAGAAGTAGAGCATCGGGAGCCAGAGCACCACGCCGACGGCTGCGACCGTCAACGAGGAGTAGAGCGCCCGGCGGTTGCGGAGGCCGGTGCTCAGCAGCGTGACCACGAAGGCCCAGCCGACCGAGCTCACCGCGATCAGGACGATGCCGATGGACGGGTCCACGAACCAGTCGGTGACGTTGAAGAAGATCAGCATCGCCGCCACGATGCCTGCGGCGATGGCGAAGTTGCGCAGCCGCGTGGCAGCACCGCCCGCGACGGCGGAGGAGACGATGACGCCGATGATGAGCGCGGAGCCGATGATCGCGACTGCGGAGATGTGTGGATCAGCCAGGAAGTCGTTGAAGTTGATCGCCAGGAACACCTTGGCCAGCACCGCGACCCAGAAGACCGGCAGCGAGTAGAGCAGGAACGACAGGAAGGTGATCGAGTAGTCGAAACCGGTGTACTGGCGCAGCGCACTGACGACGCCGACGAGCACACCGAGGACGATGGCCAGCAGGGTGGCCACCCCGACCAGCTGGATGGTGGTGGTCACCGCGCCACTGAGCAGTGAGGTGACCTGCTGGTGCGACTTCCAGTTCTCGCCGAGGTCACAGTTGCCGTAGAAACAGCCCAGCGCGCCCTTCAGCCAGGAGAAGTAGCGCGAGAGCACCGAGTCGTTGAGATGGAGCTCGGCGACGCGGTTGGCGATCTGCTGGGCCTTGTTGGGCGCAGTGCTGGTGCGCAGGTCTTCCAACGGGTCGATCGACAGGTCCACGAGCACGTACATGACCAACGTGGAGATCAGCACCACCAGGAGCGACATGAGCAGCCGCTTGACGAAGAACACGATCATGAGGACACGGGCCTGTCTGGTCGACGACGTGTGGCGTTCGTGGTGGGTGTCGTCCTCACGGACGACACCCACCACGAGGGTGCTACATCGAGATACTCATGCGCCAGCGGCTACTTGGTGGAGGGAACCTTCCACTCCCAGTACCCGTACCACTGCACGGGCAGGAAGATCCCCGGGTTCACGTTGCCGATCCGGGTGTTGTTGGAGACGTTCACCGAGGGGAACTGGAAGATCGGCAGCCCGAACCCGTCGTCGAGCATCATCTTCTCGATCTCCGTGAGCATCTTCAGCTGCTCGTCCGTGTCGGTGGTGATCACCAGCTTCTTGAACAGCTCGTCCACGGCCTTGTTGCTGTAGCCGCTGAAGTCGTTGATCGTCGCGGTGGCGTAGTTCTCACGGAGCGCGCTCACTGCGGGCGTCGGTGAGCTCCAGGCGAAGAAGACGGCGTCGTACGTGCCATCTCCGAGCTTCTCGCTCCACTTCGCCGAACCGGCGTCGATCAGGTTGAACCCGGCCTTCTTCAGCGCCGGCTTCATGATCTGGAACTCGTTGACCCGTCGGACGTTGTCCTTCGCGTACATCATCCGGACGTCCACCGGGGTCTTCACACCTGCCTGCTTGAGCAGGCTGAGCGACTTGGCGGGATCGGTCTCGGTGTACGCCGAGGAGCCGTTGCCGGCGGAGATCTCGTCGTAGCCCGGTGTTCCGGCCTGGATCATCACGGACCCGAGCACCGAGGCCTCGGGGTTGATCGGCTTGATCAGCTTGTCCACGATCTCCGAGCGAGGCACGCCGTGCATGAACGCCTGGCGAACCAGCTTCGCCTTCTGGGCGTTCCCGCCATAGGCAGCCGGGTCGAACGGGCCCTTGTTGTTGAAGGTGAGGTCGAGGTGCTCGAAGCTGGCCTCCACGCCCTTCTTGATGTCCACGTTCTTGATCTGCTCGGCGGCCTTGACGACGTCGGTGGTCGCCTGCGGGTTGATCATGTCGATCTCACCGTTCTTGACCGCCTGGACCTCCGCCATCGGGTCCTCGTTCCAGCGCACGGTGATCGTGTCGTAGACACCCGGCTGCTCACCCTTGTACTTCTTGTTCTTCTCGAACGTCATGTACTCGTTCTCTTTGAGGTCCGTGATCACATACGCAGCGTTGGACAGAGCCAGGTCGGCGTCCTTGCCCTTCGGCATGCTGGTGAAGTCGAAGCCCGAGTTCCAGAAGGTGGAGATCTTGACCAGCGCGGCCTGGTCCTTGTCCTGGACGGCCTTGATGAAGGCGTCCTTGGCCTCCTGCGGGTCGGTGATCCCCAGGGCGTGCTCGGCGAGGACGTGTGCCGGCAGGTCGACGTTCATGTCGTACTGCCAGTCAGCGAACGGCTGGGTGTACTTCAGGGTCAGGGACTTGCCGTCCTCGCTGATCTCCGGCGTGTCCTTGACCAGGCTCAGGCCGTAGGAGGAGGAGTCGAAGTAGACCTTGCCCTTGGTGTTCTTGGGCAGCCCGGTGGCCTCGTCGAGCTTGACCTTCTCGGCGTCGATCGTGTTCAGGTTGCTGCTCTGTGCCGCCCAGTCCAGGAGCAGGTCGGCCGCGTCCACAGGTGTGCCGTCGGACCACGTGGTGTCGTCCGCGACGGTGTACTTCACCGTCAGCGGGTCGTCGCTGACCTTCTCGTAGCTGCCGAAGGACTTGTTCGGCTTGAGCTCGCCGTCCGCGGTCACGTACCAGAACTGGCCGGTCGTGAGGTACTTCGTGTTGGTGTTCGTGACGTTGTTGCCGTTCGAGGAGAGCGTGTTGTAGGAGTAGAACGGCTGGTTCCACCCGATGGTGACCGAGGTCTTCTTGTTGCTGCTCCCCGTGTCGTCGCTCTCGGGTGCGGCACAGGCGGTTCCGACCACGCTCAGCGTGGCGACCACCGCCACGGTGGCGAACATGCGCTTGCTTCTCACGTATTTCCTCCTCGTTGCGGCCCGCCGCGCGCTGGCGGAACCGGCAGACAACCAGTCAGGGACCCGACTGAACTAGATGACCCTAGGCACAACCGGTGCACAGGTCAGCCCGTTCCGCCCGAAGTAGTCGTGATTGTTATCAGAGCGCGACTATTCGGACGATCTCGTTTTTGCGTTGAGAATGTCCTGCGGACGACTGTCTACTCCGGCTTCCTTGCGTTGTTCTGCGGAAATCGGCGCGGGTGCTGCGGTGAGCGGGTCAAATCCGCCGCCGCTCTTCGGGAACGCGATCACCTCGCGGATCGAGTCCGCACCGCTCAGCAGGGCGCAGATGCGGTCCCAGCCGAAGGCGATCCCGCCGTGCGGTGGCGCGCCGAACGCGAAGGCGTCGAGCAGGAACCCGAACTTCTCCTGGGCCGCGGCCTCGTCGAGACCCATCAGCGCGAAGACGCGCTTCTGGACGTCGCTGCGATGGATACGGATCGACCCACCGCCGATCTCGTTGCCGTTGCAGACGATGTCGTAGGCCCAGGCCAGCGCGTTGCCGGGGTCCTCGTCGAAGGAGTCGAGGTCCTTGGGGCTGGTGAAGGCGTGGTGCACGGCCGTCCACGCGCCGGCACCCACCGCGACGTCGCCGGCAGCCTGTGCGTCCGCGGCCGGCTCGAACAGGGGCGCGTCCACGACCCAGACGAAGCTCCACGCCTCCTCGTCGATCAGGCCGCCGCGCCGACCGATCTCGAGGCGGGCGGCGCCGAGAAGCGCGCGGCTGGTCTTGGTCGGACCTGCCGCGAAGAAGATGCAGTCGCCCGGCTCGGCGCCGACGTGGGCGGCGATCCCGGCCCGCTCCTCGTCGCTGATGTTCTTGGCCACCGGCCCGGTCAGCTCGCCGTCCTCCTTCACCAGCAGGTAGGCAAGCCCCCGGGCACCCCGCTGCTTGGCCCACTCCTGCCAGGCGTCGAGCTGCTTGCGCGGCTGGCCGGCCCCACCGGGCATCACCACGGCGCCGACGTACTCCGACTGGAACACGCGGAACGGCGTCTCCTTGAAGAACTCGGTGCACTCGACGAGCTCGAGGCCCATCCGCAGGTCCGGCTTGTCGGAGCCGAACCGAGCCATCGCGTCGGCGTACGTCAGGCGCGGCAGCGGCGTGGGCACGTCGTACCCGATCAGCGACCAGAGGGCGGTCAGGATCCGCTCGGTCAGGGCGATGATGTCGTCCTGCTCGACGAAGCTCATCTCGACGTCGAGCTGGGTGAACTCGGGCTGGCGGTCGGCGCGGAAGTCCTCGTCGCGGTAGCAGCGCGCGATCTGGTAGTAGCGCTCCATGCCGGCCACCATGAGCAGCTGCTTGAACAGCTGGGGGCTCTGCGGCAGGGCGTACCAGCTGCCGGGCTGCAGCCGCGCCGGCACCAGGAAGTCGCGCGCACCCTCGGGGGTGGACCGCGTCAGCGTCGGGGTCTCCACCTCGACGAAGCCTTCCTCGTCCAGCACGTCGCGGGCCGCCTTGTTGACCTTGCTGCGCAGGCGCAGGGCCGCGTTGGGGCCGCTGCGGCGCAGGTCGAGGTAGCGGTGCTTGAGGCGCGCCTCCTCGCCGACCGACCCCGCCCCTGATGTCACAGCGTCGTCGATCGGGAAAGGCAGCGGTGCGGACGGGCTCAGCACGACCACGTCGGTGGCGATGACCTCGATCTCGCCGGTGGGCAGGTTGGGGTTCTGGTTGCCCTCGGGGCGCAGCCGGACGGTGCCGGTGATCTTCAGGCAGTACTCGCTGCGCAGGTTGTGCGCCACGGCTTCGTCGCGGATGACCACCTGGACGACGCCGCTGGCCTCGCGCAGGTCGATGAAGGCCACTCCCCCGTGGTCGCGACGTCGCGCGACCCAGCCGGCGAGGGTGACTTCGGTGTCGACGTGCGCCGGGCGCAGGTCGCCGGCGTCATGGGTGCGGATCACTGTTGCTCCTGTGGGTTGCTGCGGACACGTGGGTGCAGGTCCTCGACCGGCGGCGTCCACGTGGTGGGGTCCACAGCGCGCTGGTCGCCGCTGCGGATGTCCTTGACCTCGGGGGCCTGGTCGGCCGCTCCGGGGAAGAGTACGTAGGGAATGCCGCGCCGCTCGGCGTACCGGATCTGCCAGCCGAACTTCTGGGCCGTCGGAGACACCTCGCACGGGACCCCGTTGGCGCGGAGCTGCTCGGCGAGGAGGTCGCTGCTCGCGCGGGTCTCCTCGTCGACGACGGCGACCAGCACTGCGCTCGGCACGGACCGATCGGCTTCCACGAGCCCCTTGTTGAGCAGCGGCACCAGGACGCGGCTGACGCCGAGCGAGATGCCCACGCCGGGGTACGTCGTACGCCCGTCGGTGGCGAGCGCGTCGTAGCGGCCGCCCGAGCAGATCGAGCCGAGGCTCTCGTAACCGTCGAGGCGGGTCTCGAACACGGTGCCGGTGTAGTAGTCGAGGCCGCGGGCGATCTTCAGGTCGGCCACGATCTGCACGTGGTCGGTCACGAGCGGAGCGCAACCCTCGATCACGGCGGCGAGCTCCGTGAGGCCGACGTCCAGCAGCTCGTGGTGTACGCCGAGCGAGCGGACCTGCTCGACGAACGAGGTGTCGGTCGTGCTGATCCGGGCCAGGGCCAGGCAGCTCTCCGCCTGCTCCGGCGTGAGACCCGCCTCGTCGACGAGCAGGGCTCCGACTCGCTCCTCGGAGAGCTTGTCGAGCTTGTCGACGGACCGCATCACCGCGTCGATGTCGGTGACGCCCGAGCCCGGTGTAGAAGCCCTGGATCAGCTTGCGGTTGTTGACCTGGAGGCGGAAGCCCGGGCAAGAAGTCCGAGTCCGGCCGAGCGCGTCCAGCATCACCCGCGCGACCTCGACGTCGTGGTGGAACGCGAGCGTGTCGCGTCCGATCACGTCGATGTCGGCCTGGGTGAACTCGCGGAAGCGGCCCTCCTGCGGGCGCTCGCCGCGCCATACCTTCTGGATCTGGTAGCGGCGGAAGGGGAACTGGAGCTTGCCGGCGTTCTCGAGCACGTAGCGCGCGAACGGGACCGTCAGGTCGAAGTGCAGCCCGAGGCCCGCGTCGCCCTCGGTGTCGTGGATCCGGCGGAGCACGTAGACCTCCTTGGAGGTCTCGCCCTTGCGCAGGAGCTGGTCGAGCGGCTCGACCGCTCGCGTCTCGACGTTCGCGAAGCCGTGCAGCTCGAAGGTGGCCGCGAGGCGCGCCAGCACCTGCTGCTCGACGTGACGCTGCGCGGGCAGCAGCTCGGGGAACCCGCTCAGCGGGGTGGTACGTGCCATGTCACAGACCTCGCGTGACCGGGCTGGGGTGGCCGCTCTGGTCGTCCTCGATCAGGTCGAGGAGGAAGGGGTTGGTCGCCCGCTCGCGCCCGATGCTGGTCTGCTCGCCGTGGCCGGGCAGCACGACGATGTTGTCCGGGAGCGTCAGCACCTTGTCCCGGAGGCTGCGCAGCATCGTCGGGTGGTCGCCGCCGGGCAGGTCGGTGCGCCCGATCGAGCCGGCGAAGAGCAGGTCGCCGGAGAACATCAGCTCGGCGACGTCGGCCTCGTCGTACGGAGTGCGGAAGGTGACCGATCCCTCGGTGTGGCCCGGAGTGTGGTCGACCACGAAGCTCAGCCCGGCGAGCTCGAGGCGTCTGCAGGTCGCTGAGCTCCTCGACACGGTCCGGCTCGGCGAACTCGTACTTGCCGCCCAGCATCATCGAGGTGGTCTCGGCGGACATGCCCGCCATCGGGTTCGCCAGCAGGTGCCGGTCGCTCGGGTGGATCCACGCCGTGGCGTCGTACGTGCCGGCGACGGGCGCGACGCACCACATGTGGTCGACGTGACCGTGCGTGACCAGGACCGCGACCGGCTTGAGGTGGTGCTCGCGGACGACCTGCTCGACACCCTCAGCGGCGTCCTTGCCCGGATCGATGACCACACACTCGGTGCCGGGACCCGTTGCCGCGACATAGCAGTTGGTTCCCCACGGTCCGGCCGGGAAGCCTGCGATCAGCACCTTGACGACTCCTGCTTCGGGTTCTGGGACCGGATTGGACTCTCGCCAGCCTACTGTCCCGGGATCCCTGCTCCGGCATGCGTACGATGAGACAACGCTGAACCGCACCAATGGCCAACGCAGAAGCAGGTGTAGCAACGTGACCGCGCAGGGCAACTCCCCCGTCGAGGGTCAACAGTTCCGTCCCGGGAAACCTGGTCCACCACCACGCCCGAGGCCTCCAGCGGCTCGATCCGCGGTCGAACCCACTACCGACCCCGCTCCCGCGCCGGCCTCCGGACCGCCGGCCAGCGACTGGGGCCGGGTCGAGGACGACGGGACCGTCTACGTGCGTACGCCGGAGGGCGAGCGGGTCGTCGGTCAATACCCGGAGGGCACTCCCGAGGAGGCGCTCGCCTTCTTCACCCGCCGCTTCGACGCCCTCGAGTTCGAGGTGCGGCTGCTCGAGCAGCGGGTCCGCGGCGAGGCGCTCACCCCGGATGAGGCGACGGACTCGATCAAGAAGGTCGTCGCGCAGATCGCCGAGGCCAATGCGGTCGGCGACATCGCCGGTCTCAGCGCACGCCTGGACGCTCTGGCTCCGCTGATCGGGGAGCAGCGCAGCAAGCGCCGCGAGGAGCGTGCCCGTCGTCTCGAGGAGTCCCGCACCCGCAAGGACCAGATCGTCGGCGAGGCCGAGAAGATCTCGCAGGGCAAGGACTGGCGCAACGGCGTCAACCGGCTCCGTGACCTGCTCGAGGAGTGGAAGGCACTCCCCCGGCTGGACAAGAAGAGCGACGACGAGCTGTGGCACCGGTTCTCGAGCGCCCGCACTGCCTACACCCGGCGTCGCAAGACTCACTTCGCCGAGCTCCAGGAGACCCGCGAGGGTTCGCGCGTGGTCAAGGAGAAGCTGCTCAAGGAGGCGGAGTCGCTCAGCGACTCGACCGACTGGGGTCCGACCTCCCTGCGCTACCGCGCGCTGATGTCGGACTGGAAGGCCGCAGGCGCCGCACCCCGCGACGTCGAGGAGAAGCTCTGGCAACGCTTCCGCACGGCCCAGGACGCGTTCTTCGGCGCCCGCGACGCTGCCAACGCCGAGCAGGACAAGGAGTTCGCCGCGAACGCGGAGATCAAGCGCGCCCTGTTGGTCGAGGCCGAGGCGCTGCTGCCGGTCAAGGACCTCGAGGCGGCCAAGCGCAGCTTCCGGGAGATCAGCGAGCGCTGGGACGCTGCCGGCAAGGTCCCGCGCGACGACATGAAGTCGCTCGAGGCGGGCATCCGCAAGGTCGAGCAGGCCATCCGCTCGCTCGAGGACGACAAGTGGAAGCGCAGCGACCCCGAGAAGTCGGCCCGCGCCGACGACATGCTCGGCCAGCTCGAGCGCGCGATCGCCGGCATCGAGGCCGACCTGGAGAAGGCCCGCGCCGCCGGCAACGAGAAGCTGATCAAGCAGCACGAGGAGAACCTCGCCTCCCGCCAGGCCTTCCTCGACATGGCCCGCAAGGCGGCCGCTGACTTCTCCTAGTGAGTCACCCGGTAGGCGTCGAAGACGCCGTCGACCAGGCGGACGGCCTTGAGGATGGCGCCGAGGTGCTTCGGGTCGCCCATCTCGAAGGCGAAGCGGGTCTTCGCGACGCGGTCGCGGGTGGTGGTCAGGCTGGCCGAGAGGATGTTCACGTGCTGGTCGGAGAGCACCATGGTGATGTCGGAGAGCAGCCGGGCGCGGTCGAGTGCCTCCACCATGATCTGCACCAGGAAGGTCGACTGTGAGCTCGGCGCCCACGCCACCTCGGCGAGACGCTCGGGCTGGCTGAGCAGCTGGGTGGCGTTGGTGCAGTCGCGGCGGTGCACCGAGATGCCGTCGCCACGGGTGACGAAGCCCAGGATCTCGTCGCCGGGGACCGGCGTGCAGCAGCGGGCGAGCTTGACCAGCACGTCGGTGGCGCCCTTGACCATCACCCCGGAGTCCTGGGCGGCCTGTCCCCGGCGCCGTGGCCGGGAGATGTTCACGGCCTCTGCCTGGTCCTCGGCCGCGCCGTCCTTGCCGCCGGAGACCTCGATCACCTTGCGTACGACGGTCTGGGCGCCCAGGTTGCCCTCGCCGACCGCGGCGTAGAGCGCCGTCACGTCGGGGACGCGGAGCTCGTTGGCGACCTGGGTCAGCGACTCGTGGGTCATCACCCGCTTGAGCGGGAGGCCCTCCTTGCGCAGCAGCCGGCCGATCTGCTCCTTGCCGTGCTCGATGGCCTCCTCGCGGCGCTCCTTGGTGAACCAGTGGCGGATCTTGCTGCGCGCCCGCGGGGACTTCACGAAGGTCAGCCAGTCGCGGGTCGGCCCGGCGTTGGGTGACTTGGAGGTGAACACCTCGACCACGTCGCCGTGCTCGAGCACGGACTCGAGCGGCACCAGCCGGCCGTTGACCCGGGCGCCGATGGTGTGGTGCCCGACCTCGGTGTGGATGGAGTAGGCGAAGTCGACCGGGGTCGAGCCGATCGGCAGGCCGATGACGTCGCCGCGCGGGGTGAACACGAAGACCTCGGCGCTGTTGATCTCGAAGCGCAGCGAGTCCAGGAACTCGCCCGGGTCCTCGACCTCGTTCTGCCAGTCGAGCAGCTGGCGCAGCCACTGCATGTCGGAGTCGGCCGGGTCGGAGGCCTTCCCCTCGGTGCCGGCGCGCGCATGTCCTCCTTGTACTTCCAGTGGGCCGCGACGCCGTACTCCGCCCGGCGGTGCATCCCGACGGTGCGGATCTGCATCTCCACGGGCTTGCCGGAGGGACCGATGACCGTCGTGTGCAGCGACTGGTACATGTTGAACTTCGGCATCGCGACGTAGTCCTTGAACCGCCCGGGCAGCGGGTTCCAGCGGTTGTGCAGCACGCCGAGGACGCCGTAGCAGTCCTGGTCGTTGTCGACCAGGATCCGGATGCCGACCAGGTCGTAGATGTCGGAGAACTCGCGGTCGCCGTGGATCATCTTCTGGTAGATCGAGTAGTAGTGCTTGGGTCGTCCGGTCACCCGGGCGTTGATCTTGCCGCCGCGGAGGTCGGCCTCCACCTGGGTGATCACCTGGGCCAGGAACTGGTCGCGCGACGGGGCCCGCTCGGCGACCAGCCGGACGATCTCGTCGTAGATCTTCGGGTGCATCGTCGCGAACGCGAGGTCCTCGAGCTCCCACTTCAGCGTGTTCATGCCGAGGCGGTGGGCGAGCGGGGCGTAGATCTCCAGGGTCTCGCGCGACTTGCGCTCCTGGGTCTCCTGCTTGACGTAGCGCAGCGTGCGCATGTTGTGCAGCCGGTCGGCGAGCTTGATGACCAGGACCCGGATGTCCTTGCTCATCGCGACGATCATCTTGCGGATGGTCTCGGCCTGCGCCGAGTCGCCGTACTTGACCTTGTCGAGCTTGGTGACGCCGTCGACGAGAGCCGCGACCTCGTCGCCGAAGTCGGCGCGCAGCTCGTCGAGGGTGTACGCCGTGTCCTCGACCGTGTCGTGCAGCAGGGCGGCCACCAGGGTCGGCTCGGTCATGCCGATGTCGGCCAGGATCGTGGTGACCGCCAGCGGGTGGGTGATGTAGGGGTCGCCGCTCTTGCGCATCTGGCCGCGGTGGTGCTTCTCGGCGATCTCGTAGGCGCGGTCGAGCAGGGCCAGGTCGGCCTTGGGGTGGTTGGCCCGCACGGTGCGGAACAGCGGCTCCAGGACCGGGTTGCCGACCTGCTTGCTGGTGCCGATCCGGGCCAGCCGCGCCCGCACGCCTCGACCGGTGAGGGTGGGCGCCTTCTCGGGCGCAGGGGCAGCGTCGGCTGTGGGGTCGACCACCACACGGTCCTCTGCCATCGCCCCTCCCCTCGGCCACCGGAGACGTCTCTGTCCAGTCTAGGTGGACGGGGAACAGTTGATGCTTAAACGGTGTGCAGCACCGTCAGCGGCAGGTCGCCGATCGTCTCGCGGCCGGGGAGGAAGCTCAGCTCCATCATCACCGCAAGACCGTGCACGACGGCCCCGGGCTCCTCGATCAGCTGGGCGGTGGCGCGTGCCGTGCCGCCGGTGGCGAGGACGTCGTCGATGACCAGGACGCGCTCTCCCGCCGCCAACGCGTCGGTGTGCATCTCCAGGGTCTCGTGGCCGTACTCGAGCTCGTAGCTCACGGCGCTCGTCTTCCACGGCAGCTTGCCGGGCTTGCGCACCGGCACGAAGCCGACGCCGAGGGCGAGCGCGACCGGGGCCGCGAGGATGAACCCGCGCGCCTCCATGCCGACGACCTTGTCGACCACCACCGCGCCGTTCTCGTCGCGACCCGCGTCAGCCAGAGCGCTCACCACCGCCGTGAAGGCAGCGTGGTCGTCCAGCAGCGGGGTGATGTCCTTGAAGGTGACGCCCGGCTTGGGGAAGTCGGGGATGTCGCGGATCAGTGACCCGATCAGATCGCTGAGCGCTGTCATCGACCGGCTCTCACTTGCCGCGCTTGGAACGGGGCTCGCGCTTCGGCTGGCTGCGCTTGGCGGCCCCCGACTCGCGGACGGGCGCCTTCGACTCCGGCACGACGCGGCCGGAGCCGGACGCCTCGGGACGCCGCGGGGGTGCCTTCACCGGCGCCACCTGTCTCCTCGACGTCGTCCTCGGGCTCGAAGCCCTCGGGCGTCTCTCGCACGGGCAGGTCGTCGGTGAAGACGGGCACGTCGGCGTAGCGGTCCACGTCGCGCCTGGTGCGGGCCTTGGCACGGGCGTCCTGCTGGGTGATCTCCTTCTCCCCCGACTTCAGCTGCACGGCCAGCGGGGTGGCGATGAAGATCGAGGAGTAGGTTCCGGCGGCCATGCCGACGAACAGCGCGAGCGCGAGGTCCTTGAGCGCACCGGTCCCGAGGCTGACCGCGCCGACGTAGAGGATCGCGCCCACCGGGAGCAGCGCCACGATCGAGGTGTTGATCGAGCGCACCAGGGTCTGGTTCACCGCGAGGTTGGCCAGCTCGGCGTACGTCCGTCGGCTCTTCCTCAGGTTGCGGGTGTTCTCCTCGCACCTTGTCGAAGACGACGACGGTGTCGTAGAGCGAGAACCCGAGGATGGTCAGCAGGCCGGTGACCGTGGCCGGGGTGACCTCGAAGCCCGACAGCGCGTAGATGCCGACCGTGATGATCACGTCGTGCGCCAGGGCGACGAGAGCCGCCACGGACATCTTCCACTCGCGGAAGTAGGCCCAGATGAACAGCACCACCAGCACCAGGAAGACCCCGAGCCCGGTCAGTGCCCGTTTGGCGACCTGCTCGCCCCAGCTCGCTCCGATGTCCTGGGTGGAGATGGCCTGGTCGGCATCGACGTTGACGGTCTCGGCGATCACGTTGGTGACCTTGATCGCCTGAGCGTTGGTCAGCTCCTCGGTCTGCACCCGGATGGACTTGCCCGAGGTGTTCACGATCGGCGAGGACGCCGCGTCGATGCCGGTGTCGGCGACGGCGTTGCGGATCTTGTCCACGTTGTCCTGGGTGACCTGGTCGGCCGGCATGCTGACCTGGTACTCCACCCCGCCCTCGAACTCGATGCCGAAGTTGAGGCCCTTGAAGTAGAGGCCACCCACGGCAAGGATCACGATGACCCCGGAGACGGCGTACCAGAGCCACTTGCGACCGACGAAGTCGATGGAGACGTCGCCCTCGTAGAGCGCGTTCCCGAGCCTGCTGACCTTTCCCATCAGGCCCTCCCTCCGACCGGCTGCGCGTGCTTGAGGCTCTCGTCGATGCCCAGGGTCTCGCGGGAGAGCCCGGAGAACCGTTGACCGGTGTTGAAGAACCGCCGGCGGGCGAGCAGGGTCACCATCGGCTTGGTGAACCAGAAGAACACCGCGATGTCGATCAGGGTGCTCAGGCCCAGCGCGAACGCGAACCCGCGGACGACGCCGATCGCGAAGATGTAGAGCACCACGGCGGCGAGCAGCGAGACCGCGTCGGCCGCCAGACAGGTGTTCCGGGCGCGCGTCCAGCCGGTCTCCACGGCGACCCGCATCGACCGACCGTCGCGCATCTCGTCGCGTATTCGCTCGAAGTAGACGATGAACGAGTCGGCCGTGATGCCGACGCCCACGATCAGTCCCGCGATGCCGGGCAGGGTGAGCGTGAACCCGGCCGCCTTGTCGAGCACGAGCACCAGGCCGTAGGTGATCACGCCGGCCACGAGCAGCGAGGCGACGACGACGAGGCCCAGGCCGCGGTAGTAGACGAGGCAGTAGAGCATCACGATCAGCAGGCCGATCGAACCGGCCAGGATGCCCGCGGAGAGCTGGTTGCCGGCCAGGGAGGGGCCGATCGTCTCGGTGGTGCTGTCGAACTTCAGCGGCAGCGCGCCGTACTTCAGCGAGTTCGCGAGCGAGCGGGCCTCGGACTCCTTGAAGCCACCGGTGATCTGCGCGTTGCCGTCCAGGATCGGCTCGTTGACGCCGGCGTAGGAGATCACGTTGCCGTCGAGGACGATCGCGAAGGTGCCGCCGTTCTGGTTCAGCGCGGTGGTGGTGTCTCCGAACACCTTGCGGGCGCTGCTCTTGAACGCGAGGTTGACCGCGTAGCTGGTGCTGTTCTGCGGGATCCCGTAGGACGCCGACTTGAGCTCGGTGCCCTCGATGAGCGACTTGGACAGCAGCAGCTTCTGCCCCTTGTCGTCGCAGGCGATCAGCGGCTTGTCGGGGTTGTCCGCGACAGGCGCCGAGGTCGACTTGGCGGTGGGGCACTCGAAGGTCGAGAACTTCTGCAGCCACTCGATGCCCGGGTCCTGCGACCACGCCAGCGGGTCGTTGACCGAGGCGCCCTTCTGGGTGACCTGCGGCTGGTCGGAGGCAGCGGGCGCCTCCGGCGTGGCGGCGGTGCTGGGTTCCGGGCTGGTCACCGGGTTGGGCGTGGGCGTCGGGGTGGCCTGCTTGACGAAGGGCGCCGGACGCGACTTGGGGGTGGCCGTGGGACTGGCCTTGCCGACCTTGGGGGTCTTGTTCTTCTTGGCTCCCGCCTTGCCGGACGGACTGGCCGACGGGCTCGGTGAGGGCGAGCTGCTCTCCTGGGGGGCGACGATGCCGGGCTGCGGCTGGCCGGCGACCAGCCGGAACCGGAGCTGGGCGGTGCGCTTGACCTGGTCGACGAGGCTCGAGGCGTTCTTGCCGGGGATCTCGACGATGATGTTGCGGTTGCCCTGGGTGGACACCTCGGCCTCGGAGACACCGCTGCCGTTGACCCGTGCGTCGACGATGCCGGCGGCCTCCTTGAGCTTGGCCTGCGTGATCGCGCCGCCGCCCTGCGGAACCGCCGACAGGGTGATGCGGGTGCCGCCCTCGAGGTCGAGACCCAGGCTGGGCTTCCACGTCTGCCCGAGCGCGGCCAGCCCGTAGAGCACGACGATCGACAGCCCGAAGACGAGCAGCGTGCGCACGGGGCGGGGCGTCTTCTTCGCCACGGTGATGTGTCTCCTCAGTCTTCGGTCTTGGTCGGGTCCGACCCGGGCCCGGTCTCGCTGCCGGTCGTCGCGTGGCCCGGGCTCAGTTGCCTCGAGCTCGTCGACGCGTCGTACGACGACCTGGCGGGCCACAGTGAGGACCGTTCCGGGCGCGACCTCGAGCTCGACCTTCCCCTCGCTCAACGCGCGGACGGTGCCGAAGATCCCCGCTGACAGTACGACCTGCTGACCGACTTCGAGCTCGCTCTGGAGCTGTTGCACCCGGCGCTGCTGGGTCCGGGCGGGGCGCATGACGATGGCCCAGAAGCCGATCATTGCCACGACGATCACGAGCAGCTGTGCATAGGCGGGCACGACGGACATCTCCAAGGGAAGGGAACAGGTCGGGGTGCCGCTCCTCCGCCACTGAGCCGGGACACGGCTCGAAAGCAGGGACTATGTACGACACCAAGCGTGAAGTGTAACGGCCGTCACCGGCTCAGTCTGACTCCGACCCGAACTGTATCGGCTCGTCCCCCGCCGCACCTGCCGGTGGGGTGAGACCGAGATGGATCCAGGCCGCGGGCGTGGCGACCCGGCCCCGGGAGGTGCGGGCCAGCAGCCCCTGACGCACCAGGAAGGGCTCGGCCACCTCCTCGACGGTCTCACGCTCCTCGCCCACTCCGACCGCGAGCGTGCTGACGCCGACGGGGCCACCAGCGAACCGGCGGCACAGTACGTCGAGCACAGCTCGGTCGAGCCGGTCGAGTCCGGACTCGTCGACCTCGAAGAGCTCCAGGGCCGCACGGGCCAGCTCACGGGTGACGACCCCGTCGGCGCGCACCTGCGCGTAGTCGCGCACCCGACGCAGCAGCCGGTTGGCGATCCGGGGTGTCCCGCGGGAACGAAGCGAGATCTCGCGCGCGCCGTCACCCCGGAGCTCGACGTCGAGCAGACCCGCCGAGCGGTGCACGATGCGTTCGAGGTCCTCGGGCTCGTAGAACTCCAGGCGAGCGGTGAAGCCGAACCGGTCGCGCAGCGGGCTGGGCAGCAGCCCCGCGCGGGTGGTGGCTCCGACGAGGGTGAACGGTGGGATCTCCAGCGGGATGGCGGTGGCCCCTGGCCCCTTGCCGATGACGACGTCGACCCGGAAGTCCTCCATCGCCATGTAGAGCATCTCCTCGGCCGGTCGCGACATCCGGTGGATCTCGTCGACGAAGAGCACGTCGCCCTCGTTGAGCCCGGAGAGGATCGCCGCGAGGTCACCGGCGTGGGTGATGGCCGGGCCGCTGGTCAGCCGGAGCGGCGAGCTCATCTCGGCGGCGATGATCATCGCCAGGGTCGTCTTGCCGAGGCCGGGGGGCCCGCTCATCAGCACGTGGTCCGGCACCCGCCCACGACCACGGGCGGCCTCGAGCAGCAGGGAGAGCTGTTCGCGGACGCGCTCCTGGCCGACGACCTCGTCCAGGGTGCGTGGCCGGAGCGCCGCCTCGACCACCCGCTCGTCGCCGTCCGCGTCCGCCGCGGTGAGCGGGCGGGCAGTCATGTAGGCCATCTCTGCGGCCTCGAGCTCGGTCTCGTCCACCGGGTCAGGCCTTGCTCAGCGTGCGCAGGGCAGCGCGGAGCAGCCGGGCGACATCGGGAGTCGGCATCTGCTCCGCCTCCGGCGCGACTGCGCTGACCGCCTGGTCGGCCTCCCGAGCCGTCCAGCCGAGTCCGACCAGTCCGGCCTGCACCTGCTCCTGCCAGTTGCTGCCCTGGGACCCGGCCGTCGGCGGTTGCTGCACGCTCGTCGTCATCGGCAGTCCGATGCGGTCGCGCAGCTCCAGGATGATGCGCTGGGCTCCCTTCTGCCCGATGCCGGGAACCGTCGTCAGCGTCTTCACGTCGTCGCTGCTCACCGCCCGCCGGAGGACCTCGGGACGGTGGACCGCCAGCATCGCCTGGGCGAGCTTCGGGCCGACACCGCTGGCCGTCTGGACGAGCTCGAACATCTGCTTCTCGTCGTCGTCGACGAACCCGAAGAGCGTCAGCGAGTCCTCGCGGACGACCATGCTCGTCGGCAGGGTGGCCTCGGCTCCGATGCGCAGGCCGGCGATCGTGTTGGGCGTGCACTGGAGCTCCAGTCCCACGCCACCGACCTCCAGGACCGCAGAGGTCAGCCCGACGTCGGCGACTCGGCCACGCACGAAGGCGATCATCGGCGCGCTCCGGTCGACGTGCCGTGCAGGGCCGTGTGGGCTGCCACCGCCGCCTCGAGCCGGTTGCGTCGCACCGCCGCGCCAGATGTGGCAGATGGCCAGGGCCAGCGCGTCGGCGGCGTCAGCAGGCTTGGGGATCTCGGTCAGGCGCAGCAGCCGGGTCACCATGGCCCCCACCTGCGCCTTGTCGGCACGACCGCTGCCGGTCACGGCTGCCTTGACCTCGCTGGGAGTGTGCAGGGCGACGGGCAGGCCTCGGCGTGCAGCGACCAGCAGAGCGATCCCGCTCGCCTGGGCGGTGCCCATCACCGTCTTGACGTTGTGCTGGCTGAAGACCCGCTCGACGGCCACCGCATCCGGCCGGGTGGCATCCAGCCACTGCTCCAGGCCGGCCTCGATCAGGCAGAGCCGTTGCTCGATGGGCAGGTCTGCGCCTGTGCGAACCACGCCCACGTCGACGAGGGAGAGCGGCCTGCCGATCGACCCCTCGACCACGCCCACCCCGCAACGGGTCAGGCCGGGGTCGATGCCGAGCACACGCATGAGCACTCCTGGGTCGTCCGAACACCTGTTCGCACCACGCTAACCGGAGCCTCGCTTCTCGCGGGGTTGCGACGCGCCGGGCGAGTCAGGCGTCGAGCGCGGCCATCACGTCGTCGGAGACGTCGAAGTTGGCGAACACGTTCTGCACGTCGTCGAGGTCCTCGAGCGCCTCCATCAGGCGGAAGACCTTGCCGGCCGCCTCCTGGTCGAGCTCGACCTGCATGCTCGGCACGAACGAGGCGTCGGCGGAGTCGTAGTCGACACCGGCGGCCTGGAGCGCCGTACGCACTGCCACCAGGTCGGTCGCCTCGCTGATCACCTCGAAGGAGTCGCCGAGGTCGTTGACGTCTTCCGCGCCGGCCTCGAGGGTCGCCTCCAGGACGTCGTCCTCGTCGACCCGCTTGCCCTCCTGCTCGGTCGGGACGATCACCACGCCCTTGCGGTTGAACATGTAGGACACCGAGCCCGGGTCGGCCAGCGAACCGCCGTTGCGGTTCATGGCGGTGCGCACCTCCATCGCGGCACGGTTGCGGTTGTCGGTGAGGCACTCGATCAGGAACGCGACACCGTTGGGCCCGTAGCCCTCGTACATGATCGTGATGTAGTCGGCTCCACCCGCCTCGGCACCGGAGCCGCGCTTGACCGCGCGGTCGATGTTGTCGTTGGGCACCGACGACTTCTTGGCCTTCTGGATGGCGTCGTAGAGCGTCGGGTTGCCGGTGATGTCGCCGCCGCCCATCCGGGCGGCCACCTCGATGTTCTTGACGAGCTTGGCGAACATCTTCCCGCGGCGGGAGTCGATGATGGCCTTCTTGTGCTTGGTCGTCGCCCACTTGGAGTGGCCAGACATCAGCGCGTTCCTTCCGTTGCGTGTTCGACTACGAGATCGCGGAAGAGGCGGTGGATGCGTACGTCGGTGCCCACCTCGGGGTGGAACGACGTCGCCATCAACGATCCCTGCCGGACCGCAACGATCCTACCCACGGCCTCGCCCGAGGACACCCGTGCGAGCACCTCCACGCCCGCGCCCGTGGCCTCGACCCACGGAGCCCGGATGAACACCCCGTGCACGGGCGCGTCGAGGCCGGCGAAGTCCAGGTCGCCCTCGAAGGAGTCGACCTGGCGCCCGAAGGCGTTGCGACGCACCGTGATGTCGAGCCCACCGAGGGTCTCCTGGTCGGCGGTGCCGTCCTCGACCCGGTCCGCGAGCAGGATCATCCCCGCGCAGGTGCCGAGGACCGGCATCCCCTGCGCGATCCGCTCCCGCAGCGGCTCGAACAGGTCGAAGATGCGGGCCAGCTTCGCCATCGTGGTCGACTCGCCACCCGGGATCACGAGACCCTGGCAGGAGGCGAGCTCGGCGGGTCGTCGTACGGCCAGGGAGGCGACGCCGAGCGATCCCAGCGCGGCGAGGTGCTCGCGCACGTCTCCCTGCAGGGCCAGGACCCCGATCCGCGGTGCGGTCTCTCCCGCGTTCATCTCGGCATGGCCCTCTGCAAGAGCCAACGTCCCGATGGGGTGCCTCCCCCGCGGCGGCACCCCACCGGGAACTGGTGGGTTGATCGCACTAGGCGATGCAAGACCAATGGTGGGGGAGAAACCGGACATACGCTACGTTTTCCGACAAATAACTTTAATGGACTATACCGGGCGGGGGTGCGAGGGCTGATCACCAGCCGCGGTCGGCCAACCGGTGCGGCTGCGGGATGTCCTCCACGTTGATGCCGACCATCGCCTCACCGAGCCCGCGCGACACCTTCGCGACCACGTCGGGGTCGTCGAAGAAGGTGGTCGCCTTGACGATCGCCTCGGCCCGCTGGACCGGGTTGCCCGACTTGAAGATGCCTGAACCGACGAACACGCCCTCGGCACCCAGCTGCATCATCATCGCGGCGTCCGCAGGCGTGGCGATGCCTCCGGCGGTGAAGAGTACGACGGGAAGCTTGCCGCTCGCGGCGACCTCGGTGACCAGGTCGTACGGCGCCTGCAGCTCCTTGGCCGCGACGTACAGCTCGTCCTCCGACAGAGCTCCGAGGCGGCGGATCTCGCGGCGGATCGTGCGCATGTGCGTGACCGCGTTGGAGACGTCACCGGTGCCGGCCTCGCCCTTGGAGCGGATCATCGCCGCTCCCTCGGTGATCCGGCGCAGCGCCTCGCCGAGGTTGGTCGCCCCACACACGAACGGGACGGTGAACGCCCACTTGTCGATGTGGTTGGCGTAGTCGGCGGGGGTGAGCACCTCGGACTCGTCGACGTAGTCCACGCCCAGGCTCTGCAGGATCTGCGCCTCGGCGAAGTGGCCGATGCGCGCCTTGGCCATCACCGGGATGGACACGGTCTCGATGATGCTGTCGATCATGTCCGGGTCGCTCATCCGGGAGACGCCGCCCTGGGCGCGGATGTCGGCGGGAACGCGCTCGAGCGCCATCACGGCCACCGCGCCGGCGTCCTCGGCGATCTTGGCCTGGTCGGCGGTGACCACGTCCATGATCACGCCACCCTTGAGCATCTCGGCCATGCCGCGCTTGACGCGCGAGGTGCCACGCTCAGGGGAGCTCTGGGGGATCGAGGAAGGGATGTCAGCCATGGCCGCATCGTACGTCCGGCGGGACCGGTCCCCCGCACCGGCCGTTCAGCCCTGGCCGGCCTCCGCGAGGGCCTGCTTGCGGACCATCAGGATGCGGCGTACGACGGTCTCGGTGTTGGCCAGCGCGAGCGCCCAGAGGGTCACCTCCAACAGGATGGGGGCGTCGAAGATGTCGCTGAACCCGGCCATGACGAGGATCGCCACGATCCGGTCGGCCCGCTCAGCCAGTCCACCCTTGGCATTCATGCCGAGTGACTCGGCGCGCGCCCGGGCATAGCTGGTGACTGCGCCCATCACCAGGCAGTAGAGAGCCACGCACAGGTAGAGGTAGTTGTCCCCGGGGCCGGCGAAGTAGAGCACCAGACCGCCGAAGATCGCCCCGTCACCGATGCGGTCGAGGGTGGAGTCGAAGAACGCGCCGAACTTCGAGGTCCGGCCGGTCTTGCGGGCCATCGCCCCGTCGATGAGGTCGCTGAACACGAAGGCGGTGATGACGAGCACGCCGATGAGCAGCTTGCCCTGGGGGAAGAACACCAGAGCGCCCGCCGCCACCCCCAGGGTGCCGACCAGCGTGACGGCGTCCGGGCTGATGCCCAGCCTGATGAAGGTGTTGACGAACGGCGCCAACATGACGCTCTGCCAGAAGTGCTTGAACCTGTCCAACATGACGCGAGGAGGCTACCGCCCGGAGGGCCCAGGTCCGTGCAGGGCGTACCGTCGAACGCACGGAGCCATTCAGGCTTCCCACCAAAGGGTCCACATGAGCGACAAGTCGCCTCGCCAGAGCATGACCAAGAAGACCGGGAAGTCCATCAAGGAGAAGCGGGCCGCGAAGCGCGGAGACGCCCAGGAGGCGTCGATCATCAAGCCCACCTCCGGCAAGAAGCGTTGACCGAGCCCGCCGTCAGCTGAGCTGACCCCAGGCGTCCGCGAGCAGCTTCCGGGTGTCGGCGAGCAGCTGCGGGAGGGTCTTGGTCCCCCCGACGACGGTGATGAAGTTCGCGTCTCCCGACCAGCGGGGTACGACGTGCTGGTGCAGGTGATCGGCCAGGGACCCGCCGGCGACACCGCCGAGGTTCAGCCCCACGTTGAACGCGTGCGGACCACTCACCCTCTTCAGCACCCGGATCGCGTGCTGGGTCGTCCGGGTGAGCTCCGTGGCCTCCTCCGGAGTCAGCTCCTCGAGCTCGGCAACATGGCGCTGCGGCAGGATCATCAGGTGCCCCGGGTTGTACGGGTGCAGGTTGAGTACGGCGAAACAGTGCGCCCCGCGTGCGATGACCAGGCTCTCCTCGAGTGGCAGGTGCTCCATCGCGCAGAACGGGCAGCCCTGGTCGACGGGACCCACGGGTGCGACGTACGCCATCCGGTGGGGGGTCCAGAGCCGGTCGAAGCCCTCGAAGCCGAGTCGGTCCGTCCCGCCCGGGTCGTTCACACCTGGACCCGGGAGGCGACCGCCTCGGCCACGCGGGAGATCGCCTCGTCGATCGGCACGCCGTTGTCCTGGCGGCCGTCGCGGTAGCGGAAGCTCACGGCACCGGCCTCGAGGTCGTTGTCCCCGGCGATCACCATGAACGGCACCTTCTGCAGCTGCGCGTTGCGGATCTTCTTCTGCATCCGGTCGTCGGAGTCGTCGATCTCCACGCGCAGGCCCTGCTTGCGCATCCGGGCGGCGATCTCGGCCAGGTAGTCGTTGTGCCGGTCGGCGATCGGGATCCCCTGCACCTGGACCGGTG
>CAWAJJ010000011.1:0-44473 GCA_963782305.1 uncultured Actinomycetota bacterium | reverse complement strand
GTCTGCCGCGGCTTCTGCGGACGTTGTAGCAGGCGCGGGGTTCGTGCTCGGGCCGATCCGGGCCAGCGTCACGGTGACGTTGTCGACGCCGCCCTGGGCGTCGCCCAGTCGACCAGCGCAGAGGACAGGCCCAGGGGTCGGCTCCCGAGGCCTTGTCCAGGTCGCGCACCAGCGCGGCCAGGTCCTCGGGCTCGGAGCAGTAGTTCCACAGGCCGTCGGAGCAGACCAGCACCCAGCCCGCGCTGTCCAGGTCCAGCGAGACGGTGCCCGGCGTGTGGTCCGGGGCGTCGCTGCCGAGCCAGCGGGTGATCGCGTGCGCCTGGGGCCCGTTCTCGGCCTCCGCGCGGGACACGCCGGCGGCGATCTGCTCCGCCGCGAAGGAGTCGTCGGTGGAGAGCAGCTCGCGGCGTCGCCGGTCTCCGGGAGCCAGTAGGCGCGGCTGTCGCCGACCCAGCCCGACGACCAGCAGGACGCGTCGACCACGCCGGCGACGAACGTGCACGAGGCCGGGTTGCCGGGTCCGGGCGGTGGTGTTCGCGATCACGGCGTCGTTGGCCGCGTCGGCGGCGGCGCCGAGCGCCTTCGCCGTGGCCGCGACCCGTGCCCCGGCGGTGCCGATGCCGCTGCCGGAGGAGCCGGACGAGCACGTCCCGCGCGGCGCGGGCAGCGGCCAGGCTGGCGACGTCGGAGTCGGTGGAGGTCGACACCCCGTCGCAGACCACGAGGACGGCCCGGCCGCCGGGCTCGGGCTGGGCGTCGAGCGCCATCGCGTCCTCGTTGCGGGAGTGGCGTACGCCGCGGTCGCAGACCCCGGCCACCCAGGGGGCCGGCTGCTCGGTGAAGTGGTCGCGCGCGCGTCCGCGCCTTGGCTGCCGCACTCGGTGCAGTAGCCGTCCTCGGCGACGACGCCGCCGCACTCGTGGCACGCATTGACGGGGGCGGCGGGGACTGCCGGAGCGGTGTCGAGCGGGGTCTCGTCGCCGGTGGGCTTCGGCGCCTCGGCAGCGGGTGACGCGGCCAGCGCGGCACCGCACGCCTCGCAGAACTGCTCGCCGCGCCGCGACCTGCGCCGAGCACGTGGGACAGGTCAGGGTGCCGACGGTGTTCTCCTCGGTGGGTTGGGTCATCGCACGGTCCAGCGGCGTACGGCGTTGGCCTTGTCGACGAGGCCGACCCGGTCGTGCGCGGCTGCTGGCGTGCACCGCCAGGTCGCGGTACGCCGCCTCCAGCCCGTCTCGCAGCGAGGGCTCGGTCGCCGGCCGGCCGTCGATGCTGACCGCCGGGTCGACGCCGTCCTTCTCGACGATCGCGAGCGCCGACGCCAGGACGTCCACCCGGAAGCGGGACCGGTCGACCGGGTCGATGGTGAGGTTGTCGATGCTCTCGAGGGCCGAGGCCAGCGAGCGCAGCCCGCCGCCCGACTCGGCCTGCAGGCTCGCCCGGCGCCGCCGGGCCGGGGTGAATGCGCGGCTCGTGGCCGGCACCAGGTCGAGCGCGCGGATCGCGCCCTCGACGTCACCCTTGCCGGACCGGATCCGGGCGAGACCGAACGCGGCCGGGGCGATGTAGCTCGCGTCGGTGCGCGCACACGTGACGTAGAGCGACTCGGCCACGTCGTGCTCGCCGCCGGTCTCGCAGGCGAACGCGAGCGCCAGCTTGGGTGCGAGCTCTCCGGGCACCTGGCCGTAGACCGCGTTGAACGCGCTCTGCGCGTCGGCCGTCTTGCCCTGGGACAGGGCGATCAGCCCGGACATCCACGCCGCGCGCCACTCCCACGGGTCGTCCACGAGCAGTGCTTGCGCGGCGCTGTCGGCCGCGGCGTGGTCGCCGGCCTCCAGCGACGGCGTGCGACCGCGCGAGCAGCACCTCGGCGGTGACCTCGGGCGCGCCCTCGAGGGCCTTGAGCCGCTCGCGCGGGTCGTCGATGCTGACCGACCGCAGCCAGGCCGACTGGGTGTCGCTCTCGTCGACCCGCAGCGTCGGGCAGGTCGGCCCAGTCGAGCACGTCGTCGGAGACGGTCGGGGAGTCGAACAGCAGCGAGGAGGTCGAGTGCTCGGCGGCGCCCTCACGCTCGAGGCCCACCACCTCACGGAGTACGCCGAGCAGCTGCACGCGCAGCTCGTCGGCGGAGACGAACCGGTCGGCCGGGTCGGGCGCGCAGGCCTTGAGCAGCAGCCGGTAGAGCGAGTCGTACTTCTGGAACAGCGGCGTCTGGTCGACCGGGGGGAGCGAGGCGATGTAGGTGCTCTGGTAGCCGCGGAACTCCATGCACGAGCACGGTCAGGGTGCGCCCGATCGTGTAGATGTCGGAGGCCACCGACGGTCCGACGACGGGCACCTCGGGCGCCTGGTAGCCGGTGGTCCCGTAGATCGCCGAGTCGAGGTCGTCGAGCCGTCGCACGCCGCCGAGGTCGATCAGCTTCACTGCGTCGCCGACCTGGATGATGTTGTCCGGCTTGAAGTCGCAGTAGACCAGGTTGAGGTCGTGGAGGTACTGGAACGCCGGCAGGATCTCGATCAGGAAGGCGATCGCCTGGTCGACCGGGAGTGCGTCGTACTTCCCGCCGGCGGCCTGCATCCGCTGCTTGAGCAGCTGCTTCAGCGACGTGCCGCCGACGTACTCCATCACGATGTAGCCGGCACCCTCGTGCGTGACGAAGTTGTAGATCTCGACGATGAGCGGGTGCTCGACCTGCGCCAGGAACTGACGCTCGGCGATCGCTGCGGCCAGGGCGTCCGGGTCACCGGAGTTGAGCAGGCCCTTGAGGACGACCCAGCGGTTGGAGACGTTGCGGTCCTGCGCGACGTAGATCCAGCCGAGACCGCCGTGGGCCAGGGCGCCGGCGACCTCGTACTGGCCGCCCACCAGGTCGCCCTTCTTGAGCTTCGGCGCGAACGAGTACGGCGCGCGGCACTTCGGGCAGAAGCCCTCCGTGCGGCCGGGCTGTCCGTCGCGGGAGCGACCGACCGGGGCCTCGCACATCGGGCAGTTGCGGCGCTCCTCCGGGACCACCGGGTTCTTCATGATCGCCAGCGCAGCGTCCACGGCCGGGACGGGCGGGATCGAGGTCAGACCAGCGCCCAGCCGGGCACCGCGCAGCCTGGTCGAGGAGGTGCCGACGCGGCGCGTGATCTTCGTGCCGCCCGCGGCCGCGCGTGCCGATCCGAGGGCGGTGGAGGCGAGCCGGTTGGACGCACGCGAGGAGGTCGACGCGGTTTCGCCCACCCCAGCAGGGATTCCGGCCGCCACAGGTGGGGCACCGGCCGGGGTGCCACACACGTCGCAGTAGCCGTCGACGACCGTCCCGCCGCAGCCAGGCTGGGTGCAGGCGCCTCCGGCCGCACCGATCGAGGTGGCGGCGGTGCCCGACCCTGTCGCGACGGCGGCCGAGCCGGCGGACGCACCAGCCGCTCCGCCGGGCGAGCCGCAGACGTCGCAGTAGCCGTCGAGGATGTGGCCGGTGCAACCCGGCTGCGTGCAGGCGATCGCGGTCACGGCGTGCCTCCGATGCTCGGTCGGGCTGCGCCCGGTTGTGCCACCACGTCGGCCAGGTAGGCCTGGTAGGCCGCAGTCAGGGCTCGGGCGCGGGAGATGTCGGCCGGTGCCGCGTCGAGGATCTTCTCGACGCGGCGCTGCAGGTCCCTCAGGTCCTCGGCTGCCCCCGACGACACCCGGAGGGCGGCGGCCTTGGCGGCGTACGCCTCGAGTCGGCCGCGCAGCTCGTCGAGCTCGGACAGTGCCTTGGCGTAGGCGTCCTGGGCCATGGTCATCGCGCGTCCGACCGCGTCGAGCCGGACGAGGTAGGCATCGACGGCCGCAGGGTCGCGGGGTACGACGCCCAGGGCTGCGACCTCGGGCACCGCGAACCGGGGGGCGGGGGTCACCTCGGCGACGCACCTGGCCGCGAGCAGCCGCAAGGCCGCGCCACGGGCCTCCAGCTCGGCACGCAGGGCGCGAGCCCGGGACTCGTCATGGGCGTCGGCGCGACGGTTGGCGCCGCCGACGATGAGGTCGCGCTCGGCCCGGGCGACCTCGGTCTCCAGGGGGCCGATCAGCCCGCCCACGTTGGCGCCCCGTTGGGCCTTGGCCGCGGCCTCGGTGACGCGCTTGTCCAGCTTGGCAAGAAGAGCGGCTGCTGTGTCGCGGGTCGACGCGGGCTCGCGGTCGACGAGGTCGCGCACGCGCTCGACGGAGACGCGGAGCTGACGGAGACGCGCGGTGGTGTCCGCTTCGGAGACGTCGATGCCGAGGCGTGCCCGCAGTGAGGCGGCCAGCGCATCGGAGAGCCGGCAGGCCTCCGGCAACGAGACCGCGAGGGCGCCGGCGGCGGACTGCCCACCGACCGCGGCCTGAGCGGGCAGCTCCCGGGAGGCGTCGAGCCGGCCCCACACGAGGGTGGACAAGCGCTCGAGCTCCGCCTGGCCGACGCGTCCGGAGTCCCAGGTCGCCACGAGCAGGTCGTGCCGGTCGGCCACGGCCTTCCACAGGGCCATCGAGAGCAGCATGTCGCCGGTGAAGGCCGACTGGTCGGGTGCGCGGAGGGCGGCCTCGTCGAGCAGGTCGAGCTCGGCCTTGCGCTGGTCGCGCCAGGTGCCGAGCGCCTCGAGGTAGCGCAGCGCGTCCTCGGTCGCCATCGCCTGGCCGAGCCGGCCCGGCGCGCTCGGAGCGGCGGTGCTCGACGTCGCGGCGATCACGGTTCACGTCCATAGACAGCGGCGGGCGGAGCGGGTGCCTTGCCGAGCGAGTCGGCCAGCCAGGTCTGGTAGTTCTTCGCCCACCGTCCGTCGCTCTTCATCTCGGCGATGACGCCGTTGACGAAGCGCACGAAGTCGACGTTGTCCTTGTTGATCCCCAGGCCGTAGGGCTCGGCGGTGAACGCCGGGGACTGCACCACCTCGGCGTAGGGGTCCTGGGCCGCGAGACCGGCGAGCACGGTGTCGTCGCCGGTGATGGCGTCGACCGCGCCCTGCTGGAAGAGCACCAGGCAGCCGGTGTGGGTGTCGGACCCGACCGGCTCCAGGCCGTCGAACGTGCGGAGCTTGTCCATGCTGGTCGAGCCGTTCGGCGCGCACACCTTCTGGCCCTTCAGGTCCTCCATCCCGGTGATCGGGCCGCCGTCCGCCGTCTTCGCGCCGAGCTTGACGAGGACCTTCTGGCCGGAGCGGTAGTACTCGTTGGAGAACGCGATGTCCTTCCACCGGGTGCAGGTGATGGTCATGTTGCGGGCCACGATGTCGACGCTCGAGTCCTGGAGCACCGGCAACCGTTGGGCGGCGGTGACGACCCGCAGCTCGATCTTGTCGGGGTTGCCGAAGATCGCCTGCGAGATCGCGTGCAGCATGTCGATGTCGAAGCCCTCGATCTGGCCCGAGATCGGGTTGCGCGCACCCAGCAGGAGGGTGTCTGCAGAGACGCCGGCGATCAGGCGGCCCCGGTCCTGGATCTTCTTCATGTAGGAGCCGCCCGGCATGTCGCGCGGTGCCGGCAGCGAGCCGTTCGGGGCGTAGGTCTTCAGGCAGTTGGCGGTCTTCACGTCGGTGCCGGCAGGAGCGGCCGGTGCGGGTGCTGCGCCGGCCGACGGGGCCGGGGTTGCACTCGGCGCGGGGACCGGGGTCGTCGCGTAGTCCCCGGCCGACGAGCACGCGGAGAGCAGCAGGGCGGCCGCCAGCGTTGCCACGACCGCGCGGGCCTTGAAGGGATTCATCGGTACTCCTCCAGCCGCAGGGCCACGCCCCACCAGGCACACAGTGCGGCGAGGATGCCGGCCAGGACGCCCGCGAACGCCGCGACGCCCAGCCAACCGCCGGCGTCGTCGAGCTCGGAGGCGGTCTGCTGGCCCAGGGAGCTGAGCTGCGAGTCCGAGCTCTTGTCGAAGCTCGCGAACGTGGCGTTGCCGGTGCCTTCGGCGGTTCCGGTGGCGAGGCGTACGGCGCCGTCCCAGTCGCCGTTGTCGTCCAGCTTGCGGATCTGCTGGTGGACGGTGGCGTAGTCCTTCCAGGGCAGCGGGTCGAGGTCCTCGGACGCCGAGTTGGCGCCCAGGTTGGCGATCTGACGTTGCACCTCGGCGTCCGACGCCTTCCAGCTCGTCTCGAAGGCGGCCCCCGAGCCGCGGGCGATCAGGGCGAGACTCTCGTTGGACTTGGCATCGAAGCCGGCGATCCTGGCCTGGGCCGTGGAGACGGTGGCCGCATAGACCCCGCCCTGGACCGTGTCGGCCTTGCCGCCGATGCTGACCAGGCCGGCGGCACCGACCAGGAACGTCAGCAGCACGATCACCGCCGCGGCCGCGAGTGGCACGTTCACGTAGCGCCGGGTCCGACGGGCGAGCCAGACCAGGGCGAAGGCCAGGGCCAGGAGGGTGAGGATGCCGAAGACGATGATCCACACCGCGGCCGAGCGGGCGTTGTCGAACTCGGTGGCGACGCGCTGGTCGTTGGTGTCGACCAGGCTCTTCAGCGGCGGCAGCGCCTCGGCCCGAAGGCCGGCGCTCGCGTTCTTGAGGTACTGCGCCCCGATCGGCAGGGCCTGGCGGTTGTTGGCACGGGCCTGCTCGATCTCGGTCGCGTAGTTCAGCAGGGCCTCGTTGAGCGCGCCGAGGGCCGGGCCGTCGGCCGGCTGGTTCTGGGCGGCCTTCGCGATGAGCTTCGAGGCGGAGGCGATCGCGGCGGTGTACTCCGCGCGCTCGGCCGGAGGCTCCAGCCCACCGACCAGGAACGCGTTGGTGGCGTCGGCATCGGCCTGGACGACAGCGGTCTGGATCGCCTGCACCCGGATCAGCTGGTCGGTGTTGGCCCCGGCGCGGGTCAGGGCGCCGTCCGCCGCACGGAACGAGTAGCCCGCGGCCAGGCCGAAGAGCAGCGTGGCCAGCACGGTGAGCACGCCGATCCCCCGGAGCCGGCCAGGTGTGCCCTCGAAGCCGGAGCGCATCGCCCGGTTGAGCCCGGCGAGCTGGCGGGCGACGTACGACGACGAGGCCTGGTTCGGGGCCTGGTTCGGGGCAGGTGCCGGACCGGGTGCCGGCGCAACAGCAGTCCTGGTGACGGTCATGGCGTGCCTTCCTCGGCGGGGTCCTCGTCGAAGTCCTTGGCCACCAGCTGGCGGAGCTGCTCGAGGGTGGGTGCCTCGATGTCCTGGAGCCGCCAGGCGTGGTGGCCGATGGCTGCCTCCAGCGAGTTGCGGGCGAAGCGTCCGTTGCCGAAGGTGTCCCCGCGCGGGGTACGGCCCAGGACCTCGCGGAAGCGTTCGACGGCCTCGGGGAGGACCTCGTAGTCAGCGCCTGCCGCCAGCTGGGTCAGGATCGCGACCAGCTCGTCGTCGGTGTAGTCCTCGAACTCGATCGTGGTCCGGAACCGGCTGGCCAGGCCGGGGTTGGCGGCGATGAACGCGCGCATGGGCGCGGGGTAGCCGGCCACGATGACCACCAGGTCGTCGCGGCGGTCCTCCATCTCCTTGACGAGGGTGTCGACCGCTTCCTGGCCGTACTGGTCACCGCTCGCCCCCATCCCGGTGAGGCTGTAGGCCTCGTCGATGAACAGCACGCCGCCGGCTGCCGAGGCGACGACGTCGGCGGTCTTCGTCGCGGTCTGGCCGAGGTAGCCCGCGACCAGCTCGGAGCGGTCGACCTCGACCAGCTGGCCCTTCGAGAGCAGCTCGAGGGCGTGGTAGATGCCGCTGACCAGTCGGGCGACGGTGGTCTTGCCGGTGCCGGGGTTGCCGGTGAAGACGAGGTGCCGCGTCATGGTGGGGCTCTTCAAGCCCGCTTCGCCGCGCAGCCGTTCGACGCGCAGCAGCGCGACCTGGCGGTGGACCTCGCGCTTCACCCGCTCCAGGCCGATCAGGCCGTCGAGCTCTGCGAGCAGCTCCTCGAGGCTCTTCTCGGGAACGGCGGGCGCAGGCTTGGCTTCAGTCTGGGCCGGGACGGCTGCCTGGGTCCGTTCCCCTGTCGCCGAAGCAGTGTCGGGAGTGGGTTCCTGAACAGCGCTCAGCGGCGCCCACGGGAGGCGGTTGCCGGTGACGACGGACAGCTGGGCGGCGGCCGCGACCGAGGCGTTGCCGATGACCCGCATCGTCGGCTCACCGAGCTGGCACGCGGCCGAGGCGATCTCGGCCAGGGACCGCGCATAGTCCTGGGCGTACGGCGAGCCCTGGGCGCTCAGTGCGCTCAGGGTCGCTGTGGGTGAGTCCCGCCACCGGCGTCCGCGACTGGCGGCGTCGAAGAAGTCCTGCGTGGAGGTGCCCGTGCCTGCTGCGTCGGCCCAGTCGGCCGCAGCCGAGGGGGCGGACTCGGCGACCGCAGCGGCCAGTGCCAGGCCCTCCAGGCGGGCGGACTGCGGATCGGCCCCGGCGGTCACCGCGACCTTGGCGAGTCCCTCGACGGCGTCGCTCAGGGAGAGCGTCCCCGCGGTGTGCGGGCTCGGGCTGTTGTCGGCCATCACGCGTCCCGTCCGGCCGGCGGCTGCAACCTCTGGCTGCCGGTCTCGGGCTGCCCCGAAGAACTGCCAGGAGAGCTGCCCGAGGGACGGTCGGGCATCGGCGGCAGCGGGCTCGACCCGATGTCGAGGGTGCCGCCGGAGGAGGCGCTCCCGAACTTCTCCTGCAGGAACCGGCCATGGGCGACCAGGGCGGACGCGTCGTCGCGGCACACCGCGTCGAACACCTTGTCCATCGTGGAGGCCAGCAGGTCGAGCTGGTCGATGAGGACCATCAGCGACGACTTGCCGCGGTCGACCGGGCGGTTGTCGGCGAACTGCCGGGGGAGCCGCAGGTAGCCACCGACTGCCTCGGGCAGGTAGTCGGTCGCGGTGGCCATCACCGAGTAGGCCTGCGGGCTGCCCGACCCGAGGTTGGCCAGCCGCGGGATCGTGTCGCGGACGACGCGGTCGACGCGGCGTACGCGCGAGGCGACGGGAGCCGGTACGGCGCCGGCGCCGACCATCGCCTCGACGCGGGCCAGCGCCGCGAGCAGGTCGTCGTCGGTCGGCACGGAGGGCACGACGTACGCGCTCTCCTGCTGCTCGCGACGGCCGAAGAGGCGGCCGAGGAAACCACCCGACATGGCCCCACTATCTCCTGCACAGGCTCGGCGGTGCGTGACTCACGGCGATTCGCTGAGGTCCAGCGACCCGTGCGCCACGCGCTGGTCCTGGCGATCGACGCGCTCGAGGTAGTCGCGCGACTTGGTGACCTCGGTCTCGAGGGTGCCGATGGTGGCGGCCATGCTGTCGAGTGCCTGCACCTTGAAGGTGTCGATCGCGTCCATCGTGGCGTAGATGTTGTTGAACGCAGCCTGGAGCTGGGGCAGACCCACCGTGGCCGAGGCCGCCTGCTCCTGGATCCGCACCGAGTTGTCCCGGAGCATCTCGCTGGTGCGCTCGATCATCCCGGAGGTGGTCGTGTTCAGGGCGGTGATCTGGTCGAGGACGAGCTTCTGGTTGCCCAGCGCCTGGGCGACGATGACCGCCGTACGCAGTGCCGAGATCGTCGTGGTCGAGGCACGGTCGACGCCCTTGATCAGCTCGACGTTGTTCTTGATCACGATGTCGATGGCCAGGTAGTTCTGGATGGACACCGCCAGCTGGGTCAACAGGTCCTGGTGCTTCTGCCGCACGTAGAAGAGCACGTCGTCGCGCAGGGCCTTCGCCCGCTCGGGGTCGGTCGCCTCGAGGTCGGCGATGCCGGCGGCCAGTCGGGCATCGAGCCGCTCGGCCACGTAGACGTACTGGTTGAGGCGGGCCATCGCGTCCCAGAGGAGCTGCTTCTCCAGGTTGAGCGCGGCGTTGTCCTTGCCGAGCTCGTCCTGGCCCTCACGCAGTGCGTGCAGGATCCCGTCGAGGTGCTTCTCGGCCGACTGGTACTTGCGGAAGTAGTCGGTGACCTTGTCGCCGAAGGGGAGCATGCCGAGCAGCTTCTTGGCGCCGGTGGCCTCCTTCGGGTCCAGGTCCTCGATCGTCCGGCGGAGCTCGAGGAGGGTGGAGCCGACCTTCGACCCCTCCGACAGGCCGCCCTCCTGCAGCGCCTTCACCGGCGACTTCAGCAGCCGGTTGGAGGTCTCGGCCGCCTTGCGGATGTCGCTGTCGCCCATGGTGCGGACGTCGGTGGCCTTGGCGGTGAACTCCGGGGAGCGCGGAGCCGCGGTCATCAGGGAGGTCAGGTAGCTGTCGACCTTGGCGTCCAGGCCCGGCAGCGCAGCGGCCTCGACGGCCGGGGCCATCTTGGGCGCGGCTGTGGTGGCCACCGCCTGCGCGGGCGCCGGGGCCACCAGCGACAGGGCCGACTCCGTGGCCGCCGGTGGCTGGAGGGGTGAGGGCTGTTCCGTCATGACGGTCTCTTCCTTAGCGGTCGGGGTGGGGGAAGATCGCCTCGAGGATGGTCGAGGCCAGTGAGATGACGATGGACCCCCACAGGGCGGTCCAGAACCCGTCCACGTGGAAACCGAGATCGATGCTGTCCGCGACCCAGCTGGTGAGCAGCAGCATCAGCGCATTGATCACGAACAGCATCAGGCCGAGCGTGATCACGATCAGCGGCAGCGAGAGCAGCCTGACGAGCGGTCGCACGAACGAGGTGATCACCCCGAAGATCGCGCCGACGATCAGCAGCGTCAGGACCTTGTCGCTGTCGCTGCCGCCCGTCAGGGTGATGCCGTCGAAGAGCCAGACGGCCGCGCCCAGTGCCAGGGCGTTGACGACGAGCCAGGTGAGGAACTTCATGCGGTCAGCGTAGTGGGCTAACCGCGCTCGCCGATGGCTTCGAGCATGGAGGTTTCGGCGCCGGCCAGATGCGTGCCGAGCTCGTCCGCAGCGGCATCCAGGTCGCTCTTCTCCAGCAGGGAGAGGAGATCGGCATGGGAATGGACCTGTTCGAGCGCGTTGCCGCGAGCCCGGTCGACGTGCGCGAGCGCGAGGCGCACCTCGGCGTGCAGCGACTCCGCGACCGCGACGAGCCGCTCCGAGCCCGTCAGCGCCGAGAGGGCGCGGTGGATCTCGAGGTGGGCGGCGGTGAACTCGGCGGCCGTGTAGTCGGTGTCGGTCAGGTCCGAGAACGCCTGCAGCGCCCGGCGTACGTCGTCGCGCAGGGTGTCGCCCGCCTCGTTCCACCGTCGTACGCCGGCGGTCTCGATCACCACGCGCGCCTGGCACACGTCGCGGACCTGGTCCGGGTCGAGCGTGCGTACCTGGGTGCCCTTGTTCGGAACCCGGTCGGCCAGCCCCTCCGCCACCAGCATCCCGAGCGCCTCGCGCACCGTGGAGCGGGAGACGCCGAGGGCGGACGCGAGCGCCATCTCGCGCAGCGCGGTGCCGGGGCCGAGCTCGCCCTCGAAGAGGGAACGCCGCAGCTCCTCGGCGACCCGGTCGACCGTCGAGACGGGCTCCAGGCTGAGGGAGGAGAAGGGGTCCGAGACCGGTGTGTCCGACATGACAGTCCGATTGTCCGACAATTCTTTGCCAGATGCACCCTCGGTGGCGCACACTGGGATTGTCCGACAATCCGGCAATCCTGTGTCACACAACACGCGAAGGCCCGAAACAGCCCCGAAACGACCGGTGGATACACAGGTCGCGCCGGGAGCGACTGGTCCGAGGGAGGGCGACGATGAACAGCAGTCTCGACAACGGCCGACTCCAGTGGGGTCACGACTACCTGATGGTCGAGCCCAACCACTTCCGCGTCGACTACTCCATCAACCCGTTCATGGACCTCGACGACCAGCCCGAGCCGCTGCGGACGCGTGCGGAGTGGCTCGCGATCGTCGCGGCGATCGAGGCCGCGGGTGGCACGGTGCACGTGCTGCCGCAGCTGCCCGACGCTCCCGACATGGTCTACGCGATGAACCTCGGGCTCGCCCTCGACGGCGACTCGCCCCAGGTGGTCCTCTCGCACATGCGCTACGCGCAGCGGCGGACGGAGACCCCGGCTGCCGACGCGTGGTTCGCCGAGAACGGCTTCTCCCGGCGCACCATCGGCCGCGAGGGGGTCGGTGCCCACTTCGAGGCCGGCGACGCCTTCGCCTGGCGCGGCGAGCTGATCGTCGGCTACGGCCCGCGCACCGAGGAGCTCGCGCTCAAGCACCTCGCCGGTGACCTCGGCGTCAGCGTGCGCGGCTTCCGGATCACGCACCCGGGGATGTACCACATGGACCTCGGGTTCTGCCCCCTCGACGAGACCCGCGCGATGGTCTGCCCGGCGGCGTACGACGACGCCTCCGCCGCCGCGCTGCTCGCGCTGGTGCCGGAGCCGCTCGTGCTGACCGAGGAGGAGGCGCTCACGTTCTGCGCCAACTCGATCGTCCTCGGCCGCACCCTCGTGATGCCGGCCTGCCCGGACCGCGTCCGCGGCCAGCTCGAGGACTGGGGCTTCGACATCGTCGTCGTCGAGGTCGGCGAGTTCCTCAAGGGCGGCGGCGCCATCCGCTGCCTGACCAACCCCCTCGACGTACGCCTCGGCCGCGACCTCGACCTGGTCCCCGGAGGCCGCGTCACCCTCCCCTGAGGACGTCATACCTTCTCGCGGCCATGGCGACCACTACGTATGACGTCCGCGAGGGGTTTGCTGGAATGGCAACAACGGTTTGTCAGACGTACGCCGATGCCGCAGGCTGGTCAGCATGCACACCGACGCCACCGGGATCCCTTCATGAGCGAGCACCAGCACGGGCACGGCCACCAGCTGAGCGAGGACGAGGCAGCCGCCATGTTCGAGCCGCCGAGCTGGGAGGAGCGCTACTCCGGGGAGGAGAAGATCTGGAGCGGGAAGCCCAACGCCCAGCTGGTCGCCGAGGTGTCCGGGCTGACGCCGGGGACCGCGCTCGACGTCGGCTGTGGGGAAGGTGGCGACGTGATCTGGCTGGCCGAACAGGGCTGGCGGGTCACTGGTGCCGACTTCTCGGCGAACGGCCTGGCCCGCGCCGCGGGGCACGCCGACGAGGCGGGCGTCGCCGACCGCACCGACTGGTGGCAGGTGGATGCCCGCACGTTCGCCGCCGACGGCCGGTCCTACGACCTCGTCACCACCCACTTCCTGCACCCGCCGGACGGCGGGATGGTGGAGGTCACCCGGCGACTGGCCGGTGCCGTCGCGCCAGGTGGGCACCTCCTGGTCGTCGGGCACGCACCCTCCGAGGTGTTCACGCAGCTCACCGCCACTCATCGCAGGGCGATGTTCGTCGCCGAGGACCTGCTGCCCGGGCCTGCCGGAGGACTTCACCCCCGTCGTCGTCGAGCAGCGACCGAGGTCCATGGTCCGCGAGGGCACGCCGATGGACGTTCACGACTCCGTGCTGCTCGCCCGTCGTACGGCCTAGGGTCCCCGGGGGACGCGGGGCCCGGCCGGCGCGTCGTAGGTTGATCCGGTGAGCTCTCAGAACCCCCCACGTCCGCGGGAGACCGTCGCGGCGATCCCGACGTACGTCGCTGGCAAGCCGCCTGTTCCGCGACCCGGGCAGCAGGTCTACAAGCTGTCCTCCAACGAGAACCCCTTCCCGCCGCTGCCCGGCGTGGTCGAGGCGGCGGAGGCGGCGGTGGCGCAGATGAACCGCTATCCCGACATGGGCAACACCGCGCTGTACGACGCGCTGGCCGAGCGGCTCGGCGTACCCAAGGAGCAGCTGGCTGCCGGCACCGGCTCGGTGGCCGTGCTCTACCACCTGCTGCAGGCGTTCTGCGAGCCCGGCGACGAGGTCGTCTATGCCTGGCGGTCCTTCGAGGCCTACCCGATCGCGGTCTCGGCCACGGGCGCGGTGTCGGTGCAGGTGCCGGTCACCGACGACGGCCGGCACGACCTCGACGCGATGGCGGCGGCAGTCACCGACCTCACCAGGATCGTCATCGTCTGTACGCCGAACAACCCGACCGGGCCGTCGGTGAGCGACGCCGACCTGCGCGAGTTCGTGGAGAAGATCCCCGACGGGGTGCTCGTCGTGGTCGACGAGGCCTACCGGGAGTTCGTGCGCGCCGACGACCCGATCGACGCGCTCGCACTGCAGGCGGCGCACGCGAACGTCGCCGTGATGCGGACCTTCGCGAAGGCCTACGGGCTCGCGGGCTTCCGCGTCGGCTACCTCGTGGGCCACGCCGACGTGGCCGGAGCAGTGCGGGCCTGCGCCCTGCCGTTCGGGGTCTCGACGATCGCGCAGGCCGCGGCGGTCGCCAGCCTCGCCGCGGAGGCGGAGCTGCTCGAGCGCGTCGACTCGATCGTCGCCGAGCGCGACCGGGTGGTCGCCGGGCTGACCGAGCAGGGCTGGACCTTTCCGGATCCCCAGGGCAACTTCTTCTGGTTGCCCCTCGGTGAGCGAACGGCGGAGTTCGTCAGCGCCGCGGAGGAGGCCGGCATCACCGTGCGGCCTTTCGCCGGCGAGGGCGTGCGCGTGAGCATCGGGGAGCCGGCCGCCAACGACGTGCTGCTCTCCGTGACGGGCAGCTGGAGCCACTGACAAGTGCTTGAAACTTGTCGCATCCGGGCACACTGAACCCATGGTTGAACGCGACTCGAGCTATGTGGAGCAGGGCAAGTCCTTCGAGCGCGACATGGACTACCTGCCGGACCGGATCACCCGGGACCCTTCGACAGGCTCAGGACAGGGAGCGGAGTGGCCGGTCGAGCCCGGCCGCTATCGCCTGGTCGCCGCACGAGCCTGCCCGTGGGCCAACCGCACCATCATCGTGCGCCAGCTCCTCGGTCTCGAGGACGTCATCTCGATGGGTCTGTGCGGCCCGGTGCACGACAAGGACAGCTGGACCTTCGACCTCGACCCGAACGGCGTCGACCCGGTGCTCGGCATCCCCAAGCTGCAGGACGCCTTCTTCAAGCGCGATCCGGACTACTCCCAGGGCATCACCGTGCCCGCGATGGTCGACGTCCCGACCGGCCAGGTGGTGACCAACGACTTCCCGTGGATCACCCACGACTTCTTCTTCGAGTGGCGCGACCACCACCGTCCCGACGCGCCGAACCTGTGGCCCGACGACGTCCGCGACGAGATGGACGGCGTGATGAAGCGCGTGTTCACCGAGGTGAACAACGGTGTCTACCGTTGCGGGTTCGCCGGCTCCCAGGAGGCGTACGACGAGGCCTACGACCGGCTCTGGACGGCGATGGACTGGCTCGAGGAGCGGCTGGCCGATCGCCGCTACCTGATGGGCGACTCGATCACCGAGGCCGACGTGCGCCTGTTCACCACGCTGGCGCGCTTCGACGCGGTCTACCACGGTCACTTCAAGTGCAACCGCAACAAGCTCATCGAGATGCCGCACCTGTGGGGCTACGCCCGGGACCTGTTCCAGACCCCGGGGTTCGGCGAGACGATCGACTTCGACCAGATCAAGCAGCACTACTACATCGTGCAGAGCGACGTGAACCCCTCGGGCATCGTGCCCAAGGGTCCGACGACCGACGGCTGGCTCACCCCGCACGGCCGGGAGTCGCTCGGCTGAGGGTGCGCCCTCAGGGCACCGGCGTCCCGGCAGCGTGGGCACCGCCCTCCGGCAGGGCGGCCTCCTCCTCGACGGGCTCACCGACGTGCTCCCCGGCCTGCTGGCCGGCTGGGCCGTCCGAGGGCGGACCTGCCGGCGGACCGCCGCGGACCACGAAGTCCTTCTGACGGATCAGCACCAGGCAGAGCAGGCCGGCCGCGAACGCGATCACGGCCGCGATCATCGTGATGTGGTTCAGGGAGTCGACCACTGCCGACGTACCGACCTGGTGGACGAGATCGAACGCCTGCTGCCCGGCAGCCTGTCCGCCGTTCGCCGTGGCCGCCTTCTGGGCGCCCTCCGCGGCGGCTGAGACCTGCCCGCCGGACAGGGCTCCGGTGAGGCCGTCGAGAGCGCCCGCGGGCACCTTCCCGGAGAGATCCGGTCGCGCGGCATCGGCCACCTGCTGGCTGAAGATCGAGCCCAGGGCGGCGATACCGGTGGCGATCCCCACCTGGCGGAAGGTGGAGTTCACGCCGGAGGCCATGCCCGACCGCTCGACCGGTACGACGCCGACAGCGGTCGAGGCCAGCGGCGGGTTGATCATCCCGATGCCCACGCCGGCGACGATCAGCCCGGGGATCAGGTGTGTCCACGACGAGTCCGTCTCGATGCCCAGGAGCAGCAGCAAGCCGACGCCGAGGATCAGGAAGCCCGGCGCGATGAGCCACTTGACCGGCATCCTCTCGGTGAGCCGTCCGGCCATCGCGGCGGCGAAGAAGGACGCACCGGAGAGGAACAGGAAGCGCACGCCGGTCTCCACCGCGGAGTAGCCGAGGACGTTCTGCACGTAGATCACCAGGTAGGTCAGCAGCGAGAAGATCGACGCCGAGACGCCGAACGCAGCGATCAGCCCGCCGGTGAAGGTCGGCTTGCGCAGCAGTCCCAGGTCGAACATCGGCTGCTTCTGAAGGTGCTGGCTGATCACGAAGACGATCATCAGCACCGCGGAGGCCACGAGGGAGGCGACCACCCGGTCCTCGGTCCAGCTGCGCTGGCCGGCCTCGATCAAGCCGTAGACGAGGGCGCCGAGGGCGAGGGAGAAGGACACGAAGCCGAACCAGTCCGGACGGCCTGCCTTCGGGTCCTTCGACTCCTGCACCTTGGCCAGGGACACGGCGATGGCGACGAAGCAGATCGGGATGTTCACGAAGAAGATCCACCGCCAGGACAGCCCGCTCGTGAGCACGCCGCCGAGCACCGGGCCGATCGCGACCGCGACGCCGGTGGTGGCGCCGAAGACACCGAAGGCAGTGCCACGGTCCTTGCCGTGGAACGCGCTGGCCAGCAGCGCCAGGGCGGTGGCGAACATGGCCGCGCCGCCGATCCCCTGGAACGCGCGGGAGATGGTGAGGAACAAGATGTCCTGCGCCGAGCCGCACGCGATCGACCCCAGGGTGAACAGCACCGTGCCGATCACGAAGACGCGTCGGCGGCCGAAGAGGTCGGCGAGCGAGCCGGCCGTGAGGAGCAGTGCGGCCAGGCTCAGGGCGTAGGCGTCGATCACCCACTGCAGGTCCGACAGCGAGGCGTCGAGCTCGGTCTGGATGTCCGGGAGGGCGACGTTCACGATCGTGATGTCCAGCAGCAGCATGAAGACGCCGGTGCAGACAGCGACCAGCGTCCACCACTTGGGGTCGCGGCCGGTTGCTGCGCTCGAGTGACTCGGGGGTGTGGTGGCGGTGTGGGCAGCCATGGAAGTCCTTTGTTTCGTCAACGACAAAATCATCAACTGGTTAACGATTACCTTCTGTACGATACTCATGTACCCCAGATCGTCAAGTGGCTAACGATTCACGAAGGGATGAACAGTGGGCGAGGCCAGCGACAGCCGTGAGCTGCTGCCCGCCCTCGCCACCCTGCCGGGTCACCTGTTCTGGAGGGCGCAGGCACGGGTGTCCAGCGCCCTGGCCGAGGTGCTCCCCCCGGGAGTCGACATCCATGCGTACGCCGCGCTGCTGGCACTGTCCGGTGGAGTGACCCGTTCCCAGCAGTCGCTTTCGCAGACCATCAGCGTCAGCCGCACGACCATGGTCCGGGTCGCGGCCGACCTCTCCGACCAGGGACTGGTCAAGCGGGTCCGCAACCCCGACGACCGCCGGTCCTACGCCTTGACGCGTACGCCGGAGGGTGCCGCGGCCGCGCGGCGCTGGCGACGGCATGCCGAGGACCTCGAGGACTCGATCACGGCAGGCTTCTCGCTGGAGGAACGCGAGGAGCTCCGGGACCTGCTCCTGCAGGTGGCCCTGGTGGATCTCGCGCCGGACGTCCCGGAGCCGCTGCGCGAGAGCATCGGGTTCCTGATCACCCGTGTCCACCACCGGGCGCACCGCGAGTTCACGATGGCGCTCGAGCCGCTGCGCATCTGGCCGCGGGACTACGGCACGCTGACCGCCCTGCGGTCGACGGGTCCGGTCTCCCAGGCCGAGCTCGCCCGGCACATGGGCGTGAGCGGGGCCAGCATGGTGCAGATCGCCGACGACCTCGAGCGGCGTGGACTGGTCGAGCGGCGCCGGCTCGCGACCGACCGGCGTACGCAGGTGCTGCACCTCAGGCCCGAGGTCCCCGCCGTGCTCGAGGAGGCCGCGCGGCTGGCTGCTGCGCAGTCGAAGGCGCAGATGGCCTCGCTGTCGAGGACGCGCAACCGGCGGCTGATCGTCCTGCTCCAGCGCCTGGTCACTGCCCCCTGAGCGACGTGATCTCGTCGAGCCTTCTCGACCGGGTGAGTCCGCGGTCCTACTGTGAGCAGACACGATCTCGGGCTTGGCGATCGGAGGCTTCGCATGAGCACGACCCAGGAGCAGGAGCACGAACGGGAGAGCAAGGGTCTCCGGGCCGGGGCCATCGGGCTGGTGGGGAGCATCGTCGTCGGCATCGCGTCGACTGCTCCGGCGTACAGCCTGGCCGCGAGCCTCGGCTATGTGGTGATCGTGCAGAACGGTGACGGCATCATCGGGGTCAAGGCGCCGCTGATCATGGTGCTGGCGTTCATCCCGATGTACTTCATCGCCGTGGCCTACTCCGAGCTCAACAAGGCCGAGCCCGACTGTGGCACGACCTTCACCTGGGCCGCGCGCGCCTTCGGCACGAAGACCGGCTGGCTCGGCGGCTGGGGCATCATCGCCGCCGACGTCATCGTGATGGCGAACCTCTCGCAGATCGCCGGCTCCTACTCGTTCAGCCTCTTCGGCGCCGACACCCTCGCGGCGAGCACGTTCTGGAGCACGGTCGCGGGGATCATCTGGATCGCGATCATGACCTACATCTGCTACCGCGGGATCGAGGTCTCGGTGCGGTTGCAGTACGCCCTGCTCGGGGTCGAGGTGGCCACCCTGGTCGCGTTCGCGTTGTTCGCCCTGGTGAAGGTGTACGCCGGGGACGCGCCGGCCGGCATCAAGCCGTCCCTCGACTGGCTCAACCCGAGCGGGATGAGCCTGACCGCGATCGTGAGCGCCACCCTGATCGCCGTGTTCATCTACTGGGGCTGGGACACCGCGGTCGCGACCAACGAGGAGTCCGACGACCCGGCGACGACGCCGGGACGAGCGGCGGTGATCTCCACGGTGCTCCTGCTGGTCACCTACGCGCTGGTCTCGGTGGCCACGATCGCGTTCGCCGGTGTGGGGGCGAACGGCATCGGTCTCGGCAACGAGGACAACGCCGACGACGTCTTCGCGGCGATGGGGCACGAGGTGTTCGGCGGGGGAGCCGTCGGCTGGATCATGGTCCATCTGCTCGCGATCTGCGTGCTGACCTCGGCGTCGGCCTCCACCCAGACGACGATCCTGCCGACCGCGCGGACCAGCCTGTCGATGGCGGCGTTCAAGGCGATCCCGGGGCGCTTCGCGCGGATCCACCCGAAGTACATGACGCCCAGCGACTCGACCATCTGGATGGGCGGCGTCTCGATCGTCTTCTACGTGGGGCTCACCCTGGTCAGCGAGAACATCCTCGCCGACACGATCGCGGCCGTGGGCCTGATGATCGCGTTCTACTACGGGCTGACCGGCTTCGCCTGCGTGTGGTTCTACCGGAAGACGATGTGGGGCAAGCCGCGCAACGTGATCATGCAGGGACTGCTGCCCCTGCTCGGCGGGCTGCTGCTGCTCACGTTCTTCTTCATCGCGTGCAAGACCTACGCCGACCCGGACTACGGCTTCACCAGCATCGGCAGCGTGGGCGGCGTGTTCATCATCGGCGTCGGGTCGCTGCTCCTCGGTGTGGTGCTGATGTTCGTCTACCAGGCGATCGCCCCGGAGTACTTCCGCGGCGAGACGCTGCCGAAGGCCCACTCCGGTGACCTGATCCTCGTCGGAGGCGGCGATCGCCCCCTCGGCGTACGCCTTCCGGACAGTCGTGAGATGACCGTGATCGCTCCCGATCTCTCCAACCTGCCTCCCGGCCTGGAGGCGGTCGACCCGTCGACCGGCAAGACCGTCAGCCGCGAGCACCCCGAGGGTGAGGAGCCCGACAAGGAGTAGTCGCCGCGCCTACTTGATCTCGGACCGCAGCAGCAGGCGTAGGCCGACGGCGAGCGGTGCCACCAGCCAGATCAGGGTGGTCACGCCGAGCTGCGCCCACTCGTGCGCGTTCAGGGATCCGTTGAACAGCGCGTCCTGGAAGTAGTTCGGGT
This sequence comes from uncultured Actinomycetota bacterium, assembly GCA_963782305.1. Lineage (GTDB taxonomy): Bacteria > Actinomycetota > Actinomycetes > Propionibacteriales > Nocardioidaceae > Marmoricola. The sequence goes on along the minus strand of CAWAJJ010000011.1, from coordinate 24,371 downwards.
CGACCCAGGGCTGGGCGTCGAGGAACCACTGCTGGTTGGCCGCGAGGACGGCGAACACCGTCGGCAGCAGGAACGAGTAGACGAAGTAGGTGACGATCGCGCCCGCGGAGTTGCGGAGGAGCACGCCGAGCATGAAGCCGATCAGCAGGCCCATCGTGTTGACGAGCACGATCTGGGCGAGCCCGACAAGGTCGTCGTTCCAGACCATCTCGACGCCGGTGATCGCGGACCCGGCCACGGTCCCCAAGGCGCCGACCCCGAAGGCGACGAGCATCGAGACGACTCCGACCGACACGGCGACGATGCCCTTGGCGAGCACCGTCCTGCCGCGGTGTGGGACCAGGGTGAACGTGGTCAGCCCGCTGCGCTGGCTCCACTCGCTCGTCACCGAGAGGGCGGCGATGATCGGCAGGATCACCGCCATCGGGAAGCCGATCGCCTGGGTGAACAGGTGGAAGGTCAGCTGGTCCTTCTCCGCGAACGCGATGACCGCGGCGGTGGCGAGCAGCGAGGTGATGCCGATGCTCGACATCAGCCAGAACCCCGACCTGGTGTCGAAGGACTTGCGCAGCTCGACCGCGACGATCCGCGAGAGCGGGATGCCTTGGTGCGGAGTGCTGTGTCGACGCGCCCGAACCGTGGTGTCGAGGGCGATGGCGGTCATGCGACTGCTCCTTCTCGTTGGGTGTCTGCGGTCAGCTCCAGGAACATCTCTTCAAGTCCGGCTCCCTCGGCCGCGCGCAGCTCGACCAGCGCGACTCCGGCCCGTTGGGCCAGGTGGCCCACGAGGTCGGGTTCCGCCTCCACCCGGAGAGCGTTCGCGTGCCCGGTCGCGCCGCTGGGGGTGAAGAGGACTCCGCCCTCGGTCAGCGCGTCGGTCAGGCCGGCCACGTCCGGGGTGCGGACCAGGGTCCCGGCTGCGCGCAGGAGCTCGGTCTTGGTTCCCTGCGCGACGATGCGGCCGTTGCCGATCACCACCAGGTCGTCCGCGATGACCTCGATCTCATGGAGCAGGTGCGAGGAGAGCAGCACCGTCGCGCCCCGGTCCGCGTAGTCACGCAACAGGTCGCGCATCCACCGGATGCCGGCGGGATCGAGCCCGTTGGCCGGCTCGTCGAGGATGAGCACGTCGGGCTCGCCGAGCAGTGCTGTGGCGATCCCGAGCCGTTGCCGCATGCCCAGCGAGTAGTGGCGGACGCGCCGCCCTGCCTCGGTCGGCGTGAGGCTGACCAGGTCGAGCAGCTCGTCGACGCGTCGGGCAGGCAGCCCCATCGTCCGCTGACCAAGAGTCAGGATCTCGCGGCCGGTCCGGCCGGCGTGCTGGGCCGATGCGTCCAGCAGGACGCCGACCTCGAGGCCCGGGTTCGGCAGGTTGCTGAAGCGCCGACCACAGACCTCGGCACTTCCGGACGTGGCGGGTGTCAGGCCGACCATCACCCGCATGGTCGTGGACTTCCCGGCTCCGTTGGGACCGAGGAAGCCGGTGACCCGGCCTGGTTCGGCCGCGAACGTGACGTCGTCGACGGCGGTGAAGCCGGCGTACCGCTTGGTCAGGGACTCGACCCTGATCATGAGGGTGCACCCTCGGTGAGGAGCGAGATGGTGACCTTGCCGCGCACTCGTCCCTCCTCCAGATCGCGCATGGCGTCGGCGGCCTGTGCGAGCGGGTACGTGCGCTCGACGCTCGTTGTCAGCTGACCCTGTTCGACCATCGTGGCGAGGCGTTCGAGGTCGGGTGCGTTCTGCTTGCAGAGGCACATGGTCAGCCGCTGCCGTACGACGGCGGACAGGGCCAGCGCGCGGAACTGCCGGTTCATGCCTCCCGAGAAGTTCCCGCCCTCCTCGCCGCCGACGATCACTGCGGTTCCCCTGGGCGTGAGCGCGCGACGGAGCCGGGACGGGGTGGGGTTGCCGCCGATGTCGATGATCAGGTCGTAGCGGACCCCACCCTCGGCGAAGTCCTCGCGGGTGTGATCGAGCACGTGGTCCGCACCGAGGGACCTCACCAGGTCGAGCTTGGCGGTGCTGGCGGTGCCCGTGATCTCGGCGCCGACAGCCTTGGCGAGCTGTACGGCGTACGTGCCGATCCCACCGGAGGCACCGGTCACGAGGACCTTCTGGCCGGGCTGGACCTTGCCGATGTCGCACACGGCCTGCAGAGCGGTGAGCCCCGAGACCGGCAGCGCGGCGGCCTGCTCGAAGGACAGCCCGACCGGCTTGGGGGCGAGCTTGTCCTCGCGTGCAGCGGCGTACTCCGCGAACGAGCCACGGCCGAAGCCGAAGACCTCGTCGCCGACGGCGAACCTGGTCACCGCGGACCCGACTTCGACGACAGTGCCGGCGAGGTCGCTCCCGACGACGGGGTTCCTCGGGCGGCGCAGGCCGAACCCGAGCCGGAGCAGGTAGGGCTTGCCGGTCATCAGGTGCCAGTCCCCACGGGCGAGCCCGGCAGCGTGCACCCGGACGAGCACCTCGTGGTCGACGATCACGGGCCGGTCGACGGTGGCGAGGTGGAGCACATCGCTGTTGCCGTAGCTGTCCTGGACGATCGCCTCCATCGTCGTGCCCGAGGTCCTGGTGATCGTGCGCTGCTGATGCTCGGTGTCCATGACTGCTCCCGTTCGACGGGTGGAGGGTCCGCCCGTACTAAGTACGGTTAGGGTAACGTACTAAGTACGAAACCACCACCCCGAGGAGCGAGATGCCGAGAACAGCCAGTGGAGGCCGCGTTCCCCTCAACCGGGAACGGGTGCTGCGCGCCGCCGTCGACGTGGCCGACGCGGGAGGCATCACGAGCCTGACGATCCGCTCATTGGCCGAGGCGCTGGAGGTCAAGCCGATGTCGGTCTACCACCACGTCGCGAACAAGGAGGAGATCATCGACGGCATCGTCGACCTGGTCTTCGGCGAGTTCGACCATCCCGAGCCGGGCGGGGACTGGCGCGCGGAGATGCGGCGCCGCGCCCTCTCGGTGCGCTCTGTGCTGCGTGTCCACCCCTGGGCGATCCCGCTGCTGCAGTCGCGCACCTCTCCGGGCGCCGCGACGCTGACCCACTTGAACGCCGTGATCGGCACGCTGCGCGAAGGAGGTTTCTCCGTGGAGCTGACCGCCCACGCCTACGCGCTGCTCGACAGCTACATCTACGGGTTCGCGATGTCGGAGGCCTCGCTACCGATCAACGGGCCGGAGACAGTGGCCGAGGTCGCGGAGGAGATGAACATGATGGAGCTGTTCTCGACCGGGGCCTTCCCCCACCTCGTCGAGTTCTCGACCGAACACATCATGAAGCCGGGCTACGACTTCGGTGCGGAGTTCGAGTTCGGGCTGGACCTGGTCCTCGAGGGGCTCGCAGGCTCGCTCCCTGCAGGAGATTGAACCGGCCGAGGACTCACGCCGGCTCGATCTCAATGCCCTTGGACGGGCGCCTGACCGTCTCCCGATGGATCTCGGCGACCTTGCCCGACGCGGTCGAGCTGCCCCACTTCCAAGAGACCTCGGTGCCCTCGCGGATGCTCACGAGGCGGCCTCACGTACGTCGGTCTCCGCCGCCTCCTTGAGCTTGACCAGGGTGCCGGCGATCCCGGCGCGGTTGCGGGCCGGGAAGCCGGCCAGCTCGATCACCAGGCGCTGTGGGGTCTTGTACATGCTGTAGTCGAACGACTCGGTCACGTGCGTCCCGCCCTCGATCGGCTCCAGGACGTAGCGCCAGCGGTGACCGCCGAAGTGCCGCCAGGCGACCCGGCGGTCCTCCTCGAACTCCACGACGGTGTTCCTGATCCGGTAGGGCACGCCGAACAGCTTCATGTCCACACCGAACGTGGCTCCCTTGCTCAGCCGGTCGGGCCCCTTCAGCAGGCCGCGCACGGAGCCGGACCCGTCGATCCGGCTCTGCTGCCTGGGGTCGGCGAGGATCGCGAAGACGGCCTCGGGTGGGGCGGCGATGTCGATGGACTCCGAGATCACGCGGGGGCCGGACGGTGGGGGCGCTTGGTCGCTCATGCGGCCGAGTCAAGCAGACGGCTCCTCCCTCCGTTAGCGTGCCCGAGGGGTCGATCGGGTGGCCCGCCGTACGCGAGAGGAGCCGATGGATGGCTGGGTCTCGGCCCCTGGGCGGGAGCGGTCTGCCTCTCGTGCCGGCCGCCGGCTTCGTGCTGGTGTGGTCGTCGGGCTACATCGCCGGGCCCTACGGCGTGGAGGCGATGTCGCCGCTGATGCTGGTCGCGGTCCGCTTCGTGCTGGCCGCCCTGATCGCGTGGGCGCTGGCCCGGGCGCTCCGCGGACCGCTCCGGGTCACCCGACCCGACGCCGTGCGGATCGCGCTGTCCGGCTTCGTGCTCAACGGTGTCCAGTTCGCCGCGATGTACCTCGCCTTCGACGCCGGCCTCGGCGCCACCCTGGCGTCGCTGATGCACTCGCTGAGCCCGGTGCTCACCGCGCTGCTGGCCGCCGCGTTCCTCGGCGAGCGACTCTCCCGACTGCAGGTGCTCGGGTTCGTGATCGGGGTCGCCGGCGTCATCCTGGTGCTGGGTCCCGACGTCGATGAGGCCGGCGGCACCGTCGGGATCCTCTGCGGGGTCGTGAGCGTGCTCGGCCTGAGCCTCGGCACGCTGGGCCAGCGCTGGATCGGGCACGCGCCGGACCCGCTCTGGTCCGGGACGATCCAGTTCGCCGCGGCCGCCCCGCCGCTGCTCCTGCTGGCCTTCGTGGTCGAGGGGACGAACGTCGTACGCGACCCCCGGGCGGCCGTGGTCGCCCTGGTCTACCTGGCGGTGGTGAACTCGATCGTCGGCCTGGGCCTGCTCGGCCTGCTCGTGCGTGCGCGGGGTGCCGGTGCCGCGGCGAGCGTGTTCTTCCTGATGCCGCCGGTGACCGCGCTGCTCGCCTGGCTGCTGCTCGGCGAGACCCTGAACGTCCGGGAGATCGTCGGCCTGGTGGTCACGGTCGTCGGCGTGGCCGCGGCGACGAGGACCAGGAGGGTTCCGGTCCCGGATCCGCAGACCTGATTGGGCGTCCACCGGCGTCGTCCGCTACCTTTTGGGTGAGCCCTGTGGCGTGGGTCACAGGCTCGTCCCACTGTCATCGGGTCGTCCGGCCGCGCCACCCCTGCGGCCGCCGGCCCGTTGCCTGCCACGCGACGCGGAGACCCCGCACCCGCCCGGACACAGGAGTGTGTGTGATGCCCGATTTCGGCCCTGATCTCGTCGAGGCCTTCGGCCCGTCGCAAGCCGATGGCGGACCCGAGCTGATCCAGCTGCTCACCCCCGAGGGGGAGCGCGTCCACCACTCCGACTTCGACCAGGACTTCAGCGCCGAACAGCTGCGCGGCTTCTACCGCGACATGGTGCTGACCCGCCGCATCGACACCGAGGCGACCGCCCTGCAGCGCCACGGCGAGCTCGGCATCTGGGCCCAGCTCCTCGGCCAGGAGGCCGCCCAGATCGGCGCCGGTCGTGCCCTGCGGCCGCAGGACTACGTCTTCCCGACCTACCGCGAGCACGGTGTCGCCTGGTGTCGCGGCGTCGACCCGCTCAAGCTGCTCGGCCTGTTCCGTGGCGTCGACCACGGCAACTGGAACCCCAACGACAACAACTTCGGCCTCTACACGATCGTGATCGGCGCCCAGGCGCTGCACGCGACCGGCTATGCCATGGGCATCCAGCGCGACGGCGCCGTCGGCACCGGCGACCCCGATCGTGACGCCGCGGTGATCGCGCACTTCGGCGACGGTGCCAGCAGCCAGGGCGACGTCAACGAGGCGTTCATCTTCGCGGCCTCCTACAACGCCCCCGTGGTGTTCTTCTGCCAGAACAACCAGTGGGCGATCTCGGAGCCGATCGAGCGTCAGTCCCGGATCCCGCTCTACCAGCGCGCTCTCGGGTTCGGCTTCCCCGGCGTCCGGGTCGACGGCAACGACGTGCTCGCGACGTACGCCGTCACCCAGGCCGCACTGCTCCGCGCACGGGAGGGCAGCGGTCCCACGCTCGTCGAGGCCTACACCTACCGGATGGGCGCGCACACCACCACCGACGACCCGACCCGCTACCGGCTCTCCGACGACGTCGAGCACTGGAAGCTCAAGGACCCGATCGCCCGGCTGGAGGTCTACCTACGCCGCAACGGCCTGATCGACGACGAGTTCACGGCGACCCTGAAGCAGGAGGCCGACGACCTCGGGCACCGGCTGCGCGAGGGCTGCAAGGCGCTGCCGGACCCGAAGCCGCTGGACATGTTCAACCACGTCTATGCCGAGGAGACCGAGGAGCTGCGCCGGCAGCGCGAGGGCTATGCGGCGTACCTCGAGACGTTCGAGGGGGCCCAAGGATGAGCACGACGCAGAAGATCACCCTGGCCAAGGGGCTCAACATGGGCCTGCGCAAGGCGATGGAGGACGACCCCAAGGTCCTGATCATGGGCGAGGACGTCGGCAAGCTCGGCGGCGTCTTCCGGATCACCGACGGCCTGCAGAAGGACTTCGGCGAGGACCGGGTGATCGACTCCCCGCTGGCCGAGTCCGGCATCGTCGGCACGGCGGTCGGGATGGCGCTGCGTGGCTATCGCCCGGTCGTGGAGATCCAGTTCGACGGGTTCGTCTACCCGGCGTACGACCAGATCGTGTGCCAGGTCGCCAAGATGCACTACCGGTCCAAGGGCAACTCGCCGATGCCGATGGTCATCCGGATCCCGTTCGGCGGCGGCATCGGAGCGGTCGAGCACCACTCGGAGAGCCCGGAGGCGCAGTTCGCGCACACGCCCGGCCTCAAGGTGGTGGCGTGCTCCAACCCGGTGGACGGCTACTGGATGATCCAGCAGGCGATCGCCTGTGACGACCCGGTGATCTTCCTCGAGCCCAAGCGGCAGTACCACGCCGACAAGGCCGACCTCGACGACTCCGCGGCCCCCGAGCCGCTGTTCACCAGCCGCGTGGTCCGGCGCGGCACCGACGCGACGGTGCTCGCCTACGGGCCGATGGTGAAGATCGCCATGAAGGCCGCCGAGGCCGCGTCGACCGAGGGCAGGTCGTTGGAGGTCATCGACCTGCGCACGCTGAGCCCGCTCGACATGGGCCCGGTCTTCGAGTCCGTACGCCGCACCGGCCGCGCCATCGTCACCCACGAGGCCCACGTCAACCTGGGCATGGGCTCCGAGGTCGCCGCGCGGATCCAGGAGGAGTGCTTCTACTCGCTGGAGTCGCCGGTCCTCCGCGTGGGCGGGTTCGACACCCCCTACCCGGCCTCGCGGATCGAGGAGGACTTCCTGCCCGACCTCGACCGGCTGCTCGATGCCGTCGACCGATCCCTGGAGTTCTGATGGCTGACTACCTGCTGCCCGACGTCGGTGAAGGACTCACCGAGGCCGAGATCGTCTCCTGGCGGGTCAAGGAGGGCGACGTCATCGAGATCAACGACATCGTCGTCGAGATCGAGACCGCCAAGTCGCTGGTCGAGCTGCCCTCGCCGTACGCCGGCACCGTCACCGCCCTGCTCGTCCCCGAGGGGGAGACGGTCGAGGTCGGCACCGCCATCATCTCGATCGGTGACCCTGCCGCGGCGCCTTCCGAGCCCGCCGGGTCGCCGACTCCCGCAGACCTGAGCGCCATGGACCTGTCCAACCCGGCTGCCAGCGGTGGCGGGGAGGGGGAGAGCCTCGTCGGCCGCAACAAGGCAGACCGCGGGCCGGTACGCCGTCCCCGCAAGGGCGCGGCCTCGCCGTCGACCGACGCCGGTGCCGCCACCCAGCTGCAGCTCCAGGGGGCGTTCACCCCCGGTGGCGCTCAGTCGTCCGACGTGGTCGAGTCCGACGAGCCGGCGGTGCCAGCAACCCCGGCTCCGCCTCTGGCTGAGGACCCGGTGCCGGCGCAGGTGGCCCACCGCGCCCTGGCCAAGCCGCCCGTACGCAAGCTGGCCAAGGACCTCGGCGTCGACCTGACCACGATCACCGGGAGTGGTCCGCAGGGCTCGATCACCCGCGAGGACGTGCAGGGAGCAGGCGACCTCACGTCGGTTGAGCCTGTCGAAACCTCCTCAGCGACGAACGGATTGGTTTCGACAAGCTCAACCGGCGGCGGAGCGGAACGAGAGCGGCGGGAACCCATCAAGGGCGTGCGCAAGATGATGGCGCAGGCGATGGTCGGGTCGGCGTTCACGGCTCCGCACGTCACCGAGTGGGTGACCGTCGACGTGACCCGGACGATGGAGTTCGTGGAGCGCCTCAAGCAGCGCCGCGACTTCCGCGACGTGAAGGTCTCGCCGCTGCTGGTGCTGGCCCGGGCCGCGATGCTGGCGATGCGGCGTACGCCGGAGATCAACTCGTGGTGGGACGAGAAGGCGCAGGAGATCGTCTTCAAGAGCTATGTGAACCTCGGCATCGCCGCAGCCACTCCTCGCGGGCTCGTCGTGCCGAACGTCAAGGACGCCGAGCAGCTGCCTCTCGTCGAGCTCGCCGGCGCGCTCAACGAGCTCGCCGCCACCGCTCGCGCCGGGAAGACCCAGCCCGGCGAGATGAGCGGCGGCACGTTCACGATCACCAACGTCGGGGTCTTCGGCGTCGACGCAGGCACGCCGATCATCAACCCCGGCGAGTCGGCGATCCTCTGCTTCGGTGCTGTCCGCAAGCAGCCGTGGGTCGTCACGACGGACGGGGTCGACGAGATCGTCGTACGCCAGGTCACCCAGCTCGCACTGAGCTTCGACCACCGCCACGTCGACGGCGAGAAGGGCTCGCGCTTCCTCTCCGACGTCGCCGCGATCATGGAGGACCCGGCGACCGCCTTGGTCTTCTGACCTGAGCTCAGGGGCCGAGTTCAGGGGTAGGTCAGTGGCTTGCCCGATGCCGCGGATGCCACAGCAGACCTAGCGTTTCTGCATGAGCACACCTGGCCGGATCCTGGCCGATCCGGCCCGCGAGAGGTTGAACACCCCGGCCACCATCGTCACCCTGGTGCGCACCGTGGCGTCGGTGGCGCTCGCGGCCGTGGCAGCGAACCAGCAGGACCTGACGCTGCTGGTCGTCGCACTGGTCGTGCACTGGGTCGGCGACTCACTCGACGGCCTGGTGGCCCGAGTCCGCGACTGCGAGACACGCACGGGTGCGGTGATCGACATCCTCTGCGACCGGCTCTGCGTGGCCGCGTTCTACGTCGGCCTCGCGTGGCTGCAACCGCACCTGGCGCCGGCGATCTTCGTCTACCTGGCGATGTTCATGGTGGTCGACTGCTACGTGTCGCTGGCCTTCCTCGCCTGGCCGATCAGCAGTCCCAACTACTTCTACGTCGTCGACCGCGGGCTGTGGCTGCGCAACTGGTCGCACCCGGCCAAGGCCGTCAACTCGGGACTGTTCGCGATCCTGCTCCTGGTCACCGGATCGCTGTGGCTCGGGCTCGCCGTCGCGGTGGCCCTGCTGGCGGCCAAGTGCTGGTCCCTGGCGAGCCTGCTGCGCCTGGGTCTGCCCATTCCTGCTGCGTTGCCGGAGGACCTCGTGGGCGCGGCGCCGGCCGAGTTCCTCACCCACCCGTGAAGCTCGTCCTGACCACGCTGGTCGTGGCCTTCGGGTCGGCGCTGCTGCCGTTCGTGAACATCGAGGCCTACCTCGCGGCCGTCGGTGCCGCGGTCCGGGACGTCGGCATCTGGGAGGTGGCCGGCGCCGCGGCCATCGGGCAGACGGCCGGCAAGGTGGTGCTCTACTACGCCGCCGACTGGGCGATGAAGCTGCCCTGGATCCGCAGGAAGATGGCCTCACCCACCTGGGCGAAGTCCTACGCCCGCTGGCAGACCTGGATCGCCGAGCACCCCGGCGGAACGGTGGCCCTGCTGTTCGCCTCGGCATCGGTCGGGTTCCCGCCGCTCTACGTGATGGCCGTGCTCGCCGGACAGCTGCGCGTGAACATCTGGCTGTTCGTCAGCACCTGCCTGGTCGGTCGTTACCTGCGTTTCCTGGTGCTGCTGGGTGCGGCCGACTGGATCGTCGTACGGCTGGGCTGAGCGGCAGGAGCGCTCAGCCCGCCGGCGCCGTGTAGCGGAACCCCAGCCCGTTGGGGACCGCGCGCTCGTGCCCGTCCGAGGGCCGGTTCCGTACGGCGACCCGACCTGACGGGTCTCGCGCGATCATCGTCGAGGAGCCGCCGCCGTCGAGGTTGAGGCCTTCCTCGTCGCCGAAGGAGCGGAGCAGCTGCGCCAGCTGGCGCAGGGTCTTGCCGCCGCTGCTCTCCGAACGACCGTCGACCACCACGAGGTGAAGGAGGCGGTGGTCGAGGTCGATCCCGATCGCCGTACGCGGGTGCATCTCCCGGTTGTCCAGCTTCGTCGCCAGTCCGTTGTGCAGGAGCCGCACGCTTCCGCTCACGGCCACCCGGGCGGGGACGCTGAGCGAGCGCTGCACCGTCACGCGTTGACCGATCCGCAAGGGGCGTAGGGCCGCGGCCCCGGCGTCCCGCCCGACCAGCAGCTGGCCGTGGATCAGCCTCCCGGAGGAGAGCTTGATCCGGTTGGAGCGCACCACACCGCCACGGATGACCACCTGCCGCACGCGGGTGGCCCGGTTGGCCACTCGCTTGCCGGCGGTGCCACCCCACGCCGCGGTGTAGAGCCCGATCCCCCCGCGGGCGACGGTGGGGGAGTTGAAGTTGGTGATCGTGAGGGGAGGCTTGCCCCGGCGTACGACCCTGGCGACCAGGCGGTTCGGCATCACGTAGGGGTTGCCCGAAGTGTCGATCAGGAACGTCGTGTTCCAGCCGGCCCTGGGTGCGTGCAGGGTGCCGCGCTGCCGGTCCACACCTACCCCGAGGGGTGCGCCGGTGTCGCTGATGTCGAAGAAGTCGGCGTTCACGCCGGCGACGGCATGGTCGGCAGCGACCCAGCGGGAGAGCGGGGCGTGCGCCGAGACCGTCGGGCCGCTGACCTGGTCGAGGACGAGCCCGGGCTGGTCCAGCCTGGCGGTCAGCAGGTAGACCTTGGTCAGCCCCTGCGGCGCGACCTCGGTCCACTGCGAGTAGTCCAGCCCGGGGGCGACCTGCCAACCGACCTGGTTCGTCCGGACAGCGGCCACCCGGGCGCTGCCGGGGACCTGGTTGAGCAGCGGGCCGCGGATGCCGTCGGAGCTGTGGATCGTGGGATGCCCCGGATCGCCCGCGGCGCTGAAAGCCTCGAGCGGGGTGAGCAGCAAGGCAGCAGCCACCACTGCGACCACACACCTCAACGCCCGGGACATCCGGTCAGTAAACACAGGCCGCACGTGGGATGCGGCCCGATTCCCGGAATCGCCCGAGGGGCGGGACGGGCCCAGCGCCTGCCCGTGTGTGGGGCCTCAGTGCTTGCGGATCGCCTTGAGCTTCGTCGCGGCGCTGCTGATCGCGTCCATCGCGCCGAGCACGATCTTGGGCACGTCCATGCCCTCGGGCTTCAACGGGTGGAGCAGCGCGTCGGTGCCGCCGTCGGCGAAGATGACCGAACCGACGAGCAGGCTGGACTCGTCGGAGAGCAGGAAGGCCACCAGGGAGGCGATCTCCTCGGGGCGACCAGGGCGGTTCAGCGCGGTCGGGTAGGCGTCGGCGAAGACGCCGAGCTGGGGGTCGGCGCGCAGCTTCTCGGTCATCGGCGTCGCGATCATCCCGGGTGCGATCGCGTTGAGCCGGATGCCGGCACCGGCCCACTCCGGCTTGATGCCCTCTCGTCGCGCCCAGTAGGCGAGTGCCGCCTTGGTGGCCGGGTAGATGCTGACGGCCTCCTCGTTGGAGGCCAACCGGCGTGCCTTCTCCTCGTCGTCGGCCAGGCACGCGGCGGTCACCTCGCCCTTCCAGCCCGGCTGGCAGGTGACCGAGTTGGAGCTGACCAGGACCACGCTGGACCCCTCGCCCATCAGGGGTTGCAGACCGGTGACGAGCGAGATCGCCCCGAAGTAGTTCAGGGAGACGACGAGCTGGGAGTCGGTTCCGGTCAGGCCGGCGACCCCGGCGCAGGGCACGACGCCGTCGACCCGCTCGGTGAGCCCGCCGACCGCGGCGACGGCCGCGGCCCGACCCGACTCTGTCGCCAGGTCGCCGGTCACCTCGGCGTCGTGCAGGTCGACCCCGATGACGGTGTGGCCGTCGGCACGCAGGCGGGCGGTGACGGCTGCCCCGATGCCCGAGGCGGACCCGCTGACGACGTACGTCCCCATCACGCGTCCGCGGCGGGCCGGTTCAGCGAGGCGCCCAGGCGGGCGATGAACCTCTCGACGTCCTCGGCGCTCTTGTCCGGGAGGCCGAACATCACCTCGTCGACGCCGAGGGCCTCCCAGCGCTCGAGCTGGCCGGGTTCGAGCCGGCTGGTGAGGAGTACGACGATCCGGGGGTCTCCTTCCCGGCCCTTCGCCTTCCAGGCCTCGTTGAGCGCGGCGACGCGGTCCTCGATGTCGGTCTCGATCGGGGTGGTGATCCAGCCGTCGGCGTTGGCGACGATCCAGTCGAAGTTCTTCGGGGTTCCGCCCGCGCCGACCAGGATCGGGATCCGCGGCTGCTGGACCGGCTTCGGGAACGCCCAGCTCGGCTTGAGGTGCGCGAACTCGCCCTCGTAGGAGGCGACCTCCTCCGACCAGAGCTGCTGCATCAGCTCGAGGTACTCGCGGAGCACCGTGCGCCGCTTCTTGCCCGGAACTCCGTGGTCCTCGAGCTCCTCGACGTTCCACCCGAACCCGACGCCGAGGGTGACCCGGCCCCCGGAGAGGTGGTCGAGGGTGGCGAGGGTCTTGGCCAGGGTGATCGGGTCGTGCTCCATCGGCAGCGCGACCGCCGTACCGAGCCGGATCGTGCTCGTGACCGCCGCTGCGGTCGCGAGGGCCACCCACGGGTCGAGGATCCGCAGGTAGCGGTCGTCGGGGAGCTCCCCGCCCGTCCCAGGGTGGTTCGAGTCGCGGCTGGTCGGGATGTGCGAGTGCTCCGGCACGTAGAACGCGTGGAACCCGGCTTCCTCTGCCGCCTTGGCCGCAGCCGCCGGGGTGATGCCACGATCGCTGGTGAAGAGCACCACAGAGAGGTCCATGCGGACATCAAAACTGAAACACGTTCTATTGTCGAGTGGCGCGCAGTTTCACTGGTTAACCAGAAACTCCATCGGATCCCAACGTTGCAACGTGGGGGAAGTGGCAGTTTTTCTGGTTAACCAGAAAAACCGCCACCGAACCGATCCGGTCGGGTCCGCACCAGCTCGTCCACGTCCCGGTGCCGGAGGGCGGCGAGCTCGTGGCGGAGCACCTCGCCCACGCGGAGGCAGAACTGCTCGGGCTCGTCGGCAGCGTCGGGGTGCTCGGCGACGATCCGGTCGACCACGCCGCGGTCCCGGAGGTCCTGGGCACGGACCTGCTGAGCCCGCGCCATCTCCGGAGCGTGGTCGGTGTCGCGGTGGACGATGGCGCTGGCGCCTTCGGGTGGCAGCGGGGAGAGCCAGGCGTGCTGGGCGGCGATCACCCGGTCGGCCGGCAGGAAGGCCAGGGCGCCACCGCCGTTGCCCTCGCCCAGCATCAGGCAGAGCGTGGGCGCGCGGAGGGTGACCAGGTCCGAGAGGCATCGGGCGATCTCTCCGGCGAGGCCGCCCTCCTCGGCCTCCGCCGACAGCGCAGCTCCGGGGGTGTCGATCACCGTCACGAGCGGCAGGCTCAGCTCCACCGCGAGCCGCATGCCGCGCCGGGCCTCGCGCAGCGCACCCGGACCGAGCGGGTGCAGCACGGTCTGGCCGCGGCGGTCCTGGCCGAGGAACACGCAGCTCGAGTCGCCGAATCGGGCCAGCGCGATCATCAGGCCCGGGTCCGACTCGCCCTGGCCGGTGCCGTTGAGCGGGATCACGTCGGTGGCGGCGTACCTCAGCAGACGGCGTACGCCGGGCCGGTCCGTACGACGGGAACGGGTGATCGCGTCCCAGGCGTCGACGTCGGGGATGTCCTCGTCGACGGGCGCCTCGACCGGCTCGACCTCTCCTGGACTGAGGATCTTCAGTGCCCGATCGAGGACGTCGCCGATCTCCTCGGGTGGGACGACCGCGTCGAGGATCCCGTGGGCGAACAGGTTCTCCGCGGTCTGTACGCCGTCGGGGAACGGCTCGCCGTACAGCGCCTCGTAGACGCGCGGACCGAGGAAGCCGACGAGGGCGCCGGGCTCGGCGACGGTGATGTGGCCGAGCGAGCCCCAGGACGCCATCACGCCACCGGTCGTGGGGTGCCGGAGATAGACGAGGTAGGGCAGCCCGGCCGACTTGTGCCGGGCCACCGCCGCCGAGATCCGGACCATCTGCAGGAACGCGGGGGTGCCCTCCTGCATCCGGGTGCCACCGCTCGCCGGGGCCGCCAGCAGCGGGATGCCCTGCTCGGTGGCGCGCTCGACCGCCGCGATCAGGCGCTCGGCCGAGGCGCGGCCGATGCTGCCCGCCAGGAAGCCGAACTCGCCCGCGACCACGGCCACGCGCCGCCCACGCAGGGTGCCTTCCCCGGAGACCACCGACTCGTCCTCGCCGGACTTCTCGGCGGCGCGCGCCAGTGAAGCGGCGTAGTCGTCGCTGATCCCGGATCGCTGCGGTGGGACGTCCCAGCTGTGCCAGGACCCGTCGTCGAGGACGAGGTCGATCAGCTCTCGCGCAGTCACGCGCGGATGGTATGCCAGTCGTCCAGGAGGTCCTGCTCCTCGGCCCGGGTCAGGCCCGTCCGCGGAGGGTTCGGCACCGAGCGCAGCCAGGCCAGCGTGTCCGTGGCGGTCTCGCCGATCGGCCGGGTGGTCAGGCCGGCCGCGAAGGCCGCACTCACGTCGTGGGCCGTCATGCCACGGCTGTCCTCCGGAAGCCACAGCGGGAGAGACCGCGGTCCCGACCAGTAGTGCACGTCCCGCTCCAGCAGGAAGTCCGCCGGTGCCCAGGTCACGTTGGCCTCGCCGCCCACCGCTGCCGTCACCTGGTCGACCAGGTCACCGATCCGCACGATCGGCCCGGTGGCGTCGTACACCCCGGTCAGGTGCTGCTCCGCGCAGGTGACGATCCACGCCGCCAGGTCGCGTACGTCGATCGCCTGGGTGCCGCGGTCGGGGGACTCGGGAGCCAGCACGTCGCCGCCCTCGGCCAGGCGCTCGGGCCAGTAGCCGAACCGGCCGCTCGGGTCGCCCGGCCCGACGATCAGTCCCGGCCGGATCACGAGGGCCTCGCGTGCCCGAGCCTGCACGTCCTGCTCGCAGGCGACCTTGCTGCCGCCGTACTTCTCGGCGGTGTCCTGCTCGACGTCCTCGGTGATCGACGGGAGGAGCGGCAACGTCTCCGGGCTGCCGCCGGGGGTCGCCTGGTCGGCGTACACGCTGATCGTGGAGACGAAGGTCCAGTGCGGGATCCGCTCGGCCAGGGCATCCAGCGCACCGGCCACCCAGGAAGGCGTGCGGGCCACGTCGACCACCGCGTCCCACTCGCCCTGAAGCGCCGACCAGTCGGGCGACTCGCGATCGAGTACGACGTGCCGGGCGCCCTCGGGGACCGCGCCCGAGGTGCCACGCGCCGCGCAGGTGACGTCGTGCCCGCGGGCCACGGCGTGGGCCGCCACGGACTGGGAGAGGAACTGGGTGCCGCCGAGAACGAGGAGTCGCATCCCCACAACCTGCTACCTGCGGGGTCCGGAGGCAACCGCCCGGCTCCCTGACCAGACTTCGGGAGTACGACGCAATCCGCCGGCAGCCGATCTACCCTCGACCCCATGAAGCGAATGATGGCCGTACTGCTGGGACTCCTCGTGGTCGCCGCCTCGCTGCTCGTGGCCGCGCCGGCCGACTCCGCCACGTCGCCGTGGCGAGGGGTGATCACCTTCGACAAGAACTGGAAGAGTCCCTCGAACTCCCGGCTGACCTGGCAGCTCTACCAGCGTCAGGGCACCGCCTGGAAGATCGTGGAGACGAAGAGCTGGCGCTCCGGCTCCGGCATGCTCGGCAAGGCTGGGCGCAAGGAGTGCGTGAACAACAAGGGCTGGCTGCCCACCGGGACCTACCACGTGCGGCAGTACGACAACTACGCCGGCAACAAGATCAAGGGTCGCGCCTTCCGGGTCGACGACAAGCGCTGCTCCACGGGCAACCGCCGCTTCGACCTGTTCATCCACACCGAGCAGGGCGCCGGCAGCAAGCAGTGCGCCAACCGCCGCGGCGACCAGCTGTGCCGGTGGGAGTTCCCGCGCTTCAACGACTACAAGTCGGCCGGGTGCATCAAGCTCGCACCCGGGGACCTGACCGAGCTGGTGCGGCTCTACCAGCGCCACTTCTCCGCCAATGTGCGCTACGCCAAGTCCCAGGTCGTCCTGCGCGTCATCAACTGAGAAGACGCCCTGAGTGGGGGCGCGGGCGGGGTCAGGGCAGCGTCTTGAGGAACAGCGAGACCAGGTGCCCTCCCGAGACGCGCTGGCCCACCTCGACGAAGCGGCGTGCCTGGTGGAAGGCCAGCGACGCGTCGTTGGGCGGGTCCAGGTTGACCTCGAGGGCGAACAGCGGCCGCCCGCAGCTCATCTCCAGCTCGTCGTAGACCTGCGAGGCCAGTCCACGACGGCGGAAGTCCTCGTGGATCACCACCCGGTCGAGGTAGCAGAAGTTGTCGAAGCGTTCGGTGAACCAGCCGAAGTTCTCCCCGTCGTACGCCGACCCCGACGCGAACGTGATCACGAAGCCGGCGAAGGCGCCGTCGACGTCGATCACGTCGGCGCGGTCGCTGAGCCCCAGCAGGTAGTCGAGCCGGGCCGCGTCCATCGGTGCCAGCAGCTCGACGTTGGTCTCGTTGAGCGCCAGCACGTCCTCGTGGTCGGCGGGGGTGATGGGACGCAGGCTCACGAGTCGAGGAACCTCACGCCGGTGGCCTCCTCGCTGATCTGCCAGAGCCGGTCCTGCGCCTCGCGGTCCAGCGCCAGGCGTCGCGGGCTGACGATCCGGGGGTAGCCCTTGAACTGGCCCAGTCCGCTCGGGCCGACGTACGTCGACCCTGGCAGGTCTGCCGTCGCGGCCATCAGGGTCGGCAGCGCCCCGATCTCGGAGGCCTGGCCGATGGCCGAGAACACCGCCTGCATGATCGTCGAGGTCCGCGAGGGCTTCTCCGGGTCGCCGCCGGTGCTGATGCCCGTGCCCATCAGGCCGGTGGCCGCGTAACCCGGGTGGGCGGCCAGCCCCTTGACCGGGAGGCCCTCCGCACGGGCGCGGCGGTCGAGGGTGAAGATGAACATCAGGTCGGCCAGCTTCGACTCGGCGTACGACCGGTAGCGGCTGTACTTGACGGTCTCGTCCTTCGGGTCCTCCAGCGGCGCCTTCTGGGCGACCCGGCTGGCCTGGGAGCCGACGGCGACCACCCGCCCGTCGCCGGACTTGACCAGCAGCGGGAAGAGCAGCCCGGTGAGGGCGAACGGGCCGAAGTAGTTCGTGGCCATCTGCAGCTCGAGGCCGTCGGCCGTGCGGGCGTACGGCGTCGCCATCACCCCGGCGTTGTTGACGAGCAGGTCGAGGGGTCCCTCCACCTGCTTGACCGCGTCGCGGATCGAGGAGAGGTCGGAGACGTCGATGGTCAGCGGGTGCAGCTCGGCCTTCGGGACGGCCTTCAGGATCGTGCGGGTCGAGGCCTCCAGCTTCTTCGGGTTCCGAGCGCCGAGGATGACCTCGGCGCCGTGGCGGGCGAGCTCGATCACGGTCTTCTCGCCGATACCGCTGGTGACCCCGGTGACCAGCGCGCGCTTGCCGGTCAGGTCGGGGATGTCGGCGGAGGTCCACGGCGGGGCGCTCATGGCGTCACCGACAGGGACTGCACGAGGCGGCGGCCGAGATCCTCGTCGCCCTCGATCAGCGGCTTGGTCGTCTCGGGTGGCCGACGTCCGCCCGCGAGCACCACGAAGTCCTCGGGGCTCAGCGTGACCGACACGGTCGGGTCGGTCTCGTCATCGGTGGGCCGGGCACGGCCGTCCTCGCCGACGCCCACGGTCCAGCACAGGTCGGCGGCGGGTACGGCGAGCCGGACGACGGTCCCCGTCGGCGGGGCGACCCGCTTGCCCACCACCATCGGCAGCGCCTGCCCGAGCGTGGTCAGGACGTGGTGCGCCGCCGGGCAGTCGTAGCCGCCCGGCAGGTCGACTGCCCGTCGTACGTCCTGGTCGTGCATCCAGACGTCGAACGGACGGTTGCTGAGCAGGGTCTGGGTGTCCCACGGGGCGCCGCCGGGTGTCCTGCGCGGCGCCGCTGAACCGTCGGTGGGCGGCTCCTGCTGGAGCTCGGCGTAGCGCGTGGCCACGGCCTGCTCGATCTCGTCGGCCAGCGACCCCATGTCGTGGTCACGTCGAGCCAGGACGCCCTGCTCGGTGTAGTAGTTCTGCAGCGCCCGCAGGTGCGGAGCCTCGGCGACCTCGATGGTCTCCTCGGGGGCTCCGGCGAGCACGGCCTCGAGGTGCGCGGTGTGGGCGACGTTGTCCTTGACCGTCCAGCTCGGCAGGTCGGTCGGCAGGTCCCACTGCTCGCGGGGGATCGCCCGCACCAGGGCCACGAAGTCGGTGCACGCGCGGTGCCAGATCTCGACCAGCTGGACCAGTCGGTCGTCCGGCGGGCCCTGTGGGAGCCCCGGGGGGACGTCAGTCATGGCGCACAGCGTACGGCGGCCCGTCCGCTCCTGTTCCCTGGTCGGGAGGAGCGAGACGGGCCGCCGTCAGAGCTGGGTGGCGCGGGTCAGCGAGGAGGGTCGACGCGGCGTTCCTCGACGACCTGGGTGGAGCGTGAGCGCTGTGCGTTCATCACGAGCGCCAGCACGATGGCGAGCGCCCCGACGAGGATGAGGATCCATCCCAGGGTGCTCGTGGCGACGGCGTCATCGATGCTCGCGGGCAGGTCGACCACGCCCAGAGCGAGGACGAGCCCGATCAGCAGGAGGACGACTCCCAGTCCGATTCCCATGGCAATGCTCCCTTCGGTTGCGCTGAGTGTTCCCCATCGGCGGCCTGACCATGCCCATTCCAGTAGGTGGACACGGCAGGAGTTATCTCGCCAAAATCTAGTGACTTGATACATTACGAGGCGTCTCGACCACAGGAGCGAACCCCTTGTCCCACGTCCTCGCCGCGATCGTCGACTCGGCGGCCCGGCTCGAGAAGGCCGACGGTCTGATCGTCGCGACCCCGGTCCACAAGGCGGCCTTCTCCGGGCTGCTGAAGACCTGGCTCGACCTGCTGCCCCAGTTCGGGCTGGCCGGCAAGGTCGTCCTGCCGCTGGCCACCGGCGGCACCGTCGCCCACGCGCTCGCCCTCGACTACGCCTTGCGGCCGGTGCTCACCTCGATGGACGCGCGCCACGTCGTCAACGGCTTCCTCGTGCTGGCAGTCCGGCGGACGGCTGCTGCTCAACGTCGTGACCGGCGGCGAGCCCCGGGAGCAGCTGGCGTACGGCGACTCACTGAACAAGGCGGACCGTTACGCACGGTGCGGCGAGTTCCTGAGCGTCGTACGCCAGCTGTGGGCGAGCAGCGACCCGGTGAGCTTCACCGGCGACCACGTCTTCGTGGAGAACGCGACCCTGCAGCGGCGCCCCGACCCGGTGCCCCCGATCTACTTCGGCGGGTCGTCCCCGGAGGCAGGTGCGGTGGCCGCGGAGCACGCAGACACCTACCTCACCTGGGGCGAGCCGCCCCCGGCCGTGGCCGAGAAGGTCGACTGGATCCGCAGGCTGGCCAAGGAGCGCGGCCGGTCCATCTCCTACGGCATCCGGCTGCACGTCATCTCGCGCGACACCAGCGAGGAGGCCTGGGCCGAGGCCGACCGGCTGCTGAAGACCATCCCCGAGGGTGAGGTCGAGCGGGTGCAGTCGGGCCTGGCGCAGAGCGAGTCCGAGGGCCAGAGGCGGATGCGCGACCTGCACCAGGGCAAGGCCCACGACCTGCGCTCGCTGGAGGTCTCACCCAACCTGTGGTCGGGCGTCGGCCTGGTCCGCGGCGGCGCGGGCACGGCTCTGGTCGGGTCGCACGAGGAGGTCAGCGAGCGGATCAGCGAGTACGCCGACCTCGGCATCGACCACTTCATCCTCTCCGGCTACCCCCACCTCGAGGAGGCGTGGCAGTTCGCCGAGGGCGTCGTACCCGCGCTTGCTCGCCGTGGTCTGGTCAGGGACGACGCGCCTGAGAACGGGGAGCCGATGGGCGTGCCGTTCGCGTCCTCGTCCTGACGGGGTTGACAGCCGGGGTTCCTGATTCGTAAATTACCAGTTAGTTATGGAACTCACTGGTAATGCCTCGACCGTCCTGGATGCGACCTTCGCTGCCCTGGCCGACCCCACGCGTCGCGCCATCCTGCGTCGCCTGACCCAGGGCGAGGCCTCGGTGACCCAGCTCGCGGAGCCGTTCCAGATGACCCAGCCAGCGATCTCCAAGCACCTGAAGGTGCTCGAGAGGGCCGGCCTGATCTCACGTCGGCGTGACGCGCAGCGACGGCTGTGCAGCATCGAGGCCGACCGCCTCCAGGGCGCGACCCAGTGGCTCCTCGGCTACCGCGAGTTCTGGAGCGGCAGCTTCGACCAGCTCGACGGACTCCTCGCCGAGCTCCAGCAACCCGAGCAAGGAGCTTCGTGATGCACCCACAGCTCGCACATCCGTCGACCACGTTCCAGATCTCCACCCCCACCGACCGCTCGATCGAGATCCGGCGCGAGTTCGCCGCGCCGCGCGACCTCGTCTGGGACGCCTGGACCCGACCGGCGCTGCTTCGACGGTGGTACGGCGGGCCCAGCGGCTGGCACCTCGACGAGTGCGAGATCGACCTCCGTGTCGGAGGCGCCTGGCGCTACCTGGTCCGGCACGAGTCGGGGCAGACCATGGTCCTCGCGGGTGTCTATCAGGTCGTGGAGACCGGATCGCTGCTGGTCACGACCGAGTCCAACGACGACTGCGAGGCGCGCACCGGCAGCCCGGACATCGTCACGACCACCGAGTTCGACGAGGTCTCCGACGGCCGGTGCCTCATCGTCTCCACGCTTCTCCTGGCGACGCCACCGCTGCGCGACGCGTTGCTGGCGTCCGGCATGGATCGCGGACTCGTGGCGTCGTACGAGCGGATGGATCTGCTCTTCGCCGACCTCGCGTCATGAGCACGGAGCAGGCGAGCATCTTTTCTCGGTACGCCGCCCGCGCCGACCGCTTCGCTGAGGTCATCGGGGGCGTTGCATCTGAGCGTTGGGAGTCGCCTTCTCCGTGCGGGGACTGGCGCGCGATCGACGTCGTACGGCACGCGCTGGACATGCATGCGGCGATGCTGATCCCGCTCTCGCGCTCACTGTCCGCTGCCCCGCCGGTCGGGGCGGACCCGCTCGGAGCATTCACCTCGGCGCGGCGCGACCTCGAGGGCGTCCTGGCCGACGGATCGCTGGCACGGATCGAGGTGCCCACTCCGGTCGGGCCGATGACCTTGGCCAACCACATCGACCAGGTCGCCAGCGAGGACCTCGTGGTCCACGGTTGGGACCTGGCCCGGGCAACCGGCCAGGACCACACCCTCGACCCGACCGAGGTGGAGCGGCTGTGGCCAGGGGCTCTGTCGATGGACGAACGCCTGCGGACCCCAGGCGCGTTCGGCCCGGGCATCACCGTCTACGGTCCCGTGGTCGACGTACCCGCCGAGGCACCCCTCGCGGACCGGCTCCTCGGGCTGCTCGGGCGGGATCCGGGCTGGTCGGCTGGCTGAGGGGCGGCCTTGGGCATGCGGGGCCGGGCTTGAACATGCGAATGTCGCTGTCGGGACTGGAGTGGTGCCCATCAGCCCCACGACCCACATTCGCATGTCGAAGGACGGCCCGGGTCCCCGCCTCGACATGCCAATGTCGCTGTCGAGACAGAAGTGGCGCGCATCAGCCCCATGACCCACATTCGCATGTCCAAGCTGGCCCCACCCGCCGCCCCACCCCGCGCCGGCCCCGCCCGGCAAGCGCAACGGCCGCCCCACCCCGCAGGGTGGAACGGCCGTCGGCGTACTAGACGATCAGAAGGCGGCTTCGTCGAGCTCCATCAGCGACAGGTCGGTCGCCTCGGCGATGGCGAGCTCGGCAGTGATCTTGGGCAGGTTGTACTGCGCGAAGAACTGCGCGGCCGCGACCTTGCCCTCGTAGAACGCCTTGTCCTTGGCGGACAGCTCGCCGCCCAGCTTCTGCAGCGCCACCTCGGCGCCCTTGAGCAGCAGCCACGCGCAGACGACGTCACCGAGGACCATCAGCAGGCGGGAGGTGTTCAGCCCCACCTTGTAGATGTTCTTGATGTTGCCGCCCTCGGCCGACTCGTCGGCGCTCATCAGGGTGTTGATCATCAGGCCGACCAGCGCCTGGGCGTCCTCGAGGCTCTTCGCGAGCAGCTCGCGCTCCGCCTTGAGGCGACCGTTGCCGGCCTCGCTCTTGATGAAGCCGTCGATCTCGCCGGCGAGGTAGCCGAGCGCCTTGGCCTGGTCCCGGACGATCTTGCGGAAGAAGAAGTCCTGGCCCTGGATCGCCGTGGTGCCCTCGTAGAGGGTGTCGATCTTGGCGTCGCGGACGTACTGCTCGACGGGGTACTCGGTCAGGAAGCCGGAACCGCCGAAGGTCTGCAGCGACTCGGTGCCGAGCAGGACCCAGGAACGCTCCGAGCCGTAGCCCTTCACGATCGGCAGCAGCAGGTCGTTGACCCGCATCGCGAGCTCGTCGGTCTCGCCGTTGTGCTCGGCGATCTGCACGCGGTCCTGCCAGGAGGCGGTGTAGAGCACCAGCGAGCGCATCGCCTCGGAGAAGGACTTCTGCACCATCAGCGAACGGCGTACGTCGGGGTGGTGGGTGATCGTCACGCGAGGTGCGGTCTTGTCCGAGGACTGGGTGAGGTCGGCCCCCTGGATGCGGGTCTTGGCGTACTCCAGTGCGTTCAGGTAACCGGTCGACAGCGTGGCGATGGCCTTGCTGCCCACCATCATCCGGGCGTTCTCGATGACCTGGAACATCTGCGCGATGCCGTCGTGGACCTCGCCGAGCAGCCAGCCCTTGGCGGGCTCGCCGCCGCCGACACCGGAGTCACCGAAGGTGAGCTCGCAGGTGTTGGAGACCTTGATGCCCATCTTGTGCTCGACGTTGGTGACGTAGGCGCCGTTGCGCTCGCCGGTCAGCTCGCCCGTCTCCGGGTCGAAGTGCTCCTTGGGCACGATGAACAGGCTCAGCCCCTTGGTGCCGGGGCCGCCGACGCCCTCGATGCCCACCGGGCGGGCCAGGACCAGGTGGATGATGTTGTCGCACAGGTCGCTCTCCGCGGAGGTGATGAACCGCTTCACGCCGGTGATGTTCCAGGTGCCGTCGTCGTTGAGCGTGGCCTTGGCGCGGCCGGCACCCACGTCAGAACCGGCGTCCGGCTCGGTGAGCACCATGCTGGTGTTCCAGCCGCGGTCGATGATGATCTGCGCGATCTTCTTGTCGCGGTCGTTGCCGTTGCGGTGGACGATGCCGGCGAAGGCCGGGCCCGCGCCGTACATCCAGATCGGGGCGTTCGCGCCGAGCACCATCTCGCCCAGCGCCCAGACCAGGCTGGAGGGGGCGGGGGTGCCGCCGAGCTCCTCGGGCAGCTGGAGGCGCCAGTACTCCGCGTCATGCCAGGCCTGGTAGCTCTTCTTGAACGACTCGGGCAACGGCGCGGTGTGCGTCTTCGGGTCGAAGACGGGCGGGTTGCGGTCGCTGTCCTCGTACGACGCGGCCAGGTCCTCGCGGGCGAGCCGCTCCACCTCGGTCAGGATCGACCGGGCTGTCTCCCCGTCGATCGCCTCGAAGGGGCCCTGTCCGAGGACCTCGTCGCGGCCGAGCACCTCGAAGAGGTTGAACTCGATGTCGCGGATGTTGCTCTTGTAGTGGCTCACTGACCCACCCTTTTCATGCGATCGGGACTCGGCCGTGCGAGTGCTACTGGCCGGTAACAACCAGTATCTGCCCCGGATCGAGGCGATGCAAGCACTTCCGGCAGTTATGTGACGTGAACGACAAAGCCCCCGGGGTGGGCTGTCCACGTCCACCAGGCGCTTCGCAGACCCGCCGTGCGTCGTCGATCAGGTCAGTTAATACAAGTGATCTGACAGACTTCCCCCATGCGCGTCTCCGCCAAGGCCGATTACGCCCTCCGGGCGCTCATCGAGATCGCCAACCGCGATGACGGTCGACCGGTGAGCGCGGAGGAGCTCGGCAAGCTCCAGGAGATCCCGCACGGGTTCCTCCAGGCGATCCTCGCGGACATGCGCCGGGCGGGGATCGTGGTCAGCCAGCGCGGTCAGTCGGGTGGCTGGCGACTGGCGACCAAGGCTGCGAAGTCACCGTCGCGGACGTCATCCGTGCCGTGGACGGTCCGCTGGTCAGCGTCTACGGGCTGCGTCCCGAGGCTGTCTCCTACAACGAGTC
>CAWAJJ010000010.1:0-464505 GCA_963782305.1 uncultured Actinomycetota bacterium | reverse complement strand
CTCCACTGAGAACGGCCCCCGGCTTGCCGCCGGGGGCCGTTCCTCGTTCGTGGGGGGCGGCAGTTTTTCTGGTTAACCAGAAAAACTGCCACTTCCCCCACGTTGCAACGTGGGGATCCGGCAATTCTCTGGTGTCAGTGCCGCGGCGCTGCGTCGGAGGGCTCAGTCGCCGAGGTCATTCCCATGGGGCTGCATCCATGCCTCGAAGTGCGGCTGCACCTCGTCGAAGTACGCCGTCTTGGCGCGGGTGTAGTCGTCGAAGTCGGGGTCGTCGGCGTGTTGCCGGGCCAGTGACAGCTTCATCTCCGTGTAGCGGGCCAATTCGTGCGGGTGCGCGCGCAGCCAGTCGCGGAACATCACGGTGTGCTGCCCCCAGGGAGAGTCGCTGCGGCGTACGTGCAGGACGCACGCGGGGTCGTCCGCGGTGAACAGCCGCTTGTCCCACACCTCGTCCGGCACCTGCTGCTGACCACGCGGGCTGTCTCGGTGTACGCCGGGGGAGTCCGGCCGCGAACCGGCGTGGGGAAGGAAGCCGGCCTCGAGCAGTCGCGGGTCGAGCGCGGCTGCTTCCGGGATCCGGGGCATCCGGAGCTGGAGGTCGAGGAACGGCTTCGCGGTGAGCCCCGGGACGGAGGTCGACCCGATGTGGTCGAGCCGGCAGCCGCGCCCCAGTGGTCCGAGCGTCCTACGGAGGTCCGCGATCCGGCGCGCCGCGCGGGCGGGCCACTGATCGTCGTAGGGCACCAGCACGGGTTCCTGTATAGCACGGGACCGCCCTGACCCCCGAGGAGACCGGACCCCTGGCGCGCGCGGGACGCCCCCGGCGTACCTCCCCATCGCCGTCGTGACCACCTCCTTGCGAGAATGTGCGGGTGACCGAATCGACCTCCGCCGCGCGCACCGACGTCCTGGTCGTGGGTGCCGGCCCTGCGGGCTCCGCGGCCGCTGCCTGGGCCGCGCGCGCGGGCCTCGACGTGGTGCTGGCCGACGCTGCCGTGTTCCCGCGCGACAAGACCTGCGGGGACGGCCTGACCCCGCGCGCCATCGGCGAGCTCGAGCGTCTCGGGCTGGGCGACTGGGTGAGGGCCCACACGGTCAGTCACGGCCTGCGGGCCCACGGCTTCGGCCAGACGCTGCTGCTGCCGTGGCCGGGTGGCACGCTACCGGCCTACGGTTCCGCGGTCGCCCGCACCGAGCTGGACGACCACCTGCGGACCAACGCTCTCAAGGCCGGGGCCGTGGGCCTGGACGGCGCCCGCGCGGTCGACGTACGCCGGGAGGGGGGCCGGGTCGTCGCCGTCGTGTTCACCAAGGACGGCGAGACCTTCGAGGTCGGGTGCCAGCGCCTGATCGTGGCCGACGGGGTCCGCTCGACGCTGGGCAAGAAGCTGGGGCGCGAGTGGCACCGGGACACGGCGTACGGCGTGGCCGCGCGGTCCTACGTCGACTCGGAGATGCACGACGACCCCTGGATCAGCAGCCACCTCGAGCTGCGAGGCGAGGACGGCGAGATCCTCTCCGGCTACGGCTGGATCTTCCCGCTGGGCGACGGGCAGGTGAACATCGGCGTGGGCACGCTGGCCACCGACAAGCGGCCGGCCAAGGTGGCCCTGCGACCGCTGATGCAGTTCTACGCCGACGAGCGCCGCGAGGAGTTCAAGCTCTCCGGCGACCTGCGCGCGCCCGCCTCGGCGCTGCTGCCCATGGGCGGGGCCGTCTCCCACGTCGCGGGACCCAACTGGGCGCTGATCGGGGACGCGGCCGGTTGCGTGAACCCGCTCAACGGTGAGGGCATCGACTACGGGCTCGAGGGCGGGCGGCTCGTGGTCGACCTGATGGGCGAGCACGACGACCTCTCCACGGTCTGGCCGGACCTTCTGCGCGAGCACTACGGCGAGTCGTTCTCGATCGCCCGGCGGCTCGCCGGCCTCGTGACCGTCCCGAGGCTGCTGCCGACCCTGGGGCCGGCCGGGATGCGCTCCGACTGGCTGATGACGTTGGCCCTGCGCTGGATGGGCAACCTCGTCACCGACGAGGACCGCGACCGCGCCGCACGGGTGTGGCGCTGGGCCGGACGGCAGTCGGTGCGTCTCGACCAGCGACCGCCGTTCAGCTGAGACCGAAGTGCCCGCTCGGCGTGCTGAGGCGTGACCGAAGTGCCCGCTCGGCGTGCTCCTGCTCTAGGTTGTGCGACGTGGATCCTGTCTACAAGCTCGTCAACGGCGTCGGCCGGGCTGCCCTGTGGGCGGTCGGCCTCGACGTGCGCTGGACGGGCGCCGAGCACCTGCCGACCAGCGGTCCGGTGATCCTCGCGGCCACCCACGCCTCCTACCTCGACTTCGTGGTGATCGAGCGGGCGGCGGTGAGCCGCGGGAGGTACGTCCGCTTCATGACCCGGCACGACGTGTGGAACGTGCCGGTGGTGTCCTCCCTGATGCGCGGCATGCAGCACATCCCGGTCAACCGGGAGGCGCCGGTGCACGCCTACCTGCGGGCCAGGCGGCTGCTGGAGCAGGGGGAGGTCGTGGGTGGCTTCCCGGAGGCAGGCATCTCCTACTCCTACACCGTCCGGCCGCTGATGCGCGGGTTCGTCTCGCTGGCCCGGGAGACCGGAGCCCCCGTCGTACCCCTGGCGGGATGGGGTGCCCAGCGACTGTTCTCGGTGGGGGACCCGGCACCCCCGCTCGACCTGACCCGGAGGCGACGGGTCGATCTGGCCTTCGGCGCCCCGATGCACGTCGGGAAGGGGGATGACCTCAGCGAGCGGACCCGCGAGCTCGGTCACGCGCTCACCGACCTGCTCGAGGGGGTGCAGCTCCTGCCGCACCACCGACCCCGTCCCGGGGAGGTGGCCGGCTGGTACCCCCACCACCTCGGCGGGCACGCGCCCAGCCGTCAGCGAGCGGTCGCCGGGCTCGACGTGGTGCCGTTCAACGCCGTCATCCCGACGTGGGGGCCCGATCTCGACGCCTACGCGCCAGTGCCCCCACAGGATCGACCGACACATTGAGCCGGGTGGAGACCGGCGCCCACGCGAGCAGGAGCGCCAGCAGCACCGCGACGATCGTGGTCAGCAGCCAGGCGAACGGCATGTGGCCCTCGGCCCACCCGGGGAAGCCGGCGAACTCCGCACCGAGCACCACGAAGCCGTGGAAGAGGTAGACGACGAGGGTGGCGGACCCCAGCGAGGTGAACCAGGTCTTCGTGCGCGGCACGACGGCGAAGAACGAGAAGGCGCCCACGAGCCCGGTGAGCAGCAGCGACATCCGGATCACGATCGCGCGCACGTTGTCCGGGTCGAGCGCGTCGTAGCGCGTGCGGTAGTAGAACCACTCGGTCGCGAACCAGCTCCCGGAGAACCGCGCGAGCACCAACAGGACCAGCAGCCCGGCGATGCCGTACCAGCGGGCCCTCCTCGTGCGCAGCAGGTTCCAGTGCCCTTCGTGCATCTTCAGGCCCAGCACGAAGAAGGGCAGCAGGCCGAGGATCCGGGCGTTGTCCAGGATGTCGGTGGCGAAGAGCCCGGCCAGCAGGCTGGTGGCGACGGCGACCACCACCTTGCCCGGCATCCGTTTGAAGACCGGCGTCAGCAGGCGCCAGAAGAACATCGCAGCGAGGTACCACATCGGCCAGTGCGGGTTGGCCCACAGCCGCTCGAAGTCCACGCCGCCGATCTCGTGCCGGTAGAGCGCGTAGACGCCCTCGAAGAGCACGTAGGGCAGGGCCACCGTCGTCACGAGGGACCACATCCGCTTGCGGGTGTACTCGAAGGACTGCGAGAGGTAGCCGGTGACGATGACGAACGCCGGGATGTGCCAGGAGTAGAGGAAGTCGTAGCTCCAGCTCTGCAGGCCGTCGTCCGAGGGCAGCAGGGTCCAGGAGTGCCCGACCACGACGAGCAAGACCAGCGTCATCTTGGCGTTGTCGAACCAGGGGTCGCGCGTCTTGGCCGGAGCCGGGGACGGCTGCGTGGCGGGGGGAGCGGCGGCGTCGTGCACGGGCACAAAGTACCGGCCTGCTCCCTAGACTTCGACCCATGGCCGAGACCTCACAGCCCCCCCGCCGTCAGCGGGTGGCGGCGTACGCCGTGATCGTGCGCGACGGCGAGATCCTGCTCGCCCGGATCTCGCCGTCGATCTCCCCGACCGAGCAGTGGACCCTGCCCGGGGGCGGCATCGACTTCGGGGAGCACCCCGACGACGCCGTGGTCCGCGAGGTGCACGAGGAGACCGGGCTCGACTGCGAGGTCGGGGCCCCGATCTGGATCGGCTCGGCGCACCGCTTCGTCGACACCGGGGCCCACGGCGAGCAGGAGCCTTCGGAGATGCACTCCGTGCGGATCGTGTACGACGCCTGGGTGCCCGCCGACGCCCCTGAGCCACGGGTGGTGGAGATCGACGGCTCGACCGTGGACGCCCGCTGGCACCCCCTGGCCGCCGTCGGGTCCGGGGCGGTGCCGACGGTCCCGATGGTCCGCCAGGCGCTCGTCCACCACCGCCCGTTCGTGCGCCAGCGGCTGGCGGCGTACGCGCTGGTGCAGCAGGGTGACGCCGTGCTGCTGACCCGCAACTCCGCCCGCGGCCCCCGCCCAGGCACCTGGACCCTGCCCGGCGGCGGGGTGGACCACGGTGAACCACCGGCGGCCGCGGTCGCCCGCGAGGTGCAGGAGGAGACCAGCCTCCGGGCCGAGGTGAAGGAGCTCCTCGGGGTGCACGACGAGCACTTCACCGGCACCGCCCCGCACGGCCGGGAGGAGAACTTCCACGGGGTGCACCTGGTGTACGCCGTGACCGTCTCCCCGGGCGAGCCGAGGGTGCAGGAGGCCGACGGCACGACCGACGCGGTGACCTGGGTGGGGCTGGCCGACCTCGGCTCCGAGGCCTTCCCGGTGGCCGAGGTGGTCACCGCCGCACTGACGATGGGGACGGCTCGCTAGATTCGTTGCCATGAGCGAGTCTGTTTTCACCTACGGCGCACCCGGTCTGAAGTTCGGCGAGGGAGCCTCCGACGAGATCGGCTACGACCTTTCGCAGTACGGCGTCAGCCGGGTGCTGGTGATCACCGACCCCGGCGTCGCCGCGACCGGCCACCCGCAGCGGGTCGCTGACCAGATGGCCCAGTTCGGCATCGAGGCCAGCGTCTTCGACGGCGTCCACGTCGAGCCGACCGACGCCAGCATGGAGACGGCCATCGCGTATGCCCGCGAGAGCGGCCCCTGGGACGCGTTCGTCGCGGTCGGTGGCGGGTCCGCCATCGACACCGCGAAGGCGGTCAACCTGCTCTGCACCAACGAGGGCGAGCTGATGGACTACATCAACGCGCCGGTGGGCAGGGCGCGCGCGCCCAAGAACGCGCTCAAGCCGCTGGTCGCCGTACCGACCACGACCGGTACGGGCGCGGAGTCGACCACGATCTGCGTGCTCGACGTCTTGTCCCTCAAGGTGAAGACCGGCATCAGCCACGCCCGCCTGCGCCCCACGCTGGCCGTCGTGGACCCGGCGCTGACGCTGACGCAGCCCTCCGGGGTCACCTCCGCCGCGGGCATGGACATCCTCTGCCACGCACTGGAGAGCTACACCGCACGGCCCTACCAGAGCTATGACCGCAAGCAGCCCGAGCAGCGGGTTCCCTACTGCGGCTCCAACCCGATCTCCGACATGTGGTCGGAGAAGGCGATGTCGCTGCTCTCGCAGGCGTTCCGCCGGGCGGTCCACCACGGTGACGACGCCGCGGCCCGCCACGAGATGGCGTTGGCCGCCACCATGGCCGGGCTCGGCTTCGGCAACGCAGGCGTGCACATCCCGCACGCCAACGCCTACCCGATCGCCGGCCGCGTCAAGGACTTCCACCCAGACGGCTACCCCGACGAGGAGGCCATGGTGCCGCACGGCATGGCCGTCTCGCTGACCGCGCCCGAGGCCTTCCGCTGGACCTTCGAGGCCTCGCCCGAACGTCACCTGCGGGCGGCCAGGCTGCTGGCGCCCGACCACGCGCACGGTGACGGACCTGACGCCCTGCCCTCGGTGCTCATCGACCTGATGCAGGACATCACCATCCCCAACGGGCTGGCGGCGGTCGGCTACGACGAGGGCGACGTGAACGACCTCGTCGAGGGGACCATGAAGCAGCAGCGGCTGCTCGCGACGTCACCGCGCGAGGTGAGCGAGGACGACGCCGCGGGGATCCTCACCCGATCGCTCGAGCTGTGGTGAGCGAGCTCCTCCACGCCTTCCACCGGCACGGGCTGACCGACGTCGACGACTCGACGCTGGCGAGGTCGCTCTACGCCAGTGACGCCGGGATCTACCGGATCGCGCCACAGGTGGTGGTCCGCCCGCGCGACACCGACGAGCTCGTCGCGACCCTGGCGGTGGCCCGGGAGACGGGAGTGCCGCTGACGATGCGGGGGGCGGGCACCTCCATCGCCGGCAACGCGATCGGGCCGGGGATCGTGGTCGACACCAGCAAGCACCTCAACCGGATCATCGAGGTGGACCGCGAGTCGCGCAGCGCCCTGGTGCAGCCGGGGGTCGTGCACGCAGCGCTGCAGAGCCGCGCCGTACCCCTCGGGCTGCGGTTCGGCCCCGACCCCTCGACGCACACGCGCTGCACCATCGGCGGGATGGTCGGCAACAACGCGTGCGGCTCCCGGGCGCTGGGCTACGGCCGGACCGTGGACAACGTCGAGGCCCTGACGGTGCTGCTGGCCGACGGGACCGTGCTGCGGGCGTCGGGAGCCGCTTCTGAGGATCGAGACCCCTCGGCCGTCGAGACCGAGCTGCACGCCCTCGTGGACGCCCACCTCGACGTCGTGCGCACGGAGTTCGGTCGCTTCGGCCGCCAGGTCTCGGGCTACTCCTTCGAGCACCTGCTGCCGGAGAGGGGCCGTCGCTTCGACCGCTTCCTGACCGGCACCGAGGGCACTCTCGGGGTGGTCCTGGACGCGAGGGTCCGGCTCGTCGAGGACGCTCCGGCCCGGGCGCTCGCCGTCCTCGGCTATCCGTCCATGGCCGACGCGGCCGACGCCGTACCCGCCCTCCTCGAGCACCCCCTGGTCGCGCTGGAGGGCCTCGACCAGCGCATCGCCGGACTGGTCCGTCGTCGCCCCGACCTGCCCGAGGGGGCGGGCTGGCTGTTTGCCGAGGTCACGGCCGCCACCCCGTCCGAGGCCGCGGCGCTCGCGACCGAGGTCGCCCGTGCCGCCGGTGTCCCGCACCGCGTCGTCACCGACACCCTCGAGCAGCTGGCGATCTGGAAGATCCGTGAGGAGGGAGCGGGTCTCGCCGCCCGCTCGCTCAGCCGCCCGGCGCAGGCCGGCTGGGAGGACTCGGCCGTCCCGCCGGCCACGCTCGGCGCCTACCTGCGCGACTTCGACGCGCTGCTGAAGCAGTGCCGCCTCGACGGGGTTCCCTACGGCCACTTCGGCGACGGTTGCGTCCACGTCCGGATCGACTTCGAGCTCGGCGACGCCCGCGGCCGTGGGATCTACCGCGAGTTCGTCGAGCAGGCGGCCGACCTCGTCGCGTCGTACGGCGGCTCGATGTCGGGGGAGCACGGCGACGGGCGTGCACGGTCGGAGCTGCTGCCGAGGATGTACTCGCCGCAGGCGGTGGCGATGATGGAGCAGGCCAAGCGGATCCTGGACCCCGGCAACCTGCTCAACCCCGGCGTGCTGGTCGACCCGGCCCCCTTCGACTCCGACCTCCGGCTGGCCCGACCCCCCGCGCCCCTGCGTACGACGCTCCGGCTCCCCCACGACGCGGGGTCCTTCGTGGACGCGGTCCACCGCTGCACCGGGGTCGGCAAGTGCATCGCCGACAACACCGGTTCGAACGGCGTGATGTGCCCGTCGTACCTCGCCACCCGCGACGAGAAGGACTCCACCCGCGGCCGCGCGCACGTGCTCCAGGACGTCGCGATGGGGATCATCGGCTTCGACGACCCGGCCGTGGAGGACGCGCTCGACCTCTGCCTCTCGTGCAAGGGGTGCGCGAGCGACTGCCCGACCGGCATCGACATGGCCACCTACAAGTCCGAGGCCCTGTCCCAGAAGTACGCCGGGGTCAAGGGGTTCTGGAAGCGACCGAGGTCCCACTACGCCCTGGGCCAGCTCCCGCGCTGGGCCCGGATGACCCCGCCGCGGTTCGCCAACGCGATGCTGCGCAGCAAGGCCGTCGGCCGGCTGGCGAAGTCCGCAGCGGGTGTCGACCAGCGGCGGAGCCTGCCGAGGTTCTCGGAGAGGCCGTTGCGGTCAGGGGACACCCCGCTCGCGGCGGACGTCGACGTGTGGATCTGGGCCGACTCCTTCACCGACCGCTTCGCGGCCGACACCGGCCGCGCCGCGATCGAGCTGTTCGCCTCGATGGGCCTACGGGCCGCGGTCATCCCCGAGCACGCCTGCTGCGGACTCACCTGGATCACCACCGGCCAGCTGAGCGCCGCTCGCAGGATCGTCGGCCGCGCGGTCGAGACGCTGCACGGCTACGTCACCTCCGGCACTCCGGTGATCGGACTGGAGCCCAGCTGTCTCGCTGCGATGCGTGAGGACGCCGCCCAGCTGGTCGACGACCCACGGGTGGCCGAGGTGAGCGCCGGGCTGCGTTCGCTGGCCGAGTTCCTCGCCGAGCGGGTGACCGACGGCTCGTGGACGCCGCCCGACCTGACCGGGGTCGAGGTCGTCGCCCAGCCGCACTGCCACCACCACGCCGTCATCGGCTGGGAGACCGACGCCGCCCTGCTCGCGAGCACGGGCGCGAGCCTCAAGCGCGTCGGGGGGTGCTGCGGGCTGGCCGGCAACTTCGGCGTCGAGCTCGGTCACTACGAGACCAGCGTGGCCGTGGCCGAGCACGACCTGCTGCCCGCCGTACGCGCTGCCGGGCCGGAGGCCGTGGTCCTCGCTGACGGCTTCTCCTGCCGCACCCAGCTCGACGACCTCGCCGGGCGGCGGGCCCTGCACCTCGCCGAGCTGCTGCTCCTGGGGCGTCATACGGCCGGGTCGTGACCGCGACCAGTACGTATGACCTCCTGTGGGACGTCATGCGTCATGGTCGCGGGGACAGCCAGTTCGTATGACGCCGGGGCGGCCTCAGCCGCGAGCCCGCTCCACGGCCGACATCAGGTGGTAGACGGCGATGGCGGCGATGGTGCCGAGCGCTATCCCGTTGAAGCTCAGCGTGCCGGCCGTGAACGTGAAGTCGGCGATCCCGACGACCAGGGCGGTGGCCGCCGTGAACTGGTTCGTGGGGCGGGAGAAGTCGACCCGGTTGTCGATCCAGATCTTCACACCGATCACCCCGATCAGGCCGTAGAGCGCCGTGGTGACGCCACCGAGCACCCCTGAGGGGATCGTGTTCACGAGCGCACCGAACTTGGGCAGGAAGCCCAGGAGGATGGCGAAGATGCCGGCGACCCAGTAGGCGGCCGTGGAGTAGATCTTGGTGGCGGCCATGACGCCGATGTTCTCGCCGTACGTCGTGGTGCCCGAGCCGCCGCCCAGCCCGGCGATGGTGGTGGCCAGGCCGTCGGCCACCAGGGCCCGCCCGGTCTCCTTGTTCAGCGTCGGGTCGGCGAGGTGGGCGACGCTGCGCACGTGGCCGACGTTCTCGGCGACGAGCACGAGCACGACGGGGACGAACGCCGGCAGCACCGACCAGGCCACGGTGGGCGCCATCAGGTCGGGTACGCCGACCCAGCCGGCGGCACCGACGGGGCCGAAGTCGACCTGCCCGGCGATCACGGCGGCGACGTACCCCAGGGCCACGCCGAAGAAGATCGAGAGCCTGGCGACCAGGCCGCGGAACGCCACCGTCCACAAGATCACGGCCAGCAGGGTGATGAGCGCGACCCACGGGGCCTTGACGAAGTTGGACTTGGCGACGGGCGCCAGGTTGAGCCCGATCAGGGCGACGATGGCGCCGGCGACGACCGGCGGCATCAGGGCGTCGACCCACCCGGTGCCGGTGACCGTCACGATCGCGCCGACCAGGGCGAGCAGCAGCCCGACCACCACGATCCCGAACAGCGCGCCCCCACGGCCGTCCGTGGCGGTGGCGGCGGTGATCGGTGCGATGAAGGCGAACGAGGAGCCGAGGTAGCTCGGCAACCGGTTGCGGGTCACCAGCAGGAACAGGATCGTGCCGACCCCGGAGAAGAACAGGGTGGTCGTGGGCGGGAACCCGGTCAGCAGAGGAACCAGGAACGTGGCCCCGAACATCGCGACGACGTGCTGCAGCCCGAGGCCGATCGTGGCCGGCCACGCCAGCCGCTCGTCGGGCTTGACGATCTCGCCCTCGGTGATCGTGCGTCCGTCGCCGTGCAGCTTCCAGGTCAGTGCCATGGCCGGAGCATCGGGCACGACGCGCTCCAGCGGCAAATCCGGGCGCGCCAGGACCGGGGGAGGCGGTCAGCAGGTCCCGAAGACCGGGGACGTGGCGCTGCCGCTACTTCCGGTGTAGGGCGGGTTCGCTTTCTCCGCGCTGTAGGTCGCGATCGTGCGGAACTGCACGCGGGACGGGAAGACCACCCAGGCGGTGGTGTCGGTGGCGCTCGTGCCCGAGGTGTCGCCGGTGTTCTGGCGGCTCGTCCAGTTCTGCCAGCTGCCGCCGCAGGCCCGTCGCTGCAGCGCCACCGAGCGCACGTCCACGTTCAGGTCGGTCCCCCCGACGACGAGCGCGACGGTGATCGATCGAGAGATCATGCCGCAGCGTCTACCCATCGCGGGGTCCGGAGAAAACCGGTCAGGCGGGGGCGGACCTCTCCCGTTTTGACCCACCACCTCCCACCCGGTAATCTCAATCCCTGTGTCTGGGCAATCCAGGCCTGTCTGCGTGCCCTCATGGCAACGCACACCACCGCACCAAGGATCGAAGCGTTTTTTCGTGCCCGGCAAGGTGCCGCGCACTGAGAGCAGAAAAGAAAGGGAACCAACCAGGTGCCCACGATTAACCAGTTGGTCCGCAAGGGCCGCCAGGACAAGGTGTCGAAGAACAAGACGCCCGCCCTGAAGGGTTCGCCCCAGCGACGCGGCGTCTGCACGCGCGTCTACACCACCACCCCGAAGAAGCCGAACTCCGCTCTCCGCAAGGTCGCCCGCGTGCGTCTGAGCAGTGGCGTAGAGGTCACGGCCTACATCCCGGGCGTCGGTCACAACCTCCAGGAGCACTCCATCGTGCTCGTTCGCGGCGGCCGGGTGAAGGACCTTCCCGGTGTCCGTTACAAGATCATTCGCGGCTCGCTCGACACCCAGGGTGTCAAGAACCGCAAGCAGGCCCGCAGCCGTTACGGCGCGAAGAAGGAGAAGAGCTAATGCCTCGCAAGGGTCCCGCCACGAAGCGGCCGGTCGACATGGACCCCGTGTTCGGCTCGCAGCTCGTCTCGCAGCTCGTCTCCAAGGTCCTGCAGGACGGCAAGAAGCAGGTTGCCCAGCGCATCGTCTACAGCGCCCTCGAGGGCACTCGTGAGAAGACCGGCACCGACCCGGTCGTCACGCTGAAGCGCGCGCTCGACAACGTCAAGCCCTCCATCGAGGTCAAGTCCCGCCGCGTCGGTGGCGCGACCTACCAGGTCCCGATCGAGGTCAAGCCCAACCGCAGCACCACGCTGGCGCTGCGGTGGCTCGTGGGCTACTCCCAGGCTCGTCGCGAGAAGACGATGTCCGAGCGACTGATGAACGAGATCCTCGACGCGTCCAACGGCCTCGGTGCCGCTGTGAAGAAGCGTGAGGACACGCACAAGATGGCCGAGTCCAACAAGGCCTTCGCGCACTACCGCTGGTGATCGCCGTACGGCGCCACCGGACCGGTTGCGCCGTACGCCCACCAGAAACCACTAACCCGAGGGGATCGAAGACCTACCGTGGCCGTCGACATCACCACTGACCTCAACAAGGTCCGCAACATCGGCATCATGGCGCACATCGATGCTGGCAAGACCACCACCACCGAGCGCATCCTCTTCTACACCGGCATCACCTACAAGATCGGTGAAGTCCACGAGGGCGCAGCCACCATGGACTGGATGGAGCAGGAGCAGGAGCGCGGCATCACGATCACGTCCGCCGCGACGACCTGCTGGTGGAAGGACCACCAGATCAACATCATCGACACCCCCGGGCACGTCGACTTCACCGCCGAGGTCGAGCGCTCGCTGCGCGTCCTCGACGGCGCCGTCGCCGTCTTCGACGGTGTCGCCGGTGTCGAGCCCCAGACCATGACCGTGTGGCGCCAGGCGAACAAGTACTCCGTCCCGCGGATGTGCTTCGTCAACAAGCTGGACCGCACCGGTGCCGACTTCTGGCGCTGCGTCGACATGATGATCGAGCGCCTCAACTCCACCCCGCTCGTGATGCAGCTCCCGATCGGTGCCGAGGGTGACTTCATCGGCGTCGTCGACCTCGTCGGCATGCGTGCCCTGACCTGGCGTGGCGAGACCACGATGGGTGAGGACTACGAGGTCGAGGAGATCCCGGCCGAGCTGGCCGAGCAGGCCGCGGAGTACCGCGAGAAGCTGCTCGAGACGCTGGCCGACGCCGACGACGAGATCATGGAGAAGTTCCTCGACGAGGGCGAGTTCTCCGTGGCCGAGCTCGACGCGGCGATCCGTCGCGCGACGCTGGCCGACAAGATCAACCCGGTCCTGTGCGGGACGGCCTTCAAGAACAAGGGCGTCCAGCCCCTGCTCGACGCGGTCGTCAAGTACCTCCCCTCGCCGCTCGACATCGACGGCATCCAGGGCCACTCGGTCAAGGACGAGAACGAGGTCATCGTTCGCCAGCCGTCCGACGACGAGCCGTTCTCGGGCCTGGCCTACAAGATCGCGACCGACCCGCACCTCGGCAAGCTCATCTACGTCCGCGTCTACTCCGGCAAGCTCGAGGCGGGCACCTCGGTGCTCAACTCGGTCAACGGCCGCAAGGAGCGGATCGGCAAGGTCTACCAGATGCACGCGAACAAGCGTGAGGAGATCGCGTCGGTGGGCGCCGGGCAGATCGTGGCCGTGATGGGCCTCAAGGACACCAAGACCGGGCACACGCTGTGCGACGCGCAGCACCCCGTGATCCTGGAGTCGATGACCTTCCCGGCCCCGGTGATCGAGGTCGCCATCGAGCCCAAGACCAAGAGTGACCAGGAGAAGCTCGGCACCGCGATCCAGCGACTGTCCGACGAGGACCCCACGTTCACCGTCAAGGCGGACGAGGAGACCGGTCAGACGATCATCGCCGGCATGGGCGAGCTCCACCTGGAGATCCTGGTCGACCGGATGAAGCGCGAGTTCCGCGTCGAGGCCACCGTCGGCAAGCCGCAGGTCGCCTACCGCGAGACCATCCGCCGCAAGGTGGAGAAGCACGGCTACACCCACAAGAAGCAGACCGGTGGGTCCGGCCAGTTCGCCAAGGTGCAGATCTCGCTCGAGCCCAACATCGACCCGGAGACCGGCCACGGCGCCGGCTACGAGTTCGTCAACAACGTCTCCGGTGGTCGCGTTCCGAAGGAGTACATCCCCTCGGTCGACCAGGGTGGCCAGGACGCCATGGAGTTCGGCGTCCTCGCCGGCTACCCGATGGTCGACGTGAAGTTCACGCTCGAGGACGGCGCCTACCACGACGTCGACTCCTCGGAGCTGGCCTTCAAGATCGCCGGGAACCAGGCCTTCAAGGAAGCGGCCCGCATGGCCAAGCCGGTCCTGCTGGAGCCGGTCTTCGCGGTCGAGGTCGTCACCCCCGAGACCTTCATGGGTGACGTCATCGGCGACATCAACTCGCGCCGCGGTCAGGTGCGAGCGATGTCCGAGCGTTCGGGGGACCGCGTCGTCGATGCCCTCGTGCCGCTCTCAGAAATGTTCGGGTACGTTGGTGACCTGCGGTCCAAGACCTCTGGGCAGGCGTCGTACTCGATGGAGTTCGACTCGTACGCCGAGGTTCCCCAGAACGTCGCCGACGAGATCATCAAGAAGGTTCGCGGCGAGTAGGGTTCTCTTCGCGCATCCCGGCAACACGCTTCACCCGCACATCCACGATCCACATCAGACGAGTTCAGAACAACAACAGGAGGAGCCCCAGTGGCTAAGGCGAAGTTCGAGCGGACCAAGCCGCACGTCAACATCGGAACCATCGGTCACATCGACCACGGTAAGACGACGTTGACCGCAGCGATCACGAAGGTGCTGCACGACAAGTACCCCACACTGAACGCCGCCTCGGCCTTCGACGAGATCGACAAGGCACCCGAGGAGCGTCAGCGCGGAATCACCATCTCGATCGCGCACGTCGAGTACCAGACCGAGAAGCGCCACTACGCGCACGTCGACTGCCCCGGCCACGCGGACTACATCAAGAACATGATCACGGGTGCGGCGCAGATGGACGGCGCGATCCTGGTCGTGGCCGCCACCGACGGTCCCATGCCCCAGACGCGTGAGCACGTGCTGCTCGCCCGTCAGGTCGGCGTGCCCGCCCTGGTCGTCGCCCTGAACAAGTGCGACATGGTGGACGACGAGGAGCTCATCGAGCTCGTCGAGATGGAGGTGCGCGAGCTCCTCTCCGAGTACGAGTACGACGGCGACGAGATCCCCG
Source organism: uncultured Actinomycetota bacterium (assembly GCA_963782305.1). Lineage (GTDB taxonomy): Bacteria > Actinomycetota > Actinomycetes > Propionibacteriales > Nocardioidaceae > Marmoricola. The sequence goes on along the minus strand of CAWAJJ010000010.1, from coordinate 449,936 downwards.
TGGTCAAGGTTGCTGCCTTCCCGGCCCTCCAGGGTGACGAGAAGTGGGGCGAGTCGATCATCGAGCTGATGGACGCCGTCGACGACCACATCCCGCAGCCCGTGCGTGAGACCGAGAAGCCCTTCCTGATGCCCGTCGAGGACGTCTTCACGATCACCGGTCGTGGAACCGTCATCACCGGTCGTATCGAGCGTGGCATCGTCAAGGTCAACGAGACCGTCGACATCATCGGCATCCGCGACGTCAAGCAGACCTCGACCGTCACCGGCATCGAGATGTTCCGCAAGCTGCTCGACACCGGCGAGGCCGGCGAGAACGTCGGGCTGCTGCTTCGTGGCACCAAGCGCGAGGACGTCGAGCGCGGCATGGTCGTGATCAAGCCGGGGACCACCACCCCGCACACGAACTTCGAGGCGTCGGTCTACATCCTCTCCAAGGAGGAGGGCGGCCGTCACACGCCGTTCTTCAACAACTACCGCCCGCAGTTCTACTTCCGCACCACGGACGTGACGGGCGTCGTGACCCTCCCCGAGGGCCGCGAGATGGTGATGCCGGGCGACAACACCGACATGATCGTCGAGCTGATCCAGCCGATCGCCATGGAGGACGGCCTCCGCTTCGCCATCCGCGAGGGCGGCCGCACCGTGGGCGCCGGTCGAGTCACCAAGATCACCAAGTGATCTGACGCTTCACACGAACGGCCCCGGACCTCACGGTCCGGGGCCGTTCCGCATGGGGGGACATCACAGGTCGCGGCGTACGGCGGGGGGCTGGGAGCGTCTCCCCCGGGAGGGCATGCGAATGTGACTGGAGGGCCTGGTGGAGCGCACCCGCGTCACTCCAGCGACATTCGCATCCCCCGCAGCCCTGCCGGAAGTAAATCTGCGACGCCTCGGCGCCGTTCCGAGGTCAATCTGCGACGCCTCGGCGACCCGAGGGAGGGGCAGGGGCAGAGGCAGGGGCTAGCTCACCAGCGCCGCCACCGCCCCGGCGAACACCTCGGTGTGCCGGTCGACGTCGGCCGGGGTGTGGTGCGGGCTGAAGAGGGCCATGTTGTGGAACGGCGTGAGCAGCACTCCACGGTTCAGCGACCACAGGTGCAGGAAGCCCTCGAGGTCCTCGTCGGTCGAGGCGGCCGCGGCGGCGCCGTCGTGTGGGGGCGGGCAGAACCAGTACTCCGCCCGGCAGCCCAGACGCTGCACGTGCCAGGGCAGGCCGTGCCGGTCGATGACGGAGGCGACGCCCCGGGTGAACCGCTCGGCCAGGGGTACGGCGACCGCGAAGTCCTCCTCCCGCAGACACGTCGAGAGAGTGGCGCGGATCGCCGCCAGGGCGAGGGCGTTGGCCGTCAGGGTGCCGCCCACCCCGGCGACGTCGATCTCGTGCCCGAGCATCGGGCCGGCGAGCCGGTCCGCGATCTCCGCCGTCATCCCGTAGGCCGCCGACGGCACCCCGCCCCCGATCGGCTTGCCGACCACCACGAAGTCGGGGTCGAGATCCCAGGCGCGGGTGCAACCGCCTGGCCCCGCGCACAGTGTGTGCGTCTCGTCCATGACGAGGAGCACCCCGTGGCGGCGGGTGATCTCCCGCACCCCGGCGAGGTAGCCGTCCGCGGGCAGGACGATGCCGATGTTGGTCAGGGCCGGCTCCATCAGGAGGCAGGCGACGTCACCCTCGGCCAGTCGGCGGTCCAGGGCGTCGAGATCGTTGAAGGGCACCACGGCCGTCGTGTGGGCGACGTCGACCTGCGGACCGAGAGCGCCGGGGCGTGGCACCACCCGACCGTCCTCGAGGACGGCGAGGGTCTCATCGACGGTGCCGTGGTAACACCAGTCCATCACCGCGACGCGCTGCCGCCCGGTGAGGTGGCGGGCGAAGCGGAGCACGAACCGGTTGGCGTCCGTGGCCGACATGGCCAGCTGCCAGGTGGGCAGCCCGAACCGACGGGCGAGCTCCTCGCCGACCCACACGGCGTCGGCCGAGGGCAGCATCGTGGTGATCCCGATCGAGGCCTGGCGAGCGATGGCCTCGGTCACCTGGGGGAGGGCATGACCCGTCATCGCGCCGGTGTCGCCGAGGCACAGGTCGACGTACTCCAGCCCGTCGACGTCGACGAGCCGCGCCCCGGACGCCGTCGCACAGAAGAGCGGGTGGGCGCCGGGCCAGCGCGTCATCCAGGGCATCGGTACGCCTGCGAGGAGGGAGTCGTGCGCCTGCGCGGCCAGCTCGGCGGAACGAGGGTGCAGCTCGGTGAAGAGGCGCTCCTCGGCGGTGCGGAGGTCGGCCAGGCGCTGTCGATCGATCATGCTCGCAATCTAGAGCAGGCGCCGGTCGCTCACTCCTCCTGTGCGACCTTGAGGGACTTGCCCGCCTCGTTGAACCTGGCGGCCGTCTCCCATCCGAGGTAGGGGTCGCCCAGCAGCGCGCCCAGCTCCTCGTCGCTCAGGGGTGGCTGCTTGGTGAAGCTCTCGTAGGAGGCGGTCGCCTCGCGCTCCTCGGGGCCGGTGCCGCTCGCGGTCAGGTAGCTGCCCGCCTTGTTGCCCTCCTCGAAGCCGGTGGCGAACCTCGTGATCGTGACGTTCCCGCCGCCGGCGACAGGAAGGCAGGTCACGGTCGCCATCGGGTCCTGCGCGGCGGAGGTCCCGGGGCACGAGCCGGCCACGACCTCCCCGCCGGAGCCCCCCTGGGCGTAGACGCTGACCAGGAAGGTGTCGCGCGGGTCCGCGCCCTTGAGCCGGATGCCGAGGTAGCGCTCCTTGGCGCCACTGGCGTCTCCCTCGAAGGTGTAGTACTTCTGCACCCGGTCGCCGAGGTGGCGGTCCACCACGGCTGCAACGCCGCCCGTCGTGATCGGCACGAAGGCGCTCCGGTCCACCGAGCTCGTCGTGGCGGCAGCGCCGGGCTCGGTGCTGCCGGCGCTGTTGTCGTCGTCACCTCCACCGCCGCAGGAGGTGAGCGCGAGCGGCGCCAGCACGAGGAGGGCGAGGGTGGCGAGCCGAGACGTCATGTCCACCAGTATGGAGAGGTGCGGGTGCCGATTCGGGAGCCTCACCCGGTCAGGGACACAATGGCCTGCGTGAATCAGCCCCTGCCCCCGGCACATCCGCGCCAGACGTTCACCGACGACGGCCTGCGGATGCGCGAGGTGCTCAGCTACTCGCGCCGCGGCGGCCGCTTCACCCCCTCCCAGCAGGAGTCCTGGGACGCCCACCACGAGGACTGGGCCATCCCCGACGAGGCCGTGGACGACGCCTCGTTCAGCTGGCCGGACGTCTTCGGTCGCGAGGCGCCGATCGTGGTGGAGATCGGCTCGGGTGTGGGTGAGGCCACGGCCGTGCTGGCGGCCCGGCGTCCGGCGTACGACATCGTGGCGCTGGAGGTGTGGCGACCGGGGGTGGCGCACACCCTCGGGCTGCTGGCCGACGAGGGCGCGGACAACGTCCGGCTGCTCTCCGTCGACGCCGTGTGGTGCCTCGAGCACCTCTTCGGCCCCGGGGAGGTCGAGGAGCTGTGGACGTTCTTCCCCGATCCCTGGCCCAAGAAGCGCCACCACAAGCGCCGGCTGGTCACCACCGAGTTCGCAGCCCTGGCCGCCTCACGCCTGCGCCCCGGTGGGCTCTGGCGACTGGCCACCGACTGGGCGGAGTACGCCGATCGCATGCGGGCGGTCCTCGACGCCCAGCCGGCGCTGGAAGGCGGCCCGACCGAGCGTTGGTCCGACCGTCCCGTGACCAAGTTCGAGCGCAAGGGCCTCGCCGCAGACCGCGAGATCACCGACCTCACCTACCGCAGGGCCGCAGCGCCCGGGCTCAGTGCTCCTGGACCTGCCAGCTGAGCCCGGCACGTTCCAGGGCGTGCTCGAGGCGGAGACGCTCCGCCTCCCGGTCGAGCCCGTCGGGGAGGCCGCCGAGAGAGGTCTCCACCTCGAGGGCCCGGGCGGTGAGCACCAGGACGCCGTCGTAGGCCGTCAGGGTGCCGCGGATGCGCTCCTCGCCCAGGCCCGGACGCGGGGAGCGGACGTCTCGGCGAAGCCTGCGGAGATCGGCGGCGAGCTTCTCCAGCGGAGGACCGCAGGGCGCTGGCGGCGGGGTGTCCACGAGTCGCAGGCGACGAGCGAGCCGGATGAGGAGGTCGCCCAGCTGACGGGCGTGCACGAGCGCGGCCACGAACGCCACCGGAACAAGGCAGATCCCGGCGAACGTGAGCAGTCCGATGATGATCGCGCCCATCCCCTGACGGTAGGCCGGGAAACCGGGCGCGGCAACGGGTGTCCATGGCGGGAAGCGGACGCAATCCGGCAGTCACCACGACGGCGCCGGGCGGCCGGCGTTCCTAGACTCAGCGGGTGACCGGGACGGTGGAGCGCGAGGTGCGGACCAGTGTGCGCGCGTGGTGGGTCGCCGCGGCGACCATGGCGGCCCTCGTGGCCGCTGCCGGCTTCCGGTCCTCCACCGGTGCCCTGCTCGAGCCGCTGGAGAGCGAGTTCGGGTGGTCGCGCGGCACGACGTCGGGCGCCGTGAGTCTCAACCTGATCCTCTACGGGCTGACGGCTCCCTTCGCCGCAGCGCTGATGGAGCGGTTCGGCGTACGGCGGGTGGTGGCCCTCGCGCTGGCCCTGGTGTCCCTCGGGTCGGGCCTGACGCTGGTGATGACCGAGTCCTGGCAGCTGTGGTTCCTGTGGGGTGTCCCGGTCGGCATGGGCACCGGTGCGATGGCCCTGGTCTTCGGCGCGATCGTGGCCAACCGGTGGTTCCACCGCCACCGCGGCCTCGTCACCGGGCTCTTCTCCGCGGCCAGCTCGACCGGCCAGCTCATCTTCCTGCCCGTCATCGCGCAGCTCGCGAACGGACCCGGCTGGCGGTGGGCGGCGTCCGTCGTCGCGGTGTTCTCGCTGCTGCTGGTCCCTGTCGTGCTGCTGGTGCTCCGCGACCGGCCCTCGGACGTGGGCGAGGTCCCCTACGGCGCCCCGGCGGCCTACGTCGAGCCGCCGTTCGACCATGACGGCCCCGGGGCCGCGAGGGTCGCGATCAACGGCCTGCGCGAGGCGAGCCGACGCTGGGCCTTCTGGGCGCTGTTCCTCACGTTCTGGATCTGCGGCTGGTCGACCAACGGACTGATCGGCACCCACTTCATCCCGGCGGCGCACGACCACGGCATGCCCGCGACGACGTCGGCCGGGCTGCTCGCCCTGATCGGTGTCTTCGACATCGTCGGCACGATCGCCTCCGGCTGGCTGACCGACAAGGTCGACTCGCGCTACCTGCTGTGCGGCTACTACTTCCTGCGTGGACTCTCGCTGCTGGTCGTCCCGGCCCTGCTGGGGCCGTCCGTGCAGCCGAGCCTGTTCCTGTTCATCGTCTTCTACGGTCTCGACTGGGTCGCGACCGTGCCGCCCACGGTCGCGCTGTGCCGGGCGCACTTCGGGCTGGAGAAGTCAGGGGTCGTCTTCGGGTGGGTGTTCTCCGCGCACATGGTCGGCGCCGGGGTGGCGGCGTCGTTCGCCGGCTGGATCCGGGAGGGCACGGGCGACTACTTCCTCGCCTGGATGACCGCGGGCGGGCTGTGCCTGCTGGCGGCCGTCATGTGTCTCTCGATCCCGAGGGTCGGGGCGCCCACGGACGATGCGCTCGAGCTGGTCGGCGAGGAGTCACCCCAGATCTGACACCCGGCTCCCGACCGCGCATCGGGACTACGGCTGGCGCCGGGTCAGTCGCCAGCGCAGGTCCGCCTCGCGCCACAGCCGGTGCTCGTCACGGCGGCGGCGTTCGGCCGCCACGGCGGCGAGGAAGTCCTCGGGGTGGGTGCCCGGCGGGGGCGGCGGCGAGACCAGCTGCTGCACCTGGGGGAGGAGGTCGTTGACCAGGTGGTGGCGGGCCTGCGGGCTCAACGTCCCCGTCCGGCCGAGCAGCTGCCGCAGGGCCACCGCGAGCGGGTCGGGCAGCGGTGCGAGGTCGGCCTCGGCGGCCCACGGCGCGAGGTACGGCGGCATCTGCGCGGGCCAGGGGAGTCGGAGGCCGAACCGGTCCCGGACCACGTAGGTGCCGGCCACGAGGTCGCCCAGCCGCTTGCCCTTGGAGCTGACCAGCGCGCTGACCAGGGCGGGCACGCCGTACAGCAGCCAGATCTCGACGACCGCCAACAGGTGGCGCACGAACGCGTGGTGGAAGGAGATCGGCCCGGCGTCGTCGCGGACCGTGCGGATGCCCATCACCAGCTTGCCCAGGGTCCGGCCCATCGTGAGCGTCTCCAGGATCGCTGGCCCGATGACGATCGTGACCACCAGAACGACCACTACAGTGACGCCGAGGAGCGCCACGTCAGGCGCCAGCAGGCTGCCGACCACGAAGCCCAGCACCAGGATCACGACCTGGACCACGAGGTCGATCAGGCCGGAGACCAGCCGCAGTCCGAGCGAGGCCGGAGGCAGCTCGAGCGCGACGGCCTCGCCGGTCACGAGCTGGTCGACACCGGCGTAGGAGGCACTGGACTGGGGGTGGCTCATCACGGGGAAGGGTAGATCGTTCGTCCCCGGACCCGGGGCCGATCGCCGTAGCCTGTCCCGCATGGACCTCGACGCCTACGTGCGGGCGCACCAGCCCGCGTGGCAGCGTCTGGACGAGCTCAGCCGTCACCGTCCGCGCAACGGCCCCGAGGCCGACGAGCTGGTCGACCTCTACCAGGAGGTGGCCACCCATCTCAGCGTGGTCCGCTCCACGGCGCCGGACCCGATGGTCGTCACCTACCTGAGCGGCCTGCTCGCCCGGGCGCGGACCAGGGCGACCGGGACGCGCTCCGCCGGCTGGAGCGGCGTGGCGGACTTCTTCGCGCGGCGGTTCCCTGCGGCGCTCTACCGGACCCGTCACTGGTGGCTGACCACGATGTCGGTCAGCTATGCCCTGACCGGGCTGATGATCTGGTGGCTGCTCCAGCATCCTCAGGTCGAGCAGTCGCTGCTCGACCCCGAGGAGGTCCAGCAGCTGGTGAGCTCCGACTTCGAGAGCTACTACTCCGAGTCGGCGGCCTCTCACTTCGCGGCCCAGGTCTGGACGAACAACGCCTGGGTGGCGGCGCTGTGCATCGCGCTCGGGGTGCTGGGGGCACCCGTGCTCTACGTGCTGTGGCAGAACATGCTCAACCTGGCCCTGGTCGGGTCGATCATGATCCGCCACGACCGGGGCAGCCTGTTCTTCGGACTGATCCTGCCCCACGGACTGCTCGAGCTGACCGCCGTCTTCGTCGCGGCGGGAGTCGGCCTGCGCCTGTTCTGGTCGTGGGTCGCGCCCGGTGACCGGTCCCGGGGCCAGTCCCTGGCGGCCGAGGGCCGATCGGCCGGTGGCGTGGTGATGGGCCTGGCCGTCGTCCTCCTGGTGTCCGGGATCATCGAGGGCTTCGTGACCCCGTCCGGGCTTCCCACGTGGGCCCGTCTCCTCATCGGCGTGGCCGCCGAGGCCGCCTTCCTGCTCTACGTCTTCGTGCCGGGGCGTCGGGCCGTCCGCGACGGCTGGACCGGCGACGTCGACGCCTCGCTGCTGGAGACCAGGGTCGCCACGGCCGGCTGACCTCCTAGAGCAGGCCGCGGGCCTTGAGCGCCAGGTAGTGGTCGGCCAGTCGCACGGGCAGGTCGTCGGCGTCCGCGTCGAGGACCTCCACGCCCAGGGCCGAGAGCAGGCGGGCCGTGCTGTCGCGCTGGGCGGAGGCCTGCTCCGCAGCGGCGGCGGCGTAGGTCGCCCGGGTGTCACCGCGGTCCCTCGCCAGGCGGTCGATCTCGGGGTCTCGCACCGAGGCCATCAGCACGCGGTGGCGGGCGGTGAGCGGGCCGACCAGGGGGAGCAGGCCGCTCTGCACGGCTGAGGGCTCGAGCGCCGTGAGGAGCACGACCAGCGCACGCTGCCGCCCCAGGGAGTCGACCGCACCGACGAGCCGCCGCCAGTTGGTCTCGGCCAGCACCGGCTGCAGCGTGGACATGGCGTCCTGCAGGTCCGCCACGCCGTCGCGGCGGTGGGAGGCCCGCAGGCGATGGCGGACGCCGAGGTCACCGGCCACGAACGAGACACGGTCGCCGGCCCGTGAGGCGAGGGTGGCCAGCAGCAGCGCGGCGTCCATCGCCGCGTCGAGCCGGGGGGCGTCGCCGACCCGCCCTGCGGAGGTGCGCCCGGTGTCGAGCACGAGCACCACCCGGCGGTCCCGCTCGGGCTGCCACGTGCGGACGACCACCGAACGGCTGCGCGCGCTCGCACGCCAGTCGACACTGCGGACGTCGTCACCGCTGACGTACTCCCGGAGGGAGTCGAACTCGGTGCCCTGGCCGCGCACCCGCACCGCGGCCCGGCCGTCGAGCTCGCGCAGCCGCGCCAGCCGGCTCGGCAGGTGCTTGATCGACGGGAAGGCGGGGAGCACCCGCAGGGTGCCGGGCACGTCGAGCGCCCCCTGCCGGCCGGCGAGACCCAGCGGACCGAGGGTGCGCACCGTCAACCGGTCGGCGCGGAGGTCGCCTCGCCGGCTCGGCCGCAGGCGGGTGGTCAGGTCCGCGCGTGCGCCGGGCGCCAGATGGAGGTGGTGCCGGTTGCTGCTCGCTCCGGCGGACGGCTGCCACGCGTCACGCACGAGCCCACTCAGCATCCGCCTGGCGTTGCTCGTGACCTCCAGGGTGGTCGACCCAGGGTCGCCCTGACGGGTGCGGCCCACCGGACGGCGTACGACGTGCAGCGCGGAGCGCGCGGGGGCGAGCACCACGTCGACGACCACGAGGAGCAGCACCAGCCCGGTCCAGGCCCAGACCGTGCTGCCCTCCGGGCGCAGCAGGACCGGGCCGAGGCCGAGCAGCACCAGGACCGGGACCCGCCAGGTGATCGCCATCAGGCGTCGTCGGACGTGCGACTCATCGGGGGACCGGCACCGAGGCGAGCGCCGTCGAGAGCACCTGGCCCACCGCGACGCCCTCGAGCTCGGCCTCCGGACGCAGCGAGAGCCGGTGGGCGAGCGTCCCGTGCGCCAGGGCCTTGACGTCGTCCGGGGTGACGAAGTCGCGACCGGTGAGCCACGCCCAGGCCCGGGCCGAACGCAGCAGGGCCGTGGCCCCGCGCGGGCTCACGCCGAGGCTGAGCGAGGGCGACTGCCGGGTGGCCCGGGCGATGTCGACGATGTAGGCGGCCACGTCGTCGGAGACCCGCACCGTGCCGACCGCCGCGATGCCGGCCCCGAGGTGGCGGGCGTCGGCCACCGCGGTGACGCCGGCCGCGGCGATGTCGTGCGGGTCGAACCCGTCGGCGTGACGCCGCACGATGGCGAGCTCGTCGTTGCGCTCGGGCAGGGGCAGCACCACCTTGAGCAGGAACCGGTCGAGCTGGGCCTCGGGGAGCGGGTAGGTGCCCTCGTACTCGACGGGGTTCTGGGTGGCGGCGACCATGAACGGCGTCGGCAGCGTGTGCGTGCGGCCGTCGGCCGAGACCTGTCCCTCCTCCATCGCCTCCAGCAGCGCCGACTGGGTCTTCGGAGGAGTCCGGTTGATCTCGTCGGCGAGCAGCAGGTTCGTGAACACCGGTCCCTGACGGAACGTGAGCTCGCGGTCACCGCCCTCGATGACCATGGAGCCGGTGATGTCACCGGGCATCAGGTCCGGGGTGAACTGCACCCGCTTGGTCTCGACGTCGAGGGCCGTGGCGAGGGTCCGGACCAGCAGCGTCTTGGCGACGCCCGGCACCCCCTCCATCAGCACGTGCCCGCGCGTCAGCAGCGCCACCAGCAGCCCCGAGACGGCCGCGTCCTGCCCGACGACGGCCTTGGCCACCTCGGTGCGCACGAGCGTGAGGGCCTCCCGGGCCTGTTCCGCCGTGACGGCGGGTCGATCCGGGAGGGCGGCGGAGCAGGGATCCGTCATGGCGTGCGTACCTCGTTCTCGAGTGCGTTCAGGCGCTGGCCGAGCTCGACCAGCTGGGAGTCCTTGGTGACCGCTGGTCCGTCCAGCAGCCCGAGCACCTGGCGCGGGTCGCGTCCGGTGCGGGCGGCCACCGCGGTGGCCACGGTCTCGGTGGTGCTGTCGCGGGGCAGCTGCAACGCCTCGGTCAGACGGCGCCGCGTGGCCCGCACCAGGATGGCGCCGGCGTGGACCCGGTCACCGGTCCGGCGGTAGATCCGGCCGCGGCTCTGCGTCGACTCCGCGGCGCGCACGACGACGGGCAGCGGCTCGGAGACGAGCGGGCCGAGTCGCCGGCCGCGCCAGAGCACCACCCCCAGGACGCTCACGAGCAACAGGTAGAGGCCCGGCTCGAGCCAGCGCGGCAGCAGGTTCGAGAGCACCGTCCCGTCGGTGACGGCGGTGTCGGCCGTGTCAGCGACGTACCAGACCAGCCGGTCCTGCTGCCCGAGCAGCCGCAACGCGAGCGCGCCGTTGTCCTGCTCCAGCACGTGGTCGTTGGTGAACGAGTCGGGCGAGGTCATCAGCCACCGGTTGTCCTGCCGCAGGAGCGTGGACCTGCCGTCGGCGCCGAAGCACCCGGGCGCCGCGAGGCCCCGCCCGCCATAGGTGCGTACCACGAGACCTTCGGCGAGCGGGAGGTCGCAAGCGGCTGCCGTCGCACCGGTCGGGGCCGAGCCGGAGTCGAGGTCGAACAGGCCGGAGAGCACGTCGGCCCGGCCGACGACGACCAGGGACCTGGCCCCGTCGACCAGGTCGAGGAGCTCGTCGAGCGTGCTCTCACCGAGCTGCCCGGGGTTCGTGACCACCACTGTGGTTCCGGAGTCGACCTGCTCGTCGAGCAGGGCACCCTGCCCCCGGGCGATGCGGACCTCGACGCCCTGGCGGGCGAGCACCTCGGCCACGGCCTGGGCTCCGTCGCGTCCGGGGTTGCGGGGATCCAGTGGGTCGCCGAACGCCGCGTCCCCACGGTTCAGGACCGAGATCGCCACCAGGGCCAGAAGCAGCCCCAGGACGAGCAGCGCGCCTCTGCGTCGGGACGTGGAGGAGCCTCGGCTGGTCGCGGGCGCGGTCGTCATCGCGGCACCGCGTTGGCGGGACCTCGTGGACCACCGGGCTTCGGTGTGCGGCCGGAGAGCTCCTCCTCGAGCTGCACCACCTCGCGGGCCTGATCCTCCGCGGCCGGACGGTCGCCGTAACGGGTCTCGTCGAAGATGCGGGCCGCGGCCTCGAGTCGCTGCACGTGCGCGGGGAAGAGGGCCGCCGCGCGGTCGCCGAGCTCGTGCACGGTCACGCCCGACTGCTCCGGCGCCAGCCGGCGCTCGACGAGCCCGGCGGCGAGGGCCCGGACCGCCTCCACCACGGCCTGGTCCCAGTCCTGGCTCGACAGGGCGGCGCGGGCCTGGCTCCGGTGTCCCTCCGCGCTCAGCCGCGCCTCGGAGAACACCTCGCTCCCGGGCATCCTCGAGGTCGGGTTCGCGCGCAGTCGCGAGAGCGCCAGGGCGATCCCCGCCACGAGCACGGCCAGCAGCACCAGCGCGAGGACCGCGCTGAGGCCGCCGGCACCGCCGACCTCGCCGGCCGCGTTCAGGAGCCGGTCGAACCAGCGGGCGAAGCGGTCGGCCAGCGACTCCTGGTACTCCGCTCGCGAGAGCTCTCGACCCAGCCAGTCACGGGCGGTGTCGGGGTCCGGGAACAACGCCCTCAGGGCTGCACCGGGTGCGATCACCAGGGCCTGGCCCGGAGTGACTGGTTGAGCAGCTGGATGTCCAGGCCCTCCTTCCGGAAGCGCTGGTCGTAGTACTGCAGGGCCAGCACCCCGGCGCTGAAGGGACCGATCAGGGCCCCGGTCAGGACGGTCGCGAGATTGCTGCTCAGCAGCACGCTCGCCACGGCCCAGCTGTCGGGCAGCGCCAGTGCGCCCACCACCCCCACGACGGCGAACGGGATGGCCACGACCTGGCCGACGATGCCGGTGACCAGTCCGGTCAGGAGGTAGATGCCGAACAGACGCCAGAACTGCCCGCGCGAGAGCTGCCCGGCGCGGGCCAGCGACGCGAGGACCCCCAGGCCCTCCAGGACCAGGATCGGTGCGGCGAGCAGGACGTAGCGGGTGAAGAGGAAGCAGCAGCCGACCAGGCCGACCAGCCCGCCGAGGATCCCGAGGCCGATCGCCAACGGCGTACTGCCGGCCAGGATCCCGACGGCGATCCCGATCGCGATCGGAAGGCCGAGGACGAGCGTCAGACCAAGGGCCACCAGCAGGGTCATTCCCAGCAGGGGCGCGAGGCGACCGCGGCTGCGACGCCACGCCGCGCCGGCGTCGAGGCTCTCACCCATCACGGCGGCCTCGACGATCCGGACGATCAGGCCGGTCACCACGAGCGAGGACAACAGCTGGAAGATGCCGCTCACCGCGGTCGAGACCAACAGGCCCACGTCGCCGCCGTCCAGGCCGTTGCCGGAGTCGTCCGCGGTGGGGACCAAGGAGGGCAGGTCCCCGCCGGCGCCGAGCACCAGGGTGCCGATGGTGGGCAGCAGCATGAAGGCGAACGTCACGGCGGCAGCGAGACCGATCGTCGCCCGCGGGCTGCGTCGCACGGTCTGGAGCGCTCCGCCGAACAGGTCGCCGAGCAGCAACGGCCGCAGTGGCACGACGCCGGGCTGCTGGACCGGCGGACCCCACGGGGGAGTGCCGGGTGGTGCCGAGGCGGGCCCGGCAGGAGGCCCGGGAGGAGGCCCGGCAGGAGGCCCGGGGGGAGCCTGGCCGTCGGGCGCGCCCGGAGGCGGGTACTGCGTCATGACGGCCCCCAAGTCGACCTTGATCCTGGGTGAGAGCATGGGTAGGCGCTCCCGGGACGGCCATCTTGCCACCCGATTTGGCGCAACGCCGGACTCTCTGTCAAGATAGTGCGGTTGCTCCGGCGGGATTGCCGGGGCGCGGACATTGACTACTGAACAGGTTTTCCTGAGCTGCCATCAGGCGGTTGAAGTGGTCGTGCGTTCGCGCCGCACCAGGAGATCCCGTTCAGCCCGGCCCCCCGGGCGCCACTCCAGACAACGACCCGCACGAGAATCGTGTGTGCCGCGCGCATCACCACCGCCGCGACACGCCCGACCGCGGGGGTCGGGGTCAAGGTGGAGTGGGAGCAGGGCGGACATCCTCACCGAGGACGTCTGAGACCAGTCGCAGGACTACGAAGTAAGGACGTTGTTTGATGGCGGGACAGAAGATCCGCATCAGGCTCAAGGCCTATGACCACGAGGTGATCGACACCTCGGCGCGGAAGATCGTGGACACCGTCACCCGTACGGGTGCGAAGGTCGCCGGCCCGGTGCCGTTGCCGACCGAGAAGAACGTCTACTGCGTCATTCGCTCGCCCCACAAGTACAAGGACTCCCGCGAGCACTTCGAGATGCGCACCCACAAGCGCCTCATCGACATCATTGACCCCACGCCGAAGACGGTCGACTCGCTCATGCGACTCGACCTGCCTGCCGGTGTCGACATCGAGATCAAGCTCTGAGGTTCCTGTGAGCACTTTCGAACGCAACGTCAAGGGGCTGCTGGGCACCAAGCTCGGCATGACCCAGACCTGGGACGAGAACAACCGCATCGTCCCCGTCACCGTGATTGCCGCGGGCACCAATGTGGTGACCCAGGTCCGCACGCCCGCCAAGGACGGCTACAACGCCATCCAGGTCGGCTTCGGCGAGATCGACGGCTCCAAGGTCAACAAGCCGACCGCCGGTCACTTCGGCAAGGCCGGTGTGACCCCCCGTCGTCACGTGGTCGAGATCCGGACCACCGACGCGCCTTCCTACGAGATCGGCCAGGAGCTCAGCCCCGAGCTGTTCGCCGCCGGTCAAGAGGTCGACGTCACCGGCACCAGCAAGGGCAAGGGCTACGCCGGTGTCATGAAGCTGCACGGCTTCCACGGCGTCGGCGCCTCCCACGGTGCCCACAAGAACCACCGCAAGCCGGGCTCCATCGGTGCCTGCGCGACCCCGGGCCGTGTCTTCAAGGGCACGCGCATGGCCGGTCGCATGGGTAGCGACAGCGTGACCACCCAGAACGTCACCGTGCACGCCGTGGACGTCGAGAAGGGTCTGATCCTGCTCAAGGGCGCCGTTCCCGGCCCCAAGGGTGGACTCGTCGTCATCCGCTCGGCTGCCAAGAGGACCCAGGAGGCCGGCGCATGACCGCCAAGACCGTCAAGGTTGATCTCCCCGCCGAGATCTTCGACGTCGAGACCAACATCCCGCTGATCCACCAGGTCGTCGTGGCCCAGCAGGCGGCTGCCCGCCAGGGCACGCACTCGACCAAGAGCCGCGGCGAGGTCCGCGGTGGTGGTCGCAAGCCGCACAAGCAGAAGGGCACCGGCCGCGCCCGTCAGGGCTCGACCCGCGCCCCTCAGTTCGTCGGCGGTGGCGTGGTCCACGGGCCACACCCGCGCGACTACGACCAGCGGACACCCAAGAAGATGAAGGCCGCCGCCCTCCGCGGTGCGCTCTCCGACCGGGCTCGTGCCGGCCGCGTCCACGTGGTCGAGTCCCTCGTCTCCGGCACCGCGCCGTCCACCAAGGACGCCGTCGCCGCGCTGGCCGGCCTCGCCGGTGAGCGTCGCCAGCTGGTCGTGCTCGTCCGTGACGACGCGATGACCTGGCTCTCGCTGCGCAACGTGGCCTCGGTGCACCTGCTGGCCGTCGACCAGCTCAACACCTACGACGTGCTGCTCTCCGACGACGTGATCTTCACCCAGGACGCCTACGACGCCTTCGTGAACGGCACTGCGGCCTCCAGCTCGCGCAAGGCCACGATCGTCGAGCCCACGGGTGACGACGCGGTGGTCGAGGCCGACGTCGACACCGAGACCGAAGACTCCGCTGCGCCCGCCTCTGGGGAGGATGACAAGTGAGCACCCTGCACAAGGACCACCGCGACGTGCTGATCGCGCCGGTCGTGAGCGAGAAGAGCTACGGCCTGCTCGACGCCAACAAGTACACGTTCCTGGTCCACCCGGACGCCAACAAGACCGAGATCAAGATCGCGGTCGAGAAGGTGTTCGACGTCAAGGTCACCTCCGTGAACACCCTGAACCGTCCGGGCAAGACCCGCCGGACGCGCACGGGGACTGGCAAGCGCAAGGACACCAAGCGCGCGATCGTCAGCCTGGCCGAGGGTCACCGCATCGACATCTTCGGAGGCCCGGTCTCCTGACCGGCGTCCGCTGAGAACTGACTGAGGTAAACAAATGGCTATCCGCAAGTACAAGCCGACCACCCCGGGCCGTCGTGGCTCGTCGGTCGCTGACTTCGTCGAGATCACCCGGACGACGCCGGAGAAGTCCCTGGTCAAGCCGCTGCCCAAGAAGGGTGGTCGCAACAACCAGGGCCGTATCACCACGCGTCACCAGGGTGGCGGGCACAAGCGCGCCTACCGCATCGTCGACTTCCGTCGCTACGACAAGGACGGCGTGCCGGCCAAGGTCGCGCACATCGAGTACGACCCCAACCGCACGGCTCGCATCGCGTTGCTGCACTTCGCCGACGGCGAGAAGCGCTACATCATCGCGCCGCTCGGCGTGAGCCAGGGCACCGCGATCGAGGCCGGTCCGACTGCCGACATCAAGCCGGGCAACAACCTGCCGCTGCGCAACATCCCGGTCGGCACGACGATCCACTGCATCGAGCTCCGGCCCGGTGGCGGTGCCAAGATCGCCCGCTCCGCCGGCAACAGCGCGCAGCTCGTCGCCAAGGAAGGCTCCCGCGCGCAGCTGCGGATGCCGTCCGGTGAGATGCGCTACGTCGACGTCCGCTGCCGCGCCACCATCGGTGCGGTCGGCAACGCCGAGCAGTCCAACATCAACTGGGGCAAGGCCGGTCGCATGCGCTGGAAGGGCCGTCGCCCGACCGTCCGCGGTGTCGTCATGAACCCCGTCGACCACCCGCACGGTGGTGGCGAGGGCAAGACGTCCGGTGGTCGTCACCCCGTGTCCCCGTGGGGCAAGCCCGAGGGCCGTACGCGCAAGCGCAAGGCCAGCGATGCCCTGATCGTCCGTCGCCGCAAGTCCGGCAAGAAGCGCTGAGTAGGGAAGTAACGAGATGCCTCGCAGCCTGAAGAAGGGCCCCTTCGTCGATGACCACCTGATCAAGAAGGTGGACGCGCAGAACGACGCAGGAACCCACAACGTGATCAAGACCTGGTCACGTCGCTCGATGATCGTGCCGGCCATGATCGGCCACACGCTCGCCGTGCACGACGGACACAAGCACGTCCCGGTGTTCGTGACCGACTCGATGGTCGGCCACAAGCTGGGCGAGTTCGCCCCGACCCGCACTTACCGCGGGCACGTGAAGGACGACCGGAAGAGCCGCCGCCGCTGACCGCGGCAGCGCAAGGAGAGAGACAGCAATGAGCGTTACAGAGCGTAGGCGCAGCAGCGCCCGCCGTGACTCGCTGCTCGGCGACCAGCCGGGCTCGTTCGCCAGCGCGCGCTTCGTCCGGATCACCCCGATGAAGGCGCGTCGTGTCGTGGACATGGTCCGCGGCATGCCGGTCGACGATGCCCTGGCCCTGCTGCAGTTCGCGCCGCAGGCCGCCAGCGAGACCGTCTACAAGGTGCTCGAGAGCGCCGTGGCCAACGCCACGACGACCGAGGACCTCGCCCGCGGGACCCTCGTGGTCAGCAAGGCGATGGTGGACGAGGGCCCGACGATGAAGCGTTGGCGCCCCCGTGCGCAGGGCCGGGCCACCCGGATCAACAAGCGCACCAGCCACATCACCCTGGTGGTGCAGCCCGCAGAGGATGCGGCCGCCCCCACCAAGACGAAGGGACGGAAGGCCTGATGGGTCAGAAAATCAACCCGAACGGGTTCCGCCTCGGCATCTCCACCGACCACAAGAGCCGGTGGTACGCCGACAAGCTCTACAAGTCCTACGTGGGCGAGGACGTCGCGATCCGCAAGCTGCTCTCCAAGGGCATGGAGCGGGCCGGTATCTCCAAGGTCGAGATCGAGCGCACCCGTGACCGCGTGCGGGTGGACATCCACACCGCCCGTCCCGGCATCGTCATCGGTCGTCGTGGCGCCGAGGCCGACCGCCTGCGTGGCGAGCTCGAGAAGCTCACCGGCAAGCAGGTGCAGCTGAACATCCTCGAGGTCAAGCAGCCCGAGATCGACGCCCAGCTCGTCGCCCAGGGCGTGGCCGAGCAGCTCTCCGGCCGCGTGCAGTTCCGTCGCGCGATGAAGAAGGCCATGCAGACCTCGATGCGCTCGGGTGCCAAGGGCATCCGGATCCAGTGCTCGGGCCGTCTCAACGGTGCGGAGATGTCGCGCTCGGAGTTCTACCGCGAGGGCCGCGTGCCCCTGCACACCCTGCGTGCCGACATCGACTACGGCTTCTACGAGGCCCGCACGACCTTCGGTCGCATCGGCGTCAAGGTCTGGATCTACAAGGGCGAGGTCGCCGGCACCCGTGCCGAGCGTGAGGCCCAGGCCGCTGCCCGCGCCGGTGCCCCCGGTCGCGGCCGTGGAGCAGCCGGTGGTGGCGCCCGTGGCGATCGTGCGAGCGACCGTCCCACGCGTGGCACCCGTGGTGCCGGTGCGGGCGACCGTCCGACCCGCGCCGACCGCGCCGAGGCTCCTGCCACCGAGACGACGGCCGCTGCAGCTCCGGCTGCCGAGGCCGCCGCCGCGACTTCCGGCTCCACCACCAGCAACGGGGAGGGCTGAGCACCATGTTGATGCCCCGCAGGGTCAAGCACCGCAAGCAGCACCACCCCAAGCGGACGGGTGCTGCCAAGGGCGGCACCAAGGTCACCTTCGGCGACTACGGGATCCAGGCGATCGAGCCGGCCTACGTCACCAACCGCCAGATCGAGTCCGCGCGTATCGCGATGACCCGTCACATCAAGCGAGGCGGAAAGGTGTGGATCAACATCTACCCCGACCGTCCGCTGACCAAGAAGCCCGCCGAGACCCGGATGGGTTCCGGCAAGGGCTCGCCCGAGTGGTGGGTGGCGAACGTCAAGCCCGGTCGTGTCATGTTCGAACTTTCCGGTGTCACCGAGGAGGTTGCTCGCGAGGCCATGCGCCGCGCGATCCACAAGCTCCCCATGAAGTGCCGGTTCATCAGCCGTGAAGCAGGTGATTTCTGATGGCGACTGCACATGAGCTCGACGACCTGAACGACGTCGACATCGAGAGCAAGCTGCGCGAGGCCAAGGAGGAGCTGTTCAACCTCCGTTTCCAGGCCGCAACCGGTCAGCTCGAGAGCCACGGCCGCCTGAGCGCGGTCAAGAAGGACATTGCCCGGATCTACACCGTGGTGCGCGAGCGTGAGCTCGGCATCCGCAGTGCTCCGGGGACTAAGGAGAACGCATGAGCGAGAAGCCCGTAGCTGAGGGCGCCGTCGACGAGCGCTCGGCGCGCAAGGTCCGAGAGGGCCTGGTCGTCAGCGACAAGATGGACAAGACCGTCGTCGTGTCCGTCGAGGACCGTGTCAAGCACGCCCTGTACGGCAAGGTTCTGCGCCGTACGAGCAAGCTGAAGGCCCACGACGAGCAGAACGACTGTGGCGTCGGCGACCGCGTCCGGATCATGGAGACCCGCCCGCTCAGCGCTACCAAGCGCTGGCGCGTCGTGGAGATCCTCGAGAAGGCGAAGTAGGAGAACTAAGACATGATCCAGCAGGAGTCGCGACTCAAGGTCGCCGACAACACGGGTGCGAAGCAGATTCTGTGCATCCGTGTGCTCGGTGGCTCCGGTCGGCGCTACGCCGGCATCGGCGACGTCATCGTCGCCACCGTCAAGGACGCGATCCCGGGCGGCAACGTCAAGAAGGGCGACGTCGTCAAGGCCGTTATCGTGCGCACCGTCAAGGAGCGCCGTCGTCCGGACGGTTCCTACATCCGCTTCGACGAGAACGCAGCAGTGATCCTCAAGAGCGACGGGGAACCCCGTGGCACGCGCATCTTCGGCCCGGTGGGCCGCGAGCTGCGCGACAAGAAGTTCATGAAGATCATCTCGCTGGCACCGGAGGTGCTCTGAGATGAGCGTCAAGATCAAGAAGGGCGACACCGTCAAGGTGATCGCAGGCAAGGACAAGGGTGCCGAGGGCAAGGTCATCCAGGTGCTCCGTGAGGAGCAGCGGGTGATCGTCGAAGGCGTCAACCGGGTCAAGAAGCACACCAAGGTGGTCAACCAGGGTGGGCGCGCCGGCAACACCGGCGGCATCGTGACCGCCGAGGCCCCGATCCACATCTCCAACGTGATGGTCGTCGACGGCAAGGGCATCACCCGCCTCGGCTCCAAGCGCGTGGAGACCACCAAGCGTCGCCCTGACGGCTCGACCTACCAGGCCGAGCGCAGCGTGCGCATCTCCCGCAAGTCCGGAGACGAGATCTGATGACTGAAGCAATGACCGAGATCAACAGCGACAAGTCGGCCGAGAACACGGCCGGGCCGCGCATGAAGGCCCGCTACCGCGAGGACATCGTCCCCGCGATGCGCGAGCAGTTCGGCTACGCCAACGTGATGATGGTCCCCGGCCTGACCAAGATCGTGGTCAACATGGGTGTCGGCGAGGCAGCTCGCGACTCCAAGCTGATCGAGGGTGCCGTCAAGGACCTCACCGCGATCACCGGCCAGAAGCCGCAGGTCACCAAGGCTCGCAAGTCGATCGCCCAGTTCAAGCTGCGCGAGGGAATGCCGATCGGCGCCCACGTGACGCTGCGCGGCGACCGCATGTGGGAGTTCCTGGACCGGCTGCTCGCCCTGGCGCTTCCCCGCATCCGTGACTTCCGCGGACTCTCGGACGCCCAGTTCGACGGTCGTGGCAACTACACCTTCGGTCTCACCGAGCAGGTCATGTTCCACGAGATCGACCAGGACAAGATCGACCGCTCGCGCGGTATGGACATCACGGTGGTGACCACGGCGACCAACGACGACGAGGGTCGCGCGCTGCTGAAGAAGCTCGGTTTCCCGTTCAAGGAAGAGCAACTGACATGGCAAAGACCGGACTGAAGGTCAAGGCCGCACGCAAGCCCAAGTTCGCAGTGCGCGGCTACACCCGTTGCCAGCGCTGTGGCCGCCCCAAGGCCGTCTACCGCAAGTTCGGCCTGTGCCGGATCTGCCTGCGGGAGATGGCCCACGCGGGCGAGCTGCCCGGCGTCACCAAGAGCTCCTGGTAAAGTTCCGAGACGGGCCGCAAGGCCCTGATCGACCATCACAAACAATGATCGCTACAGGTCGTCCTGAGATGCAGGGCGAAACCGGAGTGGAGAAAGGGCCGACCCGGCCATGACCATGACTGACCCGATCGCAGACATGCTGACTCGTCTGCGCAACGCCAACCAGGCGTACCACGACTCGGTGACGATGCCGTACAGCAAGCTCAAGCAGGGCGTCGCCGAGATCCTCAAGCAGGAGGGGTACATCACCTCCTTCGAGGTCTCGGACCACGAGGACGTCGTGGGCAAGACCCTCGACATCCAGCTGAAGTACGGCCGCAACCGCGAGCGCTCCATCGCCGGCGTGCGCCGTATCAGCAAGCCCGGCCTGCGCGTGTACGCCAAGCACACCGCGCTGCCCAAGGTGCTCGGAGGCCTCGGCGTCGCGATCATCTCGACCAGCCAGGGTCTTCTCACCGACCGTCAGGCCAACCGCAAGGGCGTAGGTGGGGAAGTCCTCGCCTTCGTCTGGTGACCAGGAACCAGGAGGAATAGCACATGTCGCGAATTGGCAAGCTGCCCGTCCCGGTTCCGTCCGGGGTCGACGTACAGGTCGAGGCTCAGACCGTCACGGTGAAGGGTCCCAAGGGGACGCTCAGCCACACGGTCGCCAGCGCCCATCACCGTGGAGAACGGTGAGGGCAGCCTCGAGGTGAAGCGTCCCAACGACGAGCGGGAGAGCAGGGCCCTCCACGGCCTGACCCGCTCGCTGATCCACAACATGGTCGTCGGTGTCACCGACGGCTACGAGAAGCGTCTCGAGATCGTCGGCGTGGGTTACCGCGTGCTCTCCAAGGGCCCGACCCAGCTGGAGTTCCAGCTCGGCTACTCGCACTCGATCACGTTCAACGCTCCCGACGGCATCACGTTCACCGTCGACGGGCCCACCAGGCTCGGTGTCCAGGGCATCGACAAGCAGCTCGTCGGCGAGGTCGCTGCCAACATCCGCAAGCTGCGCAAGCCCGAGCCCTACAAGGGCAAGGGCGTGCGTTACTCCGGAGAGCACATTCGCCGCAAGGTCGGAAAGGCTGGTAAGTGACGATGGCTATCGCACTCAAGACTGGCAAGCACACCTCGGCTCGGGTGGCGTCGCGCATGCGTCGCCAGATCCGTGGTCGCAAGAAGGTCAGCGGCACCACCGAGCGTCCGCGCCTGGTCGTCACCCGTTCCTCGAAGCACATCACCGTGCAGGTCGTCGACGACCTGGTCGGGAAGACGCTCGCGTCTGCCTCGACCATGGAGGCCGACGTCCGCTCCATCGAGGGCGACAAGACGGCCAAGGCCCGCAAGGTCGGCGAGCTCGTCGCCGAGCGCGCGAAGTCCGCTGGTGTCGACGGCGTGGTCTTCGACCGCGCCGGCAACAAGTACCACGGTCGCGTCGCGGCCCTGGCGGACGGCGCCCGCGAGGGTGGCCTGACCTTCTGATGGCGAGCGGTGCAGACATGACATTCAAGGGAGTTAACTCATGAGCGGATCCCAGCAGCGCGGACAGCGCGCAGGTGGTGGCCGCGGCGGCCGTGACGGTGGTCGCGGTGGCCAGCAGGAGAAGAGCCAGTACATCGAGCGCGTCGTCGCCATCAACCGCGTCGCCAAGGTCGTCAAGGGTGGTCGTCGCTTCAGCTTCACCGCCCTGGTGATCGTCGGAGACGGCGACGGCATGGTCGGCGTCGGCTACGGCAAGGCCAAGGAAGTCCCGGCAGCGATCGCCAAGGGTGTCGAGGAGGCGAAGAAGTCCTTCTTCCGCGTCCCCCGCATCCAGGGCACCATCCCTCACCCCGTCCAGGGCGAGAAGGCCGCAGGCGTCGTACTCCTGCGTCCGGCCGCTCCCGGTACCGGTGTGATCGCCGGTGGCCCGGTGCGTGCGGTGCTCGAGTGCGCCGGCATCCACGACGTGCTGAGCAAGTCGCTCGGCTCCTCGAACCAGATCAACATCGTGCACGCCACGATGGAGGCCCTGCGCTCCCTCGAGGAGCCCGAGGCCGTCGCCGCCAGGCGTGGTCTGCGTGTCGAGGACATTGCACCCGCAGCGCTGCTCAGGGCCCAGGCCGAGGGCATCGAGGCGGCGAAGACCGTAGCGGCAGGGGCACAGTGATGGCCCGCCTGAAGGTCGAGCAGACCAGGTCCACCATCGGCTGCAAGAAGAACCAGCGCGACACGTTGCGCTCGCTGGGTCTCAAGCGGATCGGTGACGTGGTCGTCAAGGAGGACCGCCCCGAGTTCCGGGGCATGGTCCACACCGTCCGCCACCTCGTGGCGGTCACGGAAGTTGACGGAGAGGTTGACTCCAAATGAGCTTGAAGCTGCATCACCTGCGTCCGGCTCCCGGCGCCAGGACCGCGAAGACCCGTGTGGGTCGCGGTGAGGCGTCCAAGGGCAAGACCGCCGGTCGCGGAACCAAGGGAACCAAGGCCCGCTACCAGGTTCCGGCTGCGTTCGAGGGTGGGCAGATGCCCATCCACATGCGCCTGCCGAAGCTCCGGGGCTTCCGGAACCCGTTCAAGGTCGAGTTCCAGGTCGTGAACCTGGACCGGATCAGCGACCTGTTCCCCGAGGGAGGCGCCGTCACGGTGGCCGACCTGGTGGAGAAGGGTGCCGTCCGCAAGGACCAGCCCGTCAAGGTGCTGGGCCAGGGCGAGATCTCGGTGGCCGTCCAGATCACCGTCGACCGGTTCTCCGGCTCGGCCAAGGAGAAGATCGCGGCCGCCGGTGGCACCGCGACCGAGCGCTGAGCACCACATGCACGTTGCCGACAGGGCAGGATGATCGCTGCGGCCCCATTGTGAACTGGGGCCGGTGGATGGTCGTCCTGCCCTGTTAGGCTTCCACGGATTTGGGTTTCGACCCGGCACCACGCCTGGCGCGTGGTCGGGACGACCATCTCCAACTGAACCTGTCAGCGGTCCGGTTCGCCGGTCCCGAGCAGTCCATATCCGAAAGAGGAGCACGTGCTAGGCGCATTCGCCAACGCATTCCGGACACCGGACCTGCGCAAGAAGCTGCTGTTCGTGCTGTTCATCGTCGCCCTCTTCCGGCTCGGGTCCCAGATCCCGACGCCCGGCGTCAACGTGGCGAACGTGCAGGAATGCTTCGACCAGACCAAGGACAGCGGCATCTACGGGTTGATCAACCTGTTCTCCGGTGGCGCCCTGCTCCAGCTGACCGTGTTCGCGCTCGGGATCATGCCCTACATCACGGCGAGCATCATCCTGCAGCTGCTGGTCGTGGTGATCCCGCGCCTGGAGGCCCTCAAGAAGGAGGGTCAGTCCGGGCAGACCAAGATCACCCAGTACACCCGCTACCTCACCCTGGCGCTCGCCATCCTGCAGGCCACGGGCATCGTCGCCCTGGCCCGCACCGGCAACCTGCTCCAGGGCTGCGACAAGCCCCTGGTCTACGAGGACAGCACCGTGACCGCCCTGCTGATGGTCATCACGATGGCCGCGGGCACCGCGATCATCATGTGGTTCGGCGAGCTGATCACCGAGCGCGGCATCGGCAACGGCATGTCGATCATGATCTTCACCCAGGTGGTGGCCACCTTCCCGGCCTCCCTGTGGGGCGTGCAGAAGGCCAAGGGCCCGTGGATCTTCGGGGGCGTGATCATCATCGGCATCGTGGTGATGGCGGCCGTCGTCTTCATCGAGCAGGCGCAGCGGCGGATCCCGGTCCAGTACGCCCGGCGGATGGTCGGACGCAAGATGTTCGGCGGCTCCTCGACGTACATCCCGCTCAAGGTGAACCAGGCCGGCATCATCCCGGTCATCTTCGCCTCGAGCCTGCTCTACCTGCCTGCGATGGCGGTGCAGTTCAACCAGAACTCCACCTCGCCGTGGGTGCGCTGGATCTCGGTCTACTTCGTGCGCGGTGACCACCCGCTGTACATGCTGGCCTACTTCCTGCTCATCATCTTCTTCACCTACTTCTACGTCGCGATCACCTTCAACCCACAAGAGGTCGCGGACAACATGAAGCAGTACGGCGGTTTCATCCCCGGGATCCGGGCGGGAAAGCCGACCGAGGAATACCTCAGCTACGTCCTTTCCCGCATCACGCTGCCGGGTGCGCTCTACCTGGGTCTGCTCTCGCTGATCCCACTGGTCGCCCTCGTGCTGGTCGGTGCCAACCAGAACTTCCCGTTCGGTGGCACCTCGCTGCTGATCATGGTCGGTGTCGCGCTCGACACCGTGAAGCAGATCGAGAGCCAGCTCCAGCAGCGCAACTACGAAGGATTCCTCCGATAAATGAGAATCATCCTGATGGGTCCCCCCGGCGCAGGCAAGGGCACCCAGGCCACGGGCGTCGCCGACCACTTCGGCATCCCCGCGATCTCCACCGGTGACATCTTCCGCGCCAACGTGTCCAAGGGCACCGACCTCGGTCGCCAGGCGCAGGAGTACATGGACGCCGGCGAGTACGTCCCCGACGAGGTCACCAACCTGATGGTGCGCAACCGCATCGACGAGCCCGACGCGGAGCCGGGGTTCCTCCTCGACGGCTACCCGCGGACGCTCGCGCAGGTCGAGGAGCTCGACGGGATGATCAAGCACACCGGTCACAAGCTCGACGCCGTGGTGGTGCTCACCGCCGATGCCGACGAGCTGGTCCAGCGCCTGTTGCAGCGCGCCGAGACCGACGGCCGCTCCGACGACACCGAGGACGTCATCCGTCGCCGCCAGGAGCTCTACGGCGAGCAGACCGAGCCGCTGATCGAGGTCTACCGCGAGCGCGGCCTGCTGATCGAGGTCGACGGCATGGGTGAGGTCGACGAGGTCACCGAGCGGATCTTCAAGGCCCTCCAGGACGTCAACGAGAGCTGAGCTGACCCGATGGGCTTCCGTGACCGTGGCGTGGAGATCAAGACGCCGGACCAGATCGCGAAGATGCGGGTCGCCGGGCTGCTGGTCGGCGAGACTCTCGAGCTGCTGCGCGCCTCGGTGCAGGCCGGCGTCACCACGGGCGACCTCGACGCGATCGCCCAGGAGAACATCCGTGCCGGAGGCGGGACACCCTCCTTCCTCGGCTACGGCCACCCGCCCTTCCCGGCGACGATCTGCGCGTCGGTCAACGACGAGGTCGTCCACGGCATCCCCGGCTCCCGGGTGCTGCAGGACGGCGACGTGGTGTCGATCGACTGCGGCGCCATCGTCGAGGGCTGGCACGGTGACGCCGCGATCACGGTGGCCGTCGGCGAGGTCCGGCCCGACGTACTCGAGCTGATGCGGGTGACCGAGGGCTCCATGTGGGCCGGGTTCGCCGCGGCTCGGCTGGGCGGACGGGTCACCGACATCTCGCACGCCGTGGAGAGCTACGTCCGCTCCCAGCCGCACCCGACCGGCGGTGAGTTCGGGATCCTCGAGGACTTCACCGGCCACGGCATCGGCACCGCCATGCACCAACCGCCCAACGTGCCCAACTACGGCCGTCCCGGCCGTGGCCCCAAGCTCGAGCGCGGGCTGGCGCTGGCGGTGGAGCCGATGATCACCCTGGGCAGCAAGTACACCGACCTCGCCGCGGACGAGTGGACCGTGGTCACCGACGACGGCAGCTGGGCCGCGCACTTCGAGCACAGCTTCACCCTCACCCCGGACGGCGCCTGGATCCTGACCGCCATCGACGGTGGCAAGGCCAAGCTGGCCGAGCTCGGGGTCCCCTACGGTGGAAGCTGAGCCGGTGCTTCCGTTCCTGCTGCTCTCCATCCGGGGTGAGCGCGCCGCGGCCGACAACGAGTACGGCTCCTTCCTCCGCTTCACCGGGCTCACCGAGGACCAGCTCCCGCTCGTGAACCTGGCGGCCGAGGAGCTGCCGAAGATCGACCTCGACGACTGGTCCGGCATCCTGCTGGGCGGTGGTCCCTGGAACGCCAGCGATCCGGAGGAGACCAAGTCCGAGGCGCAGCGGCTCGCCGAGCCGGCGATCTCGGCCCTGCTCGACGACGTCGTCGCCCGCGACTTCCCCTTCCTCGGTGCCTGCTACGGGATCGGCAGCCTGGGGCTGCACCAGGGCGGTGTCGTGGATCGCAGCTGGCCCGAGCCGGTGGGGCCGCTCTCGGTGACGATCACTCCCGAGGGCCACGCCGACCCGCTGTTCGCCGGTGTGCCGACCGACTTCGCGGCGTACGGCGGCCACAAGGAGGCGATGGTGCAGCTGCCCCCGGGGGCGGTCCGGCTGGCCACGTCGGTCGCCTGCCCGGTGCAGGCCTTCCGGGTGGGCCGCAACGTCTATGCCACCCAGTTCCACCCGGAGCTCGACTGCGAGGGCGTCTGCACGCGGATCGAGGTCTACAAGGACGCCGGCTACTTCGACCCGAGCGAGGCGGACTCGCTCAAGGACCTGTCGCGCGGGGTCGAGGTCACCCACCCGATGACCCTGCTGACGAACTTCGTGCGACTGCACGCACGCTGATCGGCCCAGGTCGTCGGAGGGCCTGCGCCTACGATGGCGCCCATGACCATTGGCGAGGACCGTACGACGTGGTTCCGGGACACCTTCGAGGCGATGACCCGGAACATGGAGCTCGCCGTGCTCGGCAAGCGCCACGTCATCCGGCTCACGCTGACCTGCCTGGTCTCCGAGGGACACCTGCTGCTCGAGGACTTCCCCGGCACCGGCAAGACGATGCTCGCCCGGGCCCTGGCCGGCACCCTGGAGGGCTCCCACGCCCGGATCCAGTTCACCCCCGACCTGCTGCCCAGTGACGTCACCGGAGTCACCGTCTATGACCAGAAGACGGGCAGCTTCACCTTCCACCCAGGGCCGATCTTCCATGCGATCGTGCTCGCCGACGAGATCAACCGGGCATCGCCGAAGACGCAGTCGGCGCTGCTCGAGGTGATGGAGGAGGGCCACGTCACGGTCGACGGCGTCACCCACGACGTGCCGCACCCGTTCATGGTCATCGCCACCCAGAACCCGATCGAGCAGGCCGGGACCTACCGCCTGCCCGAGGCCCAGCTCGACCGGTTCCTGATGAAGACCTCGGTCGGCTATCCCGACGCCGAGGCCACCGAGGAGCTGCTGCTCAACTCCCGTGTGCGTGACCGGGCGAGCCTGGTGGAGCCGATCATGAAGATCGACCTGGTCGGCGAGATGAGCCGCATCGCCGACGAGGTGCACGTCGACCGCTCGATCGTCACCTACGTCCGGCAGCTGGCCGAGGCCTCGCGCGACATGGAGCACGTGCGTCTCGGCATCTCGCCGCGTGGCTGCCTCGCCCTGATCCGGGTGATCAAGACGTGGGCGGTCGCGGACGGCCGGGAGCACGTCGTACCCGAGGACGTGGCGGAGCTGGCGCACCCGGTGCTGGGGCACCGGCTGATCCTGGACGGCGAGGCGCAGTTCCGCGGCGTCGAGGTCACCCAGGTCATCGACGAGCTGCTGGACCGTGTCCGGGTCCCCGTGCTCCGTGCCTGACCCCGTGACCGGCCCCGTGACGGCTGATCGGCCCCGTGATCGGCCCCGTGATCCGGCGGGGCGGCCACGATGAGGAGGCGCCTCACGGCGCTGTTCGAGATGGTCACCCCGGCGGGGAGGTCCCTGCTCCTCCTGGGCGTTGTCTGCTACCTGCTCGACGTGTTCGCCGGCTGGCAGGTCTTCCAGCTGCTGTGGATGGTCTGCGTCCTGCTGTTCGTCCCAGCCGTCGCCTTCGCGCTGCTGCCGGCCCGTGGGCGGGCTGAGATCTCGCTCTCACCGCCACGCGCCATGGCCGGCGACCAGGCCCAGGCCAGGGTCTCGGCCCGAAGCGCGAACTGGATCCCGGTGCCGAGTCCGTTGATCTCCGTCCCGCCGGGGCCCATCCGAACCTCGTCCGGCTGCGCACCCTGCGGCGCGCGCCCGCGGAGGAGCGGATCGACCTGATGGATCTGCGGCGCGGCGTGGTCCAGGTGGGACCGGTGACCGCGCGGCGTACGGACCCGTTGAGCCTGCTGCACTGGGACGAGCACTGGTCGCCCACACGTGAGCTGCTGGTCCTTCCGAGGATGGTCGACGTCGAGTCCCTCGGGCTCGGCACCATCCGGGACCAGGAGGGCACCCCCAGCGACGAGATCTCGATGAGCGACCTCGCGTTCCACGCGCTGCGCGAGTACGTGCCCGGTGACGACCTGCGCCACGTGCACTGGCGGTCGTCGGCCAAGGCGGCCACGCTGCAGGTCCGGCAGTACCAGGACACCCGGCGCAGCCACCTCAGCGTCGTGATCGACGACAACGTCGACTCCTATGCCGACCCGGAGGACTTCGAGATCGCGGTCTCAGCGGCCGCCTCGATCGCCAGCCGCGCAGATCGCGACGGCATCGACCTCTCGATGCTGTGCGGCGAGCACGCCGTCACCGGGCGCGGGCTGGACGGGATCCTGGATGCCTGCTGCCGGGTCGAGACGGGCTTCTCCGATCGCGTGCTGGCGGCGCGTGAGGCGATGCGGCTCGCTCCTCAGACCAGCTGGCTGGTGGTGGTGACCGGAGGCGCGGCGCCGGCCGACCTGGCCGGCCTACTCCGCTCCGGCCTTTCCGCGGAGGTCATGCTGCTGCTGGTCCGGGCCGACGGCTCGGCTGAGACCACGGTCGCGCGGGCGAAGGGCGCGCGGTTGCTCACCCTGCGTTCCCTCGAGGAGCTGCCGCGAGCACTGATCGCGGCCGCGCAGGGGGTCGGCGGGTGACGAGGCGCTCGCCCGGTCCCGTGCTCGACCTCGTCGCGGTGGTCGTCCTCGTGGGTCTTGCCCTGCTCGGCCTGAACACGGTCTTCTCGTCGTGGGTCTACCTCGTGGTCGCGCTGGTCGCGGCGGCGATCGGGCTGGCGGTGGTCCTGGCGACCCTGCGCCAGTCCCTCGTCCTGGTGATCGTCATCGCACCCGTCGTGGGCTTCGTCACCGGGGTGCTGGCGGCGCTGCTCGCCGGTAGCGTGGGCGGCGCCATACCGGAGTCGAAGAACCTCGCTGACCTGGCGCTGGGCATGTGGACCGGCTGGGGAGAGCTGCTCACCACGTTGCCATGGGTCGACACCGCAGGCCCACCCGTGCTGGTTCCCTTCGTGCTGGGGTACGCCGGCGCGGTCCTCAGCGGCGTGCTGGCGCTGCGCACCCGGAGTGCGTTCGCGCCGTTGCCGCCGCTGCTGGCGGTTCTGGTCGTGGTGCTCCTGCTCCGGCGGCCGAACGGCACCGGTAGCGACGTCCTGGACTGGTACCCGGTCGCGTTCGCGGCCGTGGCGATCGGGTGGGCGGTCGTTCGTGGCCTGAGGACAGCACCCGGTACGCCGGTCCACGGCGCGTCGTACGGCCGGGTCGGACGTGGTGTCGCGGTCGTAGTCGTTCTCGCCAGTGCGTTTCTGGTCGCGATGACGTTCACTGCGAGCAACACTCCGGGCGGCGCGACTCTTCGAGGACGCAGCAACGCACTTCCGGACCTGTCGGGGCTGGACTCACCCCTGCGCCGCTTCCGCACCTTCACGGCCCAGTGGAAGGGATCTCCCGGCAGTGTCTACGACCGGATCCTGTTCACCGTCGCGAACGCGCCGCCCGGGAGCCGGGTGCGGATGGTGACCCTCGACGCCTACGACGGGAACCAGTGGTTGCCGGCGAACGACACGATGCCGGACACCGACGTCGACACCTTCCAGCGAATCGACACCAGCGTCGACAACCCGACGCGCGGAAAGGTCGTGCACGCCCGGGTGGACATCACGAACAAGTACAAGAGCGTCTGGGCACCCACGATCGGTTCGCTGACCTCGTTGCGCCTCGTGTTCGCCGACCCGGGGGGCCGCCGCAGCGCGCTGCGGTACAACCTGGCGACCTCGACCGCCGTGCTGCCCCTCGGCCTGACGCGGACCGATCCCTACGAGTTCACCTCGGTGGTCCCGACCGACAGGCTCAGCTCGCAGACTTCCGGCTGGGAGAAGTCCGGACTCTCGAGCGTCCGGCTCGATCCCCGGCTTCGCCGCTTCCTGCCGAAGGTGCAGGCCGCACCCGTCCCGCCGATGAAGAAGGTGTTCCTGATCGCGCACTGGCTGCGCGACGAGGGCCGCTACAGCGACGGCGCCACACCGGGCGAGCAGCAGTACCAGGCCGGGCACTCCTATGACCGGCTCCTCGGTGACTTTCTCCTGGCACCACGCCCGGTGGGCGACGACGAGCAGTACGCCTCGGCGATGGCCCTGATGGCCAACCGGGTGGGCGTCCCGGCCCGGGTGGTGCTCGGAGCGGTACTGCCGCGAGACGGCCGGGTCCGAGGCGACGACGTACACGCCTGGGTGGAGGTGCGGGTGCGCGACGGCAGCTGGCGGACGCTGCCGACCCGGGAGTTCATGGGTCACACCCCGCCGGGAGCCCTGCTGTCTCCGGCAGCTCCCGCCGTGCTGCCGCCCACGACCAGCCAGCCCGACCCGCCGAAGAAGAAGCCCGCACTGAGCAAGAAGCCGAAACCGAAGCAGCACGCTGACCAGAACGAGGTGCACACGCTCCTTCGCACCCTGCCCTGGCTGCTGCTACTGCTGATCTTCGCGGCCCCGGTCCTCAAGGCCGTACGACGCTGGCGCCGTCGTCGGCGGGGTCGGCCCTCGGACCGGATGGCAGGGGCCTGGCTCGAGCTGGTGGATCACGCACGTGACCTCGGGATCCCGGTCAAGGTGCACGCTTCACGCCCGGCCCAGGCACGGGTCCTCGCCCGGGCCGGCCCGCTTTCCCGGGAGGGGGACGAGGGTGTCTTCGCCGCGGATGAGCCCGAAGAGGCGACGGTCGTCGCCTACTGGGAGCAGGTGATGGGGGAGCGCCGGGCCCTTGGTCAGGGTCAGTCGAGGCTGCGGCGAGTGTGGGCGCCGTTCAACCCGATCACGCTCGTCCGGCGCTCTCGTGCCGATTAACGGTTGACCCCCGCTATCCCCTAGACTGAGCAGTCGGCCCAACGTGGGCCCGTTTTGTGGTGCCTCATGGCTGCCCGGACAAACGCTGACTCGCTCGCAGGAGTGAATGGCGCACGCCCGGGGTTGAGGATCCCGGACGGCTCACGAGGTCCACTGCCCAGACCGGCTCGTCCGGTGCGGACAGGCGGTTCCCGGGCCAACGGCAGACGACCATGACCAGCAACAGATTGCGGAGGACATGCCGAAGAAAGAAGGCGTGATCGAGATGGAGGGCTCCGTCGTGGAGGCCCTTCCCAATGCCATGTTCCGAGTGGAACTGAGCAACGGCCACAAGGTGCTCGCTCACATCAGCGGCAAGATGCGCCAGCACTACATCCGGATCCTCCCTGAGGACCGCGTGGTGGTGGAGCTTTCCCCCTACGACCTGACCCGCGGTCGGATCGTCTACCGGTACAAGTAACAAAGCCAGCCAGCCGACAAATCAGAAAGGGCTGACATGAAGGTCAACCCGAGCGTCAAGCCGATCTGTGACAAGTGCAAGGTGATCCGTCGCCACGGCCGCGTCATGGTGATCTGCGAGAACCCGCGTCACAAGCAGCGCCAGGGCTGAGTTCGGAACTGCGGTTTCGACAGGCTCAACCAACGAAGAACAACTGAATACATCCACTACGTGATCGCTACCGGGGCCCAGGCCCCACATCACCTCCGGAACGGATGGCCGGAGCTCGGATTTCGACAGGCTCGATCGTCGGAACGCCGAGATGCGACACGACCAGACCACCGTGAAGTACCGAAGGGCCGAAGTAGCCCTTGAAAGGAAGAGCCATCAATGGCACGCCTCGTTGGTGTTGATCTCCCGCGTGACAAGCGCATCGAGATCGCACTCACCTACATCTACGGCATCGGCCGTACCCGCTCCCAGAAGATCCTCGCCGCCACCGGTGTCGACCCGAACGCCCGGGTCCACACGCTGGGCGACGAGGAGCTGGTCAAGCTCCGCGACCAGATCGAGGCCGACTACAAGATCGAGGGTGACCTCCGTCGTGAGGTCCAGGCCGACATCCGCCGCAAGATCGAGATCGGTAGCTACCAGGGCCGCCGGCACCGCCAGGGCCTGCCTGTTCGTGGGCAGCGCACCAAGACCAACGCGCGCACCCGCAAGGGTCCCAAGCGCACCGTCGCCGGCAAGAAGAAGGCGAAGTGACCCCGGGCGTCCTGCCTGGTCACCGCCACCACCCCAGCTACCGAACTGACAACAGGAGTAACTGAATGCCTCCCAAGAGCCGCAGCGCGGCCGGCACCAAGAAGGTGCGTCGCAAGGAGAAGAAGAACATCGCTCAGGGCGAAGCCCACATCAAGAGCACGTTCAACAACACCATCGTCACGATCACCGACCCCACCGGCGCCGTGATCTCGTGGGCCTCGGCCGGAACCGTCGGCTTCAAGGGCTCGCGCAAGTCCACCCCGTTCGCCGCCCAGATGGCCGCCGAGGCCGCTGGTCGCCGCGCCATGGACCACGGCATGAAGAAGATCGACGTCTTCGTCAAGGGTCCGGGTTCGGGCCGCGAGACCGCGATCCGTTCACTGGGTGCGATCGGCCTCGAGGTCGGCACCATCCAGGACGTCACCCCCACCCCCCACAACGGTTGCCGCCCGCCCAAGCGCCGGCGCGTCTGACCCGAGACTGAAAAGGAGACTTAAGAACCATGGCTCGTTACATCGGCCCCATGACCAAGAAGTCGCGCCGTCTCGGTGTCGACCTCGTCGGTGAGGACAAGGCGTTCGAGAAGCGCCCCTACGCTCCCGGCCAGCACGGCCGTACTCGCATCAAGGAAAGCGAGTACCGCAACCAGCTGCAGGAGAAGCAGAAGGCGCGCTTCACCTACGGCGTGATGGAGAAGCAGTTCCACAACTACTACGACGAGGCCAGCCGCCGTCCCGGCAAGACCGGTGACAACCTGCTGCAGCTTCTCGAGTGCCGCCTCGACAACGTCGTCTACCGCGCCGGGTTCGCCCGCACCCGTCGTCACGCCCGCCAGCTGGTCGTGCACGGTCACTTCCGGGTGAACGGCAAGAAGGTCGACATCCCCTCCTACCAGGTCGCCGCGCACGACATCATCGACGTGCGCGAGAAGAGCCTGGACATGACGCCGTTCATCGTGGCTCGCGAGACCCACGGCGACCGGATCGTCCCTGCCTGGCTCGAGTCGATCCCGACGCGGATGCGGGTGCTCGTGCACTCGCTGCCCCTGCGCGCGCAGATCGAGCTCCCGGTCCAGGAACAGCTCATCGTCGAGTACTACTCGAAGAAGTAACAACTCAACCCAACCCTGCGTGAAGTTCGAGTCCGTCATATATCGGGTGGGCTCGGAAAGGAAGAAATAGTGCTCATCGCTCAGCGCCCGACACTGTCGGAAGATGTCGTCGACGAGTTCCGCTCGCGGTTCGTGATCGAACCGTTGGAACCCGGCTTCGGCTACACGCTCGGCAACTCGCTCCGCCGTACGCTCCTGTCCTCGATTCCTGGGGCCTCGGTCACCAGCATCAAGGTGGACACGGCTCTGCACGAGTTCTCCACCATCGAGGGCGTCAAGGAAGACGTCACCGAGATCATCCTCAACCTCAAGGGCCTCGTCGTCTCCAGCGAGCACGACGAGCCGGTCGCCATGGTGCTCCGCAAGTCGGGCGCCGGCGTCGTGACCGCTGCTGACATCGAGTCGTCCGCGGGTGTCGAGGTGCACAACCCCGACCTCAAGATCGCCACCCTGAACGCCAAGGGCAAGATCGAGATGGAGCTCATCGTCGAGCGCGGTCGCGGCTACGTCAGCTCGGTCCAGAACAAGGGTGCGGACAACGAGATCGGCCGGCTTCCCGTCGACTCGATCTACAGCCCCGTGCTCAAGGTGACCTACAAGGTCGAGGCCACTCGTGTGGAGCAGCGCACGGACTTCGACAAGCTGGTCATCGACGTCGAGACCAAGCCGTCGATCACCCCGCGCGACGCCATCGCCTCGGCCGGCAAGACGCTGGTCGAGCTGTTCGGTCTGGCCCGTGAGCTCAACGTCGAGGCCGAGGGTGTCGACATCGGCCCCTCGCCCGTCGACGAGCAGCTGGCCCAGGACCTCGCCCTTCCGGTGGAGGACCTGAACCTGACCGTGCGCTCCTACAACTGCCTCAAGCGTGAGGGCATCCACACCGTGGGTGAGCTCATCTCGCGCTCGGAGCAGGACCTGCTCGACATCCGCAACTTCGGTGCGAAGTCGATCGACGAGGTCAAGGCCAAGCTGGTCGAGATGGGCCTGTCCCTCAAGGACAGCGCGCCCGGCTTCGACCCGGCGACCGCCCTGGCGGCGTACGACGACGACGACGACTCCTTCGTCGAAGACGAGCAGTACTAAGACACCCCGTAGCGGCGGTGGACCGACCGGTTCACCGCCCGTCTACTCCGGTACCTGACACGGCCGGGGAGAATCGAGAGAAGCAATGCCTACTCCCAAGAAGGGTGCCCGCCTCGGCGGTAGCCCGGCGCACCAGCGGCTGATCCTGTCGAACCTCGCCACGGCGCTGTTCGAGCACGGTCGGATCACCACCACCGAGGCCAAGGCGCGCGTGCTGCGCCCGGTCGCGGAGAAGCTGATCACCAAGGCGCGCAAGGGCGACCTGCACAACCGACGTGAGGTCCTCAAGACCATCCACGACAAGTCGGTCGTGCACACGCTGTTCACCGAGATCGGTCCGAAGTTCGCGGAGCGTCCCGGCGGCTACACCCGGATCACCAAGATCGGACCGCGCAAGGGCGACAACGCCCCGATGGCGATCATCGAGCTGGTGAACGAGGACTACAAGCCGTCGGCACCGAAGGCGACGAAGTCCGCTGCCCCGGCCCCGGCCGCTGCGCCGGTGGAGGTCGTCGAGCCTGCCGTGGAGGACGCCCCCGCCGAGGTGGAGGCGACCGACGAGGCCGGCGAGACCCAGGTCGTCGAGACCGAGGCCGCCGACGTGGAGACCGCGGAGGCCCAGACAGAGGCGGAGTCGAACGCAGACACCGTCGTCGAGGCCGACGCGGAAGCCGAGCCCACGGACGACGAGAAGGCCTGACCCTCTCGCACCAACGCACAGGGCCCGTCATCACTCTCGTGGTGACGGGCCCTTGCGCGTCCCAGGACGTCATACGAAGTGGCTGCCATAGGCACCGGTTCGGATGACGTCCTGGGGTCAGGCGGGGGTGGGGGAGGCGGCGAGGTGGGCGTGCACGAGGGGTACGACGCTCGCGCCCTCGCCGGAGGCCGCCGCCACGCGCTTCATCGAGTTCGCGCGGATGTCTCCGGCGGCGAACAGGCCGGGGACCGAGGTCGCCAGGTTGGCCGGGGGGAGTCCGTCGAGCCAGAACTCCTTGGGCACGTCGCGCCCGGTCAGCACGAACCCGTTGTCGTCGCGGCAGATGCCGGACGGCACCCAGTCGCACTTCGGCTCGGCACCCAGGAGCAGGAACAGCCCGCCCGCCTGCTCGCGGGAGACCTCGTCGGTGTTGAGGTCGCGGACGTCGATCCACTCCAGCCGGCCCTCGCCACCTCCGTCGACGACCTGCGAGCAGGGTCGGACGCTGATCGAGGGCACGTAGCGCATCTCGCGGATCAGGTAGTCCGACATGGTCTCCGCGATCTCCGGGCGCCTGATCAGGATGGTGACCGAGCGGGCGTACTTCGCGAGGTGCAGGGCCGCCTGTCCCGCCGAGTTGCCGCCACCGACGACGAACACGTCGCGGTCCTCCATCTCGGGAGCCGCGCTCACGGCCGCGCCGTAGTGCACCCCGAGCCCGACGAGCTCCTCGACCCGGTCGATGCCGAGGCGGCGGTAGGCCACCCCGGTCGCGATCACCACGGCCCGGGTGTGCACCTCGCCGCCGCCGGTCAGCACCCGGTGGGGCTCGCCCGGCTCACCGAGGACGACTTGCTCGACCGGCCAGCCGGTGTAGAACCTGGTGCCGAACCGGATCGCCTGGTTGCGGGCACGCTGGGAGAGCCGCATGCCGGAGATGCCCCGGGGAAAGCCCAGGTAGTTGCGGATCATCGAGCTGGTGCCGGCCTGCCCCCCGACGGCGTCGGACTCCAGGACGATGGTGCGCAGGCCCTCGGACGAGCCGTAGACCGCCGCGGCCAGGCCGGCAGGCCCGGCGCCCACCACGACGAGGTCGACCACCTTGTCGACGTCGATCTCGTCGGGAGCGCCGTAGATGGTCACTGCCAGGTCGCGCACGGAGTTGGGCTGCGCGGTGATGTTGTTCAGGGCCGAGACGATCGGGAAGCGGGTGTCGTCGCCGTGCCGGGCGACGATCTCGCGGCCGGCCTGGGACTCGGGGGTGACGACCTCGGCCGGCATCCCCATCTGGAAGGCGAAGTCGCGCAGGGCGGAGGTGAGGGCGTCGAGCTGCGGCGACACGATCTGCATGGATGCCACTACCGGAGCGGTGGACCCCCAGTCGGAGAGCAGCTCGGTGACCGTGGTGTGGAACTCCTCGTCGCGTACGCCGCGGGGCATCAGCAGGTAGGCGTCGTACTTGCCGGTGGCGAGACCTGGACGCAGCTCCTCGGCGCGGTCGCGGAAGTGGTCCGCGTGAGCCGCGATGATCCGACGTGCCCTCGGCACGAGCGAGCGCCAGGCATGGAACGCCCTCATGACGTGGCCGTCCGGGATCTCGGTCTCGGCGACCATCAGTGCCACCTGGTCGTCGTGGGCCAGGCCGCTCAGCAGCTCGAGGGTCTCGGCCGAGCTTCCCGTGACCCGGACGTCGTAGTCCTCGACGTAGCGGACGAACTGCCGCTCCAGGACGTCGGGATGGTGCGGTGCGCACAGGATGATCAGGGGGTCGCGCGGGGCGGTGGGCTGCTGGACTTCGGACTGGCCGTCGGTCATGGGTCAATCATGGGGCAGGACGCCAACCTGGCGCACGGTCGTTCCCGCTCAGCCGCGTTCCTGGCGTACGTCGAGCCGGAGCAGTCGGCTGCCCAGGTCGACGGCCGGCCCGAGCAGGAGGATCACGGCCAGGGTCCCGGGTCCGATGGTGGCGCCGAGCAGCCAGCCGACGAGCGCGCCGAGTCCCTGGACCGCGCTGTAGCTCCACTTGAACGGCACCGGCGGGTCCCACGCCAACGCGGCCGCCTCGGCGGGTCCGGCCCCCAGGTGCGTGCCGAGGTAGGCCGCGATGCCGAGGGCGAGGACGGGGAACGCGGCGACCAGCAGCAGCACCTGACCGAGCACCGAGCCGGGCGTGTCCAGCACCGGCAGCAGCCAGGACACCGTGAACCCGACGACCACGATCTGTACGACGGTGCCGAGCCCGGGCCACAGCCTCCGCGCCGCCGCGAGCACCAGGAACGCCAGGCTGATCGAGAGGTTGGCCACCAGGAACGGGATGTCGGCCCCGATCGAGACACCGTTGACCAGGGTGGAGTAGCCGTCCGAGCCGAGGTCCGCGGTCAGCAGCATCGCCACGCCGAGCCCGAGCACGATGCACCCGACCAGCAGCAGGAGCAGGCGACCCGGTGAGGGAACCGACGATGGGCGACGCACGCGCGCAGCATCCCAGACGGCGTACTCAGGGTGGGCGGTAGGTTGTCGCGGTGCGTCTCCGAATCGACCTCGCCTACGACGGCTCCGGCTTCCATGGCTGGGCCCGCCAGCTCGAGCTGCGCACGGTGCAGGCCGAGGTCGAGCAGGCCCTGGACACCGTCCTGCGCAGCACCGGGACCTCGCTCACCGTCGCCGGCCGCACGGACACCGGCGTACATGCTCGGGGTCAGGTGGTGCACCTCGACGTCGCCCCGGAGTCGGTGCTCGAGGCGGCCGGGCGCAGCCACGAGCCACCCATGGATGCGCTGCGCCGACGGCTGAACGGCCTCCTCGACCCGGATGTCCGCATCCTGCTGGTGGCCGAGGCGGCGGAGGGCTTCGACGCCAGGTTCTCGGCCGTCTGGCGGAGGTACGTCTATCGGATCGCCGACCGCCCCCAGCTGGTGGACCCGCTCACCCGCGGCTTCGTGCTGGCCCGCCAGCACCCACTGGACCTGGACGCGATGAACGAGGCGTCCCGGCTGCTGCTCGGCGAGCACGACTTCGCTGCGTTCTGCCGCAAGCGCGCGGGTGCCACGACCATCCGCACGCTGCTCGACCTCCACTGGGAGCGGGACCCGGCCGGCCTGGCGATCGGGACCGTCCGGGCTGACGCGTTCTGCCACAACATGGTGCGCTCGCTGGTGGGCTGCCTGATCGTGGTCGGGGAGCACCGTCGAGACGCCGCCTGGGCGGCCGCGGTGCTGACGGGGCGAAAGCGCGACCAGGCGATCACGGTTGCCCGCGCTCACGGGCTCACCCTCGAGGAGGTGGGCTACCCGGCCGAGGCGGATCTCGCGGCACGGGCACGCGAGTCGCGGGCGATGCGGACGCTCAGCGACCCGGTGAGTCCGCCGAGCGGCTGACCCGCACCAGCCGGCTGGCCTCGACCTCGTAGCGACTGGCCCGGCCTCCGCCGGCCGCGAAGAAGCGCCGGCGCAGGGCACCCTCCACCCGCACCCCGTCACCGGCCTCGAGACCGCCGGCCGTGCGCTGCGTGCGCTTGGTCCAGCAGGCCACGTCGATCACGTCCACGGCGCGCTTCCTGGCTCCCTTCTGCGGGCCGCTCTGGGCCGCCTTCTGTGTGGTCTTCTGTGCCGTCTTCTGGGGCGGCCGGTCCACGACGACGCGCAGCGTCACCAGGGCGTCGCCGCTGGGCAGGTCGCGTCTTTCGGGTTCGGCGCTCACGCGCCCGACCAGGGTCACTTCGTTGCAGTTCTCGGGCTCGCGGCGTGGGTGCTGTCATGGGGCCACCCCATCCCGGTCGGTCGCCCCTGGACAGCCGGTCGTTCGGGCCTGTGGAAAGGTTGGCGACCGCGGCCACCTGTGGACGCGAAACGGTCGAAGGGAGCCGTCGTGGAGGAGCACTACTTCACTGCCGACCCGGCCACGCCGTTCAAGCGCGTCCCGGTGCGCGCCAACGTCTGGGGACACTGGCTCGAGCTCACCTCGGGATCGGGTGTCTTCGCGCAGGGCCGCCTCGACATCGGGACCGGCGTGCTGCTCCGCGAGGCGGCGCCGCCGGTGGAGGCACGCGAGGTGCTCGACCTCGGCTGCGGGTACGGCGTCATCGGCCTCGCCGTGGCCGTCGCGGTCCCGGAGGCACGGGTCACCGCCATCGACGTCAACGAGCGTGCGCTGCTGCTGGCGCGCGAGAACGCCGAGCAGATGGGGGTGACCGACCGGTTCCAGGCGCTGCTGCCCGACCAGGTCGACCCCGGGGCGTCGTACGACGAGATCTGGTCCAACCCGCCGATCCGGGTCGGCAAGGAGGCGCTGCACGAGCTGCTGCTGCAGTGGCTGCCCCGCCTGCGGCCGGGCGGGCGCGCCGTCATGGTCGTCGGGAAGAACCTCGGCTCCGACTCGCTGGCCAGGTGGCTCGGCGAGCAGGGCTACCCGACCGAGAAGCAGGCCAGCGCGAAGGGCTTCCGGGTGCTGGAGTCCAGGCGCGCCCTCCCCGGGGGATAGTCCCGGCCGCCTCAGTCCACCGTCCTGAGTGCCTGCAACGGGCAGGCCTTCACGGCACGACGGGCGTACCGCTCCAGGGTCGCCGGGACCTCCGGGTCGCGCTGGTCTCCGGTGACGAGCGGGAAGCCCCACTCGTCGGTCTCGAGCAGCTCCGGCAGCAGCTCGGCGCAGCCGCCGTGGCCGTCACACCGGGTCCAGTCGATGTGCAGGCGCATCGCAGGCTCCCCTCAGGTGGTCCTCGACGTGGTCGGCGAAGACGCGCATCGTGCTGGCCACGAACCGCGCGGTGCCGTCCGGGTGGGCACAGGCGCCGCGCCCGTCCACGAGGGCCTGAAGCCGGGCCACCTCGCCGACCAGGCGGGGGTCGGCGCCGGGTACGGCGAGGCGGCGCAGCGTGTCCGCCATCCGGGGGAGCCCGTTCACGCAGGGGCCACACTGCCGGGCGCTCTGGCCGGCGAGGTAGCCCGCCACCTTCGCCGCTCTGTCGAGCGGGCAGTTCGCGCGATCGAGGACATGAACGACCCCGGCTCCCGGGCTGGCACCGAACCTCGCCAGGTCCGCACGCGTGAGCAGCACGTCGATCTCCGAGGGCGGCACCCACGCGCCGTGATAGCCGCCGACGAGGACACCGCCGACCCGGGTCAGGTCCGTGCCGGCCGCTCTCAGCACCGCCCGCAGCGGAGTGCCTCGTGACACCTCGAGGACCCCCGGATGGGCGACCGTGGTGGGGGAGGACGCGCTGATCGTGGCCAGGAAGGTCCCCGGGTCGTCCGGAGTGCCCAGGCTCCGGAACCAGTCGGCGCCGTACCGCGCGAGCAGTGCCAGGTG
Organism: uncultured Actinomycetota bacterium; assembly: GCA_963782305.1. GTDB lineage: Bacteria > Actinomycetota > Actinomycetes > Propionibacteriales > Nocardioidaceae > Marmoricola. Next base: position 409,534 of record CAWAJJ010000010.1, on the reverse strand, counting down.
AGCGAGGGTCTCCGCGTTGAGCACCAGGGTGGGGCGGCCGTCGACTCCGCGGCGGTAGACCGGGACCAGCGAGTCGGAGGGTACGCCGGAGCGGCCGTTGAGCTGGCTCACCAGCGCCGACTCCTGGCCGGCCACGAAGCCACCCCTCAGGGGCAGCACCTCGACCCGAGATCCCCGAGCGGCCTCCCGAGCTGGGCCCGAGAGGACCTCCGGTCCGGTGGCCAGAACCACGCGCCGAGCCCCGAGCGCCACGCCCAGCAGTGACAGCCCGTCGATGACCAGGCCTGGCGCCCGGGAGAGCAGCACCGCGTCCTTCGAGCTCAACGGCTCGCCCTCCATGGCGTTGGCGACCACGACCGGTGAGCCTCCCGCCACGGAGGTGAGCTTCCGCGCGGTGGGGAAGCCGGCCCCGCCCCGGCCGGTGAGCCCGGCCTGTTCCACGAGCGCGATCAGTCCGGCTGCGTCGAGGTGGGGGAGCGGCAGGTCCGGAGCACGCCCGAGGAGGCGGCGCGTGCCGGTGGGGGCGTCCACGAGCATCTCGGTCATCGGGCCACCACCCGTGCGACCCGGGCACGCCCGCGTTCGGCGTACGACGGAAGCAGGCGCCAGGTGACCGCAGCGAACACCGCGCCGCAGCAGACCGCTGCGACCGCCTCCATCCACAGCGACCCGGCGTCCGTGCCGGTGCCGAGCCCGTGCACCAGAGCCACCGGCCACAGGGCGTAGGTGAGCCAGTGCACGGCCTTGAACACGTGTGGTCCGACGGTGTTGCGCAGCAGGCTGACCACTGTGATCACCGCGAGCAGGTCGACGGCGACCGTGCCCAGCCCGAGGTAGAACGGCCGGTAGGTGCCGACGAAGGGCACCAGGAAGTCGACCAGCTTCAGCTGGGCGTAGGGGTCGAAGAACAGCGACGTCAGGTGTACGGCGATCAGCCCCACCCCCGTCAACGCCGCGGTCCGGTGCAGCTCGTTGAGGCCGAACCGGCCGAGGCCGGCAACGGAGCGGCCCGAGCGGGTGACGATGCCGAGGACGACCGTCAGGGTGAACATCAGCAGCGCGACCACGCCCGTCCCGCGGCCCAGGGCCCACAGTGCCTCGTTCATGCCGCGGCCTCGCGCGGCCAGCCGCCCAGGGTGACCAGGGCTCCCTCATGGGAGACCAGCCGGGCCGGGAGGCCGGTGCTGCGCAGTGAGGCCAGGGCGTCGGCACCCTTGACCATGGCCGCTGTGGTCGCCGTGTTGGCGCGCAGACAGGTCGGCGCGACCACGGTGATGCTGCGCCACGGACCGGACGCCGGGAGCAGGGTGGCCGGGTCGACGAGGTGGTGCCGAGGCTGCCCGTCCTGGCTCCAGGTGCGTCGAGCGCTGCTCGAGGTGGCCACGGCTGCGCCGTCGTGCAGCGTGATCTGCTGCGGTACGTCGACTGGCAGGTCCTGCACCGTCACCTGCCAGCCCCCTGTCGGCGTCGGGCCGGCGGTCGCGATGTCGCCACCGAGGCTGACCAGCACGCCCGTCGCGAGGCGGTCGTGCACCAGGCGCGCACACCGGTCGGCAGCGACTGCCTTCGCGGTGGCACCCAGGTCGAGCTGCGTGCCGGGCGGCATCTGCAGCCTGCGACCGACCAGGCGCAGCGAGCGCCAGCCCGCGTGCTTTCGCACGACGACCCTTTGAGGTCTTGCTGTTCCCGACTGCACCTCGCGGATGTCGCGGTCGTAGCCGAGCCCTGCCAGCACCGCCCCGAGAGTTGGGTCGACAGCTCCTTCGCTCTCGCGAGCTGCACGTAGGGCGGCGTCCATCAGGTCGGCCAGCAGGGGGCTGAGCTCGGTGCTGCCGTCCTTGTCACGGACCAGGGTCATCAGCTCGCTGTCCGGCCGGAACCGGCTGCAGGCCTCCTCGATCCGGGCCAGCTCGGCATCCACCAGCGCGGCGGCTTCCGCGAGGGCTGCGGGGTCGGTGACCACCAGCCGGCACGAAGTGCTCCATAGCTCCCAGTCGCGGGACGTGTCCGTCGTCGGAGTCATCACGACCCGCTCGAGGTGGCCTGGGAGTCGCTGCTCGTACCGGCTGAGGCCAGCGAGGACTGGGTGCTCGACGACGACGTGTCGTTCGGTGCCGAGGTGGCCGACGTGTCGCTGGACGAGGTCGAGTCGCTCGACGAGGTGTCCGTCGTACTGCTCGCCGCAGTGCTGGCCGTCTCGCTTCCCGCGGCGACCGCGATCGCCCCGGTGGCGGCCAGCGAGCTCAGGACCGCGCCGCCGACCAGGGTGGCTCGGACTCGGCCCACCCTTCGGGTACTGCGGCCACGACTGGTGCCCTGCTCAGGGGTGGTGCTCTCGGTGCTCATCGCCATCACTCGCTCTCGTCGTCGTTGCTCAGGACCCGCTGGACCGGCCCTGTGTCGGTCCACCGCCACTCGGCCCGGCCAGCTGGCTCGCGCCCGACTGACCGTCGGAGGACTGGTCCCACTGCTGGGTGTCCTGCTCGGTCTGCTGCTGGGGGTCGACCTGGTTGGCCGTGCCCGCGTCGTCACTCAGGTCGCTGGTGTCGTCGGCCTGTGCGTTCGAGATGCCCAGGCCGATCGCGACGGCTGCGCCGACCGCACCGGCAGCTCCGGCGGCCACCACGCCCCGCCGGGCCGACGTCGTACGCCGGACCTGGTGCGCCCGCTCTCCGACCGTCTCCCGTTCGCTCATGGACGCAACCGTGGCGGCTCGTCCTGTGTGGATCCTGTGGGTCGACTGATGTCTCCGTGTGCCAGCAGAAAGGTGATTTACGGACGAACCGGTCTCGTAGTTGCCCTCCCGGTGCGAGGACCGGAATGATCACGGCATCGCCTGTCAGCCCGCGCATCGTCGGAAGGCCACACATGAGCACCGTCACTCCCCGCGAGGCCGAGCAGGTCGCCGCCGCCAACGAGTCCGGCCGTCAACCGGTCGTGTTCATCCACGGGCTCTGGCTGCTGCACAGCAGCTGGGACGCATGGCGTGAGCTGTTCGCCGACAAGGGCTACACCACGATCGCGGTCGACTGGCCCGACGACCCGGCGACGTACGCCGAGGCCCACGCTCATCCCGAGGTCTTCGCGAAGAAGTCGGTCCGCCAGGTGGCCGACCACGTCGCCGACGTGATCGCGGGGCTCGACCGCAAGCCCGTCGTGATCGGGCACTCGTTCGGGGGGCTGCTCGCGCAGATCATCGCCGGCCGAGGGTTGGCGCTGGCCTCCGTCTCGATCGACCCAGCGCCGAGCCGCGGGGTGCTGCCGCTGCCGTTCTCCGCGCTCAAGGCGTCCTTCCCGGCCCTGGGGAACCCGCTCAACTACGGCAAGGCGGTGACGCTGACCTTCGACCAGTTCCGCTACGGCTTCGCCAACGCGGTCAGCGAGGAGGAGGCGCACCACCTCTACGAGACCTTCCACGTCCCGGCGCCCGCGCGGCCGCTGTTCCAGGCGGCCACCGCCAACCTCGACTTCACCACCGAGGCGAAGGCCGACAAGAAGAACCCGGACCGCGGACCGATGCTCGTCGTCTCCGGCGAGAAGGACCACATCGTCCCGTGGGCGCTGGCCAACGCGGCCTACAAGCAGCAGAAGAAGAACTCGAACCCCACCGAGATCGTCGAGATCCCCGGGGTCGGTCACTCGCTCGTGATCGACAGCCACTGGAACGAGGTCGCGCAGGCGGCGTTGGCCTTCCTGGACAAGAACGGCGCCACCGCCTGAGGCAAACCATTTGGCCCAGGCGGTCCGCAGTCCGGAGAATGCCCCCATGGGACACGTGGAGGTAGCCGGGGTTCGCTACGAGCTGCCTGACGGACGGGTGCTCCTCGACGACGTCTCCTTCCGGGTGGGGGAGGGCGCGAAGGTGGCGCTCGTCGGCGCGAACGGTGCCGGCAAGACGACGCTGCTGCGGATCATCACCGGCGACCTCGTGCCGCACGAGGGCGCCGTCACCCGCTCGGGCGGGCTCGGCGTGATGCGCCAGATGGTGGGCGCTGGGTCGACCACGGTCGCCGAGCTGCTCATGTCCGTGGCTCCTCCCCGCGTGCGTGCCGCCGCGGCCGAGGTCGAGCGGCTCGAGCTGAAGCTGATGGACGTCGACGACGAGCCCACCCAGCTGGCCTATGCGACCGCGCTCGCGGAGTTCGCCGACGCCGGCGGCTACGAGATCGAGGTGGTGTGGGACACCTGCTGCACGACGGCCCTGGGCGTTGCGTTCGACAAGGCGAAGTACCGCGACCTCGACACGCTCAGTGGCGGCGAGCAGAAGCGCCTGGTGCTGGAGTACCTCCTCGCCGGACCCGACCAGGTGCTCCTGCTCGACGAGCCGGACAACTTCCTCGACGTACCCGGCAAGGTCTGGCTCGAGGGCACGGATCCGCGAGTCGCAGAAGACGATCCTGTTCATCAGCCACGACCGGGAGCTGCTCGACCACACCGCGACCAGGGTGGTCACCGTCGAGCTGGGTGCGGCCGGGAACACGGTGTGGACCCATCCCGGGCGGTTTCGCGTCGTACCACCAGGCGAGGCGTGACCGCTTCACCCGCTTCGAGGAGCTGCGCCGGCGCTGGGACGAGGAGCACGCCAAGCTCAAGGCACTCGTGCTGCGCTACAAGATCAAGGCGGAGTTCAACGACGGCCTCGCCTCGCAGTACAAGGCGGCCCAGACCCGGCTGCGCAAGTTCGAGGAGGCCGGTCCGCCCGTCGCCCAGCCGCGCGAGCAGCAGGTGACGATGCGGCTCAAGGGCGGACGCACCGGCAAGCGCGCGGTGGTCTGCGAGGGCCTCGAGCTGACCGGGCTGATGAAGCCGTTCGACCTCGAGGTCTGGTACGGCGAGCGCGTGGCCGTGCTCGGCTCGAACGGCTCCGGCAAGTCGCACTTCCTGCGGCTGCTGGCGGCCGGCGGCAGCGACCCCGACGTCGAGCACCGGCCGGTCGACGAGACGCCGGTCGATCCCGTCCGGCACACCGGCCGGGCCAAGCTGGGCGCGCGGGTGCGTCCCGGTTGGTTCGTGCAGACGCACGCCCACCCCGAGCTGCTCGGCCGCACCCTGCTGGAGGTCCTGCACCGCGGCGACGCCCACCGCGACGGGATGCCGCGCGAGCCCGCCTCACGAGCACTGGACCGCTACGAGCTCGCGCACGCCGCCGACCAGCGCTTCGAGTCCCTCTCCGGCGGTCAGCAGGCGCGCTTCCAGATCCTGCTGCTGGAGCTGTCCGGCGCGACCCTGCTGCTGCTCGACGAGCCGACCGACAACCTCGACGTCGAGTCGGCCGAGGCCCTCGAGGAGGGGCTCGAGCGGTTCGAGGGCACCGTGCTCGCGGTGACCCACGACCGCTGGTTCGCGCGCGACTTCGACCGCTACCTGGTCTACGGGTCCGACGGGTCGGTCTACGAGTCCGACGGCCCGGTCTGGGACGAGGGCCGCGTCCAGCGCACCCGCTGACCGGGCTCTTCTGCCCGGTCGGCGGAGTGCGGGGAGTCGGGACCTAGGGTGACGGGCGTGCCTCGTCGACCGCTGACCTCCTCGTCGGTCCCGGCACCCCTGCTGGTGCTCGGCGGTGTGGTCTCGGTGCAGTTCGGCGGGGCGCTCGCGGCCACCCTGGTCCCCGAGATCGGTGCGGGCGGGGCGGTGTTCCTGCGGATCTCGATCTCGGCGATCCTCCTGTACGCCGTCGCGCGGCCGCGGCTCAAGGGCTACGACCGCCGGGCGTGGCTGACGGTGGTCGCCTTCGGGGTCGCGCTCGGGTTGATGAACTGGAGCTTCTACGGGTCGCTCGCACACCTGCCGCTCGGCGTCGCGGTCACCGTCGAGTTCCTCGGTCCCCTCGTGCTCACCACGGTGCTCTCCCGTCGACTGCTGGACTTCGTCGCGGTGCTCGCGGCCGGCGCAGGAGTGCTGCTCATCTCCGAGGCGTTCACGGTGCCCCTGGACGACCTGAGCTGGATCGGCCTCCTGCTCGCGGCCACGGCGGGCGTCTGCTGGGCGGCGTACATCCTGCTCAGCGGCCTCACCGGCGCCGCCTTCGCCCGGCTCGACGGTCTCGCGATCGCGTTGGTGGTCTCGACGTTGGTGGTGCTGCCCGCAGGCCTGGCCAGCAGCGACCTCTGGACGACCGAGCACCTGCTCAAGGGCTTCGGCCTGGCGGTGCTGTCCTCGCTGCTGCCCTACTCCCTGGAGCTGCTGGCCCTGCGTCGTCTGCGTACGGCGGTCTTCGGGATCCTGCTCTCCCTGGAACCCGCTGTCGCGGCGCTGGCCGGCCTGCTCGTGCTGGACCAGCACCTCGACCTCCTCCAGCTCACCGGCCTGGTGCTGGTCGTCCTCGCGAGCGCCATCGTGATGGGGTTCGGCAGGGGACCAGACCGCGGTGCGGAGGAACCCGGCCGGATCGAGTCGACCTAGTCACTCGGCACCGGGAGGAACCTCCGTCCGTTGCCGGGCGTTGTGGCCTGTGTCACGCTCTGCGCACGAGCACCCCGCCCCGGGCCCGAGGAGATTCCATGACCGAGCACGTCGCCGACCCGAGGTTCCTCGACGACCGGCTGGCCCACTGGGCCGAGGTCAACCCGGACGGTGAGGCGCTCACCTACCTGAACCGCACCTGGACGTGGTCGCAGTGGGAGGATCGCGTACGCCGCCTCGCCGGCGCTCTCCGGGGGCTGGGGATCGGCCGAGGAGACGTGGTGTCCTTCCTCGACAAGAACCACCCGGCCTGCGTGGAGCTCACCCTCGCCGCCGCCAGCCTCGGCGCGGCCAACGCGATCATCAACTTCCGCCTCGCCGGTGCCGAGGTCGACTACGCCGTGAACGACGCGGGCGCCAAGGTGCTCCTGGTCGGCTCGGAGCTGATGCCCCTGATCGACAAGATCCGTGACCGGCTGACCACGGTCGAGCACATCATCGAGGTGACTCCCGAGGGCGCCGACGGTGACGAGTACGAAGCTCTGCTGGCCGGCTCCGAGCCACTCGGCCGTGACGCCGAGGTCGAGCCGGACGACGTCTGCCTGGTGATGTACTCCTCCGGCACCACCGGCCGGCCCAAGGGCGTCACGCTCTCCCAGAACAACATGATCGCCCACACCCTCAACGCCCACGAGGGCTGGGCCTTCGACGACGGCGACAAGAACATGGTCTCGATGCCGCTGTTCCACGTGGGCGGCTCGTCGTACGTCCTGTTCGGCATCCACGACGGCGTTCCCTCCGTGATGACCCGGGACCCCGACGGAGCCTCGCTCGCCGGCGCCATCATGCAGGGTGCCAACCGGACCTTCCTGGTCCCGGCCGTGCTGGCGCAGGTGCTCCAGTCGGGCGACGACGCGATCAAGCTGTTCGGCAACCTGAAGACCTACTGCTACGGCGCGGCGCCGATGCCGATGCCGCTGCTGAGGGCGGCGATCAAGGCGTGGCCGGACACGGACTTCATCCAGGTCTACGGCCTGACCGAGGTCTGCGGTGTGATCACCCACCTGCTGCCCGAGGCGCACCGCGACGAGGAGCACCCGGAACGTCTCGTCAGCGCCGGGCAGTGCATCCCCGGGACCGAGGTGAAGGTGGTCGACCCCGAGTCGGAGAAGGAGGTGGGCACCGGCGAGCACGGGGAGCTGTGGTTCCGCACCCCCCAGCTGATGAAGGGCTACCTGAACCGCCCCGAGGACACCGCCCAGGTGATCACCGAGGACGGCTGGTTCCGCACCGGCGACATGGGCAAGGTCGACGCCGACGGGTTCGTGTACGTCGAGGACCGCCTCAAGGACATGATCATCTCGGGCGGGGAGAACATCTACTCACCCGAGATCGAGCGGGTCCTGGCTGAGCACCCGGCGGTGATGGAGGTCGCGATCATCGGCGTACCCGACGAGCGCTGGGGTGAGACCGTGAAGGCCGTGGTCTCCCTCAAGCCGGACACCGAGGCGACCGAGCAGGAGCTGATCGGCTGGTGCCGCGAGCAGCTCGCGAGCTTCAAGTGCCCCAAGTCGGTCGACATCCTCGAGGCGCTGCCCCGCAACCCGACCGGCAAGATCCTCAAGCGTGACCTGCGCAAGCCCTACTGGGAGGGCCGCGACCGCTCCACGGTCTGATCCGGTCGGCTACTTCCCCGACGCCGGCCGCTCCTCCGAGCTGGGCCCGAGTCGGCGCACGAAGCTCGTCTCGTTGCCAGGGGTCGGGTCGTCCTCGGCGGCGTGGGGAACGGGAGGTGCCGGCCACCGCGTCGATTGTTGACGGTTCTGCCCGCGCGTGGTCCCAGCCCTCGACTCCTCTGCCCGGACGATGCTCAGGCGCGAGCCCCGGGGTGGGAGAACGTCTGCGGGCTTCGAGGACGCACCCGCTGCTGGTGGCGTGATCACGCTCCTGGGCCTGCGGCGGGTGGACTCGCGGATCACCTCGAAGACGCGCTCGGTGCACCGTCCGTCCCTGACCGGGAACGCCTCCGCGATTCTGGCGAGGTACTCGGGGCGAGGACTGGGACCGAACTCGACGGTGTCGACGACGGCGGTGATCGCTTCGTCCAGGGTGAGAGCCACCGGACCGTAACCATCGCGTTCGTAGTCGAAGTACCCCTGGCGATCGTTGTGCTCTCCGTTCCAGGCCCGTTCGCGGTCGAACTGGAAGTAGACGACCGGCCGGTCGATGTAGGCGGCGTTGAACGCAACGGACGAGTAGTCCGTGACCAGGACGCGGGCGCGGGCGAAGGTGGCGCGGACGTCGATGTCGGCGTACTTCAGCACGACGACATGGTCCGGCAGATCCAGATGGTCACTCAGCGCCTGGAGGTCCGGGTGCAGCAACAGCCCCACCCGGGCGCCCTGCCGCTCGGCGAGGGCCTTCAGCTGCTCCGAACGGATCAGTCCCAGCCAGTTGATGCCGAAATCCGTCGCGAGGAACTCGGCCGGACTGATCGTGGACTTTCTCTTTCCCGGACCCAAGACGGTCAGCCACCTGCGCCAGGTTGGCGCGAGCAGGATCAGATCCCTGTCCTGGGGCTTGACCCGCTCGCCGGCCGCCCGCAGTACGTCGAACCGGGGCAAGCCGGTCAGGTGGGTCTCGCGTTCGCCATAGCGATAGACCGAGCCGTCGGCGACGATCGACTCGTGCTCCGCGCGCGTGCTGGTGAAGAAGAGGTCCAGGTCCTTCGGGTTCAGCCAACGCGACAGGTCGCTCTTGATGACACCGTGCTGGAGGAACGAGAACCTCCACCGGGGCGCCCTCAGGCTGGTGATGGCACGTGGGTGAGTGATCGGGGCATCGGCGTGGGACGACACCAGGTGACGGCAGTTCAGCAGCAACAGCTTCCACCGGAGCGAGCCGTACGGGATGATGCGCTTGTAGCCGTCCTTCCGCAGCCGTCGGTGGTCCGGCGTTCCCTTGCGGATCACGAACCAGGCGTTGATCTTGGGCCGATGCTCACGCAGGTAGCGGAACAGGATCTCGCCGCTGTCGTCCGCGTTCTCGATGCGATCCATCAGCACCCAGGCATCCCCGAAGTACCGCTGCACGAGCTTGCTGCCCGCGAACCGGACGAGAAGGCGGTCGGAGAGCGTGAGCGGATGCCGCCTGGCCGCCGCGCGCGCCTGCTCCGCCCTCGTGGCGGCCTGCTGGGGCAGCAGCTTCGCGCGGATCATGCTCGCCGGCAGCGAGTGCCTGGGTCGCTCCGGGCCACTGAGCCGGACCTCGACGTCGACGTCGTCGAGCTTGACCCGGATGTCGCCCACGGGCAGCCAGACCACGCGCTCGAACATCACGGTCCGGTCGAACTGGACGATGCTCCACGTCTTCTGGAAGTGAGGCTCCACGACGACGCCGTTGCTGAAGAACGTCTCGTGCGGGCAGGTGTGGGTGTAGCGATAGCTGACCCGGACGAGCCGGTGATAGGTGTCGAGCTTGCTGAGCAGCGTGAACTCCGAGTGCCACGGCTTCGTGTCGTAGGAGTGCAACAGGACGCCACGCCACGCGAGATCGAACCGACGCACCTTGAAGGTGTTGATCACCATGGGGTCGAGGAACTTCGAGATCTTGGCGAGGAGCACGTGAAACTCCTCGGCGATGTCCCGGCCCGGCACGTGGGGCATGTGGCGGCCGTTCGCGTCGTCCTGGAAGTACCACGACAGCTGGTAGAGCAAGTTCGTCTGGAGCCAGTGGGGCACGTAGCCGCGCCGGGCGTAGGCCTGCTCCAGGACGTTGAGATAGCCGTGCTCGAGCTGGGCCGTGTAGTTGTCCGGATTCGCCTTGCTGTTGTCCAGGGCCGAGCTCTTGTCGAGCCGCTTGCGGTAGGTGTAGTTCGCCGAGCCGACGAAGGCGACCAGGGGACGCTCCAGGCGCAGCAGGTAGCTGAAGCAGAACTGTCCGTCCTCGTAGGCAGGCTTCACACGCTCGTCGAAACGCAGCCCTTCTCCTACGACGATCTCGGTGCGGAAGAAGGAGGAGTTGACCGCCTCGTGGAAGTGCTCCGGGTTCTCGTCGAGGTTCCTGAGCCGGTTCGGGCCGTTGAAGTGCGCCTGCAGCGGGTGCGGCCTCAACTCGCCGGTCGCCTCGAAGTACAGGGTCCGCCTCGTGGCCGCCATCTCGGCCTCAGGGCAATCGGCCAGGAAGGTGTCCACCTCGGTGAAATAGTCTGGCGCGAACTTGTCGTCGGGGTCGGGGAAGGTCACCCATTCACCCCGCACGTGCGGCAGGCCGGCATTGCGTGCGGAGGCGATGCCCCCGTTGTCCTTCGAGACGACCGTGACCAGCTCCGGTCGACGGGTCTGCCACGCAGCGAGGATCTCCGAGGAGGAATCGGTCGACCCGTCGTCGACCATCACGACCTGGAGGCGGTCGAGCGGGTAGTCCTGCGCCTCGACGGAGGCGATGAACTCCTCCAGATAGGGGGCGACGTTGTAGACGGCCGAGACGATGCTGTACTTCGCGACCATCCCTCGGTCGCCGGCAGGCTCGAGCACTAAACGCCCTCCCCAAACTTCTCGGATTGTCTGGCATTCCGGACCCGCTGATATTAACCAGACATTCAGCTGGCCGACGTCCAATGCTCACTGTGTGGGTCATGTTCCGGCTCACACCCCGAGATCCAGTATCGATACAGACACCAGGCCGAAAGGGCGCAGAGCAGGTGCCACGCGGCATGGCCCTGCAGCAGCGAGTGGGGGTGGCAGAGCGCTCTGCCGTCCTTCGAGAGGTTCCAGATCACGAAGGCCGCGACGATCGCCGCGAGGGCGCCGATCACCCAGCGGACATCGAGCGAGCGATCGCCGCGGCGGCGGAGCACCACCTCGATGGTGATCGTGGAGACCAGCCCGATCGCGAACACCAGGTTTCCGGTGTTGTCCACGACAGGCAGGTGGACGTCCACCTGCTCGACCACTTCACACACCACGAGCAGCGACCCGAACAGGCCGAGGAAGAAACCTGTGCTCCGCCCGGTCAGACGCATCAGCGCGTAGGCCAGCGCGAAGCACGAGATGAGGTACATGCTCAGCTGGTCGAGCCTGCCGCCGAGCTCGGTCTGGGTGGCGTGCATCGCCATGCTCCCGGGACCGAGCAGCACCACCACCACGGCGTACGTCGTCGCGAGGCCGGGTCTGGCCAGTCGGCCGGCAGGGAGCCCGGCGCGCCAGCCGATCGCGATGCCGGCGACCACGAAGCCGAGGTTGCTCAGCGAGTTGGCCGGCTGCCGGAGCAGACCGGACCGAGCGGCCTCGCAGAACCCGTCCCCGCGGCCGACGTCGGTGCCCAGCCACCCGTCGCGAGCGGCGAAGTACATCAACGCCAGCGAGACCGCCGCGGTCGCGACGGCCCAGCCGAACGGCTGCAGGTCGCGACGCGGTGCGGGCCGTTCCCTACTCGCCCGTGGCGCAGGCTGCACGTCCACGGACGGCGCGGATCACTTCCAGCGCTCGGAGGCGGGGACGAAGTCCAGCTTCCGGTCGCCCGTGTAGATCTGCTTGGGCCGGGCGATCTTCTGGTCCTTGTCCTGCACCAGCTCGAGCCACTGCGCGAGCCAGCCCGGGGTGCGGCCGATCGCGAAGAGCACGGTGAACATCTCGGGCGGGAACTGGAACGCCTCGTAGATCAGCCCGGAGTAGAAGTCGACGTTGGGGTAGAGCTTGCGCTTGACGAAGTACTCGTCCTCCAGCGCGATCTTCTCCAGCTCCTGGGCGATCTCGAGGAGCGGGTTGACGCCGGTCACCTCGAAGACGTCGTCGCAGGCCTTCTTGATGATCGTCGCGCGCGGGTCGTAGTTCTTGTAGACCCGGTGGCCGAAGCCCATCAGCTTCTCGTTGCCGTCCTTCACGCCCTTGATGAAGTCGGGGATGTTCTCCTTGCCGCCGATCCGCCGCAGCATCCGCAGCACCGCCTCGTTGGCGCCACCGTGCAGCGGGCCGTAGAGCGCGCCGACGCCGGAGGCCACCGCGGAGTAGGGGTCCACCTGCGAGGAGCCCACGGAGCGCACCGCGTTGGTCGAGCAGTTCTGCTCGTGGTCCGCGTGCAGGATGAACAGCACGTCGAGCGCCTTGACCAGTCGCGGGTCCGCGTCGAACTTCTGCTCGCTCATCTTGAACAGCATCGCCAGGAAGTTCTCGGTGTAGCTGAGCTCGTTGTCGGGGTAGACGTAGGGCTTGCCCTGCGCGTGCCGGAAGGCCCAGGCGCCGAGGGTCGGCATCTTGGCGATCATCCGCACGATCTGCATGTGCCGGTTGTCGGGGTCCTGGATGTTGTTCGACTCGGGGTAGAACGTGGACAGCGCGCCCACCGAGGCCATCAGCATGCCCATCGGGTGGGCGTCGTAGCGGAAGCCCTGCATGAACGTCTTCACGTTCTCGTGGAGGAACGTGTGGTGGGTGATCTCGTGCACCCAGGTGTCGTACTGCTCCTTGGTGGGCAGCTCGCCGTAGATCAGGAGATAGGAGACCTCGAGGAAGCTGGACTTCTCCGCCAGCTGCTCGATGGGGTAGCCCCTGTATTCCAGGATCCCCTTCTCGCCGTCGATGAACGTCACTGCGCTCTTGCAGGAGGCGGTGTTGGTGAAGCCGGGGTCATAGGTCGCCAGCCCCGGCGTGTCCTCGTCGATCTTGATCTGGCTGAGGTCCCCCGCGCGGATGGTGCCGTCGCTGATGGGGATCTGGTAGTCCTTGCCGGTCCTGTTGTCACGGACGGTGAGGGTGTTTTCACCGGTCTCGGTCACGTCGGCTCCTTGTGCTGGATGCTCGTCTGAGTGGGCGGTTCGCGCCCGTTGTCTCGTGGCGATGCCCGTGGCTACTGTGCCCAGAGGCCGCCACGTTCAACCTATGCCCAAGCCTGAAGAGCAGGCCAGTCGCCCTCGTTTTGACCAGGGGAGGCTTGTCCCGGTAATCTCGAGGGTCGCGTCTCCTGCCGCGTCTGGGTCCCTTTCGTTGTGATCCCGTCGCAGACTCGCAGCCAGTCCTTTCGGACCGACCAGCGAGCAGTGTTCGTCAGAAGGCGTGGTTCCACCACCGGCCCGGGAATCAGCCCGGGAAGGACACGAACGAGTGATAGGCCTACGACGTTGCGCACGTACAGCCCCAAGCCCGGCGACATCCAGCGCGAGTGGCACGTCATCGACGCCACCGACGTCCGGATGGGTCGCCTCGCAGTCCAGATCGCTGGCCTGCTCCGCGGCAAGCACAAGACCATGTTCGCCCCCCACGCCGACACGGGTGACTTCGTCATCGTCGTGAACGCCTCGAAGGTGTCGCTCTCGGGTGACAAGGCGACCAAGAAGCTCTCCTACCGCCACTCGGGCTACCCCGGTGGCCTCTCCTCCATCCCGATGGGTGAGCTGCTGGAGAAGGACGCTCGCAAGGCGATCGAGAACGCCGTCTGGGGCATGCTCCCCAAGAACCGCCTCGGCCGTCAGATCATCAAGAAGCTCAAGGTGTACGCCGGGCCCGACCACCCGCACACCGCCCAGAAGGCCAAGCCCTTCGAGATCAAGCAGATCTCCCAGTGACGACATCTTCATCTTCCGAGACGAACCCGCAAAGGAACACCGTGGCTGACGCAGACACCGAGACCGGCCCCCAGGACGACAGCGAGACCTTCGAGGTCAACGAGCAGGGCGTCGCCTACTCCTCCGAGAGCGCCCCCAGCGCCGACGCGCCGCTGAAGCCGGCGACCATCGCCCCCGCAGCGGCCACCGGCCGACGCAAGGAGGCCGTCGCCCGCGTGCGCATCGTCCCCGGCACCGGCAAGTGGACCGTCAACGGCCGCGAGCTCGACAACTACTTCCCGAACAAGCTGCACCAGCAGGTCGTGAACGAGCCGTTCGCCACCACGCAGCTCGAGGGTCGCTTCGACGTGATCGCCCGCATCCACGGTGGTGGCATCACCGGCCAGGCCGGCGCGCTGCGCCTCGGCGTGGCCCGCTGCCTCAACTTCATCGACGAAGAGGCCAACCGCCCGGGTCTGAAGAAGGCCGGCCTGCTGACTCGTGACGCCCGCGTCATCGAGCGCAAGAAGGCCGGTCTGAAGAAGGCCCGCAAGGCGCCGCAGTTCAGCAAGCGCTAAGACACGCGTGGCGCGTCTTTTCGGCACGGACGGGGTCCGGGGCCTGGCAAACGGTCAGCTGACCGCGGAGCTGGCCCTGGACCTTTCCGTCTCCGCGGCCCACGTGCTGGCCGAGCGCGGCATCTTTGCCGGGCACCGTCCGGTCGCCGTGGTGGGCCGGGACACCCGCATCTCGGGCCAGTTCCTGGAGGCGGCCGTGGTCGCCGGACTGGCGTCCGCCGGTGTCGACGTACTGCTGCTGGGCGAGCTGCCCACGCCCGGCGTCGCCTGGCTCACCGCCGAGCTGGGCGCCGACCTCGGCGTGATGCTCTCCGCCTCGCACAACGCGATGCCCGACAACGGGATCAAGTTCCTGGCCCGCGGCGGCGTGAAGCTCGACGACGCGCTCGAGGTGGTCATCGAGCAACGTCTGCGCGAGCCCTGGAACCGCCCCACAGGCGGCGACGTTGGCCGGGTCAGCCCGCACCCGACTGCGGTGGAGCAGTACGCCGCCCACCTCGTCTCGACTGTCCGGCACCCCCTGGCCGGCATCAAGGTGGTCCTCGACTGCGCCCACGGGGCCGCCTCCCAGGCTGGTCCTCGCGCGCTGCGCGACGCGGGCGCCGATGTCGTCGCCATCTGCGCCGAGCCCGATGGCCTGAACATCAACGACGGTTGCGGTTCGACCCACCTCGAGGTGCTGCAGAAGGCAGTGCTCGAGCACGGTGCCGATGCCGGCTTCGCCCTCGACGGTGACGCCGACCGGTGCCTGGCGGTGGATGCTGCCGGCGAGATCGTCGACGGTGACCAGATCCTCGCGGTGATCGCGCTGGCCATGCGCGAGGCCGGTGAGCTCAAGAACGACACGGTCGTGGCCACCGTGATGAGCAACCTCGGCTTCGTGCAGGCGATGAAGGCCGCCGGGATCGGCGTACGCCAGACCAAGGTGGGGGACCGCTACGTCCTGGAGGCGATGAAGCTGTCCGGCTTCACCCTCGGCGGCGAGCAGTCCGGCCACGTGATCATGAGCCGGCACGCCACCACCGGGGACGGCATCCTGACCGCGCTGCACGTGCTCGACCGGATGGCCGACACGGGCAAGTCACTGGCCGAGCTGGCGAGCGTGGTGACCCGCCTCCCGCAGGTGCTGGTCAACGTGCCGAACGTCGACAAGAGCCGCGCCGACGAGGACTTCGTCCTGGCTGCGGCCGTCGCGGAGGCCGAGGCCGAGCTCGGTGACTCCGGACGCGTGCTCCTCCGCCCCTCCGGCACCGAGCCGCTTGTGCGGGTGATGGTCGAGGCAGAGACCGCTGAGCTGGCCCAGCAGATCGCCGACCGGCTGGCCGGTGTGGTCGCCGACCAGCTAGCCCTCGCCTGAGTCCTCCGCCCCTCGCAACCTGAGTATCCCTACGGATGCCGGGCCGAGCGTGGCCGCCGAGACTCGGGGAATGGAATCTCCCTCAACCGCCGCGAAGAACACCAACGCCTTCTTCGCCCAGTCGGCTCTCGCTTTCGGTGTCTCCCTGCTCACCCTGCTGGTGGCGATCTTCTACCTGCCGGCCGATCCCTGGCCCAAGGCCTTCCTCGCCCTCGGGACCCTGTTCCTGACGACCTCGGCGTTCTCGCTGGCCAAGTGCGTGCGCGACGCGCAGGAGAGCCAGTACGTCGTCTCGCGCATCGACCAGGCCCGCGTCGACCGGATCCTCGCCGAGCACGACCCGTGGAAGGAAGTCGCCTAGTCCGCCGACCGGGCACTTCCCGGCGGACCAAAACTGCCCGGTCGACGGGCTAGCCCCAGACCTCCTGGGCGACCTCGACGACCAGGCGGAGCTTGGCGATCTCCTCCTCCTGGGTGAGGTTGTTGCCCTCGACGGTGGAGGAGAAGCCGCACTGGGGGGAGAGGCAGAGCTGCTCGAGGGGGACGTACTTCGCCGCCTCGTCGATGCGCCGCTTCAGGTCGTCCTTGCTCCTCCAGCACCGGGCTCTTCGTCGTCACCAGGCCGAGCACGACCTGCTTGCCCTCGGGCACGAACCGGAGCGGTTCGAAGCCGCCGGAGCGCTCGTCGTCGTACTCCAGGAAGAAGCCGTCGACATCGAGCTGGCCGAAGAGAGCCTCGGCGACGAAGTCGTAGCTGCCGGACGCCGCCCACGACGAGCGGTAGTTGCCGCGACACATGTGCGTGGTGACGGCCAGGTCATCGGGACGGTCGCCGATGGCGGCGTTGATCTGGCGGATGTAGCGCTCGTGCTGGTGCTCGGCGTCGCGGCCCTGGGCGGCCACGTTGGCGCGCTGCTCGGGGTCGTTGAGGTAGGCGAGGCTGGTGTCGTCGAGCTGGAGGTAGCGGCAGCCGCGGTCGTACATCAGCCGCAGCTGGTTGGCGTACGCCGCCGACAGGTCGTCCCAGAACTGGTCCTCGTCGGGATAGACCGACGGATCGATGGCCGCCGTCCCGCCGCGGTAGTGGACCATGCTCGGCGAGGGGATCGTCAGCTTGGGTGTCATCGGCTCGGGCGCCACCGAGTCGAGGAAGTCGAAAGCCTCACCGAAGATGGGCTTCTCGATGCGGACGGGTCCGTCCACCACCAGCCCGGCGGAGGTGAAGTCGAGGTCGCCACCGGCGTTGTGGAAGTGCACCTCCAGTTGCTCCTCGGTGCGGTGCACGCCCTCGAGCTGGTAGATGAAGTCCATGTGCCACGACGTACGACGGAACTCGCCGTCGGTGACCGTCTGCAGGCCGGCCTCGCGCTGCAGGTCGACGACGTCGATGATCGCCTCGTCCTCGGCCAGCGCCAGGTCCTCGTCGGAGACGCTCCCGTCGGCGTGGCCCGCACGGGCCTCCAGGAGCTTGCGCGGACGCAGCAGGCTGCCGACGTGGTCGGCGCGGAAGGGAGGGGTGGAACGTGACGGCACGTGATCTCCTCAGGCAGTCCAGATGGGTGCGATCTCCTTACGGTAGCGCCGGCCGAACACTCCGTTGAGAATCGCGAGCACCGGCTTCGGAATGTCCTGCGGTCGCGGCAGCGCGTTCCTGCGGCGAGGCCCCGTCCAACACCCAGGCGAAGAACCGGCCGGCTCGCGGCGGCGACTGTGCCCGCGCGAACTTCCGGCCCATGTCCTTGATGGGTGCGCTGTCGACGTTGGCCAGGTAGATCGGCTCTATCTCCTGCTCCTCGTGGTCGAGGTGCAGCACGGTGACGCGACGCAGCTCCTCCAGGGCGGCCAGCGCGGCCGCGGACTCTGCGGCGCCCGGAGCCGCGCGCAACGTGGCCATCGCGCCGCGCGCCTCGGTGAGCGCCGCGGCCATGGTGTCGTGCTCGGCGTCCATCTGCTCGATCGTCTCCCGGGTGACACCCACCTGTTGAAGGGCCGGCCAGGCGATCTCGTGCTCGCCGGTGTGGTGATGGGTCAGCTCCTGGTCGAAGTTGTCCCAGGCACGCCCTAGCTGCTCGGCACGCGCGGCATCACCGGGGGAGAAGGCCTGGAGCGCTGTCACGAACCGATCGAGATCACGACGGACCGCGGCGTGGATGACTTTGTTCATGCTCATCTGCGACATGCCTACGCATCGTAGAGGCGTCCGCGGTCTCTGGCTCGGCTCGCCGCCGACCGGTCAAGACCGGCTCGTCACCGGGTCTCCGGCTTCACCGCGAGCACCGGGCAGCCGGCGTCGAGGATGACCCGCTGGGCCACGCTGCCGAGCAGCATCTTGCCGACCGGCGTGCGGTGCCGGATGCCGACCACGACCAGGGTCGCCCCTTCCTCACCGGCGACGTCGAGGACGGCGTCGGCGATGTCGGGTACGACGTCCCGGCGTACCTTCACCTCGATGCC
The DNA here is from genome assembly GCA_963782305.1 of uncultured Actinomycetota bacterium. Classification (GTDB taxonomy): domain Bacteria; phylum Actinomycetota; class Actinomycetes; order Propionibacteriales; family Nocardioidaceae; genus Marmoricola. The sequence goes on along the minus strand of CAWAJJ010000010.1, from coordinate 391,203 downwards.
CTCGGACTCCAGGCGGTTGATGACCTCCTGGATCTCGTCCTCGTGGGCGTAGTGGCTGTCCACCAGGCTGTCGCCCCGGGTCGCGTTGACCACGACCAGACGCGTCGTGCGGAGGAGGGCCTCGGCCACGCCGTGGTCGAGCGCGGCCCGGCCGTAGACGTCCGGGCTGTAGGCGACCACGATGCTCATGCGGGGTCCCCGGCGACATGGGAGCGCAGCGAGCATTTTGTTGGGGTGTTCATGCGTCGATCCTTTCGTCGGACTCGGTCTTGGACTGGGCGACCAGCTCCCTGCGGGCGCGCACGCTGTTCGCGATCAGCCCGACGAACAGCACGGCCATCACGACGTACACGACGACCGCCACCGGCTCGCTCCACAGCGTGGAGACGTCTCCCGAGGAGATCGCCAGGGCCTCGGTGAGCTTCTCCTCGAGGCGTGGACCGAGGATCACGCCGATGATCAGCGGCAGCACCGGGATGCCGAACCGGCGCATCGCCAGGCCGAGGATGCCCAGGATCAGCAGCAGGGCCAGGTCGAAGGCCTGGAAGTTGACGCTGTAGGCCCCGAGCGAGGCGAAGAACAGGATGCCGGCGTAGAGGTAGGGCCGAGGAATCTGCAGCAGCTTGGCCCACAGCGGCGCCATCGGCAGGTTCAGGACGAGCAGCAGGGTGTTCGCGATGAACAGGCTGGCCAGCAGTCCCCAGACGAGCGTGGGTTCCTTGTCCAGGAGCTGCGGTCCGGGCTGGATGCCGTAGCTCTGCATCGCCAGCAGGATCACGGCGGCCGTTGCGGTGGTGGGCAGGCCGATGGCCAGCAGCGGGACCAGGGTGCCGGCGGCGGACGCGTTGTTCGCGGCCTCCGGGCCGGCGACGCCCTCGATCGCGCCCTTGCCGAACTCCTCGGGGTGCTTCGAGAGCTTCCGCTCGGTGATGTAGGACAAGAAGGTCGGGACCTCGGCGCCCCCGGCCGGCAGGGCGCCGAACGGGAAGCCGAAGGCGGTGCCACGCAGCCACGGCTTCCACGAGCGGGCCCAGTCCTGGCGGCTCATCCACGGCTGGCCGACCGGGATGATCTCCAACGGCCGGCGCCGCAGGTGTGCCGCCACCCACAGGGCCTCACCGATGGCGAAGATGGCGACGGCCACCACCACGATGTCGATGCCGTCCGCGAGCAGCGGCTGGCCGAGCGTGAGCCGCGGCTGCCCTGTCGAGGTCCCGACCAGCCCGATGGCCAGGCCGAGGAACAGCGCGATGAAGCCGCGCACCTTCGAGCTGCCGAGCACGGCGGTGACGGCGAAGAGGGCGAGCACCATGATCGCGAAGTACGACGGGGCGCCGAGCTTGACGACGAGGTCCGCCACGTTGGGCGCCAGCAGCACGAGCAGGATGGTGCCGATGGTGCCGGCCACGAAGGAGCCGATCGCTGCGGTGGCCAGGGCCTGGGACGCGCGACCGGCCTTGGCCATCTTGTTGCCCTCGATCGCCGTGACCACCGAGGAGGACTCACCGGGGGTGTTCAGCAGGATCGAGGTGGTGGATCCGCCGTACATCCCGCCGTAGTAGATGCCGGCGAACATGATGATGGCGCTGCTGGGCTCGACGCTGTAGGTGACCGGGAGCAGCAGCGCGACCGTCATGGCCGGGCCGATCCCGGGGAGCACGCCGACGGCGGTGCCCAGCATCACGCCGAGGACGGCGAACAGCAGGTTCGTGGGGGTCAGGGCGGTCTGGAAGCCGTCCCACAACAGGCTCAGGTCCATCAGAGAACTCCGTCCAGGATGCCGGCGGGGATGGGGATGCCCAGCCCGACGTAGAAGCCGTAGAACGTGCCGACCGAGAGCGCCACACCGATGGCGATGTCGCGCACCCAGGTCCTGCTGCCCAGGACGTGGGCCGAGGCGGCGAACAGGAAGGCGCCGGTGATCGCCCAGCCCAGCCAGCCGATCAGCGCGATGTTGACGACGAAGACGCCGGCGAGCTGTGCCACCGTCTTCGCGTCACCCTTCTCGGAGAGGTCGACGTCCTCGCCCTCCTCGGACTCGGGACGGTCGCCGCGGGAGGTGAGGACAGCGAGCAGGATGCCGAGCACGACGAGCACGGCGCCCACGACGTACGGGAACGCGTAGGGCTGCACGGGCTGGTCGGCGAAGCCGCGGCCCAGCCCGGTCGCGTCGTAGAAGACGTATGCCCCGACGACCACCAGGAACGCGGCCAGGCCGTACTGCGCCCGGTCGATGACGGGGCCGCTGGACGACGGCTCGTCCCGGTGAGCGGGTCGGTTCTCGGTCACGGTGCTCATGCCAGCCCCAGCTCCTCGAGGGTGTCGGCGACCCGGTCGTCCTGCTCCTTGAGGAACGTCCCGAACTCGTCGCCGGTGGCGAAGTTGTCGGACCAGCCGTTGCGTTTCATGGCCTCTCGCCACTCCTTCGTGTCGTGCATCTTGGTGAACACATCGGTCAGGTAGTCGCGCTGCTTCGCGGAGATTCCGGGGGGAGCGAGCACGCCGCGCCAGTTGGTGAAGACCATGTCGACCCCGGACTCCTTGAGCGTGGGCGCATCGACGGTGTCGAGCCGTTCCGCGCCGGAGACGCCGAGAACCCTCAGCGAGCCGTCCTCGATCTGGCCCTCGAACTCGCCGAGCCCGGACATGCCGACGTCGATCTTGGAACCCAGCAGGGCCGTGGTCAGCGGCCCACCGCCGTCGTAGGAGATGTAGTTGACCTCGCGCGGCTCGACGCCGATCTCCTTGGCGAGCTGCATCGGGAAGAGGTGGTCGGGTCCGCCCGGGGAGGATCCGCCTCCGACGGTGAGGCCCTTGGGATCCTTCTTCCAGGCCTTGACCAGGTCGTCGACGGTCTTCAGCGGCGAGTCCTTCGGGACCAGGATTCCCTCCTGCTCCTCGACCAGACGGGCGATCGGCGTCGCCTTGGACACCAGGGCCTTGGACTTGTTGGTGTACACCGCGCCGACCACGCCGAGACCCATCGTCATCACCAGGTCGTTGGCGCCCTTCTCGTTGAGCAGCCGCTGCATCGCGACGGTGCCGCTGGCGCCGAGCACGTTGGTGATCTCGAAGCGTCCGGTGAGGTCCTCGTCCTCCATCACCTTGGCGCCGGCGCGACCGGTGAGGTCGTAGCCGCCCCCGGGGCTGTTGGGGATCATCATCCGCAGTCGCCGGTTGGACGGGTCGTCCGAGCCGCCGGTGACCCCGCACGCCCCGACCGCCGCGACCAGTCCCAGGACGAGCGCCGCGACGGCGACCGCACGTCCGAGGCGCCGAGCGCCGACCGTGTGTGTCTGCATGTGCAACCTCCTGTGTGCGCCCGAGTCCGGGGCACGTGCGAGCATGGCGAACGCCTGTGGCGTGCGTCACCATTGCGGAAGCAAAGGAGGTTGTGTTCATTGTGGTCACCGGGTTCTCGCCCCTCGCGGCGATGCGCAGGCGCCGCCAACGGGAGCTGAGCCTCGCCGGCCAGTTCCTCACCCTCCAGCTGGCCGTGATGCTGCTGCTCCTCGGCATCGTCGGCATCATCTCCGTGCGCCAGTCGACGACCACGTTCACCATCGACCGCGGCACCCAGATGCGCTCCGTCGCGGAGTACGTCGCCAACCTGGGCGTCGTGCGCGACCAGCTCCGGCAGGCCTCGTCGAGCAGCGCGAGCGCTGATGCGACCCGGCGAGCCCTGGCGCCGCCGGTCGACCGGGCGCTCAGCCTCTCCGGCGCCAGCGAGGTCAGCATCGTCTCGCCCCGGGGCGTCGTGCTCGCGTCCTCCGACCCCGAGCTGGTCGGCAGCCCGGCCGAGCTCGGCGAGAGCGACGTCCTGCAGGGCCGAGGCTGGACCGGTGACATCGAGGTGGCCGGTGAGCGCGCCGTCGCCGGCCATGCTCCGATCCTCGCCGACGACGGCACCCTGATCGGTCTCTCCGTCGCCGAGCAGACCTACCCGTCGATCTGGGAGAGGCTGACCGGGGCGGCCGGCAACCTGGTGCTGTTCCTGGGACTCGGTGCCGTGCTGGGCGGTGTCGGGACCTACGTCGTGTCGCGGGTGGTCAAGCGGCGCACCCGAGGACTCGCTCCGACCGAGATCGCGATGCTCGCCGACCACCGCGAGGCACTGCTGCACAGCATCCGTGAAGGCGTCGTCGCGGTCGGCACCGACGGCCGCGTGACGATGATGAACGACGCCGCCAGGAGCACCCTCGGGCTGGAGGGCGACCCGGTCGGTCGGTTCGTCGACGGTCTCGGGCTGGACCCGCACGTGGTCGACCTGCTGGCCGGTGACGGCCCGGGCAGCTCGGAGGCGCAGGACGCGGTCGCGCTGGTCGGCACCCGCGTCGTCGTGTTCAACCGGCGCGCTGCGTCCAGCCACGGTGAGGGGATCGGCACCGTGACCACCATGCGCGACCGCACTGAGCTGGTCTCGCTGCAGAGCCAGCTCAGCTCCAACCTCTCCATCACCGACACGTTGCGCGCCCAGACCCACGAGTTCAGCAACCAGCTGCACACCATCTCGGGACTCGTCCAGCTCGGTGAGTACGACGAGGTCAGGTCGCTCGTCGGCACCCTGACCCGCCGGCGTGCCGAGATCAGCGACTTCGTCACCGAGCGGATCGACGACCTGGCGATCGCGGCCCTGCTGGTCGCCAAGACCAGTGCGGCCGACGAGCGCCGGGTGGTGCTGCAGCTGACGGCCGCGTCGCGACTGCCGGCGCTGGAGACCGGCGACTCCGCCGACCTGACCACGGTCCTCGGCAACCTCGTCGACAACGCCCTGGACGCGTGCGCCGGCCGGCCCGGTGCCGCCGTCAGCGTGGAGGTGACGACCACGCCGTCCGGGGTCCGCCTCGAGGTGTCGGACAACGGGCCGGGTGTCCCCGAGGAGCTGCGTGCGGCCATCTTCGTGCGTGGCTACTCGACCAAGACCGAGGTGCTCGGTGGCCGCGGGATCGGGCTGCCACTGGTGCAGCTGATCTGCGCCCAGCGCGGCGGCAGCATCGGTGTGCACCACCACGACGGTGCCGTCTTCACGGTGGATCTCCCGCTGGCTGTCACCGCACGGGGCAGCGCGTGATCAGCGTCCTCATCGTCGACGACGACTTCATGGTCGCGAAGATCCACGAGCGCTTCGTCGCGCGCACCGAGGGTTTCCGTGTGGTCGGCAGCGCCCGCACCGGTGCGGATGCACTCTCGCTGGTGGCCGACCTCGCGCCGGATCTCGTGCTGCTCGACGTACACCTCCCGGACATGAGTGGGCTGGACGTGCTCGCCACGCTCCGCGCGGTCGGCAGCGACGCCGGGGTGATCATGGTGACCGCCGAGCGGAGCGCCGACGCGGTGCGGACGGCGCTGCACGGTGGCGCGATGCAGTACCTCGTCAAGCCGTTCGAGTACGACGATCTCGCCGCTCGCCTCCACCAGGTCGCGACGGCGCTCGGCATGCTCGGCTCGGGTGAGGCCGACCAGGAGCTCATCGACCAGGTCTTCGGCACCAGCGCGGGCCAGCCGGGCCTGCCTCCGCTACCCAAGGGGCTCAGCCCGGAGACAGCCGGGCTGGTGCTGGCGGCGCTGCGCTCGACCGCCGAGCTGTCGGCCGCCGAGGCCGCGGCGCAGGTGGGCCTGTCGCGGGTGAGCGCGCGCCGCTACCTCGAGCACTTCGTCACCGTCGGCGATGCCGAGGTCCGGCTGCAGTACGGCAACGCCGGCCGTCCCGAACGGCGCTACCGGACCTCCGGAGGGTGAGCCCGAGTCACAGGAGCGTCAGGAGGGCCACGACGTAGTCGTCCGACGGTGGCTTGAGGTCATAGCTGCCGAAGACCTGCTCGACGACGAGACCGGCCTCCTCGACGTGGCGGCGGAAGTCCTCGAACGGGTAGGCGCGACTGCCCGCCGGACCTTGCCGGGGATGGAAGCCGACCAGGATCCGGCCGTTCGGCGCGAGCAGGTCGCGCAGGGCGCCGAGCGCGCGGGTCTCGGTGTCGTCGGCGAGATAGACCATCACGTTCCCGACGACGACCACCACGTCGTACGACGAGGGCCGGTCCTGCTGCTGAAGCAGCTCCGGGGACAGGCCGAGGATGTCGGACTCGACGACCGGTACGTCGGGGTAGTGCGCCCTGGAGTGCGCGACCAGGCCGGGGTCCTTCTCGACCGCGGTGACGTCGTGCCCGCGGGCGGCCAGCGCGCCGGCCACCCGGCCCATCCCCGACCCGGCGTCGAGGATGCGCGCGTTGCGAGGGGCGATGACGTCGACCAGCCTCGCCTCGCCGTCGATGTCCTCGCCCCTGGCGATGAGGTCCTCGAAGCGCTTGGCATAGCGACCCTCGAGCAGGTCGGCGTTGAGCTCCCAGCGGTTGGGCGGGATCGGCTCGCTCATGCGACCGACTCCCGGTTCGAGCTGCGTCTCGCGATCCTGCGCCACAGCTGCCGCTGGATCGCGAGTGCGGTCGTCCCGGCGAGGATCATGCCGAACAGGTTGATCCCGAGCTGGGTCAGCGCCGAGGCGGCCTCGCTCCAGACCCCGCAGGCGAGGCACACGGCCAGGGTGCCGACAGCAGGGATCGTCGTGACCGAGATGAACACACCCACCAGCGGTCCTGACTTGGCGGTGGTCAGCGACAGGGTTCCCGCGACGCCGGCGAGGCAGGCGACCACGAAGGACCAGCCGTCCGGGCTGACGATGAAGTCGGTGAGCTCGCCGGTCGACGCCTGGCTCTGGGTGAAGGCGCCCAGGTGGTAGCCGAGCGCCCAGAAGACCGTGGCGACGACCGTCGCGGCGCCGAACCCGGTGAGCAGCGAGCGCACGGCCTGGGGAAGCATGCCGAGACGCGGATGTGCGAACGCGAAGCAGATCGCGGCGATCGGGGAGAACTCCGGGCCGACCACCATGGCACCCACGATCAGGATCGGCTGGTCGGTGATCCGGCCGGCGCCCGCGAGCAGCGCCGCCAGCGTCATGAACGCGATGAAGGCCCAGGACAGCCGGGAGTCGTCCCGGAGCCTCTGCTCCACCGAGACCCACACCACCCCGTCGTCCGGCGCCCCCGGCGCCACCCGTTCGGCGCGGGCCGCCTCGTCGCTGAGGATGGTGTCGATCTCGTCGATGCTGATCGATCCACGATGCTGCAGGTCGAGCTCGCGCAGCTGCTTGACGACGCCGGTCGCGCTCTCCCGGGCGACGTCGGCCAGCACGAGGCACCCCTCCGGCTTGCGGAAACCACCCGGCACCACGGCCAGGTTGGTCACCGTCTCGTTCTCCTCGAGCAGCGCCACCACCTCGTCGGTGAGGTCGCCGGGAACGCGTAGACGCAGGTGCAGCACCGCGTCATCATCGCCCATGGACGGGCACGGCCGGCCCGGTCGTCGTACGGTCTGGACAAAGCGGGTGGGGTTGTCGGCCTTCCCCTGACGTTGTGGGGTGTTGCAACGGCCCACAACGTCCGGTTTCACCGGCCGGCCGGTGAAACCTGCAGCAGCCCCCTTACAGCTTCCGCAGCCGCACCCACCGCACCGAGTGGTCGTGGTCCTTCCGGAGCACGAGGGTGGCGCGGGAGCGGGTGGGCTGGACGTTCTGCTTGAGGTTCGGACCGTTGATCTCGTCCCAGATGCGGCTGGCCTCGGAGATGGCCTCGTCGTGGGAGAGCGAGGCGTAGCGGGCGAAGTACGACGCCGGGTCCCGGAAGGCTGTCTCGCGCAGGCGCAGGAAGCGGTCGGTGTACCACCGGCGGATGTCGGCGGTGGCGGCGTCGACGTACACCGAGAAGTCGAAGAAGTCGCTCACCGCGAGGCCGACCCGCCCGTCGGCGCGGATTCCCGCCGACTGGAGCACGTTGAGGCCCTCGATCACCACGATGTCCGGGCTGGAGACGACCACCTTCTCGTCCGGGACGACGTCGTAGACCAGGTGGGAGTACGTCGGCGCCTCGACCTCCTCCTTGCCGGACTTGATGTCGATGACGAACTTCAGCAGCGCCTTGCGGTCGTAGGACTCCGGGAACCCCTTGCGGTGCATCAGGCCGCGTCTCCGGAGCTCGTCGTTCGGCAGCAGGAACCCGTCCGTGGTGATCAGCGCGACCCGGGGGTGCTCGGGCCAGTGCGCCAGCATCTGCTGCAGCACGCGCGCGGTGGTGGACTTGCCGACGGCCACCGACCCCGCCAGCCCGATCACGAACGGCGTACGCGGCGGTTGCGGCTGGTGGAGGAACTCCTCCTGGCTGTGGTGCAGGGTGGTGGCCGCCTTGACCCGCAGGCTGAGCAGGCGCGACAGCGGCAGGTAGACCTGCTGCACCTCCTGGAGGTCCAGCTCGTCACCGAGCCCCCGCACCCGGTCGATCTCCTCGGGCGTGAGCGGCACCTCGGTGGCGCGGCCGAGAGCCGCCCAGGCCTCCCGGTCCAGCTCGACGTACGGCGAGCTCTCGCTCGGGTGTCCGTGGGACATGCGCGCCACCCTAGTGCCGTGCTCGTCCAGCCCCAGCGCTGGTCGCAACCAGTGGCGCGCGGCGGAGGTCCTTGGGGTAGCCGCAGCCCAGGCACGCACATCGCTGCGTTCTCGTCACTCGGAGTGGCGCTGCCACATCTTCGCTCCTCGGCCTTGCGCTGCACGCACCTGGACCACGGCTACCAACAAAGGACCTCCACCGCGCGCCACTAGACTCCCCCCATGTGCGGAATCGTGGGGTACGTCGGCCCGAAGCAGGCCCGTGGCGTGGTCATCGACGGCCTGCGACGCCTCGAGTACCGCGGCTACGACTCCGCCGGCATCGCCCTGGTCACCGACGGGACCATCGCCCTGGACAAGCGGGCCGGCAAGCTCGCCAACCTGGAGAAGTCTCTCGAGGAGACCCCGCTGCCCCCGTCGACGACCGGGATCGGCCACACCCGCTGGGCCACGCACGGCGCCCCCAACGACACGAACGCCCACCCTCACCTGGGGCAGAACGGCCGAGTTGCCGTCGTGCACAACGGCATCATCGAGAACTTCGCGCGCATCCGCACCCAGCTCGAGCGCAGTGGCCACGACCTGCGGTCGGAGACCGACACCGAGGTCGCGGCGCACCTGCTGGAGACGGCCCTGGAGGAGACCGGCGACCTCACCTCGGCGATGCAGGCCGCGTGCCGCCAGCTCGAGGGTGCCTTCACGCTCGTGGCCGTGGACGCGCAGGATCCCGATCGCGTCGTCGCAGCCAGGCGCAACTCGCCGCTCGTGGTCGGCCTCGGGGAGGGCGAGAACTTCCTCGGCTCCGACGTCGCCGCGTTCATCGAGCACACCCGTGAGGCGCTCGAGCTCGGTCAGGACCAGGTCGTCACCATCACGCGCGACGGCGTACAGGTGACCGACTTCTTCGGTGAGCCCGCACAGGGCCGGCAGTACCACGTGGACTGGGACCTCACCGCGGCCCAGAAGGACGGCTTCGACTGGTTCATGCGCAAGGAGATCTTCGAGCAGCCGCGTGCCGTGGCCGACGGCCTGCTCGGCCGCCATGACGGCGACGGCCAGCTGCAGCTCGACGAGGTGCGGATCTCCGACGGCGAGCTGCGCTCGGTCGACAAGATCGTGATCATCGGCTGCGGCACGGCCAACTACGCGGGCCTGGTCGCGAAGTACGCCATCGAGCACTGGACCCGCATCCCCTGCGAGGTCGAGCTCGCCCACGAGTTCCGCTACCGCGACCCGGTGCTCACTCGCAACACGCTGGTGGTCGCGATCAGCCAGTCGGGCGAGACCGCCGACACCTTGATGGCGATCCGCTACGCGCGGGAGCAGCGCGCGAAGGTGCTGGCGATCTGCAACACCAACGGCTCGACCATCCCGCGCGAGTCCGACGCGGTCATCTACACGCACGCCGGCCCCGAGATCGGCGTTGCCTCCACCAAGGGGTTCCTGACCCAGCTGGTGGCCTGCTACCTGCTCGGGCTCTACCTCGCGCAGGTGCGCGGCACGAAGTACGGCGACGAGATCACCGCCGTGGTGCGCGAGCTCGAGAAGATGCCCGGGCACGTGCAGCGGATGCTCGACGACGCCGAGAAGATCTACGCGCTCGCCCGCGAGCTGGCCGGTGCCCGGTCGGTGCTCTTCCTCGGCCGCCACGCAGGCTTCCCGGTGGCGCTCGAAGGAGCGCTCAAGCTCAAGGAGCTGGCCTACATCCACGCCGAGGGGTTCGCGGCGGGAGAGCTCAAGCACGGCCCGATCGCGCTGATCGAGGAGGGCCTGCCGGTGTTCTGCATCGTGCCGCCCAGGGGTCGCGACCAGCTGCACGACAAGATGCTCAGCGCCATCCAGGAGATCCGTGCGCGCGGCGCCTACACGCTCGTGCTGGCCGAGGAGGGAGACGAGGAGGTCGCGCGGTACGCCGACACGATGATCACCCTTCCCGTCGTACCCACCCTGCTCCAGCCGATCGTGGCCACCGTCCCCCTCCAGCTGTTCGCCTGCGAGCTGGCCACCAACATGGGCCACGACGTCGACCAGCCGCGCAACCTGGCCAAGTCGGTCACCGTCGAGTGATCGCCGGGGTGGGCACCGACCTGGTCGAGGTCGCCCGGCTCGCGGAGGCGCTGGAACGCACCCCGACGCTGCGGGAACGGCTGTTCACGCCCGCGGAGGCAGAGCTCCCCGTCGAGTCGCTCGCTGCGCGCTTCGCCGCCAAGGAGGCGCTGGCCAAGGCCCTCGGAGCGCCGGGCGGCCTCTCCTGGCAGGACGCCGAGGTGGTGACCTCCGACGGGGGAGGGCCGACCTTCAGGCTGAGCGGGGCTGTCGCCGAGCTCGTGGGGGATCGCAGCGTCCACCTGTCCCTTTCCCACGACGGTGGCTTCGCCCTGGCCTTCCTCGTTCTCGAGTCGTGAGTCCCAAGACGCGCTATAGCGCGTCCTGGGACTCACGACCGGGGGAGGCCGAGGGCCACCAGGTCGTCGACCACGGTCTCGACCTCGTCACGTAGCTCTCGAGCCGTGCACCGCACCACCACCCGGTCCGGGCCGACCAGGCGACGCTGCCGGGCCAGGTCGTCCTCCCAGTGCTCGACGTCCATGTGGAAGCCGCCGTCGATCTCCAGCACGAGAACGATCCCGTTCGGCAGCAGCCACTCGCAGTCGGTGAAGCGCATCCGCCCTGAGCTGTCCTTGCGTCGTACCTGTCGGCGCGGAGGCGGAAAGCCGAACTTCCTGCACATCCGACCGATGTCGATCTCGGCCATCGACTGGGCCCCGCCCTCGATCTCCGAGAGCGCCACCCGGAAGGTCTTCGCACGTCTCAGCGGACGCATCAGCTCGAGCTCCCGCCGCAGCCCGGGCGGGGTGGACAGTCGTTGTTGTACGACGGCGGCGAGCAGGCCCTGGGCAGTACGCGCCGATCTGACGTAGCCGGCGTACAGCAGCGCAGCCGGTTCGACGCGACAGATCGGGAGCTCCTGTGCCCGATCGCGCATCTGGTGGAGAGGTCGACGGGTGCGGACGAAGGTGATTCCCTCGACCGGGTCCAGCATGACCTCATCGTCGACAAGGACAGTGATCTCATCGCGGTGCCAGTTCTTCAGGCCGTGCCTCTCGAGAGCCGTGAGGCCACCGACCAATGCGGAGCCACCGGCGTGCAGGACCCCGAGCCATAGCAGTTCGTTCCAGCCGAGAGGTCCGGTGAACACGCTGACCACGCAGCTCGATCGGGCAACCCAGCGCCCTGCGGTGATCTGGTTGCGCACTCGGTCCGCGTCGAACCTCATCTCGATGAGCTGACGACGAGCCACCATCCCGCCCTGTTGAGCCGCCAATGAGGTGGCGGATGTCAGATCCACCGGCGAAGGATGCACCGAGGAGACGGGTGGCCGCTTCCGTGATCCACAGGCCATCGAGTCGTGAGTCCCAGGACGCGCTATGGCGCGTCCTGGGACTCACGACCGATAACTTGGCGACATGAGGCGGGCACACACGGTCGAGCAGGTGCGTACGGCGGAGGGCGAGCTGATGGCCCAGCTCCCCGACGACGCCCTGATGCAGCGCGCGGCGACCGGGCTGGCGGTGGCGATCACGGACCTGCTCGGATCGGTGTACGCCGCGCGCGTGCTGCTGCTCGTCGGCGCGGGGGACAACGGGGGCGACGCGCTGTGGGCCGGGGCGATGCTCGCGCGCAGGGGCGTCGCCGTCGAGGCGGTGCTGCTGTCGGAGAAGACCCATGAAGAGGGCCTCGCCGCCCTGCGGAGCGCGGGCGGACGGGTCGTCGAGGTCGCCGACGCGCACCAGCCCGACGTGGTCGTCGACGGCATCGTCGGGATCGGCGGCCGCCCCCCGCTGCGGGACGAGGCCGCGGCCGCGCTGGCAGCCTTTCCCGGTGCCACCGTCGTCGCCGTGGACGTGCCCTCCGGGGTGGACGTCGACACCGGGCACCTCGACGGCGCACACGTGCGGGCCGACCTGACCGTCACCTTCGGCACCCACAAGGTCGCCCACCTCGTCGACCCCGCGGCGCAGGCGTGTGGCGTGGTGCATCTCGTCGACATCGGCCTCGACCTGCCCGAGGCGCCGGTCGAGGCGTTGCAGCCGGTCGACGTGGCCGCGCTGCTGCCGGTTCCGGGACCGTTCGAGCACAAGTACACCCGCGGCGTCGTCGGCATCCGCGCCGGCTCGGAGACCTATCCCGGGGCGGCGGTGCTCTGCACGTCGGGGGCAGGCAGTGGACTGGCCGGGATGGTGCGCTACCTGGGGTCTGCCGCGGACGCCGTACGCGCACGGCATCCGGAGATCGTCGTGTCCGACGGGCGGGTGCAGGCCTGGGTGGTCGGCTCCGGCGGTGATGCCGACGCCGAGCAGGCGCTTGCCGACGCGCTCGCTGACGGTGTGCCGACCGTGGTCGACGCCGACGCGCTCATCCACGTGGAGAAGGGCCCGCCGGGCCTGGTCCTCACGCCGCACGCCGGCGAGCTCGCCCGGATGCTCGGGGTCGAGCGCGAGGAGGTCGAGGCCGACCAGCTCGGCTTCGCGCGTCGCGCGGCCGAGGAGTACGACGCCGTGGTGCTCCTCAAGGGACGCCGCACCCTCGTCGCCCGGCCGGACGGCCGCGTGCGCGTGACGACCAGCGGCGTGTCCTGGCTGGCAGTCGCGGGAGCCGGAGACGTGCTGGCAGGGGTGATCGGCTCGTTGCTCGCGGCCGGTCTGGATCCCTGGGACGCAGCCTCGGTCGGCTCGTGGCTGCACGGCGCCGCGGCCGCGCTCGCCAGTGGAGGCGGGCCGTTGACGGCGAGCGCCGTGGCCGACGCGGTGCCGGAGGTGGTGCGAAACCTGCTCGGCTGAATGGGAAGATGGACCCGCCATGACTGCCCCCGCGAGCGCGCACGCCCACGTCGTCGTCGACCTCGGGGCGATCCGGCACAACGTCGCGCGACTGCGAGAACTGGTGTCGACCGGCGTCTCCACAGAGGTTCCGACAAGCTCAACCGACGTAGCCGGCCCCCAGCTGATGGTCGTGGTCAAGGCCGACGGCTACGGCCACGGCATGGTGCCGGTGGCACGCGCGGCGCGCGCAGCCGGTGCGGAGTGGCTCGGCGTGGCCACGGGCGCCGAGGCGCTGGCCCTCCGCGAGGCCGGTGACGCGGGTCCGCTGCTGTGCTGGCTCGCCGCGCCGGGTGCCGACTTCACCGCGCTGATCGAGGCCGGCGTCGACGTCGCCGCCTACTCCGTCTCCCAGCTGGACGAGATCGTCCGCGATGCGAGTGCCGTCGACCGGGTCGCGCGCGTGCAGCTCAAGTTCGACACCGGCCTCTCCCGCGGCGGAGCCCCGCGCAGCGACTGGGAGGCGCTCCTGTCCGCGGCCCGTCAAGCAGAGATCGACGGCACGGTCAAGGTGACCGGGGTCTGGTCACACCTCGCCTGCTCCGACGAGCCGGACCACCCGGCGAACGCCGCTCAGACGGCGAAGTTCGAGGAGGCGCTCGCGCTGGCCGCGGCTGCCGGGCTCGAGCCCGAGGTCCGTCACCTGGCCAACTCGGCGGCGGGGCTGCTGCTGCCGGAGACGCGCTATGACCTGGTCCGCATGGGCATCTCCGTCTACGGGCTGAGTCCTGCTCCCGACGTCCGCACCGCCGACGAGCTCGGGCTGGTTCCGGCGATGACGGTGAGCGGCTCCGTCGTACTCACCAAGGAGGTCGCCGCCGGCGACGGCATCTCCTACGGGCACACCTTCGTCGCCGACCGGCCGATGCAGGTCGCGCTCGTGCCGATGGGGTACGGCGACGGCATCCCTCGCCATGCTTCCTCCGTTGCCGAGGTGGCCATCGGCGGTGTCCGGGGTCGTGTGCTCGGACGCATCTGCATGGACCAGTTCGTCGTCGAGGCGCCGCAGGCGACCGCCGGCGACGAGGCCGTGCTGTTCGGGCCCGGGACGCGCGGTGAGCCGTCTGCCACCGACTGGGCGCGCTGGTGCGGCACCATCAACTACGAGATCGTCACCCGGATGGGTGGCCGGCAGACCCGGGTCTGGGTCGGGGACGAGGAGACGTGAGCGCGCGACGTTCCCTTGCCTATGCCGCCGGTGGACTCGGTGCGGCGGCCGTTGCCGCCGTCGCGACCGGTGTCGTCGTCGAACGCCGCGTCGTCAAGGCCCGGCGCGCAGGTGGTGCCGAGGCCGACCGGCTCGGAGCCCTGCGCTCGGACCCCGTCTCGGTCACCTGCGACGACGGGGTGGTGCTGCATGCCGAGGTCGACGAGGTGGCGCCGTACGCCGGGGGCAAGCGACTCCGCCGCACGGACGTGACCCTCGTCTTCGCGCACGGCTACGCGCTCAACCTCGACTGCTGGCACTTCCAGCGCGAGGCCTTCCGCGGCAAGCACCGGATGGTCTTCTACGACCAGCGCTCGCACGGCCGCTCCGAGAGGTCCGACCGCGAGCACGCCAACATCGACCAGCTCGGCGACGACCTCGCGTCGGTGATCAGCGCGCTGGCGCCGAAGGGCGACGTCGTACTGATCGGCCACTCGATGGGCGGCATGTCGATCATCGCCTTCGCCGAACGTCATCCGGAGCTGTTCGCCCGCCGGGTGAAGGGTGTCGGGCTGGTCTCCACGACGGCCGGTGGTCTGCACCCACACCGCACCCTGGGCCGGTGGATCCCCGACCGGATCGGTCAGGTGATGGCGCCGCGCGTCATCGCCGCGCTCGCGAAGGCGCCCGAGCTGGTCGACTCCGCCCGACGTTCCGGTTCCAACATCGGCTTCCTGGTCGCCGACATGTTCGCGTTCGGGGGCAAGGACGTCCCTGCCGCGGAGGTGGAGTTCCTCGACGAGATGCTGGCGGGAACCTCGTTCGACGTACTGGCCGAGTTCTTCCCGTCCTTCTCCCAGCTCGACAAGTTCGAGCACCTCGCCGCCTTCGCCGACATCGCGACCACCATCGTCTGCGGCACCAAGGACCGGCTGACCTCGATCGGCCACAGCCGCAAGATGGCCGACAAGATCCCGAACGCCAAGCTGGTCGAGTGCGAGGGCGCCGGACACATGGTCATCTTCGAGTCGCGCGACCTGGTGAACGCGGCGCTCCAGGAACTCGTGGAGTCGGCCGCCCGATGAGCGACGACACGACGATCAGGACCGTCGACGGATCGCGCGCGGCAGACGTGCTCACGGTGGTGCACGAGGCCTTCGCCGACCGGCCGCCGCTCGACCCGCCGGCCACCGCGCTCCAGGAGACCCTCGACTCGATCCGCGAGTCGCTGGACGCGCACGGCGGCTTGCTCGTGGAGTACGACGGCGCTCCCGTCGGCGCGCTGCTCTTCGAGCCGAGGGGCCGGTTGCTCGGGCTTCGCCGAGTCGGCGTACTCGCACGGGTGCGGGGCCTCGGGGTCGCCGCCCAGATGGCCTCCCGGGCACGCGAGATCGCCCAGGAGCTCGGCTTCACCGGCCTCGAGCTCGAGGCGCGGGTGGAGCTGCCGGCGACGATCAACTTCTGGCGCAACCTCGGGTACGTCGAGGCCGACCGCAACGGCAACCGCCTGACGATGCTGCGGATGCTCCCGATCACGCACACCCTGGTCACGGCCGAGGAGACCCGCGAGTTCGGCGAGCACCTGGCCGAACGGCTCGAGCCCGGCGACCTGGTGATCCTCACGGGTGACCTGGGCGCCGGCAAGACGACCCTGACGCAGGGGATCGGCGCCGGACTGGGTGTTCGCGGGGACATCACCTCGCCGACCTTCGTGATCTCGCGGGTGCACCCGTCGCTCTCCGACGGCCCTCCACTGGTGCACGTGGACGCCTATCGCCTCGGCGGCACCGCCGAGCTCGACGACCTCGACCTCGACACCGACGTCGACGAGGCGGTCACCGTCGTGGAGTGGGGAGAGGGTCTCGCCGAGGCCCTCTCCGGCGACCGCCTCGAGCTCAGCCTCAAGCAGGCCCCGGACGACGAACGCACCCTCACCCTCACCCCGGTCGGCCCGCGCTGGCGGGAGTTCGACCTCGGCTCGATGGGCGTGCTCACCAGCGGGTGAGGTTGGGCTTCGCTGGTCGAGGAGCGAGCCCAGTCTCGCTGGTTGAGGAGCGAGCGCAAGCGAGCGTCTCGAAACCCGGTGAGGCGCCAGGGGTGGTGTGCGGGGCGCCGCCCGGCCCCTCGACGAGTCGCTTGGCGGCCCGAGTCGCTCGGACTTCTGCGTGGTCCCGACCTGGTCTTCGAGCGCCTCGCGACGCTTTTACGCGACCTCGCCGAGTGCCCGGCCGTCACCCCGCACACCACGGCCCCGATCGCGGCACCAGGCTTGGAGACGCTCGCTGAGGCTCGCTCCTCAACCGTCGGGGGTCCGGGCAGCCTCCGTCGCCCGCGGCCGTAGGCTCAGGCTCGTGCTGCTGGCCTTCGACACTGCGACCCCTCACGTCACCGTCGCCCTGCATGACGGGGAGTCGGTGGTGGCGTCGTTCGAGTCGACGGAGGCGATGCGGCACGGCGAGATGCTGGCGCCCGGCATCCAGAGCGTTCTCACCGATGCAGGCATCCGCGCGGCGGACCTGACGGCGATCGCCGTCGGGGTCGGGCCGGGGCCCTACACCGGGCTGCGCGTCGGACTGGTGACTGCACGGACGCTGGCGTTCGTGCGCGAGATCCCGGTGCACGGCGTCTGCTCGCTCGACATCCTCGCGGCCGAGGCCGTCGATGCCGGGCTGGCGGACTTCGTGGTGGCCACGGACGCGCGGCGCAAGGAGGTCTACCTCGCGTCGTACGCCGGAGGCAGCCGCACCAGCGGGCCGGAGGTGCTCAAGCCCGTCGACGCGCAGACCGAGCAGACCGTCGTAGGTCGCGGAGCGGTGCTCTACCCCGAGGCCTTCCCGAACGCGGCCGGTCCGGAGCACCCGTCGGCGGCCGTGCTGTGCGACGTGGTGCTCAACCGCCGCTTCGAGCTGCTCGAGCCGAACCCGCTCTACCTGCGCCGGCCCGACGCGATGGAGCCCGGGAAGCCGAAGCGCGTCAGCTGACGGACCGACGGGCGAACGGGCCGACGTACGTCAGCACCAGGTTGACGGTCACGACGGCACCCACCAGCAGGGCCCACCCGACCGGGAGGACCACGAAGCCCGCCACGATCCCGGCGCCGAGCACCAGCACCTGCGTCAGCAGCCGGAGCGTCCCGGACTCGACGCGTGCCCGGGGAGCTGCGAACAGCCCCCACAGAACTCCCGCCATGACAGGCAGGCCGACCGCGAGGACGACTCGCAGGAGCGTCGACGCATCCGCCTGCCAGCCGGCAACGCCGAGAAGAACCAGCGCCGCGATCTCCGCCAGGAACGCCACCACATCGTTGGCGTTCACGTGAACGGTGGAGTCGCTCATCGGACCAGTCTGTCAGCGCTTCTTCGGCGGCAGCGGGAAGAACATCGAGGTGCGCTCGGCGTACTCCGGGTAGCCGTCGCGCTTCATCATCGTGCTCTCGAGCAGCCGCGCGCCGGAGGCGAAGACGAGGAAGTACGTCATCACGATCGGCGACAGGATCGTCAGCGCCGGCAGCAGGCCGCCGGCGAGACCACCGACGAGCCAGATGCCCCACCACACACTGGAGTCGCCGAAGTAGTTCGGGTGCCGGGTCCATCCCCACAGGCCGCGGTCCATCACCGGCGGACGGTCGGGATCCTTCTTGTACGCCGAGAGCTGGGCGTCGCCGACGGACTCGAAGATGAGGCCCACCGCCCAGAGCAGGACGCCGACCCAGACCAGCCAGGACCAGCGGGTCCCGGTGGCGGCAGCCACCTGGACGGGCAGCGAGACGAACCACATCGCCAGCCCCTGTACGACGAACACGCGCCGGACGGCCATCGCGAAGCCACCGTCGCCGAGCATCTTGGCGTAGCGCGGGTCCTCGTGGGGATTGGCCAGCTGCCGCTTGCCGATGTGCCAGGCGAGGCGAAGACCCCACGTCCCGACCATCACCAGGAGCAGCCAGCGCACGGGCTCGTCGCCGAGTGCGGCGCTCACCAGCGCGACCAGCACGAAGCCGAGGCCCCAGGTCACGTCCACGACGGCAACCCGGCCGACCCGGCGGGAGACGAGCGCCGTCACGGTCATCAGCACCACGACAGCGCCCAGGGACGCGGCGAGCACGGTCAGCAGCGTCACCGGGCGTTCACGAGTTCCTCACAGCTCGCAGCGTATGCCCTGCACCGGGCCGGACCATCAGGATCTGGTCGACGCCCATGCGTCCGTCACGGAAGGCCATCGAGCCACCGACCAGGTAGAGCCGCCACACCCGCACGACCTCCTCGCCGACGAGCTCGGTGAGCCGCTCGATGTTGGCCTCGAAGTTCTGCAGCCACCCGTCGACCGTGCGCACGTAGTGCTCGCGCAGCATGTGCACGTCGCGCACCTCCAGCCCGCCGCGCTCGAGGAACGCCACGGTCTCGCCGACCGGCCGCATGTGCATGTCCGGCGCGATGAAGGACTCGATGAAGGGTCCACCGCCGGGGTGGCCCTTGCGTCCGCCCGCCCGCGACATCTGCTGGATCAGCACGCGACCACCGGGCTTGACCGCGTCGTGCAGCACCTGCGCGTAGGTCGCGTAGTTCTGCTCGCCGACGTGCTCACCCATCTCGAGGGATCCGACGGCATCGAAGGGTCTCGACTGATCGCTCGCTGCTCGACCACCGTTGACCTCAGGGATCTCCCGGTAGTCCTGCAGCCGGATCTCCACGCGGTCCTCGAGCCCGCGCTCGCGGATGCGCTCGTCGATGAAGCGCTTCTGCTCGGCAGCGATGGTGACTCCTGTGACCTGCGCCCCGAAGTGCTCGGCGGCGTGCAGGGACAGTGAGCCCCAGCCGCAGCCGATGTCGAGGAACCGCATGCCCGGCTCGAGACCGAGCTTGTGGCAGACCAGGTCGAGCTTGTCGCGCTGCGCGTCCTCCACCGTGTACGACGGGTCCTCGGACCGCCAATAACCCGAGGAGTACGCCATCTGCGGCTCGAGGATCAACGAGTAGAACTCGTTGGACAGGTCGTAGTGGTGGCTGATCGCGCGCCGGTCACGCAGCTTGCTGTGCAGCCGACCACGCACCTTGGCCTGCGAGGCAGGCAGCGCGGGCGGCGTGCCGATGGCGCCCACACCCACTGCTGTTCGCAGGGCATGCGTGAAGGCGCGAGGAGACGGACGGATCCCGGTCAGGCCACGCTCCTCGGCCACCGTCCACACGTGGGTGAGCGCGGCCTCCAGGTCGTGGTGGACCTCGAGCTCCCCGGTGACGTAGGCCTGGGCGGCGCCGAGCTCACCCGGGTGCCACAGCAGCCGGCGTACGGCGTCACGCGAGCGCAGCTCGACCAGCGGAGCGTCAACGGGCCCGGCCTCGGAGCCGTCCCACGCGCGCAGCCGCACCGGCAGGTCACCGCCGACGAAGGGTCGCAGCGCGGTCTCGAGCTTGGCGGCCACCCCTCCCAAGTGGGTGACCTCCAGCTCGGTCGGTCGCGATTGTGTGGTCGTCATCGCTCAGCCCTCTCGCGAGAAGGTGAGCTGCTGCACGTCGAGGTAGCCCGAGGCGAAGCCGGCCCGGGAGTACTCCAGGTAGAAGTGCCACATCCGCTCGAAGGTCTTGTCGAACCCGAGCTCGCGCACCTCGTCGCTCGCAGCCATGAACGCCCGGTCCCAACGCTCGAGCGTCTCGGCGTAGTGCTGCCCGAAGGAGAGACGCTCGGTGATCCGCAGGGTGGTGTCGGCGCGGGTGATCTCGTCGATCGCGGTGACCGAGGGCAGGAACCCACCGGGGAAGATGTACTTGTTGATCCAGGTCCACGTGTTCCGGGTGGCCAGCATCCGGTCGTGCGGCATCGTGATCGCCTGGATCCCGACGCGCCCACCGGGTGCGAGCAGCCGGTCGATGGTCTGGAAGTACGTCGACCAGTACTCGTGCCCGACGGCCTCGATCATCTCCACCGAGACGATGGCGTCGTACTCGCCCTGCACGTCGCGGTAGTCGCTCAGCTCGATGGTGACCTGGTCGGCAAAACCGGCCTCGGCGACCAGCTCGACAGCGAGGTCGAGCTGCTCCTTCGAGAGGGTCACCGAGTGCACGGTCGCGCCGCGGCGGGCGGCGCGGACGGCGAGCTCGCCCCAGCCGGTGCCGACCTCGAGCACACGGCTGCCCTCGCCGACGCCGGTCTGGTCGAGCAACCGCTCGATCTTGCGGACCTGCGCCTCGGTCAGGGACTCGCTGCCGTGTCCCTCCGGCGGCGCGGCCTCGAGGTGGTCGCCGCGGTCGATCACCGAGGTGTCGTAGAGCGCGGACGAATAGCTCAACGTCTCGTCCAGGAACACCTTGAAGAGGTCGTTGGACAGGTCGTAGTGGTGCGAGATGTTGTCGCGGGTGTTGTCCTGCGAGTTCTTCTGCGCACGGGGCGGGCGGCGTACGTAGGCCGAGCGCAGCTTCTGCAGCGGTGCCGGGATCAGGGTCGGCATCTCCGCGGCGAGCACGGTGAGGAAGCCGCCGAGGTCCTCGGCGTCCCACGCCCCGGTGAGGTAGGCCTCGCCGAAGCCGATCAGGCCGTCGCGACCGAGGCGGGTGAAGAACTCGGTGGGCCGCTGGATCCGCATCTCGGGTCCACCGGTGCCCCAGGTCCTCGTCGAGTCGCTGCCCTCGCGCACCGTCACCGGCAGGCGGTTCACGGCTGCGCGGAACAGCTGCCGGGCGATCCGGGCGGAGACGTCCGCCTTGAAGCCGGAGGGGAGGTTGTCGAGCTCCGCCCAAGGGGTGGAGCGGATGGGAGTCGTCGTCATCAGACGCCTTCCTGTCGTGGGTGGTCGGGACGCTTTCGAATCCCGAGGCGGCGTGCCCACAGCCAGATGCCGTGGGCATGGATCAGCACGGTCCCGCGTAGAGCTGCGGGCGCACTGCGGAGCGGGGAGGTCGAGGTCGGCTGGCCGTCGAGCGACGCGGTGAAGACCGCGCCGTCGTCGCTGTGCAGCGTCACCGTGACGTGCAGCCGGTCGACGGGCCGCGGCACGGCGATCTCGTAGTAGCCGTCGGTGCCGTGGAAGGGCGAGACGTACATCTGCTTCTCGGTGCGTGCCCGGCCCTGCTCGTCGGGATGGACGAGGTAGGCGTGCCGGTCGCCGTAGGTGTTGTGCACCTCGACGACGACGCCGGCCAGCTCGCCACCACGACGGTGGCACCAGAACACGCTGATCGGGTTGAAGCAGTGACCCAGCGCCCGCGCGTTGGCGGCCATCACGATGCGGCCACCGTCCGGCTCCACGCCGTTGAGGGCGAGGAAGTGCTCGACGTTGTCCTTGATGGACGCCGTCGGGTCACCGAGGTGGTCGCGTGCCTCGAAGGTGCCGAGGATCCCGTGGTCGGGCAGGTGGTCGAGGTCGACCAGCCAGGTGCGGGAGCTGTGCGTGAAGGTGCGTGCGAACGGCTTGCGGCGGGTGTGCCGGATCGTGGTGGCGTACGTCGTGGCCTCGACCGGCAGCGGCTTGACGCCGACCCCGTCGGGTCCCCACTCGACGCCGAGCTTGGCCGCGGCCTCGACACCCGAGCGGGCGCCGTCCTCGTGGAAGCCCCATCCGTGCCAGGCACCGGCGAACACGACGCGGTCGCTGTCGCACTCGGGCAGGCGGCGCTGGGCCGCGACGGAGGCGGGCGTGTAGATCGGGTGCTGGTACTCCATCGTCTCGATCACCTGGGACTGGTCGACGATGTCCTGGCCACCGAGGGTCACGATGAAGCGGCGACCATCTTCGGGGACAGGCAGTCGCATCAGCCGGGTCATGTCGTAGCTGACGGTGACGGCCTGAGGAGCCCCGTCGGTGGAGCCTGTCGAAACCCGGCGCAGGTAGTTCCACGACGCCCGGGCTCCCTGGTGGCGGGGAAGGATGCTCTGGTCGGTGTGCAGCTGCGCGGTGTTGGCCGAGTACGGCATCGCGGTGAGCACGTCGCGCTGCGCGGACGTCGGCTCGGCCAGCATGGCGAGTGCCTGGCCGGGGTGCGTCGCGACGACGACCGCGTCGAAGGTGTCGACCTGGCCGTTGCCGTCGGTGATCTCCACGCCGGTGGGGGTCTCGAGCACCGAGGTCACCTTGGTGCCGGTGCGTACGTCGGGAAGCCGCGCGGCGACCTTGGCGACGTACTCGCGCGATCCGCCGGTGACGGTGCGCCACTGCGGTGAACCGAAGATCTGGAGCATGCCGTGGTGCTGCAGGAAGCTGAAGAGGTAGCGCGCCGGGTAGTCCAGCGCGACCGCGGGGTCACACGACCACACGCACGCGACCAGGGACTCCATGAAGTGCGTGCGGAACAGCGGCGAGAACCCGCCGCGCTCGAGGAACGATGCGAGCGTCTCGTCCTGGCCCCCGCCCTCCGCGACCGCCGACCGACCTCCGCCGGTTGAGCTTGTCGAAACCTCTGCCGAAGCCAGCAACCGCCGTGCCATCCGGTGGAACCGGGGGATCTCGGTGAGCATCCGCAGGTACGACGGACGCACGGCGTTGCGCCAGGTCGGGAACAGCCCGGCGAGACCGAGCGCGCCGGCCCACTCCAGCTTGAAGTCGTCGGAGCGCACCGACATCGACATGTCGGACTCCTGGGTCGCCACGTCGAGCTCGTCGAAGAGGCGCATCAGGTTCGGGTAGGTGCGCTCGTTGTGCACGATGAACCCCGTGTCGACAGCCCAGGTGTGCTCCGGGCCGTCGACGACGTGGGTGTCCGCGTGTCCGCCGAGCCGCGCGTCGGCCTCGTACAGCGTGACCCGGGCCTGACGACCGAGCACGTGCGCGGCCGTCAGCCCGGCGACTCCGCTGCCGATGACGGCAACCTGTCGCGGCTTCTCCAAGGTCATGCGTCGCCCTTGCCGAGCTCGAACATGGCGATCGGTGCGCTCGAAGGCGTGTCCGAACCGGCCTTGGGCTCGACCGTGATGCCGACACCGGTGGCCGTGTCGGCGTCACCCTTGAGCAGCACCTTGTGGTCACCGCCAGTCGTCATGATCCCGGCAGGCCTCATCACTCCTGCGGCGTCACGCAGCCACAGCTCGAAGGCCTTGCCCGAAGGGGGTGCGGCCATCTTCTGGGTCAGCAGGACCGCGTGGCCCTCCTTCTTGGAGCGGACGACGGTGGCGCTGGAGCCGTCCTTGAACTCGATCGACTGCTGCTGCGCGTCGGAGGCGGCCAGGACCTGGTCCTCGACGCTCAGCGTGGCGCTGGGCGGGTTGCTGTCGTTCCAGGGCTGGTAGACCACTCCGCCGCCGATCGCGACCACGGCTGCAGCTGCGACCAGGAGCTTGGCGATCCGCGCACCACGGGGACGGAACGGGATCACCTTGGCGGTCCGCTCCTGCGGAGCCTCCGCAGGGTCGTCGGTCGTATCGGTCTCGATCGCAGCGTGCCGGCCGGTCTCGGGTGCCAGCGGCCGGATGTGCTTGATGCCGGCCAGCACCGAGGCGCGCAGCGCCGGGGGAGGGGTCAACGCGGACTCGTCGGCCAGCAGGGCGGTGGCCTCGCGGAGGCTCGCCACCTCACGCTGGCAGTCCAGGCAGCTCGGGAGGTGCGCCTCGAAGGTTGCCCTCTCGTCGTCGTCGAGCGCATCGACGACGTAGGCACCGGACAGCGCGTGCAGGGACTCGTTCACTGTCCTACCCCCATCGTGTCTCGTAGTCGGATCAGACCGTCTCTGATCCGTGTTTTCGCAGTTCCCACTGGTAGGTCGAGCATCTTCGCGACCTCCGTGTGCGTGTAACCCTTGAAATAGGCCAGCTCCAGCGCTTCTCGCTGGACCTGGGTCAGGGACTCCATGGCCTGTCGGACCCGTCGTGCTTCCATCGAGGCCTGTGCGGCCTCGGCGGTCGAGTCGTGGTCGACGGCCTGGCTTCCCTGGTGGTACGTCGTGTCTCGTCTGGTGCTTGCCTCTGCGGATCTCACCCGGTCGACCGCCTTGCGGTGGACGAGCGTCAGGATCCAGGAGACGGCGCTCCCCTTGCCTGCGTCGAACCGGCTGGCGGTCTTCCAGATCTCCAGGAAGGCCTCCTGGGTGACCTCCTCGGCCTGGCTCGGGTCGCGGACGACCCGCACGGCCAGCCCGAAGGCACGGGCAGAGGTCGCGTCGTAGAGCTGGGCGAAGGCATCCTCGTCACCGCGACCCGACAGCCTGAGCAGCTGAGCGAGGTCGGCGGCCGTCGATCCCGTGCTCTGCGCAGGCACGCTCTCCAGCCCCCGTGAGGGAGTCTCGGAGCCATCGGAACTGACTGGGGTCACAAGGAAACTTTCTCAGATTCTTGTTTCATGGCTTTGTCTGGCAGGAGTGATTCGGAGTACTCGGATGCATGGATTGGTACGTGCCCGGAAATCCGGCTCCTACTCGCGTGTCGGACGGCGGGCCGGCGGGGCAGGATGTCCCCGTGGCCAGTTACAGCGTGAACCCTGAGGCCGTCGCCCGTGCCGAAAAGCTGATTCGCGGCGGCCAGTACGTCCTCGACAGCGACTGGGGCGAGGCCCAGCCGGGTGCGGAGGAGCAGAACACCTACCTGGAGAACCATTCCTGGGAGGAGTACGCCGCATGGCACCTCGGGCTGACCGAGGGGGCGAACGACGAGACCAAGGCCAGGCACGCGTTCGTGTACGGCGACTTCCGGCGGGTGCACCGAACCGCGCTGATCGCGTGCGTCTACCGGGCCTCGGAGTGGCGGCACAAGGACGTCGAGCTGGCGGCCCACGACCTGCTGCAGCTGCTCGACAAGACCAGCGGGTGACCAGGATCAGGCCGGCCGGTCCCGAAGATGTCGAGGCGGTCTCGCGCCTGGAGGCCGAGTGCCTCGGAGCCGACGCCTGGAGCGAGGGCCTGGTCGGCGAGGGCATCCGGGGCGCACTGCCCACGGTCACCTATCTCGTCGCGGAGCACGACGGTGAGGTCGTCGGCCACGCGGTCACCTCGGCCGCCGGTGACATCGCCGAGCTCCAGCGGATCGCCGTCAGCGAGGACCACCGGCGCGGCGGCATTGCCACGGCCCTCCTTGCCGGGGCGGTGACGGCGGCCGCGACGACCGAGGCCGACCGGATGCTGCTCGAGGTGCGCGCCGACAACCGGGGTGCGATCGCGTTCTACGCCGACCAGGGCTTCGTGGAGATCGACCGTCGCCCTCGCTACTACGCCGACGGGACGACGGCCGTGGTGCTGCGACTGCCGCTGGGCCGTGGTTGCGGCGCGCGGAAATCGTGAACAACTGACAAAACGGGCACCGCTCCCGCATTCTTGCCCCGGGAGGTCCCGTGACCGCATCACCGATCCACCGCTCGCACCGACGAGCGACTGCCCTGGCGGCTCTGCTGACCGCGTGCGTCACGCTCACCGCGTGCGGCGGCGGCGACTCGCCGGCAGCCGAGAAGAAGTCGGCGCCGGACTCGAAGCCGATCCTCACCGACGAGTCCGTGGTCGACGTCTGGAAGGACTACGACAAGCGGAACAACGCCGCGCAGACCAAGGCCGGCCCACCGTCGTACGACGGGACGGCCTATGCGACAGCCGACGTCGGGCCGGTGCTCCAGGCGGACATTGCCACCGCGAAGATCCACGAGCACGACCACACGAAGCGCAGCAAGCCCTTCAGCAAGACCCTCCAGGCGCTCTACGCCCCGACCGAGAGCGCCGGCTTCGTCTTGAGCACCACGAAGGATTCTGACGACAAGGCGGGTGCGCCTCCATCGCTGGCCAGCCTGGTCAGGACCGGTGATCCCGCGGTCTGGAAGATGGAGATGCAGGTCGACGCGCAGCGACCCAAGGCCCTTCCGGCTCCGCTCGATCCAGGAGAGGACTCCACCGCCACCACGTCCGACGTCGACCGGGCTCGCGCGGTCGTGACGAGGATCTCCGACTACTGGCGCACGCTGCGCAAGCCGAGCGGGGTCAAGCTTGCGTACGCGAGCTACGCCGACTACGTGAAGTCCGCGAAGGACTTCCGCAGGAGCAAGTACGACGTCGACTCACAGATCATCATCGAGGGCATCCCGAAGACGCCCGGGGTCGGCGAGGCCCTCCGGGTGGTGCGGGTGAAGGGCGGCCTGCTGGTGCTGGCGACGGTTCGGCTCCGGAGCATCCTCTCCTCCCATGAGAAGGGCGTGACGATCACGTTGAACGGGCTCCAGGCCAAGCTCTTCGGCAGCAAGCCGACGATGCGGTCACAGGTGAGCTGGGCGTCCAGCCTGGCCATCTCGGTCCCTGACCAGGGTCAGGCCACCGTCCTGGGCGGGGCGTTCGTACCCCTGGTGGAGTGAGGCCTCAGCGTCCGGAGAGCGCGGCCAGCTTGCGCACGGCCAGCTCGGCGTAGATCGCCGCGGCGTCGGGGAGCACGCCGGGGTCGAAGTCGGCCCGCGGGCTGTGGTTGGACGGCGCCGTCTGCGGATCCTGGTCGGGCAGGGTGGCGCCGACGAAGACGAACGCCCCCGGAACCGCCTGGAGGACCCGCGAGAAGTCCTCCGAGCCGGTGATCGGGAACGGGAGGTCGTCGTACCGCCCCTGCCCGAGCACCTCCCGCACGACGCCGCTCGCGAAGTCCACCTCGGCGGGGTCGTTGACGGTGAGCGGGTACTCGTCGCCGTAGTCGATCTCGACCTCGACGCCGTGCGCCGTCGCGACGCCGTGCAGCGTGGCCTCGATGCCCTCACGCAGCTTCACGGCACTGGCGTCGGAGAAGCGGCGCACAGTGGCCTCGAAGCGGGCGGTGTCCGGGATGATGTTGCGGCGGCTGCCGCCCTCGACGATCCCGACGGTGAGCACCACCGGGTCGAACACGTCGAAGCGACGGGTGACCATCGTCTGCAGGGCGGTGATCATCTCCGCCATCGCGGCGATCGGGTCGCGCGTCAGGTGTGGCATCGACCCGTGGCCACCACGGCCGTGCACGGTCACGAAGAGTCCGTGCGAGGCGGCCATCAACGGTCCGGGCCGGCTCGCGAACTGGTAGGCCGGGAACATGTTGGAGAACACGTGCAGGCCGTACGCCGCGTCGGCACGCCGACCTGCCGCATCGAGGATGCCCTCCTCGATCATCACGCCCGCGCCGTCCCAGCCCTCCTCGCCGGGCTGGAACATCAGCACGACGTCGCCCTGAAGACGGTCGCGGTGCTGGGCCAGGAGCCGGGCGCCGCCGATCAGTGAGGTGGTGTGCAGGTCGTGCCCGCAGGCGTGCATCGCGCCGTTGGTCGAGGCGAAGTCGAGCCCCGACTCCTCGTTGACGGGCAGGGCATCCATGTCGGCGCGCAGCAGCACCGTCTTGGGGTCGTCCGCGTCGCGGGCTCCGCCGCGCAGCACCGCGGTCACGGAGGTGGTGCCGGTGCCGGTCGAGACCTCGAGGCCGAGGCCGTCGAGCTCGGAGAGCACCTTCTGCTGCGTCCGGGGCAGGTCGAGCCCGATCTCAGGCTGCTGGTGGAGCTCGCGTCGGAGCTGCACCAGGTCGTCGCGCAGGCTCCGTGCGTCGTCGTACAGGTCCATGGCGCTCCCAAGATGAGTAAGGGTCGGGCTCCCCAGAGAATGGCCAGAGAGAGTGGCCAGAGAGAGTGGCGAGCGGTTCCGGCACGCTACCTTCCGACCGCGGACGTGGGAAGCCGAGTGGCGACGGGCACAATGGCGCGATGGCCCTGAGCTCGACCTCCGAACCACTCGTGCTCGGCATCGAGACGTCGTGCGACGAGACCGGTGTCGGGATCGTGCTGGGGCACACCCTGCTGGCCGACGCGGTGGCCTCCTCGGTGGAGGAGCACGCACGCTTCGGGGGCGTCGTACCCGAGGTGGCCTCGCGTGCCCACCTCGAGGCGATGGTGCCCACCATCGAGCGCGCCTGCGCGACGGCGGGGGTCTCGTTGCCCGACGTGGATGCGATCGCAGTGACCGCCGGGCCGGGACTCGCCGGCGCGCTGCTGGTCGGGGTCGCCGCGGCGAAGTCGCTCGCACTGGCCCTCGAGAAGCCGTTGTACGGCGTGAACCACCTCTCCGCGCACGTCGCTGTCGACCAGCTCGAGCACGGGCCGCTGCCGGAGCCCGTGCCTGGCGATGCTGGTGTCGGGCGGGCACTCCTCGCTGCTGCGGGTGATCGACGTGACGTCGTCCGTCGAGCCGCTGGGAGCGACGATCGACGACGCGGCGGGGGAGGCCTTCGACAAGGTCGCCCGGCTCCTCGGACTGCCCTTCCCGGGCGGCCCGCACATCGACCGGGCCGCCGTGTCCGGCTCCTCGGTCGCCATCGACTTCCCGAGAGGGCTGAGCTCGAACCGCGACCTCGAGCGGCACCGCTTCGACTTCTCCTTCTCCGGGCTCAAGACCGCGGTGGCGCGGTGGGTCCAGGCGCGCGAGGCCTCGGGCGACCCGGTGCCCGTCGCCGATGTCGCCGCCTCGTTCCAGGAGGCCGTCTGTGACGTGCTGACCCGGAAGGCAGTGGACGCCGCGCTGTCGGAGGGCATCGAGGACATCCTGATCGGCGGGGGAGTGGCCGCGAACTCCCGACTCCGCGTGCTGGCCGAGGAACGCGCTGCCGCCCGTGGCATCCGCGTCCGGGTGCCGCGTCCCGGGCTGTGCACCGACAACGGCGCCATGGTCGCCGCACTCGGCGCCGAGATGGTCGCGCGCGGTCGCGCCGCCTCCCGGCTCGACCTCCCGGCCGACTCGTCGATGCCGGTGACCCAGGTGCTGGCCTGACCGACCCGCCTACTCGTTCCTGGCGAGGGCCCGGCCCAGCGGGATGAAGGTGAGGCTCCACAGGATCAGGGCCACCGTGCGCGGCACCAGGTCGCCGGCCACGTTCGCGGGCGTCACCAGCACGATCATCACGATCCCGGACGCGAGCACCATCCAGGCACCGAGTCCGTGCCAACGCGCGGCGCGCACGATCACCGTGCCGGCGACCAGGCCGCCCACTGCGGTGAGCAGGGAGGAGATGCCGAACAGCGCGCCGACCCAGCCGGCGGCCGAGGAGCTGATGCCCTCGCCGCCGATGGCACCGCTGAGGACCTCCGCGACGGCGAGCAGCAAGAATCCGACGACCGCGACCCGGAGCGTGATGGTCGCTGCCCGACTGTCCCCATGGGGTCGGGCGAGCAACACGCCGGCGAAGCCCAGGGCGGAGAGCACGTGCGTGATCGCCAGGCCGACGCTGATCACCCACTGTGCGGACGTGGAGAACGGATAGCTCCACTGGTCGGAGGACACGGCCGGGTCGTAGAGCAGGGTCACGGCACCCGCGACGAGGCCGAGCACGCCGGAGGCGACGCACGCGGCGCCGTACGCCGGCAGTCGGGTGGTGCTGGAGATCCCGGCGGTGGTCTGGGTGGTCATGGGCGTGTCCCGTCGTCATCCGAGATTTAGTAAGGCAAACTGAAGTTAAGTCAAACTTAGGGATCTTCATGTCGCCAGGTCAAGAGCCGGACCCACGCCGGTTCAACACGATCGCGATGCTCGGGCAGGCGTACAGCCTGCTCGGGTTCCGGATCGTCGACGGCGTGGTCGGCTCGGGGCACCCGATCAAGCCGAACCACTCGGCGGTCTTCGCGCAGATCGAGCCCGGGGGATCGCGGCTGACCAAGCTCGCTGCGGGTGCGGGGATGACGCCGCAGTCGATGGGCGTGATCGTCGACGAGCTCGAGGAGCTCGGCTACGTGACCCGACAGCCGGACCCGACCGACCGACGGGCCAAGCTGATCACCCTGACCCCGCTCGGGCGGGAGGCCGTCGACGCGGGCGAGGCCACGGTCTCCGGCATCGAGGAGGACCTCGTGGACATCCTCGGTGACGCCGGCGCCCGTCAGCTCCGCACCCTGCTGACCAAGATCCTGGCAAGCGGGTCACCGGGCTGAAGGCCGGGTGGATACCTTGGCCCTGACTGAGTCCGCAGGAGCCGAGGAGAACACATGCAGCAGGTCAAGGCCGTCGTCGCGCGCAGCAAGGGTGCGCCCGTGGAGATCGTGACGATCAACGTGCCGGACCCGGGTCCCGGTGAGGCGGTCGTGAAGATCCAGGCGTGCGGGGTGTGCCACACCGACCTGCACTACCGCGAGGGCGGCATCAACGACGAGTTCCCGTTCCTGCTGGGCCACGAGGCCGCCGGCATCGTCGAGTCGGTCGGCGAGGGTGTGACCGAGGTGGCGCCCGGCGACTTCGTCGTACTCAACTGGCGGGCGGTGTGCGGCGACTGCCGCGCCTGCAACCGCGGCGAGCCGTGGTACTGCTTCGCCACCCACAACGCCACCCAGAAGATGACACTGGAGGACGGGACCGAGCTCTCACCCGCGCTCGGCATCGGAGCGTTCGCCGAGAAGACACTCGTGGCCGCTGGCCAGTGCACGAAGGTCGACGAGGACGCCCGCCCGGCGGCCGTCGGCCTGCTCGGCTGTGGCGTGATGGCCGGGCTCGGCGCAGCGATCAACACCGGCAACGTCGGGCGAGGCATGTCGGTCGCCGTGATCGGCTGCGGTGGCGTCGGCGTCGCCGCGGTTGCCGGATCGGCCCTGGCCGGGGCGGCCAAGATCATCGCCGTCGACCTCGACGAGAAGAAGCTCGCAGCTGCCACGAAGATGGGCGCCACCCACACCGTGAACAGCAAGGACGCCGATGCGGTCGAGGCGATCCAGGCCCTCACCGACGGGTTCGGCGCCGACGTGGTGATCGACGCGGTCGGTCGCCCGGAGACCTGGAAGCAGGCGTTCTACGCCCGCGACCTCGCGGGCACGGTCGTCCTCGTCGGGGTCCCCACGCCGGACATGAAGATCCCCGAGATCCCGCTCATCGACGTCTTCGGTCGTGGTGGAGCGCTCAAGTCCAGCTGGTACGGCGACTGCCTGCCCAGCCGGGACTTCCCGATGCTGGTGGACCTCTACCGGCAGGGCCGGCTCGACCTGGACGCCTTCGTCACCGAGGAGATCGGCCTCGACGACATCGAGGCGGCCTTCGACAAGATGCACCGGGGGGACGTGCTCCGCTCCGTGGTCCTCCTGTGACGGCTCGTCCGTGACCCTCCGCCGGGCCGGCGGGGTCGCCTTCGCCGGCTTCCTGGTGCTCAGCCTGGTGGTGCTGTTCTCGCCGGGATCGGACGTGCCGAGCGGTCTCCCGATCAGCGACAAGGTCGTCCACTTCCTGCTGTTCGCAGCTCTCGGGGCCGCCGGTCTGCTGGCGGGAGTGCCGCCGGTTCCGTTGCTCGTCTCCCTGGTGGCGTACGCCGGGGTCTCCGAGGTGCTGCAGAACGTCCTGCCGATCGACCGGGACGGCGACGTGCTGGACGCGCTCGCCGACTCGCTCGGCGTCCTGACGGGTCTGGCCGCGGGCGTGGGCGTGCTGAGCCTCGCGGAACGTGCGAACCGTAGGGTCGGGACATGAGCTCTGTACGGATCGACCACGCCGTCTCCAGCGGGACCTTCTCCCTGGACGGCGAGACCTACGACGTCGACAACAACATCTGGGTGATCGGTGACGACGACGAGTGCATCGTGATCGACGCCCCCCACAACGTGGACGACATCCTGGCCGTGGTGGGTGGTCGCCAGGTGAAGGCGATCATCTGCACCCACGCCCACGACGACCACGTGCGCGTCGCCCCGGAACTGCGCGAGCGCGTCAGTGCGCCGATCCTGCTCCACCCGGCGGACAAGGAGGTGTGGGAGCTGACCCACACCGACTACCTCTGGGACGTCGACCTCGAGGACGGCCAGACGGTCAAGGTAGGTGGCGCCGCGCTGAAGGTGCTGCACACCCCCGGTCACGCCCCGGGCGCGGTCTGCCTCTACGTGCACGACCTCGGCGCCGTCTTCACCGGCGACACCCTCTTCCAGGGCGGCCCCGGTGCCACCGGCCGCTCGTTCAGCGACGAGGACCTCATCAAGGCGTCCATCCGCTCGAAGCTGTTCGCGCTGCCCGACGACACCGTCGTACACACCGGCCACGGCGACAGCACGACCATCGGCGCGGAGACGAGAAGCGCTCGGGTCCTGACGCCCTGGGGAGCCAGGGTGCGCTACGCCAGGCGGGCGTGCCGGTCCGGGCCGGACGCCGCACCGGTCGCTCGGGGAGGTCGCTTGGCGGTCGCGCGGCGCTCGAAGACCATCTCGTGTGCCGGCACACGAGATGGTCTTCGAGCGCCGCGCGGCCGCTTCAAGCGACTCCTCGAGCGGACCGGGGCGGCGGCCGGACCGGCGCGCCCGCGGCACGCCCCACGGTGCGCACCGTCACCGCCCGCGGTCCGCGAGCGGTACGGCGCAGCCGGCACGATCTCCCAGATCCCGACGGCGGTGGCGGCCGCGACGAAGCAGAGGGTGACGACGGTGGCGGCGCCGAGGGCGTGGCCGTACGACGCACTGCCCTCCCCGTCGACCGCGAAGAAGAACACCGCGCCGATGACCGCCTGGCCGATCGCGAGGCCGACGCGCTGAGCGGTCTGGAGCACCCCGCCGGCGGTGCCCCCGACCACCGGGTCGACCTCGGCCAGCGTGAGGGCCTGGTTGGGCGTCACGACCGCGCCGCTGCCCAGGCCCATCACGAACAGCGGTCCGGCCAGGGCCAGGACGGCGTGCTCGTCGGGCGCGCTGCGCGCCACCAACGCCATCGCGATCGCGCCGACCGCGAAGGTCGAGGTGCCCACCACGATCAGTGGTCGGCCGAGCCGGGTGACGAACCGGCCGGCGGTCTGTGCGGAGACGGCGCTGCCCACCGCGAAGGCGGTCACACCGAGCGCGGAGTGGAGGGCGGTGAAGCCCAGGCCGCGCTGGAAGTAGAGCGCGAGCACCAGCGGCAGCCCCGCCACCGCCGGGAAGTAGAGCAGCGCCAGGATGACGCCAGAGGTGTAGGACTGCTGCTGGAACAGTCGCAGGTCGACCAGAGGGTCGAGGTGCTGACGGGTCAGCCGCCGCTCGCGTCTCCAGAAGAGCAGCAGGAGCACCGCGACCGGCACCGCGAGCAGACCCACCGCCGCGCCGACCTGCTCGAACTCCACGGCCGCGAACAGCACGCAGAACGTGGCCAGGCCGAGCGTCAGGGATCCGATGATGTCGAGGCGGTGGCTGCCCGTCGCGGGAGTCTGCGGCAGGTAGCGACGGGCCAGGGCCAGGACCACGATCCCCACGGGCACGTTGACGAAGAAGACGAGCCGCCAACCGAGGTCCGGGCCGCCGAGGGCGATCAGCGCCCCGCCCACCAGGGGTCCCAGTGCGGTGCCCAGGCCGACGGTCGTGCCGAGCGCGCCGAAGGCACGGCCACGCTCCTCGCCGCGGAACATCTGCTGGATCAGGCCCGAGACCTGCGGGTTGATCAGCCCTCCGGAGATCCCCTGGAACACGCGCGCCACGATCAGCACCTCGGCGTTGGGCGCCAGCCCGGCCAGCGCGCTCGTCAGGGCGAACGTCGCCACCCCGATCTGGAACATCAGCCGTCGTCCGTGGTCGTCGCCGAGACGACCCGCGAGCACCGGGACCAGACCGAAGGAGAGCGTGTAGCCGCTGACGATCCACTGCAGCTGCGCCGGGCCGGCGTGCGGTCGCGTCGCTGATCGACGGGCAGCGCGACGTTGGTGATGCTGACGTCGAGCAGGGTCATGAACAGCGCGCTGCAGCACACCAGCAGGGCGATCCAGCGGGTCCGGTCCGCCTCGGACGAGACGTGCCCCGCCGGGTGGTCCGCCGGTGGCCGGTGCGGGAACTCGCTCATCGGGGTCATCGGGGCTCGACGAGCAAGGCCGTGCCCTTGCCGGCCACGCGGGTCAGCACCAGCGTCGACTCCTCGTCGCCGCGCAGCGACAGGCGCTTGCGCAGCTCGTCGGGTACGACGGACACCCCGCGCTTCTTGATGGTCAGCCGGCCGATCCCGCGTTCGCGCAGAGCTGCCTTCAGCGGCTTCTCGCGGTAGGGCACCTCCTCGAGCACCCGGTAGCCGCGCGCGAACGGCGTGCGGAACGCCTCGCTCCGACGTCGACGTAGGCGATGTGCTCGTCGAGCAGATGACCCGCGACACCGGCGGCGACCGCGGTCACCAGCCCGGCCCGGATCACCGCGCCGTCGGGCTCGTAGAGGAACGCGGCGACCGGACCCGTGCCGGCGCCCGGGTCGTCCTCGTCGGTCAGGGTGGCCAGGCCGCCGTCGCCGATCACGCGTCGCGCGTCGCCGGGTGGTGGCCAGCCGGCCCGACCAGAGCACGGCCTCCTTGACCTCGCGGTGGTCGCTGACCCACTCGGCCTCCACCCCCTCGGGCACGAGGTGGTGCGGGATGCCGGGTGCGAGCTTCACGCAGGAGTCGCGGGCGAGCAGCGCCTGCACGAAGGACCACGGCGGCGTCCACTCGTCGACGTTGAAGCTGCGTCCTGCGGCGGAGCGGCGCGCCGGGTCGGCGTACGCGACGTCGAAGGGGGTGGTGTCGAGGGTCGTCGCGTCGGCCACGCTGACGGCTCCGCCGAGTCCGAGGACCTGGAGGTTGGTCTCCGCGACCGCGACGCGGACGGGGTCGAGGTCCACGCCGGCAGCGGTCAGGCCCGCGCGGGCGAAGGCGACCAGGTCTCCGCCGATGCCGCAGCCGAGGTCGATCACCGTCGTCGCGCCAGCGGCGCTGGCCCGGGCCGCGCGATGCGTGGCGACCGGCAGTCGGGTGGCCTGCTCGAGGCCCTCGGGCGTGAAGTACATCCGCCCCGCCAGGTCCCCGAACTTCTCCTCGGCCCGACGACGCAGCTCGACCTGGGTCAGCGCCGCGGCGACGTGCGCCGAGGACGCCGTACGCCGCAGGGCCGCCTGGGCCTTGAGGTCGTCGGCCGCTCCACCGTGGACCTCGTCGGCCTGCCTGAGCAGCCGCTGGCCGGGCTCGGTCAGCAGCCAGCGGAAGGCGTCGAGGTCCACGGCGTGGAGTCTGTCATCCGCCGCGATCCCGAACTCGCCGCTCTCGCGAAGTGACGGTCGGCACACGTTGGGGGAACCCGGGTCTGGCACTCGTCAGGTGCGAGTGCTAGTTTTTCCATTGGCACTCTCCCGGTGAGTGTGCCAGCGCTTGTGAGGATTTACGACCCCCGCGACGGCGTACGTCAACACAGGCAGCAAACTTCGAATACCCCATCGATCATGTGGAAAGTAGAGGTTGATCAGAAGTGTCGGTCAACATCAAGCCCCTCGAGGACCGGATCGTCGTCAAGGCCCTGGAGGCTGAGCAGACCACGGCTTCCGGCCTGGTCATCCCGGACACCGCCAAGGAGAAGCCCCAGGAGGGCGAGGTCCTGAGCATCGGTCCGGGTCGCATCGACGACAACGGAAACCGTGTCCCGCTCGACGTCAACGTCGGCGACAAGGTCATCTACAGCAAGTACGGCGGCACCGAGGTCAAGTACGCCGGCGAGGAGTACCTCATCCTCTCCGCGCGCGACGTGCTCGCTGTCGTTTCCTGATCCACCCCGAATAGTCCGAGCCGGATGGACCCCTCCTCGAACGAGCGCAGGGTCCAACCGTCTCGGACTATCTCATTTTGACGAAAGGAGCATCCCCGGATGCCCAAGATTCTGGAGTTCGACGAGGACGCCCGCCGCTCACTCGAGCGTGGCGTCGACAAGCTCGCCAACGCAGTCAAGGTGACGCTCGGCCCGCGCGGCCGCTACGTCGTGCTGGACAAGAAGTGGGGCGCCCCCACGATCACCAACGACGGTGTCACCGTCGCTCGCGAGATCGAGCTGGACGACCCGTTCGAGAACCTCGGTGCGCAGCTCACCAAGGAGGTCGCCACCAAGACCAACGACGTCGCCGGTGACGGTACGACGACCGCGACCGTGCTCGCCCAGTCGATGGTGCACGAGGGCCTGCGCTTCGTGGCCGCGGGGATCAACCCGATGGGCATCAAGCGCGGCATGGACAAGGCCACCGAGGCCGTCAACCAGGCGCTCAGCGACGCCGCGCGCGACGTCGACGACCGCAAGGACATGGCGGCTGTCGCCACCGTGTCCAGCCGTGACGAGATCATCGGCGAGCTGCTCGCCGAGGCGTTCGACAAGGTCGGCAAGGACGGCGTGATCACCGTCGAGGAGTCCAACACCATGGGCACCGAGCTGGAGTTCACCGAGGGCATGCAGTTCGACAAGGGCTACCTGTCGCCGTACTTCGTGACCGACCAGGAGTCGATGGAGGCCGTCCTCGACGACCCCTACATCCTGCTGCACCAGGGCAAGATCTCCGCGATCGCGGAGATGCTGCCCCTGCTGGAGAAGGTCATCGCCGCCGGCAAGCCGCTGTTCATCCTCGCCGAGGACGTCGAGGGCGAGGCGCTCTCGACCCTGGTGGTCAACAAGATCCGCGGCACCTTCAACGCCGTCGCGGTGAAGGCCCCGGCCTTCGGTGACCGTCGCAAGTCGATGATGCAGGACATCGCCACCCTCACCGGTGGTCAGGTCGTCGCACCCGAGGTCGGGCTCAAGCTCGACCAGGTCGGTCTCGACGTGCTCGGCACCGCCCGCCGCATCGTGGTCACCAAGGACAACACCACGATCGTCGAGGGTGGCGGCAAGCCCGACGAGGTCAACGGCCGCGTCAACCAGATCAAGGCCGAGATCGAGTCCAGCGACTCCGACTGGGACCGCGAGAAGCTCCAGGAGCGCCTCGCGAAGCTGGCCGGCGGCGTGTGCGTCGTCAAGGTCGGCGCTGCCACCGAGGTGGAGCTCAAGGAGAAGAAGCACCGCATCGAGGACGCCGTCTCCGCGACGCGCGCCGCGATCGAGGAGGGCATCGTCCCCGGCGGTGGCTCCGCCCTGATCCACGCGGTCGCCGTCCTCGACGACGACCTCGGCCTCACCGGTGACGAGGCGATGGGCGTGCGCATCGTGCGCAAGGCCGCCGACGAGCCGCTGCGCTGGATCGCCGAGAACGGTGGCCAGGAGGGCTACGTCGTCGTCGCCAAGGTCCGCGACCTCGGTGTGGGCAACGGCTACAACGCCGCGACCCGCGAGTACGGCGACCTGGTCGCCCAGGGCGTCCTCGACCCGGTGAAGGTGACCAAGTCGGCGCTGACCAACGCGTCCTCGATCGCGGGCATGCTGCTCACGACCGAGACGCTGATCGTGGACAAGCCCGAAGAGGAAGAGCCCGCTGCTGCGGGTCACGGGCACGGCCACGGTCACTGATCGCGGGCGAGGTTTCCCGAGTTAACACGTGAAGCTGCCGCTTCCCACACGAGGTTCTGTGTGGGGAGCGGCAGTTTCTGTTTTCTTGTACGGCGGGGGCCGGCCGCCTTCCGAACGATCGGCACGCGACACGCCGTACGACGGATGCGAGCTGTTCGGAAGGGTCGGGGTCGGGCGCCACCTCCCCGGCCGCTTGGACATGCGAAAGTGGCGCAAGGGGCTGGTGCGCACCACATCCGTCCCAGGAGCGACATTCGCATGTCGAGCGCCGGCCCCTGAACATGCGAAAGT
The DNA here is from genome assembly GCA_963782305.1 of uncultured Actinomycetota bacterium. Taxonomy (GTDB): domain Bacteria; phylum Actinomycetota; class Actinomycetes; order Propionibacteriales; family Nocardioidaceae; genus Marmoricola. Next base: position 353,372 of record CAWAJJ010000010.1, on the reverse strand, counting down.
GGCCCGAGGGGCTGGTGGGCATCACATCCGTCCCAGGCGCGACATTCGCATGTCGACCGACTCTGCAACACGCAGGTACACCCACTGAACGCCGGCCCCAGGAGTCACCGTGCCAGACCAAGCACCGCTCGTCGTCGCCATGGGAGTGTCGGGATCCGGCAAGTCCACCGTGGGGGCCGCGCTCGCCCAGCGCCTCCGGGTGCCGTTCGCGGACGCGGACGACTTCCACCCGGCGGCCAACATCGCCAAGATGACCGCAGGGGAGGCGCTGGACGACCACGACCGGCACCCGTGGCTGGAGTCGATCGGTGAGTGGCTGCTGGCCCACCAGGAGAAGGGCGGGGTGATGAGCTGCTCGGCGCTGAAGCGCAAGTACCGCGACCAGCTGCGTCACCACGCACCGACCACGGAGTTCCTGCACCTGCACGGGACCCCCGAGGTGATCGCCAAGCGCCAGGCCAGCCGGCCCGGCCACTTCATGCCGGCCTCGCTGCTGCACTCGCAGTTCGCCACCCTCGAGGCGCTGGCCCCCGACGAGAACGGCATGGTCGTCGACGTCGACCAGAGCATCGACGCGATCGTCCAGGCCTACATCGACCAGCACCGCACCGGTAGCACGTCATGACAGGAGCGACCATGTCCATCGTCCCCCTCGCGGACGCCGCGCCGCTGATCGAGCCGGTGGCCTCCGGCTGGCAGCTGGTGCTCGGTGCTCTCGCGGCGATCGCGCTGATCGTCCTGCTGATCACCTTCCTCAAGCTGCACCCGTTCCTCGCGCTGATCTTCGGCGGCCTGACCGTCGGCATCCTGGCCGGGCAGAACCTCAGCGACGTCATCACCAGCTTCTCCACCGGCTTCGGTACGACGGCTGCGGGTGTCGGTGCCCTGATCGCCCTCGGCGCGATGTTCGCCAAGCTGCTCGCCGACTCCGGCGGCGCCGACCAGATCGTCGACACCATCGTCAGCAAGTCCTCGGCCAGGGCGCTGCCGTGGTCGATGGCCGGCGTGGGTGCACTGATCGGCCTGCCGATGTTCTTCGAGATCGGTCTCGTCCTGCTGATGCCGGTGATCTACCTCGTCGCCCGCCGGGCCCAGCTGTCGGTGATCGCCATCGGCATCCCGACCCTGGCCGGGCTCTCCGCGATGCACGGCCTCGTCCCGCCCCACCCCGGACCGCTCCTGGCGATCCAGACCCTGAACGCCGACCTCGGCACGACCCTGATCCTCGGCGTGGTCGTCGCGATCCCGACCGTCATCCTGGGCGGGCCGTTGTTCGGCAAGCTGGCCGGGCGCTGGGTCGACGTCTCGCCTCCGGAGATGTTCGACAGCCGTGAGGACCGGGCCGTCGAGGATCGTCCGTCCTTCGGGTCCACCCTCGCCACGGTGCTGCTGCCGGTCGCGCTGATGATGGCCAAGGCCATCGTCGACATCGTCGTCGACGACCCGGACCAGCGCCTCCAGCAGATCTTCGACGTCATCGGCAACCCGTTCATCGCCCTGCTCACCGCGGTCGTGGTGGCCATGTTCACCTTCGGTCGGGCCTCGGGGATGAACAAGGAGGGCATCACCAAGTCGGTCGAGTCCGCACTGCCGCCCATCGCGGGCATCCTGCTGATCGTCGCCGCCGGTGGCGGCTTCAAGCAGGTGCTGGTCGACACCGGCGTCGGCACGCTCCTCGCCGACTGGGCCAAGGGCGCCAACATCTCGGTGCTCCTGCTGGCCTGGGTGATCGCCGTACTCATCCGGCTCGCCACCGGCTCGGCCACGGTCGCCACGATCACCGCCTCCGCGCTGATGGTCGGCCTCGTCCAGGGACTCGGCCAGGGCGAGACCTCCCTCGTCGTGCTGGCAGTGGGCTCCGGCTCGCTGTTCTTCTCGCACGTCAACGACGCCGGGTTCTGGCTGGTCAAGGAGTACTTCGGCCTCTCGGTCGGTCAGACCATCAAGTCCTGGTCGCTGATGGAGACGGTGCTGTCGGTCTCCGGCCTGGTCTTCGTGCTGATCCTCGGCATCGCGATCTAGGGCCCAGCGACCAACGGGTCAGAGCAGAGGGACGAACCGATAGCTCCCGTGCTCGCTCGTCGCGAGCTCCCCGTCGCGGCGTACGCCGAGGGTCATCGTGCTGCGGACCGGCACGACGATCCTGCCGTCGTCGGTGAGCTGGTCGACGAGCTCCTGCGGCAGTGTCCTGGCCTCGGCGGAGACCAGGACGCGGTCGTACGGCGCGAGCTCGGGCCAGCCCAGCACCGGCGGCACGGCCGGGCGGATCGAGGCCCAGTCGAAGGGCGTACGACGCACGTTGGCCTCGCCCGACTCCGCGAGCTCCGGCACCAGCTCGACGCCGATGACCGACCCTTCCGGACCCGTCAGGTGGGCCAGCAGGGCGGTCGTCCAACCTGACCCGGCACCCACGTCGAGGATGCGGTCGCCGGGGCGCACCTCGAGCAGGCGCAGCATCGCCTCGACCGTGCGCGGCTGGGAGTTGGTCTGGCCGTGACCGATGGCGATCGGGCCGTCGTACCCCGAGCGGAGCCGGGCACGGCGAGGCAGGAACCCTGCCCGGGGTACCGCCTCGAAGGCGGCCTGCACCGCATCCATGACGCCTACTCAACCACCGGCCGAACCGGTGTTTGTTGACATCCCCGCAACATGCGCGCATCGAGCGCGCAACACACTCAGACCACAGTGGCCCCATGTTCTTCCGCGTGCGCTGCTCGCTCACCGAACGGCCCGGAGCACTGGCGCTCCTCGCCACGCGCTGCGGTGAAGCCGGCCTGAACATCCTGGGCCTGCAGATCTTCCCTGACCTGGGCCGTGTCACCGACGAACTGGTGATCAACACGCCCGACACCTGGACCGCGGGAGCGGTCGCCGAACTCGTGAGTGGTGCAGGCGGGGACGAGGTGAGCGTCGAACCCTGCACCACTCACGACCTCATCGACCAGCCGACGCGCTGGCTCACCGCGGCCCACGACGTGATCGCCGACCCCGCGCTGCTGCCGACGATGCTGGACAAGCTGCTCGGGCCACACCCCGAGAAGTGGAGTGCGACCGAGCACTCGCGCGCCGTCGCACTGACCGCGCTCGCCGAGTCCGTGGGACAGCCCCTGACCCAGTCGGGCTCTGCCCCCGTGGAGTACGACGAGACGCCCAGCGGGCTGGTCGCCCGCATCGGTGGCCACGTGGTCGGCGTGGCCGCCTTCGCGTTGACCGAGGGGCACGAGCTGACGATCGAGGTCGCTCCGGCCTGGCGTCGGCTCGGCATCGGCAGCCAGCTGCTCACCCGCGCGGCCTCGCAGGCGGCGGTGCACGGTGCCGACGAGATCGTCGTCCTCGCTCCCGCAGACGATGAGGCCTTCGTCACGATGGTCAGCAACGCCGGCCTGCGTGCGCGGATCAAGATGAGCGACGGCCTGCTCCAGGCGAGGATCACGGTCACCGGCGTACACCGCTCCACCACTGAAACCCCGGTGGTGTGGGAAGAACGGACCCCCACCGCGAGTTAGGCTAGGGGCCACAGCCGCACCACCGGAAGGCCCCGGTTCTGATGACCGAAGGTGTCCCCTCAGAGGTTCCCAGCAAGTTCGCTCCGCTGGGTCTGACGTACGACGACGTCCTGCTGCTCCCCGGCGAGACCGATGTGATCCCCAGCGAGGTCGACACCAGCACCAGGCTGACCCGCGGCATCTCCCTGCGGACCCCGCTGATCTCCAGCGCCATGGACACGGTCACCGAGTCGCGGATGGCGATCGCGATGGCCCGCCAGGGCGGCATCGGCATCCTGCACCGCAACCTCTCGATCGAGGACCAGGCCTACCAGGTCGACCTCGTGAAGCGGACGCAGACGGGGATGATCTCCAACCCGGTCACGATCGGCCCCGACAAGACGCTCGAGGAGCTCGACCAGATCTGCGGCGAGTACCGCGTCTCCGGTCTCCCCGTCGTCGACACCGACAACCGGCTGCTCGGCATCATCACCAACCGCGACCTGCGCTTCACCCCGGTCGCCGAGTGGGCCTCGACCAAGGTCGACGAGGTGATGACCCCGATGCCGCTGATCACCGCACCGGTCGGGATCAGCCGCGAGGACGCCACCGCCCTCCTGCGCCAGCACAAGCGCGAGCGGCTGCCGATCGTCGACGAGCAGGGCCGCCTCGCCGGGTTGATCACCGTCAAGGACTTCGTGAAGTCCGAGCAGTTCCCGCACGCCTCCAACGACGCTGACGGACGACTGCTCGTGGGTGCGGCCGTCGGCTACTTCGGCGAGGCGTGGCACCGCGCGACCACGCTGATCGAGGCCGGCGTCGACGTGCTCGTGGTGGACACCGCCCACGGCCACGCCCGGCTTCTGCTCGACATGATCGCCCGGCTCAAGAGCGACCCGGCCACCCGGCACGTGCAGATCGTCGGCGGCAACATCGCCACCCGTGGTGGGGCCCAGGCGCTCATCGACTCGGGCGCCGACGCGGTCAAGGTCGGCGTCGGGCCCGGCTCGATCTGTACGACGCGCGTGGTCGCCGGGGTCGGCGTACCCCAGGTCACCGCTGTCTACGAGGCCTCGCTCGCCTGCGGCCCGGCCGACGTGCCGCTGATCGCCGACGGCGGGCTGCAGTACTCCGGCGACATCGCCAAGGCCCTCGTTGCCGGCGCCGAGTCGGTGATGTTCGGCTCGCTGCTCGCCGGGTGCGAGGAGAGCCCTGGCGACCTGGTGTTCGTCAACGGCAAGCAGTACAAGTCCTACCGCGGCATGGGCTCGCTGGCCGCCATGTCGAGCCGCGGCAAGAAGTCCTACTCCAAGGACCGCTACTTCCAGGCCGACGTGACCAGCGACGACAAGATCGTGCCCGAGGGCATCGAGGGCCAGGTCGCCTACCGCGGGCCGTTGTCCGCCGTGGCCCACCAGCTGCTCGGTGGCCTGCACCAGTCGATGTTCTACGTCGGTGCGCGCACCATCCCGGAGCTGCGCGAGAAGGGCCGCTTCGTGCGGATCACCTCGGCGGGCCTCAAGGAGAGCCACCCGCACGACGTACAGATCACGGCCGAGGCCCCCAACTACTCGTGGCGCTGAGCCGCCCGCGGCTGGTGGCGACGGACCTCGACGGCACGCTGCTGCGCAGCGACGGAACGGTGTCACCGCGCACCCGCGAGATCCTCGTCGCGCTGGACGGCTCCGGGGTGCCTGTCGTCTTCGTGACGGGTCGCCCGCTGCGCTGGATGGAGGAGCTGTGGAGCTCGGTCGGTGCTCACGGGCTCGCGATCGTGGCCAACGGCGCTGTGGTGTACGACGTGACCAACCACCGTGTTCGCGACGTCACCGGCATCGACCGTGAGGCCGGGCTCGAGCTGACCGCGGCGATCACCTCGCAGGTGCCCGGCGTGACGTTCGCGATCGAGACGGTCGACGGCATCCGGCTCGGCGACGGCTTCCAGGGGCGGCGTGACCGGCCGGCGGACACCCCGCGCGGCCCGCTCGACGAGGTGTGGGACCAGGACGCGCTCAAGGTGCTCGCCCGGCACCCGACGATGGACTTCGAGGAGCTCCGCTCGGCTGTGACGGCTGCCGTCGGCGACCTGGCAACGCCCTCGTGGTCGATGGAGGGGCTGGTCGAGATCAGCGCCTTCGGCGTCACCAAGGCGGCGACGCTGGCGCGGGTGGGCGACGAGCTCGGCGTCTCGGCGGAGGAGGTCGTCGCGTTCGGGGACATGCCGAACGACCTGGCGATGCTGACGTGGGCCGGGACGTCGTACGCCATGGGGAACGCGCACCCGAGCGTGCTCGAGGTCGCCGGGCACGAGGCACCCACCAACGACGACGACGGCGTGGCCACCGTGCTCGCCGAGCTCTTCGGGCTGTGAGACTGGCGCGATGAGCTCGCCGCAGATCCGTCCGCTCACCGAAGCTGACTGGCCGCAGGTGCATGCGCTGGTGGCCGAGGTGGCGACGGCGGGGGAGACCTACGCGATGGACGTCCCGCAGTCCGAGGCGGAGACGCGCGAGTTCTGGTCGGGGCTGCACAACGTGGTGGCGGTCGAGGGTGACACCGTTCTCGGCTCCGCCAAGATGGGCCCGAACCGACCGGCCCAGGGGGCGCACGTCGGCACGGCGTCGTTCATGGTCGGCTCTGCTGCGCGGGGGCGGGGGGTCGGGCGGGCGATGGGTTCGTACGCCGTCGACTGGCTCGCCCGCAACGGCTTCGAGTCGATCCAGTTCAACGCGGTCGTCTCCACCAACACCGCCGCGATCGCGCTGTGGCACTCGCTGGGCTTCGAGACGATCGGGATCGTGCCGGATGCCTTCCGGCTCCCGGACTCTTACGCCGACCTGCACGTGATGTATCTCCGCGTGAAAGACTCCCGCAGTGACTGAGATCGAGATCGGGCGCGCCAAGCGCGGCCGCCGGGCCTATGCCTTCGACGACATCGCGATCGTGCCGAGCCGCCGCACCCGCGACCCCGAAGAGGTGTCCACGGCCTGGCAGATCGACGCCTACCGCTTCGAGCTGCCGATCCTCGCGGCGCCGATGGACTCGGTGATGTCTCCGGAGACGGCGATCGCGTTCGGGCAGCACGGCGGGCTCGGCGTGCTCAACCTCGAGGGTCTCTGGACCAGGTACGACGACCCCACCGAGCTGCTCGAGGAGGTCGCCGGCCTGACCGGCCCCGACGCCGTACGACGGCTGCAGGAGATCTACACCGAGCCGATCAGGGCCGAGCTGATCTCGGAGCGGATCCGCCAGGTGCGCGACGCCGGGGTGACCGTGGCCGGCAGCCTGAGCCCGCAGCGCACCAAGGAGTTCGCCAAGACCGTGGTCGACGCGGGCGTCGACATGTTCGTGATCCGCGGCACGACCGTCAGCGCCGAGCACGTGAGCGCGCAGGCCGAGCCGCTGAACCTCAAGGAGTTCATCTACGAGCTCGACGTTCCGGTGATCGTCGGCGGCTGTGCGACCTACCAGGCCGCGCTGCACCTGATGCGCACCGGTGCTGCCGGCGTACTCGTCGGGTTCGGCGGGGGAGCGGCACACACCACGCGCACGGTGCTCGGCGTCGCCGTACCCATGGCCAGTGCAGTCGCCGACGTCGCCGCCGCCCGGCGCGACTACATGGACGAGTCCGGCGGGCGCTACGTCCACGTGATCGCCGACGGCTCCATCGGCCGCAGCGGCGACATCGCCAAGGCCGTGGCCTGTGGCGCCGACGCCGTGATGATCGGCTCGCCGCTGGCTCGCGCCACCGACGCCCCCGGCCGCGGGTTCCACTGGGGCGCCGAGGCGCACCACGCGGAGCTGCCGCGTGGCGAGCGGGTCCAGTTCGACACCGTCGGCACGTTGCAGGAGATCCTGTTCGGCCCCTCCCGGGTCGCCGACGGGACGATGAACCTGATCGGCGCACTGCGCCGGGCGATGGCGACGACGGGCTACACCGAGCTCAAGGAGTTCCAGCGCATCGAGGTCGTCGTCTCCTAGCCGCGTACTGGCACCCGATAGTCCTTGGACCGCGTAACATGCCTTGACGTGCATATACGTTGTGAGGCATATTGGCGGCATGGATGACACCACCTGGGCGGCCCTGGTCGATCCGCGACGTCGTGCCCTGCTCGACCTGCTTCGTCAGGGCGAGTGGTCGGTCGGCGAGCTGGTCGAGCAGCTCGGGCTGACCCAGCCGCAGACGTCGAAGCACCTCAAGGTGCTGCGCGAGGCAGGACTCGTGCGCGTCGTACACCAGGCCCAGCGACGCATCTACGCGATCGACCCGGCCCCGATGGCGGAGCTCGATGCCTGGCTCGCGCCCTACCGACGCCTGTGGAACGACAGCCTCGATCGCCTCGGGGCCCACCTCGACAAGGAGAGCTGATGCAGACGACCGACAGCGGAACCTACCTGGAGATCGACGGCCGCCCGGCGGTGCGCTTCGAGCGGGTCTACCCGCAGTCCCGTGAGCGCGTGTGGCAGGCCGTGACCAGCCCGGAGGAGATGCGGCACTGGTTCCCCTCGCCCGACATCTCCATCGATGCGCGGCCGGGTGGGTCGATCACGCTGGGCGGGGATCCCTACGACCCGGAGCCGCGTACGTCGACGGTGCTCGCCTGGGACCCGCCGCACAGGTTCGGCTTCGAGTGGGGCGAGGACCAGCTGTTCTTCACGCTCACCGAGGTCGAGGAGGGCTGCCGGCTGGAGCTGCTCGACGTACTCGCCTCCGAGGGAGCCGCGGCCCGCAACGCCGCCGGCTGGGAGATGTGCCTGGAGCAGCTGTCCCTGACGGTCGCCGGGACGCCCAGCGGCGGCCCTCACGACGGCGACCTGACCGACTTCCTGCCGGTGCTCGAGCGCTACAAGGCGGCCGGCCTCCCCGACGACGGCTGGCTCCCGGAGCAGCCCTAGGGGCCGCCAGATCCCTTGTAACGCGGGGTTCATGCTGCTGAGTGCTCTCCCGGGAGGGTCCTCAGTGACGTGAACCCCGCGTTACAAGCAGCGCGGGAAGACCTGTCCCCACCACCTCGTAGACTGGGAGCAACCCCCTGTCCGCACTGGTTGGGGGTCAGCATGCGTGCCTCCAGGTCACCCGGACGCACCGATCAGCACTGCCAAGGAGTCACCCGTGTCACTCGCCGGTCTCGCCGATCTCGTCCTGCGCGAACCCGCGCTCGCGAAGTCGATGCAGGACGCGAAGTCCGGGCTGACGACGCTCGACCTCACCGGGCCGGCGGCCCTGCGCCCGTTCGTCGTGAAGGGCCTGGTCGACGCCGGTCGCACGGTGCTCGTGGTCGCTGCGACCGTGCGCGAGGCAGAGGACCTGACCGAGGAGCTGCAGGACGTCCTCGACCCGGCGACGGTGGCGCTCTACCCGGCCTGGGAGACCCTTCCCCACGAGCGCCTCAGCCCCCGCAGCGACACGGTCGGTCGCCGCCTGGCTGTCCTCCGGCGGATCAAGCACCCCGGCCCGGACGCCAACAACGGCCCGTTGCAGGTCATCGTGGCCCCGGTGCGGTCGGTGCTCCAGCCGCAGGTCAAGGGCCTCGCCGACCTCGAGCCGGTCGAGCTGGCCCCCGGCCAGGAGGTCGAGCTCGAGGACGTCGTACGCCGACTGGCAGGTGCTGCCTACTCCCGCGTCGACCTCGTCGAGAAGCGCGGTGAGTTCGCCGTCCGCGGTGGCATCGTCGACGTCTTCCCGCCGACCGAGGAGCACCCCGTCCGCGTCGAGTTCTTCGGCGACGAGATCGACGAGATCCGCGCCTTCGCGGTCGCCGACCAGCGCACGCTGCAGCCGGTCGACCGGCTCTGGGCGCCGCCCTGCCGGGAGCTGCTGCTCACTGATGACGTACGCCGTCGCGCGGCCGAGCTGGGCGAGAAGCACCCCCAGCTCGCCGAGCTCACCGACAAGCTCGCCCAGGGCATGGCCGTCGAGGGGATGGAGTCGCTGTCGCCCGCGCTCGTCGACGAGATGGAGATGCTCGTCGAGCTGCTGCCGCCGGACAGCCACGTGCTCGTGCTCGACCCGGAGCGCGTCCGGACCCGCGCCCACGACCTGGTCGCGACCAGCGAGGAGTTCCTCGGCGCCAGCTGGGCCGCTGCGGCGTCGGGCGGGACTGCCCCGATCGACCTGGGAGCGGCGTCGCTGCGCTCCATCGGCGAGGTCCGCGGCCAGGTGCTCGAGCAGGGGCAGGGCTGGTGGGGGATCAGTCCGTTCGGCATCGAGTCCGACGACACCCTGACCGAGATCGACCCGCACGCACCGGAGAGCCGCACCATCGCTGCCCAGCCCGCCGAGGCCTACCGCGGCGACATCGAGGCGGTGATCACCGACATCCGCGCCCACCTCGCGGGCGGCAAGCGGGTCGTCACGATGCACACCGGGCACGGCCCGGCGCAGCGGATGGTCGAGGTGCTGGGCGAGCACGATGTGCCTGCGCGGCTCGTCGATGAGGTTTCGACAGGCTCAACCAGCGGTGGCGCCGACAGCACCGAGGGCCTGGTCCTCGTCACCCAGGGCTGCCTGGCCCACGGCCTGGTGCTGGACGATCCCGGCCTGGTGCTGATCACCGGCGAGGACATCGCCGGGCAGAAGGCGACCACCCGCGACATGCGGAAGATGCCCGCGCGGCGCAAGAAGCAGATCGACCCGCTGGAGCTCAAGGCCGGTGACTTCGTCGTCCACGAGCAGCACGGCGTCGGGCGCTTCGTGGAGATGAAGCAGCGCGAGGTGCAGGGCGCGATCCGGGAGTACCTCGTCCTGGAGTACGGCGCCTCCAAGCGCGGCCAGCCGGCGGATCGGCTCTACGTGCCGGCTGATGCGCTCGACCAGGTGACCCGTTACGTCGGCGGCGAGCAGCCCAGCCTCGACCGGCTCGGCGGCGGCGACTGGGCCAAGCGCAAGGGCCGTGCCCGCAAGGCGGTGCGCCAGATCGCGGCCGAGCTGATCAAGCTGTACGCCGCCCGCCAGGCGACCAAGGGCTTCGCGTTCGGCCCGGACACCCCGTGGCAGACCGAGCTCGAGGACGCGTTCCCGTTCCACGAGACGCCCGACCAGCTGAGCACGGTCGAGGAGGTCAAGGCCGACATGCGTCGCGTCGTACCCATGGACCGGCTCGTCTGCGGCGACGTCGGCTACGGCAAGACCGAGATCGCCGTACGCGCCGCGTTCAAGGCGGTGCAGGAGGGCAAGCAGGTCGCCGTACTCGTGCCCACGACGCTGCTCGTCACCCAGCACCACGCCACCTTCGCCGAGCGGATGAGTGGCTTCCCGGTGACGCTCAAGCCGCTGAGCCGGTTCCAGACCGACAAGGAGGCGCGTGAGGTCATCGAGGGCCTCAAGGACGGCAGCGTCGACATCGTCATCGGCACGCACCGGCTGCTCAACCCCGACATCCGGATGAAGGACCTCGGCCTGATCATCGTCGACGAGGAGCAGCGCTTCGGCGTCGAGCACAAGGAGCAGATGAAGCGGCTGCGCACCAGCGTCGACGTCCTGTCGATGTCCGCGACGCCGATCCCACGCACCCTGGAGATGGCGATCACCGGCATCCGCGAGATGTCGACCATCGCCACCCCGCCGGAGGAGCGTCACCCGGTGCTCACCTATGTCGGTGCCTACGAGGACCGCCAGGTCACTGCTGCCGTACGCCGTGAGCTGCTCCGCGACGGGCAGGTCTTCTACATCCACAACCGGGTGCAGTCGATCGAGAAGGCCGCGGCGAAGATCAAGCAGCTCGTGCCCGAGGCCCGGGTCGCGACCGCGCACGGCCAGATGGGGGAGCACCAGCTGGAGCAGGTGATGCTCGACTTCTGGGAGAAGCGCTTCGACGTCCTGGTCTGTACGACGATCGTGGAGTCCGGGCTCGACGTCTCCAACGCGAACACGATGATCATCGAGCGGTCCGACACCCTCGGGCTCTCCCAGCTGCACCAGCTGCGCGGGCGGGTCGGTCGAAGCCGCGAGCGCGCCTACGCCTACTTCCTCTATCCCACCGACAAGCCGCTGACCGAGACCGCCCACGAGCGGCTGGCCACGCTGGCCCAGCACTCCGACCTCGGCGGCGGCATGGCGATCGCGATGAAGGACCTCGAGATCCGCGGCGCCGGCAACCTGCTCGGTGGCGAGCAGTCCGGGCACATCGCCGACGTCGGCTTCGACCTCTACGTCCGGCTGGTCGGCGAGGCGGTCAACGAGTTCCGCCAGGACGGCCCGGCCGTCGAGCAGGCGGTCGAGGTCAAGATCGAGATGCCGATCGACGCCCACCTGCCGCACGACTACATCCAGAGCGAGCGGCTGCGGCTGGAGATCTACAAGCGGATGGCCGAGGTGCGCTCCGACGAGGACGTGCGGCTGCTGCGGGCGGAGCTGGTCGACCGGTACGGCGAGCCGCCGGACCCCGTTGCCCGGCTGCTGTCGGTGGCGAGCTTCCGGGCCCGGTGCCGCGACGCGGGCATCTCGGAGGTCACGGCGCAGGGCAAGTACATCCGCTTCCACCCGGTCGAGCTGCCCGAGTCGCGCGTCGTACGCCTCAACCGGCTCTACCCGAAAAGCCTCTACAAGGCCCCCGTCGCTACGATGCTGGTGCCACGACCCCAGCCGGTCGGCTTCGGCGCCCAGGCACCCCGGGACGAAGAGCTGCTCGACTGGGCGCGGCAGGTGATCGACGGTGTGATCGAGCCCGTGAACGGGCCAGTTAAGGAGACCGGATCGTGAAGCTCCGAGGTCGTACAGGTTTGCGGGCGCTCGCAGCAGTGGCCCTTGCCCTGGTGCTGCTCACCGGGTGCGGGGACATCAGGCCCGGCACGGCGTCGGTCGTCAACGGCACCAAGATCACCGACGACGCGGTCAGTGACCTCGCGGACGCACAGTGCGTGGCCGCCGAGCGAGCTGCTGCAGCCGGCAACCAGTCCACCCCGACCGCCGTCTCCCGCGTCAAGCAGCAGGCCCTGGGTCTGCTGATCGACACCGAGCTGAGCCTCCAGTACGGCAAGTCGAGGGGATCAAGCCCCAGAGGGTGCTCTACGACGGCTTCTACAAGCAGTTCGACCCGATCATCTCGACCCTGCCCGGCAAGACCCGCACTGTCCTCGCCGAAGTCTTCCAGCGTTGGGCCAAGGGACGGGCGACCCTGGTGCAGGCAGGCATCGCGTCCACCGGTCAGAACTGGACTCTGCAGAACCTGGACCAGCTGGTCAACGCAGGTCTCCAGGACCGGGCCAAGTGGATGAAGAGAGCCACACCATCGACACCGACCCGCGCTACGCGCCCAACAAGCAGGGCTTCCCCGGCGGGGGCGACAGCTCGGTCTCGAAGGCGGGCTCGTCGTTCGCGAAGAGCGCCCTGTCCACCAAGGGCGACGCGAAGTGGACCGCCGAGCTCCCGGCCGACCAGAGGTGCGGCTGAGCCGTGGCCCAGCCGCTGCGCGAGTCCGCCCCCGGAGACGAGTCCTCGCTGGTCGAGCTCGTCGCGATGATGGCGAGACTCCGTGCGGAGTGCGGCTGGAAGGCGGCGCAGACCCATCGCACGCTGGCGAAGTACCTCCTCGAGGAGACCTACGAGACGATCGAGGCCATCGAGGCACTGGAGTCCGGCGGCAGTCCCGACCACCTCTGCGAGGAGCTCGGTGACGTCCTGCTGCAGGTCTATCTCCATGCCGCGATCGCCGCCCAGGCGGGCGAGTTCGACATCGAGGACGTGGCCCGCGGGCTGAAGGAGAAGATGCTGCGGCGCAACCCGCACGTGTTCGGCGACGTCGTGGAGACCGACCCGGCCCGGATCGACGAGGCCTGGCAGGCGGTCAAGGCGACCGAGAAGCAGCGCACCGGCCTGCTCGACGGCATCCCGCTCGAGCTGCCGGCGCTGAACCGTGCCGGCAAGGTGCTCGAGCGGCTCGAGCGTGCCGGGACTCCCGCGGCCCCGGCTGCCGACTCCACCGACCTGGGCGACCGACTCCTGGCCCTCGTGGCGGAGGCCCGGGAGACCGGCGTCGACCCCGAGCAGGCCCTGCGCGACGCCGTACGACGGGTGACCGCGTGACCCGTCGGCCCGGGGCCGTCCTCGCGACACTGCTCCTGTCGGCGCTGCTCCTGCTCGCGACCGGGTGCCAGCTCGGCACTGACGACGAGATGGAGCCGCCCACGCGCACGGTGACTGCGTCCCCCTCGCCCGAGGTGACAGCCGTGCCCGCAACCGTGCCCGTGGGCCGAGGCGTGGTCTCCGCGAGCGACGTGGTCTGGGCCCAGGGGAGTCGCCTGCACGTCGGGAACCGGTCCGTCGACCTCTCGCCGGTCGCCATCGACGCGTTCGTCTCCGTCCCGGGTGGTGTCTACGTGCTCCAGCAGGGCGAGCTCTGGTACACCGACCTCACCCGGCTGAAGGGCACCGGCGTCACCGGCGTGACCGACCTGGGGGTCACTGCGGACGGCAGCCGGGTCCTGGTGACCGTCGCGACCTCGGGTGCCGGGTCGGCGTACGCCTTCGACACCGCGACCGGTCGCGCCGTGAGCAGTGCGCGGCGTGGAGCCGGTGACGCAGGAGGAGCGACTGCGCGGGCCGAGCCGGCGAGGCGTGGTGGTCCCGCCCGGCTTCGAGCTCGGCGGCTGGGCCGGGAGGACCACCTTCTACGGCGTGGCCAGCCCGCCGGGGCGGCAGGCCGAGCGTGGTCAGCTGCAGCCTCTCGACGCGTTCCTGCGCACCGCTCGGGAAGGTCGCCGCGTCGCAGCCGGTCCTCTTCGGCACCGGAACCTAGCGGCAGCGCGGCCGGATCAGGCATCACGCGGCAGGCGGGTGCTACGCGAGATTGCTCCCGCTCCCGGTTAGGGTGAACGGGCCAGCAGGCCCACGCGCAGACCCGGCCGACATCCCTCGACCCAGGAGCAATCGTCTTGGCTTCCATCGACACCGTCATCGCCCGGGAGATCCTCGACTCGCGCGGCAATCCCACGGTCGAGGTCGAGGTGCTCCTCGACGACGACTCCCTCGGCCGTGCGGCCGTCCCCTCGGGCGCCTCCACCGGCGCCTTCGAGGCGGTCGAGCTGCGCGACGGCGGCTCGCGCTACGGCGGCAAGGGCACCGAGAAGGCCGTCAGCGCCGTACAGGACCAGATCGAGCCCGAGATCATCGGTCTCGACGCGAGCGACCAGCGTCTCGTCGACCAGGCGATGCTCGACCTCGACGGGACGCCCAACAAGGCCAACCTCGGCGCCAACGCGATCCTCGGCGTCTCGCTGGCTGTCGCCCGCGCGGCCTCGGTGAGTGCCGGCCTGCCGCTGTTCCGCTACGTCGGCGGCCCCAACGCCCACCTGCTGCCCGTGCCGATGATGAACATCCTCAACGGCGGCGCGCACGCAGACACCAACGTCGACATCCAGGAGTTCATGATCGCGCCGATCGGCGCGGCCTCCTTCCGCGAGGCGCTCCAGCAGGGCGCCGAGGTCTACCACGCGCTCAAGGCCGTGCTGAAGAAGAAGGGCCTGGCCACCGGCGTCGGCGACGAGGGCGGGTTCGCCCCCGAGCTGTCCAGCAACCGTGCGGCACTCGACCTGATCGCGGAGGCCATCAAGTCGGCCGGCTTCAAGCTCGGCACCGACTTCGGGTTGGCGCTCGACGTCGCGGCGAGTGAGTTCTGCGAGAAGGGCAAGTACACCTTCGAGGGCAAGAAGCGGACCTCGAAGCAGATGACCGACTACTACGCCGACCTGGTCTCGTCCTACCCCATCGTCTCGATCGAGGACCCCCTCGACGAGGACGACTGGGACGGCTGGAAGACGATGACCGACCAGCTCGGCGACAAGATCCAGATCGTCGGCGACGACCTGTTCGTCACCAACGTGGAGCGGCTGGCCCGCGGTATCGCGGAGGGCCAGGCCAACTCGCTGCTGGTCAAGGTCAACCAGATCGGCTCCCTGACCGAGACCCTCGACTCCGTCGAGATGGCCCACCGCAGCGGCTTCCGCTGCATGATGAGCCACCGCTCCGGCGAGACCGAGGACACCACCATCGCCGACCTCGCGGTCGCCACCAACTGCGGCCAGATCAAGACCGGAGCCCCCGCCCGTTCGGAGCGCGTCGCGAAGTACAACCAGCTGCTCCGCATCGAGGAGGAGCTCGACGACGCGGCCCGCTACGCCGGCCGGGGCGCCTTCCCCCGATACCAGGGCTGAACCGGGACTGACTGAGAAGATGGCCACACGTCGTACGCCGAGCGGGCCCCGCAGGGGTGCCCGCCCCGGACACCTCCCGGGCAACCTCCGCCCGGGAGCCCGGGGCAGTGAACGCGCGCGTACGACGGCCGCCCCGGCCCCGCGACCGAGGTTCACCAACCGGATGGCCGTGCTGGTCGTCGTGCTCGCCGTGCTGGTGGTGTCCTACGCCTCGTCGATGCGGGCCTATCTCCAGCAGCGCTCCCACATCGCCGACCTCCGGTCGCAGATCGACAGCTCCCAGCGCGACATCACGGCGCTCGAGCGGGAGAAGCGCCGTTGGCAGGACGACGCGTACGTCGAGAAGCAGGCGCGCGAACGCTTCGGGTGGGTGCTGCCCGGCGAGACGAGCTATCAGGTGATCGGCCGCGACGGGAAGCCGCTCGAGAGCAGTGACGAGCTGACCGACCCGAACTCCGTGGCCCGGCAGGTGCCTGACGCCTGGTGGGACAAGGTCTACGGCACCATCGAGGCCGCCGACCACCCGAAGAAGGCGCCGACCCCGGCGTCCAGGATCACCCCGTCTCCTACGCCCACGCCGACACCTGACCCGTGACCTCCGCCGACTCCAGCATCTCGGGGCGGGACGTCGCAGTGGTCCACGCGCAGCTGGGCCGACCGCCGCGCTCGATCCACGCGGTGGGTCACCGCTGTCCCGTGCGGCAACCCCGACGTGGTGGTGACGGAGCCTCGCCTGGACGACGGCACTCCGTTCCCGACGTCGTTCTACCTCACCTGCCCCCGCGCTGCCTCGATGATCGGGACGCTGGAGGCCAGCGGTCTGATGCGCGAGATGACCGACCGGCTGGGCGAGGACGAAGAGCTCGCTGAGTCCTACCGCCGAGCCCACGAGGCCTACCTCGCCGCGCGCACCGAGATCGGCGAGGTCCCCGAGATCGCCGGCGTCTCCGCCGGCGGCATGCCCGACCGCGTCAAGTGCCTGCACGTCCTGGCCGGCCAGTCCCTGGCCCAAGGCCGCGGCATCAACCCCCTCGGCGACGAGGTGTTGGACAAGCTGGGCGCCTGGTGGACCTCCGGCCCCTGCGTGGAACCGGAGGTCTCCCCATGACCCGCGTTGCCGCCTTCGACTGCGGCACCAACTCCCTCCGCCTCCTCGTCGCCGACATCGACGCCGCCGCAGGCACGAGCACCGACATCGTCCGCGAGATGCGCATCGTCCGCCTCGGCCAGGGCGTCGACCGCACGGGCCGGATCGCGGACGCCTCCCTCGAGCGCGTCTTCACCGCGGTCGACGAGTTCATGGACCTCGTCCGCGAGCACGACGTCAAGGACATCCGGTTCTGCGCGACCTCCGCAGCGCGGGACGCCGAGAACTCCGAGGACTTCCTCGTCGGCATCCGCAAGCGCACCGGCGTCGAGCCCGAGGTCCTCGCGGGTGACGAGGAGGCCCGGGTCACCTTCGCGGGCGCGGCCCGCGAGCTCCCGCCGCTGCCGGAGCCGTTGCTGGTGCTCGACATCGGCGGGGGTTCGACCGAGCTGATCCTCGGCCGGGCCGACGGCAGCATCATCGCCCAGGAGTCCCTCGACATCGGCTCCGTTCGGCTCAACGAACGCCACCTCGCCTGCGACCCGCCGACCAAGGACGAGATCGCCGCCGCCGTCGCCGACATCGACCAGGCCCTCGACGGCTGCTCGGTCGACCCGGCCGACGCCGGCGCGGTGATCGGTGTCGCCGGGACGGTGACGACGTTGGCCGCCGCCGTACTCGACCTGCCCACCTACGACAGCACCGTCATCCACCACAGCGTGCTGCGCCCGGAGGCGGTCCAGGGCGCGGTCGCCAGGCTGCTCGCGATGATGATCGAGCAGCGGAAGGCCTTGCCCTACATGCATCCCGGCCGGGCCGACGTGATCGGCGCCGGCGGACTGATCCTCGACCGGATCCTGCGGCGTACGACGGTCAACTCCATGTTGGTCTCCGAGCACGACATCCTCGACGGGATCGCCTGGTCGCTGGCCGCCGTCCCGCCGCCCCCGACAGATGGGAAGCACTGATGGCACCCGACGCAGAGCACCCCGAGCCCGAGACCAGCAAGACCGAGCCAGCAAGACCGAGCCCAGCAAGACCGAGAAGGAAGCCCCCAAGCGGTCCGCCTTCTTCGTGCTCAAGCAGACCCTGCGCGGGTTCAGCGACGACGGGGGCACCGACCTCGCGGCGGCGCTGACCTACTACTCCGTGCTGGCGATCTTCCCGGCGCTGATCGCGCTGCTGTCGCTGGTCGGGGTGTTCGGGCAGGCCGAGGAGTCGGTCGACAAGATCCTCGAGATCCTCGCGCCGCTCGTCTCCGCCGACGTCATCGAGCGCATCCGGGAGCCGCTGACCCAGATCGCGTCCAGCCAGGCCGCGGGCCTGACGCTGGTCATCGGTGTGCTGGGTGCGCTGTGGTCGGCGTCGGGGTACGTCGGCGCCTTCAGCCGAGCGCTGAACCGGATCTACGAGGTCGAGGAAGGCCGCCCGTTCTGGCGGTTGCGGCCGATGCAGCTCATCCTCACCGTGACCACCGTGGTGCTGTGCGCGGTCTCCCTGGTGATCCTGATCGTCTCCGGTCCGGTCGCGGAGTCCATCGGCAAGGCCATCGGCGTCGGCGACGACCTGGTGACCGTCTGGGACTACGCGAAGTGGCCGGTGCTCGCGCTCGTGGTGATGGTGATCGTCGCGCTGCTCTACCACTTCACCCCGAACGTCGCCTTCGTGAAGTTCCGAGTCATCTCGGTCGGCGCCTTCGTGGCCATCCTGGTGTGGCTGGTGGCCAGCATCGGCTTCGCCTTCTACGTGGCGCAGTTCTCGAGCTACAACAAGACCTACGGCTCGGTGGCCGGCGTGGTCGTCGCCCTGCTGTGGTTGTGGATCACCAACGTGGCGCTGCTCTTCGGTGCCCAGCTGGACTCCGAGCTCGAGCGCGGTCGCGAGCTCCGGCTCGGGATCGCCGCCGAGGAGAACCTGCAGCTGCCGGTGCGCGACGACCGGTTGATCGACAAGACGGCCGCGCGGCGGGCCGACGAGCAGGCCAAGATGCGCGAGATCCGGCTCGCGTACGCCGGCTCGGGCGACCCGGCCGACCGCCCCTTCGGCCGACGCTGAGGATGTCGTGACCCAGCCGTCCCGGGCCTACCCCAGCCCGGTTCCACCGGGAACGGGCTGGCCCGAGGACCCGGTCGCGCCCGGCGATCCGGTGCCGCCCGTCGCCAGGTCGGTCGCCGGCGTCACCCGGTTGGCGGTCCGTGCGACGCTTCCGCAGCTCGAGGCGCGGGTGTCCGTCTGCTCGGCCTGCCCTCGGCTCGTGTCGTGGCGGGAGCAGGTGGCGCACGAGAAGCGGGCGTCGTACGCCGGGGAGAGCTATTGGGGGCGGCCGATCGCCAGTTGGGGCGACCCGGAGCCGACGATCCTGATCGTGGGGCTGGCACCGGCGGCGCACGGCGGGAACCGCACCGGTCGGATCTTCACCGGCGACAGGTCCGGCGACTGGCTGTTCGCCTCACTCCACCGGGTGGGCCTGGCGACGCAGGCCACGTCCGTCCACGCGGGCGACGGCCAGCGCCTCCTGGGGACGCGGATGGTCGCGGCGGTGAAGTGCGCGCCGCCGCAGAATCTCCCGACTCCCGAGGAGCGCGACACCTGCGCCCCGTGGCTGGAGCGCGAGCTGCGCCTGCTGCTCCCTGGGCTGAAGGCGATCGTCTGCCTCGGTGGCATCGGCTGGGACGCGGCACTGCGCGCACTTTCCGCAGCCGGTGTCCCGATCCCTCGCCCGCGACCGAAGTTCGGCCATGCAGCGGAGGTCGAGCTCGGCGGCCCACACCCTGTGACCCTGCTCGGCTGCTACCACCCCTCGCAGCAGAACACCTTCACCGGTCGCCTCACCGAGCCGATGATCGACGCCGTCCTCGGCCGCGCGGCCGAGCTCGGCCACTTATGATCGGCCCGGCCCCGGTATCCCAACGGCAGAGGAAGCGGTCTTAAACACCGCACAGTGTGGGTTCGACCCCCACCCGGGGCACCGCACGACCACGCAGGCGAGACCTGCTGCCATGAGCAACAATGTCGACGTCGATGCAACCTCGAGGGGGTTGCGACCCGTCAGGGGGGCATGAGAACAAAGGAAAGCCCATGAGGCCCCCACGGGATGAAGAGTTCCGAAGGTTCGTCATCGACAGGCGAGCCGACCTCCTCCGAACGGCGACCCTGCTCACCGCAGGTGATCGCCATCTCGCGGAGGACGTCGTCCAGTCGACCCTGACCCGTCTCTATCTCGCGTGGCCACTCTTCACGAGGGCCGCGAATCGCGACGGGTACGCCCGACGGGCACTGGTCAACGCGCTGATGGACGAGCACCGCCGCCCGTGGCGCCGTCAGGAACGCTCGTCACCAGAGGTACCGGACCTGCCGACCGTGGAGCCGCAAGCCGGCACCGAGCGGACCGACGCGCTCAACGCGGCCCTGGCCGATCTGCCGCCGCGGATGCGCGCCGCCCTCGTCTACCGCTATTTCCACGACCTCAGCGTCGCGGACACGGCCGACGCACTGAGCTGTTCACAAGGGACGGTCAAGAGCCAGACAGCTCGAGCGCTCGAGCGACTCCGCACCCTGATGGACGCAACGCCACCCCAGGCGCCACCCCCTGCGAGCCCAACCTCATCCCACCCCTCCCTGTCGGCCGTCGCGCCGACCCCTCACCTCACCAGGAGCATCTGATGTCCGACATCCGAACCCTGCTGCACGACGCAGCCGTCCTGCCCGACACCGACACCTTCACCGCCGAGGCAGCCGCCGACGCCGACCTCGTCCGCGCACGCCGGGCCCTGCGGCGTCGCCGGGCCGGCCGGACGACGGCGGCCTCCGGCATGCTCGCCGCCGCGGCACTCGGTGCGTTCATGATCATCGGCCCGGGCCAGGCTCCATCGACCCCGCCTGATGGCGCGACCCCGGCCGCTCCACGCAGCACGACGTCCGAGGTCGAGCTCGTCGCGTACACGGGAGCCCAGCCGACCGGCTACACCCTCGACACGGTGCCCGCCGGATGGACGATCCGAGACGACACCCGGGGCCTGCTCACGCTCGCACCGAAGGGCGCCCCGACCCCCGAGAACACCGTGCCGGGCGCGACGAGCCTCGAGGGCACCATCGCGGTCATGACCGAGAGTGACACCGGTGTGCCCACGGATGTTCGACTGGACCCCGTCCGTGTCGGTGACAGGCCCGGAGTGATCGCGCACATGTTGGGCTCCGGTGACACCAGGACGCTGTTCCTCAAGCAGCCTTCCGGCACCTATCTGGTGATCCAGGTGTGGGACGGGCTCGGTTGGGACAACGACCGGATCGCGGAGTTCGCGAGCTCGGTGCACATCACCCAGGACGCACAGCCCAGCGTCGGCTGACCTGGGGCGAGCCGTGACAGGAGTCGAACCCGCGGCATCCTCATGACCGCCGCCAAGCTGCAGCGATTCGCCCAGCGCGCTGCTCAGCTCATTCGGTGAGGTCTCGAGACCCCGCCAGGGTGAGAAGCAAGGGTTCGATGCGGTGGTGGACGGGCGCGATGGCTGCCCATACGACTCGGCCAGCCGAGCGCTCGTACCAGACGTAGGTGGTGAGCGTGAGGCGGTTCGCTTCGACGTTGAGCACCTTGCGGGCAGTGACCAGGCTCGACTTGACCTCGAGCGTGATCGAATCGGGCGTCGTCCGTGTGATCGTCCATCCTGCGACGGCGCCCGGAGCGCCTCGGGGTGCCAGTCGAAGGCGCAGAACGAACTTCCACCCGATGAAGACGAACCATCTCAGGATGGGTGGCGCGTCCTCCAAGATGCGTCTCGCCCATTGCTCAGCCGAGCTGGTCCCAGCGTCGACGACGTGGGCCGCGAAGGCAGTCGCATAGTCGGGTGTTCGGCTCCCGGCTTCGACATCCACTGCCGGTTCGGTACGTCGCGCGCGGCCGCTGCTCGGAACGTTCATGAGGCATCATCCCAAGAAACGGTCCAGACAGGGTGCGCTGGTGTCACCAAGGACCCACGTCGCCGTGCGCGGCTCTCGGACTGCTGGCGCATTCCGACGGTCACGTAGGGCGTGGTGCTCCATCAGGTGATGCGTTCGCGGCGCTCGTCCCGGCGTACGCCGCCGTAGATGCCTCGCCGCACGATCCAGGGCTGCAGGACCGTCTGGATGGTCCAGGCAGGGAAGCGGAAGGAGTGGCCGGACGGGGCGAACACGCGCAGCCCGTCCGGCTGGTGTCCCAGGACCGAGCCCCAGCGTCGCCGGCGGGCGCGGTACGGGCTGAGCGGCCGACCCGCCAGGTGGTTGCGGATGTTGCGGGCGAGGAGCCGGTCGGCCCGGTTGCGGGCCGAACCGCGTAGCGGGTCCGTGGCCGCGACGTCGCCGATGGCGAACACCCCGGGCGCCCCGATCACGGAGAGGTCTGGTGCGACCTGGACGAAGCCGGACTCGTCGAGCAGCGATTCGGGCAACCAGGCGGTATTGGGCCGCACGCGCCCGATCGCCCAGAGCGTCGCATCGGCCGGAGCGTCAGGCTGCCCGGTGCTGAACGCGACGGGCTCGGTGGTGATCCTGTCGAGGTCGAAGTCCGGTGGGACGGATGCGCGATGGCCCGGATGAAGCGAGACCCCGCGCTCGGTGAGGATGCCGGAGACCGTCGCCCACGCCCGCCCGTGATGCTGGGGCAGCGCCCGATCTCCCGGGTAGTAGAGCGCGACTCGCGAGTCTGGCCACGCGAGGGCGAGGTTCGCCGCCGCGCTGACCGCAGCCGCCCCGCCGCCGATCACGTTGATGGACTCAGCGGCGGCCAGCTGCTCGTGCGCCGCTCGGAGTGCCGTGTCGACCTCCGCATCCGACTGGAGGTTCGGTCGGCGCCAGAAGCCGTTGGTGACACCGGTCGAGATGACCAGCACGTCGTACGACTCGGTGCGGGTGCTGCCGTCCGGGAGCCGTACGCCGACCGCGCGATCATCGAGCGAGAGCTCGGTGAGCTCGCCGTGGACCGTTCGGACACGGTCCAGCTTGCGGTAGCTGTCGAACCCGACGAGGTACTCCCGGGCCCACGCGTCGGGTCGCGCCAGCCGCATGCCCAGCTCCTGCCCGCTCACGAGAGCGGGCTTGGTCGAGATGCCGACGACGTCGACGTGTCGGGTGAGGTGCCTGGCCGTGAGCAGGCCGGTGTCGCCCAGACCCGCGATCAGCACCCGGGGTCGGGTCACGAAGCTGGCCGCGGGGACTGCTTGGTCCGCGGAGGATGGGGGACGAGCTTGGGCACCCGATCGATGACGTCCTGGTACGCCGGACGCCGCTCCAGGCTGCGCTGTTCCATCATCGGGATGCTCGCGCCGAGGAAGAGCCCGGCCATGGCGATGGCGCCGAGGAAGACCCACCACCAGTCCGAGGGCGAAGCCGCCAGACCGAAGAGCCCGAGGGCGAACCAGAAGCTGATCTCACCGAAGTAGTTGGGGTGCCGCGACCAGCCCCACAGACCTTGGTCCATGGCCTGCCCCGGCTGCTTCGTACGCGCGAAGCGGTACATCTGAGTGTCCGCGACCAGCTCGATCATCGCCGCGCCGAGCCCGATCAGGACGGCCACGACGTCGATCCAGCCGACGTCCCGGCCGGCGCGGGTGACCACCAGATAGACGGGCGTCATGCCGAGGAACACCTGCCACGTCGGCACCAGGTGGAGCCCGAACAGGTCGACCAGCGGCTCGAAGGCGCCCTTGCCCTCGCGCAGCAGCGGGTAGCGCCAGTCCTCGTGCGGGAACCCGGGGAAGGCGTAGATCCAGTTGCCGGTCAGTCGCACCGCCCAGACCAGGATCACCACGAGGACCAGCCAGCTCCGGACGTCGTCGACGCCGAGCGGACCAGCCGACCACCAGTAGATCGCCAGCAGTGGTGGCAGCACGCTCCACCAGGCGTCGTAGAAGCTCGAGTTGTGGTGGGCTCGGCTGAACCCGAAGATCACCAGGGTCGCGAGGGTGTCGGCGATCAGGCCGTCCAGCCAGAGGTGCGAAGTGTCGGGACCGAGCCACAGCCACGCGGCTCCCACCCCGATCGCGACCACGTAGGCGAGACCCACGCGCACCAGCGAGCCACTCTTGGTCATGAGCTGACGGTAGCCCAAGAACTAGAACACGTTCTTGCCAACCGACCAGACGAGTCGTGAGTCTGAGGACGCGCCATGGCGCGTCCTCAGACTCACAACCCGGGCCGGGGGCGGGTCAGGCTGCAGCCAAGACCCGCTTCGTCGCCGGGCGGATCACGGTCGCGATCACCACGAACGCCACCAGGGCGAAC
Source organism: uncultured Actinomycetota bacterium (assembly GCA_963782305.1). GTDB lineage: Bacteria > Actinomycetota > Actinomycetes > Propionibacteriales > Nocardioidaceae > Marmoricola. The sequence goes on along the minus strand of CAWAJJ010000010.1, from coordinate 329,393 downwards.
GACGCGGCGGTCATGAACGCGGCCTGCGCGCCCGGCAGGAACTCACCGGGCACCGCGCCGGCGGCGTACACCGACACGATCACGGCCAGGCCGACCGCGCCACCGAGCTGCTGGGTGGTCTGGAGGAGGCCGGAGGCCGAGCCGGCGTGCTCGGGCTCGACGCCGCCGAGGACCATCGCGCTGGCCGGCATGAAGACCAGGCCGGCGGAGAGGCCGTTGAGCAGCATCGGGGCGAGTACGGCGAGCACGAGGTTGCTGTCCGCGCCGACGTTGCTGAGCCAGAGGTTCGCCGAAGCCAGGCCGAGGGTGCCGACCAGCAGCAGGGGCACGTGACCGAACCTGGCCAGCAGCCGCGCGACCACCCGCGACATCGCGAGGATGCCCACGGTCATCGGCACGATCGAGGCGCCGGCCGCCAGCGGGCCGAAGCCCAGCTCGCGCTGGAGGTACTGCACGGTCAGGAAGAAGATCGACATCTGCCCGCCGACGACCATCGAGATGACCATCAGGCCGCCGACCCGCTGCCGGCTGCGCAGCAGCGAGGCACGGAGCATCGGGTGCGCGACCCGTCGCTCGGTGAGGACGAACGCCACGAGCAGAACGGCACCGAGGACGAAGCCGCCCAGGGTCTCGAGCGAGATCCAGCCGTGCTCCGGGACCCCGATGAGCGCCCAGACGAGCGAGACGGCCGCACCGGTCGCCGTCGCCGCGCCGACGAAGTCGAATCGGCCCGGGCGACGCGGGGTCTCGGTCACGAAGCGCCGCGCGAGGGCGAGCACCAGGATGCCGATCGGCACGTTGATCAGCAGGGTCCAGCGCCAGGAGCCGAGGTCGGTGACCACGCCACCGAGCAGAAGACCGATGGTGCCGCCGCCCATGCTGACCGCGGCGAAGAGCGCGAGCGCGCGGTTGCGTGCGGGCTCGTCGGGAGCGCTGGTGGTCAGCAGGGCGAGTACGCCGGGAGCGGCCATCGCGGCCCCGACACCCTGAGCAGCGCGTGCCGCGACCAGCTGACCGGGCGTCTGCGCGAGCCCGCCCAGCAGGGAGGAGATGGTGAACAGCGCCAGGCCGATCTCGAAGACGCGGAGCCGGCCGAACACGTCGCCGAGGCGGCCGCCGGTCAGCAGCAGGCCACCGAAGGCCAGCGTGTAGCCGTTCAGGATCCAGGAGAGCGACGCCGGGCCGAAGCTGAGCGCGGCGTCCATGGCCGGGAGGGCCACGTTCACGACGGTGACGTCCAGCACGAGCATCAGCTGGGCGACGAGCACGATCGCGATGCCGGCGGCGGCGCGGCCGGCGTTGTCGGGAAGGTCAGTAGGGAGGTCGTCGTCGTGTGCGCCAAAGCGGCGACGAGTGGGGGAGAGCTGGGTGGTTGACATGAGTTGCGGTCCTGTTCTGGCCTTTTCGGCCGATGGACGTAGACTGAGCGGAGAACCTCTCCGGTTCTGTAGAACAGTACCGGAGACTGTCTCCGATTAGCAAGAGGGGTGACCATGCGCGCGGATGCTCAGCGCAACTACGACCGCATCGTCGAGGTCGCGCGCCAGGAATTCCGCGAGCACGGTTACGGCGCATCCCTCGACGAGATCGCGAAGCTCGCGGACGTCGGCCCCGGCACGCTCTATCGGCACTTCCCCAACCGCGAGACCCTGCTCAACGCTGTGATGCAGAGCTGGGTCGACCAGATCCAGACCGCCGCCGAGAAGGCCATGGCCAGCGAGCTCCCGCCGCGCGACCTGCTGGTGTCCTGGTTCGAGTCCTTCGTCGCCCAGATCACCCTTCACCGAGGCGGTGCCGCGAAGATCACCGCAGCGATGGGTCACGAAGACTCACCGATCGCGCACAAGTGCCAGGTGCTGGCCAACGCCAACGAGCAGGTGCTCCAGCAGCTCGTCGCCGAGGGAGCACTGCCGGCCGACGTCGACGCCATCCAGGTCTGCCGGCTCATCGGCGGGGTCGCCACCGTGGTCGATCAGGGTGAGCTCGACGCAGCCGCCGTACGACCGATGCTCGAGGTCATCGCCGACGGGCTGCTCGTTCGCGCCTAGAGCTTGTGCGTCACCGGGGTTCGAGACGCTCGCTGGCGCTCGCTCCTCAACCAGCGGCCCGGGAGCCGGCGCTCGCTCCTCAACCAGCGGCCGGGGAGCCGGCGCTCGCTCCTCGACCAGCGGCCGGGGTGTCGGGCCGGGTAACCCTGGGTTCATAGCTCGTTCTACTTCCCATGAAGAAGCTCGCCGTGCTCGTGGCTGCCCTCCTCGCGTTCCTGCTCGTCCCGAGCGGGGCTGCCAGCGCGGCCGACCAGACCCCCCGGCTGCAGCGCCAGGGCCGGTTCCTGGTCGACCAGCACGGACGCGTGGTGATCGTGCACGGGCTGAACATGGTGTGGAAGCGGGCGCCGTACGCCCCGCCGGACACCGCCGCGGGCTTCACCGCGAAGGACGCGGCCTGGCTGAAGAAGTACGGCTTCAACGGCGCCCGGCTCGGCATGCTCTGGGCCGGTGTCACCCCGAGCAAGCCCGGCGTCGCCGACCCGGCGTACTTCAAGCGCGTCGACCGGATGACCAAGCTGCTCGCCGACCAGCAGATCTGGATGCTGTTCGACGGGCACCAGGACCATGTGGCACGAGCAGTACGGCGGGGAAGGGGTCCCGGCCTTCGCGGCGAAGCGGCCGATGCCCTTCGCCCTGCTGCCCTACCAGAAGGTGCAGTTCCCGCAGGGCTACTGGACTCCCGAGGTCTCCACCGTCTTCGACAACTTCTGGGCCGACAAGGACGGGCTGCTCGGCGCCTGGGCCGCGGCCTGGAAGCTGGTCGCCCAGCACTACCGCAACCAGCCCTACTCGATGGGCTACGACCTGATCAACGAGCCGTGGGCCGGCACCGAGTGGGCCTCCTGCCTGACCACCGGCTGCGAGCCGACCTATGCCCAGGAGCTGCAGCCGGCGATGGAGCGCGGGCTGCGCGCCGTGCGGCAGGCCGACGGCAAGAACGTCGTCTGGTGGGAGCCGCAGCAGTTCGCCGGTGGCCAGAAGCTGGACACCTACTACAAGCCGGTGCGCGGGGGAGAAGAACCTCGGCTTCTCCTGGCACAACTACTGCCCCGACGTGTTCTTCGAGAGCCAGGGCATCCCCGGCGGCGACACCGACAACTGCCGGGAGTACACCGCAGACCGCGAGAACCACGCGATCGACCAGTCCGCCGGATGAACGCCGCCGCCCTGATGACCGAGTGGGGTGCCACCGACAACGTCAACGCGATCGGCATCGACACCGCCGGGTGCGGACGAGGCCCTGATGGGCTGGACCTACTGGGCCTACAAGCGCTGGGACGACCCGACCACGGCCGACGCCTCGCAGGGCCTGTTCACCGACGACAGCGACCTGGCACGGTGAAGATGGACAAGCTGCGCCAGCTGGTCCGCACCTACCCCCAGGCGACCGCCGGCGTCCCGACCCGGTGAGCTACGACACCACCACCGGCCACTTCTCGATGACCTACCGCCCCGACCCGAAGATCACCGCACCCGACACAGATCTTCGTCAGCCCGCTCACCTCGCCGCACGGGTACGACGTCAAGGTCGCCGGTGGCCGTGCCGAGAAGGCGGGCTCGCTCGTCCACGTGAGAGCCACGTCAGCGCGACGGTGACCGTGACGGTGACGCCCAGGTGCTGAACCGTCCAGGGTGGTTGATCCCGTCCACCAGTGGGGGCGATCCGCGACAAATACGGGACTGACCAGCGGGAACACCGACCCCGGGGTGCACGTTCACACAGTGACACCCCGGTAGGATCCGGGGTGTTTCGCGAACACCAAAGCCGGTAGTTCGCCCCGGCATCCAAGGAGGACGCCACCATGGAAAGCAGAAACCCCGTTTTCGCTCGGGCCGAGGGCTTCAACGCCCGGAGCAACCAGACCTACCCAGGCGGGCAGCAGTACACCGACCCGTCCCAGTGGGGCACCGGTGTTCCCGGCGGGCCTGTCACCCAGGTCGACCAGGGCCGGATGACGATCGACTCGGTCGTCCAGAAGACCGGGATCACGCTCGGCGTGGTCGTGCTGTTCGCAGCCGGTGCGTGGTTCCTCACGCCTGAGATCACCAGCGACGCGGCGCTCCGCACCCTCTACAGCATCTCCGTGATCGGTGCGCTGGGCGGCTTCGCGCTCGCCATGGTGAACACCTTCAAGAAGGTGGTCAGCCCAGGTCTGATCCTCGTCTACGCGGCCCTCCAGGGGATCTTCGTCGGCGCGTTCAGCAAGGCCATCGAGGCCATGTTCGCCCAGAACGGGTCCGCCCCCGGCGGTCTCGTCGTCGGCGCCGTGGTCGGCACGATGGCGGCCGTCGCCGGCACCCTCGCTGCCTACAAGTTCTTCAACATCAAGGTCGGCTCCCGCTTCTACAAGTGGGTCGTCGCGGCGGGCATGGGCTTCATCGCCGTCACCTTCCTCGACCTGATCCTCGGCTTCTTCAACGCCGAGATCGGCCTCAACGGGTTCGGTCCGCTGGGCCTGCTGATGAGCGTCGTCGGCCTGGGCCTGGGCGTGCTGTTCCTGATCCTCGACTTCGACCAGGTCGAGCGCGGCATCGCGGCCGGTCTTCCTGAGCGCGAGTCGTGGCGGGCGGCCTTCGGGCTCACCGCCACCATCGTGTTCATCTACATCGAGATCCTGAGGATCCTGGCGATCCTGCGGGGCAACTGACCCGCACGCACCACCAGCTACGCGGACGCCTCGGCCGAGTCATCGGCCGGGGCGTCTCCGCTGTCCGGGGCCTCCGGGTCGATCGCGCCCTCGTGCGGCGTCTCCGCCTCGCCGGTGGGCAGCAGGCGGCGGCGCATCAGCGTCACCCAGCGGCCGCCCACGCCGCGCTTGGCCCCGCCGACCTCGGTGCCGTCGATCTCGGTGCCGGGGTTCTGGCTGGCCTTGACCGCGGCGTACCCGATCGGCAGCACGGCCTCGCCCCGCCCGACGCGCGGCGACTCCTCCTCTGCCTCGCCCATGCCGAGCGCGGAGAGCACCGAGGGCACGAGCACGCGGGCGAGGGACTCGTAGCCCACGGCCGAGGGGTGGAACCGGTCAGGCCCGAACAACAGCGCAGGGGCGGCGGCGAACTCGGGCCCGAGGATCGAGCCGAGGGAGACAGTTCGTCCGCCGGCCTCGACGACCGCGATGGTCTGGGCGGCGGCGAGGCGGCGTGACCAGGCCCGGGCCACCTGACGCAGCGGGACCGGCAGCGGCGAGACGGTGCCCAGGTCGGGGCAGGTGCCGACGACGACCGCGACCCCCGCCTCCTGCAGACGGCGCGCTGCCTCGGAGAGGAAACGCACCGAGGCCGAGGGGAGCACCGTGTGGGTGACGTCGTTGGCGCCGATCAGGATGACTGCCACGTCGGGGTCGGTGTGCAGGGCGCGGGCGACCTGGGACGACAGATCGCTGGACTGGGCTCCGACCGCGGCGTACTCGCGAAGGTGCACCCGTCGGTCTGCCCGCTCGGCCACACCGGAGCCCAGCCAGGCGCCGGGGGTCTGCTCGACGCTGTTCACGCCGTACCCCGCAGCGCTGGAGTCGCCCAGCAGGGCGATCTTGATCGCCGGTCCGGGGCGGCCCCGGCCATACCAGCCGGTGGCGTCCGGGACCCGGTTGTCAGCCGTCCCGATCGTACGACGGGCAAGGTTCGCCTCGGCGCGGAGTACGCCGTACAGGGACATGCCGAGCACGGAGAGGCCCCCGCCCCCGTAGGCGGCAGCGGCGGCGAGTCTGCGCGCTGCTGCTGCTCTACTCACGGGTAGATCCTACGGAGTACACCCAGCACGACCGCGGCCCCCTGTCCTGTCCTGCCCCCGGTTCTGCTGGGCGTTCCCCGATGGATCCCTCCGACGAAATGGTCAGTTCTGCAGGTGCGTCTCGGCGATGACGATCGGGTGGTCGCTGATCCGGCCCGTCTGGGTGGACATGTCGCGCTGGAAGTAGGAGAACCGGGCCTGTCCGGCAGCGAAGATCCAGTCGATCGAGCTCTGCTTCGGGTAGGCGCAGGCCGTGCTCGGGAGGCTGTTCGGCGAGATCATCAGCTTGTCGGCCGTGAGCGGGCAGAACGCCGCCTGGCGGTCGTTGAAGTCACCGGTGAGGAACACGGGGCGACCCGTGGCACGCAGCTCGATGATCTTCTTGCGCTCGATCGCGATGGCCTGGGCGCGCCACTTGGCGGCCGGGCCACGCACGTTGGCGGGGTTGTGCACGTTGAGGTAGTACGCCGTACGCCCGCTCGCCTTGTTGCGCAGCAGCACGATCGGCACGTGCCGGGTGTTGCCGCCGAAGTAGGGGATGTCGTAGGTCGTCCCGGACACGAAATCCATCGTGGACTTGCGCCACATGATCAGGTTCTCGGTGTCGCGCTTCTTGCCCTCGGGGTCCCAGTAGTACGCGCCCCAGGTGCCGCCGTAGCCCTTGGCCATGGCGTAGTCGTACTGCGTCTCCTGGTACTCCTGGGTGCCGATCACGTCGAGCCCCCGGTAGTTGAAGTAGCTCATCGCCCGGGTCAGGCGCGACGGGTAGGTGGCGTAGCGGCCACCCTTCGAGGTGTGGCTGGCGCCCAGCATGTTGAACGAGGCGAGCGTGATCGGCTTCATCCCGAACAGGCCGGAGACGGGCGGCGGGCCACCGACCTTGGCGTTCAGCCAGCCGGTGGGGTTGACCGCACCCTTGGAGCCGGCCATCGAGAACTGCAGCGCGCAGCCCTTCACGTTGGGCCTGGTGCCGACGTTGCCGAGCAGCTGGCCGGACTGGATGATCTGGCCGTTGGTGACCACGACCCGGCTCAGGGAGGCGTAGCGGCTGATGATGCCGGGGCGGCCGCTGCTGAGGGTGACCATGTAGCGGCCACCGCCCAGGGCCGAGACCCAGGCGGTGCCGGGGTGGCTCGCCCAGACCGCTGCGCCACAGGCGGTGGTGATGTCGGTGGCGGCGTGCTTCTTGCTGAACGTGCGCCGGTCAACGACCTTCTTCCCGCCCGTGACCGGGTAGAAGACGTTCGGGGCACTGACCTTGCGGTACTTCGGCACCACGGTCTTCGCACTCGCCGTCTCGGCTGCGAGGACCGGAGTGAGCACCACGCCGAGCGAGAGGAGGCCGACCAGGGCCCGAACCAGGGTCTTCGGACGTTGCGCATTCATTTCGGCGTGTCTCCCTCGCAAAAACAGTCCCGACGGTGTATCGAACTCGAGCAGTATGCACCTTTTTCTGGGTCCTGTGGGACTGAAGTGAAGATTTGATACTCAGGAGGCGCGTGTCGGTGCTTGCATTTCGAGCGTAGATCGCCCGGTAGGTTTGCCGCATGAAGTACGCGAATTCACTCCTGGACCTGATCGGCAACACCCCTCTGGTCAAGCTCAACCAGACCGTCGGCGACACCTCGTCACTCGTCCTCGCCAAAGTCGAGTACCTCAACCCGGGGGGCTCGGTGAAGGACCGGATCGCGGTGCGGATGATCGACGCCGCCGAGGAGAGCGGCGAGCTGAAGCCCGGCGGGACGATCGTCGAGCCGACCTCCGGCAACACCGGCGTGGGCCTGGCGCTGGTCGCCCAGCAGCGCGGCTACCACTGCATCTTCGTCTGCCCCGACAAGGTCAGCGAGGACAAGCGCAACGTGCTGAGGTCCTACGGCGCCGAGGTGGTCGTCTGCCCGACCGCCGTGGCCCCCGACCACCCGGACAGCTACTACAGCACCTCGGACCGGCTGGTGCGCGAGACCGAGGGCTCCTGGAAGCCCGACCAGTACTCCAACCCCAACAACCCGCGTTCCCACTACGAGACCACCGGGCCGGAGATCTGGGAGCAGACCGACGGGCGGATCACCCACTTCGTGACCGGCATGGGCACGGGAGGCACGATCAGCGGCGCCGGCCGCTACCTCAAGGACCAGAACCCGGACGTTCAGGTGATCGGCGCCGACCCAGCTGGCTCGGTGTACTCCGGAGGCTCCGGCCGGCCCTACCTCGTCGAGGGCGTGGGTGAGGACTTCTGGCCGGACACCTACGACCGCACCGTCGCGGACCGGATCATCGAGGTCTCCGACGCGGACTCGTTCTCGATGACGCGGCGGCTCGCCCGCGAGGAGGGGCTGCTGGTCGGTGGCTCCTCGGGGATGGCGGCCTTCGCCGCGATCCAGCTCGCCCAGGAGCTGGACGACCCTGATGCCGTGATCGTGGTGCTGCTCCCCGACAGTGGTCGTGGCTACCTCACGAAGATCTTCGACGACGAGTGGCTGGCGCGGTTCGGCTTCCTGGCCGGTTCCCACGGCGGGATGACCATCGGGGAGGTGCTGCACGCGAAGAAGGGCGACATCCCCGCGCTGGTGCACACCCACCCCAGCGAGACCATCGCCGTCGCCGTCCAGATCCTCCAGGAGTACGGCGTCTCGCAGATGCCCGTGGTCCTGGCCGAGCCCCCCATCATGGCCGCCGAGGTCGCCGGGTCGGTCTCCGAGAGGCGCCTGCTCGACGCGCTCTACACGGGGCAGGCGCGGCTGGCCGATCCGGTCGAGCTGCACATGGACGACCCGCTGAAGACGGTCGGGTCGGGGGTCGGTGTGGCCGAGGCGGTGGAGGCCCTGCGGGACGCCGACGCGCTGCTCGTGCAGGATGACGGCCGGCCGGTCGGCGTACTCACTCGCCAGGACCTGCTGAGCTTCGTCGCCCGCGAATGAAAGTCCGAAATGTCTGAATCATTTCTGTCCGAAATGTCTCGCCTTTGCGCCTGACACTGCATACTCTGATCAAGCAGATCGGACCCTGTGGTACCCGTCCATAGCCGAGCTGCGGTTCCTAGGCACATTGGAATGCTCGCGCAAGCGAGTCCCTCCACTTCCATCACCTACGGATACCGAGTGGTGGGGTGGCTCTCCCAAGGTTGCCCCACCACTCAACCGCCGTGGTGACCTCAGCGGACCCGTTGCGCCGCCTCCTGGGCCGGCGCCGGACCCGAGGGGTCGAAGATCCGGGCCAGGCTCTCGACGCCGTCCACCAGCCGCGGCCCGGGGCGCGCGAACGAGGCATTGGCGTCCACCGCCCAGACCGACGTCCGTTCTGGCAGCACGCCTGACTGCACGACCGTCCGCGCGAGCTCCGTGGAGCCGGCCAGGTCGTAGCCGCACGGGGCGCAGACCACGACGTCGGGCGCCGTGGCCAGCGCCTGCTCCCAGGTCACCCGCACCGACTTCTCCCCGGCCGCGCCGACGGTGGGGATGCCGCCGGCCGTGGTGACCATCTCCGGGATCCAGTGCCCCGGCGCGAACGGCGGGTCCGTCCACTCCAGCAGCAGCACCCTCGGGCCCGGATCAGTGCGCGCGGCGACCTCGGCTCGCACGGCCTCGAGCCTCAGCTCGAGTGAGGCGACCAGTCGTTCGGCCAGGGGGAGGTGCCCGGTGGCGGAACCGAGGGTCGTGATCGAGGACAGCACCTCGCTCATCGTGTGCGGGTCGATCGTCAGCACCTCGGCCGTGCAGCCGAGGTGTGCCAGGGCGTCGTCGACGACGGACACGTCCACGGCGCACACGGCGCACAGGTCCTGTGTCACGACCAGGTCGGCGTCGAGATCGGCCAGGGCACCCTCGTCGAGGTGGTAGAGATCCTCACCCGCGTTCATGGCCGCCGAGACGAAGGTGTCGATCGCCGCCGAGTCGAGTCCCTCCGGGAGGGCGCTGGTCGAGACGATGCGCCGCTGGCGTGCCTCGATGGGGTGATCGCACTCGAAGGTCACCCCGACCACGTCATCGCCCGCACCAATGGCGAAAAGTATCTCCGTGGTCGAGGGCAGGAGTGAGACGATACGCATGCAGTGATCGTGCCAAAGCCAAGAGAACGGGAAACGTCGGGTCGTGTCCGTGACGTCTTACCTCACGATCGGGCGTGACGGGTCCGCCGAGATCCAGGAGACCGGCTCACGCTTCCGCTGCACCCTGGCCAGGGTGAGTGACGAGGAGGGTGCTCGCGCCGTCCTCGACCAGGTCCGCAAGCAGCACTGGGATGCGCGTCACCACTGCAGTGCCTTCGTCGTGGGCCCGGACCGCTCCGTCCAGCAGGCCAACGATGCCGGCGAGCCATCCGGCACGGGCGGTGCGCCGATCCTCGAGGTGCTGCGCGAGCGAGAGCTGAGCGACGTGGTCGCCGTGGTCTCGCGCTGGTCCGGCGGAACGCTCCTCCCGACCGGAAGCGTGACAGGCGCGTACGCCGGCGCGACCCGGGCGGGGCTCGACGAGGTCGGCGTGGTCGAGCGCGTGCTCCAGGACCTGTGCGAGGTCGAGGTGGACATCGCGGCGGTGGGCCAGCTCGAGCACGCCCTGCGCTCGCGGGGCGCTCGGGTGCTGGGCGTGGAGTACACGAGCGAGGCGTCGCTGCGCTTCGCCATCCCGCCCGTCGCGCGCGTCGTTGCCGAGGAGATCGTGGAGGAGCTGACCGCGGGCACGGCCCGCCTGAGGGTGATCGGCGAGCGCTGGGTCGACTCGGGCGTCTGAGCCTCCACCCCGTCAGGCGTCGAGGTGCACCAGGCTCGGCCACATCTTCGACCAGGGCCGACGTGGACCCGCGCAGGTCCACACCCTCCCGCCGGCCTCCTCGTTGTCGGCGCCGTCGACCTCGGGGATGGTCCCGGCGGCCCTGCACCCGGTGAAGTCGCCGGTCGGGTCGCGGTAGCCGACCACCACGACCGGCCCGGCGTCGTCGGGCGGTGGACCCCAGTCGCCCCAGCCGTTGTGCCCGCTGTAGACCGGCGCGCCCACGGCGTACCACTCCAGCGCTCCGGCCTCGCCGTAGTTGCCGGTGAAGACGATCGCCCCTGTGGGCAAGGGTTTCAGGGCCGTGCGGACCGTGTCGACGTACTCCGGCCAGCCGATCGTCTCGAGCTGGTCCTGGTCGATGGCCGGGTAGAACGACGCGGCGTAGGTGCGTACCGGAAGCACCGGGACCATCGCCGGCCAGGCCACGACCGCGGACAGTGCGAGCACGGTGCCGACCACCACGACCTGACGGAAGCGTTCGACGACGATCACGCATCCGGCCGCGAGCAGCGGCACGAGCGGTCCGGACACGTAGTAGGCCTTGCCGCCGGCGAGAAGGAAGAACACGAAGGTCACCACGAACGCCCAGCCGATCGGCCGCAGCAGCCGCCACTCGTCGCGTCGGAACAGTTCTCTCAGACCGGCCAGCCACACCAGTGTCATCAGCGGACTGAAGATCACCAGTGTCAGGACGAGGTACTCGAGGGTGCCGCCGATGCCGCCGAACTCCTCCGCGATGTCGGCCGAGAGCTCGAAGACGGGCCAGCCGTGCGAGGCCTGCCAGAGCAGGTTCGGCAGCCACATGGCCAGGGCGAGCAGGCCGCCGAGCCACAGCCAGGGGGAGCGGAGGTGGCCCCTGGCAGCGGGAGTCAGCACGATGCCCACCAGGACCCCGAAGACCGCGAGCGCCACGTCGTGCTTGGCGTTGAGCCCGATGCCGGCCACCAGTCCCGCGAGCAGCCAGAGCCGCGGGCGGTCGTCGAGGAGTGCATGGCCGGCGACGAGGGCGATCGCGGCCCAGGCGGCGATGTCGAAGGTCTGGGTGGAGAGCCGGTGCCCGACGGTGATCACGACGACAGCGGTGCCGGTCGTCGCCGCGGCGAGCACCTGGGCGCGGCGTTCGCCACCGAACAGCCGCGCTGTCAGTGCGGCGAGAACCATGACCAGGCATGCCGTCAGCAGGCTCGGGACGCGCAGCAGCACCAGGTTGTGACGGTCGATCTCGTTGGCGAGCCGGGCGAGCAGGACGACCACCGAGGGTTGGTCGGGATAGCCCCAGGCGAGTCGGTCGCCCGCCGAGGAGAAGTAGAGCTCGTCACGGTGCGGGCCGTAGCAGGGCGCCATCGCGAGCAGCACCAGGCCGAGCGCCAGGGTCACGATCGCCACCCCGGTGCGGGCGAACGCCGGTCGAGCAGTCACGGATGCAGTGTGGCAGTCACCCGTCGTACGACGTCAGGGTCGATCTTCATCACGTCGCGGTCCCAGGTCAGCAGGCCGTTGAGCTCGTCCTCGACGTCGCTGAGCTGGGTGTAGATCGTCGCCGACAGTCCACGGCGTACGGCGTCCGCCAGCGGCTCGTGCAGCAGGGCGAACCCATCCGCCAGCGAGTCGCTGTCGTCGAAGTGGCGGTAGCCGAACTCGCGAGAGCTCCAGTCGTGCCCCTCGAGCCGCATGCTGTAGCCGCCGTACTCCGAGAGCGCGATCACCCGCCGGTCACGTCGCCACGGACGTGCGAGCGAGCGCCGTGACGGCACCCGGAACGGCCGCAGGTAGGAGTGGAAGCTGCGGAGGTCGCCGCCGCCCTGGTCGACCCAGCCGCTGGTGTGGTTGACCTGCCGGGTGGGGTCGAGGTCGGCCACCTGCCGGGCGATCGCGTTGGCGTCGAACTGCCCCCAGGCCTCGTTGAAGGGTGTCCAGACGGCGACGCAGGTGGCGTTGCGCAGCAGCTCCACCGTGGCGGTCACCTCCCCGCGGAACTCCTCGCGCCCGGCGGCGTTGCGCCGGTCGTAGAGGCCGTGGAGGCGGTCGGGGATCCAGGTCCTCCTGCGGGCCGGTCGCGTGCTCACGAGCGCGCGGTATCGCCCGCCGCCGTTGACGACGTCCTGCCAGACCAGCATCCCGATCCGGTCGCAGTGGGCATACCAGCGCAGCGGCTCGATCTTCGCGTGCTTGCGCAGGACGGTGAAGCCGAGCGACTTCATCGTCTCGATGTCGTGCACCATCGCGTCGTCGCTGGGCGGGGTCATCAGGCCGTCGGGCCAGTACCCCTGATCGAGCACCCCGACGTGGACGAGCGGCTCGCCGTTGAGCAGCAGGCGTCGGTGGCCGGCCTCGTCGGTTCCGACGCCGAAGGAGCGCAGGCCGGCGTACGACGTGACCCGGTCCTCGCCGTACGTCACCTCGATGTCGTAGAGGTGGGGGTCCGCGGGCGACCACGGGTGCACCTCGGACAAGGGGACCAGGACGGATTCACCCGGGGGAGCCGTGGCCTGGCCGACGACCGTGCCGCCGGTGGAGACGGCGATGAGGGCGGGGGTTTCGACAAGCTCAACCGACGGAGCGGCGATCACTGTGATCTCGAGCGCACCGGCGTCCAGGTGCGGCACGAGCACCAGCCGGTCGACGTACGCCGCGGGGACGGTCTCGAGCCAGACGGTCTGCCAGATGCCCGACTGGGCGGTGTACCAGATCGTGCCGCGGTCCAGCCGCTGCTTGCCGCGCGCGTGCACCCCGGTCTCGGACAGGTCCTGCACGCGGACCTCGAGCAGGTTGTCCGCCCCGGCCTGAAGGGGCTCGGTGACGTCGAGGGTGAACGGCAGGTAGCCGCCGGTGTGCGAGCCCACCTCGCGGCCGTTGACCCAGACGGTGCACGACTGGTCGACGGCGCCGAAGTGCAGCAGCACCCGACCCCCGGGAAGGAGGTCGGGTGCTGTGAAGCTGCGGCGGTACCAGAGCCACTCGTCCGGCTGCAGCTGGCGGTCCACCCCGGAGAGCGTCGCCTCCGGAGAGAACGGCACCACGATCGGACCGCCGTACGCCGCAGGCCGCTCGGCCGTCGCGGTGAACGCGTGCTCCCAGACCCCGTTGAGGTTCAGCCAGTGCTCGCGCACCAGCTGGGGCCGGGGGTACTCCGGAAGCGGTTGCTGGGGGTCGAGGTCTCGACCCCACCTGGTGAGCAGCTGACTACTCGGTCGTCTCCACGTCGGACCGCACGTCGAGCATGATCTTGGAGAACTGCTTGGCGTCGTAGCCCGGCACCGTCGGCACGATCTCGCCCATGGTGTCGCGGGTCGCCCAGGCGCAGATGGCCACCTTCTGGCCGGTCGACTGGTAGGCGCAGATGGCCTTCCCGCCGTTCTCACCGGGTGCGATCTTGTCGATCTTGAAGCCGTTGGTGGTGGCCTGCTTGCCGAAGGCCGTCACGAACTTCGTGGGGCTCTGGATCTTGGTCAGCTTGGCGCCGATGAAGACGATCGAGCCCTTCGGGCCACGCTTCTCGTCGTCCTGGTTGTAGACGCCGGACTTCACGTAGCTGACGTTCTTGGCCTGGGTCTTGAACTGCTTCTCCGCGGCGTCCAGCTGCTGCTGGAGCTGCGTCTCCTTGGCCTTGTCGCGCTTCATGCCGCCGGCCGTGGAGGTGATGGCGATGGAGTGCTTGTCCGGACCGCTGTTCACGACCAGCACGACTGCCGCGACGGCGATGATCGCCAGGACCACCAGTCCGGCCACGATGCCGATGATCAGGCCCTTGCGGGACTTCGCCGGGGGCATGGGAGGCGGCGGAGGAGCCGCTTCGGTCCCGGTCTCCGCCGGCGGAGGCGGCGGCGGAGGCGGAGTCGTCTCCCCCAGGTCGGCGCCAGCGCCGGCCCCCTCGGCAGGGGGCGGCGTGGGCTGGTCGGAGGGCGGAGTCTGGTCACTCATGCGCCCCAGTGTGCCGACAAAGGGGTGCTTCGCAAACTTTGCGAGGGTTGGGGTGACCCGAGTCACGTCCCGTCAGCGGGGGTAGGGGACCCCGGTCGCCGAGTGGCAGCGGTAGCCGAACGGGTTCTTCAGCAGGTACTGCTGGTGGTGGTCCTCGGCGTAGTAGTACGGCGTCTCGCTGGAGGGCTTGATCTCCGTGGTGATCAGGCCGTAGCCACGCTTGGTCAGCTCCGGCTGGTAGCGCTCGGTGACCAGCTGCGCCACCATCTCCTGCTCGGGCGAGGTGACGTAGATGGCGGAGCGGTACTGCGTGCCGCGGTCGTTGCCCTGCCGCATGCCCTGCGTCGGGTCGTGCACCTCGTAGAAGGTGGCGACCAGGTCGGCGTAGCTGACCTTCTTCGGGTCGTAGACGACGCGGACGGCCTCGGTGTGGCCGGTGCGGCCGCTGCAGACCTCCTCGTACGACGGGTTGGGCGTGCTGCCTCCGGCGTACCCGACCGAGGTCGACCAGACCCCGGGGACCTGCCAGAAGATCTCCTCGGCGCCCCAGAAGCAGCCGAGGCCGAACAGGGCGACCTCGTAGCCCTCGGGAACCTCGTCGGTGACCAGGGGAGCGTCTAGTGCCTTGTGTCGCTCGGAGAGCTGGAAGGTGCGCTCGGGGCGGCCGGCGAGGGCCTCGTCGGCCGCCGGGATGGTGCTCTTGGTTCGCTGGAACATCTGTCGCCTTTCGTGGGGTGCACCTTCCTCAACACCGGAGGTGCCCGCGTCCTTCCCGGACCCACCCAGTCTGGCCCACGCACGGTCAGCGGACCACCGATCGCCGGTTCGGAGTCGCGCTGAGAGCCGAGTAGCCTCGTCCGGTGACCCAAGAACACCGCCTCAAGTCCGGTTTCGACACCCGTGCCATCCATGCCGGCTACGAGCCCGATGAGCTGACGGGGTCGGTGATCCCGCCGATCTTCGCCACCTCGACGTACAAGCAGGACGGAGTGGGCGGCCTGCGCGGCGGCTACGAGTACAGCCGCTCCGGCAATCCCACCCGGACCGCGCTCGAGGGCAACATCGCGGCGCTGGAGGAGGGGGAGCGCGGGTTCGCGTTCGCCTCGGGGCTCGCCGCCGAGGACACCCTGCTGCGCACGGTCTGCGTCCCCGGCGACCACGTGGTGATCCCGGACGACGCCTACGGCGGCACGCACCGGCTGTTCGACAAGGTCCTCACCCGGTGGGGCCTGGAGCACAGTCCTGCGCCGGTGAGCGACCCGGATGCTGTCCGCGCCGCGATCGAGCCAGGTCGCACCAAGGCCGTGTGGATCGAGACGCCCACCAACCCGCTGCTCAACATCGGCGACATCGAGGCGCTGGCCGCGGTCGCGCACGAGGCCGGTGCGCTGCTGGTCGTGGACAACACGTTCGCCTCGCCGTACCTCCAGCAGCCGCTGACCCTCGGCGCCGACGTGGTGGTGCACTCGACGACGAAGTACTGCGGCGGGCACTCCGACGTCGTCGGCGGTGCGCTGGTCGTCCGCGATCTCGAGCTCGCCGAGCAGATCGCCTTCCACCACAACTCGATGGGCGCCGTCGCCGGTCCCTTCGACTCGTGGCTGGTGCTGCGCGGGCTGAAGACGCTCGGCGTCCGGATGGACCGGCACTGCGACAACGCGGAGAAGGTGGTCGAGTTCCTCACCGCCCATGAGGCCGTCACCCAGGTCTTCTACCCCGGCCTCGAGGAGCACCCGGGCCACGAGATCGCCAGCCGCCAGATGAAGAGGTACGGCGGGATCGTGTCCTTCCGCGTCACCGGCGGGGAGCAGCACGCCGTCGACGTGTGCGGGAAGGCCGAGATCTTCACGCTGGGCGAGTCCTTGGGCGGCGTCGAGTCGCTGATCGAGCACCCGGGCCGGATGACGCACGCGAGCGTCGCGGGCACCGACCTGGAGGTGCCGGGCGACCTGATCCGGCTCAGCGTCGGCATCGAGACCGCGGACGACCTGCTCGCCGACCTCGATCGCGCGCTCGCCGGCGGCTGAGCTTGTCGACACCCATCCTCTGCGTCGACTTCGGCTCCACCTTCACCAAGGCGGCGCTGGTCGACGCGGAGACCGGTGACCTGCTCGGCACCGCGAGCCACCGCACCACGCTTCCTGGTCCCGACGGGACGGGCGACGTGCTGGACGGGCTCGACGCCTGCCGGGCCGAGCTCTCGTCCGAACACGGGAACCTCACCGGCGTCGAGGTGCTCGCCTGCTCCTCGGCCGGGGGCGGCCTGCGGATCGCGGTGGTCGGCAGCGAGGAGCTGGTCACGGCCGAGGCGGGTCGCCGGGTGGCCCTGTCCAGCGGCGGCAAGGTGGTCGCCGTACTCAGTCGTGTGTCTGACGACGCGCTGTACCGCGTCCTGGGACTCACGACCCGTCCGGACGTGGTGCTGCTGACCGGCGGCACCGACGGCGGCGACGAGGACGGCATCCTGCTGGGCGCGCGCCGGATCGCCGAGAGCGGCTGGCACGGGCCGGTGGTGGTCGCCGGCAACACCACGGCCAGGGACGAGGTCCGGTCCGTCCTGGAGGGACTGCCGCTCGTCGTCACCGACAACGTGGTCCCGCGGATCGGCGTGCTCGAGCCCGAGCCTGCGAGGCGGGCCATCCGGGAGATGTTCCTGGCGCACGTGATCGGCGGCAAGCAGCTCAGCCGGCGCGCGGACTTCACGGCGATGGTGCGGGGCGCCACCCCCGACCTCGTGCTGACCGGGGTCGAGGTGCTCGCTGCGGACGCGGGCGGGAACGGCGTCGCGGTCGTCGACATCGGCGGCGCCACCACCGACGTGCACTCGGTGGTGAAGCTCGACCCCGAGGACGCCGGGCTGTCGCGAGAGGTCGTCGCGAGCACCCCGGTCACGCGGACGGTCGAGGGCGACCTCGGCATGCGCTGGAGCGCGGTCAGCACCTGGGAGGCCGGTCGTGACGCCGGGCTGCTGGGGGAGGACCTCCGTGCCGCGGTCGTACGCCGGAGCGCGGAGCCGTCCTTCCTCCCGGAGACGGAGCTCGAGCGCAGCGAGGACGAGCAGATCGCCTCCACCGCCGCGACCCTGGCCGTACGACGTCACGTCGGGCGTTCCCGCGTCGTGGTCGGACCCGACGGACGAGTTGTGGAGCGGACCGGCAGGGACCTGCGCGAGGTCGGGCTCCTCGTCGGCTCGGGTGGCGTGCTGCGCCACGCGACTCCTGAGGGAGTGCACGCGGATGCTGGCCGGGCTCACCGGCAGCTCGCCCGAGGGGTGGCAGCAACCGGAGCGCCCGAGGGTGGTCGTGGACCGCGACTACGTGCTCGCGGCCGTCGGCCTTCTCTCGGAGCGCCGTCCCGCTGCTGCCGCTGCGCTGGCACGTAGCCTGTCGACGTGCGAGGAAACCCCCGAAAGCTGATCAGCGACTACCGCTCCCGGATGCGCTCACGTGAGTCCGCGATGCTGGAGCAGGCCGAGAGCGAGAGCCTCGAGCTCCGCGACCGGATCGCTCAGCAGTGGGCCGAGGTCCGCGCTGCTCGCCGGGCCGCCAACGAGCCGCAGATCGTCGGCGGCGCGTCCAACCTCAAGTCCGCCCAGGTGCCCTACGGCATGGATCTCGCCGCGGCCTGGGCCTGGCGGTTCGTGGTGGTCTGCCTCGCCGGCGGGATCATCCTCTACCTCCTCAACCTGTTCCTGGTCGTCGTGCTGCCGGTGGTCATCGCGCTGCTGATCTCGGCCCTGGTCGCGCCGGTGGTCCACCTGCTGCAGCGCCTCGGCCTGCCCCGCAAGGTCGCCGCGCTGTTCGTGGTGCTCTTCGGCATCGGCTTCATCGCCCTGCTCGGGACCTTCGTCGGCAACCAGGTCTCCCAGGGCGTCGGCGACCTGTCGGGCCAGGTGGCCGACGGCCTGGAGCAGGTCCGCGACTGGCTGCGCAGCGGCCCGCTTGCACGTGACCGACAAGCAGCTGAGCTCGCTCCTCGAGGACGCCCAGAAGCAGCTCTCCGAGCGCGGCAAGGACCTGCCTGGCCAGCTGACGGAGGTCGGAGCCACGCTCGCCGACGTGGTGGCCGGCATGTTCATCGTGCTGTTCTCGACGTACTTCTTCCTCGCCGACGGCCCGCTCATCTGGTCCTGGATCGTGCGGATCTTCCCGCGCGCGGGCCGTCTCCGCGCCGACTCCTCGGGCCGGGTCGCGTGGAAGTCGCTGACCCAGTTCGTGCGCGCGACCGTCCTGGTGGCGGCCACGGACGCGATCGGCGTGATGGTCGGTGCGGTGATCCTCGGTGTCCCGTTCGTCAGCGCGATCGGTGTCCTGGTGTTCATCGGCGCGTTCGTCCCGCTGATCGGCGCCTTCGTGTCCGGGACCGTCGCCGTGCTCGTCGCCCTGGTGGCCGTGGGTCCGTTCAAGGCACTGCTGATGTTCGGCGTGATCGTGCTGGTGCAGCAGCTCGAGGCGCACGTGCTCCAGCCGTTCCTGATGGGCCGGTTCGTCTCCGTGCACCCGCTCGGCGTGATCATCGCGATCGCCCTCGGTGTCATCGTCGCGGGCATCGCCGGGGCCCTGATCGCCGTACCCCTGGCCGCGTCGCTCAACGCCGTCGTACAGCACCTGGCGAGCTATACCGAGGTCGGTGAGGACGCGGAGGAGGCGAACGACGACGATCCCGTGACCGTCCCGAGCAACGCGTCGGCCGAGGACGTGGCCGACATGGACGACCCCTCTGGTCCGGCCGCCCCATGAGCGTCACGCTCGCCGACATCGAGGGTGTCGTCGACCTCGTCGCCGAGGCGGCCGTCACCACGCCGCTGGAGGAGTCGCGCTGGCTGACCGCGATCGTGGGCGGGCCCGTCCTGCTCAAGTGCGAGAACCTGCAGCGCACCGGGTCGTTCAAGATCCGCGGCGGCTACGTGCGACTCTCCCGCCTCTCCGAGGCCGAGCGCGCCCGTGGAGTCGTCGCGGCCTCAGCAGGCAACCATGCGCAGGGGGTCGCGCTGGCCGCGAAGATGCTCGGCATCCGGGCCACGGTGTTCATGCCCGAGGGGGCGCCGATCCCGAAGGCCAACGCCACCCGCGGGTACGGCGCGGACGTGCGCTTCCACGGGGAGTACCTCACCCAGGCTCTCGTCGCGGCCCAGGAGTTCGCCGACGAGACCGGCGCTGTCTTCATCCACCCGTTCGACCACACCGACATCGTCGCCGGTCAGGGCACGTGTGGCCTGGAGATCCTCCGGCAGGCACCCGAGGCGGCGACCGTGATGGTCCCGACCGGTGGCGGCGGGCTGATCGCCGGGATCGCGATCGCCATCAAGGGGCTGCGTCCCGACATCCGGGTCGTCGGCGTGCAGGCCGAGGAGGCCGCCGCCTTCCCCGAGTCGCTGCGCAAGGGTCAGCCGGTGGCGCTGGAGAAGATGACGACCATGGCCGACGGCATCGCGGTGGCCAGGCCCGGCGACGTGCCGTTCGCCGCGATCCAGCAGTACGTCGACGACATCGTCACCGTCTCGGAGGACTCGATGTCCCGCGCGTCTGGTGACGCTGCTGGAGCGCTCGAAGATGGTCGTCGAGCCCTCGGGCGCCGCCGCCGTCGCGGCACTGATGGACCAGCCGAAGGCCTATGGCACGCCGGTCGTGGCGGTGCTCTCGGGTGGCAACGTCGACCCGCTCCTGCTCGGCAAGGTCATCCGGCACGGCCTGGCCTCAGGTGGTCGCTACATGAACCTCCAGGTGCACATCCCCGACCGTCCGGGCGGGCTGGCGCAGCTGCTGGCCGAGCTCGCCGAGGCCGGTGCGAACGTGCTCGAGGTGGAGCACGACCGGACGACCACGTCGCTGCACATCGGCGAGGTGGAGGTGCGGCTGCAGCTCGAGACGCGCGGTGTCCAGCACGCCGAGGGCGTGCTCAGCCGGCTCCGCCAGCACGGCTACCACGTGATCGAGTAGCCGCCGGGCTGGGGCGGGCTTCGACATGCGAATGTCGCTCAAGAGGCTGGTGAGCGCTTCTTTGGCCACGCGAGTCACATTCGCATGTTCTGGGGGTATGGCGGGCCGGGCTTCGACATGCGAATGTCGCTCAAGAGGCTGGTGAGCGCTTCTTTGGCCACGCGAGTCACATTCGCATGTTCTGGCGGTATGGCGGCCGGGCTTCGACATGCCAATGTCGCTCAGGTGGCTGGTGACTGCTTCTCTGGCCACAGGAGCCACATTCGCATGTCGACCCGCACCCTCAGCCCCGCAGGATCACTCCTGGTAGGGGACCGCCGCGAGGATCTCGACCTTCTGCTCGTTGCCGTTGGGCAGTTCGTAGGTCACGGTCTCGCCGGGACGGGCGCCCTGGATGGCCTTGCCGAGGGGCGACTGCGGGGAGAACACGTCGATGTCGTCGCCCGCCATCTCGCGGGCCCCGAGGAGGAACGTCTGCTCGGGGGCGATGTCGCGCGTCGCGCCCTGCAGCCGGATGGTGACCTTCATGCCGGGCTCGACGACACCGTCGTCGGCCGGGGTCTCGCCGACCTTGGCACGCTGGAGCATGTCGACGAGCTGCTTCACGCGGCCGTCGATCTTGCCGAGCTCCTCGCGGGCGGCGTGGTAGCCGGTGTTCTCCTTCAGGTCGCCCTCGTCACGCGCCTCGCTGACCTTCTTGACGACCTCGGCGCGACCCGGGCCGCGCAGCTCCTCGAGCTCGCCCTGCAGCTGGTCGAACTTCGCCTGGGTCAGCCAGACGACATCGCCTTGGGTCGGTTCGGTCATGTGCAGCTCCTGAGAATTGTTTGTCCGTTCGGGCAAGTAGAAGATGCTACCAACGAGCGCTCCGAGGGCAGAATCAGCGCGGACGCGACTGGTCGGCCGTCGTACAGCCGATCAGCTCCACCGAGGTCGCCTCCCGCTCGGTCCGGAGCTCCAGGTCCCGTGAGGTGCTGCCGCTCACGCCCGCGACCTTGAAGTTCAGCTCGCCGACGACCGAGTGGTCAGCGCCGTACGCCCGCACCAGGCAGCTCGCCGACACGTCGCGGGAGTGCGGCTTCACCACCACGACGGCCTTCGCGGTGTGGGTGTCGACCACGTCGAAGGACCGCAACGAGGACTGCACGTCGGGCGTGCCCTGCGCCCACGCGGCCCACGCCACCCAGGCCAGGGCGACGACGCCGACCACACCAGAGGCGACGATCACCAGGCGGCGGCGTGCCGGACTCGCGGCGCCGTAGCGGTCCGCCAGTTCGTCGGTCTGCACGTGGCTCACGACACCCATGCTCCCATCCCTAGAATGAAGCCCATGCTCCGCCTGATGCACGTGCACGCCCACCCGGACGACGAGTCCAGCAAGGGCGCCGCCTCGACCGCCAAGTACGTCGCCGAAGGTGTCGACGTGCACGTCGTCACCTGCACCGGTGGTGAGCGCGGCTCCATCCTGAACCCGAAGATGGACCGCCCCGACGTGCTCGCGAACATGACCGAGATCCGCCGTCAGGAGATGGACGCCGCGCGCGAGATCCTCGGCGTACGGCAGGACTGGCTCGGGTTCGTCGACTCCGGCTGGCCCGAGGGCGACCCCAAGCCGCCGCTTCCGGAGGGCTGCTTCGGCCTGGTCGACCCGCAGGTCGCCGCCGAGCCACTGGTGCGGCTGATCCGGGGCTTCCGGCCGCACGTCCTCACGACGTACGACGAGAACGGCGGCTATCCGCACCCCGACCACATCATGTGCCACAACGTCTCGATGGTCGCGCTCGAGGCAGCGGCCGATCCCGGGCGTTTCCCCGACGCCGGCGAGCCGTGGCAGGTGCTCAAGGTCTACTACCAGCACGGCTTCAACCGCCCCCGGATGGTCGCGCTGCACGAGGCGATGCTGGCCGAGGGCATCGAGTCGCCGTTCACCGAGCGGATGAAGGAGTGGAAGCCCGACCCGGCCCACGACGCGCGGATCACCACCCGGGTGCCCTGCGGGGACTACTTCGAGGTGCGCGACCGCGCCCTGATCGCGCACGCGACGCAGATCGACCCCGACGGCTTCTTCTTCAAGGCACCGCTGGCGCTGCAGCAGAAGGTCTGGCCCACCGAGGAGTTCGAGCTGGTCAGCTCGAAGGTGGAGACCGAGCTGCCGGAGGACGACCTGTTCGCCGGGATCCGCGGCCGGGCCGACCTGGACACCTGAGAGACTGGGCCCATGAACCCCCTGATCCTCCTCATCGTGGCCGGCGTCGACAAGGTGCCCGCGGACGACGACGTGAAGGCCGGCTGGGTCGCGTTCGGGGTCTTCATCGCCTTGGCGATCGCGGTCGCGCTGCTCGGCTGGAGCCTGACCCGCCACCTGCGCAGGGCCAAGGACAACGCCGCCGCAGGCGCCTTCGGCCCGGTCGACGAACCGAGCGGCCAGCCCCGCCAGAACGCCTCCTGACCGACCCTCGATGACTGCCGCGACCGGACCCCTGCTGTGGGGTCGCGCGGCTGTGCTGTCTGCGGTGGCCCTCGCCACCGGTGCCTTCGCGCACGTGCAGGCCGACGGGCTGCTGCCCGGGTCCGTCGTCCTGGTCGGACTCGTCGCCTGCGGCACGCTGGCCAGCGCCCCGTTCCTCCGCCGCCAGGGGTCGACGCTGCGGATCGTGGCACTCCTGGTGGCCGGCCAGTCCGTCGTACACATGGCGCTCGCGGTCACCGCGGGTCACCGCGGCGACCCGGCCTCCGGCGGCGTCGCCCCCACGGTTGTCCCGACGGTGCCGACGACCACCGGGACGGGCACCGGGGCGGGCGCCCGGAGTGGCTCCTACTTCGACGTCGCCTACGCCCCGCACACCACCGGCCACTCCGGCGGGCTGACGGTCCCGGCCCCGGTGCTGCACGCGATCACCGACATCACCGCCCACCCAGCCATGGCGCTGGCGCACCTGCTCGCCGCTGCCGTGTGCGGCTGGTGGCTGGCGTCCGGAGAACGAGCCCTGTGGCGGCTGGTCGAGCTGACCGCGCGCGGCCTGACCGACGTCGTCGTCCCGGCGCTTCGACAGTGGGCGGCCGCGGTCGACGCCGTCGTGGTGTCGGCTCTCCAGGTGCGAGCGCCCGTCCTCGTCGTTGCGACGGTTCCTCCTCCGCAGCTCCTGATCATCGATCGCAGCGCGTCACGGCGCGGCCCGCCCCGGGCTGCCTGACCCCCTGCCCTCCGCACCACCACGTCGCGCGCCCACCGGCCGTGACGCGTTCGTGCGTCCCCTCACGCCCTCAGGAGCACAACCGTGTCCATCTCCCTGTCCTCTCCTCCTCCCGTCGCGACCGCGCCTGCCAGGCCGCGGAGCGGCTGGTTCCGCGCGTTCTGGCGCTGGCACTTCTACGCCAGCTTCCTGGTCGTCCCGGTGCTGCTCGTCTTCGCCGTCACCGGACTGATCTATCTCTTCCGCTTCCAGCTCGAACCCCTGCTCCATGCCGACCTGATGAAGGTGTCCCAACCGGCGGAGGTGGACGTGCAGCAGCCGTACGCCGGCCAGCTCCGCTCCGTCGAGAAGGCGCATCCCGATGCCACGGTGGTGTCGATGGCCGAGCCTCGGTCCGCCGGCCGGAGCACGGTCTTCTCGATCACCGAGAAGGACGGCTCGGCGCGGGAGGTGTACGTCGACCCGTGGACCGCGGACGTCCTGGGCGACCTCGACCCGGACACCACCGTGAGCGGCAGGGCGATCCGGCTGCACGCCGACCTGATGTCGGGGGTCGTCGGCGACCGGGTGCTGGAGCTCGGCACCTGCTGGGCCCTGGTGATGGCGCTGACCGGCTACTACCTGTTCCTCAAGGGCTGGAAGGCGCGGCGACGCAGTCGCACGCGCGGCAGGGCGGGGGCGAAGCTGCGGTCGCGGCATGCCCTGCTGGGCTCCTTCGTGGGTGTCGGCCTGGTCTTCATGATCGTGTCCGGCCTTCCGTGGACCGGTCTCTGGGGAGCCCAGGTGCAGCGGCTCGCGACGACGTCCGGCACGTCGCTGTGGAGCCTGGACCACGGAGCGCAGTCGAAGCCGACCTCGACGCTCGACGAGTCGCTGCCGCACAGCCACGCGGAGCTTCCGTGGGCGCTGCAGAAGTCGGAGGTTCCTCGGGGGACGACCCCGGAGCCGGGGCAGGAGGTGTCCGTGGCGAACGTCGACACCGCCGTCGCGGTCGGGGAGCGCGAGGGCCTGCGACACCCGATGACGGTGGCGCTGCCCGCCGACGACGCGGGGACCTTCTCGGCGATCGGCTATGCCTTCGACCAGCCGAGCGACGAGCGCACCGTGCACGTCGACCGCTACGGCGGCAAGGTGCGAGCGACCTACGGGTACGACGACTACCCGCTCCTCGCGAAGGTGGTCTCGCAGGGGATCGGCCTCCACGAGGGCCGCAGCCTCGGCCTGCCGAACATGGTCGCCTCGGCGACGTTCTGCGTCGCGGTGATCGCGATGTGCGTGACCGGGCCGCTGATGTGGTGGCGGCGCAGGCCGAGCGGTCCGAGCCTGGGTGCGCCGCGCGGGCGGATGCCGGTGCGCGCCACCCCTGCGCTGGCGGTGGCCCTCGTCGTACTCGGGGTGTTCCTGCCGCTGTTCGGGATCAGCCTGCTCGTCGTACTGCTGCTGGACGGGCTCGTGCTCCGTCGGGTGTCCGCGCTGGGGGGCTTCTTCGGGACGAGCTAGGCGACATCGCCCGAGTTCAGCATCCGCTTAGGTCGGTGTTGACCCTGCCCGGCTACCGGCAGATAGTCGTGTGACCCACCTCACACGGAGGCTCCAGTGCAGGTACCTGCTCCTTTCGACTACGAACGCGCCACCAGCGTGGACCATGCGATCAGCCTGCTCGACCGGCTCGGCGACGAGGCCCGGCTGGTGGCCGGCGGTCACAGCCTGCTGCCGATGATGAAGCTGCGGCTGACCGACCTCGAGTACCTCATCGACATCAACGACCTGCACGACGAGCTCGGCTACGTGCGGGTCGGTGTCGACGAGGTGCGCATCGGCGCGATGACCCGGCATCGAGAGCTGCTCGAGTCTGCCGAGCTCGGGGCCGTCTTCCCGATCTTCGTCGACGCGGAGCAGGTGATCGCCGATCCCGTGGTGCGCAACCGCGGCACCATCGGCGGGTCGCTGTGCCAGGCCGATCCGTCGGAGGATCTCACCGCCGTCTGCACCGCGCTCGACGCCAGCTGCGTCCTGCGCAGCGCGTCGGGGGAGCGGGTGGTCACGATGGAGGACTTCCACCGTGGCCCCTACGAGACCGCCTGCGGCCAGGGCGAGATCCTCACCGAGATACGCGTCCCGGTCCGCCCGGGTGGGTCCAGCGCCTACGCGAAGGTCGAGCGGCGCGCGGGCGACTGGGCGGTCACCTCGGCCGGAGCCGCGGTCTGGATGGAAGGCGGAGTGATCACCAACGCCCGGGTGGGGCTGGCCGCGGTCGGTCCCAACACCGCCGGCATCCCGGCGATCTCCGAGGCGATGCAGGGCCAGGCACCGAGCGAGGAGCTCTACGCCAGAGCCGGTGAGATCGCCTCGGCCTCGTGCACGCCGACGACCGACAACAGGGGCACGGCGGAGTACAAGCGTCATCTCGCCGACGAGCTCACCCGCCGCACGCTGCGGACCGCCGTACAACGAATCGAGGCCGGCCTGGCCGGCGACCAGGCCAGTGGCCAGGGAGGTAGGGGCTGATGCAGGTCACGATGACGGTCAACGGAGAGAGCGTGACCCGCGAGGTCGAGGGCCGGATGCTGCTCGTGCACTTCCTGCGCGACGAGCTCGGGCTCACCGGCACCCACTGGGGCTGCGACACCAGCAACTGCGGCACCTGTGTCGCCTGGATGGACGGCGAGCCGGTGAAGACCTGCACGGTGCTGGCTGCGATGGCGGGCGGACGCGAGGTGCGCACGGTCGAGGGCCTCGAGGTCGATGGCGTGCTGGACCCGGTGCAGGAGGGGTTCATGCGCTGCCACGGCCTGCAGTGCGGGTTCTGTACGCCGGGCATGTTGATGACGGCCCGGGCACTGCTCGACCGCGACCCGGATCCGAGCGAGCAGACGATCCGCGAGGCCATCTCCGGCCAGATCTGCCGGTGCACCGGCTACACCACCATCGTCCGGTCGGTGCAGTGGGCCGCGAAGCATCCTGACGGTCCGACCCCACCCGAGGCGGAGCCCGTCGCGGCCGGCGCCGAGACGGCGGAGAGCGCGTCATGACGACCATCGACCAGGGGGCCGACCTCGCCGCCGAGGCACCCGAGGACCTCGAGACCGCCGACAACGACAAGACGCCGGTCGGCCACGGCCGGATGCTCCGCAAGGAGGACCCGCGCTTCATCCGCGGGATGGGCCACTACGTCGACGACATCCAGCTGAAGGGGATGCTGCACCTCGCGATCCTGCGCTCACCGGTCGCGCACGCCAACATCGTCAGCATCGACACCAGCGCCGCCACGGCCCACCCGAAGGTGAAGGCCGTGATCACCGGTGCCGACCTGGCCGCGCAGGGCCTGGCCTGGATGCCGACCCTGTCCAACGACGTGCAGGCCGTGCTCGCCACCGACAAGGTGCGCTTCCAGGGCCAGGAGGTCGCGTTCGTGGTCGCGGAGGACCGCTACTCCGCGCGCGACGCGCTCGAGCTGATCGACGTCGAGTACGACATCCTCGACCCGGTCATCGACGTCCGGAAGGCGCTGGCGCCGGACGCCCCGGTGATCCGGACCGACCTCGAGGGCAAGACCGACAACCACTGCTTCGACTGGCAGACCGGTGACGAGGCCGCCACCGAGGCGGTCTTCGCGAAGGCCGACGTCGTGGTCAAGCAGGACATCGTCTACCCCCGCGTGCACCCGGCGCCGATGGAGACCTGCGGCTGCGTGGCCGACTACGAGCGGGTCAGCGGCCAGCTGACGCTGTGGACCACCAGCCAGGCGCCGCACGCACACCGGACGGTCTACGCCCTGGTCTCGGGGCTGCCCGAGCACAAGATCCGCGTCATCGCGCCCGACATCGGCGGCGGCTTCGGCAACAAGGTGCCGATCTACCCCGGCTACGTCTGCGCGATCGTCGCCTCGCTCGTGATCGGCAAGCCGGTCAAGTGGATGGAGGACCGCACCGAGAACCTGGTCAGCACCGGCTTCGCCCGCGACTACGTGATGCAGGGCGAGATCGCGGCGACCAAGGAGGGCAAGATCCTGGCGATCCGCACCCACGTGCTCGCCGACCACGGTGCCTTCAACGGGACAGCCGCGCCGATCAAGTACCCCGCCGGCTTCTTCGGGGTGTTCACCGGCAGCTATGACCTCGAGGCGGCGTACTGCTCGATGACGGCCGTCTACACCAACAAGGCGCCCGGCGGCGTGGCCTACGCGTGCTCGTTCCGGATCACCGAGGCGGTCTACCTCGTCGAGCGGATCGTGGACTGCCTGGCCTACGAGCTGGAGATGGACCCGGTCGAGCTGCGCCGGAAGAACTTCATCCAGCCCGAGCAGTTCCCCTACACGACGAAGACCGGATGGGTCTACGACTCCGGCGAGTACGAGAAGGCGCTCGACCTCGCCCTCGAGATGGCGGGCTACGACGACCTCCGACGCGAGCAGGAGGAGAAGCGGGCCAAGGGCGAGCTGATGGGCATCGGCGTCGCGTTCTTCACCGAGGCCGTCGGTGCCGGACCGCGCAAGGACATGGACATCCTCGGGCTGGGCATGGCCGACGGCAGCGAGCTCCGGGTCCACCCGACCGGCAAGGCCGTCCTCCGCGTCTCGTGCATGAGCCAGGGCCAGGGCCACGAGACGACGTTCGCGCAGATCGTGGCCGAGGAGATCGGCATCCCGCCCGCCGACATCCAGGTGATCAACGGCGACACCGACCAGACGCCGTTCGGCCTCGGCACCTACGGCAGCCGGTCCACCCCGGTGTCCGGGGCCGCGGCCGCACTGGTGGCGCGCAAGGTCCGCGACAAGGCCCAGATCATCGCCTCGGGGATGCTCGAGGTCTCCGTCGCCGACCTCGAGTGGCAGAAGGGCTCCTTCCAGGTGAAGGGCGACCCCGGCCGGTCGGTCACGATCCAGGACATCGCGATGAAGGCGCACGGCGCGGGCGACCTGCCCGAGGGTCTGGAAGGCGGGTTGGAGGCGCAGATCTGCTACAACCCGGAGAACCTCACCTATCCCGTTCGGCGCCTACATCTGCGTCGTCGACGTCGACCCCGGCACCGCCGAGGTGAAGGTGCGCCGGTTCATCGCCGTCGACGACTGCGGGACCCGGATCAACCCGATGATCATCGAGGGCCAGGTGCACGGCGGCCTCACCGACGGCGTCGGGATGGCGCTGATGGAGATGATCGCCTTCGACGAGGACGGCAACTGCCTCGGCGGCTCGCTGATGGACTACCTGATCCCGACCGCGCTCGAGGTCCCGCACTGGGAGACCGGACACACGGTCACGCCCTCGCCGCACCACCCGATCGGGGCGAAGGGTGTCGGTGAGTCGGCCACCGTCGGCTCGCCGCCCGCCGTGGTGAATGCGGTGGTCGACGCGCTGAAGCCCTACGGGATCAGGCACGCCGACATGCCACTGACGCCCTCGCGGGTGTGGGACGCCATGCAGGGCAACGCCACCCCACCGATCTGAGAGCGAAGGAGGAACCGTTGACGACCCTGCTCTCCGAGCGGATCGAGGAGCTCACCCGCACGCGCGTCCCGTTCGTCCAGGCGACGGTGGTGCGTGCCCAGGAACCGAGCTCTGCCCACGCCGGCGACCGGGCGATCGTGCTCGGGGACGGTTCCATCGAGGGCTTCGTCGGCGGGCAGTGCGCCGCCGGCTCCGTGCGGACGGCCGCCCTCGAGGCGCTGCAGACGGGGGAGGGGATGCTGCTCCGCGTGCTGCCCGACTCCGACGACGCCTTCCCCCAGACGCCCGGGGCGAGCATCGTGGTGAACCCGTGCCTGTCAGGAGGAGCGTTGGAGATCTACCTCGAGCCGCTGCTCCCGTCGCCGTCGCTCTACCTGTTCGGGTCGTCCCCGACCGCGGCGGCGGTGGCGGACCTCGCGCCCTCACTGGGTTTCGTCGTGGACCGGGCAGGAGTCGGTGGTACGCCGGCCGGCGCGGTCGCAGCCGTCGTGTCGAGCCACGGTGGCGACGAGCCGGCTGCCGTGCGGGCGGCGCTGGACGCGGGCGTCGGGTTCATCGGCCTGGTCTGCAGCCACACCCGCGGCGAGAAGCTGCTCGAGGAGCTCGACCTCTCCGAGGACGAACGGCTGAAGGTGCATCCACACGTGGGCCTCGACATCGGGGCGCGTACGGCGCCGGAGATCGCCCTCTCCATCCTCGCGGCGATCGTCCGTGGCATCCGCGTGGAGGGACTCCGGGCTGCCCCGGTCACTGACGCCACCACCAGGCCGACGGAGGTCATCGACCCGGTCTGCGGCATGAGCGTGCACGTCCTCCCGGACACGCCACACGCCGTGGTCGACGGCACCGAGCACTGGTTCTGCAACCCCGGTTGCCGCGACCGGTTCGTCGCGGACCACGCACAGTGACGCTCGCCTCGGCCGAGGAGGTGCGAGCTCGCTTCGACGAGCACGACTACCTCGCCGACCAGGGACTGTCGACCTCGGTGTTCCTCGCGCTGCGGCTGGGGATGCCGTTGCTGCTCGAGGGCGAGCCCGGGGTCGGCAAGACGGCCGCGGCGCAGGTGCTGGCGCGCTGTCTCGGCGTACCCCTCGTGCGGTTGCAGTGCTACGAGGGGCTCAGTGCAGCGGAAGCGCTCTACGACTGGAACTACCAGCGCCAGCTGCTCGCGATCCGGTTGGCCGAGTCCCACGGGGAGCGGCTCACCGAGGCCGACCTGTTCAGCGAGGAGTTCCTGCTGGAGAGGCCCGTGCTGCGCTGTGTGCGGTACGACGGGCCGAACCCGCCGGTGCTGCTGGTCGACGAGATCGACCGTGCCGACGACGAGTTCGAGGCGCTGCTGCTCGAGGTGCTCGGCGAGGGCTCGGTCACCGTGCCGGAGATCGGCACCTTCACCGCGGTGCACCCGCCCATCGTCGTACTCACCTCGAACCGCAGCCGCGACCTCCACGACGCGCTGCGCCGTCGCTGCCTCTACCACTGGCTGGAGTATCCCGAGCCGGCTCGCGTCTGCGACATCCTGCGGCGAACGGTCCCGGCCGCGAACGAGCACCTGATCTCCTCGGCCGCGCAGTTCGTCGGCCGGGTGCGGGCCCTCGAGGTCGACAAGCCACCGGGCATGGCCGAGGCGATCAACTGGGTGGCCGCGCTGTCGGCCCTGGGTGCGACCGAGCTGATGCGCGACAGTGTCGTCGCCACGCTCGGTGCGGTCGTGAAGACGGCCGACGACCGCGACACCGTGTTGGCGGGTCTGGACGCCGTGCTCCGTGACAGCGGCTGAGGAGGCGCTCTTCCGCGGCGTCGACCGGGCCGCGCTCGCCGGGGCCTTCGGCGACCGCCTGCGCCGGGCGGGGGCCGGAGTTCCCACCACCGCGTTGGCCGACCTGTGCGCGGCGCTGGGCCAGGCCCCGCCCCTGCACGTGGACGAGCTCTACTGGCTGATGCGGATCACCCTGGTGCGTCGGCAGGCGGACCTCGGCACCTTCGACCGGGTCTTCGGCGCGGCCTTCGAGAACGCGGCGCTTGGCGTCGACCCGCACGCACGACGTACGGGCTCGGTCGGTGCCCCGTCCAGCCCGGCGGGCGAGCTGGTGTCGGTGCCGGGAGGACTGCGTGACCGGAACGAGGCCGCCGCGAGCGGCCTGCCGTGGCACACGCTGCCGCGGTCCACGACTGCGGACGAGGACGTGGCCGACGACGCGGCTGCCCTGCCGCAGCTGCTGCCCAGTGCGTTGGCGGGGCTGGGCAGCACCCCCTTCGAGGAGTTCGACGACGAGGAGCTCGCGGCGCTCGGTCGCTGGCTGGAACGAGCAGCTCCACGATGGCCCACGCGCCGGAGCCGACGGGTCCGGGCCGGCCGACGAGGCGACTCGATCGCGCTGCGGCAGTCGATCGCCGCGTCCCGGCGTACGGGCTGGGAGCCGTTGCTGGACCTGCGGCGGCGGCGACAGGTCCACCGACCGCTCTCACTGACGCTGGTGACCGACGTCAGTGCGTCGATGCAGTCCTACTCCGCGGCGTACCTCCACCTGATGAGGGCGTTCGCCCGCACCGGTCGCGCCGAGACGTTCGCGTTCTCGACCTCGCTCACCCGGCTCACGCCGGCCCTGACGCACCGGTCGGCCGCGACCGCGCTGGAGCTGGCCGAGGAGCGCGTCGTCGACAGGTACGGCGGGACGCACCTGGCCGGCTCGCTGCGAGAGCTGCTCGTCTCTCGGCACGGGGCGAACCTGCGTGGCGGTGTGCTGATCGTCGCCTCCGACGGCTGGGACAGCGACACCCCCGAGGAGCTGATCGCGGTGCTGACCCGGTTGAAGCGGCGCGTCCGGAAGCTGATCTGGCTCAACCCGCGCGCCGGCGCCCCGGGCTTCGAGCCACTGGTCGGATCGATGGCTGCCGCGCTGCCGTTCTGCGACGCCTTTCTCCCGGCCCACACACTGACAGCGCTTCCGGACGTCTTCGACGCCGTCGCCACGTCGAGCTGAGGCCTCAGCTCCAGAGGGTGACGTGCACGGTCGGCCGGAACCGGCCGACCCCTGCTGCCTCGCCCCGGACCATCGCCTGGGTCGCGCGCGGGGTCGAGACGAAGCGGAGCAGCTCGGCGCCCGCCGACGCGTGCCGGTCACCGGTCAGGGCCCAGGTCGCCCAAGCGCCGCGAGTGGCCAGGTGGGGCGCCTCGACCCGCACCAGCCGGCCGCTGCGGAGGTCGTCACGGACGGTGAACGCGAGGGCGATCGCCAGCCCCATGCCGCGGCGGGTCTCGGAGAGTGCCGCCGCGTCGCTCTGGAAGATGCGCTGCCGGCTCTCGGGAACCGAGAGCCGGTGCAGCAGCTCGGCCGTCTCCCCGCCTGCTCCTGAGGAGCCGGCGGTGAGGTGCCAGACCTGCTCCCGGAGCTGGTCACCGCTGATCTTCCCGGTCGCGGCCGTGTGGTCCGGCGAGGCCACCACGACGAGCTCGTAGGCGAGGAAGGGCTGTTGCACCACCAGGCCCCGGACCTTCGGGAGCGTCGGTCCGAGCGCCACGTCCACCGCACGCGAGGCCAGCAGCGTCGGGAAGTCGGCGACGGGGTGCACGCTCAGCTCGACGTCGAGGTCGCGCGCCCGGTTGGTGAACAGGCTGATCAGTCCCGGCGCGGCATGCTCGGCGAACAGGTCGGAGGAGGCCAGCCGCAGCATCCGACGGCCGCTGCCGGCCTCGCTGACCTCGAGCACCGTGCGGCTCTGCAGGTCCAGGATCTCCCGGGCCCGGCTGGCCAGGCGCAGGCCGCCGGGGGTGAACGCGAGTCCCGAGGGCGTGCGGCTGAACAGCGGGTCGTCGAGCTCGGTGCGGAGCTGCTTGAGGTTCATCGACACCGCGGACTCGGTGATGCCGAGCTCCTCGGCGGCACCCTTCACCGAGCCGCGGCGCACCACGCAGGCGAAGGCACGCAGCTGGGTGGGGGTCACGTGCGCACCACGTGGACGAGGGCGTCCCAGGCGGTGCGGGGGTTGTCCGGCTCGTCCGGTGACGCGACCGTCCGGGCGACCCGACCTGCGCGCAGCACCTCGAAATCGGCGCCATCGAGGTCGGAGAGGACGTCCTCGGAGGTGAACAGGACGGTCGCGTCCTGCGGCCCGCCGGTGCCCTCGGTGAGGTTGCTCGAGTCGTGGGCCACGACCAGGAGCGTCCCACCGACGGCGAGCGCGTCGAAGGCGCGACGGATCGCCGTGGTCCGCTCGGCGGCGACGAGCTGCAGGTAGGCGACGACGACGAGGTCGAGGCGCGCGGGCAACGGCGCGGTGAGTGCGTCCCCGACCTGCCAGTCGATCCCGCATCTTGCGAGGCGCGCTCAGTCGGCGACCCTTCTCGACCGCCACCGCGGAGAAGTCCAGCGCGGTGACCTGCCAGCCGCGCTCGGCCAGCCAGCGGGCGTTGCGACCCTCACCGCAGGCGAGGTCGAGGGCCCGTCCCGGGGGCAGGCCGCCGATCTCCTGCTCGACGAACAGGTTGGGCCCCGCCGACCACACCAGCTCGGTCGCGGCGTACCTCTCGTCCCACGCGGCGGCGTCCATGTCGCCACGTTAGTGGCATGCGTGCCACTGCCCGCCCGTCAGAGGAGGTCGAGACGTCGCTCAGAGACGGCGCAGCGCGGACCTGGCCGCGTTCCAGCCGCACATGCCGTGGGCGCCTCCGCCCGGCGGGGTCGCGGCCGAGCAGAGGTAGATGCCGTCGGCGCCCAGCCGGTAGGGGTCGAGCGCGACCCGGGGCCGCGCGACCAGCTGGAGCGGGGTGTTCGCGCCGGTGACCACGTCGCCGCCGACGTAGTTGGCGTTGTGCTGCTCCATCTGCGCAACGCTGCGGACGTGGCGCGCGAGCACGCGCTCCCGGAAGCCGGGGGCGAACCGCTCGATCTGCTTCTCGATCTGCTCGGTGGCGTCGCCGTTCCAGCCGGCCGGGACGTGGGCGTAGGCATAGAGCGGGTGTACGCCGTCGCGCGACCGGCTCGGGTCGGCGAGGTACTGCTGGCCGACCAGCACGAACGGGCGCTCGGGCATCTGGCCCCGGTTGACCATCCGCTCGGCCTGGGCCACCTCCGCGAGGTCCCCACCCAGGTGCAGGGTGCCGGTCCGCCGAGCCGGCTCATAGCTCCAGGGCACGCCCTCGGCCACGGCGAAGTCCACCTTGAAGGAGCCAGGGCCGTGCCGGTAGCGGCTCAGCGCCCGCGCGACCCGGCGCGGGATCCGTGACCCGGCGACCCGCGCCGCGGCAGCTGGTGCGAGGTCGAGCATCACCACGTCCGGGCGAGCCCAGCTCGTCGAGCGAGGTGACCTTCACGCCGGTCTCGATCGTGCCGCCGTACCCCTCGATGAGGGTGATCATCGCGCGGGCGATGGCCGCCGAGCCGCCCTCGGCCACGGGCCAGCCGTAGCGGTGCGCGGCCGTGCCCAGGGCCACTCCGATCGCGGAGGACATCGGCGCACCGAAGGGCCGGAACCCGTGCGCGGCCACCCCGGCGAAGAGCGCCTTCCCCTCGGGGGTCGACCACCGCCTGGCGAGAGCGGCGGCCGGCATCGCGGAGTACGCCCCGAACCGCGCCAGGGCTGCGGGGTGTCCGGGCACATGTGCCATCGGCTGCAGGAAGTCCTCGGCGATGCCGTCGAAGCGGCTGGCCAGTGCGCCGAACACTGCCTTCCACGCCCGGCCATCAGGTCCAAGCGCGGCAGCGGTCGTCTCGACCGACTGCCAGGCCGCGGCGCCACGGCCGCGGTCCATCGTGTGGGCGTACTGGATCTCGGGCCACAGCCAGCGCAGTCCCGCCGCCTCGAGGTCGAACTGCCGCGAGAATCCGGTGTCGACGGCCAGCGGGTGGAACGCCGAGCACTCGTCGTGGAGCAGGCCGGGCAGGGTCAGCTCGCTGCTGCGTGTGCCGCCGCCCACCGTGTCCGCGGCTTCCAGCACCGTGACCTGGACGCCCTCGGCAGCAAGGGTGAGAGCCGCGGCCAGACCGTTGGGTCCGCTGCCGACGACCAGCGCTTCGCTCACGCGCTCAACCTAGTGTTCCCTCCTTGCGGTGGGGGCCGGTTCACGCGAAGGTGACGGAGCACCCGAGCGAGGGAGAGACATGGCCGAGGTCCACGGAACCGCAGACGCACGACTCGAGCCCGTTCGTGAGGTGCTGGCCGAGCACCTGGAGCACGGTGACGAGCTCGGCGCCGGCATCACCGTGGACGTCGACGGTGAGACGCTCCTCGACGTCTGGGGCGGCTGGCGCGACGAGGAGCGGACGACGCCGTGGACCGAGGACACCATCGTCAACGTCTGGTCGACGACGAAGACGGTGACGAGTCTCGCTGCGCTGATGCTGGTGGACCGTGGCCTGCTCGACCCCTACGAGAAGGTCGCGACCTACTGGCCGGAGTTCGCAGAGAACGGCAAGGACCAGATCGAGCTGCGGCACCTGATGAGCCACACCTCCGGCGTCTCCGGCTGGGAGCAGCCGTTCGTCACCGAGGACATGTACGACTGGGAGCTCGCCACCGGCCGGCTCGCAGGGCAGGCTCCCTGGTGGGAGCCGGGCACCGCTTCGGGCTACCACGCGCAGAACCAGGGACATCTCGTCGGTGAGGTGATCCGCCGGGTGAGCGGCAAGACGCTGAAGCAGTTCGTGGCCGAGGAGATCGCCGGACCGCTGGGTGCCGACTTCCAGATCGGCGCGGCCGAGTCCGACTGGGACCGGATCGCGCCCGTCGTACCTCCGCCGCCGCTGCCGATCGACCTGGCCGCGTTGGACCCGCAGAGCCCGATGGTCAGGACGTTCACCGGCCCGGCAGCCCATGCGTCCTCCGCCAACACACCTGACTGGCGCCGGGCCGACCTGGGCGCGCTCAACGGTCACGGCAACGCGCGGTCGGTGGCCCGCATGCTGAAGGCGCTCTCGCTCGGCGGGACGGTCGACGGCGTCCGGCTGCTGTCACCGGAGACCATCGACCTCGTCTTCGACGAGCAGAGCCACGGCCCTGACCTCGTGCTCGGCGTCAACCTGCGCTTCGGCATCGGCTACGCGCTGCCCGAGACCGAGACGGTGCCGTACATCCCGCAGGGACGTGCCTGCTACTGGGGTGGTTGGGGTGGCTCGATCATCGTGATGGACCTCGACTCACGCACCACGATCAGCTACATGATGAACCGGATGGCCCCGGGCATCATCGGCTCGGACCGCTCGGCGGCGTACGTCTCGGCGATCCACGAGTGCCTCGCCTGAGACGTCGGGTGGCCGGCCTCAGGCTTCGCGCGGCTCCTGCTCGGCCACCTGCCGGCGTACGTCGTCCATGTCGAGCTCGCGCACTGCGGTGATCAGCTGGTCGAGGGCCGGGGGAGGCAGCGCGCCGGCCTGTGAGAACACCAGGATCCCCTCGCGGAACACCATCAGCGTGGGGATCGAGCTCACCTGCGCCGCACTCGCGAGGGCATGCTGCTCCTCGGTGTTGACCGAACCGAACGTCAGGTCGGGGTTGCTCTCCGAGGCGGCCTCGTAGGTGGGCGCGAACTGGCGGCAGGGGCCGCACCAGCTCGCCCAGAAGTCGACGAAGAGGACGTCGTTCTCCTCGACGCTCGACTCGAAGTTCTCACCCGTCAGCTCGATCGTTGCCATGGGTTCCACCGTACGTGTGGGCGGGTGAGGTCTCCAGACGCTGTGCCCGTTGCCCACGGGTTGGCCGACAAGGGCTGACGAGCAGGTGTCCCTCGGGTTAGCGTGCCGCTGTGAGGCGCCCACCACACGAGAACGTCGCGACGGTCCTGGTGGAGCCGCGCGTCCTTGCTGATCTGGAGCTGGCGCTGATGGCACTCGACCTGAGGGTCTGGCCGGTGCGGACCGCGCCGATCTGCGCCGACGGGCCACGTGAGGCGTTCCAGATCCGGAACCGGCTGCTGACGAGGCAGCGTGGAGCGTGGGACCTGGCAGCCGACTGGACACCGGTATGGATCGGCTTCGGGCCCACCTGGCACGACGGCGACGAGCCGCTGCCGTGGGCGGCGCACGCCACCCTGTGGCAGGCCCTCGACGCGTACGCCGAGCACGTCCGCTTCCACCGTCGGCTGGGCGGGGTCAGCCGCTTGCCGCTGCCCGAGGGCGTCGGGATCTGAGTCCTGTCGGTGGGAGCGCCTAGGGTCGTCGTACACCTGAAAACATCATCCCGGGAGGAACCGTGACCACACTCGAGAACCGGCCGAAGACAGCGTTGCTCGTCATCGACGTGCAGAACGGCGTCGTCGACGGAACGCACGAACGCGACAGCGTCGTCGCCAACATCGGCACCCTCGTCGACAAGGCGCGCGCTGCCGACGTCGACGTTCTGTGGGTGCAGCACAACAGCGACGAGCTGCCCGCCGAGAGCGAGGCCTGGCGCTACGTGCCCGAGCTCGTCCGGCGTGACTCAGAGGCGCTCGTGCAGAAGTTCTACGGTGACTCCTTCGAGGACACCGACCTGGAGTCCCAGCTCGCGGAGCGCGGCGTCGGGCGGCTGCTGATCGCCGGTGCGCAGAGCGACGCGTGCGTCCGCTCGACCCTGCACGGCGCGTTCACCCGCGGCTACGACGCCACGCTCGTGAACGACGCACACACCACGGAGGACCTGTCCGCCTACGGAGCCCCGCCGCCCGCCCAGGTGATCGCACACACGAACCTCTACTGGGAGCACCAGGCGGCCCCGGGACGCACCGCAGGCACGGTCGCCACCGCCGACGTCGAGTTCGACGCCTCCTAGCGCTCGCGCGCCTGCCCGGGCACGGACCTGGCGAGCTCCTTGATCGGGGGCAACGGCTGCGGGTTGAGGGCCACCTGGTCGGCCGCCGACTCGTAGAGACGTGCCGCGGTCGCGTAGAGCGAGACGCGCTCGCTCTCCATGGTGACCTCGGCCGAGAGCTCGGCGAGGACGACGGCGGTGAGGATGTCGCGGAGCCACGGCGGGCGCGGTGGGTGACCTGGGACGGGGGTCCCGCACCAGTCGTCGATGTTCTGGCTCAGCAGCTTCAGGCTCATGGGTTTCCTCCAGTGGGATGGGGCGTTTCCCAGAGGAGCACCCGGCGCCGTCTCAGATACCGCGCCGGCCTACATCTCTTCGTGGACGTCGGGGTCGCCGTCGAACCGACGCCCAGAGGGGTCAGCGAGTGCGGAGATGCCGGCGACCTCGTCGTCGGTGAGCTCGAAGCCGAACAGGTCGAGGTTCTGGCGCTGGCGCTCGGGGTTGCCGGACTTCGGGATCGGCAGCGAGTCGAGCTGCACGTGCCACCGCAGGATCACCTGCCCGGGGGTCACTCCGAGCCGCTCGGCCGGGCCGGTCACGGCGGGCTCCTCGAGTGGCACGGTCTGCTTGCCCAACGGGCTCCAGGCCTCGGTCACGATGCCGAGCCGCTGGTGGACACGGCGCAGCTCCTCCTGGGGGAACCGCGGGTGCAGCTCCACCTGGTTGACCGCCGGGGTCACGCCGGTGGCCTCGATGATCTCGGTCAGGTGTGCCTCGGTGAAGTTGGAGACCCCGATGGACCGGATCAGGCCCTCCTTCTGCAGGTCGACGAGCGCCCGCCAGGCCTCGACGTACTTGCCGACGCTCGGGTTCGGCCAGTGGATGAGGTGCAGGTCGATGTGGTCCAGCCCGAGTCGCTCCAGCGAGCCGTGCACGGAGGCGATGGCCTCGTCGTACGCATGGTGACGGCCGGGCAGCTTGCTGGTGACCTGCACCTGGTCGCGGGGGAGGCCCGACCGTCTGACGGCCTCGCCCACCTCGGTCTCGTTCTCGTAGTTCACCGCGGTGTCGAGCAGCCGGTAACCGGCCTCGAGCGCGCTCACGAGCGCAGCCACGCCCTCGTCCCCCTTGAGGGGATAGGTGCCGAAGCCGACGGCGGGCAACGTGTTCCCGTCGTTGAGTGCGTACGTCGGGACATCCGTGATCTCAGCCATGCCTCCACCCTTCCAGACGCCCGGTAGCCACCCCAGCCCCTAGGTGGTCGAGCAGTGGGCGGGGCGAGTGGTCAGGCGAGACCATTCAGGTGAGAGACACGGCGAACCCAGCCACCGCCGGTTGAGCCTGTCGAAACCCAGGGAGCCCGACGCGAGGTGGGCTTGCAGACCGACTCTCATCGGGTGGACTTTGAGTCACCAGGTGACTCGAAGTCCACCCGCCAATGCCTCACCCGGGTTTCGACAAGCTCAACCGGCGGAGGGGGAATGGGGGCCGGCGTCGACGAGCTCGCCGGGCTCCTCGGCCTCCTCGACCTTCTTGTCACCGTGGCCGGGCCACCAGGCGGCGTGGCCGATCAGGGCGGTGAGGGCCGGGGTGAAGAACATGGCCATCACGAAAGCCGCGACGAGGATGCCGAAGGAGATGGAGAAGCCCATCGCGACGAGCAATGCGTTGCCGCCGAGCATGAGTGAGGCGAAGGTGCCGGCCAGGATCACACCGGCCGCGGCCACGGTCGGGCCGGCGTGCTTGACGGCCTCGGCGGCCGCGTCCCGCGAGGACTTGCCGGAACGAGCCTCCTCGCGCAGCCGGGCGATCATCAAGATGTTGTAGTCGGTGCCGAGCGCGACCACGAACAGGTAGATGTAGATCGGCAGCAGGAAGATCAGCCCGTCCTTGCCCTGGATGTGCTGGAACACGATGACGGCGGCGCCGAGGGTGGCCCCGAAGCCGAGGCCCACGGAGATCATCAGGTAGACGGGAGCCACCAGGCTGCGCAGGAGCAGCGCGAGGATCAGCATGATCACCAGCGCGGCGACCGGGAAGACGACGGCGTAGTCGCGGTTCATCGCCTTCTGGAAGTCGACGAACACCGACGTCGTACCGCCCACCAGTGCCTCGGTCCCCGAGGGTGCGGCGTCATGGGCCAACGTCCGGATGGGCCCCTTGACGTTGGCCAGCGACGCGTCCGAGGTCGGGTCGTGGTCGAGGTAGACGTTGAAGATGACGGTGCTGCCGTCCTTGTTCGGTACGCCTGGCGCCACCTGGGCGACGCCCTCGGCCTTGGCGAGGTCGGCGGCGTACGCCGTCGTCGCGGCCTGGTCGACGGGGCTGCCGTCGGTCGAGCTCAGCAGGATCGACGTCGGGTCGGTCGCGCCAGCGGGCAGGCCCTTCTGCAGCGTCACCAGGGCGACCGAGGACTCGACGTCCTTGGGAGCCCCCGAGTCACCGAGGTCGAAGGTCGGGTTGAACCCGAGCGCGAACAGGGCGAGTACGGCGAGCACCAGACCGGACGCCGTGGCGAAGACGGCGGGCCGTCGACCCAGGGCTCCGCCGACCGCCGCGAACCGGGCGCTCTCGGGCTCCTTCTTCCAGGCCTTGGAGGGCCAGAAGACACGCGTGCCGAGGAGCGCGACGACCGCCGGAACCAGGGTCAGTGCTGCGAGCACGGTGACGGCCACCGCGATGGCCAGGGCAGGACCGATCGACCTGAAGATGCCCAGCGAGCTGAGGATCAGCGCCATGAACGAGACGATCACCGCGCCACCGGCGGAGGCGATCGCCTCACCGGCGCGCTCCACGGCCTCGAAGACGGCCTGCTTGCTCTCCACGCCGGCGCGGAGCCGTTCTCGATAGCGGAACAGGAAGAACAAGATGTAGTCGGTCCCGATCCCGTAGAGCACCACGATCAGGATCACCTGGATCGAGCTGTCGGTCTTCAGGTCGAAGGCCTTGTTGGCGGCCCCGACCAGTCCGAGCGCCACCTGGGAGATCAGCCCGATGACGA
The DNA here is from genome assembly GCA_963782305.1 of uncultured Actinomycetota bacterium. Classification (GTDB taxonomy): domain Bacteria; phylum Actinomycetota; class Actinomycetes; order Propionibacteriales; family Nocardioidaceae; genus Marmoricola. The sequence continues at coordinate 288,620 of CAWAJJ010000010.1, read as the reverse complement.
TGATCGGCATCAGCGCGATGATCACGCTGCGGAAGATGATGATCAGCAGCAGCAGGATCAGCACCACGGTGGCGATCCCGACGATGGCCTCGGCGTTGGCAGAGGCCTCCTGCGAGTCCAGGGACTGCGCCGCAGGGCCGGTGACTCCGAGCCGCAGGTCGGTGTCCGCCACCAGCGGCTTCGCGTCGGAGCGCAGCTTCTTGGCGGCGTCCATCGCCGGCTTGTCGTAGGCGTTCTTGTCCTGGGCGGTGCCCACGACGGCGATCTGCACGAGCTTGTTCTCCGACGCCGGCTGCGCGGCGATGCCCTGGAAGGGCGTCTTGATCCCCGGAGTGAGCTCCTTCACGACCGCCTGCACATCAGCGCTGTCGTCGGCCGTCAGCGGCTTGCCGTCCTTGCGGTCGAAGACCAGGATCGCCGCCGGTGCACTCTGGGTGGGGAACGCCTTCTGCTGCAGCACTGCGGCCTTGATCGACTCGTAGTGCTTGGGAAGGAACTCCGACTGGTCGCTCGTCGCGCTCAGCTTCGGCGCGGTGGCCACGATGAGCACCGACACCACCACCCAGCCGAGGATGACCAACCAGGGGTGCCGCGTGGAGATGCGCGCTACGAAACGGAACATTCTCGTATTCAACTCGGTCTGGTCGGCCGAACGCCACTCATATAGCGACACGTCACCAGAACTTCACACGGGCCGACCTCTAGGACGACAGGCCGGCGAGGAGTGTGGCCATGAGTGGCCGGAAGACCTCCTCGACCGGGTCGTTGCTGGTCAGGTGGAGCCCGGCCAGCTCGAGCATCACGTAGCCGTGCATGGCCGTCCAGAGCTGCTGCGCGACGAGGTCCGCGTCGTCGCGGCGCAGTGCCCCCAGCTCCATCGCGCGGGCGACGGCCTCGGACAGCACGGCGAACGTGTACAGCCCGACCGCCCGCTCCTCCGGGGCGAGGCTGTAGCCGCCCAGCGAGGTGGCACCGAACATCACGGAGTACAGGTGGGGGTTCTCGCGAGCGTTGGCGCGGTAGTTGAAGGCCATCTCCACCAGGTCCGCCACCGGGTCATCGGTCTGTGGGGGGTCGTTCACGTGGTCGGCGAGCCGTCTTGAAGCCCTCGACGACGATCTCCTTCACCAGCGCCGGCATCCCGCCGAAGTGGGTGTAGACGGCCATCGTCGAGGTGTTCGCCGCGGCCGCCAGACGCCGGGCGGTGAGGGCGTCGGGGCCCTCCTCGTCGAGGAGGAGGGCGGCTGCCTCCAGCAGCCGTTGACGTACGGCGGCGGCCTCGCCGGGCCGCTCCGAGGGGGAGGTCATGCTTGCCAGCATCGCATAACGGCGTTATACATGAAGGCAATAACATCGTTATGAGGGAGCACGGCCATGACCAACCGCTACCTGCAGGAGAACTTCGCGCCCGTTCGCACCGAGCAGAGCCTGACCGACCTGACCGTCACCGGGAACCTCCCGGCGCATCTCGACGGTCGCTACCTGCGTATCGGGCCCAACCCGGTCGGCCATCCCGGCGAGGGCCATCACTGGTTCCTCGGTGACGGGATGGTGCACGGCGTACGCCTCGTCGACGGCCAGGCCACGTGGTACCGCAACCGCTACGTGCGATCCGAGCACGTCACGTCCGCGCTGGGCGAGCCCTCCCGCTCTGCGGGATGGGACAACATCGACTTCGCTGCGAACACCCACGTGATCGAGCACGCCGGCAAGACCCTGGCGCTGGTCGAGGGCGGCTCGTCGCCGTACGAGCTGACCGAGGACCTGGACACCGTCGGCCCCACGGACTTCGACGGCACCCTGCGGATGGGCTCGCTGCCCGCCGGCTACTCCGCCCACCCGCACGAGGACCCGGAGACCGGCGAGCTGCACGCCGTCTCGTACAACTGGCTGCGCGGCAACCGCGTCGACTACACGGTGCGCGGCACCGACGGCCGGATCCGGCGCACGGTGCCGATCCAGGTCGGTGGCAGCCCGATGATGCACGACTTCGCGCTGACCGAGAACTACATCGTGCTCTACGACCTGCCGGTGGTCTTCGACAAGCGGCGGGCGGTCGAGGGGATGCCGCGGGCGATGCGACTGCCCGTCCGGCTGATGATGTCGGCCATCATCGGCCGCAACCCGCTGCCCGACCCGGTGATCACGCGGATCGCCCGGGGGTCGCGCTCGAGCGACCCGATGAGCACGCTGCCCTACACGTGGGACGAGGACTATCCCGCGCGCCTCGGCCTGATGCCGCGGGACGGCGGCAGCGAGGACGTGCGCTGGTTCGACATCGACCCGTGCTTCGTGTTCCACACGTTGAACGCCTACGAGGACGCCGGCACCGTGGTGATCGACGTGGTGCGCCACGACCGGATGTTCGCGACGGTGCTCAACGGACCCGAGGAGGGACCGGCCACCCTGGCGCGCTTCACCATCGACCTCTCGAGCAACAAGGTGCGTGAGGACCGCTTCGACGAGCACGCCCAGGAGTTCCCGCGCATCGACGAGCGCCTCACCGGCCGACGGCACCGGTTCGGCTACTCCGTCGGTTTCCAGGACGCGCAGGGAGGCGACGCCGTGCTCCGGCACGACCTCGCTGCCGGCTCCACCTCGGTCAGGAACCTCGGTGCTGGTCGTGAGGCAGGCGAGTTCTGCTTCGTGCCGAGCGACGGCGCGACGGAGGAGACGGACGGCGTGCTGATGGGCTACGTCTACGACCGCGACAGCGACACCAGCGACCTGGTGGTGCTCGATGCCGAGACCCTCGAGGACGTCGCGTCGGTGCACCTACCGGTCCGGGTGCCGGCTGGGTTCCACGGCAGCTGGAGCCCTCGCGGCAGCTAGCGCCGCTCGTTCCGGGCCTGCAGGAGACCCGCGGTCACGCCGAGCACAGTGAAGGACGCTGTCGTGCCGAGCACGATGAGCATCGGCAGCGTCCAGTCGTCCGTCGCGTCGTGGGCCAGCCCGAGCACCGTCGGACCTGTGGCCGCGACGGTGTAGCCGATGCCCTGCACGAAGGCCGACAGATGGGCGCTCTCGCGATCGCTTCGCGAGACCTGGACGACGATGGTGAACAGGGCGCCGAAGCCACCTCCCTGGGCGATGCCGCCCGTGATGCTGCCCAGCACGTAGGCGTCCGGCACGAGCAGCAGCTGGACCGGCAGCGACATCCAGAACAGCCCGACCAGGGCGATGGCACGCCAGTTGGCGATCCTCTTCGCCAGCAGGGGTACGCCGAGGGCGCCGATGATCGCGGAGACCTGGAACACCGACGAGGCCACACCGGCAGCACCGGCACCCATCCCGTTCTCGTCGGCGAGCAGGTTCGGCAGCCACGCGGTGACCGCGTAGTACGACGTCGCCTGGCCCGCGAACGCCAGCGCCAGCAGCCAGGCGATCGGCAGCCGCCACGGCGTGACGACAGGCGACGTGGGAGCGGCTGGCTCCTCGGCTGCCGTGCCGGCCAGCTCGCGTCCACGGCGCCGGTGTCGCAGGAACAGCAGCCAGGCCGCGAGACCCGCCGCGGCCATCACGGCCCAGGCGTCGAGCCCCGTCCGCCAGCCACCCCAGTGCGCGATCGGCACGGTCGCGGCGGAGACGATCACGGCGCCGACGTTCATCGCCGAGACGTAGATGCCCGTCATCGAGCCGACGTGCCTCGGCGGCGTCTCACGCCGGATCAGCACGGGTACGACGACGTTGCCGACGGTGAGGCCGAGGCCGATGAGCAGGGTGCCGGCCACGGCTGCGCCGTACGACGCCGAGCCGCGTACGACGGACCCGACGATCACGGTGACCAGGCACGCCGACCACCGCGATCTCGGCGCCGGTACGCCGGATGACGAGCAGTGCCACGGGGCGAACAGGCCGAAGCAGAGCACCGGCAGGCTGGTGAGCACGCCGACCGCGGCGGCGCTCACCCCGAGGTCGCCCCTCAGCCGGCCGGCGATCGGCGCCACCGCGACGAACGGCGCGCGCAGGTTGAGCGAGACGGCCACCAGCGCGACGACGAAGCCCCAGGGCAGGGCGGTGCGCAGGCGCTCCGCGGTCGAGCAGGACGCTCACAGGACGTCGGGGTCCAGGTCCAGGGTGGTCCGGTCGAGCGACTCCAGCAGGGTCGAGCTTCGGGCCGATGGAGGGCAGCTCGAAGCGGAAGAAGTAGCGCGCCGCGGCCCGCTTGCCGTCGTAGAAGTCCCCGGCGGAGTCACCGACCGCCAGCAGCTGCTCCAGCCACAGCCAGGCGACGACGAGGTGGCCGGCGGCCTCGAGGTAGACGGAGGCGTTGGCGAGCGCCAGGTCGGGGTCGCCGTCCTGCCACAGGGCGCCGGTGACGCGCAGCAGGTCGTCGAGCCGCGCGTCCAGCTCGGCGGCGTAGGCCGCGGCGTCCCCGCCCGTCTCCGCCGCTCGGGCGGTGGTCGCGCGGATCCGGTCGGCGAGCAGCCCGAGGCCGCGGCCGCCGTCCATCACCACCTTGCGGCCGAGCAGGTCGAGCGCCTGGATGCCGTGGGTGCCCTCGTGGATCGGGTTGAGCCGGTTGTCGCGGTAGAACTGCTCGACCGCGTAGTCGCGGGTGTAGCCGTAGCCGCCGTGCACCTGGATGGCCAGGTCGTTCGCGGCCAGGCACCACTGGGAGGGCCACGACTTCGCGATCGGGGTGAGCATCCCGAGCAGCACGTCGGCCTCCGCGCGCTCCTCGGCGGAGTCAGCCGTCGCGACCTCGTCGACGAGGCGGCCGCAGTAGAGCACCAGAGCCAGAGCCCCTTCCACGTAGGACTTCTGGGCCAGCAGCATCCGGCGTACGTCGGGATGGTCGACCAGCCGCACCGGCGGCGACGAGGGGTCCTTGTCCGCGAGCGGCCGGCCCTGGGTGCGCTCCTCGGCGTACTGCAGGGCGTGCAGGTAGCCGGTGTAGCCGAGCGCCATCGCGCCCGCCCCGACGCTGACCCGGGCCTCGTTCATCATGTGGAACATCGCCGCGAGGCCCTTGCCCTCCTCGCCGACGAGGTGGCCGATCGCGCCCGCCCTCGCCACCGGGCGTGAAGGTGCCCTCGCCGAAGTTGAGCAGCGTGTTGGTGGTGCCGCGGTAGCCCATCTTGTGGTTGAGCCCGACCAGCACGACGTCGTTGCGCTCGCCGAGGGAGCCGTCGTCGTCGACCAGGTGCTTGGGCACGATGAACAGCGAGATCCCCTTCGATCCCGCAGGTGCGTCGGGCGTGCGCGCAAGCACGAGGTGCACGATGTTGGCGCCGAGCTCGTGGTCGCCGCCGCTGATCCACATCTTGGTGCCGGTCAGGCGATAGCTGCCGTCCTCCTGGCGTACGGCGCGGGTGGTGATGTCGCCGAGCGAGGAGCCGGCCTGCGGCTCGGAGAGCGCCATCGTGCCGTACCAGCGGCCCTCGATCACCGGGTTCGGCGTACGTCGCGACCTGCTCGGGGGTGCCGTGCGCGACGAGCAGGCTGGCGTTGCCCTCGGCCAGGAACGGGTAGGCGAAGATGCCCATGCAGGCGGCCTGGAACCAGGTCGAGCAGGCCGCGTGCACGACGAACGGCAGCTGCATGCCGCCGAGCTCGGTGTCGAAGACGCTGGTCGGCAGCCCGGATCCGGAGTACGCCGCGAGCGCCTTCGCCACCTCGGCCGGGAGCACGACCTTGCCGTCCTCGTCGATGCGCGGCTCGTCCGTGTCGACCAGTCGGTTGAGCGGCGCGAACACGTCGGTGGCCAGCCGCTCGGAGAGGTCGAGCAACGCGTCGAACGTCCCGCGGTCGTGGTCGGCGTACCTCGCGCGCGCGGGCAGCGACTCCGTGTCGAGCCACTCGTAGAGCAGGAACTCCAGGTCCCTGCGCGACATGATCGAGGAGCGTGCCATCGGTGCGGTCCTCTCCCTGGTCTCTCGCCGAGCCTACGGCCGGGGATCGAGCGCTCAACGACTAGCGTGCTGGACATGCCCAACCGCCTGGCCGATGCGACCTCGCCGTACCTCCTCCAGCACAAGGACAACCCGGTCGACTGGTGGGAGTGGTCGCCCGAGGCGTTCGCCGAGGCACGCGAGCGCCACGTGCCGGTCCTGCTGAGCGTGGGGTACGCCGCCTGCCACTGGTGCCACGTGATGGCCCACGAGTCGTTCGAGGACGAGGCCACTGCGGCGTACCTCAACGAGCACTACGTGAGCATCAAGGTCGACCGCGAGGAGCGGCCCGACGTCGACGCGGTCTACATGCAGGCGACCGTCGCGCTGACCGGTCAGGGCGGCTGGCCGATGACCTGCGTGCTCGACCACGAGGGCAGCCCGTTCTTCGCCGGCACCTACTTCCCGGACCAGCCGCGTCACGGCCAACCGAGCTTTCGCCAGCTGCTCGAGGCGATCGACGACGCATGGACCAACCGGACCGGCGAGGTCGTCGAGGCCTCGACCCGGATCCGCGACGCCCTGGCCACGTCGGTGCAGCTGTCCGGGGGAGTGGCCTTCGACCGGGCTGCTCTCGACGACGCCGTGCAGCGGCTCGCCCGCGACTTCGACTCCGAGTACGGCGGGTTCGGCACCGCACCGAAGTTCCCGCCGTCGATGGTGCTGGAGTTCCTGGTCCGGGTTTCGACAGGCTCGAGCGGCCAGGCGACCGAGGCGACGAACATGTCCGGGCGGACCCTTGCGATGATGGCCGGGGGCGGGATCCACGACCAGCTGGCGGGCGGCTTCGCGCGCTACGGGGTCGATCGAGCCTGGGTGGTGCCGCACTTCGAGAAGATGCTCTACGACAACGGCCAGCTGCTGTCGGTCTACGCCCGCTGGGCGGTGCTCAACGACGACCCGGGAGCGGCCGGTGTCGCCCGCGGCATCGCGGACTTCCTGCTCGCCGAGCTGGCCACCGCGGAGGGTGCCTTCGCCTCGGCGTTGGACGCGGACTCCGAGGGTGAGGAGGGCACGTTCTATGTCTGGACCCCGGCCCAGCTGGTGGACGTGCTCGGCCCCGGCGACGGCGCGTGGGCTGCCTCGCTGCTGACCGTCACCGAGCGCGGCACGTTCGAGAACGGCTCCTCCACCCTGCAGCTCCGGTCCCAGCCCGACGACGCAGATCGCTGGGAGTCGTGCCGGCAGCGGCTGCTCTCCGCGCGGGCCACGAGGGTGCGGCCCGACCGCGACGACAAGGTGGTCGCGGCCTGGAACGGCCTGGCGATCAGCGGGCTCGTCGAGGCGGGAACGCTGCTCGGCGTCCCGTCGTACGTCGAGGCCGCGGTGCACTGCGGGGAGTTCCTGGCCTCGACCCATCTCTCCGACGGCCGGTTGTTGCGGGTCTCCCGCGACGGGGTTGCCGGCTCGCACGCCGGCGTGCTCGAGGACCACGGCTGTGTCGCCACCGGCTTCCTGGCGCTGGCGTGCGCCACCGGCGACGGCATCTGGGTCGACCGCGCCGGCGCGCTGCTCGAGACCGTGCTGACGCACTTCGCCGCGGGCGACGGAGGCTTCCACGACACCGCCGACGACGCGGAGGCACTCCTGGTGCGACCGCGCGACCCCTCGGACAACGCCAGCCCGAGCGGTCACTCCTCGGTGCTGCACGCGCTGTTGTCGTACGCCGCCCTCACAGGATCGGGCCGGCACCGCGATGCCGCGGAGAAGGCGCTGCTGGTCTCGCGCCGCGTCGCCGACGGCTCGCCGCGCTTCGCCGGCTGGTCGCTGGCAGCCGCCGAGACCGCGCTGGCCGGGCCGGTCGAGGTAGCTGTCGTCGGACCCGCAGGACCTGAGCGCGACGAGCTCGAGGCCGCCGCTCGCCGCCACGCTCCGGGAGGCGCGGTCGTGGTCGCCGCGGTGCCGGGGGAGAGCACCATCGCGCTGATGGCCGACCGCGACGTGGTCGACGGCCGGCCCGCGGCGTACGTCTGCCGCAACCTGGTCTGCCGGCGGCCGGTCACGACCGTGGAGGACCTGGTCGCCACCCTCGGTGATTCAGTCTGAGGAGCCGATCGTCGCGCAGTACCGGTCGATCAGGTCCAGCAACCGCAGCTGGGTCGCCTTGTCGGGGACCGTGATGGTCCGGTGCACGGGGTCTTGGCCGGTCCGGGTGAAGACGCTGAACAGGAAGGGCTGCGAGGTGTTGCCTCGAGCGTGTGCCGAACACCGCTGCGTCGGACCGACCCGGATCGGGATGGTGAGTGACTCGGCCGCGGGCTCGAGGCTGACCGGACGGAGCCGTCGCCCCTCCCTGGGCAGCACGTTGAAGAGGACGCTGCCGCCCAGGTCCACGACCGTGACCGGCTCTCCCGGCGTCCGAGGCCTCTCCAGGCTGACGGTCCCGGCGAAGTACGGGACCCCCTGGTCGCGCAGCACCGACTCACCGATGGTCATCTTCAGGCTCGCGGCGGCGTCCAGCCGCTGCTGGGCGCAGACGCTCGTCCGCAACCTGTCGAAGAGGCCTGATTCGTCGACCTTGAGCGGCAGGTCGCGTCGTACGCCGTTGATCACCGCGGTGAGCCGGGGATCGGCCGGCTTCGCCGCACAGTTCGCCCGCCCGAAGTGGCTCACGAAGGCGGCCGTCTGGCTGGGCGGCACGGACTCCTTCGACAGCTTCGAGGTCGTCCAGTCGAAACCGTCCCAGCTGATCCTGGCCGCTGTCACGGTGATCGGCTTCGAGCTGTTGTTGGTGATCCCGGTGGGCACGTTGCGCGTGCCCTCGTCGAACCGGGACTGCCCCGCCGTCGCGTCCAGCTCACTGTCCGGCGGCGTAGGCGGCTTGGGGTCGCCCGACCCCCCGCACGCCCCGAGCGTGAGCAGCAGCACGAGGCCGACCGACCACCCCCACCCACGCGCAGACCTCACCTCGACACCCTGTCTCAGTCCACCCGCCGCAGCAAGAAGGACCGGCCCGGCGGGAGCTCGGTAGTCCCTGACGATGTGGCCTGACATTCTGGACACGGGGCGGCCAGAACGTCAGGGACTACCCGGGCCAGGGACCCCTCCGAACGATCGGCACGCGACACGCCGAGGCGAGGGTGCGGAACGTTCGGAAGGCCTCAGGGGATCGGCGTGAGCAGCAGGCGGTATGCCGACACCGAGTCGCGCTCGAGGTCGAAGTAGTCGCCGTCGTAGCCCGGGGGAGGAAGGGACGCGCTGAGTCCGATGACCGGCGGACGCGAGGGAAAGTCGACCGGCTCGAAGTTGTGCCTGCCAGGTCGCAGCGGACTCGGCCCGTAGACCTCGGCGTCGATCTGGTTCACCTCGTAACGCATGGTGACGTCAGGGCCGTGCCAGTCGAACTCGGCGTGTTTGTCGGGCATCACCGTCAGCTCGCCCTCGACCTCGACGACCTGCCCCACGCTCGGCACGGGCAGCTCCATGGGAACGAATAAGGGGAACAGGCCGCGGTGGCGCAGACGCTGCCACCAGACCGGGCGTCGCAGGACCCATCCGTGGGCAGGGACGATCGCTATCTGGGCGCCGTGGTGCTCGATCACGAACTGCAGTTCTCCATCGCCTTCGCCCACCCAGGTGACCGTCCCGCTCAGATACAGGCTCGACGGGTCGTCCTCGAACCGGACCCCGGGCGGTCTCACGCCTCGACGATCGATCGTCGAGGTGTACAGGAGCAGCCGCAGCTCAGCCTCCTGGCCGGCGGCAACGACCGGGACCTCTCCTTCATCGAGAGCCCACGCATCCAACCGGACCTCGAGCCTCACCGCAGCTGGTACGTCGCGATGCTGGCTGCGACGTAGTGGCAGATGAAGGCCGCGATCGTGAAGGTGTGGAAGACCTCGTGGAAGCCGAACCAGGTGGGGAACGGGTTGGGGCGGCGGAGGCCGTAGACGAGGCCGCCGAGGGTGTAGAGCCCGCCGCCGACCGCGATCAGCGTGATCACGGCGGTGCCGGCGCCGGCGAAGTCGTGGGCGTAGAAGATGGCCACCCAGCCGAGGGCGAAGTAGATCGGCGTGTAGACCCAGCGCGGGGCGTCGGTCCAGAAGATCCGGAACGCCACGCCCAGCGCTGCCCCGGACCACACGATGACCAGCAGGCCGACGCGCGCACTGCCCTCCAGCAGGATCAGGGTGAACGGGGTGTAGGAGCCGGCGATCAGCAGATAGATGTTGGAGTGGTCGAATCGGCGGAGGAACGCCCACGACTTCTGCGACCAGTTGCCGCGGTGGTAGATCGCCGAGACGGTGAACAGCAGCAGTGCGGTGAACGCGAAGATCGCCGAGCCGATGCGGGTGGTCAGCGTCGGGGACAGCGCGATCAGCACGATGCCGGCGGCGAGGGCCAACGGGGCGGTGCTCGCATGCAGCCAGCCGCGCAGCTTCGGCTTGACCTCGTCCTTGACGTAGCGGACCTTGGCCCGGACCTGAATGGCGGCGTCGTGGGCATTCTCCGCGATGCGCTCAGGTAGGGGGTCGGGTTTCACGAGCCCAAACTACCTGCGCTCTCCACGGGTGGATCTCAAACGCCGGTTGCGGGGAGATCCGGGATCACAGGGTGGACCGCTAGTACAGTCACCCGGGTGGCGGACTGGAAACGAGGACTGCGGCGGGTGCTCTATCCGGCGTACGAGGCGCGGGTCGTCCGCCGCCTCCCCGCCGCCAGGATTCCCAAGCACGTCGGCGTGATGCTCGACGGCAACCGGCGCTGGGCCAAGGCCGTCGGCACCGACACCGCACAGGGCCACCGGGCCGGCGCCGCGAACATCGAGCCGCTGCTCGGCTGGTGCGAGGACATCGGGGTGCAGGTGGTCACCTTGTGGCTGCTCTCCACGGACAACCTGAACCGCCCGCAGGCCGAGCTCGAACCGCTGCTCGACATCATCGGCGACGCGGTGGAGAGCCTGGCGGAGCAGGGTCGCTGGCGGCTGCACCCGGTGGGCGCCCTGGACCTGCTCCCCGCAAAGGTGGCCGAGCGACTGAAGGAGGCCGCCGAGTCCACCCATGAGGTGGACGGACTGCTGGTCAACATCGCCGTGGGGTACGGCGGGCGCCGCGAGATCGCCGACGCCGTCCGGTCGCTGCTGCACGAGCACGCGGGCAAGGGCACCACGCTCGAGGAGCTCGCCGACGTGATCGACGTCGAGCACATCGCCGAGCACCTCTACACCAAGGGCCAGCCCGACCCCGACCTCGTGATCCGCACCAGCGGCGAGCAGCGGCTCGGCGGCTTCCTCCTGTGGCAGAGCGCGCAGAGCGAGTTCTACTTCTGCGAGGCCTACTGGCCCGACTTCCGTCGCGTCGACTTCCTCCGCGCGGTCCGCGCGTACGCCGAGCGCGAGCGCCGCTACGGTTCCTGAACCGCCGGCATCACCTGTTCGCAGATCAGCCGCAGGCTCTCCCACGAGGGATCGGCCGGCAGCCCGGCGCACAGCGGGTGGCTGGTCACCAGCCTGATCTCGCCCGCGCGGCACCGCTCCACCAGCTCGGGCGCGGTGAGCACGACGTAGCGCCCGGCGCTGCGCAGCTCCTCCACCGTGGTCGAGTCGTCGCGGACCTGGGAGGGCAGGTCGCCGGCCCACTTCGAGTAGCCCTGGGCGTCGGCCAGCAGGAAGTCGCCGTACGCCGCCCAGAACGCGTCCGGGTCCTCGGCGCAGAACACGTTGGCGGGCCCGCCGGGCGGCATCAGCACCATCCCCGGCTCCCGTCCCAGGCGTGTGCACTCGGCCTTGTAGTGGTCGCGCAGCGCCCGGTCGGCGACCTGCGGCTGGAAGCTCAGGCCGAGTCGGGCAGCCCGCTCGGCTGCGGCCATCGAGCCACCGCCGTAGAACAGGAACGGGGACGGCCGGCTGATCGGCAACGGCGAGATGCGGACGCGTCGCCCGTCCAGCTCGACCTCCTCACCGGCCCACAGCGACAGCAGCACGGTGATCGCCTGCTCGATGTCGCGTCCGCGGGTGGACCAGGAGCGGCCGAACAGGTCGTACTCCTCGCGCCGGTAGCCCAGACCGAGCGTGTAGCTGACCCGGCCACCGCTGAGGTGGTCGAGCACGGCCACGTCCTCGGCGAGCTTGAGCGGCTCGTAGAAGTTGACCAGCAACGCGGACACGGTGATCGGCAGGCGTCGGGTCCTCGCCGCGATGGCAGCGGCGGCGAGCAGCGGGCTGGGCAGGTAGGCGTCGTCGGAGGCGTGGTGCTCGGAGAGCATCACGGCGTCCTGGCCGTGCTCGTCGAGGTACGCCGCCTGGTCCAGCGCCCGCTCGTACATCTCGCGACGGACAGCGCCGTCGGCACCGGGCGCACGGAAGTCGAACCGGGTGACGAACGAGACCATCGTCAGACCGTGACGGCGGGCGCCAGCTTGCGGGTCAGGAACGCCACCTGGTGCGCGACGGCCGGTTCGAACCAGTCCTTGCCGGGCCACACGTCGAAGTGGTCGCACGGGTAGTGGCGCACCTCGGCGCGGGCGCTGAACGCAGCCTTGGCCGCGGCGTACGGCGGAGCGCTGCGGTCGAAGTCGGCGATCTGCACCAGCACGGGAGCGGTCACCAGCTTGGCGCTCCTGGTCGGCCGGTGGCCGCCGAGCTCGAGCCCGAGGGTGGCGTCGACCTCGTTGCGCCAGGTCGGCCCAGCGATCGCGTGGTAGTCCTCGTAGCTCCCGTCCAGGGTCAGCGCCGCGAGCTCACCCGGGCGCCCGACCACCGGCATCATCACGGGCGGCTTGTTGCGGAGCGACGCCACGCGACCCCGGAGACCCGCGACGGTCGAGCGGGCGATCTCGGCCTTCGTGTGGCTGGCCAGGGCGTGCCGGCCTGCGGCCAGCCCGTCGACCAGCGGGGTGAGGGCGACGACGGCGGCGACATCATCACGCCCGGCGGCAGCCTCGAAGACGTGGCCTCCCGCGAGCGAGACGCCCCAGAGCACCAGCCGGTCGGGGTCGACACCCGGGAGCCCGGCCGCCGCGGTCATCGCCGCGCGGTAGTCCGCGAGCTGGCCCGCCATGCTCACCTTCTGGCGCGGCGTGCCGGCGCTGGCGCCGAACCCGCGGTAGTCGAACGCGAGCACGTCGAGCCCCGCGGCAGCCAGGGCCTCCGCGAAGGGCGCGAGGCCGGAGTCCTTGGTGCCTGCAAGGCCGTGGGCCATCACCACGACCGGGCGACCGGCTGCGGTGGCCAGTGCCTCGCTGCCCGCGGCGAAGTGCCAGGCGTCGCAGTCGACACCTTCGGAGACGAAGGTGAGCTGGGCGTGGGTCATGAGCCGTCCTCGTGTGGAGCCTCGTCGGCGGTGCTTCCGTAGATGGTGCGCAGCCAGATCGCGCAGAGCGCGTCGACCTGCTGGTCGCGGGTGAGGGTGCTGCCGAGCGCGATGCGCTCGAGCATCCGGTCGTTGAGCTCGAGCAGCACCGTGGCGAGTACGACGGCGTCCGGTCCGCCCGGTGCGTGCCCGGCGTCGCGCTCGCGCTGGATCACGTCGGCGAGCGGCTGCACGAAGGACTGCCGGTCGGCCTCCCACATGGTGCGGACGGCCTCGCTCGTGGCGCGTGCCTCGAGCATCGCCGCGAACAGATGGGCGTGCCGGTCGAGGGCCCCGAAGAGCTCGCGGAGCATCTTCTCGATCCGGCTGGCCGGGGTCCCATCCGTGGAGGACAGCAGGCCGGCTGCGACGAAGATCTCGTCGTACAGCTCCTCCATCAGCGCGGCGACCGCGACGGCCTTGCTCTCGAAGTAGAAGTAGAACGCCGACCTGGTCACCCCGGCCCGCCGCGAGATGTCCGCGATGTTGATCGACTCCAGGCTGCTCTCCTGGAGATGGTGGTCGAGCGACTCGAGCAGGGCCGCGCGTCGCTGGTCGCCCTTCTGCGGGGGACGTCGGTCCCGCGTGCTGCTGGGGGGCCGGCTCACGTCGCGCTCCCCGCGAGCGCGGGGGCGCCGCTCTCGGCCGCACGCCGCAGCCCGTCCGGGAGCTCCTTGGTGCGCAGGTCGTGCTCGTAGAGGAAGTAGTCGACCTGCTGAGTGTGCCGCGGAGTGTGGTTGAAGTGGCCGAGGTACTTCTCCTCGTCCTCGGCGATCGTGCGCTCCATCACCTCGGCGGACGGCAGGCGATAGCGGCCTGCGGCGTACGCCGCGACGAGCCGCGCCTGGCACTCGACGAACGGGAACAGCGTCGGCGTGGACTGCGCGAAACCGACGAACACGAGGTCGTCGATGCCCGGCTTGAACATCCGCTTGTAGAGCGGGAAGTGGTTGTCAGGCGCCGAGAGGAAGTCCTCGTCGAAGAACGGGAAGCTGATGTTGTAGCCCGTGGCGTAGACGATCACGTCGAAGTCGCTGCTGGTGCCGTCCTCGAAGTGCACGGTGCTGCCGTCGAGCCGCGTCACGTTGCCCTTCGGGGTGACGTCGCCGGACCCGAGACGCAACGGGAGCTCGACGGACTGGGTCGGGTGGGCCTCGAAGAACTTGTGGTTGGGCGTGGGCAGGCCGAAGTCCTCGGGCCTGCCGGCGGTCAGGGGTTGCATCACCTGGACGAACTTCCGCTGCCAGGCGAGGGGGATGTACGGCGTGGTCACGTAGTACTTGTCGGCCGGCTTCCCGGCGAAGTACTTCGGCACGATCCACGCGCCGGACCGGGTGGAGAGGGTGACCTCGTTCTGCAGGGCCTTGGAGGAGAGCTCGACAGTGATGTCGGCGGCACTGTTGCCGATGCCCACGACCAGGATCCGCTTGCCGGAGAAGTCGATCGGGGTCCGCGGATCGACGTACGCGTGGGAGTGCATCGTCTCCCCGGTGAACTCACCGGGGAAGTTCGGGAAGCGCGGGTCCCAGTGGTGGCCGTTGCCCACGACGAGCAGGTCGACGTGGCGCGTCTCGCCGGACTGCGTGTCCAGCTCCCAACCGCCTTCGGGCAGCCGGCGCGCGTGCTCGATGCCGTTGCCGAACTCGATGTGGTCACGCAGGCCGAAGGCGTCCGCGTAGTCGTCGAGGTAGGCCTTGATGTCGGTGTGGTGCGGGAAGTCGGGGTAGGACTCGGGCATCGGGAAGTCGCGGAAGGACAACCGGTGCTTGGAGGTGTCGATGTGCAGCGACCGGTAGGCGCTGCTGTGGCCGTTGGGGTTGCCGAAGGCCCAGTTGCCGCCGACGCGGTCCGAGGACTCGAAGCAGGTGTAGGGCACTCCGTAGTCGTTGAGCATCTTCCCGGAGGTCAGACCGCTGATGCCTGCGCCGATGACCGCCGTCGTGGGTGTCTTCACCCGACGCATCATCTGGCACGTGTCGATTTTAATCAACACCTGTGAATTTCTGTCCGTTCGTGCTTGGGTTCGGACCATGCCCCCGACCGTGACCGACGCCACAGAGAACAGCGCGAACGACGCCCAGGTGGTGGCGGTGTTCGGTGGTGCCTCCGGGATCGGTGCCGCCGTCGCTCGGGCCGCCGAGAACGCCGGTCACCGCGTCCACGTGGCCGACCTGACCAGCTCGCCGCCGGTCGACGTCACCGACGAGGCGTCCGTGGAGGCGTTCCTCACCGGCGTCCGCGAGCGGGAGGGCCGCCTCGACCTGGTGGTCAACAGCGCCGGCTCGAGCACGCTCGGCCTGGTCACCGAGCTCGCCGTCGAGGAGTTCCGGCGGGTCGTCGACGTCTGCCTCACCGGTGCGTTCGTGGTGCTCAAGCACGCGGGCAGGCTGGTCGACGAGGGCGGCTCGATCGTCTCGCTCACCTCGCTGAACGCGCGCCAGCCGGGCGCGGGCCTCTCGGCGTACTGCGCGGCCAAGGCCGGCCTGGCGATGCTCACCCAGGTCACCGCGCTGGAGCTGGCCCCGCGCCGCGTCCGGGTCAACGCGGTCTCACCGGGCCTGGTGCCGACGCCGCTGACCGCACCCGCTCTGGACATCGCCGGCATCGAGGACGACTACCTGGCGAACACCCCGCTCGGACGGGCGGGCACCCCGGAGGAGATCGCCGAGGCGGTCCTGTTCCTGGCCGGTGCCGCGTGGGTGACGGGCGAGGTGCTCGACATCAACGGGGGAGCGCACCTGATGCGCTACCCCGACATCCACGGCCACGTGATGAAGGCGTTCGGGTGACCTTCCCGGAGCTGAGCTTTCCGGAGCTGGGTTGCTACGGGCTCGCGGGTCACAGCTTCGACCCCAGGGACCTCCTCGACGAGGTGCGCGAGGCCGAGGGCCTCGGGCTCGGTGCGGTCTTCCTCTCCGAGCGGTTCAACGTGAAGGACGCTGGCGTCCTCGCGGGCGCGGCGGCCGCGGTCTCGACCCGGATCGGCATCGGCACTGCCGCGACCAACCACAACACCCGGCACCCCCTCGTCACCGCGACCATGGCCACCTCGCTGCACCGGCTCAGCGGTGGCCGCTATGCGTTCGGTCTCGGCCGCGGCTTCGACCTGCTCTTCGACGTGATGGGCGTCCCGCGCGTCACCGGAGCCCAGCTCGAGGATGCCATCGGCATCTACCGGACGCTGTGGGGCGGCGGGTCCGTGGTGGGCCACGAGGGTCCGGCCGGGTCGTTCCCCTACCTCAGCCAGGACAGCTCGTTCGACGAGTCCATCCCGGTGCTGATGATGGCGATCGGCCAGCGCACCCTCGAGCTCGCCGGGCGGGTGGCCGACGGCGTCGTACTCCACACCTTCTTCACCGACGAGACCCTGGCCCGGGCCGTGGCGACCGTCCGCGCATCGGCAGAGGCCGCAGGGCGCGACCCGGCCTCGGTGCGGATCTGGTCGGTCCTGGCGACCATCGAGGAGTCGATTCCCGAGGAGCTCGCGCTGCGCAAGAGCGTGGGGCGCCTGGCCACCTACCTGCAGGGCTACGGGCAGGTGCTGGTCGCCGCGAACGGCTGGTCGGCCGACGACCTGGCCCGGTTCCGGGAGGACCCGCTCGTCGTCGGCTACCCCGGTGCCTTCGACGCGATCGGTACGACCGAACAGCTCACCTACCTGCGCGACGAGGTGCTGCCCGCGCACTGGCTGGCCGCCTCGGCGACCGGTTCGGCGGAGCAGTGCGCGTCCCGGATCGGTGACCAGTTCGCCGCCGGCGCCGACAGCGTGATCCTGCACGGGGCCACCCCGACGGAGCTGGCACCGGTCGTCGCGGCGTGGGGCCGGGTGCGTGAGCCGGGCCGCTTCGACGGACTTCCCGCCAACCCGGGGTGGATGGTGCAGCCATGAGCGTCGTCATCGACCCTGTGGAGCTGACCTCGGACTGGGTGAGCGAGGCGCTCGGGCGTGCGGTGCGGGTGCTCTCCGTGGAGCCGGTCGGCACCGGCCAGATCGGCGCCTGCTACCGCGTGCGGCTCGACGAGGGCTCCCTTCTCGCCAAGCTCCCGGCGGCTGACCCGGGTGCCCGGGAGATGCTCGCCGGCGCCTATCGCGGTGAGGTCAACTTCTATGCCGACCTCCAGGCGACCGTCGCCATCTCTGCGCCGGAGTGCTACTTCGTGTCCATGCGGCCGGGGACCGGCGAGTTCACGCTGCTCCTCGAGGACCTGGCCCCGGCGCTGCAGGGTGACCAGATCGCGGGCTGCTCCGTGCCCGAGGCCCGTGCCTCGGTGGTGAACCTCGCCGGGCTGCACGGCCCGCGGTGGTGCGACCCGACCCTCACGATGGTCGAGGGGCTCAGCCTGAACGGCCCCGACGACGCGGCGATGCTGGCGGAGCTCTACGGGCCGGCGACGGACCTGTTCCTGGAGGGTCTCGGCGATCAGGTCTCGGCGGAGGACGCGGGGACCCTGCGTTCCTGCGTGGAGGTCGCGGAGGCCTGGGCTCTCGCGCGACCGGAGCGCTTCGGGCTGGTCCACGGCGACTACCGGCTGGACAACCTGATGTTCGCCCCGGGCGCGCTCCCTGAGGAGGTGGCTGTCTGGGCGGTCGACTGGCAGACCCTGTCGCTCGCGCTCCCGGCTCGAGACCTGGCGTACTTCCTGGGCACCAGCCTCGACCCCGACGACCGCCGGGCCTGCGAGCGCGACCTCGTCGCGGCGTACCACTCGGCGCTGGTGGGCCACGGCGTCGCCGACTACTCGCTCGAGACGTGCTGGGACGACTATCGCTTCGCGATGATCCAGGGCCCGCTGGTCGCGGTGTTCGGCTGTGCCTACGGCACCCGGACCGAGCGCGGCGACCAGATGTTCGCCGCGATGGCCCGCCGGTCCTGCGCCGCGATCCGCGACCTCGGCACCCTCTCGCTCATCGCCTGACGGAGCAGCTAGGCCGTCCGGGCCCGTTCCTCGCCAGCGGCGATCTCGGCCAGGAGGTCCTGGGTGTAGCGCGCGAAGTCGATCTGGATCGTGTGGCGGGGCGCCGCGTAGTACTGCCCGAGGTGGGCCTGCTCGTCCGCGACCATGATCTGCTCCTGGTCGGGCACGCTCGGCAGCGCGTAGTCGCCGGTCAGCAGCTTGGCCACGAGCTTGCTCTGCTGCTCGGCCAGGTTGACGATCGTCGGCGACGACTGGGCCAGCCCCAGGTAGAAGAGATGGTCCACGCCCGGCTTGATGATCCGCTTGAACAACGGGTAGCGGTGGTCGTCGCTGGGGTGCAGGTCGGTCTCCGCGTCGTCGAAGAACGGGAAGCTCATCCGGTAGCCGGTCGCGCACACGATCACGTCGGCCTCCACGCTGCTCCCGTCGACGAGATGGACGGTGTCGCCGTCGAGGCGCTCGATCGCCGGCAGCATGTTGATGTCCCCGGAGCCGGCCCTCGTCAGGAAGTCCGGGCTGACCGTGGGGTGCGCGGAGAGTGGCTCGTGGTCGGGCTCGGGGAGGCCGTAGTCGCTCATGTTGCCGAGCTGCTCGCGGATCATCGCGCGGGCCATCCGCAGGCCCTCCTCGCGGGGGATGTCCGGCGAGGCCATCATCTTGTCGGCGGGCTTGCCGTTGCGGTACTTCGACAGCACCCACACGCCGCGACGTGCCGAGACGTAGAGCCGCTCGGCCATCCAGCGCGGCGACAGCTCGCTGGCGATGTCCATGGCGGAGTTGCCCATCCCGACGACGACGACCCGCTTGCCGCGCATGTCCACCGGGTCGAACGGGCTGCGGTAGGCGTGGCTGTGCAGGATCGTGCCGCTGAACTCTCCGGGCCAGTCGGGGACGTGCGGCAACCAGTGGTGACCGTTCGCGACGACGAGGTCGGTGTAGCTGCGCGTCTCGCCGGTGGACAGGGTGACGTCCCATCCATCGTCCCGGCGTACGGCGCGCTCGACGCCGGTGTTGAAGGTGATGCCGTCGCGCAGGCCGAAGTGGTCGACGTACGAGCGGAAGTAGTCGTGGATCTGCGTGTGGTGCGGGAAGTCCGGGAAGCTCTCGGGCGCGGGGTAGTCCTCGAACTGGAGCCGCGTCGTCGAGGTGTCGATGTGCAGCGACTCGTAGCAGGCCGAGTGGC
The DNA here is from genome assembly GCA_963782305.1 of uncultured Actinomycetota bacterium. Classification (GTDB taxonomy): domain Bacteria; phylum Actinomycetota; class Actinomycetes; order Propionibacteriales; family Nocardioidaceae; genus Marmoricola. Next base: position 269,337 of record CAWAJJ010000010.1, on the reverse strand, counting down.
CGTTGGGGTTCTGGAAGTACCAGTTGCCGCCGACGTCGTCGGAGAGGTCGAACTGGTCGTAGTCGACGTCGTACTCCCGGAGGCGCTTGGCCGTGGTGATCCCCGAGCAACCGGCGCCGATGATGCAGACCTTGATCCCGTTCACAGGGGCAGCCTAGAACGTGTTCTACCTGCTTGCGCAAGGCGCTGGTTGCCGTTCACCCGGCGTTCTGGCGTGTCGGCCGGGATAGACACAAAGCGGGGCTTACGTTGCGGGTGTCGAACTGCGTTGCAGCAGGGAGATACCAGGAGGGCACCGAGTGGTCCCACACCACTGCACCGCCGGAGGTCAGCACTCAGACTTCCTTGCCTGCACCCGGTCCGAGCAGAACTAGCGGACCGGGGCGCAGAGTGCGCGCGCCGGTCACAAGGGGAACCAGTGGCAACAGCGAAGCGCGCACCCGCCCAGACCTCGGCACGCACCTCGGGCCGTCGGACCTACGTCGTCGACACCTCGGTGCTCCTGGCCGACCCCGGCGCACTGAAACGGTTCGAGGAGCACGAGGTCGTCCTCCCGGTCGTGGTGATCACCGAGCTCGAGGGCAAGCGGCACCACCCGGAGCTGGGCTACTTCGCCCGTTCGGCACTCCGGATGCTGGACGAGCTGCGCGTGGAGAACGGCCGCCTCGACGAGCCCGTCCCCGTGGGCGACCAGGGCGGCACCATCCGGGTCGAGCTCAACCACACCGACCCTGAGTCGCTGCCGTCGGGCTTCCGCCTCGGCGACAACGACACCCGCATCCTGGCGGTGGCCTGCAACCTGGCCAACGAGGGCCACGACGTCACGCTGATCTCGAAGGACCTCCCGCTGCGGATCAAGGCGTCTGCGGTCGGACTCGACGCGGCCGAGTACCGCGGTGAGCAGATCCACGAGTCCGACGCCGGCTGGACCGGGATGACCGAGGTCGACGTCACGGCCGCCGACCTGGACGAGCTGTACGACGACCAGGTGATCGAGCTCGCCGAGGCCCGCGACCTGCCCTGCCACACCGGCCTCGTGATGATGTCCGACCGGGGGAGCGCCCTGGGCCGGGTGAAGGCCGACAAGCGGGTCCACCTCGTCCGCGGTGACCGCGAGGCCTTCGGCATCCACGGCCGGTCGGCCGAGCAGCGGATCGCCCTCGACCTGCTCCTGGACCCCGACATCGGCATCGTCTCGCTGGGCGGGCGCGCGGGCACCGGCAAGTCGGCGCTGGCCCTGTGCGCCGGCCTGGAGACGGTGCTGGAGCGTCGTACGCACAAGAAGGTGGTGGTCTTCCGCCCGCTGTTCGCGGTCGGTGGCCAGGAGCTCGGCTATCTCCCCGGCAGCGAGTCCGAGAAGATGTCGCCCTGGGGCCAGGCGGTCTTCGACACGCTCGGCGCGATCACCACCTCCGACGTCGTCGACGAGGTCCTCGACCGCGGCATGCTCGAGGTGCTCCCGCTGACCCACATCCGCGGCCGTTCGCTGCACGACGCCTTCGTGATCGTCGACGAGGCGCAGTCGCTGGAGCGCAACGTGCTGCTCACCGTGCTCTCCCGGATCGGCGCCAACTCCAAGGTGGTGCTGACCCACGACGTGGCCCAGCGCGACAACCTGCGCGTGGGTCGCCACGACGGCGTCGTCGCGGTGGTCGACCGGCTCAAGGGCCACCCGCTGTTCGCCCACGTGACCCTGACCCGCTCCGAGCGGTCCCCGATCGCCGCCCTGGTGACGGAGATGCTGGAGCACATGACGATGTGAGGCCGCGGCGCCCGGGGTGGCGGGCGCCGTACGCCGTTGCTGGGGCTCGTGGGGCTGGAGGGGTGACCTCCGGGCGGGGACGGACAAAGCGGGCGGGGTTGTCGGGCGATCCCTGAGGTTGATGGGTGTTGCAACGGCCATCAACGACCGGAGTCACCGGCCGGCCGGTGAAACCTGCACCTCCCTGTGTGAGCCGATTCACGCGCTCCACGCGTAACCCGGAACGGCGTGAACGAGGTCACGCCTGTTACTGGGTGGTTCAACTTGCAACCGGATGGGGTATGGGGGAGGGTGATTGGACTTCCTCGGTTCGCTCCGCGCTTCCCCCCAGCACGTTGAGCGTGAATGACGTCCATGCTGTCAACGCTAGGGTTCACCTTGTCTGAGAAGCACGCCGCCAAGCACCGCAGCACGCCCAGTGCTCCGCTGCACGCCCGTATCGGCCGCCACCTGCGTCGCCTCGGCCTCCTCTCCGGAGTCGCCGTCGCCGCCACCGGTCTGGCCGTCTCCTCGGGGGTGCTCGCCAGCTCCTCGCCGATCGACGGCTCCGCCTCGGCGGCACTGTCCGCCGCGGCTCCGGCCAAGGCCATGAGCGAGTCCGACCTGCAGGAGCGCGAGCAGCGCGCCTCCCGCTCGGTCGACGACCGCCGGCCGGAGGCCGACCGGTCCAAGGCCCGTGCCCTGTCCAACGCCTCCGGTGTTGCGGTCACGAAGTCCGAGGACCTGAGCAAGGCCGACCCGAAGACGCTCGCCCGCGCGCTGATGCCCGAGTTCGGGATGTCCTCCTCGGAGTTCGACTGCCTCGACAACATCTGGTCGCAGGAGTCCGGCTGGAACGTCCACGCGGACAACCCCAGCTCCTCGGCGTACGGCATCCCGCAGGCGCTCCCCGGCTCGAAGATGTCCTCCGCCGGTCCCGACTGGGCCGACAACCCGGAGACCCAGATCCGCTGGGGTCTCGGCTACATCAAGGGTCGCTACGGCTCTGCCTGTGCCGCCTGGTCCTACAAGCAGGGCGCCGGCTGGTACTGACCGGTCCAGGCGCCGGCGCCGATGAGTTCGGCGCCGCCGCGCAGTCGAGACAGGCATGACGATCTCGATGATCCCTGCCGGCAAGGCCGAGCTCTGCGTGGAGACGTTCGGTCGACCCGAGAATCCAGCGATCCTGCTCATCGGTGGTGCCACGTCCTCGATGGACTACTGGCAACCTGAGTTCTGCCGGCTCCTGGCCGACGCCGGGCGCTACGTGGTCCGCTACGACCACCGCGACACCGGGCAGTCCACGAGCTCACCGGCCGGGCAGCCCGACTACACCGGCGACGACCTGGCCGACGACGTGCTGCACGTGCTCGACGGGCTCGGGATCCTGGCGGCCCACCTGGTGGGCGTCTCCATGGGTGCCGGGATCGCGCAGCACCTCGCGGTGACCCAGCCGCAGCGGGTGCTCAGCCTGACCCTGATCGCGACGACCGCCGCGTTCGAGCGGGCCGACCCGACCCCGCTGCCACCGCCCGAGCCACGCGTGGCTGACACCTTCGACCAGGAGACGCCCGACGTCGACTGGTCGGACGAGGAGGCCGTGGTGCAGGGCAACGTCGACGCACTGCGCCCGTACGCCGGCTCGCTGTGGGACGAGGACGAGGTCCGCGCGGTGTCCCGCATCGTCGTACGACGCACACGCGACATGGCCGCCAGCGTGACCAACCACTGGCTCGTCATCGGCACGGGCGAGGAGTCACCGCACACGATGGCGGACATCGACGTGCCGACCCTCGTGCTGCACGGCACCGAGGACCCGCTCTTCCCGTTCCCGCACGGCGAGGCGCTCGCCGCGGAGATCCGCGGTGCGAAGCTCGTGCCGATGCCGGGGATGGGCCACGAGTTCCCGCCGCGGCCGCTGTGGGACGTCGTCGTCCCGGCGATCGTCGAGCTGACCGGTCCTTAGCCGGGCCCCGCTACTGCGAGCGGGTCATCGTGCGTACGTCGAGGGCCTCGTCCAGCTGCTCCTCGGTGAGGTCGCCGCGCTCGACGTACCCCATCTCGAGCACCTGCTCCCGGATCGTCCGGCCCTCCTTGAGGGCCGTCTTGGCGACCTTGGAGGCCTCCTCGTAGCCGATGTACTTGTTCAGCGGGGTGACCACCGACGGCGAGGACTCGGCGTAGGTCAGGCAGCGCTCCTCGTCGGCCTCGATGCCGTCGACGCAGCGGTGGGCCAGCAGCGGCGCCACGTGGGCGAGCAGCCGGATCGACTCCAGCAGGTTGCGCGCCATCACCGGCATCATCACGTTCAGCTCGAAGCTGCCGCTCGCCCCACCGATCGCGACGGTGGCGTCGTTGCCGACCACCTGGGCGCAGACCATCAGGGTCGCCTCCGGCAGGACCGGGTTCACCTTGCCGGGCATGATGCTCGAGCCGGGCTGCAGGTCGGGCAGGTGGATCTCGGACAGTCCGGTGGTCGGCCCGGACGACATCCAGCGCAGGTCGTTGCAGATCTTGGTGAGCCCGACCGCGATCGTGCGCAGCTGACCGGAGAGCTCGACGAGCGCGTCCTGGCTGCCCTGGGCCTCGAAGTGGTTGCGCGCCTCGGTGAACGGCAGGCCGGTCTCCGAGGCGATGTCGGCGATCACCCGCTCCGCGAAGCCGTCGGGGGTGTTGATGCCGGTGCCCACCGCGGTGCCGCCGAGCGGGAGCTCCGCCACCCGGGGCAGAGTCGACTCGAGCCGCTCGATGCCCATCCGGATGATCGCGGCGTACCCGCCGAACTCCTGGCCCAGCATCACCGGCGTCGCATCCATCAGGTGCGTGCGGCCGGACTTGACCACGGTCTTGAACTCGACCGCCTTCGCCTCCAGCGACTTCGCGAGCACGTCGAGCGCCGGGATGAGCTCGGCCGTGGTCGCCTCGACGGCGGCGATGTGGATCGAGGTCGGGAAGGTGTCGTTGCTCGACTGGCTGGCGTTGACGTGGTCGTTGGGGTGTACGTCGGTGCCGGCACGGCCGGAGAGCGAGGCGAGCACCTCGTTCATGTTCATGTTGGAGCTGGTGCCCGAGCCGGTCTGGAAGACGTCGATCGGGAAGTCCTCGTGGTGCGCGCCACCGATGATCTCGTCGGCCCCGGCGGCGATCGCCTTGGCCTTGTCCTCGTCGATGATCCCGAGCTCGGCGTTGATCCTGGCCGCGGACTTCTTCACCCGGGCGATGGCCACGATGTGGGAGGGCTCCAGGGTCGTGCCGCTGATCGGGAAGTTCTCCACCGCACGCTGCGTCTGCGCTCGCCACAGCGCGTCCTTGGGCACCTCGATGTCGCCCATGCTGTCGTGTTCGGTGCGGGTCTCAGAAGTCATGATGCTGACGTTACCGAGCCTGGCCACCGCTGTGGCTCACGGGTCGAGGACCCGGAGAGGAGTGCCCGACTGCCAGGCCGCGATGTCCTCGACGACGTCCTCGTAGAACAGCCGGTAGCCGTCGGTGGTCACGTAGCCCGTGTGGGGCGTGAGTACGACGTTGTCGAGCCCCCGGAGCGGGTGGTCGGCCGGGAGCGGCTCCTCGTCGTACACGTCGAGCCCGGCCGCTGCGATCCGGCCGTCGCGAAGGGCAGCGACGAGGGCGCCCTCGTCCACGAGCGGGCCACGGGAGGTGTTCACCAACACGGCGGTCGGTTTCATCAGACCCAGCTCGCGCTCGCCGACGATTCCCCGCGTGCGGTCGCTGAGCCGCAGGTGCAGGGACACCAGGTCGGAGCGCGTCAGGAGGTCGTCCTTGGACGGCGCGGGCTCGACACCGAGCGAGCGGGCGTGGCCGGGATCGAGGTTCTGCGACCAGGCCAGCACCTCCATCTCGAAGGCCAGGCCCACGCGCGCCACCCTGGCCCCGAGACGCCCGAGTCCGAGCAGCCCCAGCGTCTTCCCGGCCAGGTCCCCGCCTGGGAGCACGTCGTCCTGCCAGCGCCCGGCGCGCAGCTCGCGGTCCGACAGCGGGACATGACGGAGCACGGCCAGCAGCAGCGCCCAGGTGAGCTCGGCGGCGGGGCCGGGCAGGCTACGGGTCCCGCAGACCGTGATCTCTTGCGCAGCGGCCGCCTTGACGTCGATCGAGGCGTTGGCGGCGCCGGTGGTCACCAGGAGGCGCAGGGCGGGGAGCCGCGTGAGCAGGTCCGCGTCGAAGGCCGTCCGCTCACGCATCGCGACGACCACCTCGGCCCCGTCGAGCCGGGCGCTGAGGCTGTCCCCGGTCAGGTGCTCGGCGACGAAGTCGACCTCGGCGCCGAGCCGGTCCCAGCCGGCGTACGACGCGGCGACCTGCTGGTAGTCGTCGAGCACCACGATCCTCATGGGGCTCGACGCTACCGAGGCCGGTCTCAGGCGCGCGAGAGGTAGAGCAGGTACTGCTCGGGGCGCTCCTGCAGGAGTACGTCGTACCGATGCTCGGTGCAGTTGCCGAACACCCCCTCCATCGTCGTCGCGAGCTCCGGCGCAGGATTCGACGACCACACGACGAGGGCGCCGCCGGGGTTGAGGATCCTCCTGGCACTGGTGAGGAAGTCGTGCTGGTAGACGCCGGCGTTGGCGTCGTACACCAGGAAGCCGGGGCCGTTGTCGACGTCGAGCAGGACCAGGTCGTAGGTGGAGGTGGCCTCCGCGACCGCGATCACGATGTCGGCGTTGACGATGTGCACCCGCCGGTCGGCCAGCAGCGCCGGGCCGTGCGGGATGGTGCCGTCGCGCATCCAGCCGACGATCGACTCCTCGATCTCGACCACCTTGACCTGCTCGACGCGGTGGTCGGCGAGCACGCGCTGGGTGGTGAATCCCAGCCCGAGGCCCGCGACCACGACGTCACGGGGATCCTCCACCAGCTCGAGGGCCGCGGCCGCGAGCTCGATCTCGGACGTCGTCTCGCGGGTGTCCATCACGAACACCCCGTTGACCCGCAGCTCCAGGGTGTCCGCGGCGTGCTCCTCGACCCGGCGGCGCAGCACCACCTCGCCGCGCTCGGACTCGGCGCGCGCCACCTCGACGTACTCCGTCATGCGGCTGCCTCCCGAGCTTCGGCCTTGCGTCATACGTTCCGGCGGCAATGGCCCTCTGACCGTATGACGTCCGGGCGGGACGTCATCCGAAGTGGTCGCCATTGCAGCCACACCGTATGACGTCCTCGGGGTAGGTCAGAGGGCCGCCTGGCATCCACAGACAGCACCGACGGGCGAGTTGTCCCCAGGACCTGTCGGCGCCGTTGTCGATCCTGAGGAGCCGCCCGACTCTGCGGGGATGGAGCTCTCGACCGATCAGGCCCGCGACGACGTCATCACCGAAACCCCGGCCACCAGAAGGCGAGTACGCCGCGACCTCGTCGCCGATCTTGCCGCCGAGCAGGGCGGGGTCATGTCTCGGAGCCAGCTGTACTCGTCCGGGTTCAGCCGTGGTGAGGTGCGCGCCAACCTCCGCGCAGGTCGATGGCGATCCGTCGGGCGGCACTGCATCTGCGTGCACACCGGACCACTGGACACCCAGACGCGTTGGTGGTCCGCCGTGCTGGAGGGAGGGCCCAGAGCCTTCCTCGACGGCGAGTCGGCACTCGTCGCGTCCGGCCTCGAGCACTACGAGACGTCCGGCATCCGGGTCTCGGTCCCTCGCGGTGCCCGGATCCGACACCGGGGAACGTCGGCGAACATTCGCCAGACCCGGCGCTGGGAGGCGTCCGACCTCGCGCCGGAAGGCATCCCTCGGGCCAGGGCGGCTGTCGCCGCGATCCGCGCGGCGTTGTGGGCGCGGTCCAACCGGCAGGCGGCGCTGCTCGTGACCATGACGGTCCAGCAGGACCTGGCCACGGCCGAAGAGCTGAGTGTGGAGATGCTGCGCATCCGGCGGGACAAGCGACGAGCCTTCCTGCACAGCGTCTTGCTCGACCTGCTGGGCGGAGTCCGATCCCTCGGCGAGCTCGATGTCCTGCGCGGGTGCCGCGATCGCGGGCTTCCAGAGCCCGATCTGCAGGTGCTCCGGCGTACGCGCTCCGGGACGTACTACCTCGACTTCAGGTGGGAGCGCTGGCACGTGGTGGTCGAGGTCGACGGCATCCAGCACTCCTGGATCGAGAACGTGGTCGGCGATGCCCTGCGCCAGAACAGCATCGCCCTGACCGCCGACACCGTGCTGCGCCTTCCGGTCCTGGGCCTGCGCGTGTGCCCGGACGACTTCTTCGACCAGATCGAGGTGGCTCTGCGCGCGGCGGGCTGGTCCCCGGGGGCCTGAGGGTCGCCAGGACGTCATACGAACCGAGCCCTATGGCGACGAGACCGTATGACGTCCCTCGGGCCCCAGCAGCAACCGGGCAGCACCCGGGCAGCGGGGGACGGCCGATCGGGCACAGGGGCCTGGCTCGTGACCCTGCGGCACGGTATGCACCCGGTCGATTATCGCGCGCGTGACTAACCTGTGGGGATGGTGGTGAGCTCGACGGGTACGACGACCAGGTCCAGACTGCGGATCTCCGATGCCGACCGGCACCGGGTCGCCGAGCTGCTCCGTCAGGCAGCGGGTGAGGGGCGCATCGACATGGAGGAGTCTCGACCAGCGGCTCGAGGAGGCGTATCGCGCGAAGACGTACGGCGACCTCGTCCCCATCACCGTGGACCTCCTCGATCGGCCTGCAGCCGCAGCGTCCAGCCGCGGCGCGACCTCGCTCCGAGGCGCCGAGTGCACCAGCGCCCAGGTACGACACCTCGATCGCGATCATGGGGTCGTCGACCCGCACGGGGGTCTGGGAGGTCGGCGCGACGCACACAGCCGTCGCCATCATGGCCGGCGTCGAGATCGACCTCAGGGAGGCGCAGTTCACCGCCCACGAGACGGTGATCAACGCCTGCACCATCTGGGGCGGCATCGACATCTACGTCAACGCGCACACCAGGGTCATCGTCGACGGTGTCGGCATCATGGGCGCCTTCGACCAGGGTCGCGACAAGGTGGAGCCCGACTCTTGGTCCGGACTCGCCGGTCGTGCGGGTCGCGGGGCTTCGCGCTGATGGCCGGAGTCACCGTGCAGCGGCGTCCTCCGCGCGGCGCTCCACAAGCGGCGGATGCTCGGACACTGAGCCCTCGCGGGGTCCTCTCGCGCAGGTCGATCTCCAACCGGGCAGCACCCGGGCAGCGGGGGACGGCCGATCGGGCACAGGGGCCTGGCTCGTGAGGCAGTAGTGTGAGCGGAGTCACAACCACCCTTACAACGGATCGTCCGGCACGTTCCTGCCGGTGAGGAGATGAATGTTTCATGGCTACAGTCACGTTCGAAAAGGCACAGCGCTGGTATCCGGGGATGGACAAGCCAGCGGTCCCGGGCATCGACCTGGAGATCAAGGACGGCGAGTTCATGGTCCTCGTCGGGCCCTCGGGGTGTGGGAAGTCGACCACCTTGCGGATGCTCGCCGGGCTCGAGGAGGTCAACGACGGCAGGATCTTCATCGGTGACAAGGACATCACCAAGCTGCCGCCCAAGGACCGCGACATCGCGATGGTCTTCCAGAACTATGCGCTCTACCCGCACATGACCGTGGCCGAGAACATGGCGTTCTCGCTGAAGATGGCGAAGATGCCCGCCGACCAGCGCAAGAAGGCGGTCGAGGAGGCGGCGCGGATCCTCAACCTGACCGACTACCTCGAGCGCAAGCCCAAGGCCCTGTCCGGTGGTCAGCGCCAGCGCGTGGCGATGGGACGGGCGATCGTGCGCAAGCCGCAGGTGTTCTGCATGGACGAGCCGCTCTCGAACCTCGACGCGAAGATGCGCGTGCAGACCCGCACCGACATCGCCAAGCTGCAGTCCGACCTCGGTGTCACCACCGTCTACGTCACCCACGACCAGGTCGAGGCGATGACGATGGGCGACCGCGTCGCGGTGATGAAGGACGGCTACCTCCAGCAGGTCGACACCCCGCTCAACCTCTACGACCGCCCGGTCAACCTGTTCGTCGCCGGCTTCATCGGCTCGCCGCAGATGAACCTGATGGGCGCCACCGCGGTCGAGGGCCAGGCCAAGATCGGCGACTACCTCGTGCCGGTCGACGAGGTCGCGGCGAAGAAGATCAAGGGCAACATCGTGGTCGGCGTACGCCCCGAGACCTGGCGACAGGTCGGGCCCGAGGACGGCGGCCTGCCGGTCAAGGTCACGGTCGTGGAGGAGCTCGGCTCCGACGCGTTCGTCTACGGCACCAGCGGTGTCGACGGCACGCCCAGCCAGGTGATCGTCCGGGTCGCCGGGCGCGACACCGTGCACAAGGGTGATGTCATCCACGTCACCACCGACCCGCACCACGTGCACGTCTTCGACGCGGACAGCGGGGACCGGCTCAGCGCCTGACGCTCACCCGCGTCGGGTCGGTCGGCTCAGGCCGACTGGCCCGACTCGGTCGCGAACTTCGCCCGGTCCGCCGTACGCCGGATGATGTCCGTGAACGTCTCGAAGAGGCCGGTCGGGATGTCATGGCCCATCCCGTCGATCACGAGCAGCTCGGCCCCGGGAATGGCGCGCGCTGTGGCCCGGCCACCGGAGACGTGGACCATCTTGTCCGCGGCGCCGTGCACCACTGCTGCCGGGACGCGGATCGCACTCAGGGCGCGGGAGCGGTCGGGCTGGCTGAGGATGGCCAGCATCTGCCGCATCACGCCGCTCGCACTGACGCCGCGGTCGAAGGTCTCCTCGGCCCGCGAGCGCACCTCGTCGTCGGTCTGCGGGAATCCGGGTGAGCCGATCACCTTCCACATCTTGGCCGAGCTGGCGACGTACGCCTCGCGCCCGGCTCCCCGGTTGGCGATCAGCATGGGCAGCAGCGAGGGGTGCTGCCAGCCCACGGTGCGCTTGCCCAGCGTGGACATGATCGAGGTGACCGACCGGACGCGCGCGGGCTGGTCGATGGCCATCGTCTGCACGATCATCCCGCCCATGGACACGCCGGCGATGTGGGCGCTGTCCCAGCCGAGGTGGTCCATCAGCCCGAAGGCGTCGGCTGCCATGTCGTTGAGCGTGTAGGGAACGCGGCCGCCGCGGCCGAGGAAGGACTTCACCAGCTGGCCGCGGGTGACTCGGCCCTTCAGCTTGGTCGACCGACCGGTGTCGCGGTTGTCGTAGCGGACCACCTGGAAGCCCGCCTCGGCGAGCATCGTGCAGAAGTCGGAGTCCCACCAGGTCATCGGCCCGCCGAGGCCCATCACGAGGACCAGTGGCTCACCCTCGGGGCTGCCGAAGGTCTGGTAGCAGAGCTCCACGCCGGGCGCGACGGGCGCGAAGAGCTCATTCGAGACTGGGATAGACATGTATGACCCTAAAATGCCGAAATGTGGAAACAATCAACGAAATACGGCTGAACACCGTGCGCTAACGCTACCGTCAGTATGTGAACTCACCGATCGGTTCGTTCCTCGCGCCCGAAGGATTTCAGGGTCCCAGCGGCCTTCGAGCACTGGCCCGGGAAAGCAGCACGATTGCCGAGGGCGCGCGCCTGTTCCGACGCTCGCGGACCGACCGTCGCGTCCGCGCCCGGCTGCCGTACGCCGGCGGCCACCTGATCCCCGCACACGACCCGGTCCTCCTGGTTCCCGGGTTCATGGCCTTCGACGGCACCCTCAAGGGGATGTCGGTCTTCCTGCGCCACCAGGGCTTCCGGACCTACCGCTCCCAGATCGTGCTCAACGTGGGGTGCACCCGTGAGGCGGCCGACAAGCTCGAGCGTCGTCTCGAGGCGATCGCGACCAAGCGCAACCGCAAGGTGACCATCGTCGGTCACAGCCTCGGCGGCATGCTCGCCCGAGGCCTGGCCTCGCGGCGTCCCGACCTGATCGAGGGAATCGTGAGCATGGGCAGCCCGGTGCTCGCCCCGGGTGCCATCCACAAGGTGCTCGCCTGGGACGCCCAGATGCTCTCCAAGCTGACCCGCGCGGGCTTCGGCGGGATGATGAGCGCCGACTGCTTCGGTGGCGACTGTGCCCGCCTCTCGTGGGAGGAGAGCCAGGTGCCGCTCCACCCCGACGTCGCGTTCACCGCGGTCTACAGCAAGCGTGACGGCATCGTCGACTGGCGTGCGTGCCTGGACCCGGCCGCGAAGCAGGTCGAGGTGCGGACCAGTCACTGCGGGATGGCCGTGGACCCGATCGTGATGGACCACGTCCTGGAGGCGCTGCGCGCCCAGCAGGTCATCCGGGCCACCCGGGAGGCAGCTCCTGCCGTCGAGGTGGGTTCGCTCCGCGTCGCTCACACGTGATCGCAGCGACCTCGATCGCTCCCCGCAGCAACCTCGCGACGTCATCCCGGTCGACGGACAGACCCGGCCCCGGCCGGCGGTAGGCGTCGAGGTCCCACAGCTGCGCGAGCGTGGCGGCCATGAAGGCGTCACCGGCGCCGACCGTGTCCACCACCTCGGTCTGACGCGGTCGCGCGCTCGACTCTCCTGCTGTCGTGTACCCCGTCGCCCCCTCGGACCCGCGCGTGAGCAGCACGATGTGCGTGCGCTCACCGGTCAGCAGCTGCCGGGCGAAGTCGTCGGGGTCGGCCCCGGGGTCGAGCAGGTCGGCGTCCTCGTCGCTCAGCTTGACCAGGGTGCAGCGGGCGGCGAGCTCGAGCACCTGGCGCCGGACGCGGTCGCGGTCCTCGACGAACGAGTCGCGCAGGTTGGCGTCGTAGCTCACGAACCCGTCACGCGCGCAGGCCTGTTCCACCAGGTCGAGCACGCTGTCGCGACCCGGCTCGAGCAGGGTGCCGAGCGAGCCGACATGGAGGGCGTGGCAGGGCGGCAGCTCCTGACGCGGCAGGCTCCAGTCGATGTCGAACTCATAGCTGGCGCCACCGCCGTCGTCGAGGTGGGCGGTGGCGATCGACGTACGCCCGGTCGAGGTGGGTACGGCGATGATCTCGGCGCCGCTGCCGGTGACGTGCTGCACCACCAGTCCGCCGTACTCGTCGTGGCCGACCTGGCTGATCAGGGTCGCCGGTACGTCGAGCCGGCCGAGCCCGACCGCCACGTTGAGCGGGGACCCTCCGGGGGTCTCGCTGGTGTCGCCGTCGTTGTCGACGACGACGTCGATCAGGGCCTCGCCGGCAACGACGATCATCGTGCGTCGCTCAGCGGTCGTAGTCGACGTCGGCGTACGCGCGCAGCTTGCTCAGCTTGTGCTCGGAGTGGATCGAGCGGATCGTGCCGCTGCGCGAGCGCATGACGAGCGAGTGCGTCGAGGCGCCACCGGCCTTGTAGCGCACGCCCTGCATCAGCTCCCCGTCGGTGATGCCGGTCGCGACGAAGAAGCAGTCGTCACCGGAGACCAGGTCGGCGGTGAGGAGCACGCGGTCGAGGTCGTGGCCGGCGTCGATGGCGCGCTGCTTCTCCTCGTCGTTCGTGGGCCACAGCCGGCCCTGGATGACGCCGTCGAGGCACTTCATCGCGCACGCGGCGATGATGCCCTCGGGCGTGCCGCCGATGCCGAGCAGCAGGTCGACGCCAGTGCCCTCGCGGGCGGCCATGATGGCGCCGGCGACATCGCCGTCGGTGATGAACTTGATGCGCGCGCCGGTGGCGCGGATCTCGTCGACGAGCTTCTCGTGGCGAGGCCGGTCGAGGACCACCACCGTGACGTCCTCGGGCTTGTTGCCCTTGGCCTTGGCGATCTGGTGGATGTTCTCGCTCACCGGATAGCGGATGTCGACGACGTCAGCGGCCTCGGGACCGGTGACCAGCTTCTCCATGTAGAAGACGGCCGACGGGTCGTACATCGAACCGCGCGGCGAGACCGCGAGTACGGCGATCGCGTTGGCCATGCCCTTGGCGGCCAGCGTGGTGCCGTCGATCGGGTCGACCGCCACGTCGCACTGGGGGCCCTCACCGTCGCCGACCTCCTCGCCGTTGAACAGCATCGGGGCGTTGTCCTTCTCGCCCTCGCCGATGACGACCGTGCCCTGCATGCCGACGGTCGAGATCAGGGTCCGCATCGCGTTCACCGCGACCCCGTCGGCGCCGTTCTTGTCGCCCTTGCCGACCCAGCGGCCGGCGGCCATGGCGGCGGCCTCGGTGACCCGGACCAGCTCCAGTGCCAGGTTCCGGTCGGGGAAGGAAGGTGCCACGGACAGGGAGTCGGGAATGTGGCTCTCAGTCATGGCAGTGATCGTAGCCTCCACCCCGGTTGACAGGATGTGCCCATGACCGAGTCGCAGGAGCCCAAGCCCGGCGGGGCTCGCTACTCGCGCACCTCGGGCGGCCTGATCGGCGCGATGATCGTCACGGTGCTGGCGGTTCTCGCCTTCGTGGGCTTCCGGGCGCTGACCACGGACCACGATCCGACCCCCGTCCAGACCGTGGACTACGTGGCCGTCGCCAAGGCTTCCCGCAGCGATGGCAAGCTCAAGATCCTGGTGCCCGAGCCGTTGCCGAGCGGCTGGAAGGCCACGAGCGCGACGTACACCCGTGGCGCGTCGCCGGCCTGGCACCTCGGCATGCTGACGACGAGTGGCAGGTATGTCGGCGTCGAAGAGGCCGCCGCCAGCGTCCAGGATCTCGCGACCGAGCACGTGGATCCTGACGCCAAGCCCGGCAAGGACGTGACCATCGGGGGCGAGACCTGGCAGACGTTCACGGACGCTGGAGGTGACTACGCCGTGGCCCGCTCGGGCACGGCCTGCGACGACGACGTCGACTCCGTGCTGGTGGTCGGCACGGCTCCGGAGAAGCAGATCCGTGAACTCGCCGGCAGCCTGGAGGGCGAGATCAGCTGCGCCAAGTAGTCATGTGACCTCTGGCGGTCTCGTGCGTTAGTCCTCCCGTAGCCCACCCAGGAGGACCCGTGCGCAAGCCAGTACTGACCCTTGTCGTCGCCACCGTGCTGGCCGCGCTCCCGTTCGGCGCGGCGACGCCGGTCGCCGACGCCGTGGCCACGTCGGCCCCGAAGTACAAGGAGTACGTCGCCCTCGGCGACTCCTGGTCCGCGGACGTGGTGATCGCCGACACCGACGGCATCCCCGACTCGACCTATGCGCCCACCGGGTGCGCGCAGTCGCACCGCAACTACCCCAAGCTGCTCGCAGCGGCGCTCAAGGTTCCCGTCTTCCGTGACGCCACCTGCGGATCGGCCACCACCGACGACTTCTACGCACCGCAGACCGGGCTGCCGACCGGGGAGACCAACCCCGCCCAGTTCGACCGCCTGACGAAGACCACCGACCTGGTCACCGTCGGTGTCGGTGGCAACGACGCCGGGTTCGCCGGCGCGGCGACCGACTGCATCACCCCGTTGCCCCAGGGAGCCCACTGCAAGGAGAAGAACACCGCCGGTGGGGTCGACAAGCTGGCCAAGCAGATCCGAGAGGCCGAGCCGAAGCTGGTCCGCGCGCTCAAGGAGATCCACAAGCGCTCCCCGAAGGCGCGAGTCCTGATGGTCAACTACCTCGCGGGCATCCCGCAGACCGGGTGCTACCCCATCGTGCCGGTCAGCAACTCCGACATGGCCTACCTCTACGCGACCTTCAACCGGCTCAACGCGATGGTGAAGCGGGCGGCCGCCGCCGGGGGAGCCCAGCTGGTCGACACCTACACGCCGTCCATCGGCCACCATGTCTGCGCTCCGCCCACCGAGCGCTACGTCGAGGGACTCGGCGTCCTGTCGGTCAACGGGCCGGCGGTCGCGGTGCCCGCGCACCCGAACTCAGCCGGGGCTGCCTCGCAGTTCCGCAGCGTCCTCGCCGCGGTCAAGCGCTAGCCCCGGGTCTCCTCGTCCAGCGCCTGGTCGAGCCGGGCGCGAGCGCCCTCGAGTGCTCGCTGGCAGACCTTGGCCAGCTCCTCGCCGCGCTCCCACAGGGCGAGTGACTCGGCCAGGCTGGTGCCGCCCTGCTCGAGGGTGCGGACGACCTCGATGAGCTGGTCGCGGGCCTCCTCGTAGGTCGGTTCCGTCTCGGTGGGCTGCTCAGGCACGCTCAATCCTCTTCGTCGTCGGCGTCGGGCATCAGGTCGATCTGGTCGACCGTGGTCGCGGTGGCACCGATGCGGCCGTCGGCCACCCGGATGTGGATCTCGTGCCCCGGCTCGAGAGTGGCCACGCTCGAGAGCGCCTGCCCCTGGTCGTCGGACAGCACCGCGTAGCCACGTCGCAGCGTGGCCAGCGGCGAGAGCGCCCGCACTCGCGCGACCTGGTGGACCAGGTCGTCGTCGCCGCGGTCGATCCGGTGCCGGAACGTACGCCGGGCACGCTCGCGAAGACTCTCGACCTCGCCGAGCCGCTCGGCCAGGCCGGTACGGGGATCGGCGAGGACGGGACGCGAGCGCAGGGCGGCGAGCTGGTGGAGCTCGCGCTCGACCACCCCGCGGATGGCCATCCGGCCACGCTCGCGCATCTGCATCACCCGCTGGGCCTCCTCGGCGACGTCGGGCACCACTCGCTTGGCGGCGTCGGTCGGCGTCGAGGCGCGGACGTCGCTGACCAGGTCGAGGATGGGGGAGTCGGGCTCGTGGCCGATCGCCGAGACCACCGGGGTGGTGGCCGCGAAGACGGCCCTGATCAGGGCCTCGTCGGAGAACGGCAGCAGGTCCTCGACCGATCCGCCGCCGCGCGCGATCACGATCACGTCGACACCCGGGTCGTGGTCGAGCACCTCCACCGCGGCGATCACCTCGCGGGCGGCGTGCATGCCCTGCATGGCGGCGTACTTCACGGTGAAGCGCACGCCCGGCCACCGCCGCCGGCCGTTGTCGAGCACGTCGCGCTCGGCTGCGGAGTTCTGCGCGGTCACCAGGCCCACGTTGCGCGGCAGGAAGGGCAGCGGGCGCTTGCGCTCCTCGGCGAACAACCCCTCCGCCGCCAGCAGCTGTCGGCGGCGCTCGAGCCGGGCCAGCAGCTCACCCTCGCCGACGAGCCGGATCTCGCGTACGGCGAGCGAGAGCGTGCCGCGGTTGGCGTAGAAGGACGGCTTCGCGTGGCACACGATCTGGGCGCCCTCGACGAGCGGGGTGGGCAACGAGTCGATCACGGCGCGGCTGCAGGTGACCGGGACGGAGATGTCCGCGAGCTTGTCCCGCAGGGTCAGGAAGACGGTGTTCATGCCGCCCCGGCGGGAGATCTGGGTGACCTGTCCCTCGACCCAGACAGCGCCCAGCCGGTCGACCCACTGGCCGATCGCCTGGGTGATCTGGCGCACAGGCGCCGGATGCTCCGGGGAGGTGTCCATGGCCATTCGCTGACCTTAAGGCCCGGCACCTACGATTGACCGTATGACTGACCTGGGTACGCCGAGCATCCTCTCGCCCGAGGAGGCCGACCGCGCCGTGCGGCTCGCTGCGCCACGTGGCTACTGCGCGGGCGTGGACCGAGCGGTGATCACGGTGGAGAAGGCCCTCGACCTCTACGGGTCGCCGGTCTACGTCCGCAAGCAGATCGTGCACAACAAGCACGTCGTGGCGAACCTCGAGTCCCGCGGGGCGATCTTCGTCGAGGAGCTCGACGAGGTCCCCGAGGGCAAGACCGTGGTGTTCTCCGCCCACGGGGTGTCGCCGCTGGTGCACACCCAGGCGGCCGAGCGGGGCCTGAAGACGATCGACGCCACCTGCCCCCTGGTGACCAAGGTCCACCACGAGGCCAAGCGCTTCGCGGCAGACGACTACGACATCCTGCTCATCGGCCACGAGGGTCACGAAGAGGTCGAGGGGACGGCGGGTGAGGCCCCGGGCCACATCCAGCTGGTGCAGAGTCCCGACGACGTGGCCGGCATCGTGGTCCGCGACCCCGAGAAGGTCGCGTGGCTCTCGCAGACCACGCTCTCGGTCGACGAGACGATGGCCACCGTCGACGCGATCCGCCAACGCTTCCCGATGCTGCTCGACCCCCCGAGCGACGACATCTGCTACGCCACCCAGAACCGCCAGCTGGCGGTCAAGGAGATCAGCCCCGAGGCCGACCTGGTGATCGTGGTCGGCTCGGCCAACTCGTCCAACTCGGTTCGGCTCGCCGAGGTCGCCCTCGAGGCCGGAGCGAAGGCCGCCTACCGGGTGGACGACGCGAGCGAGATCGAGGAGTCCTGGCTCGAGGGCGTACGCAACGTCTCCGTCACCTCCGGCGCATCCGTGCCCGACGACCTGGTGGCCGGCGTGCTGGCGTTCCTGACCGAGCGCGGCTATCCCGGCGCGCAGGCCGTGCACACCGCCGAGGAGTCGCTCATCTTCGCGCTCCCGCCCGAGCTTCGTCGCGACATGCGCAAGGCGGCGGCGGCCCAGAGCGGCAGCTAGTCAGGTGGCGCGGTACTACGACGTCCACCCGGTCAACCCGCAGCCCCGGGTCATCTCCCAGGTGGTCGAGCTGCTGCGCGACGACGGGCTCGTCGCCTACCCGACGGACTCCTGCTACGCGCTGGGGATCCAGCTCGGCAACCGGGACGGCCTCGAGCGGATCAAGACCCTGCGTCGTCTCGACGACAAGCACCACTTCACCCTGGTGTGCCGCGACTTCGCCCAGCTCGGCCAGCTGGTGCACCTGAGCAACGCGGCCTTCCGTGCGGTCAAGGCGGCCACCCCCGGTCCCTACACGTTCATCCTGCCCGCCACGAGCGAGGTGCCGAAGCGGCTGATGCACCCGAAGAAGCGCACGGTGGGGGTGCGCATCCCCGACCACCCCGTCGTGCGGGCGCTACTGGAGGAGCTCGGCGAGCCGTTGCTCTCCAGCACGCTGCTGATGCCGGACAACGAGGTCCCGATGACCGACGGCTGGCAGATCAAGGAGGAGCTGGATCACTGGTTGGACGCGGTGATCGACTCCGGGGAGACCGGGTCGGAACCCACCACCGTCGTCGACTTCTCCGACGGCCCGCCGGTGGTGGAGCGCGTCGGCGCCGGTGACCCGGCCCGCTTCGAGTAGCGCCGCCTCATCCGCACCCGCTGCCGCATCCCGAGCACCGCCAAGGCGAGCAGGTAGCCGGTCAGCAGGGCACTGGCGCGATGAGCCAGGCCGGAGACCACGGCCTGCACGAGCCCGTCCCCGGGGTCGGCGATCCAGTCGCGGTGGACCAGGGCGATCAGCGTGATGAAGCCGAGCAGCAGCAGCGGTGGAAGCACACCGATGCGGAAGAAGTCGCGTGGGTGGACCGCGAGGGCCGCGCCGACGCACAGCAGCACGAAGGCGATGTCGAACACGAGGGTCAACCGGCTGAAGATCGCCAGGTCGATGGCGATCGCCACCAGGCCGAACAGGACCGCCAGCCGCGTGACGCGGCTGCCTGCCATTCGGCCCTCTTCCCACAGGGTGGGTGCGCTCACAGGCCCAAGGTAGGCCGGGTCAGGCGCTGGAACGCCGCGACTCGCCGGTGGGCGGTCCGTCGGCCGCGGGGAGCTCGAGTCGTTCCTCGGCGACCGCGTCCAGCAGCTCGGCGGCGGTCAGCGGACGCGGCACCTGGGTCACCGGCTGGACCGGCGCGAGCTCCTCGCGGGTGACACCGATGTCCTCGAACTGGCGCGCGGTGACCAGCACGCGGCTCTCGATCGAGCCGACCGCGCTGTTGAAGGCCTCGACGGCACCCTTGAGCGAACGGCCCACCTTGTCGAGGTGGCCACCCATCACCCCGACGCGGGTGTGCAGCTCCCGGCCCAGCTCGTGGATCTCCCGGGTGCGCTCGGCGAGCGCTTCCGTGGTCCACCCGTGAGCGACCGTGCGGAGCAGGGCGATCAGCGTCGTGGGCGTGGCGATCACGACGTCGCGCGTCGCGGCGTACGTCAGCAGGGAGGGGTCGGTGTCCAGCGCGGCCGCCAGGAACGACTCGGCCGGCACGAACATGACCACGAACTCCGGTGCACCTGGCATCGAGCGCCAGTAGGCCTTGCCGGCCAGCGCGTCGACGTGGCTCTTCACCTGCCGGACGTGCCGCCGGAGGTGGGCGTCGGCCTCCTCGGGGTCGTCGGTCGCCAGCGCGTCGAGGTGGGCATCGAGCGGCACCTTGGCGTCGACCACCACCGAGCGGCCCCCCGCCAGGCGGACGACGAGGTCGGGCCGGTGGTTGCCGTCCTCGTGGGCGATGTGGACCTGCTCCTGGAAGTCGCAGTGCTCCACCATCCCGGCGAGCTCGACGGCCTTGCGCAGGTGGAGCTCGCCCCACTGGCCACGGACGTGCGGCTTGCGCAGCGCGGTGGACAGCGCGCCGGTCTCCCGGCGCAGCAGGTCGGTGCTGTGCCGCATGTCGTCGACCTGCTGGCGGAGCTGGCCCTGCCACGAGGCGCGCTGCTGCTCGACGTCCATCAGCCGCTCGTGCAGCCGGTCGAGCCCGTCCCGCAGCACCGCCTGGTCGTCCCCGCGCGCGGACAGCGCCCGCAGGACGTCAGGGTCCCCGGCACGCCGGGACCACACCAGCACGCTCACGGCCCCGAGCAGGCAGCCGATCACGAGTGTCAGGAGGGGAAGCACGATGTCCATGTTCCGAGGGTGGCAGGGACCACCGACAAACCCGCTGGTTGTGCTTGTCGAAACCCGGTGAGTTTTCGCGGACTGGCCTTCGGTGGTGGATCTCCTCCACCAGGTGCCTGGAATCAACCACTGAGGCGGGCATGGTCGCCCAACCCCTCGGCGCACGAGGTTTCGACAGGCTCAACCAGCGTGGGGTGGCGTTCGCCTGTCGGCGTACGAGGTTTCGAGACGGTCGCTGGCGCTCCCTCCTCAACCAGCGGGAGGGAGGCGCTCCCTCCTCAACCAGCGGCGTACGGCGGGGCTGGTTGATTCTCCGCCCCACCGTGCCAGCATCGCGGCATGGCGGAGGAGGGGCGGATTCGGCGGGGGACTCCTGAGTCGCGGAGCTTCGCCGCGCGGGTGCAGGTCGTCATGGAGCTCACGTCGCGCCTGAACCTGCTTCCCTTCTCCGACCTGGAGGGCCGGAAGGCGCTGCTGGGCGAGATCCTGGGCCGGCCGTTCCCGGACGACGTCACGATCTACCCGCCGTTCTTCTGCGACCACGGCCTCGGGATCGAGCTCGGCGAGCAGGTCTTCGTCAACCAGGGCTGCTACTTCCTGGACCTGGGCGGCATCACCATCGGCGACCGCACGATGATCGGGCCGGGGGTGACGCTGAGCACGGGGGGTCATCCGGTCGAGCTCGCGGAGCGCTACGAGTTCATCACCCACGCGCCGATCGTCATCGAGTCCGACGTCTGGATCGGCGCAGCGGCGACGATCGCGCCGGGGGTGACGATCGGTCACGGCTCGGTTGTCGGGGCCGGGGCGGTCGTGGCGACGGACGTACCGCCGATGACCGTGGTGACGAGCTCGGGAGCGGTGGAGCGCAGGCGCCTCTGAGGGTCAGTCCAGGTCGACGATCACCGGGGCGTGGTCGCTCGCGCCTTTTCCGGCCCGCTCCTCGCGGTCGATGAAGGCGTTGGTGACGCGCCCTGCGAAGGACGGGTTGCCGAGGACGAAGTCGATGCGCATGCCGCGGTTGCGCTCGTAGCGCTGCCGGTAGTAGTCCCAGTAGGTGTAGTTCTCGGGCCCCGGGGTGAAGGGGCGTACGACGTCGACGTACCCGTCCTCCAGGAAGCCGTTGAACGCGGCCCGTTCGGGCGGGGTGACATGGGTGCTCTTGGCGAACTGGGCGATGTCGAAGACGTCGTCGTCCTGGGGGGCGATGTTCCAGTCGCCGACGAGGGCGACGTCGCCGGTCATCGAGCGAGCGGCCTCTCGCAGTTCGGCCAGCCACTCGAGCTTGTAGACGTAGTGCGGGTCGTCGACCTTGCGGCCGTTGGGGACATACAGCGACCACAGGCGTACGCCGCCACAGGTCGCCCCGATCGCGCGGGCCTCCGCCACGGCCGGGTCGCCCCAGGTCGGCATGCCGGGGAAGCCGACCTCGACGTCCTCGATGCCGACGCGGCTGATGATCGCCACCCCGTTCCACTGGTCGTGCCCGACCGCCGCGATGTCGTAGCCGAGCACGGTCAGGCCCATCAGCGGCAGCTGGTCCTCGCGGGCCTTGGTCTCCTGCAGCGCGATCACGTCGATGTCGTGGCGCTGCAGCAGCGCCTCGACCCGGTCGATCCGGCTGCGGAGAGAATTCACGTTCCAGGTTGCGATGCGCACCCGGCGAGCCTAAGCGCTCGCGGGACCGACCGGACCCCTACCCTTTTCGCGTGAAGCCGTTGGGCCAGCACCCACTTCCTCGCCATGTCGTCGCTCATGTGAGCGACCCGCACCTGCTTGCCGAGCGGCGGATGTACGACGCGATCGACACCCACGAGAACCTGTGCCGGGCGATGGCGAAGCTCGCCCGGCTCGAGATGCCGCCGCACGCCATCGTCTTCACCGGCGACCTGGCCGACCGTGCGGAGCCGAAGGCCTACGCGCGGCTGCGCGAGATCGTCGAGCCCGCGGCCGCGGAGCTCGGCGCCGAGGTGGTCTGGGTGATGGGCAACCACGACGAGCGGGAGCACTACGCACGCGAGCTGTTCGGCGAGGAGGTCACCGAGGACGTGACCCAGGACCGGATCCACCACATCGACGGGCTGCGCGTGGTCGCCCTGGACACCAGCGTTCCCGGCTACCACCACGGCGAGCTCTCCGCGGACCAGCTGACCTGGCTCGGCGACGTGCTCGCCGAGCCCGCCGAGCACGGCACCCTGATCGCGCTGCACCACCCGCCGATCCCCGTCCCGATGACGCGGGCGGCGGAGCTGATCGAGCTGCACGACCAGCACCTGCTCGCCGAGGTGATCACGGGCACCGACGTGCGCGGCGTGATCGGCGGCCACTTCCACTTCTCGTCGTACTCCACCTTCGCCGGCGTCCCGGTCTCGGTGGCATCGGCGACCTGCTACCTCGCCGACCCGGCGCCGGTCGATCGGCTGCTCTCGGCCGTTGACGGACACCAGTCCGTCACGATGATGCACCTCTACGACGACCGGATCGTGCACTCCGTGGTGCCGATCCCGGATGCCGGCGAGGTGGCCGGTTATCCGTTTGCGCTCGCTGCTCAGATCGAGGCGATGGATCCCGCCGAACGACACGAGCTTCTCTCGGCCAAGAACTCGCCGGTCTGGGCCCACGAGAACCCGCTCGACTGAGCTCAGCGCCGGCCGGATCCCGCGTCCTCTGAGCGTGTGACCGAGCGCGGACGGCTCGGATGGCCTACCTTCTGCGCATGAGCCAAGGCCAACCACCTCCTCCGCCAGGTCAACCGGGCCAGTACCCCGCCCCCGGGCAGTACGGCGTCGCGCCGGTGAGCTCCGGCAAGGCCACCACCAGCCTCGTGCTCGGTCTGGTGTCGCTCTTCGCCTGCGGACTGCTGCTGGGCATCCCGGCGATGATCGTGTCCCGGCAGGCGAAGCGGGAGATCCGCGACTCCGGCGGCCGGATCGGCGGCGCGGGGCTCGCGACGGCCGGGTTCGTGACCGGCCTGATCGGCACTCTCTGGTCCGTGCTGCTCGCGGTCCTGGTGGTGGTTGTCTTCGCCTTCGGCGGTGCCTGGTTCGAGGAGAACTGCACGACCGTCACCACCGACAACGGCTCCAGCGTCAACTGCAGCTGACTCTCGGGCTCGAGCGCGCTGGCTAGCATCGCTGCATGCGGCGCTTCGTGCAGGTTCTCCTCATCGGAGCCATCGTGCTCGACATCGCCTACTGGTCCGTGTGGTTCACCGACCGACGGCTGATCGCCAGTGAGAGCAGCCGGGCCTACTACGAGTTCGAGAACGCGTTCCCGCTGGCCGACGCGTGGCTGGGCATCGCGTGCCTGCTCGCCTTCGTGGCCCTGGTGAGGCACTGGCCGAGTGCGCTCTTCTGGCTGCTGTGTGCGGGAAGTGCCGGCGTCTACCTGTTCTGCATGGACCTGCTCTACGACCTCGAGAACGGCATCTTCACGAGCGGATCCGGCGGGGTCGTCGAGGCCGCGATCGTCGCGGTCACGCTGCTCTTCTCGGTCACGATCCTCACCTGGACCTGGCGCCATCGTGGCGAGCTGCTGTCCGCCCACGAGTCGGGAAGCCCGTCGGACCAGCCCGAGCGCTAGCCGCGCCCAGGCACGGGGCATGCTGGGTCGATGGCCGACCCCCGCACCGCCCTGAACGCCAAGCTCGCCGAGATCGACGAGCAGATGGCGACGTTGGAGAAGAAGCCCGTGGACCAGGGCTCGATCTCCTTCGGCAAGCGCATCGGCGAGGGCACCTCGATGGCAGTCGACCGGCTCACCCAGGTCGCCGTCCACGACAAGCTGCAGGTCGCCAGGGGCGATGTCGTCCGTGCCTTCGAGAAGCTCGACGACGGCACCTACGGGATCTGCGACGTGTGCGGCAAGACGATCCCGGAGGCGCGTCTCGAGGCGCTGCCGTGGGCTGTGCTGTGCGTGGAGGACGCCGCCCGCCGGTGACCGGCGTGGGTTAACCACAGCGCAACACCGATCGTGTGACTTCGAAACACGGCACTGGTTGCGTGAGAGGTCAACCACTCTCGGATCCCAGGAGCACGCCCGTGACCCACTCACCCTTGTCCATCGCACGCCATGAAGCACTCGCCGCGGAGGTGGGTGCGCGGCTCGGCCGGCGGGCCCTGCTCGGTGCTGTGGCCGCGGGGGCGGTCGGGTCGGCCACCCTGGCGGGTGCCGGTGAGGCTGTGGCCACCTCACGCCACCAGCCGGGAGCGGTGCGGGTGCTGCAGCCGGGCCAGGGCCGCACTCGCGGACGCTACGTCCGAGCCCGCGCCGACGAGGTCTACTGGGGGAAGCTTCCCAACCGGGACAGCGAGCCGGTCGCGGTGGTGGGCTCGGGCACCGTGGTGACTGTCGACACCATCTCCCACGAGGGCGTGCTCGAGGACCAGGGCAAGGACCCGCGCGCGTTCTTCGAGACGTACGGCGTGCCCGAGCGAGACGTGCTCACCGACGCGGTCGCCGTGGCTGCCACGTCGAAGCACGACGGCCCCGGACCGCACGTGGTCACCGGCCCCATCGCGGTACGCGGCGCCGAACCTGGCGACGTCCTGAAGATCGAGATGCTCGACCTCCCGCTGCGGGTTCCCTATGGCGTGATCTCGAACCGGCACGGCAAGGGTGCGCTGCCGGGGGAGTACCCGGAGCAGTTCGAGGGCAGGCCCGAGTTCGAGCCCTACTTCAACGAGGGCGGCAACATCAGCGTCTTCACGTCCGTGGAGCGCGGTCGCCGGGGGCTGCGCGGCCGGCTCCCCGGCGAGGTGCCGGTCGCCTTCGACCTGCACCCGTTCCTCGGCATCCTCGGGGTGGCCCGAGACACCTCCGCCCTCGTCGACTCGGTCCCGCCGACCGATGCCGGCGGCAACATCGACATCAACGACCTCACGGTCGGCTCCACGCTCTACCTGCCCGTCCAGGTGCCCGGTGCGATGTTCTTCACCGGCGACCCCCACATGGCGCAGGGCGACGGGGAGGTCGCGCTGACGGCGATGGAGGGTTCGCTACGGCCGACCTTCCGGCTCACCGTGATCAAGAAGGGTCACCGCGGTGCGCCGGGCGCAGCCTTCGACTACCCGTTCGCCGAGACCCCTGACTTCTGGATCCCGATCGGCCTCAGCGACCCGGACGGACCCGAGAACGGCGGGAACTCCACCAGCCTCGACATCGCGATGAAGACGGCCGTGCGACACGCCCTGGACTTCCTCGTCGACGACGTGGGCATGGCAGGACCGGTCGCCTACGCCTACCTTTCGGCCGCGTCGGACTTCCAGTGCTCGCAGGTCGTGGACCGCACGACCGGCATCCATGCCCTGATCCGCAAGGCCGACTTCGAACGACGCGGGCGGTACTGACCGGCCACTGCCCACCCCGAGCGGTGATTGGGCGAACGGCCGGCGGTCGGGGACGATGTCCGGGCGATGCCACTCCTCGACCGACTGCCCCCAGCCCCCGGCGACCCAGACCCGGACGTGCTCTTCGACGTCTTCGAGACCTGGGTCGGCGAGCAGGGCCTGACGCTCTACCCGGCGCAGGAGGAGGCGCTGATCGAGATCGTCACCGGCGCCAACGTGATCCTGTCCACGCCGACCGGCACCGGCAAGAGCCTGGTCGCGACCGGTGCCCACTTCGCCGCGCTGGCCCGCGGCGAGCGGACGTTCTACACCGCACCGATCAAGGCACTCGTCTCGGAGAAGTTCTTCGCCCTCATCGACGTGTTCGGCCCGGACAACGTCGGGATGCTCACCGGCGACGCCGCGGTCAACGCCCAGGCGCCGATCGTGTGCTGCACCGCGGAAGTGCTCGCCAACATCGCCCTGCGCGAAGGCGCGGCTGCGGACATCGGCCAGGTGGTGATGGACGAGTTCCACTTCTACTCCGAGCCCGACCGGGGCTGGGCCTGGCAGGTGCCGCTGCTCGAGCTGCCGCACGCGCAGTTCCTGCTGATGTCCGCGACGCTCGGAGACGTCACGCCGTTCGTCGATGACCTGACCCGTCGTACGGGCCGCGAGACGACCGCCGTCACCAGCGTCACCCGGCCCGTCCCGCTGACCTATGAGTGGGCGGTGACGCCGATGCACGAGACGCTGGAGGAGCTGCTCACCACGCACCAGTCGCCGGTGTACGTCGTGCACTTCACCCAGGCTTCGGCGCTCGAGCGGGCCCAGGCGCTGACCAGCATCAACGTCTGCACCCGTGAGGAGAAGGACCGCATCGCCGAGCTGATCGGTGGCTTCCGGTTCAGCCCCGGGTTCGGGAAAACCCTGTCCAGGTTGGTGAAGCACGGCATCGGGGTGCACCACGCGGGAATGCTGCCGAAGTACCGACGCCTTGTCGAGCAGCTCGCACAGGCCGGCCTGCTCAAGGTCATCTGCGGCACCGACACCCTCGGCGTCGGCATCAACGTGCCCATCCGGACCGTGGTGTTCACCGGCCTCTCCAAGTACGACGGGCGCCGGCAGCGGATGCTCAAGGCCAGGGAGTTCCACCAGATCGCCGGCCGCGCGGGACGGGCCGGGTTCGACACCGCTGGGACCGTGGTCGTGCAGGCGCCCGAGCACATCGTGGAGAACGCCCGGCTGGTGAAGAAGGCCGGTGACGACCCGAAGAAGCTCAAGCGGGTGCAGCGCAAGAAGGCGCCCGAGGGCCAGATCACCTGGACCGAGGAGATGTTCGAGCGGATCGTCGCCGCCGAGCCCGAGGCGCTGGTCTCCCGGATGCGGGTCAGCCACGCGATGCTGCTCAACGTGATCGCCCGCCCCGGCAACCCGGCCGACGCGATGCGCCGGCTGCTGCGCGACAACCACGAGGACGAGCGCTCGCAGCGGAGGTTGATGCGACTGGCTGCTGCCCAGCACAGGTCTTTGCTTGCAGCTGGTGTGGTCGAGCTGATCAAGCCTCCCGAGGAGGACGGTCGCCGGGTCCGGCTCGTCGAGGGGCTGCAGCTCGGCTTCGCGCTGAACCAGCCGCTCTCGGCGTACGCCCTCGCGGTGTTCGACACCCTGGACCCGGAGGTCCCGACGTACGCCCTCGACGTCGTCTCCGTCGTCGAGGCCACCCTCGAGGACCCGCGACCGGTGCTGGGCGCCCAGGAGCACAAGGCGCGCGGCGAGGCGATCGGGGAGATGAAGGCCGAGGGGATCGAGTACGACGAGCGGATGGAGCTGCTCGACGAGGTCACCTGGCCCAAGCCGCTCCAGGAGCTGCTCGAGCACACCTACGGCCTCTACCGGCAGCGGCACCCGTGGGTCGGGGAGGACGCACTGTCGCCGAAGTCGGTGGTGCGCGACATGTACGAGCGGGCGATGACGTTCGGCGAGTACGTCGCCTACTACGGCCTGACCCGCTCGGAGGGACTGGTGCTGCGCTACCTCGGCGACGCCTACCGCGCGCTGCGGCAGACGGTCCCGGACAGCGTGCGCACCGACGACCTCGAGGACATCATCGAGTGGCTCGGCGCCGTCGTACGCCAGACCGACTCGAGCCTGCTCGACGAGTGGGAGCGGCTCAGCGATCCCGACCGGCTCGCCGGACCCGTGGATCCCGACATCCTGCCGCCGGTGCCGGAGCGGATCACGGCCAACGTGCGCGCCTTCACGGTCCTGGTCCGCAACGCGATGTTCCGCCGGGTGGAGCTGGCTGCGCTGCGTCGCTGGGAGCGGCTCGGCGAGCTCGAGGCCGAGACTGGTTCGAGCATGACCGGCGAGGACTGGCGCGAGGCGCTGGAGGAGTACTTCGCGCAGCACGACTCGATCGACACCGGGCAGGACGCCCGGGGGCCGAAGATGCTCCTCGTCGAGAAGAGCGAGCTGACCTGGGAGGTCCAGCAGATCATCGGCGACCCCGAGGGTGACCACGACTGGCGGATCACCGCCACGGTCGACCTCGCAGCCTCCGACGACGAGGGCGAGCTGGTCATCGACGTCACCGGGTTCCTCCCTCTCGGTGGTTGAGCAGCCAGGAACGAGCGTCTCGAAACCACCGGAACGCCGATCTTCTAGGGTCGGCACATGACCGTGACCCCGGACGACGTCGCACGTGCGGCGACCGTCGTACCCCTCATCGCGAGGCCGACAGCGATGGACCGCTCGTCGCGGCTGTCCCAGCGGTACGGCGCGGAGGTGCTCCTCAAGCGCGAGGACCAGCAGGTCGGTCGCTCCTACAAGGTGCGGGGCGCGTTCAACCTGATGGCCTCGCTCGCTCCTGACGAGCTGGCCCGCGGAGTCGTCACCGCCAGCGCCGGCAACCACGCCCAGGGCCTTGCCCTGAGCTGCTCGCGGCTGGAGACCGACGGCCACATCTTCCTGCCCACCAACACGCCCCGGCAGAAGCGCGACCGCATCCGTGAGCTCGGTGGGTCCCGCGTGCAGATGACCATGCTGGGCCGGACGTACGACGAGGCAGCGGCGGCCGCGCTGAGGTTCGCGACGGCGCACGGCAGCACCTACGTGCATCCGTTCGACGACGAGCGCACCATCGCGGGCCAGGGCACGGTTGCTGTGGGCATGGTCCGCGATGCCGAGCGTCCACTCGACGTCATCGTGGTTCCGGTAGGTGGCGGGGGACTGCTCGCCGGGATGGCGGTCTGGCTGCGGCGAGACGTGGCCGGACATCCGCATCGTCGGAGTCGAGCCCGCCGGTGCCGCGAGCATGACGGCTGCCCTCGCCGCGGGTCACCCGGTGCCGGTCGCGAACCTCGACACCTTCGTCGACGGCGCCTCGGTCGGCACGGTGGGTGCACTCACCTTCCCGCTGGTGCGCGACCTCGTCGACGAGGTCGTGACCGTCGAGCCCGGCGCGATCTGCACCGAGATGCTCGCGCTCTACCAGAGCGACGGGATCATCGCCGAGCCCGCAGGTGCGATGGCCTCCACCGCGCTGGCCGGGCTCGACCTCGCACCCGGTTCCCGCGTCGGGTGCCTGGTCTCCGGAGGCAACAACGACGTCAGCCGCTATGCCGACGTCATCGAGCGCTCACTGGTGCACGAGGGGCTGCGGCACTACTTCCTGGTCGGGTTCCCTCAGGAGCCCGGGGCCCTGCGCGGGTTCCTCGACAACGTCCTGGCCGACGGCGAGGACATCGTGGTCTTCGAGTACGTCAAGAAGTCCAACCGGGAGACCGGGCCTGCGCTGATCGGCATCGATCTCGACTCAGCCGCAGGCCTGCCCGCATTGATGGAGCGGATGCTCGCGAGCAACCTGACCATCGAGAAGGTGGCCTCGGGCTCGCCGCTCTTCGAGTTCGTCACGTAGGTGTGGGCTGGCCCTCGTCGCCTGAGGCCTACTCCTGGCCGCGTCCGGGTGCCGCCCCGGGGGTCAGCCCTTGCGAGTCGGCGACCTTGGCCAGCAGGGCAACGAGCTGCTTCACCTCGGCCTGGCTCAGCCCCGCGACCAGGGCCGCGTCGTGCTGGCTCACGGCTCGGCGTACGGCGCCCAGCCGGTCGGCAGCGCTCTTCGGGATGCTGAGCTCGTAGTTGCGCCGGTCGCTCGCACTGCGATGCCGCTCGATGAGTCCTTTCGCCGCGAGCTCGTCGACGAGCTTCACGACCCGGCTGGGCGCGGCCCCGAGACGCTCGGCGACCGCCTGCTGGCTCAGGCCGGGGTTCTGGCCGACGATCCGGAGCACGCCCGCGTGAGGCGGTGTCAGGTCGAGCTCGGCGAGCCGTGCAGCGAACTGGGCGGCGGCGAGGCCTCCGAGCTGGGCGAGCAGCAGCGCAACGCCGGAGGGTGGTTTCACAGGGCTCATTGTGGCATGAGCAGAACCATTCTGCAGATGAACGGTTCATGGTATGAATGATTCGTGGAGAGGGCCTGGAGAGTCGAGCGGGTGGTTCGCGGCTGCTACGCCGTGAGCCTCTTCCTCGTCCTCCTCGGGATCCTTCACCTCGGGGTGTTCGTCATCGACGACCGGCCCTGGCACGGGCCGTTGTCCTGGCGCAAGCCCAGCACCTTCGGCCTGTCCTTCGGTCTGACCCTCGCGACGGTCACCTGGGTGAGCTCCTACCTCCGGCTGAGCCGGCGCACCCGCGTCGTGCTGCTCGTCATCTTCGCCGTGGACTGCGTGGTCGAGGTCGCGGGGATCACGCTGCAGGCCTGGCGCCACCAGCCTTCCCACCTGAACACCTCGAGTGCGTTCAACGCCACGGTCGCCTACACCCTCGCCGTCGGCGGCGCCGTCCTGGTGATCACTCTCGGGTTCATGGCCGTGACCGCGCTCCGGGGACGCGTCGATGCGTCACCCAGCATGTCGTTGGCCCTCCGTGCGGGGTTCCTGCTGCTGCTCGCCGGCCTGGTCTCCGGGGCCGCGATGATCGCCGTCGGCACCGTGGCCATGCGGACAGGCCCTGCCGAGCACGCCTACGACGTCACGGGGTTCCTGAAGGGCTTCCACGGCGTGACCCTGCACGGCGTCCTGGTGCTGCCGGCTCTGGCGTGGCTGTTGAGCCGGATCGACGTCACCGAGCGTTCGCGCGTGCGGGCGGTGCTCGCGGCGATCGGGTGCTACGGGTTGGCCGCCGTGGCGGTGCTCGCGGTGAACCTGTCCACCGTGTAGGCGGCAGGTCGCCGTCAGCGGTCAGGCAGCGACAGGTCGACGCGGACCGGCAGGTGGTCGGAGAGCTGCGTCTGCATCGCCCGGGGGTCCTGGGCCGTGACGCCGGGCGAGGCGAAGAGGTGGTCGATCTGCTCCTCCGGGTGGTCGGCCGGCGATGTGAGCAACGGCCGTGCCGCGGCGAGGGTGTCGACGAACCCGGTGGCGAACAGGCTTTTCCAGGCACGACTGCTCGGGGAGGTGTTCAGGTCCCCACCTGCGACCACGACGTCGCCATGGTCGAGGGCGGTCCTCATCAGCCCGGCAAGGGCGGCGGCCTGGGTCACCGTGTCGTCCGTGCCGTCGGACCCCGGTTGGAGGTGTGTGGAGATCACGGTGACCGAGCGCCCGTGCCAGGTGGTCGTGGCCGTCAGAGCCTGGGCGCCGGTGACGGCCCCGTCGCTGTCGAAGGCATGGCTGCTGATCTCCCGCAGCGGCTCGCGGCTGAGGATCGCGTCCCCCCAGACCTGGTCGGCGGCGGGGCCGAACGCCGCATGCATGTCCAGCAGCCGCGCGAGGATGCGCAGCTGGTCCTGGCCGCCGTTGAGCAGCCAGCCGCGGTCGATCTCGCTGAGCAGGATCACGTCCGCGTGCTGCCGGTTCAGCAGGGCCGCGACGACTCGCTGGTCGAAGCGACCGTCGATGCCGTAGCCCATGCGCAGGTTGTAGGCCACCACCCGCAGCCGCTCCCCAGGTTCGTGGTCCTGGCCGAGTCGGCGCAGGGTCAGCGCTGGTCCCAGAGTCGCCAGCGCCACGGCGAGGACTGTGACTCCCGCGAGGATCCGCGACGAGGGGCGGTACGCCGGCCCTGTCGGCGTACGGCTGCCGGTCGCGGACACGACCGCGATCCCCACGGCCAACCCGACCAGCACGACGTCCGCGCGGTAGCCGAGGTCGTAGCCCGCGTAGTACACGAACAGCAGCACCACCCAGAGCACCGCTCCGCCGGCCACGGAAAGCGGTCCGCCGCGTCCCTGCGGTGAGCGCGAGACCGCGGCACCGAGGACGAGCAGCGCCGCGGGGGTGCCGAGCAGGAACGCCGGCACCTGGAGCCACGGGTGTGTCGTTTCGAGCCCGTCGTACGAGACCGGCACCAGGGTGGCCAGCGCGGTGAGCACGACGAGGAGGACACCGGCTCCGAGGGTGATCGCTCGACCGAGTGACCGACCGGCAACCGCCACCGCGAGCGCGGCGCCGAGAACACACGCGAGCGCACCGGTCGTCCCCGCCATGGCCGAGGCGCGCCCGACGTTGGCGAACAGCACGCCGCAGAGCAGCAGCACCGGAAGCAGCAGCCAGGCCGCCCTTCGACCGGGGGCCTCGTCGGATGTCGTCGCGGATCGTGTCTTCACCAGGGCCGTGACCACCAGCGCGATGAGCAGCACGATCTCGGCCAACCCGGCCGAGTCCCGGCGCCACACCGCGCCGTACGTCCCGAGGGCCGCGTGCGCCGTGGTCGCCAGCAGCAGCCCCCACGCGAGTCCGGGGACGAGGAGCCGCGCCTGGGAGCCGGCCGCCAGCGCGAGCCACCAGAGCCCGGCCACCGTTCCCAGGGAGGCGACGACCAGCTGCGGTCGGTCACCGTCGGTGAAGGGGATCGCGAAGCGAGCCAGCAGCAGGAGCACCAGCGCCACCCGAGGGGTGCCGCACGAGCGGGGCAGGACCAGCAGCAGAAGGAGTGGCGCGGCCCCGCACGCCAGGGCGAAGGCCCCGATCAGCTCGGGCGGTGTCTCCGCGGCCCGGCCGAAGATGGTGATCAGCGACGGCGTCCACACCCGCAGCACGTCCGTCAGCAGCCACAGCCCGCCGGCCAGCAGCGCGACGGACCAGCGCTCGTCCTTGGAGGTCACCGCTGCATCCTGCCGGATCGGACGGGCGTGCGGTCAGACGAAGGCGGGCTCGCCGGTGATCGCACGCCCGACGATCAGCGTGTTCATCTCACGGGTGCCCTCGTAGGAGTAGATCGCCTCCGCGTCAGCGACGAAGCGGCCCACGTGGTGCTCGAGCAGGATGCCGTTGCCGCCGAGCACCTCGCGCGCCCAGCCCACGGCCTCGCGCATCCGCACGGTGGCGTGGGCCTTGCAGAGCGACGCATGTTCGTCCTTCAGCAGCCCGGCGTCCTGGAGCTGCGACCCCCGCGCGTTCATCGCGGTGGAGGCGGTCACGTTGCTGAGCATCTTCACCAACAGGTCCTGGACCATCTGGAAGGACGCGATCGGCCGGCCGAACTGCTCGCGCGCCTTGGTGTAGCGCAGCGCGTGCTCGAAGGCGCCGCGGGCGCACCCGGCCGCCTGCCACGCGACGCTCATCCGGGTCACCCGGAGCACGTCGGCGGTCGAGCGGAAGCTGTCCGCCTTCTGCAGTCGGTTGGCCTCGGGAACGCGTACGTCGGCGAGGTGGATCTCCGCGTTCTGTACGACGCGGAGGGCGATCTTGTCCTCCTGCTTGTCGAAGGTCATCCCCTCGGTGTCCTTCTCGACCACGAACCCCTTGACCTGCTCGTCGTCCTCGTCGCGCGCCCAGATGACGACGAGGTCCGCGAACGCTGCATTGCCGATCCACTTCTTCTCGCCGTTGAGGACCCACTCGTCGCCGTCCTTGCGGGCGGTGGTGGACAGACCCTGCGAGATGTCGGAGCCGTGCTCGGGCTCGGTCAGGCCGAATGCGCCGATCAGCTCCATCCGCGCCATCGGCGGCAGCCAGCGCTCGCGCTGCTCGTCGGAGCCGCACAGGTTGATCGAGCCCATCGCCAGACCACCGTGCACGCCCATGAACGTGGCCATCGACGGGTCGACCCGGCCCAGCTCCATCGCGACCATGCCGTCGACGAGGGCGCCCCGGTTGGGACATCCGGGTCCATCGAACGCGAGACCTGCGATGCCGAGCTTCGCGATGCCAGGTAGCAGGTCATGTGGGAACTCGGCTCGGGTCCAGTAGTCGTTGATCACCGGCTCGACCTCGCGAGTCATGAAGGCGCGCACGCTGCTGAGCAGCTCGCGGTCCTGTTCCTCGAGCAGCAGCTCGAAGCCCAGGAAGTCGGAGAAGGGAGAGTCCTCCAGCCCCAGGTCGTCGAGCTCACTCATGGTCGGTCTCCTCGCTCAGGCTGTGCTTGTTCAGAACCGTGCTCGTTGAGAAACGCGTCGATGACAGGGGCGAGCTCGTCGGCCTCGGTCAGGATCCCCAGGTGGCCACCGTGGTAGACGTGCAGCGTCGAGTTCGGGATCAGAGCGGCCTGCATCCTCGGGTTGGCGACCGGGATGATCGGGTCGTCGTCGCCGCCCATCACCAGCGTGGGCTGGCGGATCAGGCGGAGGAAGGGCAGGCTGCTCCAGCCGGCCATCGCGGCGAGCTGGTAGTAGTAGCCGCGCTTGGGCCCTGCGCGCGTGGCGCCGTGGAGCAGGGCCGACCCTCGGGCCGGGTCGCTCCGCATGGAGCCGCCGTAGATGGTGGGCGCCACCTGCGCGGCGTACTCCGGGTCGCGGTGCCTGCGTGGGGTCGACATGATCCGGAGCACCCTCGGGTGGGCGGGGACCATCAGGACGCCCGTGCCGGTGGCGACCAGTACCACCCGTCGTACTCGGCGGCGGGACTGTACGGCGAGCTGCTGGGCCAGTCCGCCGCCCCAGGACAGGCCGAAGACGTCGAACTCCCGGTGACCCAGTCTCGTCATCAACGCTGCGACCCAGGACGCCAGCCCGGCGATCGGGTAGGGAAACGGTGGCAGCTGGCTGCCGCCGATCCCGGGGACGTCGAACCGCACGATGCCGCGCTCCGGGTCCAGGTGGTCCACGAGTGGCTGCAGCGCCTCCAGGCTGACGCCGATGCCGTTGCAGAGCAGCAGCGGCGGTTCGTTGACGCAGCGTCCGACACCGGGTCGCACGGAGACCCGCGCCGTGATCCCGCGCACGGTCACGTTGCGGACCCGGTCGGGGGCCGCCTGCGCAGGTGTCATGAGGCCAGTGTGCTCACCGGTCATGGACGTAGGTGCCGGGGGCGTCACACAGCGGCTCGTGGGCAGCGTTGCCCAGCTTGCGCGGGCGGTTGCGCTCCGCGCCGGCATGAGCGGCCAGCCACTCGACGTAGTCGTCCCACCAGCTGCCCTTGACCTTCGACGCGCCGGCCAGCCAGTCGCTGGCCTCGGCCGGGTTCTCGGAGGCGGTCTGGAAGCTCGCCTTGGGATTTCCGGGCGGGTTGACCATCGCCGCGATGTGCCCGCTCGTGGAGAGCACGAACTTCGTCTCACCACCGAAGAGCTGGGTCGTCTGGTAGCACGACTCCCACTTGCACAGGTGGTCAGCGATCCCCGCGACGACGTAGGTGTCCCGGTCGATCTTGGACAGGTCGACCTTGGTCCCGAGGATGTCGGCCTCGCCGGGCTCGACGAGGGCGTTCCGGATCGCGAGGTCCATGAAGTCGCGGTGCATGCCGGCGGACATGCGCACCGGGTCGGCGTTCCAGTAGAGGATGTCGAAGGCCTTGGGGGCATGGCCCATCAGGTAGTTGTTCACCCAGTAGTTCCAGATCAGGTCGTTGGGCCGCAGCCAGGCGAAGATCTCCGCGAGAGCGCGCCCGTCGAGATAGCCCTTCTCCTGGGAGGCCCGCGTCGATGCCGCCGCCGACTTGTGGGACAGCAGCGCGCTGGTGACCCCCGCCCGGTCCTGGTCGAGCACGGTGACCATCAGGCTGAAGGACGCGACCCGGTCCAGCTCCCCGATGTCGGCGAGGTGCGCCATCAGCATCGAGGAGATCATGCCGCCGGAGCAGATGCCCAGAACGGAGGTCTTGTCCTGCCGCGAGATCGCCTCGCAGGCGGCCATGGCCTCGAGGATCGCCTGGCCGTACGTGTCGAGGTCCCAGGCCGCGTGTCGGGCGTCGGGGTTGCGCCAGGAGATGCAGAAGACCTGCTGCCCGCCGCGCACGAGGTGCTCGATCATGGAGCGGTCCTCGGCGAGGTCGACCACGTAGTACTTGTTGATCGTCGGGGGGACGATCAGGAGGGGCACCTCGTGCACCTTGGGTGTCTGCGGGGTGTACTGGATCAGCTCGAAGACGTCGGTGCGCAGCACCACCGCCCCGGGGGTCACGGCGATGTCCTTGCCGACCTCGAACGCGTCGGCCTCGACCATCGAGGGCACCCGCGGCGGGGTGGCGAAGTCGCGGACCAGCCGGCGCCCGCCCTCGACCAGGTTGCCGCCCCCGGTGTCGAGGGTGCGCTTGATGACCTTGGGGTTGAGGAACGGGTTGTTGCTCGGCGCGGACGCCTCGACGAGGTTGTCGACGATGAAGCTCATCCGCTGGTCGTCGCCCCAGTCGAGGCTCGCGTCGGAGACGAGGCCGCGGGCGGCCTCACCGAGCGCGAGATAGCTCTGGAGCGTGCGGCGGAAAAGCGGGTTGCGTGCCCACGCCTCCTCGCTGAACCGGCGGTCCTTCTCGTGCGGAGCGAGCTCAGAGCGACCCACACCCACCTTGGCGAGCTCGGCGATCAGGCCGGCACCGCGGCGGATGACCCGCTGTGGTCTGCGGGCCAGGCCGGCGCCGAACCGGATGCCCGACATCCCCGGGATGAAGCGACGAAGTGGGCCGCGACTGGCGTCGTAGAGCAGCATGTCGAGCGGGGTGGCCAGCTCGCGGGAGTCCTGGTCGGAGGACTCGTCGCGGCTCTCGGTCTCCGGTGCCTCTGCCTTCGTGGCTGCGCTCACTTGTTGGTCTCCTCGGGTGCTTCGACCTCACGACGCAGGATCTTGCCGGTCGGGCCCTTGGGGAGCTCGTCGACGATCCAGACGGCGCGGGGGTACTTGTAGGCGGCGAGTCGTTCCTTGGCGAAGGCCTGGAGCTCCTCACCGTCGACGTCGAAGCCGTCCTTCAACGCGACGGCTGCTCCGACCTCCTCGCCCAGGTCGTCGTCCTTGATGCCGATGACCGCGACCTCGGCGACGCCCTCGTGCTCGTAGAGCGCCTCCTCGACCTCGCGGGGGTAGACGTTGTAGCCGCCGCGGATGATCAGGTCCTTCTTCCGGTCGACGATGAAGTAGTAGCCGTCCTCGTCCTGCTTGGCGATGTCGCCGGTGTGGAACCAGCCGTCCTCGATGGCCTCTGCGGTGTCGTCCTCGCGGCCCCAGTAGCCCTTCATGATGTTCTCGCCCTTGATGGCGATCTCACCGGGCTCACCCTGCTCGACGTCCTTGCGGTCGTCGTCCACGATCTTCATCTCGACGCCGCGCACGGGCGTGCCGATCGAGCCGGGCTTGCGCTCCTGGCCGGGCTGGTTGAACGAGGCGACGGGCGAGGTCTCGGACAGGCCGTAGCCCTCGAGCACGATGCAGTCGAAGGTCTTCTCG
Organism: uncultured Actinomycetota bacterium; assembly: GCA_963782305.1. Classification (GTDB taxonomy): domain Bacteria; phylum Actinomycetota; class Actinomycetes; order Propionibacteriales; family Nocardioidaceae; genus Marmoricola. The sequence continues at coordinate 232,254 of CAWAJJ010000010.1, read as the reverse complement.
AAGTTCTTCATCACCTCGACGGGCATCGCCGAGCCGCCCGAGATGCAGGTGCGCAGGCTCGACATGTCGGCGTCCTCTGCCCCGTCGGCGTGCAGCATCCCGGCGTACATCGTCGGGACGCCCTCGAAGACGGTGACCTTGTCGCGGGCGACCACCTCGAGGGCCTTGCCGGCGTCGAAGCGGGGGATCAGGGTCAGGCAGGAGCCCTTGAGCACGGAGGCGTTGAGGCCGCAGGTGAGGCCGAAGACGTGGAACAGCGGGAGGCAGCCCATCACGACGTCCTCCTCGGTGAGCTCCACGAGGGTCTCGGCGCTGGTCGCGGCGTTGGTGATCATGTTGTGGTGGGTGAGCTCGGCGCCCTTGGGCTGGCCGGTGGTGCCCGAGGTGTAGAGGAGTACGACGTTGTCGTCGTCCTCGCGGCTGACCACCTCGGTGTCGGGCTCGTGCTGGGCGAGCACCTCGGCGAAGTCGGTGCCGACCTCGATGCACTCGATGCCGACCTCGGAGGCACCCTTGCCGGCCTCCTCGGCCATGTCCTTCCAGGCGAGGACGATCGAGGCACCTGAGTCCTCGAGGTAGTACTTCACCTCACGGCCCTTGAGCAGCGGGTTCATCGGTACGACGACCGCGCCGAGGGCGATCGCGCCGTAGAAGACCACCGGGAACGGCGGCACGTTCGGCAGCACCAGGCCGACCCGGTCACCGGGGCCCACCCCCTTCGACTTCAGCATGGCCGCCACCCGGCGCGCACCGTCCTGCAGCTCCGCATAGGTGAGGACCAGGTCGTCGAGCTTCACCGCCGGACGGTCGCCGTGCTCCTCTGCGGTCTGGGTCAGGTTGTCGGCCAGGTTGGTCACGAGCGCCTCCGGGGCGTGCGGTCATCGTGCGGTGGTGCGTGCCGCGCAGCCAATCGGCTGATGGGCACGGCGACCTCGTCGGGATCGCAGTTCGTACCTGTCACTACCCCAATGTGGCGCGCGCCACACGCGGAGGCAAGGAATCGGGGTCCTCTTGCGAGGAGACCGCAGGGTTCCCACGAATCCGCAGGGCACACGTGGTGTGGCAGCCTGTGGTCCAACGCGCCCGGACCACCTGCTGGAGGACTGCCCATGACCACCCCCGAGGTCCCCTCGAGCCGGCTGCGCTCCCGGGTGGGCGCCGTACGCCGCCTCGCCGCCGACCTCGGTCGCTCGGACACCCGCCCGGACGCCCTGCAGCGTGCCCGCCGCGTGGCCGGGCGCCTCGTCACCGGCCCGGCTGAGCCGTCCGAGTCGCCAGAGGTGACAGCGGCGAGGGAGCGTGCCGAGGCCCGCAACCGGGTCGGCGCGAAGTACCGCCAGAGCTGGGCGCAGCTCATGTCGGCGGTGACCGGGCGCGAGGTCCGCGCCCGCCCGCTGCGCTTCAACGAGTCGCTGGCCCGCGGCGCGGTCGTCAAGGCCCGCCACCAGGCAGCCAGTGCCCTTCTCGCCGACCACCTCGGCCGCGGCCGCTCGCTCGAGCAGAGCGTCTGCCTCACTGTGGATGCGATGCTGCGCAACAACGAGCTCGAGCCCGCGCGGTCGCTGTGCGAAGGGCTTGCGGTCTCCCCCTCGGGCGTCGACGCAGGAGACCTGGGGATGGCGGTCCTCGCCCATCGACGACGGCAGTTCGACCGGGTCTGGGGTCGCGTGCAGCGCTTCGACGACGAGACCCTCGCCCGGTGTGTCGCCGTCGAGGCGGTCGACGGCGCGTTGCACACCGATACCGAGGCGTCCCGCGCCCGGGCGAGGTCGATCGCAGCCTCCTCCGAGCTCAGCGCGCCCCAGCTGGTCGACCTCGCCGGAAGGTTCCTGGCCTATGGCGAGCGTGACCAGGCACGCTCGCTGATGGGGCGCCTCGACGCGGCGCTCGCGGACGCGCCGGAGGCCCTCGACGACCGCAAGGCGCTGTCCGCCACGCACGTCCGCGACTACCTGGACCCCGCTCCGGTCGTGGTTCCGCCCGGCGCGATCGCGATGGGCGTGATCGGCTACAACACCCCCGACCAGGACCTCGCCTCGGGCAATCTGGGCGACTACGTGCAGACCATCGCCCTGCTGGGCAACGTGGTGCGCTTCCAGGACGTCGAGTTCACCGGCGAGGGCGAGTTCGGCCAGGTGGCGCGTGAGCTCCAGCACCGCGTCCGTCCCGACCTCCAGGTCGAAGGCCACCACGGCCGAGTGCACCTGGTCGAGGTCAACCGGGAATTCAGCTCCGGCGACGTCATCCCGGAGCCGACCTGGACGCTGCTGTTCGGCTGGCAGATGCACCCGCTCTACGACCTGCGCTACGACTTCCCCTACCACCCGGGCATCCGGCCGGTCTTCGTCTCGTTCCACCTCAACCGACTCGACATGATCAGCGACGACGGCGTCGAGTACCTACGCCGCTACGGGCCCATCGGCTGTCGCGACTGGACCACCGTCGACCTCCTGCTCAGCCTCGGGGTGGACGCGTTCTTCAGCGGCTGCCTGACCACGACGGTCGACGCCCTCTTCGGCTCCCGGGCCGAGGCGTACGACGGCGGCCGCGTCGTGGGCGTGATCGACCGCGGGACCGGCAAGGCGGAGGAGGGGGCGGAGTTCCGCTCCTACACCCACCAGGCCGACGTCTACCGCGAGATGTCCCTGACCGAGGGAGTCCGGGCAGCGGTCGATGTTCTCGGCGGCTACCAGCGCGAGCTCGCACGTGCCGAGACCAATCGACTGCACGCCTACCTGCCACTCACCTCGCTCGGGGTTCCCGTCGACTTCATCCCGTGGAGCTCCGGTGACGTCCGTTTCCCGGGACTCACCGGGATGACCCCGGGAAGTGCCGCCTTCACGGAGATCCAGGACGGCCTCCGCTCCCTCGTCAGTGCGACGGTCGCCGACATCGTCGACGGGATGGACGAGTCGGAGGTGTACGCCGGCTGGCGCGAGCGCACCGACGAGCGGGTGAAGCTGGCGAAGGAGCGGTTCGCTGCGGCTCCGCTGGACGTGCCACCGACGACCATGGATCTCGAGGGCGGCGTGGCCGCGTGCCTGGCCAAGGCCTGGCGCGCGGGGCCGCACGAGTCTGTGGACACCAGCGCGGTCACCGACGTCGTGGTTGCCTTCGACGAGCGGATCGCCGGGCCGGCCGCCGTCACGATCGAGTCGATGGTCGCGAACGCCTCCGGCCCCCTGCGCCTGTGGGTGCTTGGTCGCGGGCTGCCGGCGGAGTACGAGAAGAGCCTGGCCGAGTCGTTCCCGGAGCTCCCGGTCACGTTCATCCCGTGCGAGGACCTGCAGTTCGCCCGACCGGACCGGATCCCGAAACGGATCACCATCTCGACGATGGACCGGCTGCTGCTGCCGCTGCTGCTGGCCGACGTCGCCCGCGTCGTCTACCTCGACGTCGACACCCTCGTGCTGGGCGACGTCTGTGCGTTGGCCTCCATCGACCTGCAGGGGACCCCGATCGCAGCTCGGGACTCCAACATCACCGAGACCTCCGAGTGGCGCGCGGCCGCTCGCCGGCTTCCGCAGGAGCTGGCCGTGGACCTCATGCGACGGATGTTCCTCGCCCATGGCCACGGTCCCGCCGCCCTCAACGCCGGAGTGCTGGTGATGGACCTCGACCGGATGCGTCGTGACGACTTCTCCCGGACCTACCTCGGTTGGGTGGAGACCTACGGGCTCCATGACCAGGACGTGATGCTGGCGTACGCCGGACCGGATCGTGTCGCCCTCGACCCGCGATGGAACGCCCTGCCCGTGCACGAGGACGTGGCCGACCCATGGATCATCCACTGGGCCTCCATCGGCAAGCCGTGGACGGCTCCGCAGACCTACGCGAAGCAGACCTGGCAGCAGTACGCCGAGCGGCTTGCAGCGCGCTCCCCGGGGCTGACCGCTCAGGTCTCCCTGAGCTCCTAGCGACACTTAACACGTTCGACACGAACGGCCTGCACTCTTCTCCCATGTCCCTCACCCCCTCCACTGCGGACTGGGGTGCGCGCGAAGGACATGTCGTGGTCTGTGGCCTGCACGACGACGGCCTGCGGATGGTGGAGCAGCTCCATCTCGCCGGAGTGCCGGCGATCGTCGTGGACGACGCTCCCGACCCGCGGCTGCCGCCGTTGCTGGCCGATCTGGGCGTCGAGTGGCTCGCCGCCGACGCGCGCCTGGCGGACACCTTGCGCGCCGCCGGCCTGGCCGGGGCGGAGGCACTCGTCTGCATCGAGAGCGACGACCTCCGCACCCTCGCGATCGGGCTGCTGGCGCGGGAGCTCCGCCCGGGGCTCCGCGTGGTCGTCGCGATGCGCAACGCTGCGGTCGGCCGTGCCCTCGCGGACATCGGCGTGGTCGTGCTCGACGCGGCCGGGCTCGCCGCCCCCAGTGTCGTCGAGGCGTGCCTGCGGTCAGGGATCCACCCCGTGCGGCTCGAGGACCAGGACTTCCTGGTGGTGGAGACGGTGGCGCAGCGGGAGGCGAGCCTGCGGGAGCTGTACGGCGACCTCGCGCCGCTCGTGCTGGTGCCCGCGGATCCCGTGGGGTCGCGCGCCGAGGTCTCGCCCGGTCGCGACGTCGTCGCCCATGACGGTGACAGCGTCGTGCTGGTCGGCGCGGCCAGTGACGTGACGGCTGCCGGGTTGGTCGACCGGCCGGGTCGGCGTACGGAGACGGCGTACGTCGGAGCCCGCGCGCCCCGTCCCCGGCAGAAGCGACCTGCCAACCTGCTGCTCTTCGCGATCCGCGGACTCGACCGCCGCATCAAGCGGGCCCTGATCGCGCTGGCCACGCTGGCCACGGTGTCGGTGACCGTGCTGACCCTGGGCTACCGGGAGGCCGACGGGACCGGGATGTCGATCCTCGACGCGCTCTACTTCACGATCGAGACCATCGGCACGGTCGGGTTCGGCGACTTCTACTTCCGCGACCAGCACGCGTGGCTCCGCGCCTGGGCGATCTTCCTGATGGTCGTCGGAGCGACCTTGGCAACGGTGTTCTTCGCGTTGCTCACCAACGTGCTGATCAGCCGCACGATCGCCTCCTCGCTGGGTCGCCGACGAGTGACCGGGCTGAGCGGCCACGTGGTCGTCGTCGGCCTGGGGGCGGTCGGACAGGCGGTCGTCGAAGGGCTGCGCGCCCAGGACATCGACGTCGTGGTGGTGGAGGCCGACGACCAGAACCGCTTCCTGGGACAGCTGCGCGCCCAGCAGGTGCACGTGGTGATCGCCGACGCGACGCTGCCCGACACCTGGTCTGCCGTGGGTCTCGACGACGCCCGGGCGGTCGCGGTGATGACCAGCGACGACCTGGCCAACATCGAGACCGGGCTGGCGGTCCGAGACCTGCTGGGAGACCGGTGGCTCGACGTACCCGTGGTGCTGCGTGTCTTCGACCGCAGGCTCGCGGACACGGTCTCGGGCAGCTTCGACTTCCGCAACGTGCGCTCGCCCTCGGCCCTCGCGGCGCCCTGGTTCGTCGGGGCGGCGCTGGGGATGGACGTGCTCCAGACGTTGTACGTCGGCGGCCTGCCCATGCTCGTCGCCCGGCTGTCGGTGGGGGAGTCGCTGGCCGGGACCGAGATGCGCGACCTCTCGGCCCGGCTGCGCGTGGTGTCCCTGGCCAGGAGCGACGGCAGCGTGGTCAACCTGCCGCGACGGGAGACGGCTTTCGTCGTCGGCGACGTCGCGACCCTGATCGGGCCCTACGAGGAGCTTCTCCGGCTCTTGCGACGCTGATGCTCCTCGCCGATTCGTCGGGCCGTCCCGGGCGCCCGTAGACTCCCGGCCCGTGGCACTCACCATCGGAATCGTCGGTCTCCCCAACGCGGGCAAGTCCACGTTGTTCAACGCGCTGACCAAGAACAACGTGCTCGCGGCGAACTACCCGTTCGCCACCATCGAGCCCAACGTCGGCGTCGTCGCCGTACCCGACGAGCGCCTCGGCAAGCTCGCCGGGATCTTCGGGTCCGCCAAGCAGCTGCCCGCCACCGTGGAGTTCGTGGACATCGCCGGCATCGTCAAGGGCGCGTCGGAGGGGGAGGGGCTCGGCAACAAGTTCCTGTCCCACATCCGTGAGGCCGCCGCGATCTGCCAGGTGACGCGGGTGTTCCGCGACGAGGACGTCACCCACGTCGACGGCGAGGTGAACCCCGCCTCGGACATCTCCACGATCCAGACCGAGATGATCCTGGCCGACCTGCAGACGGTCGAGAAGGCGATCCCGCGGCTGGAGAAGGAGGCCCGGGGCAACAAGGCGATCGCCGCCAACCTCGCCGCCGCCCAGGAGGCGAAGGAGCTCCTCGAGGCCGGCACCCCGATCATCTCGACCAAGATCGACCGCGCCCTCGTCCGCGAGCTGTCGCTGCTGACCGCCAAGCCCTACATCTACGTCTTCAACTGCGACGCCGACGAGCTCGGCGACGAGGCCCTCAAGCAGCAGATGCGCGACCTCATCGCCCCGGCCGAGGCGATCTTCCTCGACGCCAAGTTCGAGTCCGAGCTGGTCGAGCTCGGTGACGACGACGAGGCCCGCGAGATGCTCGCCGAGATGGGCGTCGACGAGCCCGGCCTCGACGTGCTCGCCCGCGTCGGCTTCGACACCCTCGGCCTGCAGACCTACCTGACCGCCGGGCCCAAGGAGTCGCGCGCCTGGACGATCCGCAAGGGCGCCACCGCCCCCGAGGCCGCCGGCGTGATCCACACCGACTTCCAGAAGGGCTTCATCAAGGCCGAGATCGTGCTCGTACGACGACCTCGTCGCCGCCGGCTCGATGAACGCCGCGAAGTCGGCCGGCAAGGTCCGCATGGAGGGCAAGGACTACGTGATGGCCGACGGCGACGTGGTGGAGTTCCGCTTCAATGTCTAGCGTCGTCGGGATTTGCTTGTAGGTGTTGAGGATCGCTGGTTTTGGGGTTGAACTGGTCCGCAGACAGTCCGCACGCCCGTCGACGCTCCCGGCCCTTCGGTCAGGCGCCGCTCCGTCCACTAGTGACACGCTGGTGTGATGGCACTTCCCGAGACTGATCTGCACCGCATCCGCCTCTGGGCGCGGGAGCGCGTGCCCGAGCGACTGTGGGACGAGCTGAAGGTCGAGGCCGACGTTGTCGACCGCCACGTCGACATCGTCGAGGTGCGCCCACCCTGGGACGGCGTCGGCGAGCACACGAGGTTCCCGATCGCCCGGCTGCGCTACACCAAGACCACCGGCCAGTGGGCGATCTACTGGCGCGACCGGCACCTGAAGTTCCACGAGTACAAGCGCAAGCGCCCGACAAAGAACGTCCAGGCGCTGCTCGACTACATCGACACCAGTGGCGACCCGATCTTCTGGGGCTGAGGATCGGGACTCTCGCCCCAACGGTCGGAGATCGACGCCCATGAGCGTCGGCGAACGAATGGACTCTTGGCGTACGTCGAGCGGAGCCTTGGAGATCTCAGGGCCAGCCAGTTCGACCGAGAGCGCATCCAAAATGTTTCTCATTATTGACATGAAGGACTGGAATGACTAAAATGAGAAACATGCCAGCCTCTAGCCCGTACACGAGCCCCGAGCAACAGGCGGACCTCGAACGCCTGGGCGCCCGGCTGCGCGAACGCCGAAAGGCCCTCGGTGTCACGGTAGTCGCCTGTGCCGAAGCTGCTGGCGTTTCGCGTGTCACCCTGCACAGGATCGAGGCAGGCAACCCCTCGGTCACGATCGGCGCCTACATCAACGTTGCTGCCGCACTCGGACTCCACCTCGTCGTCCCGATCCTCGACGCGCCAGCAGCAGAGCTCGCGACGATCACGGTCGGCGACTACCCCGGCCTGCGCACGCTGGCCTGGCAGACCGACGCCGGCACCACCATCACCGAGACAGAGGCACTCAACCTCTACGAACGCGGTTGGCGACACCTCAACCAGGAAGCCCTCACCGATCACGAGAAGGCGTTCATCCAGCACCTCGCGGACACCTACAGCAACGGGAGGCTCCTTGTTTAGGCGGCTGCACCACCAACAGGTGGCCGAGGTGCTGTCGATCCTCGACGCACCGCTCCTGGCAGAGAACAACTGCTGGTTCGGAGGCGGCACCGCGATCGTCCTTGCCAACGGTGAGTTCCGCGAATCGGTCGACATCGACTTCCTGGTCTCCGACCAGCAGTCCTACCGCGCGCTGCGCCAGATGGTCAGGGACCACGGGCTCGACGCTCTGGCTACACGCGAACTGGACCTGGGTCGAACACCCTCTGTTGACGGTTACGGGATCAGGACCTCGGTGCTCGTTGCGGGGGTTGCGATCAAGTTCGAGATCATCCATGAAGGCCGCATTGACCTCGACACTCCCGCCCCGGGCGATGAGATCTGTGGGTTACGGATCCTGACGCGAACCGACCAGGTCGCAACCAAGCTGCTCGCCAATGACGACCGCTGGGCAGACACGTCGACGTTCAGCCGCGATCTCATCGACCTCGCCATGATGAAACCCGACACCGCCGCACTGAAGGCCGGCGCGCGCAAGGCGGTCGATGCCTACGGCAAGACGGTTGGCGAGAGCCTCAACAAAGCAGTCACCTACCTCCGAGATCGCCCGCAACGTCTCGACGAATACATCCGAGCACTCAAGATCGACGCACCCCGAGCAGCTGTCTGGCAGAGCATCCGCGACCTGTCCGCAAGATCCGCGAAGATCGAAGGTCTAGGTCCGGGCTCGGACTAGCCTGACGTCATGTCGCTGAGTCCGCGACGATGACCTCAGGGTCTCCGACCGTCCAGCGGTCCGCAAACAGTCCGCAAGAAGTCACGCGGAGCCCGGTTCTGACCAACGGCCGCCAACGACTCGCGGACGGCGTTTGCCCAGGTCAGAGGCCCTTTCCGGCTGTTCTCAACGATGATCGAAGGTAGCCGAAACACCCGGTTTTCGTTCCGCTTCAACGTCTGAGTCCTTCGGACGTCATACGTTCTCGTCGCTAGTGCGCTCGCTCCGTATGACGTCTTCACGCCCGAGCAGCGTCCGGCGTCGTCGCGAACTGGAGGGCGAGCGCCGCCTGGATCTCCAGGTGCCGCACCAGGAAGGCGCGCTCGTCGAGCCGCTTGCGGCGCAGCCAGCCGGTGACCTCGTCGTTGCACTTGCTGGCGTTGCAGGAGCCGCAGGCCGGGGCCAGGTTGCCGAGGGTGTAGCGACCGCCGCGGGAGAGCGCCTGCACGCAGTCCTTCTGGAGCGGCTTGTCCGTCAGCGCCGCAGTAGGCGCAGCCACCCCAGGCGTCCTTGAGCGCGGCCCACTGCTCGTCACTGAGGTCGTGCTCGACGCTGTCCATCCGACGCTTGCGCTTGCGGACAGCCCTTGCCCTGCGACTCCGGTTCACCGCCATCTGGTCAGCGTAGGGAGCCGGTGCCTCGAATCTGGTCCTCTCCGAGCGTCCGCACTGGGCGTGTCACGAGGCTTCGCCGCCCGTGCCGCGCTCGGGCTCTCCGGGCCGGGCATGGGTAGTCGGCGGAGTCTGACTCCCGCCCGGGGCCCGACGCTGCGATCAGTTGTCGGGTGGTTCTCGTCCGGTGGTGGTGATCCGGCGGGTGCCGGGTGGTGGGTCGAAGGTGAATGGTGGGTCCGGTTCTTCGGATGGTCCAGGGTCCGGCGTGGACGAGGCGGTGGTGGTGGCCGCACAGCAGGATCAGGTTCAACAACGACGTTGGTCCGCCGTCGGCCCAGTGGATGATGTGGTGGGCGTGGGTCATCAACGGTGGTCGGGTGCAGTTCGGGAAGCGGCAGTGCTTGTCGCGGGCGACGAGTGCTTTCCAGATCGCTGGTGTGACCAGGCGTTGTTGGCGGCCGACGTCGAGGACCTCGCAGTCGGAGCCCAGGACGATCGGGATGATGTCGGCGTCGCAGCAGATCCGCCGCAGGGTGGCAGCGGAGAGGGTCTCGCCGGTCTCGGTCTCGGCGAACCCGGCTCCCCGTTGCAGGTCGTCGTAGCTGATGGTGATGCTGACCCGTGCGGGGGCGCCGTGGCTCTCGGGTGGCAGGTCGAGGGTCTGGGCGTCGCGGCACAGCTGGTAGAGGGCGTCGCACATCCGGGTGCCGTGGTCGCGTGGGTCGCGGCCGTCGTGCCCACAGCCGGGGATCTCGCAGGTGGCGGGGTCGCAGACGGGTCCGGGCTGGGCACGGGCTTCGCCAGGGGCATCAGGGTGGAGCGGATGCTGGGCGGCGTACTCCGCGGAGCAGCGGCCCTTGATCCAGGCGCCGCCGGCTCCGTCGTCGCGGATGGAGAGGTCCCGGTCGAGGTGGGCGACGCGTTCGTTGCGGTCGAGCTCCTTCTCGGCCTGGCGTTCGGTGCCGTCGGGGTCGACGACCTCGACCAGGTGCTGGCCGGCCTTGCGGAGCTCGGTGGCGTCGAGTCCTTTGGCGGAGTCGAGCATCACCTGGACTCCGCGTGCGCGGAGGTCTGGGTCGCCGGGGAGGGTGTCGATCGCCCGGGTGATGACCTGGGCCTTGGTGGCCGACAGCCACCCGTCGGTCATGGCTTCGCCGACTGGGGCGAGGATCGGCTCGGCGACGGCTTTGGCCAACCGCACCATTGCGGGTCCAGAGGTCTTGTGGCCGCCGGCGACGGCGGTGAGGTAGTCCTGGGTGGAGGCCCACCCCAGTGGCTTGACGGCACCGGTGGCTTCGAGCTCACGGACCACGGTGAGTTCGAGGGCGTCCAGGGTGGACTTGAGGGCTTCGATCTCGGCGACGGTGTCCATCAGCTCGTCGGGTCGGCGGGCGGCCCACAGGGTCTCGACCAGGGTCGCGGCGTCGTGCCGCATCTGGGCGAGTACCTGGTTGGTCATGAGTGAATTGAAGCATCGAGCACTGACAGTCCTTGGCGAGTTTCCCCTTGTTTGGTGGGGGTTCTGAAAAATAGTCAAAGAATCTTTGAGGACGTCCGCCCAGCTCGGCGTACGTCGGTTGGGCTTGTCGAAACCCGGTGAGTCGACGGCGTACAGGAGGGTGGACTCACAGTCTCGACTGTCCGCTCGTTCCTCGCTGCTCGACCAGCTGGTGGCTGGGTTCAGCTTCCGGCGTCGAGACCACTCCTGGACACGGCGAATCCGTTGGGGAAGGGTGGGCAGCATGCGATCCAGGGGTGCGGGCATGTGGTGGGGGATGGCGATCGAGGCGCCGGATCCGGGCGCGTTGGCGCGGTTCTACTCCGAGCTGCTCGGGTGGCCGATCGGGCACGAGGAGCCCGGCACCGCGATCCTCGGCATGCCGCACGGCGACAGCTTCGTGGTGTTCCAGGAGGCGACCGACTACCGAGCGCCGGTGTGGCCACCCGCCGACGGCCAGCAGCGGCCGATGATGCACCTCGACTTCCAGGTCGGTGACCTCGACGATGCGGTCGCGGATGCCGTCGAGCTGGGGGCGACGCTCGCCACGCACCAGCCGCAGGAGAACGTCCGGGTGCTCCTGGATCCCGCGGGCCACCCGTTCTGCCTCTGCCTCGACGAGGACTGACGCGACCAAGGCGATTCGGCCCGAGCGATCGCTCTCCGTAGACTGGGGCGTTGCCCGTGCCATCGCCGGGACCCGACCCAACGATCCAGGACACGTGACTCACACGACCACCGACGCCGACGAGGCGCCGCAGCCGACCAGCACCGCGCTCGAGCGCGAGGTACGCCGCGAGGCGGACCGTCGCCGCACGTTCGCGGTCATCAGCCACCCCGACGCAGGAAAGTCGACGCTGACCGAGGCGCTGGCCCTGCACGCGCAGGTGATCACCGAGGCCGGCGCGGTCCACGGCAAGTCCGGCCGGCGTTCGACGGTCTCCGACTGGATGGAGATGGAGAAGGCGCGCGGCATCTCCATCACCTCGGCCGCCTTGCAGTTCGCGTACGGCGACCACGTGATCAACCTCGTCGACACCCCCGGCCACTCGGACTTCTCCGAGGACACCTATCGGGTGCTCTCCGCGGTGGACGCAGCCGTGATGCTCGTCGACGCGGCCAAGGGGCTGGAACCGCAGACCCTGAAGCTGTTCCGCGTCTGCAAGGCACGCGGCATCCCGGTCATCACCGTGATCAACAAGTGGGACCGGCCAGGCCTGGACGCCCTGGACCTGATGGAGGAGATCCAGAACAAGATCAAGCTGGTGCCCACCCCGCTCACCTGGCCGGTCGGCATCGCAGGCGACTTCCGCGGAGTGCTCGAGCGGCGTACGGGTGACTACGTCGCCTACACGCGCACCGCCGGGGGAGCGACGCGTGCCCCCGAGGAGCGGATGGGCGCCGAGGCGGCCGCCGCGAGGGAGGGCGAGCCCTGGGCCGCTGCGGTCGAGGAGGCCGAGCTGCTGTCCTCCGACGGGGCCGACCACGACCAGGACCTGTTCCTCAGCGGCTTCACGACGCCGGTGCTGTTTGCGTCTGCGATCTCCAACTTCGGCGTCGCCGCACTTCTGGAGACCCTCGTCGAGCTGGCTCCTCCCGCTGCGCCCTTCCGCTTCGGCGAGGAGGGCGCCGACGGCCGGCCCACCCAGGTGCGCGAGGTGACGGCACCGTTCAGCGCCTTCGTGTTCAAGGTGCAGGCCGGGATGGACACCAACCACCGTGACCGGGTCGCCTTCGCCCGGGTCTGCTCCGGCGTGTTCGAGCGCGGGATGGTGGCCACCCACGCGCAGAGCGGGCGACCGTTTGCGACCAAGTACGCGCAGGCCATCTTCGGGCGCGAGCGTTCGGTGATCGACACGGCCTACCCCGGGGACATCGTCGGCCTCGTGAACGCCCTGTCGCTGAAGATCGGCGACACCATCTATCTCGATGAACCGGTCAGCTTCCCGCCGATCGCGACCTTCGCCCCCGAGCACTTCGCCGTGGCGACGGCCGTCGACAGCGGCCGGTTCAAGCAGTTCCGGCGCGGCATCGACCAGCTCGACGGCGAGGGCGTCGTGCAGGTCCTTCGCTCCGACCTGCGCGGCCACCAGTCGCCGGTGCTCGCTGCGGTCGGGCCCATGCAGTTCGAGGTCGCCGTGGCCCGGATGGCGAGCGAGTTCGGGGCACCGATCCGGCTGGAGATGCTCTCCTACACCCAGGCCCGTCGTACGGACGCCGCGTCGGCCGCCGAGCTCGACAGTGTCCGTGGCCTCGAGGTGCTGTCCCGCAACGACGGCACCCTGTTGGTGCTCGCACCGGACAAGTGGCGCATCGGCGTCGTCGAGCGCGACCACCCGGAGCTGACCCTCGAACCCCTCCTCGCCGGCGACCGCTAGCCGAGTTTCGGACGGCGCGCCGCCCTGCGACAACCCGAGGTGGACACATCTCGGTCGAAAGGGGAGAGCTTCGACGCGCCCGGCTCAGGCGGGAGCGCCGATTGGGGCGTCGGGGGTGGGAACCTTTAAATACGAGACTGCTGGTCTCCGACTCGTCTCGCGCGTAAGGTGATGCGAGAAGTGTGTAGATACGCCGTTTTTATGCTGAATCGCAGGCATGAAATCGGCCCGATCTAATCCATTACGCCCCATTCGGATCCGGGATACGGCCAGGGCGCCAGTGCTTACGACCTTGAGGATCCGCCCTGATGGCCTCCACCACCCGTCCTGCTTCTCGTCGCCGCCGCAACCTCTACCGAACCGCCTCCGCTGCCGGAGTGGCCGTCGTGCTGCTCGGCGGACCGATGTCCAACGCGGCGCATGCGGCCATCCAGGTGCCGCTCGGTACAGCCTCGGCCTTCTCGGTCCTGGCCGGCTCCACGGTGACCAACACCGGCCCCACCACGATCAGTCGCAGTGTTGGTCTGCACCCGGGTTCCGCGGTCACGGGTGCCAGCGAGATGACCGTGGGCGGCGCCTACTACATCGCTGACCCAGTGGCACTGAACGCGAAGAACGACCTGACCACCGCGTACAACCAGGCAGCCGGCCCGCTCCAGAACCCGGTGAACAACGTGGCGACCGAGCTCGGCAACACGACGAAGGTCGGTGGCACCTACAACTCGGGTGGCCCCATGGGGCTCACGGGTCAACTGACCCTGGACGCACAGAACAACCCGAACACGGTCTGGGTCTTCCAGACCAGCAGCACCCTGATCACCGCGACCGACTCCTCGGTGATCATGACCAACGGGGGCAACCCCTGCAACGTGTTCTGGCAGGTCGGCAGCTCGGCCACCCTGGGCGTGCGCACCCACTTCATCGGCACCATCATGGCCAGCACGACCATCACCATGAACACGGGCGCAACGCTGGAGGGCCGGGCGCTCGCGAGCACCGGCGCCGTGAACCTGCACAGCAACAGGATCTTCGGGTCCGGCTGCGCCGACGAGAGCGATGACCAGGCCGTCACCGGGGGCAGTGACACTCCGCCCACCACGCCCACCCCCACGCCGAGTCCCACGCCGTCGACCGGCGGCACCGGCGGCACCGGAGGCACGGGCGGCACCAACGGTGGCACCAACGGCGGCACGGGCGGTGGCGGTGGCACTGACACCACCGACACGACCACCCAGGTGACCGATCTCCCCACGGGATCGGTCGACACCGGGTACGTCGGTCCGCACAACACTGACCGCACGCCGACCGGACTGGCCAGCGGGAGCGTGTTCGTCCTCGTCGGAGGACTCGCACTGTTCGCCGTACGCCGCCGCCAACGCGTGTGACCACCAGCCACCCGTCACGTCCGTGGAGGCGGATGTGGCGGGTCTGGCCCGTCGCGATGGTGGTGACCGCAGCCGTTGTTCTCGGCGGCTGCGGTGACAGCGCTCAGAAGAGCCCCGACGCGCAGGAGTCCACGCCTTCCGCGGTGCCCACTCCGACGCCGAGCATCCCCACCAAGACCGTCATCCCTGCCATGGCGCGGTCGGTGCCGACCCGGCTCCGGATCCCCGCCATCAAGGTGGACTCGGACCTGATGGCCCTGGGCCTGAACAAGGACGGCACCCTGGAGACGCCACCGGGCGCCTTTCCGGCCGGGTGGTTCACCGGTGCTCCGACGCCCGGTCAGCTCGGGCCGGCCATCATCGTGGGCCACGTCCGCTACGTGGAGCCCGGCGTGTTCGCGCGCCTGACCGATCTCCGGCAAGGCGACAAGATCCACGTCGCGCGCAAGGACGGCACCACCGCGACCTTCCGAGTGGCCCGGGTGGAGCACTTCAAGAAGTCGAGGTTCCCGACCCAGAAGGTCTACGGCAACATCGACCATCCGGGACTGCGCCTGATCACGTGCGGAGGACTCGTTGCCGGAACCAGTGACTTCGAGGAGAATGTGGTCGTCTTCGCGGACCTCGTCACGGCCTGATCAGCGACGGTCGGTGAGTGGCTGGAACCCCCGCAGCCGCAGGCTGTTTCCGACGACGAACACCGACGAGAACGCCATCGCCGCCCCAGCGAGCATCGGGTTCAACAGCCCGGCCGCCGCGAGAGGGATCGCCGCGACGTTGTAGCCGAAGGCCCAGAACAGGTTGCCCTTGATCGTCGCGAGCGTACGACGGGACAACCGGATCGCGTCCGCAGCGACCCGGAGATCGCCTCGGACCAGGGTCAGGTCGCTCGCCTCGATCGCGACATCGGTGCCGGTGCCCATCGCCAGGCCCAGGTCGGCCTGCGCGAGGGCGGCCGCGTCGTTCACGCCGTCGCCGACCATGGCCACCACCCGGCCCTCGGCCTGGAGCCGCTTGATCATCGCCACCTTGTCGGCCGGCATCACCTCGGCAACGACGTCCTCCGCGGCGATGCCGACCTGGGCTGCCACGGCGAGCGCCACGGAGGTGTGGTCGCCCGTGAGCAGGATCGGGCGCAGCCCGAGTTCGCGCAGCCGGGTGATCGCCTCGGCCGACGTGTCCTTGACGGTGTCGGCCACCACGAGGAGGCCGCGGGCCTTCCCGCCCCAGCCGACGGCGACCGCCGTACCTCCGCGTTCCTGTGCCGCATCAAGGGAAACCTGGAGTGCAGGGGAGAGGCGCTGACCCCGTTCCTCGAGCAGCCTCGCTCGGCCGACCAGGACTGCGCGGCCTTCGACGACCCCCTCGACACCGAGTCCCTCCAGGTTGGCGAAACCGTCGACCGGGCCGGCGGCCCCGACGCGGTCCCGCGCTCCCGCAGCGATCGCGCGAGCGATCGGGTGCTCGGACGCGTCCTCCAGGGCGCCGGCCAGACGCAGGACGTCGTCGACGTCCTCGCCCTCGTCCGCGACCACGTCCACCAGCGACATCTGGCCGGTCGTCACGGTGCCGGTCTTGTCGAGCACGACCGTGTCGACCGCGCGGGTGCGTTCCAGCACCTCGGGGCCCTTGATCAGGATGCCGAGCTGCGCACCGCGGCCGGTGCCGACCATCAGTGCGGTCGGCGTCGCGAGACCCAGTGCACACGGGCAGGCGATGATCAGCACCGCCACGGCCGCAGTGAACGCCGCCGCCGCTCCCGCGCCCGTGCCGATCCAGACGCCGAGGGTGGCCACCGAGAGCGCGATCACGACCGGGACGAAGACGCCCGAGATCCGGTCCGCCAGGCGCTGCGCCTCGGCCTTGCCGTTCTGCGCGTCCTCGACCAACCGGGCCATCTGGGCGAGCTGGGTGTCCGAGCCGACCCGAGTGGCGCGTACGACGAGACGCCCGCCCACGTTGACGGTCGCCCCGACGACGGTGTCGCCGGCACCCACCTCCACCGGCACGGCCTCGCCGGTGAGCATGGACGCGTCGACCGCCGACGAGCCCTGCTCGACCACGCCGTCGGTGGCGACCTTCTCCCCGGGGCGTACGACGAACAGGTCGCCCACGACCAGCTCCCCGATGGGGATCCGGGTCTCTTCGACGCCCCGCAGCACCGCCACGTCACGCGAGCCCATCTCGATCAGCGCGCGGAGCGCAGCGCCGGCCTGCCGCTTGGAGCGTGCCTCGAAGTACCTGCCCGCCAGGATGAACGTGGTCACCCCGGCCGCGGCCTCGAGGTAGATGTTTCCCGCCCCGTCGGTGCGCTGGACGGTCAGCTCGAAGGGGTGGGTCATCCCGGCCTCGCCCGCCGTACCGAAGAACAGCGCGTAGAGCGACCAGCCGAACGCTGCCAGCGTGCCCATCGAGATCAGGGTGTCCATCGTGGCGGCGCCGTGGCGCAGGTTGGCCCACGCGGCCCGGTGGAACGGGAGTGCGCCCCACACCACGACGGGTGCGGCAAGAGTCAGGGACAGCCACTGCCAGTTGGTGAACTGCCACGCGGGGACCATGGCGAGGACGACGACGGGCACGCTGAGGACCAGTGAGACGAGGAGTCGCTCGCGCAGCGACCGGGTCGGATCCTCCACGTCCACGGGGGAATCGCCCGCGGGGGGCAACGGCACCTTCGCGGAGTAGCCCGCCGCCTCGACCACGGCCAGCAGCTCGTCGGTCCCGACACCCTCGTCGTGGCTGACCTTCGCCTTCTCGGTGGCGTAGTTGACCGTCGCGACCACTCCGGGCACCTTGTTGAGCTTGCGCTCGATCCGGTTCGCGCAGGAGGCGCACGTCATGCCGGTGATGTCGAGCTCGGTCGTCGAGGTCATGCGACCTGGTAGCCCGCTTCTTCGACGGCGGCCTGCACCTGCTCGTCGGAGAGCGGCGCCTCGCTCGTCACCCGGAGACGCCCGGTGGCGAGGTCGATGCTGACGTCGGTGACGCCGGCGATCTCCTCGACCTCCTCGGTGACCGAGGCGACGCAGTGGGCGCAGGTCATGCCGGTCACGGTGTAGTCGGTCGTCGAGCTCATGAGCGCACCAGCCGGGCGATCGCCTGCGAAGCCTCGCGCAGCTTGGCGTCGGCGTCGGGGGAGTCGGCCTTGGCCGCGTCGAGCACGCAATGGGACATGTGCTCGTCGAGCAGGCCGAGGGAGACGGCCTGCAGCGCCTTGGTCACGGCCGAGACCTGGGTGAGGATGTCGATGCAGTAGGTCTCGTCGGCGATCATCCGCTCGATGCCACGCACCTGCCCCTCGATGCGTTTCATGCGGCGCAGGTAGTCGTCCTTGCGGTGCATGTAGCCGGGGTGGACGTGGGTGGTGTCGCTCGAGTCGCTCATCCTGACACCATACCCCCCTAGGGTATGTCTCCAACACGCACCCCGCACGTCCACGGGGCGCGCCCCGCGTCCTACTAGCGTGAGCAGCGATGCTGACGCGAGGCCTTCGGGTGACGTTCGTGATGCTCCTGCTCCTGGCGAGCGGGGGTCTGGTGCGCATGGACTCCGTCGCCCAACCGCTGGCTGGGAAGGCCGCGAAGGGGCACCGGTGCGACGGGATCGAGCGACGCGAGGTCCGGGGTGCCGAGCCGAGGTACACCAGCAAGCCGCTCGCGGAGTTCCGCAACCACAAGAGCCTGTGCCGGGGGATCTGGCTGCCTCGTCCGCGGCGGCACCTCGTGCCCCAGGGGCTTGCGGTCTCCGGCCACACCGCTTGGATCAGCGGGTTCCGTCACCGCAAGGGCTTCGGGCAGCGGCCGTGCCAGCTGATGGGGGTGAACCTGTTCACCGGCAAGCGGATCGCCTTCCACAGCGCGATCTACGGCCAGGTGGGAAAGCGACCGCGCACCTATTGCCGCCACGGCGGCGGGATCCTGCAGCGCGGGCGGTGGCTGTGGATGGTGGAGAGCAGCAAGCTCTGGCTGGTGGACGTGACCCAGCGCAGCACCGTCCTCGAAGCCCGCAGGGCCTGGCGGATCGAGGCGCCGGTGCGGGGTTCGTCGATCGTCGCGTCGGGGGACAGGCTCGGTCTGGTGCCCTTCCAGACCAAGGGGCCGGCGCACATCTACTGGTTCTCCTTCAAGCGCCTGCTCAGGCGTGGAGTGCTCGACCTCGCCGTGCGCTCCGAGGGGAAGAGCCAGCTCGGCGCGGTCGCCAGCACGCGCGTCCCGCGCCTCGTCCAGGGAGCAACTCTCGACCCCGACGGACGCCTCTACCTGTCCCGCTCCAACCTCTCCTGCGGTGAGCTGGTCACCCCGTGGGGAGGACGCATCGGGTTCATCCCGGGAGCGGAAGGCATCCAGTTCTCGGCCAACGGCAAGCGGCTCTGGGTGGTCAGTGAGTCCGGCGCGTGGCCCTATGTCCGCTCCTCGAAACCGTTCACCCCGGCGGTCTCGAGCTTCGAGTGGCCGAGACTGATCCACGGCAGGCGCGCCGCCTGCGGCTTCAAGCCCAGCTGACGTCGATCGTGCCGCCTACGGCGGTGGAAACCGCTCGCTGCACAACCTTTTCAAATCTGGACCAATCCGCATCCCGGCTCGTGGCGAACTACCTCCCGAGACAACTTCGACACACACACTCAAGCCACAGGATGTGACTTCACATGAGCACCATGTTTTCTTCCAAGAGCCGCCGGACCATCGCCGCCATCGCACTGATCGCCACGACCGGCCTCTCCGCCGCGGCGTGTGGCAGCAGCGACGACTCGACCACCTCGTCCTCGTCCTCGACCAAGGCGTCGGCCCCCAAGCCGGTTGCCGCGATCGACTCCCTCAAGGGCAACGACACCCAGGTCACCCTCGACCAGGGCTTCGTGGACGCACTGACCACCCTCAAGCTCACCCCGGGCGTTGTCGGTACCGCCAAGCTCGTCGACGGCGCGCTGATCTTCCCGATCAGCGGCGGCAACGTGACCGTGTTCAAGCCCGGCGCCGTTTCCCCCTACGTGATCGGCCAGATCCAGCACGAGGGTTCCGGCCTGTCGCTGGCTGCCGGTGGCACCAAGGTCGAGCTGACCAACCTGAACGTCGACCCGGGCGTCTCGCGTGTCTACGGCGACGTGTCCGTGAACGGCAAGCCCGTCGTGAGCTCGGCGTACCTCTTCAAGCTCGACGGTCGCACCCTCAAGCCGCTGAGCACCGGCAACGGAACCGCCACGCTCGAGGGCACCAAGGTGGAGATCTCCCCGGTCGCCGCCCCGCTGCTGAACGACACCTTCAAGACGGACGCGGTCAAGCCCGGCCTGCTCGTCGGCATCGCCAAGATCACCGTCAACACCACCCCCGGCGACTGATCTCCCCAGCAACGTCCACTGACGGACAGAGCTGAGAACGACCCCCGTGGCCCACAGGCCGCGGGGGTCGTTCCGTTTCTCAGCTGACGGGTTCCTGACCGCTGCCGCTGTCCGGCAGCTCGAACCAGATCTCGGTGCCGCCACCCGGCACCGACTCCGCACCGACGCGACCGCCGTGGGCACCGATGATCCGTGCAACGGTCGCCAGACCGATGCCGTGACCCGCGATCTCGTCGTTGGCCCTGCTGAACAGGGAGAACACGTCCACGCGCCGGTTCTCGGGGATCCCGACGCCGTTGTCGCGCACCCAGATCCGCCAGCCGCCATGGGTCTGCCGTGAGGCGATCCGGACGACGGGGGTGACGCCGGGCCGGGCGAACTTCACCGAGTTGGTGACCAGGTTCTGCAGCACGGAGTACATGTCGTCCGGGTCCGCGCGTACGACGGGAAGCTCGCCGGCCGCGATCACTGCCCCCAGCGGGTCCAGCAGGGGAGCCGAGTCGAGCAGCAGCTGCTCGACTACCTGCTGGAGGTTCGACGTCACGCAGGGGCGATTCCGTGCCGGCACCTGCGAAGCCCATGTGCTGGTCGAGCATCCGCTCCAGCCGGTCGGCCCCTCGCATCGCGCTGCTGAGCAGCGCCGTGACCGCCCGGTCGGGATGCTCGGCGAGCTCGTCACGCAGCATCTCCACGCTGGCCACGATCGCGCTCAACGGCACTCGCATGTCGTGGGCCAGCTCGGCGGCGAGCTGCGTCATCAGGGTCGAGGCGGTCTGCCGTCCCTCGGGCGAGATGGTCCGCACGCCCCTGGCCCGGAGGAGGCGCAGCTCGATCAGCTTGGTGGTGCTCAGCGCGAGCGTCTCCAGGGCCCGCTGCTGCAGGGGCGTCAGCGCCTTGGGTTCAGGGTCGATGACGCACAGGCGCCCGACCATCTCGCGAGACGGCGCGTAGAGCGGCGCGGAGGCGTAGAACCGTGCGTTCGCCAGCGTGCCGTCGACCCAGCCGATGTCGGCGAACCGGGGGTCGGTGGTGGCGTCCTCGACGTGGAAGACGCCGTCGGTGCTCATCGTGAGGCGGCAGAAGGTGTCGTCGGAGGAGCAGACCAGCGGCTCGATGCCGTGGGTGATCGGTACGTGGTACTGGTCGCCGCGCCTGATCGTGATGCCCGCGGCCTCGCTCCCGCAGATCTCCGCCACCAGGGTGACGAGCTCGGCCAGCTCGGGGTCGTCGGGGCGCGACAGGATGCTCAGCACCCCGTCGATCTCGAGTCCCAGGGACTCAGCTCCGGATGACAATGCCGAAACCCCCTGCCTGACACGTCGACCAATCCGTTACCCGTCTGACCTGCAGGCGCTTGCAAACTTAGAGCCCAACCGGTGACTTGGGAAGATCGCGATTCCCAGTCATACCTCGTAGCATGGAAAAGTGGAACACGTTCTAGATGAGCCCGAGATCTTCACCCCTGGCCGCATCGGTCCACTGACCCTGCGCAACCGGGTGCTGAAGGCGGCGACGTACGAAGGCCTGAGCCACGACTCGAGGGTCACCACCGACCTCGTCGACTTCCACCGGGCGTACGCCGCCGGCGGGGTCGGGATGACCACGGTCGCCTACTGCGCCGTCGCCCCGGACGGCCGGACCTCCCCCCACCAGATCCTGTGGACCGACGAGGCGATGCCGGGACTGCGCACCCTGACCGACGCCGTGCACGCCGAGGGTGCGGCCATCTCCGCCCAGATCGGCCATGCGGGTCCGGTGGCCGACCCGCGCGGCAACGGGCTGCCGGCGCTCTCCCCGAGCACGCGCTTCCCGAACATCTCGGGCGGGATCTCGCGCAAGGCCAAGGTCGCCGACATCGAGCGGATCACCGCCGCCCACGCGGCGGCGGCCACCCGGGCGATCGAGGCCGGCTTCGACGCTGTCGAGGTCCACCTCGGGCACAGCTACTTCGCCGAGCGCGTTCCTGAGCCCCAAGATCAACCACCGCAAGGACGAGTACGGCGGCTCCCTGGAGAACCGCGCCAAGGTGGGTCGCGGCATCCTCCGTGCGGTCCGTGACGCGGTCGGTGACCGGATCGCGATCCTCACCAAGCTGAACATGTCCGACGGAGTCCGCGGTGGGATCACCCTCGAGGAGGCCATCCAGACAGCCCAGTGGATCGAGGCCGACGGCACGGTCGACGCCTTCGAGATGACCGGCGGCAGCTCGTTGCTCAACCCGATGTACCTCTTCCGCGGCGGTGCCCCGGTCGAGCAGTTCGTCGAGGTGATGCCCCAGCCGATGAAGACCGTGATGCGCTTCGGCGGCAAGCGGTTCATCCGCGAGTACCCCTACCAGGACGCCTTCCTCCTGGACCACGCCCGCAAGGTGCGTGCGGAGATCACCCTGCCGATGGTGCTGCTCGGCGGGATCACCGACCGGGCGTCGATGGACCTGGCGATGAGCGAGGGCTTCGAGTTCGTGGCGATGGGGCGCGCCCTGCTGCGCGAGCCCGACCTCGT
This sequence comes from uncultured Actinomycetota bacterium, assembly GCA_963782305.1. Taxonomy (GTDB): domain Bacteria; phylum Actinomycetota; class Actinomycetes; order Propionibacteriales; family Nocardioidaceae; genus Marmoricola. The sequence continues at coordinate 209,815 of CAWAJJ010000010.1, read as the reverse complement.
CAACCGGATCGCCGCCGACGCGGCCACCCCGTCGCTGTGCATCCACTGCAACCTCTGCATGCCGACCAACTTCGTGGGCACGCACTGCCCGGTCATCCACGACGGCTCCTCCCGCAGCGCGACCTGGGGCACTCCCGTCGGCTACGCCTGACGCCTCACCCCTAGGGTTCGGGCATGGACTTCGAGCTGGACCGCGGCATCGCTCTCGACCGGGTCGCGGAGGGGGAGTACGCCGCTGAGCTGGATGGCGGCTGGGTCGTCGGCGGCGGTCTCAACGGGGGCTACCTGCTGGCCGTGATCGGCAACGCGATCCGTGCCGAGCTCGCCGACGCGGGACACCCGGACCCGGTCAGCGTCAGCGCCTACTACCTGAGCCCGAGCGTGCCGGGTCCCGCCGTGGTGCGCGTACGCCGGGTCCGGGTCGGGCGGCAACGCTCCACCGTCTCCGCGAGCCTGCTCCAGCAGCACGACGGCGAGGAGGTCGTGCGGATCACGGCGCTCGCGGTCCACGGGGACCTCGACGGGATGCCGACCGAGGTCGATCGTGAGATCCCACCGCCCGTCCTGCCACCGGTCGAGGAGTGTGTCCCGGCGCTGAACGCCCCGCCGAGCTTCGTCAAGGTCGCCCCGCTGCTCGAGCGGTTCGGCACGCGGCTCGACCCGGCGTACGTCGGCTGGGCCGTCGGCGATCCCAGTCGGACCGGGGTCATCCAGGGATGGTTCAAGCTCGCCGACGACCGGCCCCTGGATCCGATCGCCCTGCTGCTCGTGGTCGACGCGCTGCCGCCGGTGACCTTCGACCTGGGGCTTCCCGGATGGGCACCCACGCTCGAGCTGACCGCGCACGTGCGCGCCAGGCCGGCGCCCGGGTGGGCGATCGTGCGGCACGCCACGCGCAACATCTCCGGTGGCATGTTCGAGGAGGACTGTGAGGTCTGGGACTCGCAGGGTCGTCTCGTCGCCCAGTCGAGGCAATTGGCGCTTCTTCCGCGCCCACCGGCCTGAGGTCTAGACGGGTGCCCCTCACCTGGTCCCAAATGCCGGGTCAGATTGGCCTCGAACGGGGTCGGCGGTTGAGACTTGCCGGGAGCGCACAGTCACGGTTCTCGGGGCGCCGTCAAGGGGGAGTTCTCGGAGCATGAAGTACAAGATTCGCATCGCGGTGATGCTGCTGGGCGTCGTGTTCCTGGCGCCGGGGAGCCACGCCAGCGGGATCACCTCCGCGGCCTCGACGATGGAGCCGCTGGCCACGACACCGTCCCAGCCCGCCAGTGTCACGGTCCCGGGAAGCCCGGTCGTCGTGCAGGACGACGCCAGCCTGAACAACCACGACTGGGCCAAGGGCGCCGCTGCCGTTTCGGCCTCCGCGAGCAGCGAGCTGGGAAGTGCCGTGCTCGCGGCCTACTCCCTGGCAGCCGCCTCGGCCCCCGCCGGGTGTCAGCTGCCCGTCTCCCTGCTGGCGGCCATCGGGCAGGTCGAGTCCGGCAACCTGGCCGGACAGAGGCTCGACACCCGGCATCGCGTCGTCCCGGCGTTGCTCGGGCCGGTCCTCGACGGGTCACCGTTCCTCGCGGTCCCGGACACCGACGCCGGTCAGTGGGACGGCGACAAGGTCTGGGACCGGGCGCTGGGTCCGATGCAGCTGATCCCGGCCAGCTGGCGGGTGGTCGGAGTCGACATGGACGGCGACGGTCTGCGCGACCCGCAGGACATCGACGACGCCGCTGGTGCCGCGATGGTCTACCTGTGCGCCGGCGGACGCGACCTCGCCACGCCTGCAGGTCTCAACGAGGCGGTGTTGTCCTACAACCACTCGAGCGACTACCTCCGCACGGTGCTCGCGTGGAAGGCGGTCTTCGACACCGCCGACCTGAGCGGTGTGGGCTCGCTGCCGATGTTCGACGCCTCGGCACTTCCGCCGATCAGCCCGACGACGCTGCCGATCGCGGCACCCACCGCGGTCACCGGGCCCACGCAGTCGGCTAGCCCTCGGCCCGCCGCGACCACGCAGGCGGGCACCGGCTCGACCCAGCCTTCGACGAAGCCGAGTGCGAGCAGCCCGGCCACGCCCTCGAAGTCTCCGACGAAGGGGCCGTCGACGACCCCGTCGCAGACGCCCTCCACCCCTGCGCAACCGGCTCCGTCCGACTCCGAGTCGCCCAAGCCGCCAGCAAGCCCGGATCCCACGCCCGACCCGACCCCGGATCCGGCTCCGCTGCCCTTCTGCCCCCTCACTGACCCGGCCCTGCCCCTGCCGTCCGAGGTCCCGGTCCCCGAGGACCTGCTCGAGGCAGGCACGGCCGTCCGCGGGGCGGAGACGACCGACGTGAACGGCGACGCGTGCCTCCCGCTGGTCGACCCGATCACCGGCGAGCCGATCGTCATCGGTGGAACTGGGACCGCTTCATCGCAAACACAAAGCGCCGACCCGGGTACTCCGTGAGCGACCACAGCATGTCCGTGGACGGCCAGTAGGAGATGTCCTCGGGGCCGACCGGAAGTGTTCGCGGGAGGCTGCGGAACCGGCCCGGCTCCCCGACGTACAGCTTGCCGAGGCGCCGTGCCCCCCGGCTCGACGTGACGTAGTAGGTGTCGCCGACGATGGCCGCGCCCTGCATGTGACCCAGTCCGCGCTCGTCGAGCCAGACCGGGCGCGAGGTGCCGTCCTCGTGCGCGGCGAGGTGATAGGTCTCCGGGTCGAGCGGGTAGCGCACCAGCCGCCGCGTCATGTCGGCCACGCCGTACTCACCCGCGACCAGCTGGGGAGGGTCCGAGCCGCGGTCGAGCGAGAGGAACGAGTAGCGCATCTTCTCCACTCCCTCGCTGGCGTCGGCGTCGTACGCGAACCGCACCGGGAGCACATAGCGGTAGCCGAAGGTGTCCTCGGTGGAGGCGACCCGGATGATGTCGTCGACCAGGCAGCTGAACAGGCCGCGCCGGGTGCCGGCCACGTGCAGGTAGGGCCCGCACCACACCAGCCCGCCCGCGTGCACCAGGAGCGGAGTGAGCTCCACCCGGCCCCCGGCCCGGCGCTCGGGTACGACGAGCAGGACGTGGCGGTACTCCAGGGTGTCGATGTCGACGACGGTGATCCGGCTCCCGCGGTTCTCACCGTTGACCGGCTTGGCGTACCAGCTCGTCATCAGCAGCCGGCGCCCGTCGATGTCCTCGGCGTCACTGGCGTCGGCCGAGGTGGTGATGCCCTGCGGCCACCAGCGCTGGGTCTTCACGTCCGCGTCGTTCCAGCGAAAGCCCCACTCGACCGCGCGCCCTGGGACCGGAGCGCGCACTGCCTGCCGGTTGAGGTGGGCCAGGACGCCGGCGATGCCCACGCGCCGGCCGAGCTGTTCCGCTGCGGCGTCGATGTCCGCGGAGTTCTCGTCCGTGCGCCGCAGGTGGATGCTCGACAGCTTGTCCCGGCTCACCGGGACAACGTAGACGGATAGGTTGCGGGGATGCGGGCGGTGGTCGGGGTTGCGGTGGTCGAGCAGGGCCGGGTGCTGGCTGCGCGGCGGGCGGCGGCCGGTCTGTGGGAGTTCCCCGGCGGGAAGGTCGAGCCGGGGGAGGACCCGGCGGTCACCGCGGTCCGCGAGATCCGCGAGGAGCTCGGTTGCACGGTCGCAGTCACCGGGTGGCTGCCGGGTGAGACCACCGTGGAGCGACTTCGAGCTGCGCATCGCCACCGCGCGGCTCACAGACGGTGACCCTGTGCCTGCCGAGCACGACGCGGTGCGCTGGCTCCGTTCCGGCGAGCTCGACGACGTGACCTGGAGCAAGGCCGACCTGCCGTTCCTGGAATCCCTGCGTCATCTCTTGGGCGACCTGCTGGGCGGCACCTGATGCGCGGGGTCTTCTTCGACGAGGACCACGCCCGCACGGCTGTGTCGCGGCTGGTCCGCGACGGCTTCGAGGCCTCCTGCGAGCGGGAGCGGTTCGCGGGCGAGGACGACGACGAGGACCATCCGTGGGTGGTCACGACGGACGCCCCCGAGCTGATGCTCGAGCTCCTGGTCGAGGAGTACGACGGGTGGTTGGAGCCGCCGACACCCCCACCTCCGGCGACCCCACTGGTGCTGCCGGACGCGCCACGTCGCCTGAAGCGTCAGTAGCAGTCAGTGCCGCCCCCTAGGCTGGCGAACATGAACAAGCACCTGCTTCTTGTGCACGCCCACCCTGACGACGAGAGCATCGGGCAGGGCGCAACCATGGCGCGCTACGTGGCTGAGGGGATCGGGGTGACTCTCGTGACCTGCACCGGCGGCGAGATGGGCGAGATCCTGGTCCCGGAGATGGAGCACATGGCCTCCGACAAGGACGACACCCTCGCCGACCAGCGCAAGATCGAGCTCGACAACGCGATGAAGGCCCTCGGGGTGACCGACAACCGCTACCTCGGCGGGTTCAAGCGCTACCGCGACTCGGGCATGCAGTGGCACGCGGACGGCCACGCCGTCGCGGCCGACGACGTCCACGCGAACGCCTTCTGGAACGCCGACCTGACCGAGGCCGCGAGCTATCTCGTCGAGATCATCCGCGAGATCCGCCCCCAGGTCCTCGTGACGTACGACGAGTTCGGCGGCTACGGACACCCCGACCACATCCAGGCCCACCGGGTCGCGACGTACGCCGCCTCGCTGGCCGCCGTGCCGTCCTACCGCCCCGACCTCGGGGAGGCCCACGAGATCGCCAAGATCTACTGGGGCGCCATGTCGGCGACCAGGGTGCGCGACGGGCTCCGGGACCTCCGCGCGGCCGGCGACACCACCACCTTCGAGGGGATGGACCCGGACAACCTGCCGAAGTTCATGGCCGAGGACCACGCCCTCGCCGCCAAGGTGGAGGCCGACGACTACGCCAACGCGAAGATGGAGGCGCTGAAGGCGCACCGCACCCAGATCTCGGTCGACGGGCCCTTCTTCGCCCTCTCCAACAACAAGGGCAACGAGATCTGGGGGACCGAGTTCTTCCGGATCGCCAAGGGGAAGCAGGGTCCGGTCGGTCCCGACGGTCTCGAGACCGACCTCTTCGCCGGGCTCAGCTGAGTCCCGGGTGGCTGAGAAGCTCGGCGCGAAGGTCGCCGGGTTCACCGTCGCGGGTCTCCTCCTCCTGGTGGCGTGTGTCTGGGCCGGGCTCTACTTCCAGGCAGGGGACAAGGCCCCCCGCAACGCGCGCGTCGAGGGCATCAGCGTCGCCGGGTTGTCGCCCGGCGAGGCCGAGCAGAGGCTCCGCGACGGGCTCGGCGAACGGCTGAAGGAACCGATCGCGCTCACCTACGGCGACGGCCGTTCGAAGTCGGTGACTCCTGCCGAGGCCGGTCTGGAGGTCGACTACCCGGCCTCGATCGAGGAGGCGGGCGGCGGCTCCGGGTTCGGCCTGCGACGCATGTGGGAGGTCGTCACCGGTGGCGGCGACCACCACGCGGAGATCACCGTCGACCAGACCCGGATGCAGGCGACCCTCGACGATCTCGACAGCGGGGTCGGGTCGGCGCCGGTCGAGGGCACCATCACCTTCCGCGACGGTCGCGCGGTCCCCGTGCTCAGCAGGCCGGGGTTCGTGGTCGACCGCAGCGCGACCCAGGCGCTGCTCGAACGACGCTTCCTGCACGGCGGCTCCCAGAAGATCCCGACCGCGACCAGGAAGCCGGAGATCACCGACGCGGCCGTACGTCGCGCCTACGAGGGTTTCGCGAAGCCGGCCATGTCGGGCCCGGTGACCCTGGTGATCGGCGGTCAGCAGGTGGTCGCGCCGCCGCGCCTGTTCGGCACAGGCCTCTCGATGGTCGTCGAGAACGGCGAGCTGGTGCCCGCGCGTCGACGGCGAGCTCGTGCTCGACGCCCTGGAGCCGGTGATGTCCACGGTGGGACGCGAGCCGCAGGACGCCCGGATCGTGGTCCGCAAGCGGCAAGCCACGCGTCGTACCCGCCAAGGTGGGCGTCGAGCTCGACCCGCAGGAGATCGAGGACCGGTTCGCCGCAGGTCGCTCGTACGCACGGGCGCGCAGCGCAGGCTCGTGGTGAAGGGCAAGGGCACGCAGCCCGAGTTCACCACCGCCGACGCCAAGGCGCTCAAGGTGACCCAGCGGGTGAGCACGTTCACCACCAACTTCCCCTATGCCGACTACCGCAACGTCAACCTGCCGCGCGCGGCCGAGCTGATCGACGGCACCCTGCTGCGGCCGGGCCAGACGTTCAGCCTCAACGGCATCGTGGGGGAGCGCACCAAGGCCAACGGCTTCACGGAGGGGTACGTCGTCTCGGACGGCATCTTCAAGAAGGACCTCGGCGGCGGCGTCTCGCAGATCGCCACCACCACCTTCAACGCGATGTTCTTCGCCGGGCCTCAAGGACGTGGAGCACAAGCCGCACTCGGTCTTCATCGACCGCTACCCCGAGGGCCGCGAGGCGACGGTGGCCTGGCCCTCGGTCGACCTGAAGTTCACCAACGACTCGCCCTACGGCGTGCTGGTCAAGGCGAAGGTCCGCAAGTCGACGCCGAGCGAGCAGGGCGCGGCGACCGTCTCGATGTACTCCACCAAGCGCTGGAAGATCACCAGCAGCAACGGTCCGCGCACCAGCTTCCGGCAGCCCGAGGTGCGCTACCTCCAGAACGCGGACTGCGAGGAGTTCAGCGGCACCCAGGGTTTCAGCGTCGACGTCTTTCGCTACTTCCGGGACCTGAACTCTGGCAAGGTGCAGCGCAAGGAGAAGTTCCACACCGACTACATCGCTGGTGACACCGTGCGCTGCGGAGCGCCGCCGAAGCCGCCGAAGAAGCCGAAGCGGAACTGACTCGAGGCCACTCACCGTGGGGACCAGCATGCGCACTCGGAGCACCAGCAGGATCGTCGTCGTACTCACCGCCCTGGTCATGGGGGCGGGCCTGCTCGAGTGCCGCGCCGGCACAGCGCCGCCACCCTCCCGACCGCAGGAGCCAACAACTGGTCGTGCAAGCCGACCAGGGCGCATCCGTCGCCGGTCGTGATCGTGCACGGGACCTTCGGTGACAGCAAGAGCCTGCTCGACCGGCTGTCCTGGAACGTGCACCACGCCGGCTACTGCGTGTTCTCGCTCGACTACGGCAACCGGGCCACCGGGCCGATCGCGAAGTCGGCTCGACAGCTCAGGACGTTCGTCAACCGGGTGCTCAGGGCCACTGGAGCCGAGAAGGTCTCGATGGTCGGCCACTCGCAGGGCGGGATGATGCCGCGCTACTACATCAAGTTCCTCGGGGGAGCGAGCAAGGTCGACGACCTGGTCGGCCTGGCACCCTCCAACCACGGCACCTCCAACCCGCTGCTGCTGACGCCGGGCCTGGGCCACCTGTGCCCGTCCTGCCTCCAGCAGAAGACCGGCTCGGCGTTCCTGCGTCGGCTCAACGCCGGTGACGAGACGCCCGGCAGGGTGAGCTACACCAACATCGTCACGCGCAACGACGAGGTGGTGCTGCCCTACACCTCGGGCTACCTCAAGGGACCGAGGACGACCAACATCACGCTCCAGGCGAAGTGCCCGCTCGACCTCTCCGGCCACCTGCTGATCCCGATGGACGGTCCGGCGATCCGGCTGGTGCTGAACGCGCTCGCGCGGAAGGGTCCGGCCCGGGCGGCCTACCAGCCGTCCTGCCTGCCCTGACAGACGCCGAGGACACGGGCTCGGCTGCACCCCGTCAGGGCCCTCCATCTCGTACTCTGAGACGGAGCAAAGGAGCCCGGTGATGGTCCACTCCCTCTCCCAGCGCCTCGCAGCAGAGGCCTTCGGCATGTTCTGGCTCGTCTTCGGCGGCTGTGGCTCGGCGATCTTCGCCGCGAAGGTCATCGGCATCTACGGCGTCGCCCTGGCCTTCGGGCTGACCGTGGTGACGATGGCCTACGCCGTCGGCCACGTCTCCGGCGGCCACTTCAACCCGGCGATCACGGTCGGCCTCGCGGCCGGAAGCGGTTCGCCGTGGAAGGACGTGCCGGCGTACGTCGGCACCCAGGTCGTGGCGGCGATCGCGGCGGCGGCCCGCTCTGGGTGATCGCGCACGGCCGGACGGCTTCGACTCGACGAACAGCTTCGCCGCCAACGGGTACGGCGACCACTCGCCGGGCGGCTACGCGTGGTGGGCGGTGCTGATCGCGGAGGTCCTGCTGACCGCGTTCTTCCTCTACATCATCCTGGGCGTCACCGACACCCGCGCCCCCAAGGGCTTCGCACCGCTGGCGATCGGGCTCGCGCTGACCCTGATCCACCTGATCAGCATCCCGATCAGCAACACCAGCGTGAACCCCGCCCGATCCATCGGCCCGGCCCTGTTCGCCGGCGGTGACGCGATCCTCCAGCTCTGGCTGTTCATCCTGGCCCCGCTGGTCGGGCGCCCTGATCGCGGGTGCGACCTACACCGGCCTGTTCGGTCAGGGCGGCGTCGTCCCGCTGGAGGAGACGACCGAGGGCTGATCCGCCGCACCGGACACGAGGTAGGTGTAGCGGTGGTGCACCTCGAAGCCGCGCGCCTCGTACATCCGGCGCGCAGCCTCGTTGGACTCCACCACCTGCAGGTAGGCGGTGGTGGCACCCCGCTCGGCGCCCCACTCCAGCAGTGACTCCAGCACGGCGCTGCCCAGGCCCGTGCCGCGGAGGTCCTCGCCGGTCCAGAGCGACGAGACGCCGAGCCAGTCGCCGTGGAAGGCGCCGCGGCCGCGGGCCAGCACCGCGCCTTGACCGTCGCGCACGGTCGCGAACGTGACCTCGCCGGCCTCGAGGACCTCACGCGCGGCCCGCGCCGTAGCGCGCCGCCCGCTCGTCGGTGGCCAGCCAGCCGGGGCCGACGACGGTGTCCAGGCGCGGTTCGGCCACCTGGTCGCTGCCCGAGCCGCCGCAGCAGCTGGGCCACGGAGCCGAGCATCAGCAGGGTCGGGTCGTAGGCGCTCCATCCGGCTGCGGCGAAGGCCTCCGCCTCGGGTCCGTCCGGATGGACGTGCGCGCGGGGGGACAGCGACCGCTCGGCGTACCACCGCGTCACCGCGTGCACGGCCTCCTCCAGCGGCATCCCGGGGTCACCGAGCGCGAGGACCGAGTTGCCCCGCGAGGAGAAACCGCCCGAGGCGCGCAGCACCCAGTCGCCGAGAGGCTCGCTCTCGACCGGCCGCCAGCCCGGCAGGGCCAGCCGGTCGGCCTGGACGTCGCCGAGCCTGCGGTGCACCGAGGGGCGCGGGGGCACCGGCTTGCCGGAGACGATGTCGGCGATGGCGATCTCGACGAGGCTGCCGTCCTCACGGCGAACGGTCATCTGACCGTCCCCCCACGACTCGCAGACCCCGAGCACGTCCGTCATCGCAGGGCCGCCACTGGGTCCGGTCTCGCCGGGCAGGACCCGTCGTACGACGACTCGGAGACCCACGACGTGCGGACCGAGGACTCCCGTGGCACGGGGCATCCCGTCTCGGACCTCGGGGGGCTCATCAGCGGGCACGATGGGATACTAGGCTGACCCTCGTCCGCCCCCGGACCGAACCTCAGGAGGATCCAGGTGACCTACGTCATCGCCCAGCCGTGTGTCGACCTGAAGGACCGCGCTTGCGTCGACGAGTGCCCGGTCGACTGCATCTACGAAGGCAAGCGGATGCTCTACATCCACCCGGATGAATGCGTCGACTGCGGGGCGTGCGAGCCGGTGTGCCCGGTCGAGGCCATCTACTACGAGGACGACACCCCCGAGGAGTGGAAGGAGTACTACGACGCCAACGTCCACTTCTTCGACGACCTCGGTTCTCCCGGTGGTGCCGCCAAGATGGGCGAGATCGACGCGGACCACCCGATGATCGCCGCCCTTCCTCCCCAGCCCCAGGCTGAGTGACCGCGGCCATCACCACGGGTCCTGTCTCCGCCCGGCTCCCCGACTTCCCCTGGGACCGGCTCACGCCGTACGCCGAGAAGGCGCGCGCGCACCCCGACGGCATCGTCGACCTCTCGATCGGTACGCCCGTCGACCCGACGCCGGAGGTCGTCCAGCAGGCGCTGCGGGACGCCACCGACTCGCCGGGCTACCCGGTCACCATCGGTCTCCCGGAGACCCGACAGGCCTGCATCGACTGGCTCGAGCGCTACCACGGGGTGACCGGGCTCGGGTTGGACGGCGTCATCCCGGTGATCGGCTCCAAGGAGCTGATCGCGTCGATGCCGCTGCACCTGGGTGTCGGCCCCGGCGACCTGGTGGTCTACCCGGAGCTCGCCTACCCGACGTACGAGGTGGGCGCGAAGCTGGTCGGCGCCGACGTGCTCGCCGCCGACTCGCTCACCGCGATCGGGCCGCGCACGCCGCGGCTGCTGTGGCTGAACTCCCCGTCCAACCCGACGGGCCGGGTGCTGCCTCCCGACCACCTCCGCAAGGTGGTCGACTGGTGCCGGGAGCGAGGCGTGCTGCTGGTCAGCGACGAGTGCTACATCGAGTGCACCTGGGAGACCCCCTCCTACTCGGTGCTGCACCCGGAGATCTCCGGCGGCTCCCACGAGGGCATCCTCGCGGTGCACTCGCTGTCCAAGCGCTCCAACCTCGCGGGCTACCGCTGCGCGTTCGTCGCGGGCGACCCGGCGGTGGTGGGTGAGCTGCTCGCCGTACGCAAGAACCTCGGCCTGATGATGCCCGGCCCCCAGCAGCGCGCGATGATCGCCGCCCTCGGTGACGACAGGCACGCGGAGGAGCAGCACGCGCGGTACGCCGCCCGTCGTACCCTCCTGCGCGGGGCGCTCGAGTCGGCCGGGTTCCGGATCGACCACTCCGAGGCCTCCCTCTACCTCTGGGCCACCCGGGACGAGCCCTGCTGGGACACGGTGTCCTGGCTCGCCGAGCGCGGAGTCCTCGTCGCGCCGGGTGCCTTCTACGGCCGCGCCGACGAACAGCACGTCCGCGTGGCCTTCACGGCGACCGACGAGCGCGTGGCCGCGGCAGTCACCCGCCTCGGCTGAGCGTTCCGGGCGCGGGGTACGGCGAACTGAGACCACCGCTGGTTGAGCCTGTCGAAACCGACCTCAGCCCATGCCGATCTGCACCTTGACGGGGTCGGGCTTCGCGCCGTCGACCCAGCCGTCCTCGGAGGGGCGGCCGGTCTTCCACCTCTTGCCGGCATAGGTCACCGTCTGGGGACGCAGGCGGACGCCGTGGGCGACGAGGAACTGCGCGACCGACCAGCCGAGCCGACGGCCGTCCTGCCCGGCCTCGACCGTGACGACGACGTCCTGACGGGAACCGGTGCGGACGACGTCGATGTCCCCGTAGGCGAGCTCGACCTGACGGATCGTCCGCTTCGCGGTGCCGCGCTCGGTCGACTCGTGCACCACACAGCTGAACAGCCCGCCCTGGCTGTAGCCGGTGAGCACCGACGCGAGGGTGCGGGCGTCCGGGGCGTGGTCCTCGTAGGCCTCCGGGTAGCCCGAGCGCTGGACCTCCTGCGCGGCCTCGGTGATCCGGAGTGTCTTGTAGTCGTCGATCTTCTCGAGCGCGTCGTAGAACTTGTTGGTCGCGTAGTAGGGGTCGCGCACCTGCTTCGTCGTACCCCACCCCTGCGAGGGACGCTGCTGGAACAAGCCGAGCGAGTCGCGGTCGCCGTGCGTGAGGTTGCGGATCTTGCTCTCCTGGTACGCCGTGGCCAGGGCGATCGAGACCGCCCGCGCCGGCAGCCCCCGACTCACGCCGATCGCGGCGATCAGCGTCGCGTTCTCGGCCTGCTCGGTGGTGAGGTCGACCTGGCGCCCGTTGAGGGTCGCGGAGCAGCCCTCGGGGTCGGGCAGGGGACCGGACCCACGCCACATCGCGACCCCCACGCCGACGATGACGGCGAGGACCACGAAGAAGACGAGGTACCGGAAACGCATCGACGGGTTCTTCTAGTTGGAGTGCAGCGCGGCGTTGAGGCTGATGCCCTCGCCGGCCCACGGCCGGGCCTCGACCGCGCCGGTCACCGAGTTGCGGCGGAAGAGCACGTTGTCGGCCCCGGAGAGCTCCGCGGCCTTGACCACCTGGGGCTTGGAGTCCATGTCCATGATGGTGACCTTGGTGCCGGCGGTCACGTAGCAGCCCGCCTCGACCACGCAGTCGTTCCCGAGCGAGATCCCGATGCCGGCATTGGCGCCCAGCAGGCAGCGCTCGCCGATGGAGATGACCGCCTTGCCGCCGCCGGAGAGCGTCCCCATGATCGAGGCGCCGCCGCCGACGTCCGAGCCGTCGCCGACGACCACGCCGGCACTGATCCGGCCCTCGACCATCGAGTTGCCCAGCGTGCCGGCGTTGTAGTTGACGAAGCCCTCGTGCATCACGGTGGTGCCCTCGGCGAGGTGGGCGCCGAGCCGCACCCGGTCGGCGTCGGCGATGCGTACGCCGGTGGGCAGCACGTAGTCGGTCATCCGGGGGAACTTGTCCACCCCGAACACCTGGACCGGCCCGTCGGCCCGAAGCGCGAGGCGGACCTGCTCGAAGTCCGTGACCGCGCACGGTCCGACGCTGGTCCACACGACGTTGGCGAGCTTGCCGAAGATGCCGTCCAGGTTGGCGCCGTGGGGACGGATCAGGCGGTGGCTGAGCAGGTGCAGCCGCAGGTAGACGTCGCTCGCGTCCTTCGGTGCCTCGGCCAGGTCGATCTCCACCGTCACGACCTCGGTATGAACGCGTCGTGACGAGTGCGCGCCGGCGAGAGCGGTCAGCTCCTCGGGGGCAGCCTCACCGGGCGCGTTTCCGAGCGCGGGAGCGGGGAACCACGTGTCCAGAACGGTCCCGTCGTCCGCCACGGTCGCCAGGCCGTGTCCCCACGCGTGGGAGTCTTCGGGCAGGCTGGAATCAGGGGGCTGCGGGGACATGGCCAAGAGGCTACCCGGGGCCCACCCACCGACACATGAGGGGAGATCTGGTGTGACGAGGTTCAAGGAGCTGTGCATGGACACGACCCGGTCGGGCGCTGCCCTGGGTAGGTTCTGGGCGGCCGCGACGGGGTGCTCGTACGTCGTCTCGAGCTCGGCGACCGACACCGGTGACGTGGTCGGCCCGGAGGAAGGGATGGGCATCGCCATCTGCCCGGTGCCGGAGCCGAAGACGGTCAAGAACCGGGTCCATCTCGACCTGCACACCGGCTCGGTCGATGCGCTCCTCGCGCTCGGCGCCCGGCGAGCGCCGGGCTACGGGGGTGACCCGTGGACGGTGCTGCTCGACCCCGAGGGCAACGAGTTCTGCGCGTTCGTGCGCGAGGGCGAGCTCCCGGCGTACCTCGGCTACGAGCTGGTCCTGGACACCACCGAGGCGGGTGTGGAAGCACAGGCCCGCTGGTGGGCGGCGGTCTTCGGCGTGGAGGCGCGGAACGACGGCGACCCCTTCTGGTCGATCGCCGAGGTCCCGGGCCTGCCGTTCGAGTCGATCGTCTTCGACCCGGTCCCGGAGCCGAAGACGGTCAAGAACCGGGTCCACTGGGACCTCTACGGCGACGTGGACGACGTTCACCGAGGCCGGCGCGACAGTGCTGGCCGAGCTGCCGCGATGGACGGTCATGGCCGATCCGGAAGGCAACGAGTTCTGCGTGTTCCCGCTCGCCGCCGGCTGAGGAGCCAACAGCCAACCTTTCGCCAACCGCGCACCCCTAGCGTGAGCCGGGTCACACTCACCGACTCGTTTTGGAGTGCGCCCATGGCAAGGATCGAACTGACGGTCGACGGGGACAAGGTGTCCGACGACGTCGAACCCCGGCTGCTGCTCGTGCAGTACCTCCGCGAGAAGCTCGGCAAGACCGGCACGGTGATCGGTTGCGACACCAGCAACTGCGGCGCCTGCACGGTCCACCTCGACGGCCGCAGCGTGAAGTCGTGCAACGTCCTCGCCGTCCAGGCGAACGGGCACGAGGTGACCACGATCGAGGGTCTCGCCCAGGGCGGCGAGCTGCACAAGGTGCAGGCCGCGTTCCACGAGTGCCACGGTCTCCAGTGCGGCTTCTGCACGCCGGGGATGATCATGCAGTCGGTCGACCTGCTCAACGACAACCCCAACCCGAGCGAGGAAGAGATCCGCGTCGGGCTCGAGGGCAACCTGTGCCGCTGCACGGGCTACCACAACATCGTCCGAGCCGTGCAGACCGCGGCCGGTGGCAAGGTCAACAGCGCGACCCATGACGGCTCACCGGCCGAGCTGGCCGAGACCGACACCGTGGAGGTATGAGATGACCGCCACCCAGGACGCCCCTCCCGCCGAGGTCGAGCTCGAGATCGGGCGCGACCGCCGCCGCAAGGAGGACCAGCGACTGATCACCGGTCGCACCCGCTGGACCGACAACATCACCCTGCCGGGCATGCTCCACCTGGCCATGGTGCGCAGCCCGTTCGCGCACGCGAAGATCACCGCGATCAACGTCGACGAGGCCAAGGCCGCCCCCAACGTGGTCACCGTGATCACCGGCAAGGACGTCGCCGAGGAGCAGGGATCGCTGCCGAACGCCTGGCCGATCACCCCTGACCAGGTGACCCCGGCCCACCCGCCGGTGGCCGTCGACACGGTGCACTTCGCCGGCGAGATCGTGGCCGTCGTCGTTGCCCGGACCGCTGCCGAGGCCCGCGACGCCGCCGAGCTGGTCGACGTCGACTACGAGGAGCTGCCGGCTGCACTCGACCTGCGAGAGGCCGCGGAGGCCACGCCGGAGAACGGCGGGATCCTCGCGCACCCCGACCTCGGCACCAACAAGTCGGCTCTCTGGGTCTTCGACTCCGAGCAGGCCGGCACCGGCGGCAACGTCGACCAGGCCATCGAGAAGGCCCGACAGGACGGCATCGTCATCGAGCGGGAGTATCGCCAGCAACGGCTGATCCCTGCCTTCATGGAGCCGCGCGCCGTCGTGGTCGACCCGACCGGCGAGCAGATCACCATGTGGTCCTCCACGCAGATCCCGCACATCCTGCGGTTCCTGCTCGCGGCCGTCCTGGGCATCCCCGAGCAGAAGATCCGGGTGATCGCCCCCGACGTCGGCGGCGGCTTCGGAGGCAAGCTCGAGACGACGCCTGAGGAGTTCATCACCGTCGTGCTGGCCCGCCGGCTCGGCAAGCCGCTGAAGTACAACGAGACCCGGTCCGAGTCCCTGATGGCCGCTCCCCACGGGCGCGACCAGTGGCAGAAGCTGACCCTCTCCGCGGAGAAGGACGGCACCGTCACCGGGCTCAAGGTCGAGCTGCTCGCCGACCTCGGTTCCTACGTGAGCCTCGTCGGTGGCGGGGTGCCCGTGCTCGGCGCGTTCATGTTCAACGCCATCTACAAGTTCCCGGCCTACCAGTTCAACTGCCAGACGGTGCTGACGAACAAGACGTGGACCGATGCCTATCGCGGCGCCGGCCGACCGGAGGCGACGTACGCCATCGAGCGGCTGATGGACGAGCTCGCCAACGAGGTCGGGGTCGACCCGCTGGAGTTCCGGTCGAAGAACTGGATCAAGCACGAGGAGTTCCCGTTCACCACCGTGGCCGGGCTGGAGTACGACTCCGGCAACTACGAGGTCGCCACCCAGATGGCCAAGGACAACTTCGGGTACGACGAGCTCCGCGCCGAGCAGAAGCAGCGCCGGGAGAGCAACGATCCCGTCCAGCTCGGCATCGGCGTCTCGACGTTCACCGAGATGTGCGGCCTGGCCCCGAGCCGGGTGCTGGGCAGCCTCGACTACGGCGCCGGCGGCTGGGAGCACGCGAGCGTGCGGATGCTGCCGACCGGCAAGGTCGAGGTGCTCACCGGCGCCAGCGCGCACGGGCAGGGGCACGAGACCGCGTTCAGCCAGATCGTGGCCGACCGGCTCGGCATCCCGTACGACGACATCGAGGTGCTGCACGGCGACACCGCGATCTCGCACAAGGGCCTGGACACCTACGGCTCGCGCTCGCTGGTCGTCGGTGGTGAGGCCCTGGTCCGCGCGGCCGACAAGGTGATCGAGAAGGCCAAGCCGATCGCGGCGCACATGCTCGAGGCCAACGTCGAGGACATCGAGTTCAAGGCGGGGCGACTCAGCGTGCGCGGCACCGACCAGGGTGTCGGGATCGGCGAGGTGGCGCTCGCGTCCTTCGCGGCTCACGACCTGCCGGACGGGGTGGAGCCGGGCATCGACGCCGACGCGACCTTCGACCCGGTGAACTTCAACTACCCGCACGGCACGCACCTGTGTGCCGTCGAGGTGGACACGGAGACCGGGCGCGTGAAGATGCGCAAGTACACCTGCGTCGACGACATCGGCAACGTGATCAACCCGCTGATCGTCGCCGGCCAGGTGCACGGCGGTCTGGTGCAGGGCATCGCCCAGGCGCTGTGGGAGGAAGCCGTCCACGACGAGTCCGGCACCCTCGTGTCGGCGTCGTTCGTCGACTACCTGGTGCCCACGGCCGCGGACACGATCAGCTTCGACATCGACCACAACACGACGCCCGCAACCACGAACACGCTCGGCACCAAGGGTGTCGGGGAGGCGGGCACCATCGCGTCCACCCCGGCGGTCGTCAACGCCGTCGTGGACGCCATCAGGTCCTTCGGGGTCAGCGACATCCAGATGCCGTGCACCCCCGAACGGGTGTGGCGGGCGATCCATGCCGGCGACGCCGGCGGAGCGGACCCGACCACCGGAGGTGCGGCACCGCACTTCGACCCGGAGACCGGCCACGAGGGCCAGACCGACCGCACGGACGGAGCAGGCCGAGACCTAACCGCATTGTTCCGCTGATTCGCCAAGTTCGACTACCTCGCACCCACCTCGGTCGAGGACGCCCTGGCGGCCCTCGCGCAGAGCGACGACGCCAAGGTGATCGCCGGTGGGCAGTCGCTGCTGCCGGTGCTCCGGATGCGGCTCAACGCCCCGGAGCTGATCGTCGACATCGGCGGCATCGACTCGCTGCAGGACATCGTCGACGAGGGCGACAGCGTGCTGATCGGCGCGATGGTGCCCTACTACCGGATCCTGGCCGACCCCTCGGTCCAGACGGGTCTGGGGCTGCTGCACAAGGCGATCACCGAGGTCGCCGACCCGCAGATCCGCCACCGCGGCACCCTCGGCGGCGCGCTCGTGCACGCCGACCCGGCGGGTGACTGCGGAGCGCCGATCCTGGCGCTGGACGCCGAGCTGGTCATCTCCGGCCAGGGCGGTGAGCGCACCGTCGCTGCGGCCGACTTCTTCCAGGACCTGTTCGAGACGGCTGTGGGGGAGGACGAGCTGCTCACCCACGTCCGCGTCCCGAAGTACGACGGCTGGGGGTCGCACTACGAGAAGTTCGTGCGGGTCGCCCACCAGTGGCCCATCGTCGCGGTGGCCGCGGCGGTGCAGACCGACGGCAGCACCATCAGCGGTGCCCGGATCGGCCTGACCAACATGGGCAACACCGCCCTGCGGGCCACGGCCACCGAAGAGGCCCTGATCGGCCAGGAGGCCACGGCGGACGGCGTACGCGCGGCCTGCGACCTGGCCGGCGAGGGGACCAGTCCGCCCTCGGACCTGAACGGAGACTCGGACTACCGTAGGCACCTGGCGACCGTGCTGACCCGCCGCGCGGTCCTTGCTGCTGCGGGAGGCTGAGCATGGGGATGGAGCTTCGGCACGAGTTCACGGTGCCGGCGACCCTGCAGGAGACCTGGGACGCGTTCAACGACATCGAGTCGGTGGCCGTGTGCTTCCCCGGCGCCACCGTGAGCTCGGTGGAGGGGGACACGTTCCAGGGCAGCTGCAAGGTGAAGCTGGGTCCGATCGCGCTCGTCTACAACGGCTCCGGCACGTTCACGGAGAAGGACGAGTCGGCGCACCGGATGGTGATCGACGCCAAGGGCAAGGACAAGCGCGGCAACGGTACGGCGGGCGCGCACGTCACCGCGACGATGACCGAGGCAGGCACCTCGACGAGGGTCGAGGTGCTCACCGACCTGAACATCACCGGGAAGCCGGCACAGTTCGGCCGGGGCGTGATGCAGGACGTCAGCGACAAGCTGCTCGGCCAGTTCACGGCGTGCCTGGAGCAGAAGGTCGGGGACTCCAGCGCCGCGTCGCAGGCCGCGGCGGCGGAGACGGCCGCGTCGGAGGCCGGCTGCGTCTGAGGCCGGTGCGTCTGAGGCTGCTGCTTCAGCCAGCACCACTTCAGCCAGCACCCCTGCGGCCAGCACCCCTGCAGCCAGCAGCGCTGCGAGGACCGCGCCGCAGGTCAACCCTCCGGGCAACGACGACGCTCTCGACCTGGGTGCGACCGTGCTGCCGGTGATCGCGAAGGCCTACTGGAAACAGGCTCTCGGGGTCGTGCTGGTGCTGCTCGTCCTGCGCCGGTTGCTGCGCCGCGGCTAGTTTCCCGACCAGACCCGGGGCACCTCAGGGTGATTCCCGAGTGCACAATCACCACAGTGCTGGCACCGTGGTGACATGACGACGGTGGAGAACGAACCGGCTCCCTTCCCTGAGGCTGCTTCGGTGGCTGCCCGCGTGATCGACGTGACCAAGGTCTACGGGTCCGGTGATGCCGCAGTGCGGGCTCTCGCCGGCGTCACCCTGGACATCGCGGCGGGGGAGTTCACCGCGGTCATGGGGCCCTCGGGCTCGGGCAAGTCCACGCTGATGCACTGCTGCGCAGCCCTGGACACACCCACCAGCGGCAAGGTGATCCTCGGCGACACCGAGATCGGTGGCCTCGACGACAAGCGGCTGACCCAGCTGCGACGTGAGCGGATCGGGTTCGTGTTCCAGTCCTTCAACCTGGTCCCGACCCTGACGGCGGGCGAGAACATCCTGCTGCCGCTGTCGATCGCCGGACGCAAGCCCGACCCGGAGTGGTACGAGACGGTGATCGAGACCGTGAAGCTGCGCGACCGGCTCACCCACCGGCCCAATCAGCTCTCGGGTGGCCAGCAGCAGCGGGTCGCGGTGGCCCGTGCACTCGTCAGCCGTCCCACGATCGTCTTCGCCGATGAGCCCACCGGCAACCTGGACTCCAGGTCGGGCGCCGAGGTGCTGTCGCTGCTGCGCTCGAGCGTGGACGACCACGGCCAGACCACCGTGATGGTCACCCACGACCCGGTTGCCGCGGCGTACACCGACCGGGTGGTGTTCCTCGCCGACGGGCTCATCGTCGACGAGCTGCGGCACCCCGACCGCGACCAGGTGCTGAACAAGATGCAGGAGCTCGCCTCCCGCGAGCCCGTGCCGCCCGGGGACGGCGGCTGACGTGTGGCGCGTGACGTGGCGCAACCTCTTCGCCCGCAAGCTGCGGCTGCTGCTGTCCGCGTTCGCGATCGTGCTCGGTGTGGCGTTCGTGGCCGGGACGCTGATCTTCACCAACGCGATGGGCGGCGCCTTCGACGACATCATCGAGGGCAGCACGGCTGACGTCGAGGTGGCGTTCAAGGGCGCCAACGACTTCGACTCCGGCCAGGACAACCGCACCTTCCCCGCGAGCGTCGCCTCAGACCTCGAGGCGCTGCCCGAGGTCGGGTCTGCCCACCCGCAGAACACGTTGCAGACCGTGTTCGTGATCGGCAAGAACGGAAAGGTGATCGGCGGCAACGGCCCTCCCGGCCTGGCCATCAACCGGACCGGCGCCAACTCCGTCACCGGGAAGCCGATCCTCAGCCTCGTCGACGGGAAGTACCCCACCGGGCCGGACCAGATCGCGCTCGACGCGGACACGGCCGAGAAGGGCAAGTTCAAGATCGGGGACACGGTCGAGCTGGCGACGCCGGGCCGACCGCCGGTCATGAAGACCAAGCTCACCGGGCTGGTCGAGTTCGGCTCCGGCGGCCTGAACGGCGCGACCCTGACGATCTTCGACACCCACTTCATGCAGGAGCGGTTCTTCGGCGGACGTGACGTGTTCACCACGGTCTCCCTGAACGCGGCGCCGGGCGTCACCCAGGCCGAGCTCGCGAAGGCAGCGCAGAAGGTGCTGCCGAAGAACGTGGTCGCCCGCACGGGGGACGCCTACGTCAAGGAGAACAAGGCGAACCTCGACGAGGTCCTCGGGTTCCTGCAGACCTTCCTGCTGGTCTTCGCCGCGGTCTCGCTCGTGGTGGGGATCTTCATCATCATCAACACCTTCTCGATCCTGGTCGCCCAGCGCAGCCGGGAGCTCGCGCTGCTCCGCGCCATGGGCGCCTCGCGTGGGCAGGTCAACCGGTCGGTGCTCCTCGAGGCGACCTTTGTCGGGCTGGTGGGGGCGACGATCGGCCTGGGGGTCGGTTATCTGCTCGCGCTCGGACTGCGCTGGCTGTTCGGGGTGTTCGGGCTGGACCTGAGCCGGGCCGACTTCCCGATGACGTGGTCGGCCGTGTTCTGGTCCTACGTGATCGGCGTGGGCGTCACCGCCTTCGCCGCCCTGCTGCCTGCGCGGCGCGCGGCCCGGATCCCCCCGATGGCGGCGCTGCGCGACGACGTCGCCCTGCCGGAGTCGACCATGCGGCGTCGGGTCCTGATCGGCACCGTCCTGGTGCTGGCCGGCGCGGGGGCCATGGCCATCGGGCTGGGTGGCGACGGCACCTTGGCCCTGATCGAGATCGGCGGAGGCATCCTGCTCGTCATCGTCGGCGTCTACATCATGAGCGCGTTCCTCGGCCAGCCGGTGCTCCACCTGTTCGGGGCGATCTATCGCCGTCTGTTCGGCATGGTCGGTCGGCTCGCCGCCCAGAACGCCCTGCGCAACCCACGTCGTACCGGCGCGACGGCCAGCGCCCTGATGTTCGGCCTGGCCCTGATGTCGATGATGTCGATCTTCGGCAGCTCGGCCTCGGCCAGCACCGACGCGGCCATCGGCAAGTCGCTGACCTCGCAGTTCATCGTCTCCAACGTCGTCGGGCAGCCCTTCTCGACCGATGTCGCCGACCAGATCAAGGGCCTCGACGGGGTCTCCGGGGTGACTCAGCTGCGCAGTGCCTTCCCCGAGCTCAAGGGGGGCGGCAGCGCCTGGACGGTGGGCGTCGACCCCAAGGCGTTCGGGTTGGCGTTCGCGATCCCCGCGGTCAGCGGTTCCTTCGCCGAGCTGGGGCCGGGCACGGTGGCGATCTCCGAGTCGCAGGCGAAGAGCAAGGGCTTCAAGGTGGGCGACAGCATCACCATGAAGTTCCAGGCGAAGAACATCAAGCTCCGAGTGGTGGCCCTGTTCCCGAGCAACCCGGCCGTGCCCGGCGACTACGTGGTCACACCCGACACCCTGGAGAAGGGCGGGCTCTCCCCGCTGGACGCGATGGTGATGGTGACCAAGGACCCGTCCGCCAGCACCAGCACGGTCCGCAAGGAGATCGAGGGGGTCGTCAAGGACCTCCCGACCGTGACCGTGAAGGATCCCGAGGGCTTTGCAGCCGAGCAGAAGGAGCAGGTGAACCAGTTCCTCTACCTGATCTACGGGCTCCTGGGGCTCTCCGTGATCATCGCGGTCCTCGGGGTGATCAACACGCTCAGCCTGTCGGTGATCGAGCGGACCCGTGAGGTCGGGCTGCTGCGGGCCGTGGGCGTCACCCGCCGACAGCTGCGCACGATGATCCGGCTGGAGTCGGTGGTCGTCGCCGTCCTGGGCGGCGTGCTCGGCACGGTGCTGGGGGTGCTGTTCGGCGCCACGATGGTGTCCGCGCTGAAGGAGGACGGCCTCACCGAGCTGTCCATCCCGTGGCCGTTGCTGGGCGGGTTCCTGCTCCTCGCGGCTCTCGCAGGGGTGTTCGCGTCGGTGGTCCCCGCACGACGAGCCGCTCGTCTCGACGTCCTGAAAGCCATCGGTACCGAGTGATTCTCGGCGTCCTCTGACCGGACTTGCGTGCGCACACTGTGAAATCTTGCGGGTAACCTGCCCCAACTTCGACCATAGCCCGCTAGGTTTCAGGTCACGACTTGAAGAAGGAGCTCACCGGTGGACGAGCACTCGCCGCGAGGCGGAGGCAGGCGCGGGCGCAAGCACGTGCTGGTCCGCGAGTACGTCCGGTCAGTCATCGTCAGCGCTGAACCCGGAACGCCGGCGCCCTCGGAACGAGACCTGGCCGAGCAGTTCGGCGTCGCGCGGATGACCGTCCGGCATGCCATCGACGCCCTGGTCGCCCAGGGGCTGCTGGAGCGGGTGGCCGGTCGCGGCACCTTCGTGACCAAGCCCCTCATCGACATGCAGATGCGGCTCTCGGCGTACACCGAGGAGATGGAGCGTCGCGGCAAGAAGCCCGAGTCCAAGACCCTTCTGGCCCGTCGCGAGAGCGCCGGCCCCGGTGTCGCACGTGCGCTGGAGGTCGAGGAGGGCGCGGCGATCGCCCACTGGCAGCGCCTGCGCCTGGCCGACGGCGTACCGATGGCGATCCAGCACGTCTACCTCTCGCTCGACCTGTTCCCGAACTTCCTCGACGAGGCCCTCCCCGCCAGCCTCTACTTCTGGCTCGCCATGCGCGACCTGATGCCCACCTGGGGCGAGGACTCCGTGCTGGCCGGTATCGCGACCGAGGAGGAGGCCGAGCTCCTCGAGCTCGACCCCGGCTCACCCGTCCTGCACATCTCCCGCCGCGCGTTCTGCCGCGAGAACGTCGTCGAGGTCACCCGCAGCGTCTACCGCGCCGACCGCTACACGCTCTGGGTCCCCGTGCTTCGCCCCGAGCACCTGCGCTAGCCCGCCCCGGCTGGCTCCGCCTGGGCTGACTCTGCCTGGGGTGCCGGCGGCACCGACGTCCGGGCGCCCCCGACAGGGAGCGTAAAAGCGACGCGCGGCGCTCGAAGACCAGGTCGGGCACCGCGCAGAAGTCCGAGCGACGCGGGCCGCCAAGCGACTGAGGGGTCCTGGGCGGTGGGGCCGCCGGCATCCCAGGCCCCCAAGCGCAGGCGGAGGAAGCCTAAAGCTCACCAATCGGGGCCACGGAGATCCCGGCGTGCTCGCAGACCCAGGTCGGGTCGGGGCCGCCGAGGTCGGGGTGGACGTAGAGGGCGTGCGGGTCCAGCAGGTCGCACGCCCGGCACAGGGGCCAGCGGCCGCTGGTCTGGAGGAGGGCGTCCTGCACGTCCTGGGCGACCAGCCCCACCACGAAGTCGCGGCCCTCGGCCCACTGCTCGAGCCACCACCCACGGTCCGCGAGGGCGGACTCCAGGGCCGAGACGGTGCCCGGGTCGGCGCAGCCGGTGCTCTCGAGGTCGTGCAACACCAGGGCGCGTGCCCGCATCACGACCTCGTGGGATGTCACGATGACCATTGTGACCCCCGACCAAGTGGCCGGCCCTGAACCGGGTGCTGAGAACGCAGCCCAGCTCGACGTCGTCGTGCTCCACCCGCGCGACGCCGAGGCCGCCGCCGCGGGTGGTGCCGACCGTCTGCTGCTCACCGCCGACCCCGAGGACGGGCACTGGTCGCCTGAGCCTGCGGCCGTGTCGGCGGTCATCAGAGAGTCAGACGTCCCGGTCTGGGTGGTGCTCCGCGCGCGCGATCTCAGCTTCAGCCGCCTCGTGACGCTGGGGGAGACCTTCGTCGAGCTCGGAGCGCGGGGCCTGGCGTACGGCTTCCTCGACCGCGACCTGGAGATCGATCGCGCAAGCTGTGCCGAGGTCTGCGCGGAGCTCGGCGGGGTGCCCTGGATGTTCCACGGCTTCGACGACGCTCTCGATGCCGATCACGCCTGGCGCGACGTGATCGGACTCCCCGGGCTGGAGTCGGTGATCTCCGCGGGTTCCACGCGCGGCCTGGCACACGGCGCCGACGAGCTGATCGCGCGGGCCGGGCGCGACCCGCGGGTGGCCGAGCTGGTGACGGCCGGAGGTGCGCTCACGCCGGACCTGGTGCCCTGGCTCGTGCGGGCCGGCGTACGCCGCTTCGCGATCGGGTCCTCGGCACGGGCAGGCGGCTCCTGGACCCGCGGGACGGTCGACGTCGACCGCGTCCGTTCGTGGCGGATGCTCGTCGACGACGCGCTCTCCCGGGCGCTCGGCATCCCCATCGACGACTGAGCGGCTGGACACCGCCGCGAGGGCGGGGGATGCTGCTCGGGCGCCGGTGGCTCGGCACCCGCGCTCTCCGAAGGGACACACGTTGCTGCGTTGGTCGGCGATCGCCACGGCGGCACTGCTGTGTCTCGGCCTGGTCAGCGTCCCGGCCTCAGGGGTCGGTGCGGCCGCCGACGCGCAGCCCACGCTCACCTGGAAGAGGTGCACCGATCCCTCTCTGGTCTACAGCGACCTGCAGTGCGCGACCCTCGCGGTGCCGCTGGACCACGCGAATCCGTCCGGGCCGAAGATCAGGCTCGCCCTGACCCGACGAGTGCACACCGCGCCCTTCAAGGGCGTGCTGCTCACCAACCCCGGTGGCCCCGGCGGTTCCGATCTGAGCATGCCGGCGCTGAGCGACTACGTCCCCGGCAACGCGGGTGCGGCGTACGACTGGATCGGCTTCGACCCCCGCGGAGTCGGTGCGAGCACGCCCTCCTTGCACTGCACCCGCAGCTACTTCGGCTACAACCGGCCCAGCTACACGCCGAAGAGGCCGTGGATCACCCGCTACTGGCTGCGCAAGAACCGGAGCTACGCCGCCGCCTGTGCCAACACGGCCGCCAAGCGCGCGCTGCTGCAGCACGTGACCACCCTGGACACCGCCCAGGACATGGACTCGATCCGCGCGGCGCTCGGGGTACAGAAGATCAGCTACTACGGCTACTCCTACGGGACCTACCTCGGTCAGGTCTACGCGACCCGCTACCCGTCACGGGTGGGGCGGTTCGTGCTCGACGGGGTCGTCAACCCCTCACGCGCCTGGTACGCCGCCAACCTCGACCAGGACCGCGCGTTCGAGGCCAACATGAACGTCTACTGGCGCTACCTCGCCGCCCACCCGCGCGTCTTCCACCTGGGCAAGCACTGGCGGGCGATCAGGCGCGGCTACTTCCGCACGCTGCGCCGCCTCGATCGCCACCCGGGCGTCGGCGGTCGGCTCGGCCCGGACGAGCTGGGCGACGTGATGCTCGACGCGGGCTACTACGTCTACAACTGGGTGGGGCTGGGCAAGGACTACTCGAGCCTGGTCCGGCACCGCGGAGGTGCCGCGATCCTGGCGCGCTACCGGGAGTCCCAGTCCGGTGATGACAACTCCTTCGCGATGTACAACGCCGTCCAGTGCACCGACGTGGCCTGGCCTGGCGCGGCCCGCACGTTCCGCGACGCGCGTGCACTGTCGCACCGAGCGCCGTTCCTGACCTGGAACAACACCTGGTACAACGCCCCGTGCCTGACCTGGCACGCTCCTGCGCACGCCCGACCCGCGGTCAGCGGCAAGGCCGTGAGCGCGAAGATCCTGCTGATCAGCGAGACCCGCGATGCGGCCACGCCGTACTCCGGGGCCCTGGCCGTGCGCAGCCTGTTCCCCTCGGCCTCTCTGGTCGCGGGCGTCGGTGGCACCACGCACGCGTCGTCGCTGTCCGGCGTCCCCTGCGTCGACAACACGGTCGCGAACTACCTGCGCACCGGGATCGTCCCGACGCGGGCCGCAGGGACTCGTGCGGACCGCAGCTGCCCACGCCTGCAGCCGCCTGACCCCAGGTTCTTCGGGCGTTCGGGGCCGCGGTCGGTCGACCGGATGTCTCCGATGCTCCGTGAGGACCTGGTCGCTGCGCAGCGGCACACGCTGCGCTAGCCCGTCTGGGTGCCGCGGGGCTCAGGCCGTGAAGGTGCGCAGCCAGATGGTCGGGTCAGCCTGCTGCAGGCCGTCGAGAGCCCCGGCCGGCAGCGCGGTGCTGACATCGGTGACGACGTAGCCCTGCTCGCCGCGCGTGGAGAGGTACTGCGCGGCGACGTTCGCCTGGTGGTCGGCGAGGATCTGGTTCACCGAGGCCAGCACGCCCGGGACGTTCTGGTGGAGCAGAGCGATGCGCGAACCGCTCTCGAGCTGGGGGACGGCCACCTCGGGGAGGTTGACCGACAGCTCGGTGCTGCCGGCGTTCTCGAACTTCGAGAGCTTGCCGGAGACGAAGAAGCCGATCTCCTCCTGGGCCTCCTGGGTCGAGCCGCCCACGTGCGGCGTCAGGATCACGTTCGGCAGGCCGCGCAGCACCGACTCGAACGGCTCGCCCTGCGCCTTGGGCTCGACGGGGAAGACGTCCAGCGCGGCGCCGGCGATGTGGCCGGACAGGATGTGCTCGCGCAGGGCCACGTCGTCGACGACCATGCCGCGGGAGGCGTTGATGAACAGCGAGCGCGGCTTCATCTTCGCGAACTGCTCGGGGCCGAAGAAGCCGGCGTTGCCGGGCCGCCCGTCGACATGGAGCGTGACCACGTCGGACTGCTCCAGCAGCTCGTCGAGGGTGCCGACCCGGCGGGCGTTGCCGTGCGCGAGCCGGTCGGCCTTGTCGAAGAAGATCACCCGGAGGCCCATGGACTCGGCCAGGTTGGAGAGCTGCGTGCCGATGTTGCCGTAGCCGACGATCCCGAGGGTGCGGCCGCGCACCTCGTGGCTCCCTTCGGCGGACTTGTCCCAGACGCCGTCGTGCATGCGCTGGGTCTTCTCCGGGAGCCGGCGAGCCAGGGCGATGATCTCGCCGATGACGAGCTCGACGACGCTACGGGTGTTGGAGTACGGCGCGTTGAACGCGGCGACGCCTCGCTGGGCGGCCGCGCCGAGGTCGATCTGGTTGGTGCCGATGCAGAAGGCGCCGATCGCCTTCAGGTCGGTGCTCGCGAGCACCTTCTCGGTGACCTTGGTGTTGGACCGGATGCCGACCATCGAGATCCCCTGCAGGGCCTCGATCAGCTCGTCCTCGCCCAGCGACCCGCGCCGGGTGTGTACGACGAAGTCGTTGCGCTCGAAGACCTCCGTCGCCGCGGGGTGGATGTTCTCGAGGAGGAGGACTTCGGGCTTGCTCACCCGTAGAGCCTACGAGCCGGGTCGGATCACAGATCGCCCGCATCCACGATGCGGTAGGCGTAGCCCTGCTCCGCGAGGAAGCGCTGGCGGTTCTGGGCGAAGTCGGCGTCGACCGTGTCACGGCTGACGATCGTGTAGAAACGCGCCGGCTTCTGGGTGCCGTCGGCGCCCTTCTCCTTGGGGCGCAGCAGCCGTCCGAGGCGCTGGGCCTCCTCCTGCCGGGAGCCGAACGAGCCGCTGACCTGGATCGCCACGGCCGCGGTGGGCAGGTCGATCGAGAAGTTCGCGACCTTGGAGACGACGAGCAGGTTGATCTCGCCGGAGCGGAACTCGGCGTACAGCCGTTCGCGCTCCTTCACCGTGGTCTCGCCCTTGATGACCGGGGCGTCCAGGTGCTCGGCCAGCTCGTCGAGCTGCTCGAGGTATTGACCGATCACCAGCGTCGGCTCGCCCTGGTGCTCCTTGACCAGCTTCTCGGCGATCAGCACCTTGGCGTGCGTGCAGCTGGCCAGCCGGTAGCGCTCCTCCGGCTCGGCGGTCGCGTAGGCCAGGCGTTCCCCCTCGGGCAGGCTGACGCGGACCTCCACGCAGTCGGCGGGTGCGATCCACCCCTGGCTCTCGATGTCCTTCCACGGGGCGTCGTACCGCTTGGGCCCGATCAGGCTGAACACGTCACCCTCACGGCCGTCCTCGCGCACGAGGGTGGCGGTCAGGCCGATCCGCCTGCGGGCCTGCAGGTCGGCGGTCATCCGGAAGATCGGCGCGGGCAGCAGGTGCACCTCGTCGTACACGATCAGGCCCCAGTCCTTGGCGTCGAGCAGCTCGAGGTGGGGGTAGAGGCCCTTGCGGCGCATCGTCAGCACCTGGTAGGTGGCGATCGTGACCGGCTTGATCTCCTTCTTCGCGCCGCTGTACTCGCCGATCTCGTCCTCGGTGAGGCTGGTACGGCGTACGAGCTCGGACTTCCACTGGCGGGCGCTGACGGTGTTGGTGACGAGGATCAGCGTGGTCGCCTGGGCCTGGGCCATGGCTGCCGCGCCGACGAGCGTCTTGCCCGCGCCGCAGGGGAGTACGACGACGCCGGACCCGCCGTGCCAGAAGGACTCGGCCGCCTCGCGCTGATAGGGCCGCAGCGTCCACTCGGACTCGTCGAGGGCGATCGGGTGGGCCTCGCCGTCGACGTAGCCGGCGAAGTCCTCGGCCGGCCAGCCCAGCTTGAGCAGGGCCTGCTTGAGGTTGCCGCGCTGGCTGGGGTGTACGGCGACGGTCTCGGGGTCGATGCGCTCGCCGATCATCCCGGCCACCTTCTTGGCCCGGATGACCTCCTCGAAGACGGCCTTGTCCACGCTGCTCAGCACCAGCCCGTGGACCGGGTCCTTGTCGAGCCGGAGCCGGCCGTAGCGGTCCATCGTCTCGGCGACGTCGACGAGCAACGCGTGCGGGACGGCGTAGCGGCTGAAGGTCAGCAGGACGTTCACGACCTGCTCCGCGTCGTGCCCGGCGGCGCGCGCGTTCCACAGCCCCAGCGGCGTGAGCCGGTAGGTGTGGATGTGCTCGGGACTGCGCTCGAGCTCGGCGAAGGGCGCGATCGCCTTGCGGCACGCGTCTGCCTGCTCGTGATCGATCTCGAGGAGCAGCGTCTTGTCGGACTGGACGATCAGGGGGCCGTCAGTCATCGGGGTGTTCATCCATAAGAGGTCAATCTTACGGAGTCGGAGTTCGCCGGGGCGTCGCAGCCCGGGTCCGGGAAAAGCGGTCCACCACACCCCGACGAAGTCCACGAGGGATTCGGAGCCCTCGGAAGAGCGGATTGGTCCCGTCGAAGGCGGGGTCAGCCCACCTGCTGCGCCGAGCCGCCGGAGCACTCGAGCACCAGTGCCTCGGGCAGTGCGCCGAGGATTGCCAGGCTCGCCACCAGGAGGTCGGGGAGCTCGCTCGCGGACTCGATGTCGACGAACAGCTCGAAGTTGGGAGTGTTCTCGCCGTACGCCGCGTAGCTCTCCGCGGCCGTCAGCCACCCCAGGGCGCGCAGGCGCTGGATGGTCGGGTCGCCCATCTTCCAGGTGCCGCCGAGGGAGACCGCGCCGACGCACTCGGCGGAGAGGACCTCCTCGAGGCGCATCACCTGGACGTAACGCGTCGGTTCAGGCTGGGGGCGCCAGCTGAACAGCCCGCGCCGCGGTGGCCCGGTGTCTGGAGTGGGCTCTCCCATGATCAGGAACTCGCGGTCCGCGAGACCCCCGAGGGCGGAGATGAGGTCGCGCCTCACTCCGGCCCAGTCTGCATAAGGCATGCAGTGCACGATATGTCCGCTCCTGCGATTTGCGCGCCCCCCAGTCCAGCGCCTGGTCACTGGTGGTTGCGTCAGTCAATCGCTCGCTCCACGGCCGCCTCGACATGGAGTCGCGTGGTCGGGAACGTGGGTACGTCGAGGGTGTCGTCCTCGATCAGCATCTCGATCTCGGTGCAGCCGAGGATGACGCCCTGCGCGCCGCGCGCGAGCAACCGGTCGACGACGTCGACGTACGCCGCTCGCGACTCCTCGCGCACCACTCCCTGGCACAGCTCGTCGTAGATCACGCGGTGGACCAGCGCCTGGTCGGCCTCGTCGGGGACGAGCACCCGGAGACCGTGCGACTCGAGCCGGCCGCGGTAGAAGTCCTGCGACATCGTGAAGGCCGTGCCCAGCAGGGCCACGGTGTCGAGCCCGGCGGCGCGTACGGCGTCCGCGGTGACGTCGCCGAGGTGGAGCAGCGGGATCTGCGTGGCCGCCTCGATGGTGCCCGCGACCTTGTGCATCGTGTTGGTGCACAGCACGAGGAAGTCGGCGCCGGCTGCCTCGAGCCGGGCCGCCTCAGCAGCGAGGAGCTCCCCGGCGCGGTCCCACTGACCTGTCTTCTGGAGCTCCTCGATCTCGGCGAAGTCGACGGAGGTCATCACGATGCGGGCGGAGTGCAGCCCGCCGAGTCGCTCGCGCACCAGCTCGTTGGCCAACCGGTAGTAGATCGCGGTGGACTCCCAGCTCATCCCTCCGATCAGGCCTATCGTGCGCATCCCTCAGGCGCCGGTCCAGGCGGGATCGCGTCCGGCGAGACCGAGCACGCGGTCGAAGGTGGGGGCATCGGCTGGCACGGCAACGACGGTACCGAACAGGCCGTCCCGTCCGGAGCCGTCCGGGGCCTCGGGGGCCGGCGTGACGACCGGCATCACCGCCTCGCACTCGGCGTCGGTCGGCTCGTAGGACTGGCCGGTCGTCCGGGCGACGTCCCACCCGTGCAGGAGCACCTCGTCGAGCGCGACCAGCCCGCAGATCTCTCCGGGCAGCTCCACGCCGCCGACCATCGTCATCCCGGTCCACGCCTCCGGCTCGCTCCAGGCCTTGGCGAGCGCGCCCATGCTCTCCTGGACCGCGTCGCGCCAGCCGTCCGGGAGGGGGCCGTCCTCTGCAGCCGGTGGTGTCGACGTGGTCGGGCCCGTCGCCTTGGTGGCGGCGTCCGCGAACGCCGTGCGTCAGGCCCAGCAGGTGGTGGACGACCACCCGGACCGACTGGCCCGTCGGCGTGATCGCGTCGAGCTGGTCGTCGCGCACGGCGGCAGCTGCTGCGCTGGTGCGTTCGGTCGTGGGGGTGAGGTCGATCATCTGCGCTCCTGGGTCGGGGTCGGGGTCGGGGTCGGCACTGGGTTGGACCCGGGCGGCCCGGCGTACTCATCGGTGGGACGGGGGGTGGGGCTTGTGACGGGGCGGGGCTTGTGGCGGGGCGGGGCGGCGCGGGGCGGGGAGCGCCGTACGGACAAAGCGGATGGGGTTGTCGGCCTGTCCCTGACGTTGTGGGGTGTTGCAATGGCCGACAAGCGCATGAATCCCCGGCCGGCCGGGGAAACCTGCACCCCCCTACACCGGCCGAGTCACCGCGGTGATCCGGTGGATCGCGAAGGTGCGGGAGGAGTCGCTGCGCTCGTCGTACGCCGTGAGTCGGCCGCCCTCGACGCGCTCGGGGGTGACCGTGCGCTCGGCGACGGTGCCGTCGTTGCCGACGTAGCCGATCAGCAGCTGCTCGTGGGACTCCGCCGCCTGGCGCAGCATCGCGATCACGTCGGTCGGGTTCGAGGCGCTGGCACCGCGGGACGGCCGCGAGGCCGAGGCCCGGTCCCCGACACGGATCGCGGAGACCACCGCGGCCGTGCGGGCGACGGCGCGGACGCCCTGCTCCGCCGGCGGGCGGCGCCGCCGTGACCGCGCCCGGAACACGTCGGGCCGCGCGACCCGGACGGTGCCGTCGACGGCCTCGACGACGGGTGCCATCCCGAGCTCGCGGATGCGGGGGAGCAGCGTGCCGAGGGGTACGTCGGAGATCAGCACCGTCGGCGCGATCCGGCGCAGGCGCAGCGCATCGGCGCCGGGAGCGTGCAGCAGCTCGGTCAGGGCGGTCTCGTCGTCGCTGCGCAGGAACGACTCGGCATGTCCGGCCCGCAGCGTTCCGAAGCGGCGGGAGACGTCGTCGACCAGGTAGGTGAGCGACTGCGGAACCGGCGTACGCGAGGTGGACGAGACGAACTCGTGCACCTCGCCCGCCGACCAGCCGGCGTCGAACGCGCGCCGGACGGACGAGGCCGCGAACCGGTAGACCGTCGCGCCCCCGCGTGACTCGACGTCGGCGACCAGCGAGAGCTTGTGGGCCAGGTCGTGTTCCAGCGGTCCCGGGGCGATCGCGGTCAGGTCGGCCTGGAGCAGCACGTGGTCCACGGGCGCGGGCAACAGCTCGTCGAGGCCCTTCGCCGGGTCCCCACCCGCGCACAGCTGCCGCCCGAAGGTCGAGAACCCGTCGAGCCCGGTGACCCCGAGCAGGGCCGCCTCCACGAGTGTCGGGCCGACCTGGTTGAGCCGCATGGCGGGTCGGCGAGGCCGTCGCCAGCGCATGCGCTCGAGCAGCGAGGCGACACCGGTCCCGGCCGCGAGGAATGGTCGCTGGGTAGCCCGCCGAGCTCGTCGAGTACGTCGGAGCGCAGCGCCACCTGCCAGTTGCGGGCCAGGTCCGGAGAGAGCGCGTTCACCGGCTTGTCGGCGATCCGACCGCCGACGGCGGAGACCAGGCGAGGGTTCGCCAGCCACGCCCGCGCCAGGGTGGCCCAGCGTTCGGAGGTCGAGCCGAGCAGCCACGCGTCGTACGCATCGGTCGGCAGCCACCCGGCGTCCAGGTCGTCGCTCATCCCCTGGTCGAGCAGGCCGGCCGCGGCTGCGGTCTCGATCACCAGCGCGGCGACGTCGATCTCCACGTGCAGGAGGGTTGCGGCGGCGCGCAGCTCGCGTACGCCGAGCCCGCCGGCCTTCAGCGCGGGCGGCGGGTGGGTGCCCCAGCGGTCGAGGAGCAGCTCGGTGCGGCGTACCAGCTCGAACGCGGCGCCGGCGGCAGCGCGGTCCACCATGGCCTGCCCCCGCTCGGAGACGGCCAGCTCAGGAGGCTCGTCGAGCCGCCGCCCGCTGGCCTGGCGCAAGGCCAACCGGACCGACCACGGCACGGTCACGTGGCGCTCGTCGATGCGGGCGAGCAGTCCCGCCGCAACCAGGTCGGCCGTCGGACCCTCGCCGTCCGCTCCAACGACCGTCGGCGCCGGTCTCGTCGAGGTGGTCGAGGATCGCCCGGGCCTGCCCGGAGGCGGCGTCCAGCAAGGCGGGGACGTCCTCGAGCGGCGGACCCGGAGGAAGGCGAAGCAGGTCCCCGACGACCAGCACCGGCCTGGTCGGGGAGCCCCACACCAGGGCGAGCGACTCGAGCCGTTCGATGGCACCCGCCACCGCGTCGGGCTTGGCGGGCAGGTCGCTCGGGTCGGTGCCCTGCACGAGTGCCTGCAGCACGGTCAGCTCGAGGGCGTCGAGCGCGTCGAGCACCCTCAGCACCGAGGCCTTCACCACCACTCGCGCCGCCAGCTGCGAGGAGTCGTGCGGCGCCGGCGTGGACAGGTCGGGGCGCGCCTCCAGCAGCACGGACAGCTGCTCGTCCGGCCAGGTGCGGAACTGGTCGGCGAGGGTGCGCGGGGCGGCGGAGGGCATCCGGCGAATTCTACGCGGGCGGCGATGGGTGCTCGACCACGCCGGCGGCTCCTCGCGGATCTGGGCGCTCGGGGGCGGTCGGTCATATCGGACGGGGTTCACGGGGGATCCCTGACGTTTTGGGGTGTTGCAACGCCCGATAACGACCGGGATCCCCGGGTAGCCGGGGAAACCTGCAGCCCCCGCCCGGTAACCTCTGGCGCGATGTCCGACGACCCCGCGGCCCGGCCGCTGCCGACCCGCGGTGAGGTCTGGTACGTCAGCTACGGCTCCAACATGTCGGCCGCGCGGCTCGGGGTCTACCTGGAGGGCGGGGTGCCCGACGGCGGCACGCGGCACAACCCCGGCGCCCGCGACAGCGCGCCACCGCGGCACAGCGTGCCGGTCGACCTCCCCGGGGCCCTCTACTTCGCCGGCCACTCGCGGCAGTGGGGTGGCGGGGTCGCCTTCTACGACCATGACGCACAGGGTCCCGGCGAGGGGGGACCCACCGCTGCCCGGGCCTACCTGGTCACGGCGCAGCAGTTCGCGGACGTCGCCGCCCAGGAGATGTACCGCGTCCCGCAGGCCGGTGACCCGCTCGAGGAGCTGGTGATCGGCGGCATCGACGGCGGCGTCCACACCGCCGGGCCCGGTCACTACGAGACCCTCGTCGAGGTGGGACGGCTCGAGGGCGCCCCGATGCTGCTCTTCACCGCGCCACACGGGACCCACCACGTCGAGCACACCCAGCCGTCCGCGGCGTACCTCGCGATGCTCGCGACCGGTCTGCGGGAGAGCCGTGCCTGGGGCGAGGACGAGATCACGGCGTACTTCGACCGGGTCGGCGTGGACGTGGGGTGACCGTCCCCTCTGGCGACCGCAGCCCGCGCTGGCAGCTGCTCCTGGGAGCGCTGGCGCTGCTGGTCGCCGCGGTCGGCACCCTGGCGACGTACGACGAGACGCCGAAGTCGACACAGCCGAAGCAGACGGAGCAGACCCGGGCCCAGACCGGCGCCTGGGTGTCCTCGCCCACCGACCCGGCCCGCCGTCTGCACCGGCTGGCCGAACAGGACCAGGACGAGCCGACAGCTCGCGTCCGCGTCGACCCGGCCGATCGCCGTCAGGCCTGGCGTGGCGTGGGCGCCGCCATGACGGACGCCTCGGTCGAGCTCCTGGCAGCCGCTCCGGACGCCGTTCGCGCGCTGTTCGACCCCGGCGCCGACGACGGTGCCCGGCTGAGCTGGGTGCGGCTCCCGCTGACCTCGACCGACATGTCTCCCGCGGCCTGGACGTGGGGCTGGGACGGGAAGGTGGCCTCTCCGGCCCCGCAGGCGCGGGCAGCGATCGAGATGGTGGCCAGGGCGGCGAAGCTGCAGCCCGACCTCCGGGTCGTGGCCGTGCCCTGGACGGCACCGACGTGGATGAAGCAGCCGGCCGACGTCCGCGGAGGTGCGCTGCGTGACGACCACGTCGACGACTACGCGGCCCTGCTGGTCGCGCAGGTCGACCGCCTGCGCGACGACGGCGTACCAGTGGCGGCGCTCAGTCTCGGCAACGAGCCGGGCTTCAGCGCCGACTACCCGTCGATGACCATGACCGACCAGCAGCAGTCG
Source organism: uncultured Actinomycetota bacterium (assembly GCA_963782305.1). Lineage (GTDB taxonomy): Bacteria > Actinomycetota > Actinomycetes > Propionibacteriales > Nocardioidaceae > Marmoricola. Next base: position 175,370 of record CAWAJJ010000010.1, on the reverse strand, counting down.
TACCTCGCCCGCTCGGTGTCGCCGGAGCTGCGCAAGCGCGGTGTCGAGCTCTGGGCGGTCGACCACAACTGGGCCGACCGGTCGCGGTACGACGCCGTGCTGGCCGGAGCTCCAGGGGCCTTCGCCGCCGCTGCCTTCCACTGCTACGCCGGTCGTGCGGGGCAGATGGCCGGGGTCGGCGTACCGCCCATCGTCGACGAGTGCACCGGGACGCGCTCGTCGTGGGGCGAGGCCTTCGCGTGGGATGCCCGCCACCTGCTGGTCGAGAGCGTCGCCGCCGGCTCGACCGGGCTGATGATGTGGAACCTCGCCCTCGACTCCACGGGCGGCCCGCGAGACCGCGCGTCGCAGGACGGCTGTGCCAGCTGCCGCGGACTGTTGACGATCGACGGGTCCGAGGTCGAGCCGGGGCCGGAGTTCTACGTGCTCGCCCATCTCTCCCACGCGGCCGACCCCGGCGCCCGGGTCGTCGCCTCGAGCGCGACCAGAGGACTGCTCGCGGTCGCGTTCTCGAACCCGGACGGAAGCGTCGGCGTGGTGGCGCACAACGAGACGGGGGAGGACCGCACCGTCGCGGTCGACGTCGCCGGCGGTGCGGAGCAGCGGCGCGAGGTCAGGACCGGCGAGCTCCTGACGGTGCGCGTGCAGCGCTGAGGTGAAAGCGATCTAGAACAGGTTCCAGTTTCGCTGGTAGCGTCGGGACGTGCAGCTCACCGACGGCGACCGGATCCGAGGGCTGCTCGCGACCTACTGCCACCTCGTCGATGCCGGTGACTTCACCGGGCTGGGCGCGCTGATGGCCGAGGCAGTCCTCTGCACCGACGACGGGACCGCGATCGCGACCGGGGCCGACGAGGTCGCCGCGCTGTACGCCGGGCTGGTCAGGCTCCACGAGGACGGCACCCCCGGCACTCAGCACGTCGTGGCCAACACCGCGTTCGACGAGCCCGAGCCGGACGGATCGGTCCGGGCCGCGTCGTCGTACCTCGTGTTCCAGGCGACGTCGACGGTTCCTCTCCAGCCGATCATCACCGGCACCTACGTCGACCGGTTCGGCTACGACGAGCACGGCTGGCACTTCACCGAACGGCGCTTCGGCATCGGTCGTTCCGGCCTGCTCGAGCACCACCTCACCCTCGACCCCACCAGCACAGGAGGCTCCTCGTGAGCAGCACCGAGCAGCGCGTCATCGTCGTCACCGGCGCGGCTTCGGGCATCGGCCACGCCACCGCGGCGATGTTCGCCGAGATGGGGGACCTCGTCTACGGCCTCGACATCCGACCGACCGTTCCCGAGGGCGTGACGTACGTCGAGTGCAACGTCGGGGAAAGGGCCTCTGTCGACGCGGCGATCGAGGCCTGCTCCGCGCAGGGGCGCATCGACGTACTCGCGAACGTCGCCGGCGTCGTGCAGTTCGGCCGGTTCGAGACGATCACCGACGCGGAGTGGGACCGGGTCCACGACATCGACCTCAAGGGCCCGTTCATGCTGATGCAGGCCGCGATGCCGCTGATCCGCGCGTGCCGCGGCAACATCGTCAACGTCTCGTCGGTGGCGGGCCGGGTGCCGCAGCCGTACACGACCGCCTACTCGGCCGCCAAGGGCGGCCTGACCATGCTCACCCGGGCACTCGCCCTCGAGCTCTCGCCCGACGGCATCCGGGTGAATGCGATCTGCCCCGGAACCGTGGACACCCCGATCGTCTCGGAGGTGTTCGAGAAGCTCACCGACGACCTCGACACCCGCGTCGCCGACCGGCTGATGATGATGCTGTCCGGCACCATCGCCCCGAGCGAGATCGCCGCGGCGATCCGCTACCTGTCATCGCCCGACGCGAAGTTCGTCACGGGTGCGGTGCTGGCCGTCGACGGCGGCATGGGCTGAGCCTGATGGGTGCTGAAACGTGCCGGAAGTGTGGTGGCCGCCGGATCCGGGTAGGACTCCTGGGATCTGGTACGACGCGGCGCGAGCTGCTGCGGCACACCGAGGAGGGGACATGGCGGGGGACAAGGTCAAGGTCGACCCGGACGTCGTGGCAGGGCTGGGCAACGCCATGCTCTCGATCTCCGTCCGGCTCAGCAGCAAGCCCAGTGCCGTCGGCCAGTCGACGATCGAGGGTCTCGGCCGGGCCGGAGAGGGCAGCCAGCTGGCCCCGACGTACGCCGATCTGACACAGACCGTGATGGACGCCGCCGACGCGGTCACGGGCTCGATCGAGGCCAACGCGCAGTACGTCCTGTACGCCGCCCAGAACGCCGACGACGCGTTCAACTAGGACCCCTGATGTCGCTCTCGATGATTCCCGAGCCCGGACGGCGGTGGCGCCCCGGCCAAGCCGGCTGCGCGCACGGTCGCCAACGTGTGGGACCTGAACGCCCGCCCTGACGAGCTGCGCGCCCTCGCCACCAGCTGGAAGTCACTCCACGACGACGTGGACAGCGAGCGCTCCACGTTCACCGCCAAGGTGTCCGCGACGATGCCGCACTGGGACGCCGAGAACGGCGCGGACTTCCAGGCCTCCTACGCAGGAGCCCAGGCCGATGCGATGACCGATCTCGCGGGGGGCTGCATGACGGTGCATGGCGCCCTGACCACACTGGCCGGTGGGCTCGACGACGTGCAGGGCAGGCTCGACGCGTCCTTCGGACGGCTCACGTCGGCGATGCCCCACGAGAACATCGGGATCCTCGGCATCGACCCGTTCGTGGTGTTCCACCCGGACGACGACAAGGACGAGGCCCTGATCGAGACCGAGACCCACACGGCCAAGGGCCTGGTCGAGGAGTCGAAGCAGCTGGTCAGCCAGTGCAACGCCACCCTGTCCACGGTGCCGGAGACGTTCAGCAGGCTCGCGAGCTCGTGGCGCGGCGAGGCCGACGGCAGCGACCACCGATGGAGCAAGCACCCGACCGGGGCATCGAGCTACCGCACGGTGCAGACCATCGACGGCTTCACGATCGTCTCGGGCACCAGCGCCGACGAGCACGTGCGCGTGGAGATCGACCCCAAGACCGGCGAGACCGTGCTGATCTTCTCCCGCATCACCGTGGAGGACCGCGACCCCGACCCGAAGAAGTCGGACAACCACTGGGTCTACACGGAGGACCAGCGCATCCGTGTCCCCGCCGGGCAGGAGGTCGTGCTGAACACGGGCGAGGGCGACGACCAGCTCGAGGTCCCGGAGGGTGTCAACGTCAGGCTGCGCGTCACCATGGGAGGCGGCGACGACCAGGTGCGTGGGAGCAAGGCCGACGACCGCCTCGAGGTCTTCGGCGGCGCCGGCGACGACCGCATCACCACCGGTCACGGGGCCGACTTCATCAGCGGCGGAGCCGACGACGACTACCAGGACGGTGGCTCCAGCGCCGACCAGGTCTTCGGGCGCGGCGGCGACGACTCGGCGTACGGCCTCGACGGGAACGACCTGATCTCCGGTGGCGACGGCATCGACTTCAGTGACGGTGGCTCAGACGACGACACGATCTTCGGTGGGCGCGGTGACGACGTGGTCGGGGGCGGGCGCGACGACGACGCGATGTACGGCGGGGAGGGCGACGACACCCTCTTCGGCGGCCACGGCGACGACTTCGCCGACGGCGGGGTCACCACGGGCAGCGACGGCACCGTGACCGGCGACGACGACCAGATCACCATCGGCAGCGAGGACTCCTCGCAGCAGGACGCGGAGTCGGACACCGTCATCACCCTGGAGTACGACGGCAGCCAGGGCGGCTTCATCGAGGTCGAGGGCAGTCCCGAGTTCCAGGCCAGGGTCAACTCCGACCTGGAGTTCCTGCGCTCCACCTCGGACGGGCAGCAGATGCTGCGCAAGCTGACCGAGCTGCGTGATGACCAGGACAGTCCGTGGAACCCGTTCGACGGCAAGAACAGCTACAAGATCCGCGAGTTCGACCCGACCGCCTCCGACGACAACGGCTTCGAGTCGGGGGGCAACGACGGCAGTGACGTGACCATCACCTACCGCCCCGAGTGGACCACGATGGACGGCGACGACACGAGCCCGTACGACGCCACGCCACCGCTCGTGATCCTCTACCACGAGATGGGGCACAGCTATCAGTTCATGTCGGGCACCGTCACCGAGGGCCGCACCCTGCAGCCGGGCGGCGGCTCGGTGAACAGCCTGGAGCGGCAGAACGTCGGGCTGTCCTACAGCGAGAACGACCGGTCGGGCGACGACGTCGGGCTCCCGCCGGACCACGACGAGGACCCGGACCAGCACCAGTACCGCGAGAACGGCCTGCGCGACGAGCTCGGCATCGACCGACGGACCCAGTACTGATGCGGCACACCCGCCTCGCGCTGGTGCTCGCCCTGGCCGTGGTGCTGGCGGCCTGCGGCACGGACTCACCCGAGGGCACGGGTGATCCGGCTCCGGCCCCCACGTCCTCGTCGCCGTCGCCGTCGCCGGCCGAGCTCGGGTCCGGGGACGACGTGTCGCTTCAGATCAGCTCGAAGGTCGGCCCCGAGCCGGTGTTCGGCACGGGCACGCCGCCGGTCAACCACAGCTATGGGGTCGAGCGCGGGCTGCTCATCGACTACCAGGTCGAGAACACGCGCGACGCTGCCGTGCTGGTGGCCGACGGGATGCCCAACGGCTCGAAGAGCCTCACCCTCAACGACACTCCCGACCCGCTGCGGACCTTCGTCCGTCCTGACGGGGACAAGGGGCTCCAGCTCAGCAAGCGCACGTTCCCCGAGCAGCCCGAGGGCGACTTCCCGACGACCTTCCAGGCGCGCGTGGTCAAGCCGGGGGGCACGGTCAGCGGCCGCGCGTTCGTGCCGTTCCCGGTGGCCCAGTTCAACGCCTCCAACCCGCTGCCGCAGAACCCGCGCACCTGGCGGTTCTGCCTCGGCGTCTTCACCAGCTTCGACGGCTTCACGCTCAGCGACGACGGCGCCACCGCCCTGGTGCGCAACACGCCGTACGCCGGGGACCGCGCGCAGCGGCTGCTCTGCTCGGACCCGCAGCCGTTGCCCGCCGGCTGGGACCAGGGCTGAGCAGCATGAATCTCGGCGTTGCCCGATTGCCCCCCTCACGCCGCGGGCATAGGTTCGCTCGCATGGAGTCCTACGCGTCCGGGTGAGACGACCCCGGCCCTGATCGAGCAGACCATCGGCGCCAACTTCGAGAGCACGGTCGCGGCGTACGGCGAGAACGAGGCGCTGGTCGAGTTCGCCAGCGGACGCCGATGGACCTATGCCGAGCTCGACCGCGACGTCAACGCACTGGCGCGGGGGCTGATCGGCGCGGGGATCGCGAAGGGCGACCGGGTCGGGATCTGGTCGCCGAACTGCGCCGAGTGGACGATCGCGCAGTACGCCACCGCCAAGGCCGGCGCGATCCTGGTCAACGTCAACCCGTCGTACCGCACCCACGAGTTCTCCTACGCCGTCAACCAGTCCGGGCTGAAGCTGCTGTTCAGCGCCGAGTCGTTCAAGACCAGCAACTACCGCGAGATGGTCGAGGAGGTGTGGGACCGGGTTTCGACAAGCTCCACCGACGGGGGCACCCTCGAGCGGGTCGTCTACTTCGGCACCGACGACTGGGCCGGGCTCGTCGCGGAGGGGGAGGACCTTCCGGAGAGCGCACTCGAGCCGACCGGATGTCGACGCTCGAGCCGGGCGATCCCGATCAACATCCAGTACACGAGCGGCACCACCGGCTACCCCAAGGGCGCCACCCTGAGCCACCGCAACATCCTCAACAACGGCTTCTTCACCACCGAGCTGATCAACTTCACCGCCGAGGACCGGCTGTGCATCCCGGTGCCCTTCTACCACTGCTTCGGGATGGTGATGGGCAACCTCGGCTGCACCACCCACGGCGCCACGATGGTCATCCCGGCGCCGGGCTTCGACCCGGAGGTCACGCTGCGTGCGACGGCCGAGGAGAAGTGCACCGGCCTGTACGGCGTACCGACGATGTTCATCGCGATGCAGAACCACCCGTCCTTCGCCGAGCACGACCTGTCCCGCCTGCGCACCGGCGTGATGGCCGGCTCGATCTGCCCGGTCGAGGTGATGAAGCGCTGCGTCAACGACATGCACATGGCCGAGGTCTCCATCGCCTACGGGATGACCGAGACCTCGCCCGTCTCCTGCCAGACGCGCGCGGACGACGACCTCGACCGTCGTACGGCCACGATCGGGCGGGTGCACCCGCACGTCGAGATCAAGATCATCGACCCCGCGACAGGCGAGACCGTCGAGCGCGGCGAGACGGGAGAGTTCTGCACGCGCGGCTACTCGGTGATGATCGGCTACTGGGACGACCCGGAGAAGACCGACGAGGCCATCGACGCCGACGGCTGGATGCACACCGGCGACCTCGCGGAGATGCGTGAGGACGGCTACTGCAACATCGTCGGCCGGATCAAGGACATGGTCATCCGCGGCGGCGAGAACATCTACCCGCGCGAGATCGAGGAGTTCCTCTACGGCCACCCCGACATCGAGGACGTCCAGGTGATCGGCGTACCCGACGAGCGCTACGGCGAGGAGCTCGCCGCGTGGATCAAGCTGCGCTCCGGCGCCGAGCCGCTGGACGTCGACCAGGTCCGTGAGTTCGCCAGTGGCAAGCTCGCGCACTACAAGATCCCTCGCTACGTGATGCTGGTCGACGAGTTCCCGATGACCGTGACCGGCAAGATCCGCAAGGTGCAGATGCGCGAGGAGACCGCGGAGAAGCTCGGCCTGTCCGGTGGTTGAGGGGCGAGCGCGGCGAGCGTCTGCACACCACCCGACCCGAAGGACTGAGGCATGACGAACATCGACGACCTGGCCGCCGAGTACTGGACGCACCACCTCGAGGTCGGGCCGACGGGGGCGCACCTGCTCGGCGACTACGGCGGCGCGGGGCGCTTCGAGGAGACCACCCGCGAGGCGGAGGACCGCAACATCGCCGACCTGCGTGAGTTCGTACGACGGGCCGAGGCACTCGACGAGTCCGGCCTCGAGTCCCAGCAGCAGATCACCCGGGCCGTGCTGATCTCGGACGCGACCACCCGCGCCGACATGCTGGAGACCCGGCTCGCCGAGCTCGCGGCCGACCCGATCTTCGGTGACCAGGTCACGATGCCGATCCTGATGGGGATGCTCGCGCTCCCGGACGCCGAGGTGGCCGAGGCGCTGGTCGACAAGTTCCGTGGGCTCGGGCGCTACTACGGCGAGCTCGCCGAGCGGCAGCGGGAGGGTGTTGCTGCCGGTCGTCTCCCGGCTGCGTTCGCCGCGGCCGACACGGTGGCCCAGCTCGACGACCTGCTGGCCACTCCGGTCGCCGACGACCCGCTGCTCACCACGACGCCGCCTCCTCCCGGACTGGACGTCGACGGGTGGAAGGCCCGGCTGCGCGCGGTGATCGAGTCCGACGTACGCCCCGGGATGCGTGCCTACCGCGACGTCCTGCGCAACGAGGTGCTCCCGCTGGCGCGGCCCGACGACCGCTGTGGCCTGAGCTGGCTGCCCGACGGCGAGGCGACGTACGCCGCCACCCTGCGCAGGTTCACCACCACCGACAAGGGCGCCCGCGAGATCCACGAGATCGGGCTGGCACAGATCGAGAAGCTGGGTGACGAGTACCGCGCGCTCGGCCCCGAGGTCGTCGGCACCGACGACCTCGACAAGATCTTCGAGGCGATGCGCACCGACCCCAAGCTCCACTTCGAGAGCGGCGAGCAGCTGGTCGAGGCCTCCGAGGTCGCGATGCAGCGCGCCTGGGACGCGATGCCGGACTGGTTCGAGGTGCTCCCGCAGGCGCCGTGTGCGGTGCAGGCGACGACGTCCGGGGCCAAGGCGTTCTACTTCCCACCGGCAGGCGACGGCAGCCGCGGCGGGACCTTCTTCGTCAACGTCTCCGACCCGACGTCGTGGGGGACCTTCGAGCTCGAGTCGATGGCCTTCCACGAGGGCATCCCGGGCCACCACCTGCAGCTCGCGATCGCCAGCGAGCTCGCGGGTGTGCCGGAGTTCCGCAAGCACATCCACAACGCGGCGTACGCCGAGGGCTGGGGTCTCTACACCGAGCGGCTCTCCGACGAGATGGGGCTCTACAGCTCCTCCGTCGACCGGATGGGGATGTTCTCCGCCGACTCGATGCGCGCCTGCCGGCTGGTCGTCGACACCGGCCTCCACGCCCTCGGCTGGAGCCGGGAGCAGGCGGTCGCCTACATGGTGGCCAACTCGCCGCTGGCCGAGGGTGTGGTGCGGCCCGAGGTCGACCGCTACATCGTGTCTCCCGGACAGGCGACCTCCTACATGGTCGGACGCCTGGAGATCCAGCGGATGCGGGCCGAGGCGGAGGCCAGGCAGGGGAGTGCCTTCGCGGTGAAGAGGTTCCACTCCGCGGTCCTCGACTCCGGCTCGCTGCCGCTCGGCGTGCTCGACCAGGTGGTGGCGGCCCGGCTTCCCTGACCTGACCTGGGCTAGGCGACCCTCACCCACCGGGTGGCGCCGGCAGCGGTCACCGGATCGCCGTTGTCGACGTCATAGAGGGTGACGGCGCCGCTGACCAGAGCCCACCCCCGGTGGAAGGCCACGTCCTGCACGGACTGCACGTAGAACGTGCGGCTGTGGAACTTCCCGTCGCAGTTCGGCTGCGCGGAGAGGTAGGCGGTGCCGGCGGCCAGGTCCGGGAACTCGCCCTGCTGTGCGTCCACACCGAAGTCCCCGACCACCCAGGGCCGGTCACAACGCGCCTGGACCACGATCCTGAGGACTCCGTGCGGCCGCAGCGTGGCCGTGGCCGGCAGCTTGACCGCCGCGGCCGGCCGGACGTAGATGTCCCTGGTCTGCACACCCTGCATGCCCGGGTCACCGGTGTCGATGTCGGTGACGCTGAGCCGGGCAGTCACCGTGGCCGGCCCAGGGTGGAAGGCCTCGTCGGTGCTGAAGGTCTGCTTGTGCCAATTGCCGTCGCAGGTGACCGACCGTCCCGCGAACGGTGGTGGCGCGACGTCTGCCTGGGAGACGTCGATGACCAGCCCGGCGAACTCGAAGCCAGGCGCACACTTCGCGAACAGGCTGCCCAGGATCGTCCCACGGGGGCCCTCGTAGGCCTGCGGGTTGATGGCGACCGCCGCGTCAGGCGGTGCAGCCGTGGCCGGCGGGCTGTGCAGGAAGGCTCCGGTGAGGGTGAGCGCGACAACGGCAACGAGGTTTCGCAAGAGGTGCATGGGAATCTCCGTGGTTCAGCTGACCTTCACCGCGCGCATGGCCGTGGCCGAGGGCGCTGGGTCGAACTGCTCGGGGTCGAGGGTGTGGATGTGGGAGTCGACGGTGATCCAGCCCCGCTTGAAGGCCGTGGGCGACGACGTGAGATAGAGCGTCAGCGAGTGCAGCGCGCCGTCGCACGTGGGGAACGTGGTGGAGTTGTAGGAGAAGTTGGCCTGGTTCGGGAAGGTGCCCTGTTGCGCCGAGACGCCGAACTCGGCGAGCACCCAGGGCTTGTCGCAGCGCGCCTTGAGGGTGAGCTTGATGCCCTTGCTGGTGAGCACTGCCGTGCCCGGCAGCTCGATCTTGGCGCCCGGCCGGACGTAGATGACCTTGGTCTGGACGCCCTGCTTGCCCGGGTCGCCGGTGTCGACGTCGGTGACACTCAGTCGTGCGGTCACCGTCGCCGGCCCCGCGGTCCAGCCCTCCTCCGGGGTCTTGAACGTCTGCTTGTGCCACTGCCCGTCGCAGACGACCGGGCTCCCGGACTCGGTGGTGCTGAAGTCACCCTGCACGATGTCGATCACCAGGCCGGCGAACTCGAAGCCGGGCTTGCAGCGGGCGAACAGGCTGCCCACGATCGTGCGGCGCTGCCCTTCGTAGGCCTGTGGGTTGATCGCCACGGAGGCGTCGGGAACGGTGGCGGCAGAGCTCGGCAGCACCTGCAGGAATGCCCCGGTCACCCCCAGGACGACGACGGCGACGGCGAGCCGAACTCTTCCCATGTGACTTCCCCCTGGAATTCGACGATCACCATGCATCGTGCGCGTGTGACGCACGTCACAGCAACCCCTGTCCGGATGTGGGCTAGATCGGGTGTGGCCGAGGCGGGCGGCGGCCACGGTTAGGTGCCGGCCGCCCGGGGTACGACCCTCGACGGGAGCACATCGGGCGCTGGGGAGGGCCACATGGCAGGGACAGTCGAGACCGGACGCATCACCACCGACATCCCAGCGAGGATGGACCGGCTGCCGTGGGCACGCTGGCACTGGCTGGTGGTCGTGGGCCTGGGCACGGTCTGGATCCTGGACGGCCTCGAGGTCACGATCGTCGGCTCCATGAGCGAGGCGCTCAAGCCGGAGAGCACCGGACTGGGCATGAGCAGCTACCAGGTGGGCGTCGCTGGAGCGGTCTACGTCGCCGGAGCCTGCTTCGGTGCCCTGTTCTTCGGCCAGCTGACCGACCGGTTCGGCCGCAAGAAGCTCTTCCTGGTGACGCTCGGCGTCTACACCGTCGCGACCGTGCTGACGGCGTTCTCGATGAACCCGATGTGGTACTTCGTGGCGCGCTTCCTCACCGGCACCGGCATCGGCGGGGAGTACGCCGCCATCAACTCCGCGATCGACGAGCTCATCCCGGCGAAGTACCGCGGTCGCGTCGACGTCGCGATCAACGGCTCCTTCTGGGTCGGCGCGGCCGCCGGGTCGCTGCTGACCATCCCGCTGCTGGACCCGTCGATCGTCGCCGCGGCATGGGGCTGGCGGATCGCCTTCGGTCTGGGTGCGGTGCTCGCCGTCGGCATCCTCGTCGTACGCCGTCATGTGCCGGAGAGCCCGCGCTGGCTGTTCATCCACGGTCGCGAGGAGGAGGGCGAGGAGATCGTCCGCGACATCGAGGAGACGGTGGTCGAGGAGACCGGGGCCGAGCTGCCTCAGGTGACCGAGACGATCACGATCCGGCAGCGCAAGGCGATCGGCATCCCGGAGATCGCGAGGACCGTCTTCACGCTCTACCCGCGGCGTACCGTGCTCTGCTTCTCGCTGTTCGTGGGCCAGGCGTTCCTCTACAACGCCTTCTTCTTCACCTACGGCGACACCCTGACGACGTTCTTCGACGTCAAGCAGACCGGATGGTTCCTGGCGATCTTCGCGGCCAGCAACTTCGTGGGGGCACTGGCGCTGAGCCCGCTGTTCGACCGCCTGGGCAGGGTCCGGATGATCAGCGGCACCTACGTGCTCTCCGGCGTGCTCCTCGCGGTTGCCGGGATGGTCCTCGGCGACCTGAACGCGGTCACCCTCACCGTCTTCGGCTCGGTGATCTTCTTCTTCGCCTCGGCCGGGGCGAGCGCGGCGTACCTCACCGCCAGCGAGGTGTTCCCGATGGAGACCCGAGCGCTGTGCATCGCGTTCTTCTACGCCATCGGTACGGCGGTCGGCGGCATCAGCGGCCCCTTGCTGTTCGGCAAGCTGATCGACAACGCGTCCGCGGACAAGGACATCACCGCCATCGCGATCGGCTACTTCATCGGCGCCGCGCTGATGGTGGCCGGCGGCCTCGTCGAGGCGTTCCTCGGCGTGAAGGCCGAGGGTCAGTCGCTGGAGAACATCGCCAAGCCGCTGACCGCCGAGGAGGACGCCAGCGGCGACTCGCGCAACACCTCGGCACAACCCGCCTGAGGAGTACCCGGGCGACATTTCGGGTGGGGTTGACGGGCGGTCCCTGACGTTGTCGGGTGTTGCAACGCCCGACAACGACCGGATTCCCCGGCTGGCCGGGGAAACCTGCACCCCCCACTGTGACCCTTGACACACGCCAACTAAACCGGTTTAGTCGAAGCATGGCCCGACCGACGATCAACGACGTGGCGACCGCCGCAGGCGTGTCGAAGGGGGCTGTCTCGTTCGCGCTGAACGGTCGCCCGGGCATCTCGGAGGACACCCGCCGGCGGATCCTGGAGACCGCGGAGACGCTGGGCTGGACGCCCAGCCCCCGCGCCCGGGCACTGTCGGTCTCCAAGGCACTGGCGGTCGGCCTGGTGATCGCGCGGCCGCCGGAGATCCTGCGCGCGGACGCCTTCTTCCCCGCGTTCATCTCCGGCCTGGAGGCCGTCCTGTCCACGCGCGGCCACGCCCTGCTGCTGCAGGTGGCCGAGCGGGACGACCACGCGGCCTACAGCCGGCTCGTCCAGGAGGGCCGCGTCGACGGCGTCTTCGTGACCGACCTCCAGGTCGATGACGAGCGTCCCGCCCTGCTCGAGCAGCTCGGCCTGCCCGCCGTCATCATCGGGCCGCACCTCGGCGAGCAGCGGGGATCACTGCAGGCTGCGATCAGCGTCGACGACGCCCCCGGCATCCGTGCCGCCGTCCGGCACCTCGTCGACCTCGGGCACACGAACATCGCGCACGTGTCCGGGCCACGGCACCTCGTCCACGGTCGGTCCCGACGGGAGGCCTGGGGCGGGGCGCTCCGCGACGCGGGGCTGTCCGAGGGGACGTGCATCGAGGCCGACTTCTCGGCCGAGTCGGGCGCCCGCGCGATGGGGGCCCTCCTCGACCTGGCCGCGCCGCCGACAGCAGTGGTCTTCGCCAACGACCTGATGGCCATGGCGGGCCTCTCGCTCGCCCAGTCCCGCGGCGTCGTCGTGCCTGACGACCTGTCGATCACCGGCTTCGACGACATCGAGATCTCCGCCCACCTCCAGCCCGCGCTGACAACGGTCAACACCGACGTCGTGGCGTGGGGACGGGCAGCGGCCACCCGGCTGCTGCAGCTCATCGACGGAGTCGAAGAACCCGTCACCGATCCACCGGAGGCACGGCTCGTCGTGCGCTCCTCCACCGGCACCGCACCTCACTGAACACGCAGCACTCTCTGAATGGAGCACCGATGAAACGCACCTTCCTGACCACCTCCGTCGCCGTCCTCGCGCTGGGCGTGACCGCCGCCTGCGGCAGCGGCTCCGACTCCGGTGAGGCCAAGTCGGCCTCGGGACCCATCAAGGTGTGGCTCTCCAACAACCCGGAGGAGATCGCCTGGGGCAAGGCCATGGTGAAGGAGTGGAACGCCGACCACGCGGACCAGAAGGTGACCGCCCAGGAGATCCCGGCCGGCAAGACCTCCGAGGAGGTCATCGGTGCCGCGATCACCGCCGGCAACGCCCCGTGCCTGGTCTTCAACACCAGCCCGGCCGCGGTGCCGCAGTTCCAGAAGCAGGGCGGCGTGGTGCCGCTCGACGACTTCTCCGACGGCAAGAGCTATGTCGAGGAGCGTTCCGGTGACCAGGCCGAGCAGTACCAGTCGCCCGACGGGAAGTACTACCAGATCCCCTGGAAGCAGAACCCCGTGATGATCTTCTACAACAAGGACCTCTTCAAGAAGGCCGGCCTCGACCCGGCCAACCCGCAGCTGAAGACCTACGACCAGTTCCTCGCGGCCAGCAAGAAGATCGTCGACAGCGGCGCCGCTCCCGCGGCCATCGCGCCGGCGCCCTCGAGCGAGTTCTTCCAGTCCTGGTTCGACTTCTACCCGCTGTACGCCGCCGAGTCGGGTGGCAAGCAGACCATCGAGGACGGCAAGGCGACGTTCGACGACGCGGCCGGCAAGGACGTCTGGAACTTCTGGGCGCAGATGTACAAGCTCGGCTACACCCCGCAGGAGAAGTACGACGGAGACTCGTTCGCCGACAAGAAGGCGGCGATGGCCGTCGTCGGCCCGTGGGCGATCGCGGTCTACAAGGACAAGGTCAACTGGGGCGCCGTACCCGTGCCGACCAAGGCCGGCATGGACGCGAGCGAGACCCACACCTTCAGCGACGCGAAGAACATCTCGCTCTACTCCGCGTGCAAGAACCAGAAGACGGCATGGAACGTGCTGAAGTTCGCGACCAGCAAGGAGCAGGACAACAAGCTCCTCGAGACCACCGGCCAGATGCCGATCCGCACCGACCTGGCCACGACGTACGCCGACTACTTCAAGAGCCACCCCGACTACAAGACGTTCGCCGACCAGGCCTCACGCACCGTCGAGGTGCCCAACGTGCCCAACTCGGTGGAGATCTGGCAGGAGATCCGCGACAACTTCTCCTCGGCGGTGATCTTCGCCAAGACCTCGGTCGACGAGTCCATCGCCAAGGCCGCTGACGCCGCGGACAAGCTCGCCAAGGAATGAGCACGGCAGTGAAGGGCCCGGAGGTGAAGGGGCCGGCGGTGAAGGGGCCGGGGGTGAAGGGGCCGGTCCTCACCCGGGTCTTCGGGCGACAGCCCCTGGGAGCGGTGTTCGCGGCGCCGTACGCACTCTTCCTGGTGCTGGTGTTCGCCTACCCCCTGGGGCTCGCAGTCTGGATCAGCTTCCACGACTACTTCTTCGCCGCTCCGGGGGCGCAGGTCGACCGGCCCTTCGTCGGGCTGGCCAACTACACGGACGTCCTCGGTGACCCCGACGTCCAGCGTGCGTTCTTCAACGTCGGTGTCTTCCTGGTGATCAACGTGCCGCTCACCGTGGTGCTGTCACTCGTGCTCGCGACGGCACTGAACTCGGTCACCCGCGGGCGCACGTTCCTGCGGGTCTCCTACTACGTGCCCTACGTGACGGCGAGCGTCGCGCTGGTGGCCGTGTGGCTGTTCCTGTTCAGCTCCGGCGGGCTGGTCAACGACCTGCTGGGACCGCTGGCGCCCTCGCCGTCGTGGCTGGTGAACTCCAAGGCGGCGATGCCGTTGATCGCCCTGTTCGTGACCTGGAAGCAGATGGGGTTCTTCATCCTGCTCTACCTCGCGGCGCTGCAGGGTGTCTCGAAGGACCTCTACGAGGCCGCCTCCATCGACGGCGCCGGCCGGTTCCGCTCGTTCATGAACGTGACGGTTCCCGGCGTACGCGCGGCCACCACGCTCGTCGTGATCCTCGCGACGATCACCGGCGCGAACCTGTTCACCGAGCCCTACCTGCTCACCAACGGTGGTGGGCCCGACGGGGCATCGGCCTCACCGGTCTTCGTGATGTACCAGAAGGGCATCGAGCAGGGGAACCCCGACACCGCCTCGGCCATCGGCGTCGTGCTCGTCGTGCTGGTGCTGGCGATCTCCCTGGTCAACCGACGGATCCTGGAGCGTGACTGAGGATGATCAGAAAACGTCGGACCTGGAGCACCACGGCCCTCGTCGTGGGCGCGCTCGTCTTCCTGTTCCCCTTCTACTACATGGTGATCGGCTCGCTGCAGCGCAAGCCGGACACCTCGCTCAAGGGCGCCTTCCCCACCGGCGGGTTCACGCTGCACAACTACAGCGAGATCAACTCGCGGGTGCACCTGCTGCAGTCGCTGCTCAACTCGGTGATCTTCACCGGCGGGGTGCTCTTCGGGACCATCATCTTCGGGGTCCTCGCCGGCTATGCCCTGGCGCGGTTGCACTTCCGGGGCCGCGGCAGCCTGTTCGCCGTGATGCTGCTCGTGCAGATCGTGCCCTTCCAGCTGCTGATCATCCCGATCTACGTGATGATCGTGCGCAACTACGGGCTGGCCGACTCCTACCTCGGGATGATCGCGCCGTTCCTGATCAACTCCACCGCGGTGTTCGTGTTCCGGCAGTTCTTCCTGCAGCTGCCGGAGGACCTGTTCGCCGCGGCCGCCCTCGACGGGGCGGGTGAGTTCCGCACCCTGTGGTCCATCGCCCTGCCGCTGGTCCGTCCGGCCATCCTCACCGCCACGCTGCTGACCTTCATCGGTCCGTGGAACGAGTTCCTGTGGCCGTTCCTGGTCACCAAGGACCAGAGCCGCCAGCCGCTCGCCGTGACGCTGGCCAACTACATCAGCAACATCGCCGGCCGGGCCGACAACCCCTACGGCGCGATCCTCGCCGGAGCAGTGGTGCTGGCCGTGCCGGCCGTCGCCCTGTTCGTGGTGTTCCAGAAGCGGTTCACCGGAGCCGAGCTCAGCAGTGGAGTGAAGGGATGAGCATGCGACGCACCTCGACCATCGTGGCCCTGGCCCTGGCCCTCGGCGGCCCTGGTGCCTGGCGGCACCGCCGTCGCCGAGCCGAAGGCGACGAGCACGAGGCTGACCAACCTCGACCACCTGGACTTCCTGGGCGACACGGTGGCGCCGCCGAAGCAGGCCGGCCACACGACGTACCAGCTGGCCCGGCACCCGAAGCTCGGCGTGCTCTGGACGTACGCCGACAGGCAGAGCGACGGCAGCTACAAGCGCGTCGGCGGCGGCACGTACGACGCGACGAAGGACACCTACCTGCAAGGGGCCTTCAACGCCGACGACCTCGCCCGTGCCGCCGTCGTCTACCTCCGCGACTGGAAGCAGACCAGGCACGCGTCGAGTCGCTCCCGTGCCTTCGAGATGCTGCGCGGCCTCACCTACCTGCAGACGACCAGCGGCCGCGATGCCGGCAACGTCGTGCTCTGGATGCAGCCCGACGGAACGCTGAACCGCAGTGCCGAGCCGGCTGAGCTGCCGGACCCCTCGGACAGTGACGCGTCGTACTGGCTGGCCCGCACGATCTGGGCACTGGGGGAGGGGTACGCCGCCTTCGAGAAGGCGGACCCCGCCTTCGCCCGCTTCCTCGCCCGGCGCCTCGACCTCGCGGTCCGGGCAGTCGACCGGCAGGTGCTCGACGCCTACGGCGAGTACGAGAACGTCGACGGCCGCCGCACACCCGCCTGGCTGATCGCCGACGGTGCCGATGCCTCCGCAGAAGCCGTGCTCGGACTGGCGGCCTATGTGCGGGCCGGTGGCACCTCGCGCGCGAAGCGGACGATGGTCCGCCTCAGCAACGGCATCGCCCAGCTGGCCGGCGGCGACGCACGCAGCTGGCCCTTCGGAGGCATCCTGCCGTGGGCGCAGTCGCGCTCCGACTGGCACGCCTGGAGCTCGCAGATGGCTGGCGCGCTGGCGCGTGCGGCCGACGTCACCGGCAACGACTCCTGGCGCCGGGTGGCCGCGCGCGACGCGTTCACCTTCGACCCCTGGATGCTCACCTCCGGCGGCATCGACAACGGACGCCTGCCGTCGCGCGTCGACGCCACCCAGATCGCCTACGGCGCCGACTCGCGCGTGCAGAACCTGTTGGCGACCGGCGGGGGAGGCAGCACCATGGCGGGCATCGTCGCGGCGTGGTTCTTCGGCGCCAACGCCGCCAAGGCACCGACCTACGACCCGGCGACCGGCGTCACCTTCGACGGAGTCGCTGCCGACGGAACGATCAACCAGAACTCCGGGGCCGAGTCCACGATCCACGGACTGCTGACGATGCTGGCCCTCGACGCGCACCCGGCGGTCAAGCGCATCGCGATGACGGCCAGCGTGCGCGCCGTCGAGGGCGTGCAGTACGTCCAGGCCGAGGACGGTCGCCTCGCACCCGGCGCCACCGCGGTGGTGCCGACGGCCACCTGGACCGGTGAGTCGCAGTACGCCGGCACCGGCTACGCGGCGCTCGGCAACGGCGGCTCGGTGACGATCGACCTGGCGGCGCATCCCGACTCGCTCGTGATGCCGGTGCTGGACCTCGAGCCGGGGCAGCTCCGCCGTCACCTCGTTCACGTCCGGCAGCCGCACGCTCGGGATGGTGCGCTCCGGCGACGTCGGTGCCCAAGGGGCCTCGCCGGCTCCGGGAGCGCTGCTTCCCGTGACCCTCGGTGCCCTGCTGCCGCGAGCGGCGACCACGGTCACTGCGACCACGAAGGCCACCGGTGGCGACACTGCTCGGCTCGACGCACTGATGATCCAGCCGCTGCTCTCGCGGATGGTCCTCGGTGGCGACGGGCACGGCACCGCCCTGCTGCGCAGCGCCTCGAAGTCCGCATCACGCACCACGGTGACAGTGCCGGGCACGGGCACCGCCCACGTCTGGTCGTACGACGGGGCCGGGCGTCTGCTCCGACGCTCCACCAGCACCTCCTCCGGCGTACCCGTGACCGTCGCTCCCGGCGGCGTCACGCTCGTCCGCCGCTGACCTCCCAGGAAAGAGACCCATGAGCAACCCACCCGCACAGTTCCCACTCGGCCCGTTCACGCCGTACGCCGAGAACCCGATCCTGCGCCCGCAGGGTGACGGCTGGGAGTCGTCCAGCGTCTACAACCCGGCTGCCGTGGTGAAGGACGGCCAGGTCGTGCTGCTCTACCGCGCGCACGCCGCGGACATCGTCAGCCACGTCGGCCTGGCGACCAGCGACGACGGCATCAACTTCGTGCGACACCCGGAGCCGGTGCTGTCCCCGAGCGAGGACTACGAACGGCACGGCGCGGAGGACCCGCGCGTGACCGAGGTCGACGGCACCTACTACCTGACCTACACGGCGTACGACGGCACCAACGCCCAGCTGTGCCTGGCCACCTCGACCGACCTGTTCACCTGGGAGAAGCACGGGCCGCTGTTCCCGGGCTTCAACACCTTCGAGCCGAACGCGGAGGACGTGCCCACTCCGTGGAGCAAGGCCGGCGCCATCCTGGCGACCCCGATCGACGGCCGCTACCTGATGTACTTCGGCGAGGGCTCGATCTACCACGCCTGGTCCGACGACCTGATCCACTGGACGCCGTGCGCGCAGGACGAGCCGCTGATGCTGCCCACCCCGGAGGGCACCTTCGGTGACTTCCTGGTCGAGGTCGGCCCGCAGCCGATCATCACCGACAACGGGCTGATCCTGCTGCTGCACAACGCTGCCGTGAAGTTCGAAGACGGCACCGTCCGCTACACCTGTGGACAGCTCCTCTTCCATCCCGACCGGCCGACCGAGATCATGGCTCAGATGAACTATCCGTGGCTCGAGCCGTCGACCTTCGAGGACCAGCACGGCCTCGTGTCCAACGTGACCTTCGTGGAGGGGCTCGTGCACTTCAAGGGAACCTGGTTCGCCTACTACGGCCAGAGCGACTCGACCCTGGGCGTCGCGACCTACGAGGTCGGGGCGACCTACTCGGGACTCGCCTGATGCTGGGATCCCCGGAACACGTGCGGTGGCTGGAGGCCGAGGGGGACCGGCTGCTCGAGTTCGGCCGCGCCTCGCAGCATCCGGGCGGCGGCTTCGCGTGGCTGGACGACGACGGCCGGCCGGAGCTGGATCGTCCGGTGGAGCTGTGGATCACCTGCCGGATGACGCACGTCTATGCCCTCGGCCACCTGCTGGGCCGGCCGGACTGCGCGCAGCTGGTCGACCACGGCGTCGACGCCCTGCGGGGGCGGTTCCTCGACACCGCCCACGGTGGATGGTTCGCGCAGGTCGGCGCGGAGGGCCCCACCGTCAGCGACAAGACGGCCTACGAGCACGCCTTCGTGGTGCTTGCCGCAGCGAGTGCTACCGCTGCGGGCCATCCCGGCGGCCGTCGAGCTGCTCGACGAGGCCCTCGGCGTGTTCCTGGAGCGGTTCTGGGACGACGAGTTCGGCATGGTCGTGGAGCAGTGGGACGAGAGCTGGTCCGAGCTCGACGGCTATCGCGGCGTCAACGCCAACATGCACACCGTCGAGGCGCTGCTGTCCGCCGCCGACGTGCTCGACGACCCGTCCCTGCGGGCGAAGGCCGAGCGCATCGTCACGCGCGTGGTGCACGACCTGGCCCGAGGCAACGAGTGGCGGATCCCGGAGCACTTCGACGCCTCCTGGACCCCCGACCTCGAGTACAACCGCGACGAGCCCGCGCACCCCTTCCGCCCCTACGGCGCCACCATCGGGCACGCGCTCGAGTGGTCCCGCCTCGCCCTGCACCTGCGCGCGGGACTGGGCGACGCTGCACCCGCCTGGCTGCTCGACGACGCCCGCTCGCTGTTCGAAGCCGCCGTACGCGAGGGGTGGGCGGTCGACGGCAACGAGGGCTTCGTCTACACGATCGACTGGGAGGGCCGCCCCGTCGTACGCGAACGGATGCACTGGGTCGTCGCCGAGGGGACCGCCACCGCAGCTGCCCTCTTCTCCGTGACCGGCGACCCGTCGTACGACGACTGGTACACCACCTGGTGGGAGCACATCGACGCCCGCTTCATCGACCGCGAGCACGGCTCCTGGCGCCACGAGCTCTCACCCACCAACGAACCGAGCCACGTCACCTGGCAGGGAAAGCCCGACACCTACCACGCCTTCCAGGCCACCCTCATCCCGCGGTTGCCGCTGACCCCGACCCTCGCCGAAGCCCTCCGCCGCAGCCTGCTCACCTGAGCCGGAAGGCGGACGCAACCCCCCGCTGGTTGAGCCTGTCGAAACCACGCCGCGCAACAGGTGACGCGATCAGTGGAGTGTGGCCGGCACCAGGTGCCGGCCACACTCCACTGATCGGCGGCTTCCGTGGGCACCCGGGGTGGTCGCCTCGGTCTCCTGGCTCACCGGGTTTCGACAGGCTCAACCGGCGGGGGTCCGGTTCGCTGGTCGGCGTACGGCGGGTGGTCTCGCCCAGCTACACCCGGGAGGCGAGCTTCCGGAAGACCAGGAACTGGGTCGCGGCGACGGCCCACTCCTGGGGCATCCGGGTGGGGGACTCGGTCTGGATCGCCTTGTGGAAGGCGTCGACCACGAAGGGGAAGGGGGAGCGGCCGAAGAACAGCTCGCTGGGCTTGTCCGAGTCGGGGAAGCAGGCGCCGAGCATCCCGGCGACGACGGTGACTCGACGTGACCGCGGCGTGAGTCGGGCGACCAGGCCCATCGTGGCGAGCCCGACGAGGCCGTCGACGACGGCGACCCGGAGGAACGCCTCGTGGTTGGGGTCGCCCCAGTGCGGCACGATGTCCATCGCCACGTGCGAGGCCACGCCGAGCCCGAAGGCGGTGGCCGGCCCGGGGCTGGCCAGGCCGACGAGGGCTCCGCCCAGGACGTGGTTGGTGATCAGCACGGCATGAGACTAGGTGGTGAACCTGAAGGTTTGCTGCGTGTGGTCGCCGCCCCCGAGACGCCTAGGCTGTGCGGGTGAGCAAGCAGCTGGTCGTCGGGTTCGACCTCGACATGACGCTGATCGACACCGTCGTGGGCTTTGCGGCGACGCTCGACGCGCTCGGTGCCGAGCTCGGGGTCACGTTCCCGACCGCGGAGATGAGCGCCAAGCTCGGCCCGCCGCTCGAGCTGCTGCTCGAGCCCCACCTCGCCGCTGACCAGATCGGTCCGGCGGTCGACCGGTTCCGGGCGATCTACCCCGACATCGCTGTCCGGCCGACTCCGGCGTTCCCCGGGGTGGCAGACGCGCTGGCCGCCGTACGCCGCCACGGCGGCCGCATCGTGCTGGTCACCGGGAAGTACACCCCCAACGCCCAGCTGCACGTCGACCACCTCGGCCTCGATGTCGACGTGGTCGAGGGCCGTGTCTGGGGCACCGGCAAGGGCGAGGTGCTGCGACGGCACGAGGCCGACGTCTACGTCGGTGACCACGTCCACGACGTCGAAGGCGCCCGCGCGGCCGGGGTCACCAGCGTCTCGGTGCTCACCGGGGGCTGCACTCGCGAGGAGCTCGAGGAGGCCGGCACCGACATCGTGCTCGCCGACCTCGTCCAGTTCCCGCAGTGGCTGGACGACTTCGTCCTCGAGCGCCGGCTCGCGCTGCCTCGACGAGCTGATCGGTCAGCACGACCGGCTGCTGGTGGCCTTCAGCGGCGGAGCCGACAGCGCTTTCCTGCTCGCGGCCGCGGTGCGGGCGCTCGGCCCCGAGAACGTCGCCGCCGCCACGGCGTACTCCGACTCGTTGCCACTCTCCGAGCGTGGCCCGGCGATGGAGTTCGCCCGGTCGCTGGGCGTGCAGGTGCTGACGCCCGAGACCTCCGAGATGGAGCGCGAGGGCTATCGGGCCAACGACGGTGACCGGTGTGCGTTCTGCAAGGCCGAGCTGCTCGACGTGCTCGGGCCGCTGGCCGCTGAGCACGGGTACGCCGCGGTCGCGACCGGGACCAACGCCGACGACGCCCGGGCAGGCTTCCGTCCAGGCATCGTCGCCGCCGCGGACCGGGGCGCGGTCACCCCGCTCCTGGACGCCGGCCTGACCAAGGACCAGGTGCGCGCCGCCTCCCGGGCCTGGGGACTGGCCACCTGGGACAAGCCGGCGGCCGCGTGCCTGAGCTCGCGGGTCGCCTTCGGCATCGAGATCACCCCCGCCCGGCTCGCCCGGGTGGAGCAGGCCGAGGAGTCGCTGCGGCGGGCGCTCGTCGCAGCGGGTCACCGGGTCGGCAACGTGCGGGTCCGCGACCTGGGTGAGCACGCCCGGGTCGAGGTCGACCGCGAGCTGGTCGGGGTGGTCGTCGACCACCTCGAGGTGGTGCGCGCGGCAGGTTTCGCCGAGGTCGAGGTCGACCCCCTGGGCTTCCGCTCGGGGTCGATGAACGAGCTCCTCGAGGACCAGGAGAAGTACCGTTGATCAGCCCGTGACAACTCGTTCGCGAGCCTTCAGGGCACCGCGTACGCTGTGCAGTCGCTGCTTCGACACCAGGTCGCGCAGCCGAGATCAGAACAGAAAGGCAGTGCCGTGCCCACCGGAAAGGTCAAGTGGTACGACGCCGAGAAGGGATTCGGGTTCCTCTCGCGCGAGGACGGCGACGACGTCTACGTCCGCTCCTCCTCCCTCCCCGAGGGAGTCCCCACGCTCAAGGCCGGGACCAGGGTCGAGTTCGGCATCCTCTCGGGACGCAAGGGCGAGCAGGCCCACCAGGTGAAGGTGCTCGATGCGCCGGCGTCGGTGACCCAGAACCGTCGCGACGCCCAGCGCAAGAAGCCCGAGGAGATGGTCGGCATCGTCGAGGACCTGATCCGGCTCCTCGAGGGCGTCGAGCTCGGCTACCGCAACGGGCGTCGCCCCGACCCCAAGACGGCCAAGCCCACGGCCAAGCTGCTGCGCGGGCTCGCGGACGAGCTCGAGCTCTAGCTCCGGCGACCGCTCCTAGGTCGTCGCTGGTGCGACGCGTCCCGGTCGCTTGACCAGGCAGAAGACCGTCCAGGACACCATCAGCCCGGCGAGTACGCCGAGGCCGAGCTGGGGCACCGCGGTTCCGTTGATCTCGAGCGGCAGCGCGATCCCGATGAACCCGCCGACCACCCAGGACAGCTGCAGCAGGGTCTCGGAGCGGGCGAACGCCGAGGTGCGGTGCCGCTCGGGGACGTCGCGCTGGACCGTCGCGTCGAGCACGAGCTTGCCCATCGCCTGGGCCACGCCCGCCGTGAGTCCCAGCGCCACGGCAGGGATCAGCCCGTAGAAGAGGGCCACCACCACGGCCGCGGTGGCGTCGGCCAGCAGCGCCACCACCACGGTGATGGACGGCTTGATCTTGCGCAGCACCGACCCGAGTCCGATCCCGATCGTGTTGCCCAGTCCGGCGGCGCCGATCACCAGTCCCATCAGCAGCGTGGTGCGGTCCTCCCAGCCGGGCAGGGGGTGCTGTCGGAGCAGGAAGGCCATGTACATCGTCAGGAAGCCGGAGAGCATCCGCAGGCCCGCGTTGCAGCGCAACGCGAACACCACGTCGGCGGGCACCCGGAACTTCTTGCTGTCCCCGGTCAGGCTGACCCCGAGCTCACCGGCGTGGGCGTCGGCCTTGGCCGGGAGCAGGATCGAGAGGATCGTCGCCCCGGCGAACACCACGAACGCGAACCGCAGCGACCACTGGGCGCCGAAGGTCGAGGCGGCCGCCGCCAGCGGGCCGCCGATCGCCGCGCCCACGACCCCGGCGAGCGAGATCCGGCTGTTGGCCTTGACCAGGGTGAGTCCCGGCGGCTGCAACCGGGGGACGGTCGCGGCGCGAGCCACGCCGTACGCCTTGGAGGAGACCAGCACGCCCAGCGCGGTCGGGAACATCGCCAGCGACTGCGAGGCCACCGCGTCTGCCATCAGCCAGCACAGGAACGCCCGCAGTGCCATCGTGGAGCCGATGGCCCACCGGCGGCCGTGGCTGAACCGGTCGAGGAACGGCCCGAGCAGGGGAGCGACCACGGCGAACGGCAGCATGGTCAGGCCGAGGAACATGGCGACGTGTCCGCGCGCCTCGCCCGGTGAGGCGAAGAACAGGGTCCCGGCCAGGGAGACAGCCACAGCGGCGTCACCCGCCGCGTTGAACGCGTGCAGCTCGATCAGCCGGTAGAGCCCGGAGTCGCCGGCGCCCTCGGCGTGCGAGGCGCGGCGCGCCTGCCGGAAGGTGTACGACGCGGCCGAGCCGGTCGCGGTCCCGGCCTTCTTGATGCCCCGGCCGGTCGCACCGGCGACCCGACGCCCGGTCCCGGGACCGGCCGCGGACGTCTCGGGGGAGTCGGTCCCCGTCGGCGTCCCGTTCTCGTCCATGTCCACATCTTGTCAACACCGGGGGCACGGCAGACACCACCCATGCCGATGAGCGACAATGGCCGCGTGATGACCACAGTTGACCCGACCGCCCTGAACGCGGTCGACGCCGCCCGCGCCGCCCTGGTCGAGCAGGTGGGCGCCGCCGTCGTCGGCGAGCACCTCGGCGCCAGCACCGAGGACGAGGGCGTGGTCACGCACAGCTTCGCCTGCAGCGAGGCCGGCTATCCCGGCTGGGTCTGGGCCGTCACGGTTGCCCACGCGCCGGACGCCGACACGGTGACCATCGACGAGATCGTGCTGCTGCCGGGCGAGGACGCGATCATCGCGCCCGTCTGGGTGCCCTGGCGCGACCGGATCCAGCCCGGCGACCTCTCGCCCGGCGACCTGCTGCCCACCGACGAGGACGACGCACGCCTGGTGCCGGCGTACTTCGCGGGCGACGTCTCCGAGGAGTGGGAGCGCACCGTCGTCGAGGAGCTCGGCCTGGGACGCTCGCGGGTGCTCTCCGTGGAAGGGCGCCACCTGGCCGCCCAGCGCTGGTACGAAGGCGACCAGGGCCCCGACTCGCCCCTGGCCCAGAACGCGCCGGGCCGATGCGAGGGCTGCGGGTTCCTGGTGCGGCTCGCCGGACCGCTCTCGGACACCTTCGGGGTCTGCGCGAACGAGTTCGCCAACGACGACGGTCGGGTGGTCGCGTTCAACCACGGCTGCGGCGCCCACTCCGAGGCCCAGCTTCGCAAGAAGCAGCTCCCGCCGCCGCTGCCCGACCACGTCTTCGACTCGGTCAGCCGCGACGACTACGAGGTCTTCTGACCCGTCCGGCTCCTGCGGTCAGTCACTGCGCGGACCGACGACGTCGTACGTCGCCACCACGAAGTCGCCGTTGCGACCGAGCTCCACCAGCTCGAGGTCGTGCCGTCGCGGGAACAGCGGCCGCCCGGCGCCGAGGGTGACCGGCGCGATGGACAGCACCAGTCGGTCGAGCAGGCCGAGGTCGGCGAACTGACCGGCGAGGTCACCGCCGCCGACGACCCAGATGCCACGGTCGCCTGCCGACTCGACGATGGCGGCGTGGTGGTCGCCCACCCCGCCGGAGACGAACCTGATGTCGTCCCCGAGCAGGGCGAGGTCGCGGTGGGTGAAGACCCAGCAGGGGATGTCGTACATCCACTTCTCGCCGGTGGTGCGCAGGTGGTCGCCGAGCCAGGTGTACGTCGTCGCGCCCATCACCATCGCCCCGATGGTCGCGATGAACTCCTCGTAGCCAGCGGGTCCGCCCTCGTCGGTCTTCTGCTCGAAGAGCCAGGCGAGGGAGTCGTGCTCGTCGGCGATGTACCCGTCCAGGGTGGTGGCGGTGAAGTAGGTGCAGCGGGTCATGACGCCGCGTGCCTCCGGTTGCGTCGCCTCCGGCAGTGGTCCCAGCCGACGAGCCCGAGGCCGAAGCCGGCCACGCAGGTCCACAGCCACCACAGGTGCCCGTCCTCCCGCAGCCGGCTGTAGAACGGCAGCAGCAGCACGAACGCGACGGCCCACAGGGCGGTGCCCACCTGCATCGTGCGGACGCCGTCGAGGTCGAGCGGATCCACGTCGGCGACCAGGTAGGTGCGGTTGCCGATCTCGTGCACCATCGGCTGGTCGTCCTCGGGAAGCATGCGGCCAATGTAACCGCCGCGAGGACATGGTTGGATTCCGCCGTGGACAAGTTCTTCAAGATCACCGAGCGTGGATCAACCGTCGGCCGCGAGTTTCGCGGAGGTGTGGTCACCTTCTTCACGATGGCCTACATCATCGTGCTCAACCCGCTGATCCTCGGCTTCGCCAAGGACGCGGACGGCAAGTTCCTGGGAGGCGGGTCGGCGCCCAACCTGGCGATGATCGCTGCCGGCACGGCCCTGGTCGCTGGCGTGATGACGATCCTGATGGGGGTGGTGGCCAACTTCCCCCTGGCCCTGGCAACGGGTCTCGGCCTGAACGCGTTCGTGGCGTTCTCGATCGCTTCCCAGATGACCTGGGCCGACGCGATGGGCCTCGTCGTGCTGGAGGGACTGGTGATCCTCGTGCTTGTGTTGACCGGCTTCCGGGAGGCGGTCTTCCACGCCGTACCCGCGCAGCTGAAGATCGCCATCTCCGTCGGCATCGGCCTGTTCATTGCCCTGATCGGCTTCGTCGACGCCGGGTTCGTACGCCGCATCCCCGATGCCGCCAACACCACCGTTCCCGTCCAGCTCGGCCCCGGCGGGCAGCTCCAGGGCTGGCCCATCCTGGTCTTCGTGATCGGCCTGGCCCTGGTGATCGCGCTGTGGGTGCTGCGGGTCAAGGGCGCGATCCTCATCTCTATCGTCGTCACCACGGTTGTCGCCGTGATCTTCGAGGCGATCGGCCACTTCGGTGCCGGCAGTGCCAAGAACCCCACCGGCTGGGGGTTGACCGTGCCGAAGCTGCCGGACAGTGTCTTCGACACCCCCGACTTCGGCACCCTGGGCGAGTTCAACCTGTTCGGCTCGTTCTCCGAGGTCGGTGCGGTGGCAGCGATCCTGCTCATCTTCACGCTGATGCTGGCCGACTTCTTCGACACGATGGGCACGATGACCGCCATCGGCGCCGAAGCCGGCCTGCTCGACGCCGACGGTGCACCGCCGAACACCCGCCGCATCCTGGTGGTCGACTCGCTGGCCGCTGCCGCGGGTGGTGCTGCCGGGGTCTCCTCGAACACGTCGTACATCGAGTCGGCCTCGGGTGTCGGCGAGGGTGCGCGGACCGGTCTCGCCTCGGTCGTGACCGGGGTGCTGTTCCTGTTCTCGATCTTCCTGGCGCCGCTCGTCGCGGTCATCCCGAGCGAGGCGGCCGTGCCTGCTCTGGTGCTGGTCGGATTCCTGATGATGCAGCAGGTCAAGGGGATCGACTGGGACGACCTGGAGATCGCCATCCCGGCGTTCCTGACGATCGTGCTGATGCCGTTCACCTACTCGATCACCGTCGGCATCGGCGCCGGCTTCCTCGCCTACGTGCTGATCAAGGTGGTGCGCGGCAAGGCCGGAGCGATCCACCCGCTGCTCTGGCTGATCAGCGTGATGTTCATCCTCTACTTCGCGATCAACCCGCTGACCGAGCTGCTCACCTGATCGTCCTTCCTGCTGGTTGAGGAGGGCCGCCCGCGGCCCGTCTCGAAACCTCTGGACGTACGTCGCGGTCCGGACCATCTCTTGGCTTGCGTGGTTTCGAGACGCTCGCTGGCGCTCGCTCCTCAACCAACGAGGCTGCGGTCCAAGAAATACTTAGCAAGGGTAATGAGTTAGGCTAAGTACATGCCTCCCACCGTCCAGTCAGCCTCGCGCTCCGACACCGGGCTCGCCAGCGAGCTTCGGTTCTCGGTGGCGCGTCTGTCGCGCCGCCTGCGCAACGAGCGCGAGCCCGACAACCCGCTGAGCGTCGCCGCGCTGAGTGCGATGGGCATCCTCTTCCGCGAGGGCGAGTGCACCATCGGCACCCTGGCTGCGCACGAGCGCGTGCAGCCCCCGTCGATGACCCGCACGGTGAACTGCCTGGTCGAGGACGGGTACGCCGTACGCCGTCCGAACGAGAGCGACGGACGTCAGGTCCTGGTGGACCTGACCGAGCAGGGCCGGGAGATCCTGCTCGCCGACCGCCGCCGTCGTGACGCCTGGCTCGCGCAGCGCCTCCGCGAGCTCACCCCCGACGAACGCGCCCTCCTGCGGGAGGCCGCCCCACTGATCCAGAGATTGGCCACTAGTTGAGTCCCACGTTCCGCTCCCTGCACAACCACAACTACCGCCTGTACGCCACGGGCGGTGTTGTGTCGAACACCGGCACCTGGATGCAGCGGGTGGCCCAGGACTGGCTGGTCGTCGTGCTCGCCGTCAACGACGGCACCGCGCTCGGCATCACCACCGGTCTGCAGTTCCTGCCGGCCCTGCTGCTCTCGCCGTACGCCGGCCTGATCGCCGACCGCTTCCCCAAGCAGCGCCTGCTGCAGGTGACCCAGACGGTGATGGCGCTGACCGCGCTCCTGCTCGGCACGCTCGCGGTCACCGGCACGGTCGAGGTCTGGCACGTCTACGTCCTGGCATTCGTCTTCGGGGTCGGCTCGGCCTTCGACGCCCCGGCCCGCCAGAGCTTCGTCAGCGAGATGGTCGAGCCCGAGGACCTCTCCAACGCGGTCGGCCTCAACTCGGCGTCCTTCAACGCCGCACGGGTCGCCGGGCCCGCGCTCGCCGGGCTGCTGATCGGTCTGTTCGGCGGGGGAGCGGAGGCCACCGGCTGGGTGATCCTGCTCAACGGGCTCAGCTATGCCGCCGTGGTCTTCGCACTGCGCCGGATGGTGGTCGCCGACCTCAACATCACCGAGCGCGAGGAGCGGCACCCCGGGATGATCCGCGACGCCGTGCGCTACCTGCGCGGACGACCCGACCTGATGCTGATCCTGAGCATCGTCTTCTTCGCCGGCACCTTCGGCCTGAACTTCCAGATGACCTCGGCGCTGATGGCGACCCAGATCTTCCACAAGGGCGCCACCGAGTACGGCATCCTCGGCTCCGCGATGGCGGTCGGCTCGCTGACCGGCGCGCTGATGGCGGCTCGCCGCACGCGCATCAGGCTGCGGCTCGTCGCCGGTGCGGCGCTGATGTTCGGACTGGTCGAGATCCTGGCGGGCCTGGTCCCGACGTACCTCACCTATGTGCTGATCGTGCCGTTCCTCGGCTTCACCGCACTGACGATGATCACGGCCGCGAACACCACCATGCAGCTCGCGACGGCCCCGCACCTGCGCGGGCGGGTGATGGCGCTCTACCTGATGGTCTTCATGGGTGGCACCCCGCTGGGCTCGCCGTTCATCGGCTGGATCGGCGAGCAGTTCGGCGCCCGATGGACACTGATCGGCGGGGGCGGACTCACCATTCTCGGCGTACTCCTCTCGATGGCGGTGTTCACCCGCGGTCGGGGGTTCTTCGAGCGCCGGGTCCGTGTCAGTGAGGAGTCGACGGTCAAGGCCCCCATGGCAGAACCCATAGACTCGCCTGCATGAACCCCCGCTATCGCCGACTGGTCATCCCCGTCGCGCTCGGCGGTCTGATCCTCATCGTCGTGATCGCGGCGCTGGCCAAGTAAGGCCGGCTGTGACGGCCGACGAACTGCAGCAGTCACTGGCGCAGCTGCGCGCCCTCATCCTCGACGACGAGCACCTCGTCCGAGCCCTGGCCTCGGGGCGACGGCGTGGCCAGCGAGATCCACGGTGGCGCAGAGTCGAGATGAGGTACGTCGACCTGAAGGCGGGCCGGCGCCTCCAGGTGACGGCGTACGACGACACCCAGGCGCACGTCGCCAACCACGAGGACGCGGGTGCTGCCCTCGACGCGCTGCTCGCCGAGCCCTTCGCCAACTGGCACGTCGAGACCACCACGCAGACCCATCAGCTCAGGGTGACGAAGAAGGGCCAGCCGCTGCTGCACTCCAGCGAGCGGGCCGAGCCGGTGGCGCCCGAACGCGGTCACGACCACGTCAAGCAGCGGTTGCTGCCCGAGGACCACCCCGCGCTCAGGGCGCTCGGGATCTCCGACGCCCAGGGCCGGATCAAGCCGTCGCGCCAGGCGAAGTACCGCCAGGTCGAGGAGTTCCTCCGCGCGCTGTCGACGGCCATCGACGACGCCACCCGCAGCGGCAAGCTGCGCACGCCCACGCCCGAGGACCCCCTGCGGATCGTCGACCTCGGTTGCGGCAATGCCTATCTCACCTTCGCCGCGCACGCCTGGCTGCGTGACCAGATGCCGGTCCGGCTGGTGGGGGTCGACGTGAAGGAACAGTCGCGCACGCACAACACCGAGGTCGCCGAGGCGCTCGGTGTCGCCGACGAGCTCTCCTTCGTCACGGCCGGCATCCGCGACGTGGTCCTGGACGAGCACCCCGACGTCGTACTCGCCCTGCATGCCTGTGACACCGCCACCGACGACGCGCTCCTGCGAGCGGTCGGGTGGGAGGCCGAGCTGGTGCTAGCAGCCCCGTGCTGTCATCACGATATATCCGCACAATTACGTGAAAATCCGACACCTGTGGGCTGGACCAGTTTGACCCGAGATGGCATTTTGCGGGAACGACTGGCGGATACCTTGACCGACGCCCTGCGGGCAGGGATTCTGCGACAGGTCGGCTACCGCGTCGACGTGGTCGAGTTCGTCGAAAGTGTGCACACTCCGCGCAACACCCTGCTGCGTGCGGTGCGTACCGGGTCAGCCCCGTCCAGGCAGGCCCGTGACGAGTACGACGCACTGGTGTCCACGTGGCACCTGCAACCGCAGCTGGCGGAGCTGCTGAACGAGGGGGATCCGCATTGAGGTGGCGAGCTTTCATCGCCGCGCTGCTGACCGGGGGGTCGATCGTGGTCCCTGCGTCGGCAGCCACGGCCGCAGACGGTCGCGTCTTCACCTTCGCCGACCCACGCATCACCGAGTCGAGCGGCCTGGTGGACCTCGGCTCCGCGATGGTGACGATCAACGACTCCGACAACGCCTCGCTGCTCTTCGTGGTCAACCCGTCGACGGGCAGGACGGTGGGGGTGACCGACTTCCACGGCGACACGGTCGACACCGAGGCACTGGCTCCGGCCGGCCGGAATGCGGTCTGGGTCGGTGACATCGGGGACAACCGCGGCAACCGCAAGTCCGTCGCCGTCTATCGGGTGCCGTTGGGCCCGGGTCGGGTCGAGGCGCACCCGACGAGGTTCCGCCTGGTCTACCCGCGAGGTGCCCGCAACGCGGAGTCGCTGTTCGCTGACCGGACCGGACGGCTCTACGTCATCACCAAGTCGCTGCTCGGCGGCGTCGTCTACCGCGCCCCGCTGAACCTCAGCCGCACGAAGGTCAACCGGCTGCAACCGGTAGGACGCGTGGCGGAGTTCGCCACCGACGCCGCGATGCTCCCCGACGGGAAGCACGTCGTCGTGCGAGGTCCCGGGCAGCGCCAGCGTCTACACGTTCCCTCAGTTCCAGCGCGTCGGCAGCTTCCGGCTGCCTGCCCAGCGCCAGGGGGAGGGCATCTCGGTGGGACCGGGTGAACGCATCCGGCTGAGCAGTGAGGGAGCGGGCTCGATGGTCCGCCAGATCTCGCTGCCCGCCGCCGTGGTCCAGCGGATCCACCCGCCGGCACCGGCGCCGTCCGCTACCCCGTCCGCTTCCCCGTCAGCGTCTCCCTCCGCCTCGCCGTCACCGTCGGCCTCGCCGTCATCGTCGGCCTCGCCGAGCACGGGTTCGCCCAGCGCCACCTCGTCGACGAGCGACGAGGAGGCGACGACGCAGTCCGGAAGCCTCGACCCGTGGCTGATCTGGTCGATCCCGGGTGTCATCGCGCTGGGTGCGATCGGCATCGGCCTTGGCCTTCGGCGCCGCTCGGAGTGAGACTGGTCAGATGAGGCTGACCGTCGTACAAGGCGACATCACCACCCAGCAGGTGGATGCCGTCGTCAACGCCGCCAACAGGGCCATGCGTGGCGGCGGCGGTGTCGATGGTGCGATCCATCGCGCGGGCGGTCCGGAGATCCTCGAGGACTGCAGGGTGCGTTTCCCCGACGGCCTCGAGACCGGCCAGGCCGGCTGGACCACGGCCGGGCGGATGCCTGCGCGCTGGGTGATCCACGTGGTCGGCCCCAACCACCGGGCCGGAGAGCGGGACCGCTCCCTGCTGACGTCCTGCTACGCCAACGCGCTGGCCGTCGCCGACGAGCTCGGCGCCCGCACGCTCGCCTTTCCCCTCGTCTCGGCCGGCGTCTACGGCTGGCCCAAGCGCGACGCCGTGGCCGCCGCCGTCGACACCCTCTCCTCGACCACGACCAGTGTCGAGGAGGCCCGGATCGTGGCGTACGACGCTGCGTCGTACGAGCTGGTCAGGGGGCCGTCGGAGGTTTTTCTGGTTAACCAGAAAAACCGTCAGAACCCAACGATGCAACGTGGGGCAAGTGGCAGTTTCACTGGTTAACCAGAAAAACTGCGCCCACCCTAGAGCTGCCCCACCACGAAGTCCACGCACTCGGTGAGGGCCTGTACGTCGGCAGGGTCGATGGCGGGGTACATCGCGACCCGGAGCTGGTTGCGGCCCAGCTTGCGGTAGGGCTCGGTGTCGACGATCCCGTTGGCGCGCAGCGTCGCAGCGACGGCGTCGGCGGAGATCGACTCGTCGAAGTCGATCGTGCCGATCACCAGCGAGCGGTGGGCAGGGTCCGCGACGTACGGCGTGGTGTACGACGTCCGCTCGGCCCAGCCGTAGAGCGCCTCGGCCGAGGCGGTCGTGCGCTCGACCATCGCGTCGAGCCCGCCCTGGCCGTTCATCCAGTCCAGCTGCTCGGCCATCAGGAACAGCGTGCCCACGGAGGGCGTGTTGTAGGTCTGGTTCTTCGCGGAGTTGTCGATGGCGGTCGGGAGGTCGAAGAACGCCGGGATCCACCGGCCGCTCGCGGAGATCGAGGCAGCGCGCTCCAGGGCGGCCGGTGACATCAGCGCGATCCACAGTCCGCCGTCGGAGGCGAAGGACTTCTGCGGCGCGAAGTAGTAGGCGTCCACCTGGCTGAGGTCGACCGGCAGGCCGCCGGCACCGGAGGTGGCGTCGATCAGCACCAGCGAGTCGTCCGACGCGACCCGCTGCACCGGTGCCATCACGGCGGTCGAGGTCTCGTTGTGCGCCCACGCGTAGGCGTCCACACCCTCCTCCGCCACCGGCACCGGCAGCGAACCCGGCTCGCTCTTGATCACGCTGGGATCGGCGAGGAACGGGGCCTCGGCCGCGGCCTTCGCGAACTTGGAGGAGAACTCCCCGAAGCTCAGGTGCTGGCTCTTCTCGCGGATCAGGCCGAAGGTGGCGATGTCCCAGAACGCGGTGGCGCCGCCGTTGCCCATCACGACCTCGTAGCCGTCGGGCAGGGCGAACAGCTCGCCGAGCCCCTCACGGACCCGGCCGACGAGATCGCGGACCGGCGCCTGCCGGTGTGAGGTTCCCATCAGGGAGGTCCCGGTGGCGGCCAGCGCCTCGAGGGCACCGGCAGGGATCTTCGAGGGGCCGGCCCCGAATCGTCCGTCGGCGGGCTTGATCTCGTCGGGAATCACGATGTCGGTCACGGTCCCTATTCTGTCAGCCATGGTGGACATCGCCGGGTGGCGGGTGGAGCGGTTGCCGATCACCCATCCCGACGCGGCTCTCCTGGTCGAGGAGGTCCAGGGGGAGTACGTCGTCCGCTACGGAGGCCGCGACGAGACCCCGATCGAGCCGGCGTACTTCGAGGAGCCGATGGGTGCCTTCTTCGTCGGCTACCTCCACGACGTCCCCGTGGTCACGGGCGCGTGGCGCCGACGCACGGACGTGGAGTTCGACGGCACCCGGCAGACCGCCGAGATCAAGCGGATGTACGTCGCAGCGTCGGCCCGCCGCCGGGGGCTGGCCAGAGCCATGCTCGCCCACCTCGAGGAGACGGCGAGGGCCGGCGGTGCGGAGGTGATGGTGCTCGAGACCGGGAACCGTCAGCCCGAGGCGATCACCCTCTACGAGTCGGCCGGCTACACGTCCGTCGCGGGGTTCGGGTTCTACAGGGACTCCCCGATCTCGCGGTGCTTCGCGCGCAGGCTGATGCATCCTGCAGGTCAGGGTGAGATGAGCTCCTGAGCGGTGGGCGCCTGCCAGACCAGCGTGTGCTCCTGGTCCTCCTTGAGCCGCTCGACGCTGTTGTTGTGCTTGGGCTTGGCGCGCCGTCCCCACGAGTCGTCGCCGACCCAGTCCGGGAGCCCGAACGGAAGGTCCGCCTTCGGGATCGGACGGTAGTCCGTCTCGGCGAACTTGGTGCCGTAGTTGGCGCCGTTCGCCGATCCGTCGCTGTCCGGGGCGACGGCCGCACGCAGGTCCGGGATCGCCGTACGCCACTCCTTGAGCAGGTTCGCCTCCGAGTGGTTGGAGGGGTGCGACACCTTGAAGGTCGGCACGTCGGGCTTGGTGTCCCACAGGTCCAGCGCGAGCTGGGCGTTGCCGCCGAAGGCGACGATCGCCTCGAGCTCAGGACCGGTGACCAGGTCGTAGAACCGGTTGCGCCAGGCCAGGTGGTCGGGAAGCGACAGCATCGGCTTGGCCTTGCTCACCTTGCCGGGGTGTACGGCGACCGGGAACGCGTTGACCAGCACATAGCTGTGCGTCAGCCCGAGCTTGTCGAGAAACCCCTGGACTCGCTGACCGGCGTCGCCCACCAGGGTCCGGCCGACGACTCGTTCGGTGGGACCGGGATCGGAGGCGATCCCCAGGAACCGGGCCTTGCCGGTGAGCCGACCCCGGTAGAACACCGGTCCCCAGTCGTACCAGAACAGGTCCCTCAGCTCGTCCGGGATGTCGGGCAGCTGCTCGAAGTGGTGTGCGAGTGGGGCCGGAGGGCCCTTGTCGAAGCTGATCATGAAGGGACCTCCTCAGTCCCGGCCCACCTTGCTACTCGTCCGAGACCTTGTCGAGGGACGGTCTAGTGCGCCCTTGTCGGGCCTCGCCACGGGCGAGTAGGAACACACCATGGCCAGCAGCAGGAAGACCGCGGGCGACGACCGCTTCACCCAGGCCTATCTGGAAGGCATGCCGGGCTCCCTGGAGGGGACCACGCGCGCGCCGGGACGGCGGTCGAGGAGCCTCCCCAAGGAGGCGATCGCGCTGGGTGGCCAGCTGATCACCCCGCAGGGTGCTCGCAAGGGCTGGGTGCGGATCGAGGGCGGCGAGATCACGGCGATCAGCACCCGCAAGCCCACCGGCGTCGTGGCGATCCAGACCGACGGCGTGATCCTCCCCGGCCTGCTCGACCTGCACGGCCACCCCGAGTTCAACGTGTTCGCTCCCTGGGAGCCGCCGAAGACCTACGTGAACCGCTACTCCTGGCGTGCCAGCAAGCCCTACCACGACCTGGTCCGCGACCCGCAGAACGCGCTGATCCCGAAGCTGCCGTCCGGCACCCAGCTGCGGTACGCCGAGATCCGCGCCCTCGTCGGCGGGGTGACCGCGATCCAGGGCGCCAGCCTGCGCACCCAGGGCTCCCGCGAGTCGATGGTGCGCAACGTCGACGGCATGGTCTTCGGAGAGCACCGCGCCCGTGCGGCGATCGACCTTCCCTCCAGCTTCACCTCGCGTGGCGGTCCGGAGCTGAGGAAGATCCTCGAGGCCATCACCGCCAAGGAGGTGGATGCGTTCTACGTCCACCTGGGCGAGGGGATGCGCGACAACGAGCGTTCGCAGAAGGAGTTCCACCATCTCGCCCACGACCTCGAGGCGCTCACCTCGGCGACCGTGATCATCCACGGGACGGCGATGACGCGGGCCGAGTTCGGCGATGCCAAGGACGCCGGCGCGAGGCTGGTGTGGTCGCCCCAGTCCAACCTCCGGCTGTACGGCGAGACCACCCGCGCCGCCGACGCGCTCGACGTCGGCCTGCCCGTCGCGCTCGGCGCGGACTGGCTGCCGTCGGGCTCGCTGAGCCTGCTCGCCGAGCTGAAGGTGGCCCGGCAGGAGCTGGTCGACCAGGGCCATCCGCTCACCGCGAAGCAGCTGGTCACGATGGTCACCTCGGGCGCTGCCGAGGTCGCCGGGCTGGGCGACAAGCTCGGCCGGCTCGCCGTGGGTCGGGCCGCCGACCTCGTGGTGATGGCCCGCCAGGACAGCGATGCCCACGAGTCGGTCTGCGCCTCCACCCCGGCCGACGTGGAGCTGGTGATGATCGGCGGTGACGTGGCCTACGGTCGCCGCGACTGGGTGAGCACCCTCGCTGCCGATCCGAACGACCCCGACCTGGAACCCGTCGTGGCCTGGGGGCGGCGGATGCTCCTGGACACGAGCTTCGAGGTGAACCCGGGAGACGAGCCCACCCCGCGCCTGGCCCAGATCCGACAGTCGCTGACCTCGGTCTACCCGCCGGTCGGCCCCATCTGGGCCTAGAGCCTGCTGGCGACCTCGTCGAGCACCGACTCCGAGCCGGCGTAGATGCCTGTGCTGCGCGGCCAGTGGCTGATCACGTCGGTGAAGCCGAGGTCGGCAGCACGGCCGACGGCGTCGTCGAAGGCAGCCACGCACTCGAGCGAGTACGACGGCCCGCTGTCCAGGCTCACGTAGCGGTCGATCTCGCTCGGCGCGCGCCCGGCCGCCTCTGCCGCGTCGTCCAGCCGGCCGGACAACGTGCGCAGCGAGTCCCACCAGGCCTCACCCTCCCCGACGCCAGTGGTGGCCCAGCCGGCGCCGTACTCCACGACCAGGCGCAGCCCCTTCGGGCCGTTGGCCGCGACCACGAACGGGACCCGCGGCTGCTGCGCCGGCTCGCCGACCATCCGGGCCTCGTCGGCGGTGAACCACTCACCCTCGAAGCTGATGCCACGCGGCTGGTCCTCCGTGCGGTCGCCCTCGTGGCGCAGCAGAGCGTCGAGGCCACTGAGGAACTCGGCGAACCGCTCGTGGCGCTGGCGAGGGGTGTACTCCGGCTGGCCGAGCACGAAGGCATCGAACCCGGTGCCACCCGACCCGATCCCGAGCAGCAACCGACCCCCGGCGATGTCGTCGACGGTCGCGACCTCCTTCGCGAACGGCACCGGGTGCCGGAAGTTGGGCGAGGAGACGAACGTCCCGAGCCGGATCCGCGACGTCACGGTCGCGGCGGCGGTCAGGGTCGGGACGGTCGCGTGCCAAGGCTCATCGGCCAGGCTCCGCCAAGAAAGATGGTCATAGGTCCACGCATGGTCGAACCCGAGCTCCTCGGCCCGCTGCCACTTCGTCTTGGCCGTGACCCAGGGATCCTGGGGGAGGATGACGATTCCGTGGCGCATGGGTCTCAGGCTAAGGGGCGTGGTGTGCAGGGGTGCGCGGTGGGCGGCGCGCCGCCCGGCCCCTCGACGAGTCGCTTGGCGGCCCGCGTCGCTCGGACTTTCCTGCCGCACACGACTTGGTCTTCGAGCGCCGCGCGTCGCTTTTACGCGACCTCGCCGAGTGCCCGGCCGTCACCCCGCCCACCGCGCGCGGCCCCAGGTCAGCTGGCCAGGCGCGGGCCGCCAAGCGACTCGTCGCGTAGCTCGGTCAGGCAATGCCAGCGGGTGGACGGACCAAAATCAGGCGACCGGCTCCTCGGAGGCGTCGGTGTCGCCCCAGGCGTCGTTCCAGCCCTCGATGTCGCTCGCGGCGCGCTCGCCCGGGCCGGTGTAGATCGCCGAGGGGCGGATCAGGCGGCCGGTGGTCTTCTGCTCCAGGATGTGCGCCGACCAACCGCCCGTACGGGCACAGGTGAACATCGAGGTGAACATGGGTGCCGGCACCTCGGCGTAGTCCAGGACGATCGCCGCCCAGAACTCCACGTTGGTCTCGAGGACACGGTCGGGGCGACGCTCCTTGAGCTCGGCCAGCGCGGCCTTCTCGAGCTCCTGGGCCACCTCGTAGCGCGGGGCGCCGAGCTCCTTCGCCGTACGCCGCAGCACGCGGGCGCGTGGGTCCTCGGCGCGGTAGACCCGGTGGCCGAAGCCCATCAGGCGCTCACCGTCGTCGAGCAGCTTCTTGACGTAGGCCTCCGCGTCGCCGCTCTTCTCGACGTCCTCGATCATGCTCAGGACGCGGGCGGGGGCACCACCGTGGAGCGGGCCGCTCATGGCGCCGATCGCGCCGGAGAACGCGGCGGCGACGTCCGCGCCGGTCGAGGTGATCACGCGGGCGGTGAACGT
Organism: uncultured Actinomycetota bacterium; assembly: GCA_963782305.1. Lineage (GTDB taxonomy): Bacteria > Actinomycetota > Actinomycetes > Propionibacteriales > Nocardioidaceae > Marmoricola. The sequence continues at coordinate 137,477 of CAWAJJ010000010.1, read as the reverse complement.
GGAGGCGTTCATGCCATGCTCCGCGGCCGAGCTCCAGTAGGCGTCGATCGCCTTGACGTGGCTCGGGTCGGCCTCGCCCTTCCAGCGGATCATGAACTTCTCGGCGAGGGTGTCGCCCTGGTCGACCTCGGCCTGCGGCACGATCGGCAGGCCGAGCCCGCGGGCGGACTGTGCGGCGTACGACAGCACCATCACGGCGACGCGGCTCAGGTCGAGCCGAGCCTGCTCGTCGGAGATGTCATAGGTCTGCTTCATCCCGAGCATCGGGGCGAGCATGGCGACGCCGGCCTGTACGTCGGCGCGTACGTCGCCGGTGTGGATCGGCAGGTTCACCGGCTCGGCGGGCGGCAGGCCCGGCTCGTACTTGCCGTCGATCAGCAGGCCCCAGACCTTCTCGAACGGGATCCGGCCGACGATCTCCTCGATGTCGACACCGCGGTAGCGGAGGGCGGACCCTTCCTTGTCGGGCTCGGCGATCTGGGTCTCGAAGGCGACGACGCCCTCCAGGCCGTGGTGGACCTCGGTCATTGACGACTCCTTCGATTGGGTGTCCGGCGTTGGCACGAACGAGGACATCATGCCCACTCGATGCCCGCACGTCACGCGGAGGCTAGGTTCGGTCCATGAGCGAGGACCAACGCCGCGCGGACTTGGCTGCCCTGAGACGCGAGTACGGCGACCAGGGGCTCGACGTGCCCGACCTGGCCCCGGACCCGATGACGATGTTCCAGCAGTGGCTCGACGACACGGTCGAGTCGGGCCTGCACGAGCCCAACGCGATGGTGGTGACCAGTGTGTCCGCCGAGGGGCAGCCCTCAGCGCGGATGGTGCTGCTCAAGGCGGTCGACGAGCGCGGCTTCGTGTTCTACACCAACTACGAGTCCCGCAAGGGCCGGGAGATCGACGCCCACCCGGCCGTCGCACTGCTCTTCCCCTGGCACGACCTGCAGCGCCAGGTCCGCGTCGAGGGGACCGCCACCCGGGTCACGCAGATCGAGAGCGAGGCCTACTTCTCCTCTCGCCCGCGCGGCTCCCAGCTCGGGGCCTGGGCCTCCCCGCAGTCCGCCGAGGTCTCCTCCCGCGCGGAACTTGACTCCCTCTACCAGGCAGTCGAGGACCGCTTCGACGACTCCGTCGGCGTACCCCTCCCACCCCAGTGGGGCGGCTACCTGATCCGTCCCGAGGTGGTCGAGTTCTGGCAGGGTCGCCACGGTCGCATGCACGACCGCCTGGTCTACCGCCGCACAGGGGAGACCTGGACCACCACCCGCCTCGCCCCGTAGCCGCCCGCCGCTCCGCTGGTTGAGGAACGAGCGCCAGCGAGTGTCTCGAAACCCGGTGCGGGGTACGACGGGGCGACCCCAGCCCCCGTCGGTTGAGCTTGTCGAAACACTCACCAGGATTTCGAGACGCCTCACTCAGCCCCTCGCTCCGCTTCGGGTCTGAGTGACGCTCCTCAATCTCTTTTTCCTTTGTGCCCTCGCAAGCTCGGACACAGAAAAAGACTTGTGAGTGAGTGCTCACTCACTTACACTCCGAGGGTGACCCCGAGAGCAACAGCGATGTCCCCTGACGACCGCCGCAAGGCGATCGTCACTGCGCTCGTGCCGCTGATCGCCGAGCGCGGGGGTGAGGTGAGCACGCGCGAGATCGCTGCCGCCGCCGGGATCGCCGAGGGCACCATCTTCCGGGTCTTCCCGGACAAGCGGAGCCTGATGATGGCCGCCGCCGAGGAGGCCATCAACCCGGCCGACGGTCAGCGCGACTTCGACGAGGCGATGTCCGGGCTGGACTCCCTGGGCGAGAAGGTCGTGGTGGCCGCCGAGCGCGTCCAGGCGCGGATGCACCTGACCATGTCGGTGATGATGGCGGCACGGCGCCACCTGATGGCCGACCACGACCACACCAAGCCGCCCGAGGGGCCACCGGGACCGCCGGCCTTCGTGGTCCGCGCGCAGGCAGAGCTCAACGACCGGCTCACCCGCCTCTTCGAGGGCCACCGCGACGAGCTGGCCGTGTCGCCCGGAGTGGCCGCTGCTGCGCTGCGCAGCCTGATCTTCGGTGCCGGACGCTTCGAGCTCGGGCTCGGCCCGAGCCTGACACCCACGCAGATTGCCGACCTCGTGCTCAACGGGGTCCGCAGAAGGGGAGACTCCTGATGCTCTACCAGCTCCTGCGCGAGCGACTCGCGCCGTACCGCCAGCCGATCATGGCCGTCGTGGTGCTCCAGTTCGTGGGCGTCGTGGCGATGCTCTACCTGCCCAGCCTCAACGCCGACATCATCGACAAGGGCGTGGCGACGGGCGACACCGACTACATCATGCGCACCGGCGGCGTGATGCTCGCCGTGGCACTGCTCCAGGTGCTCTGCACGGTGAGCGCAGTCTGGTTCGGCGCGCGTACGGCGATGAGCCTCGGCCGCGACCTGCGCCGGGACCTGTTCCAGCGGGTCGGCACCTTCTCCAACCGGGAGGTGCAGGACTTCGGTGCGCCGTCGCTGATCACCCGCAGCACCAACGACGTCACCCAGGTGCAGATGCTGGTGCTGATGGCGTGCACCATCGCGGTGTCCGCGCCGATCATGATGGTGGGCGGCGTGATCATGGCGCTGCGCGAGGACTTCGGCCTCGGCTGGATCCTGGCCGTCGTGGTGCCCGCGCTGTTCCTCAGCGTCGGCCTGGTGGTCAGCCGGATGGTGCCCAACTTCCGCAAGATGCAGGTACGCATCGATGAGGTCAACCGCGTCCTCCGCGAGCAGATCACCGGCATCCGCGTCGTACGCGCCTTCGTCCGGGAGCCCTACGAAGCGTCCCGCTTCGGCCGGGCCAACGACGACCTGACCGATGTCTCGGTCCGAGCCGGCCGGTGGCTCGCCACGATGTTCCCGCTCGTGATGCTCGTCGTGAACGTCTCCAGCGTTGCGGTGATCTGGTTCGGTGGCCACCGGGTCGACAGCGGGCAGATGCAGGTCGGTGCCCTGACGGCGTTCCTGTCCTACCTGATGCAGATCCTGATGTCGGTGATGATGGCGACGTTCATGCTGATGATGGTGCCGCGCGCATCGGTCTGCGGCGACCGGATCGCCGAGGTCTTCGACACGGAGACGTCGGTCCCGAAGCCGGAGCACCCCGAGCTCCCGGATCCGGCCCGGCGCGGTTGGCTCGACTTCGAGGACGTGACGTTCTCCTACCCGGGCGCCGAGTCCCCGGTGCTCTCCGAGGTCTCCTTCTCCGCGCGCCCCGGCCAGACCATCGCCGTGATCGGGTCGACCGGCGCCGGCAAGTCGACGCTGGTCAACCTCGTGCCCAGGCTCTTCGACGCCACCTCAGGCGCGGTCAGCGTCGGAGGCTCCGACGTACGCCAGGTCGACCCGGATGCCCTCTGGGCGCAGATCGGGCTGGTCCCGCAGCGGGCGTACCTGTTCTCCGGCACCATCCGGAGCAACCTCCTGCACGGCAAGCCCGACGCCACCGAGGACGAGCTCTGGCAGGCCCTCGAGACCGCGCAGGCCCGTGACTTCGTCGAGGCGATGGCCGAGGGTCTCGACTCCGCGGTGACCCAGGGTGGCACCAACTTCTCCGGCGGCCAGCGCCAGCGCCTGGCCATCGCGCGGGCTCTCGTACGCCGCCCGGGGATCTACCTGTTCGACGACTCGTTCTCGGCGCTCGACCTCGCGACCGACGCCCGACTGCGTGCGGCGCTGCGACCGACCACCCGCGACGCCACGACCGTGATCGTCGCCCAGCGGGTCACCACGATCATCGACGCCGACCTGATCCTCGTGCTCGAGGACGGTCGCATCGTCGGGCGAGGGACGCACCAGGAGCTGCTCGAGACGTGCACGACCTACCAGGAGATCGTCACCTCGCAGATGACCGCGGAGGAGGCAGCATGAGCGAGAACACCACACCGCCGACGTCGGCTCCGGCTGCGGCGGTCAAGGACAAGAAGACCGGGTTCCAGGCCACCGAGCGGATCGAGGCACCCCAGGGCGGCCCCGGCCGCGGCCCGATGGGCGGTGGCATGGTCGGGCAGAAGGCGATGACGTTCGTCCCCTCGGCCAAGCGACTGGTGGGCCTGATGCGGCCCGACCGCGCGAAGGCGATCGCCGTGGTCGTCCTCGGCGTGGCCAGCGTCGCCCTGATGTCAGTGGGCCCGCGGATCCTCGGGCACGCCACCGACCTCGTGTTCTCGGGCCTGTTCAGCCGGGACATCCCGTCGGGCAGCACCCAGGCCGAGGCCGTCGAGCGGCTGCGCCAGCAGGGCGAGGACAAGCTCGCCGACATGCTCGCCCGGATGGACCACATCGTCCCCGGTCTGGGCGTCGACTTCACCGCCGTACGCAACGTCCTGCTGCTCGTCCTCGCGGTGTACGCCGCAGCCTCCGTGCTCGGCTGGATGCAGGGCATGGTGCTCAACCGGGTCGTGCAGAACACCGTCTACCGGATGCGCCAGGACGTCGAGGACAAGATCAACCGGCTGCCGCTGAACTACTTCGACCGGTCCCCGCGCGGCGAGCTGCTCAGCCGGGTGACCAACGACATCGACAACGTCAGCCAGACGCTCCAGCAGACGATGAGCCAGCTGATGACGTCGCTGCTGACGGTCATCGCGGTGCTCGGCATGATGTTCTGGATCTCGCCGATGCTTGCTCTCGTCGCCCTGGTCTCGGTGCCGCTGTCGCTGTTGGTGACGCGGGCGATCATGAAGCGTTCGCAGGGACAGTTCGTCGCGCAGTGGCGTCGTACGGGCCAGCTGAACGCCCAGATCGAGGAGGCCTACTCGGGCCACGCCCTCGTCAAGGTGTTCGGGCGCCAGGCCGAGGTGGAGAAGACGTTCGCCGAGGAGAACGAGGAGCTCTACCGGGTCAGCTTCGGGGCCCAGTTCGTCTCCGGGCTGATCATGCCCGCGATGATGTTCCTCGGGAACCTCAACTACGTGGTGATCGCCGTCGTCGGCGGCCTGCGCGTCGCCTCCGGCTCACTCTCGCTGGGCGATGTCCAGGCCTTCATCCAGTACACCCGCCAGTTCACCCAGCCGCTCACCACGGTGGCCTCGATGATGAACCTGCTGCAGTCCGGGGTGGCCTCGGCCGAGCGCGTCTTCGAGCTGCTCGACGCCGACGAGGAGCCGGCGGACCTCGACGGTGTCGCTGCTGCACCGGGTGCGCGGCGCGGCGAGGTGGCCTTCGAGCACGTCGCGTTCTCCTACGACCCCTCGATCTCGCTGATCGAGGACCTGTCCCTGGTGGCCCGACCGGGCCAGACGGTCGCGATCGTCGGGCCGACCGGTGCCGGCAAGACGACCCTGGTCAACCTGGTGATGCGCTTCTACGACGTGGACTCCGGGCGGATCACGCTCGACGGAGTGGACATCACCTCGATGCCGCGTGCGGCTCTGCGCAGCCAGATCGGCATGGTGCTCCAGGACACCTGGCTCTTCGAGGGCACCATCCGCGACAACATCGCCTACGGCCGTCCGGACGCGACCGAGGAGGACATCCTCGAGGCCGCGCAGGCGACCTTCGTCGACAGGTTCGTGCACTCGCTCCCTGACGGCTACGACACCGTCATCGACGAGGAGGGATCCAACCTGTCCGCGGGTGAGCGGCAGCTGGTCACGATCGCGCGCGCGTTCCTGACCGACCCGGCGCTGCTGATCCTCGACGAGGCCACCTCGTCGGTGGACACGCGCACCGAGCTGCTCGTGCAGCACGCGATGGCCGCGCTCCGCACCGACCGGACCTCGTTCGTGATCGCCCACCGCCTGTCCACGATCCGCGACGCCGACCTGATCCTGGTGATGGAGGACGGCGCGATCGTCGAGCAGGGGACGCACGAGGAGCTGTTGGTGGCCGACGGTGCCTACGCGCGGCTCTACAACGCGCAGTTCACCGCGGCCGCAGCAGGCTAGCCCGCGCCGCCACCGCCGTTGTCGAGCGTGGCGGACCCGTCGTCCTCCTCGGCGTCGACCGGCCCGTCGTCGTCCCCACCGTCATCGCTGCCGTAGCTCATGTCGGCTGTCGGGTTGTCCGCGTCGCCGCCCTCGGTGTCCGCGCCGATCTTGTCGTCCTCGTCGCCGGTCTGGCCGGGGTGGCGGGCCAGCGGGTTGTCCTCGGTCGGCTGCAGGTCCTCGGGCAGCCGGTCGTCGCCGATCTCGCCCGGCTCGCTCTCGGGCAGCTCGGACTTGTCCGAACCGCTGCCTGAGTCGCCGGAGTCGGTGGAGGTGTCGGTCCCAGAGTCGGTCCCAGAGTCGGTCCCAGCATCGGTGGAGGTGTCGGGCTCGGGCTCGGTGGTCGGGTCTTGCGCCTGTTCGCTCATGCGGAGGGTCGTACCCGAAAAGCCATTGAGTCACGCATCGTCTCGGCCTACCGTGGTCGGACACGGGAAAGGAGGTGGTCCACAGAATGTTTTCTTCGAGGACGCGTGAGGTGGCTGCTCGCTAGCAGCTCGCCGGCCAGCCGTGTGAGCGCGCTGGTGAATCCAACAGCAGTCACCCGACCCGCAGGCGATCCGGGATCACGTCCCCCGGAGGGGCTCATCCGAGCCACGCCTGCGGGTCGCTGCTGTGCCGAACGTTTGTAGGCTGTCCCCGTGGCCGACGACGAGACCCTCCGAGCACTCGAGCACGAGATGAGTGTCCTCGTACGCCGCATCCGTCGTGTGATCGCGGAACGAGCGCGAATGCTGCACCCCGAGCTGTCCCCGGTCTCCTACTCGATGCTGATGGCGCTCAACGATGGCGGACCCCGCCGTGCGAGCGATCTGGTCGAGATCTTCTCGATCGACAAGGGGGCCGTGAGCCGGCAGGTGCAGGTGCTTCTCGAGCTCGGCCTGATCGAGCGGACCCCTGATCCCGAGGACCGGCGCGCGATGATCCTCGCCATCAGCGACGAGGGACACAGTCGTCTGGCCAGCATCGCCTCGACGCGCCGGCTCGAGGTCAGGGAGCGCCTCGACGACTGGACGGACGAGGACCTGAGCGCGTTCGTGCGTTCGCTGGGGCGCTACAACACCGCCCTGGAGTGACCTTCAGCCGTTGAAGGTGGCCGGGTCGACGGCCAGCCACACGTGCGCGGCCCGGCCGACGATGCGCCCGTCGGAGTCGTGCAGCGTGGACGCGGTGAACGTCTTGCGCCCCTCCGACCCGCGGTGCTCACCCGTGACGACGTGCTGCTCACCGCGCACCGGCAGGGCATCGATGATCGCGGTCATCTGACCGAGCACCATCAGCCTCTCGGTCAGGTCCCCGGCCCACCCACCTACGCAGTCGAGGGCCGACCAGGTCGAGGCCAGGCAGGCACGCGGAGCGGGGTCGTCGTACTCGTGGAAGTCAGCCGCCAGGGTGCCGTCGGGGACCCAGGGTGCCGCGACCCGGGTGAGGCCGTCACGGACCGACGCGACCTCACCAGGGAAGATCCGCAACCCGTCCGGCCGCTCGGTGCCGCAGGCGAAACAGGTCGGGAAGGGGTGCGAGGTGAGGCCGGGGTAGGACTCGCTTGCCGTGACCGCCTCGTCCCAGGAGACCGCCTCGACAGGATCGATGGAATCCTCGACCTCAGTGGCCGAGGCCACCAGGGCACCGCCGAAGGTGAGCTCGAGCCCGCCGTCGGTCTCGGTGACGCGCATGGTCGCATCGAGCGGCGGTGGTTGCCGCAGGGTGACGGTCACGGCACGCCCTTCTGTGTCGCCGAGCTCGTGGGCCAGGGCTCCGGCGGCGTAGCCACCGTTTGCCGACTTGGCCGGTCCTCGGTAGCGGGCGGGGACGAGGAGGGTGTCCTTCACGCTGCACACCCTGCTCTCCCTGAGGGTCGATGGGCAACAATGGGCTCGTGAGCGACCTGATCGACACCACCGAGATGTACCTCCGCACGATCTACGAGCTCGTGGAGGAGGGCATCGTGCCCCTGCGCGCCCGGATTGCCGAGCGGCTCCACCAGAGCGGACCGACGGTGAGCCAGACGGTGGCCCGGATGGAACGCGACGGTCTGCTGACCGTCGAGGGCGACCGGCACCTCCAGCTCACCCAGGAGGGCAACAGCCTGGCCACCCGGGTCATGCGCAAGCACCGTCTCGCCGAGCGGCTGCTCACCGACGTGATCGGCCTGGACTGGGAGCTGGTGCACGAGGAGGCCTGCCGCTGGGAGCACGTGATGAGCGAGACCGTCGAACGGCGCCTGCTCGAGCTGCTCGACCACCCCACCGAGTCGCCCTACGGCAACCCGATCCCCGGACTCGCCGAGCTCGGCGAGGCCAGCCTCGGGGAGCAGTTCCGCGACGGTGTCGAGGCGCTCAACGCGGTCGTCGGCGACGAGTCGCGTCGCGTGCGGGTGCGGCGGATCAGCGAGGAGATGCAGAAGGACGAGGTCCTGATGGGTGCCCTGCGCAGGGCCGGCGCCATCCCCGGCGCTGTCATCGCCGCGATCTCGACCCCAGAGGGTGTCCTGCTGGGCAGCTCAGGCGAGACGGCCGAGATCGTGCCCGAGGCTGCTGAGCACATCTTCGTGACCCCGGCTTAGAGCCGAGAGCCACTCGCTGCACCCGGTGTCGATCTTGAGGGTGGCCAGCGGGTCTCCGCGTGTCGGACCGCGGTTGACGATCACGACGGGCAGGCCGGCCTTGGCGGCGTACCGCACGAAGCGCAGGCCTGACATCACCGTCAGTGAGGAGCCCGCGACGAGCAGCGCGTCGGCGTCGTCGAGCGCCGCGTAGCACCGCTGGACGCGGTCCTTCGGGACGTTCTCACCGAAGAAGACGACGTGCGGCTTCAACCGGCCGCCACAGCCGTCGCACCCGGGTACGACGAAGCCCATCGTCTCGTCGAGGTCCACGTCGCCGTCGGGCCGGGACAGCACCGCCGCATGCTGCTGCAGCCAGCCGGGATTGGCTTCGCTGAGCAGGCGCTGCATCGCGGTGCGAGGGGTGCGTCCGCCACAGTCCAGGCAGATGACTTCACTGACCCGCCCGTGCAGGGCGACCATCTGCTGGTGCCCGGCGCGTTCGTGCAGGCCGTCGACGTTCTGGGTGATCAGGAAGGAGACCCGGCCCGCGGCCTCGAGGCGGGCCAGCGCACGATGGCCCTCGTTGGGCTCGGCCGAGCCCATCCTCGACCAGCCGACGTGGGCGCGGGCCCAGTAGCGGCGCTGGCTGTCCGGGGTGGCGACGAACTCCTGGAAGGTCATCGGCATTCGTACAGGAGCGCCCGGCCCGCGGTAGTCCGGGATGCCGGAGTCCGTGCTGAGACCGGCCCCCGTCAGGGCGACGACGCGGCCGTCGAGCAGGTCAGGCACGCGCGTAGCGGACCTCGGCCCGCGCCCGGGCCTTCGCGGCCTCTTCCTCGCGGTTCTTCGGCGGCGCGTTGGTGTTCAGGCTCTCGAGCAGGTGCCGGGTGGCATGCGCGACCTCGGCGACCGCCTGGTCGAAGGCCTCCTGGTTGACCTGCGAGGGCTTGGTGGTCCCGCTGATCTTGCGGACGTACTGCACGGCTGCGGCGTGCACCTCGTCCTTGGTCGCGGGCGGCTCGAAGTTGTGGAGGGTCCGGATGTTGCGGCACATGGTCGTCAGTTTACGTCGGCCCAGGTGGTCGAGCAGCGAGCGAAGCCTTGGTCGAGCAGCGAGCGCTAGCGAGCGAACAGTCGAGACGAGTGGTCAGCCGAGACCACGCCCCGTACGCCGACAGCGGATGGCGACCAGACGCCGGTGGTTGAGGAGGGAGCGCCAGCGACCGTCTTGAAACCCGGTGAGATGTACGACGGCCCCAACCATCAGCTGGTCGAGCAGCGAGCGAAGCGAGTGGACAGCCGAGGCCACATCCGTGCGCCGACAGCAGTTGGCGACCACACGCCGGTTGAGCCTGTCGAAACCCGATTCAAGGGGTCTGGACATGCCGGTGTCCCCGCCGATGCTCTCGTCCTGTTCGGCAGATGCTGTTGTTCCCGGGGTGAATGTCCCTGCCCTGCTCCTGCGGTGAACCTTGCGCCAGCCCACCGCACCTGAGAAGCACCTCGTCAACGTGGACGGCAAGCCCTAGGCCAGCTTGCAGCTGCCCTAGGAGGCAGTTCCGAGGTGAGGACATGTCGCTCACGCGGGGTCAGCCGGACAAGCTGGGTGAACTGCCTCCTGTGGTGCACACCGATGGCTGGCACCTGAGCGCAGCCCTTCGGTCGTGAGCGGTTCCGCCCGTCACCAACGACGCCCGGAGGACGATCAGTTCGAGGTCGTACGCACAGTATTGCCGCGTGCACGGAACCCTCGCGGCGCGAACTGATAGCCCTTCCGGCGCAGCCAGGCGCCCCCACATGCCGAGACGCGCCCGTTCTGTCACTTCCACCCGCACAGAACACAGCATCCGCCGAACTGGTCAGGGAGTACGGCGGGGTCCGGGGCGGTGGCCTCAGAAGTGCGGCGGGTCGGCCGGTGGGTCGGGTCGCCGGTCGGGGGTGACGTCGAGGGTGCCTTCGTGGTCGCGGAGGAACTGGTAGCCGTGCGGGCTGGTCCACAGGAACGACCCGGGTTCAAGGGTCGTGTAGTTCCAGGTGGAGTGCGTTTTGAGCCGGTGATGTCGTCGGCACAGCGGGGCGATGTTGCACGAGCAGGTGGTGCCGCCCTGGTCGTAGGGGATGCAGTGCTCGGAGTCGCATTTCACGGCGGGTCGGGTGCACCAAGGAAAGACGCAGGTGTGATCGCGTTCCTCGGTCTGCTGCTGGAGTCGTTCGGGGACTTCGTAGCCGTTGACGTGGATGTGCTCGTTGAGGTCGATGACTGGTTTCACGACCACCAACGTGTCGGGGTTGGCGCACCACGTCTTGACTTGTTCGGCGGTGACCCCGCTGCGGGTGTTCTCCACCCGGGCCAGGTGCAGGCCTGCTTCTCCGCGGATGGCTGCGTCGGAGAGGTGGACGTGCAGGATCACCTGGCGGGGCTTGGGCTTGATCCTTGTCTTGCGTGATGTCGTCTCGACTGTCCGCTCGCTTCGCTCACTGCTCGACGACCTGGTGGTTGCCTCGGTGTCGGCTGCTTGGAGGTCGAGGGCGAGCTGGTTGCGGGCGATCTCACCGACGGCCATCGACCGGCGTACGTCCAGGGATTCCTCTGAGCCGCAGGCCTTCAGTGACTCGGCGCTCTGGGCCAGATGGCCGTCCTCGACGTCGAGGGCATCGGCGAGGTCGAGCTCGCCTTCGACGCGGACGGTGCCGTCGAAGGACACGGTGTGGGTGTCGATGTCGAAACGCCGCCGCTCGGCAGCGGTCTCGGCTTTCTCCGCGGCGAGGTCGGGCATGAACCGGGCGATGGCTTCCTCGATGAGGCGTTCGAGGGCGGCGTAGCCGATCTTGTGGGCGAAGGGTGCGACCTGGGCATCGACGAACGCCGCGGCCTCGAAGGTGAGCGCCAGGGTGCGTTCGGCGATGTGGCGGGCCTTCCAGACCTGGAGGTCTCCGCACACGATCCTGGACCAGGTCTTCGGGAGGCGGTACTTGAGCTCGATGGCGTGGGCGATCATGGCTCGTCCGGAGTCGGTGGAGCGACCGATGGCCAGGGCGAACTCGGCGATGCAGAACTCCGCGACCTGCGGTGCGCCGGGGCCGGCGAGGGGGAGGCCGGTCTCGTAGCCGCCGGTGAGCCAGGTCGCTGCCTGGTCGATCGACTCGGGTGGGTGCTGCTCGGCCCAGGTCACAGCAGCGATGAACTGGTTGGTCTGGGCCCGGTCGGACTCGACCTGGCACGCACGCGCGAAGACCAGCACATTGCGGGGGTCATCGAGGTCCCCGGTCGGTGTGGTGGCGGTGCTGGTCATAGGAACAATTGAAGCACCGACCACTGACACAACTCAGCGAGTTTCCCCTTGTTTGGTGGGGGTTCTGGAAAATAGTTCAAGAGATTCTGAAGGTGCCTGCCGGCTCCCGCCGTACGCCTCACCAGGTTTCGACAGGCTCAACCGGCGGTGGCTGAGACCCCTTTTCCGCGTACGTCCATGGTCTCGACTGATCGTTCGCTCGCTGCTCGACGCAAGGCTTCGCTTCGCTGCTCGACCAGCTGGGGTGGCCTGCGGCGTACTACTCACCGGGTTTCGAGACGCTCGCTATCAACCGCCGATGTTCACGACCCGGACCGCGTTGCCGACCAGGGCGACGCGGGTTCCGTCCAGGGGGAGGGCGCGGGGCTGTTGGCCGCCGGGGGAGGGCAGGTCGTCGGTCGTGATGTCGCCGGAGGGCGAGACCCGGAGGAGGACCAGCTTCGTGCCCTCGACCGGTGAGGAGGACTCCCAGCCCGAGCCCCACTGGTCCAGGCTGGTGATCGCGGCGTTCGCGTCAGGCAGCCAGGTGAACGCGTGCGGGTCGTCGCTGGCACCGAGCCAGCTGTCCAGCCCGAAGGTCACCTTGCCGACCTGCCGGGCCTGGGTCGGGTCGGCGATGTCGAACACCCCTGCCTGCGCACCCCGGCTCTGCCCCTCGTCGGTCGCGTCGGTGCCGAGGCCGAGCAGGCGGTCTCCGCCGATCGGGTGCAGGTAGGAGGAGAAGCCGGGGATCTTCAGCTCGCCGAGCCGTCGCGGGTGGGTCGGGTCGGAGAGGTCGATCGTGTAGAGCGGGTCCATCTGGCGGAAGGTCACCAGCACCGCGAGGTCGTCGAACCAGCGCACCGACTGGATCTCCTCGTCCTTCCCCAGGCCGCGCAGCTCACCGACTGGCTCCAGTCGCCCGTCCCGCTCGTCGAGTACGACGATGCCGTTGTCCCGGGTGGTGCCGACGCGGTCGGGCCAGGACACGGCGACCCGCAGATGACCGTCGTGCTCGTCCAGGGACCAGCGGTCGCGGATGACGCCGTCCATCGAGCCGGACGCCACGTAGCGGGTGGTCGGGCCGTCGAGGGCAAAGGCGTGCAGGAACGTCTTGGACGTCGCCCTTCGCGTCGAACGGAACGTCTCGGTCCCCATCGGCATGCGCATTCCAGCCCAGTCGGTCGAGGTGACGTAGAGCCGGTCGGTCGACGAGTAGACCTCGCTCCCGGCACCGGTGACGGCGACCGCGGTCGCGTCCGCCACTGCTCCGGGCCGGAAGGTGGAGACTGCGACGGTGTCCGCCCCGGACCAGGTCTTCGGGTGGTAGACGTCGTTGCAGTCGACGAGTGAGCCGGCCTCGTCCCCGGTCTCGGAGCTGAAGCCGGGCACCCAGTCCTCGACGGTCGAGCTGCGGACGATCTCGCGGTTTCGTTCCGTGGCCTCCTTCTCGCTGAACCTCCCGGGCCGCGGCGTCACGAACGGCAGCTGGGGGAGCCCGGTCGAGGTGACCAGGCGCACCGTGTCGCCGTACTGCCGCAGCGAGAGCTGGGTGCCCGACCAGGTGGTCCGGCTGTCCAGCACCGGGTGCGCAGGGTCGGAGATGTCCACGTCGATCAGCTCGGAACCGCCCCCGCCGCCGATCTTCTGGATGCTGTCGGTGCGCTCCATGCTGTCCACCGCGTAGATGTGGGCACCGGAGAGGATCACGTGGTCACCGACGAGCAGCAGGCCGTCGAGATAGCCGGACGCGGCGTCGCGTGTCGGGACGCGCCAGGCGGCGAGCTCGACCGGGGACGGGCCGCTGACGTCGGTGATCACCAGCCGGCTGTTCCCGCGCAGCTGTACGACGAGCCGGCCGTTGGTCTTGGCGACGTCCGGCTCGTCGACCCCTACCTCCTGGGTGTTCGTGCCGGTGGGCCCGTTGGCGACGCCGGGTGTCGGTGCCTTGGCCGCGCTGTCCTCGATGGCGCCGGCCGGAAGTCGCTGCTCCCGCAGCATCGTCTGCATCCTCCCGCCCCAGCCGTAGGGCCCGACCTGGCGGATCGTGTGGTCGACGTACCACTTCTGGACCGCGGCGCAGTCCTGGAAGGTGGTGAGACCCGTCGCTGCCTGCGCGGGCGGCGCGGCCGGATCGGCCACCACGCCGACGGTCACGCCGACCGCGACCATGCCACCGATCGCCAGTGCTGAGATGAGGCTGCCGCCCAGAGCCGTCTTCGCTGGAGTTTCCATGGTGCTGGGACGCAGCGATGGACGGACCGGTTCCCCGAACCGGACGTGAGGGAAGATGGGGGCCACCACCCACGCACCAGGAGAGACCCTTGCCAGCTGACCACGACATCGTCGTCCTCGGCGCCACCGGCTTCACCGGTGAGCTCACCGCCGCCTACCTCGCCGAGCACGCCCCGAGCGGTCTGCGCTGGGCACTGGCCGGGCGCAACCAGGCCAAGCTCGAGGCGGTACGGATCAAGCTCGCGCAGATCGACCCGGCGCTGAGCGACCTGCCGCTGATCCAGGCGGACAGCTCGGATGCCGCCTCGCTCAAGGCCCTCGCCGAGTCCACCCGCGTCGTGATCACCACCGTCGGCCCCTACATGGAGTACGGCGAGCCGCTGGTCGCTGCCTGTGCCGCCGCCGGGACCGACTACGTGGACCTCACCGGTGAGCCCGAGTTCGTCGACCGGATGTACCTCGCCCACCACGACGCCGCCGTCGCGTCCGGAGCCCGCATCGTGCACGCCTGCGGCTTCGACTCGATCCCGCACGACCTGGGCGCCTGGTTCACCGTGCAGCAGCTCGGCTCGAACGCGCCGATCACTCTGCGTGGTGTCGTGCGTGCCGGGGCGATGGCCTCCGGCGGCACCTTCCACTCGGCGATGGGTGCGGTCAGCCGGGCCAGGCAGATGCGTGAGGCGATGGTCGCGCGGCGGAAGAAGGAAGGTCGTCCGGTCGGGCGGAAGTCCCGCGCTGTCTCGGGCAAGCCGCACCGCGACCGGACGCTCGGACTGTGGCTGCTGCCGATGCCGACGATCGACCCGTTCGTGGTGGCCCGTTCGGGTGCCGCGCTCGAGTCCTACGGGCCTGACTTCCGCTACAGCCACTACGCGGGGCTGAAGACGCTTCGCTACACCGTGGGCGGCGCCGCTGCCATTTCGGGGCTGCTCGTGGCGGCGCAGATCAAGCCGGTGCGCAACTTCTTGAAGAGCCGGATCAAGCAGGGTGACGGGCCGTCGGAGGAGCGCCGGGCGAAGTCCTGGTTCACCGTCGACTTCGTCGGGGAGAGCGCCGGGCAGACCGTGCGCACCCGCGTCTCAGGTGGCGATCCCGGCTACACCGAGACGGCCAAGATGCTCGCCGAGTCGGCCCTGTCGCTGGCCCTCGACGACAACCCCACGACCGCGGGCCAGGTGACCACCGCCACCGCGATGGCGGAGAACCTCCTCGCTCGACTCCAGAAGGCCGGGATCACCTTCGAGACGGTCGCCTGACCGAACCCGCTCAGACGAACAGGGTGTCGCCGACGAACCCGCTCTTGCTGCGTACGCCGGGCGGCACGGCGAACAGTCCCGAGCCGGTGTGCTGGAGGTACTCCATCAGCGCGTCCTGCGACGAGAGCCGAGTCTGCATGGGGATGTACAGCTCGCCAGGGCTGCGGACGAAGGCGATGAAGAACAACCCGGCGTCGAGACGTCCGAGCGTGGTGCTGCCGTCGGTGAAGTTGTAGCCGCGCCGGAGCATCTTCGCGCCGTTGTTCTGCTTGTGGTGGGCCAGCCGGACGTGCGCGTCGACGGCGATGAGCGGTCCCTCGCGACCCTGCAGGCTGAAGTCCGGCTCGGTGAACTCGGTGCCCCCCGAGAGCGGTGCGCCCTCGTCCCGGTTGCGGCCGATGAGCGTCTCCTGCTCGCGCAGGCTGGTGCGGTCCCACGGCTCGATGTGCATGTTGATGCGGCGGGCGACCAGGTAGGAGCCCCCGGTGAGCCATGACGCCTTCTGGTCGTCGTCCTGCTGCACCCACACGAACTTCTCGATGTCCTTGGGATCCTCGGACTTGAGGTTGGCCGTGCCGTCCTTGAAGCCGAGCAGGTTGCGCGCCGTGGCCTGACGGCTCGAGGTCGAGGAGGTGCGGCCGAAGCCGAGCTGGGCCCAGCGCATGGCAACGGTCCCGAAACCCATCCGGGCCAGGTTGCGGATGGCGTGCACGGCCACCTGTGGGTCGTGGGCGCAGGCCTGGATGCACAGGTCGCCGTCACTGCGCGAGAGGTCCAGGTTGTCGGCCGGGAAGTGGGGCAGCCGCTTCAGCTCCGCCGGCTGCTGGTCCCGTAGCCCGAAGCGGTCCTTGCCGTCCTTCTCGAAGAGCGTCGGGCCGAACCCGAAGGTCAGCGTGAGGCCCGAGGCGTTGAGTCCCAGTGCCTCGCCGGTGTCGGTCGGCGGGGCGTCGTACGGCGTGGGGGCGCCGTCGCCGACCGGCGTGCCGGCCGTCATCTCCCGGGCAGCGGCGGTCCACTCCTTGAGCAAGGCCACCAGCTCGTCACGCGACTCGGTGGTGACGTCGAACGCGGCGAAGTGCAGCCGGTCCTGGGCAGGCGTGGTGATGCCCGCCTGGTGCTGTCCGTGGAAGGGGTAGGCGGCCTGGTCGACGCCGTTGGGCGCTGGCGCGTCGGTCTCGTGCCCGTAGGCGAACCCGCCCACTCCTGCTGCTCCGACCGCGAGTGCGCCCGCGCCGGCGGCTCCGAGGAGCCGTCGGCGGGAAAGTGGGCGGTCTGGGGTCACAGGGTGATGGCTCCCGTCATCTTGGAGAGCGGCTCAGCCAGCGCGTTGACAGCGTCCGAGAGCTCCTTGCGCTGGGCGTCGGTGACCGTGTCGTAGAAGACGAAGTCGTCGGTGCCCCGCTTGTACTTGTCGAGCAGCGGCTGCAGGTTGTCGAAGGCCGTCTCGATCTGCTTGGCCAGCGCGGGGTCCTTGACCTCGAGCAGCGGCTTGAGGCCCTCGAAGCCCACCCGGGCGCCGTCGACGTTCGCCTGGAAGTCATAGAGGTCGGTGTGCGACCAGATGTCCTCCTCGCCGGTGATCTTGCCGCTGGCGACCTCGTCGAGCAGACCCTTGGAGCCGTTGCCGATCTGGTCCACGGTGTACTTCAGGTTCTGCACACGCTTGTCCAGGATCTTGGTGTTGGCCAGCAGGTCGTCGACGTACGTCGCGCGCTCGGCCGGGGTCATCGCCTTGTAGCCCGACGCCGGCGGCCAGAGGTCCTTCTCGATCCGGTGCCAGCCGGTCCACTTCTGGCCTTCCTCGAGGTCGGCCTCACGCAGGTCCATCTTCGGGTCGAGGTCACCGAAGGACTCGGCGACCGTCTCGATGCGCTCCCAGTACTGGCGGGCGTGCGGGAAGATCTTGCGCGCCTCGTCGTCGTTGCCGGCCTTGTACGCCGTGGCGAACTTGGTGGTCTCGTCCACGAGCTGCTGCGACTGGTCGCGCACGTAGGCGGCGTACTGGCTGGTGGCGGCGTCGATGGTGGCCTGGTCGACACCGGTGATCTTCGTGCTCGTGCCGGAGTCGGTGACGGTGAACTTCGAGCGGAGGCCCTGGCCGGTCATCCCGGGCTTGCAGGAGGTCACGTAGGTGCCGGGCGCCGCACGCACGACGAGGTCGCGCGAGAGGCCGGGGCCGACGTTCTCGATCTCGCCGACGATCCGCAGGCCGTCCTCGGCGTAGAAGTAGAACTCGGTGACCTCGTCGCCCGTGTTCTTCACCTTGAACACGACGTTGCCCGAGGGCGCCTTGGACGCGGTCAGGTCGCACTTGTCGGCCGAGGACTCCACGTTGACCGTGCCGTTGCCGCCGCTCTTCGCGGAGGTGTCGTTGGACTCGGTCAGGCTGCACGCCGCGGACGTGGCCAGCACGGTGGCGGCACAGGCGGCAGTGATCAGTCGGTTCACGGGAGTGGAGCCTTTCGGTCAGGAAACCCGCGCCGGCGGGACTGCCGGCGCGGAGGGGACAGGGCTGCTCTGCCTGCGCATCTTGCGGAGGAACAGGGTCATCGTGGGAACCAGATAGGCCACCCAGGCGATGGCCTCGAGCCAGGTGGTGGCGGGGGAGAAGTTGAGGGTGCCCTTCAGCAGGGTGCCTCGCCACGAGGCCGGTGGGATCTGCTGGCTGACGTCGAAGGCCAGGTTGTTGAGGCCGGGCAGGATGCCGGCCTCCTGCAGGTCGTGGATCCCGTAGGCGAGGACGCCCGCGGCGACCACGATCAGGATGGCGCCGGTCCACGTGAAGAACTTCGACAGGTTGATCTTCAGCACGCCCTTGTAGAAGGCGAACCCCATCGCGACCGCCGTGAGGACGCCGAGCAGGGCTCCGAGCAGTGGCGCTGCCGTGGAGCCGTCGGAGTTCGTCGCGGCCTGGGTCGCGGCCCACAGGAACAGCGCCGTCTCCAGCCCCTCGCGGCCGACGGCGAGGAGGGCGACGAAGGCCAGGCTGAACGCGCCGGCATCGGCGGCGACGTCGATCTTGCCGCGCAGCTCACCGGAGAGTCCCCGCGCGTGGCGCGCCATCCAGAAGACCATCCAGGTCACGAACCCGACGGCGATGATCGACAGGCCCCCACCGATCGCCTCCTGCGCCTCGAACGTGAGCCGCTGGGGACCGTAGGTCAGCAAGGCGCCGAACGCGAGAGAGATGAGTACGGCGAGCGCCACCCCGACCCAGATGCGGGGGAGGAGGTGGCGCCGTCCGGACTTGACCAAGTAGGCGATCAGGATGACGACGACCAGGCTTGCTTCCAGCCCCTCGCGCAACCCGATCAGGTAGTTCCCAAGCGGGAATGAGGTCATGACATCTCCGGAGTGAAGTAAGGCTTACCTACGTAAGGTATTCCTTGCCTGCCCGGCGCGCAAAGCAGGGTCCCGTCAGGCGGGGACCACCTTCACGTCCACTCCGTCACGCTGCGCCGGCACCGGGACGTCCGCGGCCGCCTTGCGGGCGACAGTGGCGACGTCCTTGGCGCGCAGCCGGGTCTGCGCCGCGACGCGACGGGCGGCCGCCGTGGTGAGGTCCCTCAGGGCCTCGGCCGCGGTGGTGACCTCCCTCTCGAAGTCGAGATCGGCGGCCGAGACCAGCCCGGCGACCTCTGCCGCGGTCGCTGCGACCGCGTCCGCGGCGGTCTCGGCGGCCCGCGTGGTGTCCTGCGCGGTGGCGCTGGCCGCAGCCTCCACGGCAGCGGCCACGAGCATGGCGATGTGGGCAGCCTCGGTCTCGCTGCCCAGCGTGGTGGAGACGGTGACGATCTCGGCAGCGCGCTGTGCTGCCCGCGCCACCTCGGTCGCGGCGTCGTCGGCGCGCAGCTTGACCACGCTCGCGGTGCGCACCGCGTCGTCGGCGACCGTCCGCGCTGCCTGGCTCGCTGCGAACGCGCGGGCGGCCCTGGCCCTCGAGGCGGCCGCAGCAGCCTTCTCGGCCGCGGCAGCCACTGCGGCCGCGGTCTCGAGCACGGTCTGGGCGGCCAGGTCGGCCTCGGCCTCGAGTGCTGCCGCAGTGGCCTCGGCCACGACGGTGGCGGCATCGGACCCGTCGAGCGTGGGCACCGGCTCACTGGTGGCCTGATCGAGCGCCTCGCGGGCCGCAGGCACCGCCGGCACCGAGCTGCTGTAGCTCCCGGTCATGATGGCGAGCACGTCGTTCTTCCGGTAGCGACGATGGCCACCCGGCGTACGGATCGCGTCGAGCTTTCCGGCACGCGCCCATCGGGTCACGGTCTTCGGATCGACGAAAAGCATCGCTGCCACCTCGGCCGGTGTCAGGAGCTCATCAGTTGTCTGTTGCATGGACATGCTTTGTCCTACCTCCCCCCGAGGGTCCGAAGCATAGGCCCGGTTTGGTATGACTCGGGTACTTCGCGACCCCTGTGCGGGGAAGTCGTCCCCTCTGGGTGCATTTCGCGGCACCGTTCACGCTTGAAACGTGCCAATCAGGCGTCGTAGGTGGACTAGGGCGGTTGCAGCGCGGTGCCCCAGGCCAGAGTCGAACTGGCGACCTTTCGCTTAGGAGGCGGCTGCTCTATCCACTGAGCTACTGGGGCCCGACCGAGCGGTCGGCGTACATCTTGGCACGCACCGATTGCTCCCTCAGGTCACCGGTCCCATGTCATGATTTGGGCGACCCGAGGTCACATGGTCACAATGGGGGGTCACTGTCGAGATCGAGGGTCACTTTTGTCCGAGGATGAGTCGCGCGTCGAAGAGCCGCGCCACAAGGACAAGTCTCGTCGCCGCAAGATCATCCAGCGGGTCGTGATCGGCCTCAGCATCCTGGTCCTGGTGCTCGCCTCGGTGCTCCTGGTGGCCTACAAGAAGCTCGAGGGCAACATCAACGCGGTCACCCTCGGTGACCAGCTCGGCAATGACCGGCCGAAGCAGGAGGTCACCGGCCCGAAGCGACCACTGAACATCCTGGTCATGGGTTCGGACAACCGCGACGGCACCAACATCGGCGGCGACACCCCCGGCCTGTCGGACACCACGATCCTGCTGCACCTCTCCGCGAACCGGAAGCGCGCCTACGGCGTGAGCCTGCCGCGCGATGCGATGGTCGAGCGGCCGGAGTGCTCGAGCAAGAACGGGAAGCGCACGATCCCCGGCGGGCTGACCCAGTTCAACGCGGCGTACGCCGTCGGCGGCCCTGCCTGCACCATCAAGACCGTCGAGCAGCTCACCAACGTGCGTATCGACCACTTCGTGGTGATCAACTTCGCCGGCTTCAAGGAGATGGTGAACGCGATCAACGGCGTCACCGTGTGCGTGCCCACCGAGGTCAACGACGACGTGGGACACATCCACCTGCCCGCCGGCACCTACAAGGTCAACGGCAACCAGGCACTCGACTACGTCCGGGTGCGTCATGACATCGGCGCCGAGACCGGGGACATCGGCCGGATGAAACGTCAGCAGTCGTTCATCGCGGCGATGATCGAGAAGGTCGTCTCCAAGGGCACGCTGACCAACCTCCCGCGGCTCTACCGGTTCCTCGACGCCGCCACCCAGTCGCTGACCACGGACAGCGGGTTCGCCCACCTCAAGGAGCTCGCGTCCCTGGGCAGCTCCCTCAAGGACATCGGGCTCGACAACATCCAGTTCATCACCGTGCCCAACCAGCCCTACGAACCAGATCCCAACCGGCTCGTGTGGGCGCCGGAGGCGGACGACGTGTGGCGCAAGATCCGCTTCGACAAGCCGCTCGGCAAGCTCGCGACCGACGCCGTGACGCCTGGCCGCAAGCCCGGTGAGAAGCCCGACCCGTCGGCCTCGGCCTCGCCGTCACCGTCGGGCTCGCCCTCTGCGGACTCGGACTCGGAGGACGAGGCGCGCAAGCGGGCCGCCGAGGAGGCGGGTCTTTGCGCCTGACCCGAACCGCGCGTCCTACTTGCTGTTACCGGTTCGTTATCGGAGTATGGCGGACGTGAGGACTGTCCTGACAGGTGGCACCGGCGTGATCGGACGCGCCTCGGTCACGGCACTCCTCGACGCGGGACACGACGTGGTCGTGATCACCCGCTCCTCCTCCGGAGCCGAGCTCGTCGAGCAGCTGGGCGCCGTCCCCGTCCTCGGCGACGTCCTGGACCCGCCCAGCCTGGCTGCGGCGTTCGAGGGAGCCGATGCGGTGATCAACCTGGCGACGAAGATCCCGGTCGGCCGCAGCGCGCTGGTCCCGGGTGCCTGGCGGCGCAACGCCCGGTTGCGTACGACGGGGGTGGCCAACGTCGTCGAGGCGGCTCGCCACGCCGGCGTACGACGTGTGGTGCAGGAGAGCGTCAGCCTGCTCTACGCCGGGCAGCACGACGAGTGGATCACCGAGCAGAGCCCCGTCGACGTCACCGCCATGACCGAGCCCTCCGCCGTGGGCGAGTCCCTGGTCCAGGACTACACGTGCGGCTCGCGCATGGGGGTGGTGCTCCGGTTCGGCACCATCGTCGGCGACGACGCGCAGACCCGCTACTGGCTGCGCGCGACCGCCAGCGGCCGCCGCATCGGCCTGGGTCATCCCTCCGACTGGGCCCACGTCATCCACACCGACGACCTCGGTGGGGCGGTGCTCTCGGCACTGCACGCCCCGAGCGGGGTCTACAACGTCGGCGCCGAGCCGGTGCAGCGCCACGACCTGGTCCAGGGGTACGCCGACGCGGCGAAGGTCGAGACCGGAGCGTTCATGGGCGCCTGGGGCCACTGGCTGGCCGGGCCACGGCTCGAGCCGCTCTCGCGCTCGCTCCGGGTGAGCGCGGACCACTTCGCCGCCCAGACCGGCTGGCGCGCCGTACGCCCCAAGTTCGAGGCGGGCTGGCTCGACGCAGCCGCCGAGCTGCACCAGCTGAACCGATGACGCTCACCCCCGAGGAGCGCGAGGCCCGGCGCCGCCGGCTCGCCGAGGTGTTCGGTGACGTGCTGCCCGACCAGACCAGCGATGACACCGAGCCCGAGCCGGTGACCGCCGACAAGTCGGAGGAGTGGCTGCGGCGGCAGGTGCCGCCGCACCACGGCTGAACGCTCGCTAGACCTGACCGGGGCGGGTGGCCAGCAGGTCGCGGATCTCCTCGAGCAGCGCCACATCGGCCGGCGTGCCGGTGTCCTCCGCCGGGAAGAACTTGTCCTTGGCGACCGTGTAGGGCTTGACGATGACGAAGTAGACGGTCGCCGCCATGATCACGAACGAGATGACGGCCGTGATCCAGGCACCGAGCAGGAGGCCGCCCGGGGTCCAGGCATTGAAGTTGGGCTGGTCGCCGATCTTGCCGATGATGCCCAGGATCAGGTCGACGGTCGACTTCACGACCGTCGCGAACGCGGCGGCCATGATGAAGGCGACCGCGAGCTCGATCAGGTTGCCGCGCAGGATGAAGTTCTTGAAGCCGGTCATGAGTGCTCCTGTGTCCGGGTCCCGCCCCGAGTGGGCGAGATCTCCGCCCGTCGAGGCTAGCGTTTCCAGACCGGGATCAGGATGGACGTGGCCGCACTGGCAGCGACCTCGGTCGCCGACGCCGCGGGCACGGCCACGAGGACCAGGCGGCCCGGCGTACCACCGGTGAGCCCGCCCTCCGACGGCCGGGGGATCGCGACGAGGGGAACGTCCTCGACGAGCAGCCGCGGCGCCGCGCGTCCATCGGGGTCGGCCACCACGAGGCTGACCCGGTCTCCCACACGCAGCAGGGGTACGACGGACGCGTCCGTGATCCGCAGGGGCACCACGGTCCGCCCCGGGTAGCCGCTCAGGAGGCCCGGCGTGACCAGCGCGCAGGTGCGTGAACGCCTCACCCCGGACCATCGGCGCAGCGAGTGTGTGCCCCACCACCGCATCCGGGCTCTCGACCAGGTCGGCGGGGACCGTGTCCGGGGAGAACGAGGCCTGGACCAGGTCCCCCTGCTCGAGGAGGCGGCCACTGGGGAGGTCGCGTCCGGCGGTCCATACCGGGACGGTCTCAGGCGGTGGCGGCGAAGCGGCCTGGAGCGCCGCGAAGGCGGCGCCTGCCGCGGTGAGGGCCGCCAGCGGGCGTCGGTGCAGCATCGTGCGGCGGTGCAGGCGACGGAGCAGGCCCGCGAGAGGACGCAGTGGGTTCATGGCGCCCGAAGGTAGGACGATCCGCGCCGACGTGCATCGGCAATCCACAGGGCGTTGACCAGATGGTCAGGCGGGGCTGGGTGCGGGGGAGCTGGAGCTGCCCGAGGAGCCACTGGAGGAGCTCCCCGAAGAACTCTCGGACCTGGTGGCCGGCGCGCTCTTCTCGGAGGACTTCGCGGCCGGCTTGTCGGAGGACTTCTCCGGGGACTTCTCGGACGACTTCTCGGACGACTTCGAGCCGTTCTCCGAACCGTTCTGGGACGCCGAGCGGCTGTCGTTGCGGTAGAAGCCGGAGCCCTTGAAGACCACACCGACCGCGTTGAAGACCTTGCGGAGGCGCCCCTCGCACTCGGGGCAGACGGTCAGGGAGTCGTCGGAGAAGCTCTGGAAGATCTCGAAGAAGTGGCCGCAGTCGTTGCAGGAGTACTGGTACGTGGGCACTTCGTGGTCCTCCGGGGTTGGCGCGGACGAGGGATTGGCACTCGTGGTCGTCGACTGCCAATGCTACGGCACAATGCCTGACGTGAGTTCCCCCCGACCGCTCAGCGACTGGCCCGGCTGGGCGCGGGTCTCGGCCTTCGTCGCCGCGGTCGTCGTCCTGGTCCTGGTTGCGGGCGTGGTGGCCGGGGTGACGATGGCCAGGCGGCCGCTCCCGCGGGTCGAAGGGACCGAGCAGGTTCCCGGTCTCACGGGCAAGGTCGAGGTGCTGCGCGACGACCACGGCATCCCGCAGGTGTACGCCGACAACGCCGCCGACCTCTTCCGCGCCCAGGGGTTCGTCCAGGCGCAGGACCGGTTCTTCGAGATGGACTTCCGCCGCCACGTCACGGCCGGCCGGCTCAGCGAGCTCCTGGGCGAGAGCACCGTCGAGACCGACATGTACATCCGCACCATGGGTTGGCGCCGCGTCGCCGCCAGGGAGTACGACCTGCTGGCGCCGGACACCAAGGCCTACCTGGAGGCCTACAGCGACGGGGTGAACGCCTACCTCGCCGGCCGCTCCGCCACGGAGCTGTCGGCGGAGTACACCGTCCTCGGGCTGACCGGCCTCGACTACCAGCCGGAGAAGTGGACGCCGGTCGACTCGCTCGCCTGGCTCAAGGCGATGGCCTGGGACCTGCGCGGCAACATGGACGAGGAGATCGAGCGGACGCGGCTCGCGATCAACCGCACACCCGAGCAGGTCGACGAGCTCTACCCGCGCTACCCCTACGACCGCAACGCACCGATCGTCACGAGACCTGCGGACGGTCGGCCGGCGGCGAACCCGCGTCCGGCCCCCGGACGGGCAGCCCTGGGCGCGCTCGAGGCTGTCCAGCGGGGGGTGGCGGCGATCCCGGACCTGATGGGCAAGGGCGGGGGCATCGGGTCCAACAGCTGGGTCGTCTCGGGTGAGCACACCGTCTCCGGCAAGCCGCTGCTCGCCAACGATCCCCACCTGAGCGCCTCGATCCCGGGCATCTGGTACCAGATGGGCCTGCACTGCACCACGATCTCGGCCGACTGCCCCTTCGACGTCAGTGGCTTCACCTTCTCGGGGATGCCCGGCGTGGTGATCGGCCACAACCAGGACATCGCCTGGGGGATGACCAACCTCGACCCCGACGTCACCGACCTCTACCTGGAGAAGGTCACCGGCAAGACCTATCTCTACGACGGCCAGCAGCTGCCGCTCACCGAGCGCGACGAGGTGATCCGGATCGCCGGGCAGTCCTCGAAGCTGATCACGGTGCGCTCGACCAGGCACGGGCCCCTGCTCTCCGACGTGTCGGCCGAGCTCTCCAGCGTGGGCGCCAACGCGGCAGTTGGTGCGGATGCCCCGCCCCGGGAGAACGGCTACGCCGTCGCGCTGGCCTGGACGGCGCTGACCCCTCGCCCCACGGCGGACGCGATCTTCATGCTGGATGCGGCCACGAGCTGGACCGACTTCCGCGCGGCGGCGGCGAAGTTCGCCGTACCCAGCCAGAACCTCGTGTACGCCGACACCTCCGGCAACATCGGCTACCAGGCACCCGGGGCCATCCCCATCCGCAAGGGCAACCGGAGTGGCGACTACCCGGCCGAGGGCTGGCGCTCGGCGAACGACTGGAGCGGTCGCTACGTGCCGTTCGACCAGCTGCCCAACGTGCTCAACCCCGCCGAGGGGTTCATCGTCACCGCGAACCAGGCAGTCACCGGCCCGGAGTACAAGTGGTACCTCAGCAACTCACCGGACCACGGCTACCGCAGCCAGCGGATCCGCACGCTGCTGACCCGGCAGTTCGACGACGGCAAGAGGCTCGACGTCGGCGACCTGACCAAGCTGCAGCTCGACGACCGCAACCCGATGGCGCCCGTGCTGGTGCCCTACCTGATGCGGCAGCTGATGACCTCGGAGTACTACGCCGACGGGCAGCGGCTGCTGCTGAACTGGAACTACCGACAGCCGGCCGACTCCGCCCCGGCGGCCTACTTCAACGTGGTCTGGCGCAACCTGCTGCGCCTGACCTTCCACGACCAGCTGCCCGAGACGCTCTGGCCTGACGGTGGAGAGCGGTGGGTGGCGGTCGTCAGCAACCTGCTGCGCCAGCCCGACAGCCAGTGGTGGGACGACGCGAACACCGAGGGAGTGGTCGAGGACCGGGACATGATCCTCAACCAGGCGATGCTCGATGCCCGCGACGAGCTGACCCGCAAGGTCGGGCTGAGTCCCAAGCAGTGGAGCTGGGGTCGCCTGCACCTGCTCGACCTGGAGAACCAGTCACTGGGACAGAGCGACGTCGGCCTCGTCCGGGCCCTGTTCAACCGTGGCCCGTTCCAGGTGGGCGGCGGAAACGCCAGCGTGGACGCCACGAACTGGGACGCGACGCAGGGGTACGGCGTCACCTCGTCGCCGTCGATGCGGATGGTGGTCGATCTCGACGACCTCGACCGGTCCCGCTGGGTGAACCTGACCGGCGCCTCCGGGCACATCGCGTCCGGGCACTACCGCGACCAGACCCCCTTGTGGGTCGAGGGCAGCACGCTGGCCTGGGCGTTCGACCGGTCGGCCATCGACAAGGCCACCGAGAAGCGCCTGGTCCTCGAACCCACGCCTACAGCCGGGTGATGCCGAGCTCGGTGGCCACCGCCGAGACGGGGCGGTCGTGGGCGTCCTGGGGAACGGTGTCGAGGACCTCCTCGGAGTTGAGGAGCACGCAGACGAAGGTGCCGGCGGGGACGCGGGCCAGGGCTCGGTCGTAGGAGCCTCCGCCGCGGCCGAGGCGGGCGCCGTCGCGGCCGACGGCCAGGCCGGGGACGAGGACGACGTCGGCGGTGGCGATCGCGTCGGGGCCGAGGGGTCGGCCGGACGGCTCGAGGAGGCCTCGGCGGGCCGTGAGCAGGTCACGCGGGCCGTCGTACGCCGCCCAGTCGAGGTCGTTGTCGGCCTGCAGCAGCGGCAGGATGACTCGCTTGCCGGAGTCCCTCAGCCGGTCGAGCAGGGGACCGGTGCCGGGCTCGCTGGACACCGAGACGTAGGCCGCCACGGTGGCGGCTCGCTGGACCTCCGGAGCCTGCATCAGCAGATCGGCGATGGACCGCGCGCGCTCGCCCAGGACGGCGAGCGGGAGGTGGCGTCGGGCCGCGAGGAGCTGGTCGCGCAGGGCGAGCTTGGTGGTCGATATGTAGTCCTGCACCGGTCCAGCCTACGATCGATACATGAAGACGAAAGGACTGCGGCAAGCCACCGAGAAGATGCAGGCCGCTGGTGTCGACGACCTGGCCATCCAGGTCTTCGCGCACTACTACCGACAGATCGAGCACGGCGAGACCGGCATGATCGCCGAGGACACGATCGAGCCCCTCGACATGCCGTCGCTGGACGAGGTCGAGGTCAGCGACGAGGCAGCCTCCGAGGCCATCGGAGCCACGGTCGTGATCAAGCTCAACGGCGGCCTGGGCACCTCCATGGGGATGGCCCGCGCCAAGTCCCTGCTCTGCGTACGACGAGGCCTGTCCTTCCTGGACGTGATCGCCCGCCAGGTGCTCCACCAGCGCCGGGAGTACGGCGCCACCCTCCCGCTGATCTTCATGAACAGCTTCCGCACCTCCGCCGACACCCTGGCCGCGCTGGCCCGCTACGACGACCTCGCCGTGGACGGACTGCCCCTGGAGTTCCTGCAGAACAAGGAGCCGAAGCTCCTGGTCAAGGACCTGAAGCCGGTCGGCTGGCCACGCGACCAGTCGCTGGAGTGGTGTCCTCCCGGGCACGGCGACATCTACACCGCCCTGACGGGGACCGGGCTGCTCGACCGGCTGATCGACGCCGGCTACCGCTACGCCTTCGTGTCGAACTCCGACAACCTCGGTGCCGTCGCCGATGCCCGGGTCGCCGGCTGGTTCGCCGAGTCGGGCGCACCGTTCGCGATCGAGGCGGTGCGCCGTACCAAGGCCGATCGCAAGGGTGGCCACTTCGCGCGCCGCAAGGCCGACGGCCGGATCGTGCTGCGCGAGACGGCGCAGACCGCCAAGGAGGATCTCGAGGCCCTGGGCGACCTGGACCGGCACAAGTACTGCTCGACCAACAACCTGTGGTTCGACCTCGAGCGGATGCGCAACGAGATCAAGCGCCGCGACGGCATCCTCGGGCTGCCGCTGATCCGCAACCAGAAGAACGTCGACCCCAGCGACTCCTCGAGCCCGGAGGTGATCCAGATCGAGACGGCCATGGGTGCCGCGATCGAGGTCTTCGACGACTCCCGCACGATCGAGGTCGGCCGCGACCGGTTCGTGCCGGTGAAGACGACCAACGACCTGCTGGTGCTGCGCTCCGACGCCTACGACCTCGGCACCGACTTCGTGCTCGACCAGGTCGCCGCGAAGCTTCCCTTCGTCGACCTCGACGAGCACTACAAGGTGGTCGAGGACTTCGACAAGCGCTTCCCGACGGGCGTGCCGTCGCTCAAGGACGCCGAGTCGCTGGTCATCTCCGGGGACTGGACCTTCGGGAAGGGGGTCCGCGTGCAGGGCGACGCGCGTCTCGAGGGCGAGCACGGTCGTGTCGAGGCGGGCGCGGTCCTCGGTGAGGGCCCCGGCTCGGACTAGGGTCGCGTCATGTCTCTGGACCCGTCACCGCCACTCCTGCCGGTGGAGGACTACCTCGAGCGGGTGCTGAGCCGCATCGAGCCGATGCAGCCCTTCGAGCATCCCCTGATGGATGCGATCGGGTTGCCGGTGGCAGACGACCTGAGGGCCCCGTTGTCGCTGCCGGTCTTCGACAACTCCGGCATGGACGGGTACGCCGTGGCCTTCCGCGACGTCGCCGACGCGACCGAGGAACGTCCCGTGCACCTGCCCGTGGTCGGTGAGATCGCTGCCGGACAGACGACGATCTTCACCCTCACTCCCGGCACCGCCGTGCGGATCATGACCGGGGCGCCGGTGCCCGAGGGCTGCACCGCGGTGGTGCCCTTCGAGTGGACCGAGGAGAAGGGGCGCGAGGTGCTCGTCAGCCGCGCTCCCGAGGAGCGCCAGCACATCCGGTTCGCCGGCGAGGAGGTCAAGCAGGGCGACCTGCTGATGCGTCGCGGTGAGGTGATCGGGACCCGCCAGGTCGGGCTGCTCGCCGCGCTCGGACTCGGTCGTGTGCCGGCCGCGCCCCGCCCCCGGGTGGTGGTGATGTCGACGGGCTCCGAGCTCGTCGAGCCGGGCAAGCCGCTCGGGCGCGACAGCATCTACGACTCCAACAGCTACCTGCTCGCGGCGGCCGTGCGCGCACACGGCGGGATCGCCTACCGGGTGGTGGCCAGCTCCGACGAGCCGTCGGCCTTCTCCGAGGCGCTCAGCGACCAGCTCGTCCGCGCGGACCTCGTCGTGACGAGCGGTGGGGTCAGCAAGGGCACCCACGACGTCGTCAAGGAAGTGCTCAGCGAGCTCGGCACCGTCGACTTCCTCGAGGTCGGGATGCAGCCGGGCAAGCCCCAGGGTTTCGGTGTGGTCGGCGAGGACGAGACCCCGATCTTCACGCTGCCGGGCAACCCGGTCTCGGCGTACGTCTCCTTCGAGATGTTCGTGGTGCCCGCGCTGCACAAGCTCACCGGACGCCAGCCGGTCGACCGCACCTTGACCACGGCCACCGTCCAGACCTCGCTGCGGTCGATGCGGGGGAAGCTGCAGCTCGTCCGCGCGCGCACGGAGCTCGGCGCGGAGGGTGTCCGGGTGACGCCGGTGGGCGGCGCCGGCTCCCACCTGATCGCCGGACTCGCCGCGGCCGATGCGTTGATCGTGCTGGCCGAGGGCGTCACCCGCGTCGACCAGGGTGACCAGGTCCCGGTGCTGCTGCTCGACCGGCCGGTCGGCTGAGAGGGGAGATCCGATGGACGGCTTCAGCCACCTCGACGATTCCGGCGCTGCCCGCATGGTCGACGTCTCGGGCAAGGAGGTGACCGCTCGTGTCGCCAAGGCGACCGGCCGGGTGCTCGTCTCGCCGGCTGTCGTGAGGGCCTTGCGCGGCGACGGCGTGCCCAAGGGGGACGCGCTCGGGGTGGCCCGGGTCGCGGGGATCCTGGCGGCCAAGCGAACCCCCGACCTGATTCCGCTCTGCCATCCGCTGTCGATCTCCGGCGTCACGGTCGACCTCGAGGTCCACGACAACGGGGTGTCCATCACCGCGACGGTGAGGACGACCGACCGCACCGGTGTGGAGATGGAGGCGCTGACGGCTGTGTGCGTCGCGGCCCTCACCATGATCGACATGGTCAAGTCGCTCGACAAGGACGCCGAGATCACCGACGTACGGGTCGAGGAGAAGACCGGCGGCAAGAGCGGGACCTACCAGCGCGAAGGTTCTCCGTGACCAGCTACTCGGCGGCCGTGGTGGTGGCCTCGAACCGCGCCGCGGCCGGGGTGTACGACGACACCACCGGGCCCCTGATCGTCGAGGCACTGCGGGCCGACGGGTGGGAGGTCGGCGAGCCAGTCGTCGTACCCGATGGTGAGGCGGTGGGCGAGGCGATCTCCGCCGCCGTGAGCTCCGGGGCCCGAGCAGTCCTCACCACCGGCGGCACCGGCCTGACCCCGACCGACCTGACCCCTGAGGTCACCGGTGCGCTCCTCGAGCGCGAGGTGCCGGGCATCGCCGAGGCGATCCGCGCCCACGGAGTGACGAAGGGGGTGCCCACGGCCGCGCTCTCACGCGGGGTCGCCGGCACGGTCGGCCAGGCGCTCGTGGTGAACCTGCCGGGTTCGCGTGGCGGGGTGAAGGACGGGCTCGCGGTCGTCGTACCCCTGCTGCGGCATGCCGTCGAGCAGATCGTCGGGAGCGACCATTGAGTGCCGCGTGGCCGACCGTCCTCGAGTCCGGTGAGGTGCGCCTGCGGCCGATCCACCAGAAGGACCGTCACAACTGGCGCGACGTCCGTCGCGCCAACGCCGCCTGGCTCGGACGCTGGGACGCCACCGCGCCGTCGCGGTCGCAGGCCCAGCCGCGCAGCTTCGCCGCGATGGTCCGGCTGATGCGAGCAGAGGCGCGTGCCGGACGACAGCTGCCGTTCGTCGTCGAGTTCCAAGGCCGTTTCGTCGGCCAGGTGACGGTGAGCAACATCGTGCGTGGCTCGGCGCAGTTCGCGTCCATCGGCTACTGGGTCGACCAGGCGTACGCCGGCCGCGGCATCATCCCGCGCGCCGTCGCGCTGGCGATCGACCACTGCTTCGGGCCGGTCGGCCTGCACCGCATCGAGGTGGCGATCCGTCCCGAGAACGCCTCCTCGTTGAGAGTGGTGGCGAAGCTCGGCATCAACGAGGTCGGCTTCGCGCCGCGGTTCCTGCACATCGACGGAGACTGGCGTGACCACCGGATCTTCGCGATCACCAAGGAGGAAGCCCCACTCGGGCTGTTGGCACGACTCGAATCCTCAGCGGCAGAGGCGAATTCACACCAGCCACACGAGTGATCTCCCGACACACCGCTACGCCTGCGGCCCGCGGCGCAAGTGCGCTCGTATCGTCAACGTCGTGGACCTGTCAGCAATCATCTTCGTGGTGCTCGCCGTTGCGTGGGCCGTCTACCTGATCCCCAAGGCGCTCAAGCACCACGACGAGATGGCCAGCGACCGGTTGGTCGAAGGTCACTCCGACAAGGTGCGCATCCTCTCGCGGCACGGCAAGGCCGCTCGCGAAGAGGCCATCATCGAGACCGAGGTCGTCGAGGAGGTCGAGGTGGTTGCCCCTGCTCCGATCGTCTCGGCGGGCCGCAAGGCTGCTCGGCGGCGCCGCCGGGTCCTCGGTCTGCTCGTTCTCGTCCTGGCCGTGGTCTGGACGCTCGACTGGTTCGCCTATCTGCCGTTCTGGTCCCCGGTCGTCCCGGGCGCCCTCGTCGTCGGCTGGCTCGTGCTGGCGCGGCTGTCGGTCCGCAAGGCGAACGCACGTCGTCGCCAGCAGGCCCGGCCGCCGTTGGCCCGCCCGGTCGATCGACCGGTCTTCCAGGAGCAGGTCGAGGTCGAGGCTCGGGTCGAGACGTCGCAGGACCTCGTCGACCTGCTCGCCGAGGACACGGTCGGTGTCCCGCGCCAGGAGATCGAGGCCGCCCTCGCCGATGACGGTTCCCTCTGGGACCCGCTGCCGCTGACCCTGCCGACGTACGTCAACAAGGCCCGCGCCCGTCGTACGGTCCGGACGATCGAGCTCACCGGCATCAACAGCTCCGGTCACGACCAGGCCGACAGCACCCTGGCCCGCGAGGCCGCGGAGTCGACCGAGGCCGAGCCCAAGACCGAGTCGGGCGAGCGCAAGGCCGCCGGCGCCTGACCCGCCCCTCCCGATTCGGGCTGGCGCCGTCTCGGTGGTAACTTTTCCCTCGCGCTGAACGCGCATGGGGCTGTGGCGCAGTTGGTAGCGCGTCTCGTTCGCAATGAGAAGGTCAGGGGTTCGAATCCCCTCAGCTCCACTCCTAAGGCCGCCTCCGGGCGGCTTTTGGGGTTCTCGGCTTCGCCGAGGTAGCGCACTGTGCTCGATGCGCAATGAGAAGGTCAGGGGTTCGAATCCCCTCAGCTCCACCCATCTTTTCAAGAGTCGTGAGTCTGAGGACGCGCTATAGCGCGTCGTAGGACTCACGACCGGCACACCGGTGTCGAGAATCCGGTCCCGGCTCCGTCCCAGCATCGAATCGGCAACTCGAACTGGAGGATGGAACCCATGGCACACGTACGACGCTTCGACCACATCGGCATCACCGTCGCGGACCTCGACTCGGCGACGGCGTTCTTCGTCGGCCTGGGCCTCGAGGTCGAGGGCACCGGATCCGTGGAGGGCGACTTCGTGGAGACCGTCTGCGGCATCCCCGGCGCGCACTGCGAGATCGTGATGCTGCGACCGCCCGAGGGAGGGTCCCGGCTCGAGCTCTCGAGCTTCGTCACGCCCGACCACGTGCCTGGATCGCCCACGGCGATGGCCAACGAGCTGGGCCTGCGCAACGTGTCCTTCGAGGTCGGGGACCTCGACGCGGCGCTCGAGGCGGTGGCTGCGGACGGGTACGGGCTCGTCGGCGACATCGGTGAGTACCAGGAAAGCGTCCGGATGGCCTACGTCCGCGGGCCGGAAGGGATCATCGTGTCCCTGTTCGAGCAGATCGGCTGACTCGCCCACGCGACTGAAGCCTAGGGTGGGCGGCGTGCCCCGCCTGATCCACCTCAACGGCCCGCCGCGCGTGGGGAAGTCGACGCTGGCTCGCCGGTTCGCCGACGATCACCCGGGAACGCTCACGCTCGATGTGGACGTCCTGGTCGGGCTGATCGGCGGTTGGCGCGAAGACTTCTCCAGCGCGTGGGCGGTGGCGCGGGGCCACGCGCAGGTGCTGGCTACGCGCCACCTGCAGGAGGGGTACGACGTGGTCCTGCCACAGCTCGTCACGAGCCACGATCGTGGCCCGACCTTCGAGGAGGCGGCCCACGAGGCGGATGCGGACTACATCGAGGTGGCTCTCCTGCTCGACGACGACGAGCACCTGCGACGCCTACGCGGCAAGCAGCCCGCCCACGAGGTGGAGGCGCGCATCCAAGCGGATCTCACGGATCCGGAAAGCGACCTGCTCGCCAGGATCCGCGGACACCTGGCCGAGTACCTCGCCGATCGGCCGCAGACCATCAGGCTGGACATCTCCGGCCTGGGCAGGACGCGTCGTACGCCTGTGTCCTGGAGGCACTTCGAACCGAGTGAGCAAGGGCGAAGGGCCATCAGCACGAGGCAGTAGCAGCGTCAGATCCACTCGCCGAGGAAGTCGGGGTGCCGAGCGTCCTTGAGCGCCTGCGCGCGAAAGTAGGTGACGGCGCAGCTGGTCACGATGTCGTTGTGGTGCCTGGCTTTCGCGTACATCGTCTCCAGCGTGGCCAGGTCACGTCGCTGCCTGGTGCCGGCGCCTTCGGCCGCGATGATCCGTTCGATCGCCCGGGCCCGGCAGAAGGCGTAGAGCCGCTGGACCCGGTGCCAGTCGTGGGTTCCGACCTTGTGCCGCTGCGTGTGCATGACCTGCGCGTGCTCTTTGAGATTCATCTGCGCCCCTCGAGATAGCGGATGTCGGAATCGCGGCGAGCCTCTGCACCTGTGTCCCGATAATGCCCAGACCGAATCGGGCAAAACATGACATACAAGGCAACGACCTGAAGTCCGGAGAGTTACGCGGTTCCTGAGTGAGTGGTCGAGACGGCGATGTCACAGTGCGGACCACCGCGGGGATGGCGTACCGCAGACGAGGCTCACCGGCGCCACCAGCCGCGCGATGTGACGCGTGTCATATCCGGGCCGGGATCGTTGAAGAAGGACAGAGCCCCGGTTGCCGCTCGGGGGGAAGGCGGCCGGGGCTCGACAGCACTGCCCGGACAAGGAGTCACGGGACAAGGAACCACCCGCGCGAACCCCATCGGGGGGGAGAGGCTGCGCGGGTGGTCCGCTCCCTAGAGAGCAACGAGATCCTTACCTGTGGCTGCCCCTGCTAAACCCGAAACCCTTCTACGGCATGGGGTTCTCCTGACGGATAGGGTCCGAGCGTGGCGCATCGGTTGCTCGTCGGCATGGTGGCGTGCGCGTTCCTGTGGAGAAGCAAGCGCGACTGAAGCCAGGCTCGTCCAGGTGCTCGAGCACGACGGTCGAGTGGGCGACACCTTCCGCATCTCGCTGACGTACGACGAGGCGGCCGGCGGTGTGGGCAAGGCATTGGGCAAGACGGAGACCTATCGCGGCCGCTACCTGGAGCTCGTGCCGGACGAGAAGATCGTGGAGGTCGACGAGTTCGAGACGACGGAAACAAGCTCGGCTGGCAGCTCTCCCTGGCGAAGCTCGCGGCCTGGGTCGAGAACGCCTGATCAGCCGGGCATGTCGCCCAGGACGGTGCCGTACCAGTCCGCCGGGTCGGTGTCCTGGAGGTGCCGGGTGACCAGCCACCGCTGACCCTCGGGATCCGCGAGCACGGCCTGGCGAACTCCCCAGGGCCGGTCGGTCGGGCCGTCGATCAGCAAACCACCCGCCGCGACGCCCACCTCGCACGTCTGCTCGACATCGCTGACGAACACCTGGGTAATGCTGGCACTCCCGTCGAACTGTCCGCCGCGTCGCCCGAGCAGCAGCACGAACCCGTCGCGCTCGAGCTCGGAATGGCCCGTCCACCCGTCCGGCATCGTGGCACGCAGCATCTCGCGGAAGCCGAGGGTCGTCGTCAGCCACTGCGCGGCAGCGGGGATGTCGTCGTAGAGGATGCACGGCACCACCGACGGGTACCCGCGTTCGGGGTCGTACATGGGCAGCACCTCTTCCCTGGCCATAGTGCCTGACTAGGGTCGGAGCATGACCGACAACGCTCCCGTCCGACGTGCCTGCGGGTCCTGGTCCACACCGATCACCGCGGGTCTTGTGGTGCAACAGGCCAGTGCTGTGGGCGCGATCGCGCTCGACGGCGACGCCGTCTACTGGTCCGAGATGCGTCCGCACGAGGGCGGTCGCACCCAGGTGGTGCGGAAGTCGCCCGGTGCGCAGCCGGTCGACGTGCTGCCCCTGGGGGCGAACGCGCGCACGGCCGTCCACGAGTACGGCGGTGGCGCGTGGTGGGTCAGCGATGGCGTCGTCTGGTACGTCGACTGGGCCGACCAGCGGCTGCGCAAGGTCGAGCCCGGCTGCCGAACCGGTCCTGGTGACGCCCGAGTCACCCGAGGGTGGCTCGGTGCGCTGGGCGGACGGTGACGTCCACCCGGTCGACGGACGGGTGGCGGTGGTCCGCGAGACCCATCCGGTGGGCTCGAGCGGCGCCGTGGACGTGGTCAACGAGATCGTGGTGCTCGACTCCGCGGGCGAGCAGGACACGGTGGTCTCCGGCCCCGACTTCGTCTCCGACCCGCGCTGGTCCCCGGACGGCGCCTCGCTGGCGTGGCTCGAGTGGGACCACCCGGCGATGCCCTGGGACGACTCGACCCTCAAGGTGCAGACCGGGATGGGCGTGGTCACCGTCGCCGGCGGTGTCGACCAGGCACCCGAGGGGATCTGCCAGCCGCAGTGGGCACCCGACGGGTCTCTCTGGTTCTGCTCCGACCGTGACGACTGGTGGTCGCTCTACCGCTGGACGCCCGAAGGCGGTGTCGAGCCGATGTTCACCGAGCCGGGCGAGGTGGGTGCGCCGAAGTGGGTCTTCGGGCACACCCGCTACGCCTTCCTCGCCGACGGCCGGGTCGTGCTCGCCGTGTTCCACGACGGCGTCGACTCGGTGCGTCTGCTCGAGAGGGACGGGTCGGCCGTCGACCTCCCGGTCGGCAGCACCGCCGTCGCCGACCTGGCCGCCTCCGGCGACAGCGTCGTCCTGATCGGTTCCTCCCCGGTCGAGGAGGCAGCCGTGCAGCGCTTCGAGGTGGACAACCCGAGCGAGGTGGAGACCCTCAGCGGTCGGCGCGAGCTCGGCATCGACCCGCAGTGGTACGCCGCCCCGGAGCACATCGAGTTCCCGGGTGGCGACGGTCGACCGACGTACGCGAACTTCTACCGGCCCACCAACCCCACGGCCCTGCCGCTCGAGGGAGAGCTCCCGCCGCTGATCGTGATGATCCACGGCGGGCCGACCTCGAACGCGTCCTCGACCCTGTCGTTGGCGAGGCAGTTCTGGACCAGCCGCGGGTTCGCGGTCGTCGACGTGGACTACGGCGGCTCCACCGGCTACGGCCGTGCCTACCGCGAGCGGCTGAAGGGGGAGTGGGGGATCCTCGACGTCGGCGACTGCGTGGCTGTGGTGCGCTGGCTGGGCGAGCAGGGCTGGGTCGACCCGGCGCGGGCGGTCATCCGGGGCGGATCGGCCGGCGGGTTCACCGTGCTGATGGCGCTCGCCGTCTCCGACGTCTTCGCAGCCGGCGCCGACTACTTCGGCGTCGCGGACGTGGAGGCTCTGGCGTTGGAGACCCACAAGTTCGAGTCCCGCTACCTCGACGGGCTGATCGCGCCCTACCCGGAGGGCCGTGACGTCTACACCGCAGCGGTCGCCGCTCACTCACCTGGACTCGCTCACCTCGCCGCTGGTCGTCCTGCAGGGCGACGAGGACAAGGTGGTGCCGCCGGCGCAGTCGGAGGTGATCGTCGCTGCCCTCCGCGCGAAGGGGCTGCCCGTCGCCTACCGGTTGTACGCCGGTGAGCAGCACGGGTTCCGCCAGGCCGAGAACATCAAGGACTCGCTGGAGGCGGAGCTCTCCTTCTACGCGCAGGTGCTCGGGTTCGAGCTCCCGGCGGAGGAGGAGATCCCCACACTGCCGATCGAGAACCTCACACCGTGACGAGCACGTCCTGGTCCTTGTGCCTGCCGGGCTCCGCGAGGTCCTGACGCAG
Organism: uncultured Actinomycetota bacterium; assembly: GCA_963782305.1. Taxonomy (GTDB): domain Bacteria; phylum Actinomycetota; class Actinomycetes; order Propionibacteriales; family Nocardioidaceae; genus Marmoricola. The sequence goes on along the minus strand of CAWAJJ010000010.1, from coordinate 100,298 downwards.
GTGCGGGCGCTCGAGCTGTGCGCCCTCCACGTCCACGTCGGGCAGGAGGCGATCCAGCCAGCGCGGGAGCCACCACGCCTTCTCACCCATGAGGTGCATCAGCGCGGGGATGAGAGCCATCCGGACGACGAAGGCGTCGAAGAACACGGCGATCGCGAGGGCGAAGCCCATCGACTTGATGATGGGCTCGTCGATCAGGATGAAGGCGGCGAACACCGAGATCATGATCACCGCCGCCGCGGCCACGACACGGGCGCTGTTGCGGAACCCGTCGACGACCGCCTCGTGGGTGGAGGCGCCGTGCACGTGGGCCTCGCGCATCCGGGTCACCAGGAACACCTGGTAGTCCATCGCCAGCCCGAAGACCAGCCCGATCAGGAAGATCGGCATGAAGCTGACGATGGGCTGGCCCTCCATCAACCCGAAGGCGCCTTCCTGGAAGACAGCCACGGTGGCACCGAGGGTGGCCAGCACCGACAGCAGGAACCCGAAGGTCGCCGTCAGCGGCACCAGGATCGAGCGGAAGACCAGCATCAGCAGCAGGAACGCGAGCCCGATGACCACCATCAGGTAGATCGGCAGCGCCGATGCCAGTCGCTCCGAGACGTCGGTGGTGATCGCCGTCAGGCCGGTGACGCCGATGTCGGTCGACGTCCGCTTCTCGACGCCCGACTGTCCGTCGCGCAGAGCAGTGAGCACGTCCTCGGTGCGGGTGTCGTCGGCGCCGTACTTCGGCGTGACGAGGATCTGGGCACCGTTGCCGCTCTTGTTCTGGGCGACGACCTGGGCGTTGACCACGCCCTTCTGCTCCGCGGCCCAGGCCGCCACGTCGCCGTACGCCTTCTCGCGGTCGGCGCTCATGCCGATCCGCCGGCCGTCGACCACGAGCAGGAGGGGTGCGTCGCGTCCGGCGCCGAAGGCGTCCGCGATCAGGTCGGAGGCCTTGCGCTGCGTCGTCTGGGTGGACGCCGTGCTGTCCGTGGGGAACGCGAGGTGCAGGTCCTTGAGCGGGATCGCGAGGGAGCCGAGGGCCACGACCACGAGGATGACGACGGCTACGGGCCGACGACCCACGAGCCTGGCCCAGCGGACACCGTTGTTGAGGAGCTTCCCGGAGGAGTCGCGCTTGGGGTGGGCGCGGCGCACGCGTCCACCGAAGGCCTTCGACTTCATCAGGCCGAGCACGGCGGGCAGCAGCGTCAGGGCGACCATCACCGCGATGAAGACGGTGGCCGCGGCAGCGATGCCCATCGTCGTGAGGAACGGGATGCGCGCCACGGCCAGGGCGGAGAGCGCGATCAGCACGGTCAGCCCGGCGAAGACCACGGCCGAGCCGGCGGTGCCGACGGCGACGCCGGCTGCCTCTTCCCGGTCCTCGGTGTGCTCGAGCTCGTTGCGATAGCGGGACAGGATGAACAACGCATAGTCGATTCCCACGCCGAGCCCGATCATCGTGGCCAGCGTCGGGGTGGTGGAGCCGATGTCCATGAACGCGGTCATCGCGGTGATGCCGGTGATCCCCAGGCCGACGCCGAACAGGGCGGTGAGGACGGGCAGACCGGCGGCGACGAGCGAGCCGAACGTGAGGATGAGCACGAGGATCGCGACGGCGATGCCGATCAGCTCGGACTTGCCGCCGAGCTCGGGCTGGGCCGTGGTGCCGGAGCCGTTGGCCTCGACCACGAGTCCGTCGGTGCGTGCCTCGGCCATCGCGTCGTCGAGGGCCTCGATCGTCGCGGGCTTGACGTCCGCGACCGTCTTGACGTCGAAGTCCCAGTTGATCGTGCCGACCCGACCGTTCGTCGAGAGCGGGGAGAGTGCCTGCGCGTTGTCCTTGGCCGCGTCCGCGTCGGTGCCCGCCTTCTCGGCGGCCTGGGTGAACTGCTTCAGCTGGGCCGAAGCCGCCTCGACGGGGTTGGCCGGGGCGGGCTTGGTCGGGTCCTGGCCGTCGGGCATCTGCGGGAGGGCGGCGAGGTCCTTCACGAGGGCGTTGACAGCCTGCTCGTTCGCCGGGTCGGAGAGCTTCTCGCCCTCCGGTGCGGAGACGACGACCTTCACCGAGGCCTGGTCGAACGCGTCCGTCGCGCCGGGGAACAGCTCGGACTGCAGGGCTGCCGCGCGCTCGGAGGGGATGCCCGGGATCGAGAACGCGTCGCTCATCGGCTTGGACAGCGTGCCGGCGACGGTGCCGACGGCGATCATCGCGATCAGCCAGCCGGCGATGAAGAACGGCCACCGCCGGTAGGCGGTCTTGCCGAGGCGGTAGAGCAGCGTGGCCATGGGAGTTCTCCTGGGTGTGGACGTGCGGGGTGTGCGCGAAGGAATGAGCGGGAGGGTCAGGCGAGAAGCTGACGCGCCGCCTGAAGGACGTCGTCGTACGCCTCGGTGAGCGGACGGTCGTGCGGGTCGACGAGGAAGCGATCGAGCGCGGCGTCGAAGAGGCAGGCGAGCAGCCGTACGGCCACCTGCGCCCGCTGCTCGTCGAAGGCCGCACCCTCGCGCTCGCGGATCTCGTCCACGATCTGCCCGGTGATCACGAGGAACCGGTCGTGGGCGCAGGCGAGCAGGCGCGGGTTGGTGAGCAGGATCCGGCGCGTCCGGGTGATGTCGTCCCGGCTGAACTCCTGCGCGTTCATCAGGTCGTCGGCGAGCTCGCGCAGGTCGGTGACCAGGTTGCTCCCGGCGTCACGGGAGCGGAACCGCTCGAGCGCCTCCGGGGTCAGCTCGGGAGAGGCGCCGAGCACGGCGTCGATCTTGCTCGGGTAGTAGTTGAACAGCGTCCGACGGGAGACCTCGGCCGACTCGGCGAGCTCCTCCATCGTGAAGCCTTCAAGGCCGTGTTGCTCGGTGAGCTTCTGGGCGCACACCGAGATCCGGTACGACGTCGCCTGACGCCGACCCTCCCGCGATGTTGCACTCTGGCTCATGCAGTGCAGTTTTGCACTCTGTCCCAAGAAGTGCACAATCCTGGTCGTGTGATCCTGCTCTCCCGCTCGTCTAGGGTCGGAGGATGACCAGCGATGTCGAGCTCAGCTACAGCCGCACGTTCCCCGCGCAGGTCGATCGTGCCTTCGACGAGCTGCTGCCCTTCGACCTGACGCAGCTGTTCAGCAGGCGGTACGCCGCGATCCCGCCGATCAAGGAGGTCCGGGACCAGGCCGGTCCCTGGGCGACCGCGGGGCAGACCCGCACGATCGGGCTGGCCGATGGCGGCACCATGCGCGAGGAGCTCCTCGAGGTCGACCGGCCGAACCGGTTCACCTACCGGATCAGCGGCATCACCGGCCCGATGAAGCCCCTGGTCGCCTCGCTCGACGGGGCGTGGATCTTCGAGCCCGCCGGCACCGGTGTCCGGATCACCTGGGTCTGGACGGTCCAGCCCGCCGGGCGCCTCGGTCGCCTCGCGATGCCGGTGTTCCGCCGGATGTGGCAGGGCTATGCGCGCCAGGGCTTCGACAACATCGAGAAGCTCCTCGTCCGCTGAGCCAGCCCTCGGGCAGGGCGATCCACTCCGCCCTGGGAGGTCACGCCCGACGTACAGCCTCTGACTGGCGGGTGTCGAGCGCGCTCGGCAGGGGTACGACGCACGTGACAGTCGCCACACCCCGGAGGTTCCATGAGCCAGACGAAGAGCACGAACGCGCCAGACCGAGGGCACCCTCAACGGCCTGATGCTCGCCGTCGCGGTGGTGTCGGCGGTCAGTGGTCTCCTCTACGGCTACGACACCGGCATCATCTCCGGCGCGCTGCTGCAGATCGGCAAGGAGTTCGACACCGGCCACGGCATGGAGCAGGTCGATCGCCGCCGGCATCCTGCTGGGCGCGGTCATCGGCGCCCTGACCTGCAGCCTGCTCTCCGAGCGCTGGGGTCGGCACAAGACGATCCTGCTGATCTGCGCGGTCTTCATCGTCGGCAGCCTGTGCTGCTCGATCGCGCCCACCGCGGTCCTGCTCGCCCTGGCGCGCGTGCTGCTCGGCTTCGCCGTCGGCGGCGCCACCCAGACCGTGCCGATGTACGTCGCCGAGATGGCGCCCGCCGGCATCCGCGGCCGCCTCGTCCTCTGCTTCCAGCTGGCCATCGGCGTCGGCATCGTCATCGCCACCCTGGTCGGCGCGAGCGAGTCGGTGGACTGGCGGATCTCGATCGGCTCGGCCGCCGTACCCGCGCTGATCATGCTGCTGCTCCAGCTCCGCCTTCCCGAGAGCCCGCGCTGGCTGGTCAAGCAGGACCGGCAGGACGAGGCGGAGGAGGTGCTCAAGCGGGTCCGCCCCGAGGGCTTCGACATCTCCGAGGAGCTCGCGGAGATCGTCGAGGTCGAGCAGCGCAAGCAGGAGACCAAGCGCAGCCACCGGGGCTGGAGCGGGCTGCGCCAGCCCTGGGTCCGCCCGGCACTCATCGTCGGCTGCGGCATCGCGGCGTTCACCCAGCTGTCGCGGCATCGAGATGATCATCTACTACGCCCCGACGATCCTCACCGACAACGGCTTCTCCACGACCGACGCGCTGCGGGTCAGCGTCGCGCTCGGCGTGACCTACCTGGTGATGATGATCGTCGGCCTCGCGATCGTGGACCGGGTCGGCCGCCGCCGGCTGACGCTGGTGATGGTGCCCGGTGCGGCGATCAGCCTGTTCGTGCTCGGCGCCTTCTTCGTCACCGACAACGCCGGCAAGGACAGCGTCCCGTTCATCGTCGCCTGCCTGATCGTGTTCATGTTCTTCAACGCCGGTGGCCTCCAGCTGATGGGCTGGCTCACCGGCTCCGAGATCTACCCGCTCGCCGTCCGCGGCGCCGGCACCAGCGTCCAGTCGGCCACCCTGTGGGGCACCAACCTGCTGATCACGCTGACCCTGCTGACGATGATCGACGCTGTTCGGGGTGGGCCAGGTCTTCTGGCTCTACGGCCTGTTCAACGTGGCCGCGTGGATCTTCGTGTGGCGCCTGCTGCCGGAGCTGACCGGGCACAGCCTCGAGAACATCGAGCAGCACCTGCAGGACGGTGAGTTCCGGCCGAAGGACTTCGCGGATCACACGTAGCGCCAGGCGCTGATCCACTGCAGGTCGGCTTGATGCAGGGTTTTCACGTGTTATTCACCACATCGCCGCCATTTCGGCCCTAGTGTCATCTCATGGGCCCCGCAGGCACTGCCGTGCGGCCCGGGACCACGGAGGTCCCGGCCGAGAACTCGGCCATCCTTCCGGCTGCTCTCTGGGCACTTCCGGGCCTCTCACTGGCGGTGGCGGGCTGCTTCCACCCGATGCACCTGACCCATCACAGCTCGCACACCTGGTGGGGCCTGCACGTGCTGGGGCTGTTCGCGTTCCCGCTCGTGGGCGTCGCGCTGATGATGCTGTTCCGAGGACGGCGCGACCCGGTGGCGGTGGTGGTCGTCCTGGCAGCGTTCGTCTACGCCACGGCCTACACGGCCCTGGACGTGATCAACGGAATCGGGGCCGGCTACGTGACCTGGCGGCTGGACGCCTCCGCGCCGCGCCCGGACGAGGTGCGCTCACTCTTCGCCATCGGCGGCCCGCTGGGAGATGTCGGCTCCTGGGCGCTGATCCTGGCGGCGGTGGTGGTCTCGTTCGACGCGCTCTCGCGAACGGGGCTGCAGGCCCTCCCGGGCCTGGTCCTGGTCCCGGGGGCATGGCTGGTGCACACCGACCACATCTTCTGGCCGCTCGGGGTGGTCGGAATCGGACTGATCGGTCTCGGAACCGGGTGGATGAGGGGAGTTGTATACACCCAAAAATAGTTTTTGAAGAGGTATGTCCGTTTTGCAGGTTTTGAGATATGTTGTCGGTCTAGTCCACATCAAGGCCAAGGAGAGGGACGCCATGCTGTCAGTAGCACCGATGTCCGTGATGTTGTTCGGAGTCCTCGGGATGTTCGTGATCGCCTTCGCCGTGGCCAAGATGACCATGCTCGAGCGCCAGGTCCGCCGTCCCGCCCTGCACGAGCCGATCCGTCGCACCTACGCCGGCTCGGGCGTCTGACCCGCTAGATCCACCGCTTGAACCACATCCGCTGGAGCCACTCGTGGTTGGTGATCAGCTGGTCGGTCCAGATCGGCCAGAACCACGCGAACGCCAGCAGCGTCGCGACCAGGACGGCCCCGGCCGCGGTCGCACCGATCGTCCTCCTCGTCCGTGAAGCATCCGGACGGCCCAGCATCTCCCCGATCAGCAGCGTGGCCCCCAGGACCAGGAACGGCAGGATCGTCGCCGCGTAGTAGCTGAAGATCGGCCGGTCGTCGTACCGGAGCCAGGGCAGCCACGTCACCGCGATGCCGATGGTCACCAGCCCGTAGCGCCAGTCCCTTCGCGCCACCCAGGACACGACGGCCCACAACGCTGCGATCGAGCCGAACCACCACACCACCGGGTTCCCCAGCAGCAGGACCTGGCGCAGGCAGGTCGAGCCGGCCGCCGCGGCGCATCCCTGGTCGCCCGGTGCGATGTTGAGCTGCGCGTCGACGCCGACCGGCCGGTTCAGCAGCAGCCAGCCCCACGGGTCGGACTGGTAGACGTGCGTGCTGGTGTTCAGGAAACCGGTGTGGAACGAGTAGACGTCGTGGTGGTAGTGCCACAGCGAGCGCAGCGACTGCCACAGCTCGGGAAAGAAGCCGTGCGCGTCGTGCTTGAGGTAGTTCCCCCAGTAGGGGCCGTACTGCGTGTCCGACAGGGCGCGTTCGTAGACGTCCGCGTGCAGCAGCCAGCCGGTCCAGCTCGCCAGGTAGACCAGAAGCGGCACCAGCACGACGTACCCGAGCGCGGGGAGGGCGTCGATGATCGCGGACTTCCACAGGGCGCGTCGTACGCCGAAGGACCGCCGTGCCCCGGAGTCCCAGACCCACATCAGCAGACCGAAGGCGGCCAGCGGGAACAGCGCCGACCACTTGGTCCCGAGCGCCAGACCCCAGCACACGCCGCAGGCGAGCCGCCAGGGTCGCCAGAGCAGCAGCGGACCCCAGGAGCGGGGGTCCAGCCGCTCGCCCTCCGGCACCACGCTCGCCATCCGCGTGCGCACCCAGTCGCGGTCGGCGACCATGCAGCTCACGGCGCACAGCACGAAGAACGCGAGGAACAGGTCGAGCAGGGCCAGCCGGGACAGCACCAGCTGCAGGCCGTCGAAGCACATCAGCAGGCCGGCCACCAGGCCGAGCAGGGTGGAGCGGGTGACTCGTCGGGCCAGCCGGATCATCACCAGCACCATCAGCGACCCGACCACCGCCGAGGCGACCCGCCAGCCGAACGGGGTCATCCCGAAGATGCCCTCGCCCAGGCCGATCAGCCACTTGCCGACCTCCGGGTGGACCACGAAGTTGGGAGTGCCGGTCCACAGCCCAGAGGTGTGCCCCGCGAGGATCTGCTCGTTGGCCTTGTCGACGTAGTTCTGCGAGTAGCCCAGATGGATCAGGGACCACGCGTCCTTGGCGTAGTACGTCTCGTCGAACAGGAACGCGCGCGGCTTTCCGAGGTCCCAGAGCCGGAGGAAGGCCGCCAGCGCGGTGACGGCCAGCGTGGCCACCCACGCGAGCACCCGGTCGTCGTCGACGGCGCGCAGCCGGGCCCGCGTGGCAGCGCTGGGCACCGTGTCCCCGTCAGCCGTGCGCGAGAGCCCGACGGTGCGCTCCAGGCGCGCGGGGATGCTCACGAGCCACAGGTTAGTGCTGCGATGATCGGTGCCATGACACGACCGGCCGACCCTGGCGCCGATGCGGACGGCGGGCGTGCTGGTGCTGGCCGCGACCCCCATCGGCCGAGCCGACGACGCCTCGCCCAGGCTCGCCGCAGAGCTCGTCGGTGCCGACGTCGTGGCGGCCGAGGACACCCGCCGGCTGCGACGCCTCACCAGCGACCTCGGCATCGAGCTCACCGGCCGGGTGGTGTCCTACTTCGAGGGCAACGAGCACCTCCGCACCGACTCGCTGGTCGAGTCGCTGGTCCGGGGCGACCGGGTCGTGCTGGTCACCGACGCGGGCATGCCCAGCGTCTCGGACCCCGGCTACCGGCTCGTCGCTGCGGCCGTCGAGCGGGGCGTGACGGTCACCAGCATCCCCGGCCCGTCGGCGGTGCTCACCGCGCTCGCGGTCTCCGGCCTGCCCGTCGACCGGTTCTGCTTCGAGGGGTTCCTGCCGCGCAAGCCGGGTGAGCGCTCCCGGCGGCTGACCGCGCTGGCACAGGAACAGCGGACGCTGGTGTTCTTCGAGGCGCCGCACCGCACGGCCGCCACGTTGCAGTCGATGGCCGAGGCCTTCGGCGGTGACCGCCGTGGTGCGGTCTGCCGTGAGCTGACCAAGACCCACGAGGAGGTACGCCGGGGCCCGCTGGCCGAGCTCGTCGAGTGGGCCGGCCAGGGTGTGCGCGGCGAGGTGACGATCGTGCTCGAGGGAGCCGTCGTGCCCGAGCCGGTGACCGACCCGGCGACTCTGGCTGCACTCGTCGCCGAGGAGGAGGAGCTCGGCGCCTCTCGCAAGGAGGCGATCCTGGACGTGGCGCGGCGCTCGAGCGTGCCCAAGCGGGTCGTCTACGACGCGGTGCACCGGCCATGACGCCGGAGACCCCGGAGCCGCTGCCGCACCCGGTCGTGGACAACCACTGCCACCTCGACATCGCGCGCGGCGACGAGGCCGTCGTGCCGGTCGGGGAGGCACTCGCCCTGGCCGCATCGGTCGGGGTGACCCGCATCGTCCAGATCGGCTGCGACCTCGAGGGTGCGCGTTGGGCGGTCGGGACGGCGGACACCCATTCCGCGGTCGTGGCCGGGGTCGCCCTCCACCCCAACGAGGCTCCCCGGCTCGCCGCCGACGGCCGGCTCGAGGAGGCGCTGGGCGAGATCGAGCGGCTGGCGCGCAGCAGCGACCGGGTGCGGGCGATCGGGGAGACCGGCCTCGACTACTTCCGGACCGGTCCCGAGGGTCGTGCGGCCCAGCACGAGTCCTTCCGGGCGCACATCGCGCTGGCCAAGGAGCTCGACAAGACGCTGGTCATCCACGACCGCGACGCCCACGAGGACGTCGTACGCCTGATCGACGAGGTGGGTGCACCCGCGCGCTGGGTGATGCACTGCTTCTCCGGTGACGCCGACTTCGCCCGGGAGTGCCTCGACCGCGGGGCCCACCTGTCCTTCGCGGGCACGGTCACGTTCAAGAACGCCGAGCCTCTCCGGGAGGCCCTCCGGATCACGCCGCTGGACCGGGTCCTGGTCGAGACGGACGCGCCGTACCTCACCCCGATGCCCCACCGCGGACGCACCAACGCCTCCTACCTGGTGCCGCTCACGGTGCGCTCGATGGCCGCCACCACGGGGCACCGATCTCGGCACGCTGTGCCGCGCGATCGAGGCCAACACGGACGCCGCCTTCGGCGGTCCGTGGGGCTGAGTCACCCGCCGACGGACACGCCGGACGACACGCCGAGCGACACGCCGGGGTGGTCACCGAACCCGAAGTGTGAGTCCGGCCACACGTTTTGCTAGCAGTTTGCTAACCAGGAGCTACTTACCTAGTGTCGAGGGCTGTTGGCCGGGAGCGGGACTGTTTCACACCCGGGTGGGCGCCCTCGGGGGAGGCAGATCACGACCCACCCCCCGCGGCCCGGGAACCGCGAACATCGGAGCACCGTGCGCGCAACACTCACGCACCTCAGCCGCAACAAGCCCCTACTTCTCGGACTGATCCCCGTGATCGTCCTCGCCCTCGTCGGCACCGGCGTCGCCTACGCGACGCTCAGCAAGACCGTCACCGTCTCGATCGACGGCAAGGAGTCGACGGTCCACACCTTCAGCGACAACGTGGGTCAGGTCCTGGCCAGCCAGGGCATCAAGCCCGAGTCGCACGACTCCATCGTCCCGGCCGTCGACAGCAAGGTGAACGACGGCTCCCGGATCGCCGTACGCCTCGGCCGGCCGCTGGCCCTGAGCATCGACGGCGAGAAGAAGACCTTCTGGACGACCGCCACCAAGGTGTCCTCCGCGCTCGACCAGCTCGGTGTGCGCTTCGACAGCGCCGCGCTCTCGGTCAGCCGTAGTGCCACGATCGACCGCTCCGGCATGGCCCTCGAGGTCACCACGCCCAAGCAGGTGGCGCTCAAGATCGCCAACGACAAGGTCGCCCGGCACAACGTGGCCGCCGCCACCGTCGGCGAGCTGCTCGAGAAGGTCGACGCAGGCGTCGACCGCAACGACGTGGTGCGCCCCTCGCGCAGCGCCGACCTGACCGACGGCACGCGCATCGTGGTCACCAAGATCGGTGTCCGCACCAAGCACGTGCCGCGTGAGGCCATCCCGGCGCCGGTTCGCGAGCAGAAGGACGGCTCGATGATGTCCGGCGAGTCCGAGACGGTCCGCGAGGGCACCGACGGTGTCCGGGACGTGACCTACCAGCTCCGGTTCCGCAACGGTGAGGTCGTCAAGCGGACGATCGTGAAGCAGCGCACCGTCAGCCAGCCGACCGCCACGATCGTGAAGATCGGCACCAAGACGGTCGACACCGGCCGTTGGGACGCCATCGCCGCCTGTGAGTCCGGTGGCAACTGGGCCGCGAACACCGGCAACGGCTACTACGGCGGGCTCCAGTTCAACCTGGGCACCTGGCAGTCCTACGGCGGCTCCGGCCGTCCGGACCAGAACAGCCGCGAGCAGCAGATCGCCGTGGCCGAGCGTGTCCGTGACGCCGAGGGCGGCTACGGGGCCTGGCCCGTGTGCGGCTCGTAGTCACACCGACCCATACGCTCATCCATGTGAGCGACCCCTCTTCTGCCGGACCGAGACTGCTCGGTCCGGCAGAAGTGCGTTCACTGGCAGCAGCGCTCGACCTGCGGCCGACCAAGCAGCGCGGGCAGAACTTCGTGATCGACCCCAACACCGTGCGTCGCATCGTCCGCGACTCCGGCATCGGCGCCTCCGACGTGGTCCTGGAGGTCGGGCCCGGGCTCGGGTCGCTGACCCTCGCCCTGCTCGACGTCGCGGCCCGGGTGGTCGCGATCGAGGTCGACCCGGACCTCGCGGGCTCGCTGCCCGGCACCGTCGCCGACCGCGCTCCGGCGTACGTCGACAGGTTCGAGGTGGTCCTCGCCGACGCCCTGCGGGTGACCGCCGTCCCTGGTCCGCCGCCGACCGCGCTGGTCGCGAACCTGCCCTACAACATCTCGGTCCCGGTGCTGCTGCACCTGCTCGCGCTGCTGCCCTCGCTGGAGCGCGGGCTGGTGATGGTGCAGGCGGAGGTGGCCGACCGGCTCGCGGCCCAGCCGGGGTCGAAGGTCTACGGCATCCCCTCGGTGAAGGCCGCCTGGTTCGCCGACGTACGCCGCGCCGGGTCGGTCGGTCGCAACGTCTTCTGGCCGGCGCCCAACGTGGACTCCGGACTGGTCGCCTGGACGCGCCGGGACCCACCGAGCACCCAGGTGACCCGGGAGCAGGTCTTCGCCGTCATCGACGCCGCGTTCGCGCACCGGCGCAAGGCGCTGCGACCCTCGCTGCGTGAGCTCGCGGGCTCGGCGGAGGAGTCGGAGCGCGTCCTCCTCGCTGCCGGGATCGACCCGATGACCCGGGGGGAGCAGCTCCGGCTGCCCGAGTTCGTGCGGATCGCCGAGGCCCTCCTGTGAGCGGGGCGGAGAACCAGTCGGTGACCGTGCGGGCTGCCGCGAAGGTCAACCTGCACCTCGGGGTCGGGCGGCCGCGTGCCGATGGCTACCACCCGCTCGCGACCGTCTACCAGACGCTCAGCCTGCACGACGACGTCACCGTGGCCACCAGCACGAGGTGGTCGGTGGAGCTGGTCTGCGAGGACGACATCGACCGGGACTCCTTCCCGCTCGGCGAGGACAACATCGTCGTCCGGGCAGGTCGTCTGCTGGTGGCGCACCACGGCGTCGACCGAGCGGCTGCGATCACCGTGCGCAAGTCGATCCCGATCGCGGGCGGACTGGCCGGGGGCAGCGCCGATGCAGCGGCCGCGCTCGTGGCCCTGGACCGGCTGTGGGACCTGCAGACGAGCGACGACGACCTCCTCACTCTCGCGGCCACCCTTGGCAGCGACGTGCCGTTCGCGCTGGTCGGTGGCACGGCGCTGGGAGCTGGTCGCGGCGAGGAGGTCACCCCGCTGCTCGACGAGGCGACCCGGTGGTGGGTGGTGGTCCCGGCGAGCGTCGGCCTGTCGACGCCCGCGGTCTACCGCCACTTCGACGAGCTCTGGCCCGGTGCCCCCGAGACGGTGGCGGTCCCGGACGAGCTGACCAAGGCCCTCACCGACCCCGACAACCGGGTCCTGGCGGCGGCGCTGCACAACGACCTCGAGGCGGTGGCGATCGACCTGCGCCCCGAGCTCGGTGAGCTGATCGAGGCGGGCGAGCGCGCGGGTGCGCTGCGCGGGATCGTCTCCGGGTCCGGCCCGACCTGCCTGTTCCTGTGCTCCGACCGCGGCTCCGCCGACCGGGTGCGTACGACGCTCATCGAGGCCGGTCAGGCGCGGGTCCTGGTCGCCCTCGGTCCGGTCTCCGGCGCCCACGTGGTGGAGTACTCCTGACATGGCAAACCTGTTGAACCTCGAGAAGGTCACGAAGTCCTACGGCGTCCGGATCCTGCTCGACGAGGTCAGCCTCGGCGTGGCCGAGGGCGAGCGGATCGGCATCGTGGGCCGCAACGGCGACGGCAAGACCACGCTGCTCAACCTGATGGCCGGCCGGGAGACCCCCGACTCGGGACGGGTCTCGCTCAACCGGGGGCTGCACATCGGCTACCTCGACCAGCGCGACCTGCTCGACGACACCCACTCGGTGCGTGAGGTGGTGCTCGCGGGCAAGGACGGACCACGAGTGGGCCGGTGACAGCCGCACCCGCGAGGTCGTCGAGGTGCTCCTGGCCGACGTCGCCCTCGACCGGGACGTGCACGGTCTCTCCGGCGGCGAGCGGCGGCGCTGCTCGCTGGCCCGGTTGCTGCTCGACGACGTCGACCTGCTGATCCTCGACGAGCCGACCAACCACCTCGACGTCGAGGCGGTCGCATGGCTGGCCGAGCACCTGGTCCGTCGTACGTCCGCGCTGGTGGTGGTCACCCACGACCGCTGGTTCCTGGACGCGGTGTGCGAGCGCACCTGGGAGGTCCACCCCGGACCGCAGGGTGCCGGGGTCGTCGACTCCTACGACGGCGGGTACGCCGCGTTCGTGCTCGCCCGCGCCGAGCGGCACCGCCAGGCGTCCGCCTCGGAGTCGCGGCGACAGAACCTGCTGCGCAAGGAGCTGGCGTGGCTGCGACGGGGAGCACCCGCGCGTACGTCGAAGCCGAAGTTCCGCATCGAGGCGGCCAACGACCTGATCGAGGACGTGCCCCCGCCCCGCGACCGGATCGAGCTGCAGCGCTTCGCCACCCAGCGACTGGGCAAGGACGTCGTCGACCTCGAGCACGTGGACCTGACCCGGGGCGAGAAGCACCTGCTGCAGGACGCCACCTGGCGGCTCGGACCCGGCGACCGGGTCGGGATCGTCGGCGTGAACGGCGCGGGCAAGAGCTCCGTGCTGCAGCTGGTGGGCGGGAACCTGGAGCCGGACAAGGGTCGGGTCAAGCACGGCAAGACCATCGCCCTGGCCCACCTGTTCCAGCAGGTGCCGGCGGAGGACCCGGACGCACGGGTGCTCCCGAGCATCGAGGACATCCGCCGGGTGACCCGGACCGCCACCGGCCAGGAGGTGTCGGCCAGCTCGATGCTGGAGCGGTTCGGCTTCACCGGCGACAAGCTCACCGCCCGGATCGGTGATCTCTCCGGTGGTGAGCGGCGGCGCTTCCAGCTGCTCAAGCTGCTTCTCGCCGAGCCGAACGTGCTGCTGCTCGACGAGCCCACCAACGACCTCGACATCGACACCCTCAACGTCCTCGAGGACTTCCTCGACGGCTGGCCCGGGACCCTGGTCGTCGTCTCCCACGACCGCTACTTCCTCGAGCGCGTCACCGACTCGGTGTGGGCGCTGATGGGCGACGGCCAGATCTCGATGCTCCCCAACGGCGTCGACCAGTACCTCGCCGCCAGGAAGAAGGGCGAGGCTCGAGCAGCGGGCGGCACGCATGCGCGCGAAGGCCGGGCGAGGCCGACCGGGCCGAGCGTCCGGAGGAGCGAAGCGGGGGAGGTCGGTCTGCCCTGTCGGCACAACTACAGGGAGACGCGAGCCAAGGAGCAGAGAGAGCGCCCAGCGGAAAGCCCCAGCGAAAGGCCAAGGTGGGCGGCGCCGACGAACGCGCGGCCCGCAAGACGGTGGCCCGGCTCGACAAGCAGCTGGCACGCGTCAACGCCAGGGAGGCCGCGATCGCCGAGGAGATGCTCGCGAACGCCTCGGACCCCGAGAAGCTGAAGGCCCTGCACGCCGAGTCGCGGGTCGTGGCCTCGCAGAAGGCCGACTTCGAGCTGGAGTGGCTGGAGGCCGTAGCACTGCTGGAGTGACCGGTCGGTGCGTGGGCGAGAATGCGCACATGACCCTCTCCTTCTTCACCTCCCAGGGTGACGACCTGGCTCCGGCCGATCTCGCTCGCAGCCTGTGGAGCGAGAACCAGATGCACGGGGTGGCGCTCAGTGGCGCGCTCGCCCGTGCCCTCGAGGGTCAGGTCGCCGAGCTCGGCCGCGACGACCTGCGGCCGGCGCGCTACACCGTCGACCTGTTCCGGCCGGCGGCGATGACCCTGTGCCGCACCACCACCCGCGTCGTACGCGAAGGTCGGCGCCTGTGTCTCGTCGACGCCACCGTGGAGCAGGACGGTCAGGCCGTTGCCCGGGCGAGCGCGCTGTTCCTCAAGATCGGCGACCCGGCGCCCGGGGACGTGTGGGAGCCGACGGAGTCGCCGCAGCCGCCGCCGCTCGACCTCGCGCCACCCACCGACGAGGTGCACGTGCCGCTGTTCTCCAGCGAGGGCATCGGCTGGGACGAGTCGTTCGGGGCCCACCAGAACGGTGGCCGGAAGACCACCTGGCAGGTCGGGGTGCCGGTCGTGCCCGAGGAGGTCCCGTCGGGCTTCGTGGTCGCAGCGAGCGTGGCCGACTCCACCAGCATGGTCACCAACTGGGGGAGCAACGGGGTGGAGTACATCAACACCGACATCACCCTGACCCTGGCCCGCCTCCCCACCGGTCAAGAGATCGGCCTGCACGCGACCGACCGGGTCAACCACGACGGCATCGCGGTCGGGACCGCCACCGTCTTCGACCGCCAGGGCCGGATCGGCACCGCGGTGGTCACCTCGATCGCCAACGCGAAGCGCAGCGTGAACTTCGAGGTCCACGACTTCAGCGACGACCCCCGGCGTACGTCGAGCTCGGGCGGCTGAGCGGGCGCCCGTGACGGCGAGTGCGCGGGGCCGGAGTGGCGCAGGCGTGCATTGCAGCCAGCGGGCGCCGGCCTTCGACATGCGAATGTCGCTGTCGGGGCGGAGTGGCACCCACCGGCCCCTTGAGCGACATTCGCATGTCCAAGCCCGCCGACCTCCTGGCCCTCGACATGCGAATGTGGCTCGTCGAGGCTCGAGTGCCGCTCACCTGCCCCCAGCGACATTCGCATGTCCAACCGGCCGACCTCCTGGCCTCGACATGCGAGTACGCCGTCCCGCCACCCGCCGCCCCTGACGCCTGCCCAACCCGCCGACCCGGCCGCCGAACCAGGCCGTCAGCGCAACGGCGCCATCAGCTGCTTGAGGAGCGAGGCGAGCTGGGTGCGGTCGGTCTCCGGCAGCCCGTCGAGCAGGTCGCGCTCGCTGGCCAGCAGCGTCTCGAAGGCGCCGTCGACGGCTCGCTTCCCGGTGGTGGTCAACCGGACGAGCACACCTCGGCGGTCCCTCGGGTCGGGGGAGCGCTCCACGAAGCCCGCGCCCCGCCAGCCGGTCGACCCGGTTGGTCATCGTGCCGCTGGTCACCATCGTCTCCCTGAGCAGCGCGCCGGGCGTGAGCTGGTAGGGCCGTCCCGCGCGCCGCAGGGCCGCCAGCACGTCGAACTCCCACGTCTCGATCCGGTGTGCCGTGAACGCCTCGCGCCGGGCCTTGTCCAGGAGTCGCGCGAGCCGGCTGATCCGGCTGAACACCTCGACCGGGGCGAGGTCGAGGTCGGCGCGCTCCCGGGTCCACGCCTCGACCAGCTCGTCCACCTCGTCGTGTTCCACGCCCGAGATCCTAGCCTGACAAGATTCTTGACATCGAGATAGTGTGGCGCGATGACGTTCTCCTGGGACCCGGATCGGTACGCCGCGTTCGGAGACGAGCGGGGACGACCGTTCCTCGACCTGGTCACCCGGATCGGTGCCGAGGGCCCGCAGACCGTGGTCGACCTGGGCTGCGGCGCCGGCAACCTGACCCTGCTGCTCGCGCAGCGGTGGCCGGAGGCGCACGTCCTCGGAGTCGACTCGAGCGCCGAGATGGTGGGAGCCGCACCCAGCGACGCCGGTGTCGAGTTCACGGTCGGTGACATCAAGGACTGGTCCGGCGCGGCCGACGTACTCGTCTCCAACGCCGCCTTCCAGTGGGTCCCGGGCCACCTCGACCTGCTGCCCGATCTGGTCGCATCGGTCACCCCGGGCGGCTGGCTGGCCTTCCAGGTCCCCGGCAACTTCGAGGAGCCGAGTCACACCATCCGTGCGGAGCTGGCCAGCGAACCGGCGTACGTCGAGCACACCGCCGGTGTCGCCAGCCCCGACGCCCACGACGCCGCGACGTACCTCCGGGCGCTCCGTGACCTCGGCTGCGTGGTGGACGCCTGGGAGACCACCTACCTGCACGTCCTCACCGGGCCGGACCCGGTGTTCACCTGGGTCAGCGGCACCGGCGCCCGCCCCACCCTGCAGGCCCTGCCCGACGACCTCCGCCCCGAGTTCGAGACCGAGTTCAAGCGCCGCCTCCGCGAGGCCTACCCGGAAGAGGACGGTGCGGTCGTGATGCCCTTCCGCCGCGTCTTCGTCGTGGCCCAGGTCCCGGACCACCACTAGGCTGGCTGCCCCGCGCACATGGAGAAGCGACAAGGACCGGAGCCGTCATGAACACGAAGGTCGTCGCCATGGTCATCATCGTCGCGCTCGTCGCCACCACCATCGGGACCGCGCTCGCCCTGCTGTTCTCCCGGGCCTAGATCGGCGGCAGGGTGGGCAGGTCCTCTGTCCCCGCAGGCGTCCGCACGAACGGCTCCCCGGTCCACCGCTGGATCACGCGCCGATAGGTCGGCGTGTGCTGGTAGCCGCTGTGCCCCATCACGGCGGGGCCCGGGTCACCGACCCCCTCCTCGGGAACCTCGGGGACCGGCAGGTCGAGGTCGCTGTCCGCGTCGGAGAAGACGCGCCAACCCAGCGGGTCGGTCCTGCGGAACAGGTTGATCCACTCGCCGCCGGCGGTGCGCAGCCGGTGCCGGAACGTGTCCGCCACGAGGTGCGGTGGACCGGGGACCGTGCCGACGGGGCGGGGTACGTCGGGGAAGGCGTCGGTCAGCGACGGCTGGCCGGTGGTCGGTGCGTAGCCGATGGCGTCCGGGCCGAAGACCCGCGGGAAGACCCGGCCGTACAACGCCCGGATCTGGCTGCCGTAGGTGATCATCTTGATCCGGCTCAGGTGCACCGGGTTCATCCGGCTCACCATGGACAGCACGATCAGCGACCCCTGGCTGTGCCCCGAGACGATCACCTGGTTGCGCATGGCGTGCGGCTTGTCCAGGGCCCAGCGCGCGCGGATCTGCAGCTCGGGCACGACCCGCTCGGCATAGCAGGGAGGCCCGAGAGGATGTGCGGCGCGCGGCCAGAAGGTGGTCAGGTCCCAGATCACCCCGACCGCCTTGCGGGTCTTCTCGGAGCGGCGGATCTGCGAGCCCAGCAGGACCAGCCCGGTGGACATGGCGACCACGAGGTACATCGAGGCCGTCGCGATGTCGCGGGTCCAGCCCACGAACGGGAGCTCGAGCTCCCACGGAGGCGAGCCCGACATGGATGCCACGACGATCACCAGGGCCACCGGTGAGGTGATCGCGCCCACGACGTCGAGGAGGGTCTCGGCCCGATGGGCCAGGGCTGCACTGCCTCGGGCCTTGAGCGCGCGGGCGCGATCCCGCTCCGGGACCTGGTCGTCAGGCGCCTGCCCGGAGGCGAACGGCTCGTTCAGCCTCGGACCGACCTTGCGGCGGAACACGACCAGGCAGGCGAGTACGCCGCAGGCCACGAGCACCAGCCACAGGAGCTGGCCGATGGGCGTCCAGATCAGCACCTGCGGCACTGCCAGCGGCACCTCGGGGGCGTCGCTCGGCGCGAGCGCCACCCCGGCGTCCAGTGTCACGGTGATCGGCGCGGTGGTCCCGGGCTTCGCCGGCAGGGTGAGTACGCCGGCGGAGTGGAACTGTGACTCCTCGGCGGTGCACGGCGTCGCCGCGTCGCGCAGGCAGGTGTCGGCCAGCACGAGGGTGCGGGTCGGCACGGTGAGGGTGGAGCGCTCCTCGGTGACGGTGCGGCCGCGGCCCTCGGTGAACGCGTCGTCGCGTGCCCGGTAGGGGTCGACGGCGAGGGACAGCCCCTTCATCTCGATCGTGCCTGAGGTGATCCGCGCTCTGTCACCGCTGACCACCAGCCGTGCGTGGCGCAGGGTGATGTCGCCCGTCGCGACGAACGTGTGGGTGCTGTCGTCACTGGACAGGGCCAGCGTGGTCGGCGCCACCCGCCGCCCGTCGACGTTCACCCGGCTGACCAGGTCGCCGACGCCGTGGGAGGCGCCGTTGAGGTAGTTGGCCGAGGCGATCACCGTGCCCGAGGTGAACAGCAGCGCGATCCAGGCTGCCGTCGCCAGGAGCACGGAGGCACCGGCGCCCCGCCAGGCCTTGTCGGCGTGCTCGGCGGGGGAGTGGTGGTACTGCCAGTTCGCGAGCAGCAGCCAGAACACGACGGCCACCCCGGCCGCTGCGACGACCCACCAGCCGTCGGCGGCGTCGTACCGACCGGCCAGGCGGAGTACGACGATCACCACCACGGCCGCGACCACCGAGCCCACGACCAGCACGGCCGACCGGGCCTTCATCCGGCCGCCGGTGAAGACGCTGAGGTGGAGCAGGGTCAACCCGACGAAGACCGAGATGAACCACACGTTGCGCCCGGTGAAGTCGAGCGACTCGTCCACCGCGGAGGAGCCCGGGAGCTGGGCCAGCGCGAGCAGGTGGAGCAGGTAGGTCACGACAGCGAGACCGAGCAGCGCGGTGTCGAAGAGCGGAGTGAGGGCCCGGGCGCGATGGGCGAGGCGGGGGAGGCCACCGCCGTACGTGCTCGACACGTGTGGCTCGACGTCGTTCTCGTGCCCGACCCCCACGAGCAGGACGGCGAGCAGCAACAGCAGGCCACCCATCGCCACCGTGGCCCAGAGCAGCAACGCCCAGCCGGTGGGAGCGGGGAAGTGGGTGGCGTGCAGCAGGTGGATGCCCGAGAACGAGATCACGGTGGCGATCCCGGCGACGAGGTGGAACCGCTGGAGCCGCTGGGTGCGCGCTGTGCCGTTCCACAGGCTCGGGTGCAGCAGGATCTGGCTGGTCGAGAGCACCGGCGGCGAGTCGAGCGCGTCGGTCACGCTCTCGTAGCGGCTCATCGAGGTCTTCGAGAGGAACCACAGCACCACGATGGCCGCGATCGGCACCAACGTGGCCACCGCGATCCGCTGGCCGGGATCCCAGGTGGCCAGGAAGTCGAGCTGGTCGGGGATACGGGTACACCCGGGCACGCCGTAGCGGAAGCACTGCCACGCAGCGAGGTCGATGGCGAGCACGCACGGGGTGAGCACGAAGAAGACGGTCAGCAACAGCCCGGACACGCGCACCGACCGCGCACCCCAACGTGCCTGGCCGCTGTCGCGACCGAGCTCGAGGCGGGCCCAGTAGGCCAGGTTGACCAGCGCGAACGGGAGGAGCACCAGCCACAGTGCCCGCTTCACCCACCCGAGGAACCCCTGCACTCCCGAGGTGAGCGCGCCCCAGGAGTAGGCCTCCACGCTGACGTGGGTGCCGTCCAGCGCGCGGTAGGGGAGCGAGATCCCGTCCTTCACGCGGTAGACCCCGGTCAGGCCGTCACCGGCCACCTGGCCGACGTCGGTGTTGGCGACCCCGAGCATGACCCCCGGGGACGTGCCGTGGACGCCGTGCACGCGCAGCTCGACGGTCTCCATGGGTCTCCCAACCTCCCAGCCCTACTCCCAGCCATGATGCAGGAGTGACGACAGTGCTGTCCTGATACGCCGCGCGCCCACGCCTGCCGGTGTAGGCCGGGGTTGCGGATCGGTCCCGGTAGCCTCGTCCCCGTCCAATCAACAAGACTTTCCCCGGTTGGTCTGCCGGCAGGGCCCGCCTGACTTTGAATCAGGACTAGCGACGTAGGTTCGACTCCTACCCGGGGAGCCAGCTCAGGCACGCCTGTGCGCGGATCCCAGCTCCCTGCACAGCAACCCCACGAGCATTGCGGTGGTCAGCGCCACCCAGCCCAGGCCGAGCAGCACCCCGGC
This sequence comes from uncultured Actinomycetota bacterium, assembly GCA_963782305.1. GTDB lineage: Bacteria > Actinomycetota > Actinomycetes > Propionibacteriales > Nocardioidaceae > Marmoricola. Next base: position 79,821 of record CAWAJJ010000010.1, on the reverse strand, counting down.
CACGACGTCGGTGAGGTAGTGCACCCCGAGGCCCAGTCTCGCCAGGCACATCGCGACGATTGCGAGCGCTGCTGCCAGCACGGTCGCGCGGCGCCACGTGGCCCGCAACACCGGCAGGACGACCACCAGGACCGTCAGAGTCACCACGGTCACGGCCAGGGCATGTCCGCTCGGGAAGCTGTACCCGCCGGCATTGGCGATGGGATCGAGCAGGTCCGGCCGGGGCCGTTTGACCATGCCCTTCACCAGCGGCGCCAGGTGCAGGCCGAGCAGGATCGTCACCACGGTGTACGCCGCGGCCACGGGTCGCCGCCGCCACACCAGCCAGCCCGCCACCACGACCATCACGGCCTGGTAGACCAACGGCGTACCCAGTCGCCCCAGCACCTTGAAGACGAACACCAGTCCCTGCCAGCCGGCCACCACGTCGTGCAGCTCGACCAGCACCACCCGGTCGAGGTCGGCCAACGGGCCCCACCGGGCGACCACCAGCCGGTGCACGACGAACGCCGCACTCACGGAGACGACCGCGATGGCCAGCAGCGCGGCGGCGAGGACCCTCGGACGACGCTCCGCGGGGAGCGGTCGCCGCGCCACGTCGTTCACGTGGCGACCATCCCATGTGCTGACGTGCGGTGCCGGTTAATCTCGTCGAATCCCCGCTGCGGACAGTGTCGCGAGTCCTTGAGCCAAGGCGCGCGACGTAGGTTCGACTCCTACCCGGGGAGCGTGAGCACCACGAGCAAGCCCGTCGCGCATGGGCCAGTCACCGTCATCGTCCTGGCGGCCGGCGGCGGCACCCGGATGAAGTCCAAGACCATGAAGGTGCTGCACCCCATCGCTGGGCGGAGCATGATCGGCCACGTCCTCGCCGCGGTGGCCCACGTCGATCCACACCGCGTGGTCGCCGTTGTCGGCAACCAGCGCGAACAGGTAGGGCCGCACATCCAGAGTCTCCTGCCCGCGGCGCTGCTGGCCGTGCAGGAGTCCCAGGACGGCACCGGCCACGCCGTCCGGGTCGCCTGGGAGACGCTCGACGCGGCCGACCGCACCGGCACCGTGATCGTGGCGTACGGCGACACGCCGCTCCTCGAGGGAGAGAGCCTCCGCGCCTTCGCCGAGGACCACCACAGCGCGGGCCGCGCGGTCAGCATCCTGTCCGGGGTCGTGGCGAACCCGTTCGGCTACGGGCGCGTCCTGCGCGACCAGGCCGGCGAGGTGACCGGCATCGTCGAGGAGAAGGACGCCAGCGACCAGCAGGCCCGGGTCAACGAGATCAACAGCGGCATCCTGGCCTTCGACGCGACCTTCCTCGACAGCGCTCTGCCGCGGCTGACCAACGACAACGCCAAGGGTGAGTACTACCTCACCGACACCGTGCAGCTGGCCCGGGAGGACGGTCTCGGCGTCGGCGCGTTCCCCATCGACGACGTGCTCCAGACCGAGGGCGCCAACGACCGGGTCCAGCTCGCCTCGCTGGCCAAGGAGAAGAACCGCCGCATCCTCGACCGCTGGATGCGGGACGGCGTCACGATCATCGACCCCGAGACCACCTGGATCGACGTGGACGTCCGGCTCGAGCAGGACGTCACCGTCCTGCCGGGGGTGCAGCTGCTCGGAGCCACGGTGGTCGCAGAGGACGCCGTGGTCGGGCCTGACTGCACGCTCAAGGACGTCGAGGTCGGGGCAGGGGCCCGCGTCGTACGCACGCACGCGGAGCTCGCGGTGATCGGTGCGGGCGCCAGCGTCGGACCGTTCTCCTACCTCCGCCCCGGCACCGAGCTCGGTGCGGGCGGCAAGATCGGTGCCTTCGTCGAGACCAAGAACGCGCGGATCGGCGACAGGGCCAAGGTCCCGCACCTGTCCTACGTGGGCGACGCCGAGATCGGCGAGGGCACCAACATCGGCGCCGGCACGATCTTCGCCAACTACGACGGGGTCGCCAAGCACCGCACCGTCATCGGTCGGCACGCACGGACGGCGAGCAACAACACCTTCGTCGCGCCCGTGCACATCGGGGACGGCGCCGGCACCGGCGCGGGGAGCGTCATCCGTGAGGACGTGCCTCCGGGCGCCCTGGGCGTCAGCTCCGGCCCACAGCGCAACATCGAGGGTTGGGCCGTGCGCCGACGTCCCGGCACCCCGCAGGCCGAGGCCGCCGAGGCCGCCACGCCACCCGAAGATTGATCCGGAGTTCGCACTGACCCGGTCGGTGGGTGACAATCGACCTACCGGCCCGACTCGTCCCACCGAGGAGCTGCACAGCGTGAGCGGATTGAAGAAGACCACCGAGAAGAACCTGATGGTCTTCAGCGGGCGAGCACACCCCGAGCTCGCCAACGAGGTCGTCAAGGAGCTCGGCACCGAGCTGGTGCCGACCTCGGCCTACGAGTTCGCCAACTCCGAGATCTACGTCCGCTACGAGGAGTCCGTCCGCGGCTCCGACGCGTTCGTGATCCAGAGCCACACGGCCCCGGTCAACGAGTGGATCATGGAGCACCTGATCATGGTCGACGCGCTCAAGCGCGCCTCGGCCAAGCGGATCACCGTGGTGCTGCCCTTCTACGGCTATGCCCGCCAGGACAAGAAGCACCGTGGGCGCGAGCCGATCTCGGCCCGGCTGATGGCCGACCTGTTCAAGACGGCGGGTGCCGACCGGCTGATCGCGGTCGACCTGCACGCCGACCAGATCCAGGGCTTCTTCGACGGTCCCGTGGACCACCTGATGGCGCTGCCGATCCTGGCCGACTACGTCAAGAAGCAGTACTCCGGGCAGAAGCTGGCCGTGGTCTCGCCTGACGCCGGCCGGATCAAGGTCGCCGAGCGCTGGTCGGCCCGCCTCGGCGGCGCCCCGCTGGCGTTCATCCACAAGTCGCGTCGCACGGACCGGCCCAACGAGACGGTCGCCAACCGCGTCGTCGGTGACGTCACCGGCCGGATGTGCGTCCTGGTCGACGACATGATCGACACCGGCGGCACGATCGTGAACGCGGCCGAGGCGCTGATGGCCGACGGCGCTGCCGGTGTGGTCATCGCTGCCACCCACGCCATCCTCTCCGAACCCGCCGTGGACCGCCTGAAGAACTCGACGGTCACCGAGGTGATCGTCACCAACACCCTGCCGCTGGCACCGAGCAGCGAGTTCGACAAGCTCACCTGCCTCTCGATCGCCCCGCTGATCTCGCGGGCGATCAAGGAGGTCTTCGAGGACGGCTCGGTCACGAGCATGTTCGACGGGCATGCCTGAGGATCGCCCTTCGGGCGATCCGATTAGCCCACTGGCCCGGGTGTTCTGTAAGATCGCCAAGTTGCCTCGGCGAGGGAGTGGATGCTCCGTGATCGACGCGGTCGGTTCGTGATCACCATGCACCGCGCCCGTCGGCCTGCGGTGCATGTGCTGTCTCCGGCCTGCCAGCCAGCCTGGGCAACCCATACGACTTATTCACGCGTTCAAGGTTCCGAGGAGTACGCAGAGCATGGCTGACAGGATTGAAGTAAAGATCACGGCGGAGACCCGCACCCAGTTCGGCAAGGGCGCCGCCCGTCGCATCCGTCGCGACGACAAGGTCCCCGCGGTCATCTACGGCCACGGCAACGACCCCAAGCACATCACCCTTCCGGGGCACGACACGATGATGGCGCTCAAGCGTGGCGGCTCCAACGCGCTGCTCTACATCGACGTCGAGGGCACCACGTTCATCGCGCTGACCAAGCAGGTCCAGGCCGACCCGATCAAGGGCTTCCTGGAGCACCTCGACTTCGTCGAGGTGAAGAAGGGCGAGAAGGTCACCGTCGAGGTCCCGATCCACGTCATGGGCGAGGCCAAGTCCGACGCCATGGTGGTGACCGAGCTGAACACCGTCAGCGTCGAGGCCGAGGCCACCAACATCCCCGACTTCATCGAGATCTCCGTCGAGGACGCCGACGCCGGCTTCCACGTGCTGGCCAAGGACCTCGTGCTGCCCGAAGGCTCGCTGCTGCTCACCGACGACGAGGCCCTCGTGGTCAACGTCGTGCACGCGCCGACCGCGGAAGAGGTCGAGGCGGAGCTCGAGGAGGCCGAGGGCGACCTGGGTATCGAGCGCGACGAGTCCGACGAGGAGATCGCCGCTGCCGCCGACGCCGACGCCGAGTCGGCTGCCGAGGGCGAGTCCGCCGAGGGCGAGTCCTCAGCAGACGCCGACGAGAGCTGACACATCCGGTCGTGACGGACCCCGCCTCGGAGGTCTGGCTGGTCGTCGGGCTGGGCAACCCCGGCCCGACGTACGCCGGCAACCGGCACAACGTCGGCCACCTCGTCACCGACGAGCTGGCTCGACGCATGGGCAGTGGCTGGAAGTCCCAGAAGGCGAGTCGCGCCGACGTGGTCGAGGGCAGGCTGGGTGCTCCCGGCACGCCCTCACCGCGGGTCGTGCTCGGACGCCCGCGCTCCTACATGAACGAGTCCGGCGGTCCGGTCAAGGCGCTGGCCGCGTTCTACAAGGTGCCTGTCGGGCGGATCATCGCCATCCACGACGAGCTGGACATCGACTTCGGGACCCTCCGCACCAAGCTGGGTGGCGGCGACAACGGCCACAACGGGTTGAAGTCGATGCGCTCCTCCCTGGGGTCCGGCGACTTCTACCGGGTGCGTGCCGGGATCGGGCGACCACCGGGGCGGCAGAGCCCAGCGGACTTCGTTCTCGCCGACTACACGTCCACGGAGCGCAAGGAGCTGCCGCTCCAGGTCGGTGACGCGGCGGATGCGGTCGAGTCGTTGATCACCGACGGCCTCGAGCTCACCCAGCAGCGCTTCAACAGCTGACCGGCAGCTGCCCCGGCAGCTGACCCGGCAGCTGACCCGGGCGACACGGGTGGGTCGTGAGACCACTCCTGCGCCCCGTGTTGCTGCCCGAACGCCGCCGGCCGTCGACCGTCTGACAGACTGACCACCGGAATCATGTGTCGTCTTGGGGGAGCCTGCGTGACAAAGAGCCTCGACAGCAATGGTCCGAGGACCCTTCTCATCGCTGCCACCGGCGGTCACCTCGAACAGCTGTACCGGATTTCAGGGCGCTTCTCGCCGGCGTCCGGCGACGTCGTCTGGGTGACCCACGACGACGCTCAGTCGCGGTCGTTGCTGCGGGACGAGGACGTGCGGACAGTGCCCTACGTACCCCCTCGTGGCTATCGGGAGATCGCGCGGGTGCTGCCCACGGCACATCGACTCCTGCGCGACGGACACTTCGACCGGATCGTGTCCACCGGTGCCGGTGTGGCGCTGCCGTTCTTCCTCGCAGCGCGCGCCCGAGGGCTGACCAGCCACTACATCGAGAGTGCGGCCCGGGCCGACGGCCCCAGTCTCACCGGGCGCCTGGTGTCGCGGATCCCCGGGGTCCACCTCTACACGCAGTACGAACGCTGGTCGTCGAACAAGTGGAACTACCGCGGGTCGCTGTTCGACAGCTTCGCCCCGGTCGAGAACGAACCGGCGCCGATCCGCAAGGTGGTGGTCACGCTGGGCACCATGCGCTCCTACGGCTTCCGCCGGCTCGTGGACCGCCTGATCGAGGTGCTGCCGGAGGTGGTCGAGCCCGGTGCCGACATCTTGTGGCAGATCGGCTCGAGCACCTCTGGTGCCGGGATCCCGGGCCGGGTCGAGGAGTCGGTTCCCAACGTCGAGCTCAGGCAGGCGATCGCCGCGGCGGACCTCGTCGTCGCGCACTCGGGGATCGGTTCGGCCATCACGGCGCTCGAACTGGGCAAAAGGCCTGTTCTGGTCCCACGGAGGCCCGCCTTCGGGGAACATGTAGACGAGCACCAGTCGCTCATCGCTCGCGAGCTGTCGGGTCGGCGGTTGGCTGTCTCGTGCGAGGCGGACGAGCTGTCCGCCGCCGAACTGCGGCTCGCTGCGTGCGGCACCGTGACCATGAGCGAGAATCAGTCGGCCTTCGAACTCGATGGCTGAAGAGGAGACACAGTGTCGACAGTGAGCCCAACCGTGCCCTCACGGCAACTGCCTGACGTCCTGACGGGAGTACAGGGAACGTGACCACGCACCGAAGCGACGGCCGCCCCCAGACCGGTGGTTCCGGCGCGGCCAACGTCGAGTTCAGCCACTACTCGGAGATCTTCCGGCGTAGGTGGCTCGTGGTGGTGCTGTGCGTGCTGGTGGGCACCGGCCTGGCGGTCGCCGCGCTCTCGACGATGACCAAGACCTACCAGTCGACGGCGTCGGTCCTCGTGGCCGCCAGCACCAGCAGCAGCGGCAGCGTCGAGAACGGCCGGACGAGCTCGTCGCTGAACCTCGACACCGAGGCCCAGATCGTGACCTCCAGCACGGTCGCGTCTCTGGCCGCCGACAGCCTCGACTCGTCGGCACCACGTGAGCTCGCGAAGAAGACCACGGTGAGCGTGCCGGCCAACACCTCGGTGCTCGACATCGCCTTCAAGGCCACCACCCCCGAAGCAGCCCGCGATGGTGCCCAGGCCTTCGCGGACGCCTATCTGAAGAACCGACGCGAGCTCGCACAGGCGCGCATCGACGGCCAGCAGGACAGCGTGGAGAAGCGCGTCGAGGCCCTGAACGACGAGCTGGAGAAGGCCGGCCAGGCCGTACAGGCCCTCCCGGTCGGCTCTGCGGCCAGAGAGTTCCAGGCCTCACGCCGGGATCTGCTGGTGCGCCAGATCGCCGCCGTGAACGAGCAGCTCGTCTCGATCCAGGCCTCTGACTCGGCTCCTGGAACCATCATCACCGACCCGCAGCTTCCCACCCAGGCCATCGCCCCCAACGCCAAGATCGTCCTGGCCAGCGGTGTGATGGCGGGACTTCTCGTCGGTCTCATCCTCGCCTTCCTCGTCGATCGCCGGGACCGTCGGATCCGCGACGCCCGAGACCTTTCACGGATGGGTCTCGAACCGCTGGTTCCCTACGTCCTCCTGCCCCCGGCGGGCGACATCGCTCCAGCGGGCAGCCAGCGGTACGACGCTGAACCGATGCGGATGCTGCGAAACTCACTGCTGGCGCAGATGCCCGGTCACCGGGGCTCGGTCATGGTGGCGGCGGCGTCGAAGGGCACCGAGGGCTCGGGCGTCGCGCTGAACCTGGCAGCCACGTTGGCGCGCACCGGCCTCGAGGTGATCTTCGTGTCGGCCGACCCGGGCATCGGGAGCCACCGGATGACCGCCGCGGACCACGGTGGTCTCGCCGGGGTGATCCACGAGCGGGTCGACCTCGACGAGGTCCTCCAGTCGGTCGAGGACGAGCCCGGGCTGAAGACCCTGGCTCAGGGAATGGGCGGCTCGATGTACTCCGAGCTCGTGCAGAGTGAACGCCTCCAGTCCGTGCTCGTTGCCCTGTTCACCAAGGCGGACATCCTGGTCTTCGACGTCGCGCCCGTCTCGGAGAACGCCGACGCGCAGACCCTGGCGGCGCACTTCGACGGTGTGGTGCTGGTGGCCTCGGCGTGGCGTACGACCACCGATGACATCGAGAGGGCCGTCGACCAGCTGCGGCACGTCTCGGCGCGGGTCTTCGGCGCGGTCCTGGCCCAGGAGGCCTCTCCCTCGGCTGCCCGTCGCGACACCGGCCCGAGCGCCTGACCCATGGCGGCCGTGTGAGTGACGTCCTGAAGACACGCTCGGTCGCCGCGGGACCCCTGCTGGCGTCTCCGCGCGGTGTTCGGCGTCCCTGGCCACCGGGGTGGCCGCTCGTGGTGCTGCTCGGGGGATTCCCGATCTTCTGGGCCCTCGGCCTGCCGAGCTTCGCGGTGATGATCATGGCCGTGCCGATGCTCGCCGACCTGGTGCGCAAGCCCCGGGTGCTGCTGCCCAGGGGGTTCATCCTCTGGGCACTCTTCCTGCTGTGGTCCGTGGCCGGCGTCGTCGTACTCGGCGTCGACCCTCCGGGAACCCTTCCGGACTCGGCTGCCTCACGGTTCCTCGCGTTCGGCGTGCGCGAGGCGTCGTACTTCTCGGTCACGATCGTGTTGATCTACATCGGCAACCTCAAGCCGCGGGACTTCCCCCAGGAGCGGTTGCTCCGGCTGCTCGGTCTGTTCTTCCTGTGGACGGTGCTCGGCGGGATCCTCGGGATGCTCGCCCCGCACTTCCAGTTCACCTCGCTCTTCGAGCGCATCCTCCCGGTGGAGATCCGCTACAACCTCTACGTGCAGCACCTGGTGCACCCCACGGCGGCCCAGGTCCAGGACCTGGTGGGCGGTGAGACTCCGCGCCCGGCTGCACCGTTCGGCTACACGAACACGTGGGGGTACCACGCGACCGTGCTCGGCATCTGGTTCACGGCGATCTGGATCGTGGGGCGTCGCTCGATGGCCCGCGTGTTCGGCGTCGTCGTGCTGACCCTCGGTGTCGTCGTGCTGATCTACTCGCTGAACCGGGCGGCCTGGATCGGCTGTGGGTTCGCCCTGCTCGTCATCTGCGTGCGTCTCGCGATGCACCGCCGCTTCGTCCCGATCGTGCTGGTGATGCTGACCGTCTCGGTGGCGGCGCTGGCAGTGTTCGCCTCACCGCTGCAGGGCGTCATCCAGGAGCGGCTGCAGAACGGCAAGAGCGACAGCATCCGGACCTTCACCACGGTGCGTGCCCTGGACCTCTCGGTGAAGTCGCCGGTGGTGGGCTACGGGTCGACGCGGTCGGCGCAAGGCTCTGCCGCCTCGATCGCCATCGGCAAGTCAGCCCAGTGCCAGCAGTGTGGCAACGTCTCCATCGGGATCAACGGCTATGCCTTCATGCTGTTGATGTCCACGGGCTGGGTGGGCACGTTCCTGTTCTTCGCATTCGGGGCGGTCCAATTGTGGGCGGTGCGGGGCATCAGATCGGCCATCGTCGGCGCCGGCGTCACGGTGGTGCTCCTCACCGGGCTCTACGGGCTGGCCTACGACATCTCCACCTGGATGCTCGTCCCGTTCGTCTCCCTGGGAGTTCTGTGGCGGGAGTCCCAGCAGTGGCGGGACGACACGCCGTGACGACGCCGTCGAGCACAGGACTGCAGAGTCCCTACGAGATCCTCGGACTGCTGTTCCCGGGTCTGCCGGCGACCCGGACGAGCACCCGGGGACTGTCCCGTACGCCGGCGGGCCATCGACGGCTGACGGCCCTGCCGAACGTCGACGACACCCGGATGTTCCTGCCCGTCGAGGCTCCTCTCGCCGCCAGCGCACTGCGGCGCGCGCGACGCAGCATCGACCTGCGGGGACGACTGGTCACGTCCACGGCGGCCACCGGCCTGCGTCTCGGTCTGGGACGGCTGCTCCGTGCCCAGCTCGACGTCCCGCTGTCGCGAGACTCCGTGGACGCGCAGCTGGCGGACCTGCTGGATCGGGACGTGCGCACCGCCATCTTCCTCGGTCCGCCCCGGTCCAACCGCAAGCCGGTGCTCCAGGTCCTGGGCTCCCGGGGGGAGCTGCTGGCCGTGGCCAAGGCGGGCATCAACGACCTCACCTCGGAGCTGGCCCGGGCCGAGGCGATGGCCCTGCGCACCGTGGGCGCCCGAGGCTTCGCGACGGTGGTGCCGCCACTCCTGCTGGGTGAGGGAAAGCTGCACGGTCACTCGATGGTCGTGCAGTCCCCGCTCGACGTGCCGGACGGCCACGCCGAGCCGGGACCCTCCCAGCTGACGGCGGTCTTCGACGAGATCGCCCGGTCCGGTGGCACCACGAACGGCGCGCTGCAGGACAGTGCCTACCTGGAGCGGCTGCGCGGCCGCCTCGTCGCGGCACCCACGGCGGAGATGAGCAGCCTCGGCTCCAGCGTGCTCGACTCGCTGGCGGCGAGTGGTGCCAGGCTCGACTTCGGTTCGTGGCACGGCGACCTCTCCCCATGGAACCTGGCGGCAGCCGACGGTGACCGCGTGCTCGTGTGGGACTGGGAGCGTTTCACCGAAGGTGTGCCGGTGGGTTTCGACGCCCTCCACTACGCCTTCCTGCCACGCCTGAAGGACCCCGGAACACCGCAGGCGCGGGTCGGCCTGGAGCTCCTCGACCGTGCCCCGCAGGTGCTCGAGGGTGTGGGCGTGGCGGCGGATCAGGCGCCGGTGGTGGGGATGCTCTACCTGCTGGAGGTCGGCATCCGGTTCGCCGGCGACGGTCAGGCCGGCACGGGCATCCTCGGCGGTGACGTGGAGCAGTGGCTGGTGCCCGCGATGAAGCGCCACCTGGCGCAGGAGAGGACCTGAGTTGGCAGAACGAGGGCGCGTGGCCCAGGCGGTCCACCGGCAGGGCCGACGACTGACGAGGTACGCCGGCAGGGCCACCGCCTCGATGCGGATGGAGCCGGACTTCCTGATCGTCGGTGCCCAGCGGGCGGGCACCACGTCGTTGTACAAGACCCTGGTGCAGCACCCCGCCGTGCTGCCGGCAGGTCTGCACAAGGGCGTCCACTACTTCGACACCGACTACCAGCAGGGCGCTGCCTGGTACCGGTCACACTTCCCGCTTCGGCTGACTGCCGCCCGGTCGGGACGCAGGCACGGGACCACGCCGATCACCGGCGAGGCGAGTCCCTACTACATGTTCCACCCGATGGTCCCGGGCCGGATCGCCTCTGACCTGCCCGATGCGCGCCTCGTCGTACTCCTTCGTGACCCGGTCGAGCGCGCCTACTCGGCGTACACCCACGAACGGGCGCGCGGGTTCGAGACGCTGCCCTTCGAGGACGCCATCGCCGCCGAGCCCGATCGGCTGGCGGGGGAGGAGGAACGACTGCGGGCCGACCCGTCGTACGTCAGCCCCGCGCACCAGCACAACGCCTACCTGGCACGAGGGCGCTACATCGAACAGCTGGAGCGGCTGGAGAGCGCCGTCGGGCGCGACCGGCTCTGCGTCATCGACAGCGACGAGCTCTTCGTCGACTTCCAGTCCGTCTTCCCGCCGGTGCTGGAGCACCTCGGGCTGGACCCCTGGATGCCGGACTCGTTCGAACAGCGCAACGCCCGTCCGAGGACCAAGCTCGAGCCCGAGATCAGGCGGCGCCTGGAGGACCACTTCGCGCCGTACGACGAGCGCCTGGCCGCGTGGTGGGGCCGAGACCCCGGCTGGCGGACGTGACCCTCGGAGAGACCGAGGCCGACGCAGGCTCCGGAAGCAGCGACATCAAGGGCCTCGCCCGTCGGGGCATCCTCAGCCTGGGTGGGGCGGGCGTGAGCGCGGTGGTCAACCTGCTGCTGATCGTCGTGGTGAGTCGCGCGGCCGGCAAGCACACGGCCGGCTACCTGTTCTCGTCCACCTCCCTGTTCATCGTCCTCGAGAGCCTGTGTGCCCTGGGCACCGCCACTGGTGTCGTCTACTTCATCGCGCGCCGCCGCGCTCTCGGCGAGTACCAGCTGGTCCGCCCGACGCTGCGCACGGCACTGGGGCCGGTCGCGGTCGTGGTGCTGCTGGTGGCGCTCGGTTCGTTCCTGCTGGCCCCGGTCGTCGGTGGTGAGCTGGGCGGCGACGGCTCGACCGAGCCGACCCAGTTCCTCCGGGTGCTGGCGTTGTTCCTGCCCTGCGCGGTCATCTACGACGTGCTGATCGCCACCACCCAGGGGTTCCACACGATGACCCCGACCGTGCTCCTCGAGAAGATCGGTCGGCCGGTCCTCCAGCTCGGCTTCCTGGCCCTGGCGCTGGCAGCGGGAACTGCCTGGCTGTTGCCGCTGGCCTGGGTGGCGCCGTACCTCGTCGGGTTGGTGCTGGTGGCGGTGTCGGTGCGCCGGCTGCTGCGCGCCAACGACCGTCGTACCCCTTCACCGGCGGCCGGCCACGAGACGCCGCGCCCACGGATCGACCGCCGCGAGTTCTGGACCTACACCGCTCCTCGTGGGCTGGCGGCCGCGGCGCAGCTCAGCCTGCAACGCCTCGACATCGTCCTGGTCGCCCTCTACCTCGGCGCCGCCCCGGCAGCTGTCTACACCGCCGCCACCCGGTTCGTCGTCCTCGGCCAGCTCGGCAGCCAGGCGGTGGCCCTCGCGGTCCAGCCGAAGCTCTCGGAGCTGATGGCTCGCGAGGAGATCGAGTCCACCCGCCGGGTCTACCAGACCTCGACCGCGTGGGTGGTCGCGGTCACCTGGCCGGTGCACCTCGGGGTGGCGATGGCCTCACCGCTGCTGATGAGGATCTTCGGCAGCGGGTACGACGACGGGCAACCGGTGATCGTGCTGCTGGCCGGTGCCATGCTCGTCGCCACCGGCTGCGGCATGGTGACCATGTTGCTCCTCATGTCAGGTCGCTCGCGGGAGAACCTGATCAACGTGTTCGTGGCCCTGGTGAGCAACCTGGTGCTGAACATCGTGCTGATCCCGCGCATCGGGATCATGGGTGCGGCGATCGCCTGGGCGGTGGCCATCGTGCTCAGCAACCTGCTGCCGCTGTGGCAGGTGCACCGCGCGTTCGGCCTGGACCCGTTCGGTCGCGGCACGGCGCTGGTGGCAACGCTCGCGGTCGGCTGCTTCGTGCTGCCGCCAGGTGCCGCGTGGCTCTTCTCCGGCGAGGACGCCGTGGTGATCGGAGCCATCGTCGCCGGAGGCGTGGCGTACGCCGTCGGGTTGTTCGCCCTGCGTCGGGTGCTCGAGCTGGACGACCTGGTGAAGTCGGTCAAGCGCAAGGGCGCCTCGAGGTGATCTGCGTCGCGCCGGCATCCGGTCCACAACGCGCGTTGCTGCCGCTATACCAGTCACTGCGATCCTGACACTCCAGCAACAGACGTCTCGTAAGGTACGCCCATGAACAAGTTGTCCACGCGCAGCGCGGTCTTCTATGTACTCACCGCGATCGTGCTCCTGCTCCTCGTCACCAAGACCCAGAAGCAGTTCCTGCCCGAGGGTGTCGCGACGCAGATCGGGCACAACAGCGAGGCCTTCCTGTTCGCGCTGCTCGTCGCCGCCCAGATCCAGGTCCTCCGGCGCATACCCATCAGCACGGCTCGACTCGCCGGCATGGTCGTCGGTGGGGCGGTACTGATCGCGCTCGGCCTGCTGCTCAAGGATGCCGACCTCGCCCCGACAGTGGTCACCTTGAACGAGCCGCTCATCGGGGCCGGGTTCGTCCTTCTCTACCTGGCACTGCCACGGTCGACGATGACGGCCGTGGTGGTGACCGTGGTGGTGGTGCTCTACATCGTGATCTTCTTCGACACCACCTTCGTGCTGGACCAGGCCGAGAGCCTCGTTCCGCTGGCCCTGGCGGGTCCAGCGCTCGACATCTTCGACCGCACCATCCTGCGCCCCGAGCTGGACGACAGGCCCGGGCTGCGCCTGGGGTGGATGGCTCTGCTGCTCGTGGTGGTGATCGGGCTGATCCCGGCCGCCCACTGGGCGCGGGAGGACCTGCACGGGTTCCTGCGTCTGGGCATCGACTACGCACAGCGCGCTGCCGAGGCCTACTGGGGCTGGCTGCTGGTCCACGCCTTCTTCTCGTACTGGCTCGGCCCGATCTGGCGTCGTCCCGTCGATCGCACCGTCCTTCCGGAGCACCAGCCGGCAGGAGGCTAGGCAGGAGTGACAGCGGTCTCGGTTCTCTACGTCGGCGGCCTGGGGCGTAGCGGCTCTACGTTGCTCGAGCGCGCGCTCGCCCAGATTCCGGGTGTGGTCGGCCTCGGGGAGGTCGTGTACCTGTGGGAACGCGGCATTCGCAACGACGAGCGCTGCGGGTGCGGCGAGCCGTTCTCCGCGTGTCCGTTCTGGTCGGAGGTGGGGCAGCTCGCCTTCGGTGGCTGGGACCAGATCGACACCGATCGGGTCCGGGAGCTCGGACGCCGCGTCGACGACGTCAAGCACGTCCCGCGGCTCCTGCTGCCGACGCGACTCGGTGGGCTGCGGGACGAGCTGACGGAGTATCTCTCGTACTACGAGCGGCTCTACGCAGCAGCGCGGACGGTGTCCGGCAGCGACGTGGTCGTCGACTCGAGCAAGATCACCTCGCTCGCCTACGTGCTGAGCCACTCACGGGAGGTCGACGTGAAGCTGGTGCACATCCTGCGCGACCCCCGTGCGGTCGCCTATTCGTGGACCAGGGTCGTCCGCCGACCGGAGGTCTCCAAGAGCGAGGCGTTCATGCCGCGCTACTCCCCGTCGTACATGGCGATGCTCTATGCCGGGCACCACGTGCTGCTGGAGGCGCTCCGCGTCCGGGGGGTTTCGAGCGTCCGCGTCCGCTACGAGGACTTCGCCGACGACCCCATGTCGCAGATCAGGCGGGTCGCCCAGTTCGGCGGGCTCCACCTCGACGAGTCCGCGCTGACCGGCGATCTGCCCCACTCACTCCGCCTGGAGACCGTGCACACCGTCAGCGGGAACCCGTCGCGGTTCCGCACCGGCGACATCACGGTGACCCGGGACGAGAAGTGGCGCACGCAGATGCCTCGTCGGCAACGGGCGCTGGTCACCGCCCTGACCGCCCCTGTGATGGCGGCCTACCGATACCCTGCCCCGATGCCCGAACCTGACCGCCGGGAGCTGGCGGATCCACCGTCGTGGCCGTCGGTCACCGCGGTGCTTCCTACGCACAACCGCCCCGAGCTGATGCGCCGGGCGCTGGAGTCCATCCGTGGCCAGGACTACCCGGGTCCGCTGGAGACGATCGTCGTCTTCGACAAGGCCGAACCTGACCTGAGCCTGGTCAGCGACGACCCGCGCCGACCGGTGCGCGTGCTGCGCAACGATGCCAGGACGCCAGGGCTGGCCGGAGCGCGCAACACCGGGATCCTCGACGCCGGCACCGAGCTGGTCGCCTTCCTCGACGACGACGACCACTGGACCACCTCCAAGCTCGCGCGCCAGGTGCGTGCGCTCGCGGCGGACCCCGATGCCGAGTTCGCCACGACCGCGATGACCATCGACTACGAGGACCGCTCGATCGACCGGCTCGCCCACCAGGACAGCGTCACCCATCAACAGCTGTTGCGCTCCCGGATGGCGATGCTGCACTCTTCGTCCTTCTTGGCAAGACGCAGTGCGCTCCTGGACGGGATCGGACTGGTCGACGAGACGATCCCGCGCAGCATGGCCGAGGACTGGGACCTGCTGCTGCGGGCCGCCAGACGACGCCCGATCGTCCACCTCGACGAGCCGCTCATCCGGGTGCAGTGGGGGCCGACGTCGTACTTCGCGGACCAGTGGCAGACCCGCAACGAAGCTCGGCTGTGGATGCTCGACCACCATCCGGAGCTGGGCACCGACCCCCGGGCAGCGGGGCTCACCTACGGCAAGCTGGCCTTCGGGTGCGCCATGCTGGGCCACCGGCGCGAGTCGCTCCGCTGGTCGCGCAAGGCACTGCGGGCCGACTGGCGCCAGCCTCGCACCGTGCTCGCCCTGCTCGTGGCCGGCCGGCTGGTGCCCGGACAGTGGATCGTGGACCAGCTGAACAAGCGCGGCCACGGCATCTGATCTGTCCGGTATAGTCCGCGCAGCGCAATTCGCTCGGATTATGGACGTTTTCGGTCCCGGACAAGACTTCTGGTCCGTATCGAAGGTTTCATGTGCGTGGTGTCCGCAAGGGACACCGCCACACGGGGGATTGACATGTCACAACGCCGCGCCCGCAGCACTCGAAACACCACCACCCGCGCCCGTCGCTACGGCATGGCCGCACTGGCCATCGCCTGCGTGGCAGTCGGCCTGACCTTCGGCAGTCCTGCCGTGGCCGCACCGGTGGTCAACCACGACAAGATCGTGTCCGCAGCTCCGGGAGCGACCCCCGCCGTCAACGACGGCGAGGTGGACTCGATCGTCCAGGTCGGCAACACCATGATCGTCGGCGGCACCTTCACGAAGGTGACGCCCGTGGGCGGTGCGGTGACCACGCGAAACAACCTCATGGCGTTCAACGTCAGCACTGGTGCGCTGATCCCGGGCTTCAACCCGGCTCCGAACGGTGCCGTGAACGAGCTCCTGCCCGGCCCCACCAGCGACTCGGTCTACGTCGGCGGCGCGTTCACGAACCTCAACGGCGTCAACACCAGTCACGTCAGCCTGCTGAACACCTCGACCGGGGCCGTGGTCGGCGGCTTCAAGGCCGCTGCGACGAACGGCATCGTCAACTCCATGGCCAAGCGCGGCACCCGCCTCATCCTCGGCGGCAACTTCACCACCGCGGGCGGAGTGGCTCACGCTGGCCTGGCCTCGCTCAACGGCACCACGGGCGCGATCGACAGCTACGTCAGCAACCAGGTCTCCGGGCACCACAACGACAGTGGCTCGGGCGCCCAGGGCGCGGTCGGCGTGCGTGACGTCGACATCAACGCCGCCGGCACCCGCCTGGTCGCCATCGGCAACTTCAAGCGAGTCGACGGCCTGCTCCGCGACCAGCTGGTGATGATCAACCTGGGTGACTCCAGCTCGACCGTGAGCGCCGACTGGGCGACGACGCGCTACTCGCCCCTCTGCTTCAACTTCGCCTTCGACACCTACATGCGCGGGGTCAGCTTCTCCCCGGACGGTTCCTACCTGGTCGTCACTGCCACCGGTGGCTACGTCGCCAACACGCTCTGCGACACGGCCGCCCGCTTCGAGACCTCAGCGACCGGCACCGACGTCCAGCCCACGTGGGTCAACTACACCGGTGGCGACACGCTGTGGTCCAACACGATCACCGAGAAGGCCGTCTACGTGGGCGGCCACCAGCGCTGGCTGAACAACAGCCTCGCCAGCGACACCGCCGGCGCCGGCGCAGTTCCCCGTCCCGGCATCGCGGCCCTGAACCCCAACACGGGGGTGCCGCTGAAGTGGAACCCGGGCCGCAACCCGCGCGGCGCAGCGGTCTACGCGCTGTACGCCACCCCGACCGGGCTGTGGATGGGCAGCGACACCGAGTACATCGGCAACCACTACCAGTACAAGCGACCTCGTCTGGCCTTCTTCCCGCTCGCCTCGGGCGCCGCTGAAGCCTCCGACGCCACCACGAGTCTGCCCGGAACCGCCTACCTCGGGGCGAACCCGAACAGCGGCAACGGCAACATCCTCTACCGGGTGAACGCTGCCGGCCCCACGATCGGGGCGGTGGACAACGGACCCGACTGGGTGTCCGACAACACCGAGCCCAGTCCCTACCGCAACAGCGGAAGCAACATCTCCAACAACGGACCTGGGGCCAGCACCGACGCCACGGTGCCGTCGACCACTCCGAACGCCGTGTTCGACACCGAACGGTGGTCGTCCGGCGATGGCGCGGGCGACGGCATGCACTGGGCCTTCCCGGTGACCGCCGGTGCCCCCATCGAGGTCCGCCTCTTCTTCGCGAACCGCTACAGCGGGACCAGCACGGTCGGCTCGCGTGTCTTCAACATCTCCCTCGACGGGACGCAGGTGCGCACCAACTACGACATCGTCGCCAAGACGGGTGACCAGCGCGGCACCATGGAGAAGTTCGCCATCGACAGCGACGGCACCGTCAACATCGACTTCTCCCACGTGAACGAGAACCCACTCGTCAACGCCATCGAGATCGTGCGCACCGACCAGGCCCCGCCCGCCGGGGACACCAACAACCTGCGCACGGTGCCGCTGACGACCACCACCGCCTCGGCCGGTGCCACGGTCTCTGACGCCGGCATCGACTGGACCAAGGTCCGCGGCTCCTTCGTCGCCGGCGGCAAGCTCTGGTACGGCAAGAACGACAACACGTTCAACTCCCGCACCTACTCGAACGGGAACTTCGGCCCAGAGGTCAAGGTCGACCCCTACAACGACCCGGACTGGGCCGGGATCGACACCGGCAGCAACAACACCTACGACGGAAAGCCCGTGGCCCTCTACGGCCAGATGGGTGGTGTCGCGGGGATGGCCTACTCGGCCGGCAAGCTCTACTACGTCAAGAACAACGACGCCAACCTCTACTGGCGCTGGTTCAACACCGACAGCGGCATCATCGGCTCCAACGAGAACACCGCCAACGGTGGTCGCAACTGGACCGGGACGATGGGCATGTTCGCGGCCAACGGCAAGCTCTACTTCGTCACCAAGGTCGACGGCAACCTGAACTCGATCACCCTGGGGTCCGACGGTCCCAGCGGTGTCTCCACGCCGATCGACGGGCCTCTGGTCCCGAACACCGGAGGCAACGACTGGCGCGCCCGTGCCCTGTTCCTCGTGCCGGGCAACCAGGCTCCGCCGAACACCGCACCCGTGGCGTCGTTCACGCAGTCCTGCACCGACCTGGTGTGCACGTTCGACGGCAGCGGCTCGCACGACGCCGAGGGACCGATCTCCGGCTACTCCTGGAACTTCGGTGACACGGCCAACAACACCGCCACCGGGCAGACGGCAGCACACACGTTCTCCCAGGCGGGGACCTACCAGGTCGCCCTGACGGTGACCGACTCGGGTGCGCTCACCAACACGCAGACCACCCCGGTGACCGTGACGGTGACCCAGAGCGGCAACCCGATCAGCTTCGTGGCCAGCGCGACCGGCACGGCCAACTCCGCGACCCCGACGGTGAAGGTGCCGGCGACGGTGGCTGCCGGAGACACGTTGGTGCTGACCGGAAGCATGAGCAACACGACCGCGGCGACGGCTCCTGCCGGCTGGACCGTGAAGGGTGACCAGGCGGCCCCCGCGACGGGCAACGTTGCCCTGCGCGGAAAGGTGTGGGTCAAGACGGCCACGGCCAGTGACGCCAACAGCAATGTTGCCGTCACGTTGGACGCGGTCCACAAGTCGACTCTCGCGGTCACGGCGTACCGGGGAGTCAACACCTCCCAGGTGACCGCTGCGGCCACCACTGACACCAACACCACGAACCACGGGACGCCGCAGGTCGCTGTCCCGGCCGACTCGTGGGTGGCGTCCTTCTGGGCCGAGAAGAGTGCGTCCTCCAACACGTGGACGACACCGGGCAGCGTGACCAAGCGGGCCGACGTGCACTCGGCGGCCTCCTCGGCGGTCTCCGAGGCGGTGGCCGACACCAACGGCCCGCGCACCGGGACGGTGGCCGGCACGACGGCGACGACAGCGACGGCGAGCTCGCGAGGCATCAGCTACTCGATCGTGCTGCCGCCCCAGTCGAGCACCCCGCCGGCGAACGTGCCACCCACGGCCGCGTTCACCCAGAGCTGCACCGCGCTGGCCTGCCAGTTCAACGGCGGTAGCTCGAACGACACCGACGGCACGATCACCGGCTATGCCTGGACCTTCGGTGACACGGCCAACAACACGGCCACGGGTGCGACCCCCAGCCACACCTTCACGGCTGACGGGACCTACTCGGTCACGCTGACGGTCACCGACAACGCGGGCGACACCGACGCGACCACCCAGCCGGTCACGGTGACGGCGGGTTCGCAGTCCGACCCGGTCAGCTTCGTCGGGAGCGCCACGGGCTCCGGCAACGTCAAGGCGCCGACGGTCAAGGTGCCGGCCAACGTCGTGGCCGGGGACACCCTGGTCCTGACGACCAGCCTCAGCAACGCCACCAGTGCGACGCTGCCGGCCGGCTGGACCTCGAAGGGTGACACCACCTCCACGGCCACGCTTCGGAGCCAGGTGTGGGTGAAGACGGCCACGGCGACCGATGCGAACAGCACGGTGGCGGTGACGATGGACGCGATCCACAAGGCAGCACTGGCGATCACCGCCTACCGCGGGGTGAGCACGGCCGCCAGCGGGGTCACGGCCACGTCCAGCACCGACACCAACACGACGAGTCACACGACGCCGGCAGTCACGGCACCGGCCGGTTCGTGGGTCGTCTCGGTGTGGACCGAGAAGAGCGCCAGCTCCAACACCTGGACGACGCCGGGCAGCCTCAGCCAGCGCGCCGACGTCCACTCGACGGCTTCGTCCGCGGTGTCCCAGGCCGTGGCTGACACCAACGGGCCGCGCACCGGTGCGGTTGCCGGCGCGACCGCCACGACGGCCGGCGTCAACGCACGCGGCCTGAACTGGTCGATCGTCCTGGCACCGCAGTAGGCGCGAGGGATGACGATGCGTACTCGGACGCTGGCCGTTCCTCTGGTCGCGCTGTGCCTCTCCACAGGCCTGCTCTCGGGATGCGGTGGCGACGACGGCGACAAGGCAGGGACCTCGTCGTCCACTGACGGTGGCGCGAGCCAGGCACCGGCCGCGACCCCGGGTCCGGCGGGCTCGCTCACGGACCCGAACGCCGACGACAAGGGCGCTCCCGGTGCCCCGGATGCACGCGGGCGCCAGGGGGTGGTGTTCGACCGGCTTCCCGGGAACAAGACGGGCGCCTGTGAGGTCGTCGGCGACCGTCGTGACGTGAAGTCCGGTGGGTTCGTCGGAGGTGCCTTCGACGACGCGAGGAAGTCCTACGGCAAGGTGCGGCCCGGGCTGAAGCCCAAGCAGGTCCGGCTCTACTGGGTGCCTGAGCACGCCAAGCCGATGGGTGGCGTCACCGTGGTCGCGACCACGGCCGGCGCGAGAGTCAAGGTCGTGCAGCGCACCGCCGCCGATGCCGAGCAGTGGAAGTTCTACGACACCCTGATCAAGCTGCCCTCGGCTGGTCGCTGGCGCTTCAAGGTGTCCTCGGGCGCCGACCACGGGTGTTTTGTCGCCACCTTCTGACACCGCCGGTATAGACAGCCAAGAGCACTTTTCATGGCATGTGGGACGTTCGCCGAGGTGGGGGCGACAACGCCCTGACGGAGGCGTTCCATGTGTGGGTGCCCATTGTGGGGGCACCAACCGCACGGGGGATTCTCCATGTTGCTTCGCGCCCGATCGACCCGCCGCCCGCTCGTCGCTCTGCTCGCCCTGACCTGCCTGGCGTCGCTGCTGGGTTTCGTCGCACCGGCCAGCTCGGCCCCGGTGGTCAACCACGACCGCGTCGTCTCGGCGACCCCGGGAAACACGCCGGCCGTCAACAACGGTGAGGTCGACTCGATCGTGCAGGTGGGCAACACCGTCGTGGTGGGCGGCACCTTCACGAACGTGACCGGCGTGGGGGAGGCAGCCAGGACGAAGAACAACGTCTTCGCCTTCGACGTCGGCACCGGGAAGCTGGTCCCGGGCTTCAACCCGACCGTGAACGGGGCGGTGACCGAGCTCATCCCCGGCCCGACCGCCGGCACCGTCTACCTCGGTGGTTCCTTCACCTCGGTCAACGGCACCACCGCGAGCCACGTGACGCTGCTCAGCACGAGCACCGGCCTCGTGGTCGGCAACTTCAGGGCGGCCAGCACGAACGGCGTCGTGAACAGCATGGTCCAACGTGGGAACCGCCTCTATCTCGGCGGCAACTTCAGTACAGCCGGAGGGGCGGCCCACAACGGGCTCGCCTCGCTGAACGCGACGACGGGTGCACTGGATCCCTACATCACCAGCCGGGTGGCGGTGCACCACAACAACTCCGGTTCCGGCGCCCAAGGGGCGGTCGGTGTCCGGGACATCGACATCAACGCAGACGGCACCCGGCTCGTGGCCATCGGCAACTTCAAGACCGTGGACGGCCTGTCCCGCGACCAGCTGGTGCTGCTGACCCTGGGCACCACCCAGACGGTGACGCCGACCTGGGCGACGAACGGGTACGCGCCGCTGTGCTTCAACTTCGCCTTCGACACCTATGTGCGTGGCGTCAGCTTCTCGCCCGACGGCTCCTACTTCGTGGTCACCGCCACGGGCGGGTACGTCGCCAACACCCTGTGTGACACCGCGGCCCGGTTCGAGACCAACGCGTCGGGAACCAACATCGCGCCGACCTGGGTCGACTACACCGGAGGTGACACGCTCTGGAGCAACGTCGTGACCGAGAAGGCTGTCTACATCGGCGGTCACCAGCGGTGGCTGAACAACAGCCTCGCCAGCGACCGCGCCGGGGCCGGGTCTGTTCCTCGGCCCGGACTGGGCGCGCTGAACACCAACACCGGGATGCCGCTGGCCTGGAACCCGGGCCGCAACCCGCGCGGTGCAGCGGTCTATGTGATGTACGCGACCCCCACGGGCCTGTGGCTGGGCAGCGACACCGAGTACATCGGCAACCACCGCTACCGACGACCTCGCCTGGCCTTCTTCCCGCTGGCGTCCGGCAGCCCTGAGGCCAGTGACGCGACCGCCGGACTTCCCGGAACGGCCTACCTCGGGGCCAACCAGACGCCGCCGCTGCCGAAGAACACCAACGACCTCCGCACGACGCCGGTCACCACCGCGGGCGCAGGTGCGGCCTCCACCGTCGCCACCGGAGGCGTGGACTGGACGACCGTGCGCGGTTCGTTCGTGGCCGGGGGCAAGCTCTGGTACGGCAGGAGCGACGGCACCTTCCACAGCCGGACCTTCACCAGCGGGGCCTTCGGCCCGGACGTCAACGTGGATCCGTACCACGACCCGGTGTGGGCCGGCGTGGACACGGGCAGCAACAACACCTATGACGGGGTCCCGCCGGCCATCTACGGCCAGTTCACGGGAACGACCTCCAACGTCACCGGGATGGCGTACGACGCCGGCAAGCTCTACTACGTCCGGAACAACGACTCCAACCTGTACTGGCGCTGGTTCAACACCGACAGCGGGATCATCGGAGCGACCCAGTTCACCGCGAACGGCGGCCGCAACTGGTCCGGGACCGGCGGGATGTTCGCCACTGGGGGGAAGCTCTACTTCGTCAGCACCGCCACCGGCAACCTGAGCTCGATCGTGCTCACCCCGACCGGTCCGACCGGGCTCCCCACGGTCGTGAACAGCCCGCTGACCGGCGGCATCGACTGGCGCGCCCGAGCGCTGTTCCTCACCGGCACCAACCAGCCGCCGCCGAACAACCCGCCGACGGCCGCCTTCTCACCGAGCTGCACGGCCTTCACCTGCACCTTCAACGGTGGCGCGTCGAGCGACACCGACGGCACCGTGAGCGCCTGGTCGTGGAACTTCGGTGACCTGACCACCAGCAACGGCCCGACGAGCTCGGTCTCCCACACCTACACGGCGCCCGGCACCTACACCGTGAGCCTGACCGTCACCGACAACGCCGGTGCCGTCAGCCAGCCGGTGACGGCCCAAGTGACGGTTCCGGTGACCCAGGCACCCATCTCGTTCGTGGCGAGCAGCACCGGGACCGCCAACTCGGCCACCCCCTCCGTGCCGGTGCCGACCGGAGTCCAGGCCGGCGACACCATGCTGCTCACCGCCAGCCTGAGCAACGCCACATCTGCCACACCACCCGCAGGGTGGACCCTCGTCGGTGACCACAGTGCGACGGCGACCCTGCGCACGCTCGTCTGGTCGCGTACGGCCACCAGTGCCGAGACCAGCCCGGTCCGGGTCACGCTGGATGCCGTGCACAAGGCCGCGCTGGCGATCAGTGCCTACCGCGGGGTGAGC
Source organism: uncultured Actinomycetota bacterium (assembly GCA_963782305.1). Lineage (GTDB taxonomy): Bacteria > Actinomycetota > Actinomycetes > Propionibacteriales > Nocardioidaceae > Marmoricola. Next base: position 56,579 of record CAWAJJ010000010.1, on the reverse strand, counting down.
GCGGCCACGATCACCTCGGACTTCAACACCGACGCGAGCACGACCAGTCACACGACGCCGGCGGTCAGCACCGTGCCGGCAGGAGCCTGGGTGGTCTCGTTGTGGGCGGACAAGGGCGCGAACACCCAGTGGACGGCGCCGGGTGGCTCCTCACTGCGCGCCCAGGCCTACTCGACGGCCTCGGGTGCGGTCTCCCAGGCGGTGGCCGACACCAACGGCCCCGCAGTCGCCCCCGTGGCCGGAGCCACCGCCACCACCAACGCCACGAGCACCCGCGGAGTGAACTGGTCCCTGGTGCTGTCGCCCCAGTGAGTCGGAGCTGCAAGCCGGCTCTGTGAGCCCGATCTGAGTGCCGTGTCTCCCCAGTGCACAAGTCGGGCAAACCAACCAAGTCGTCCGGACTAGTCCGCGGTGCCCGGTTTTGGCCGTATTTCGGACGTTCCGGCCGTTCAGGGCGACAACCGACAGGGTGAACAGGTTTCATAAGGACGTGCCCGATCGGGGGCACCGCTATACGGGGGATCCCAATGACAACTGTTCGTGCCCACTCGACGCGCGCCCGTCGCACGGCGTCGGTCCTGCTCGCTCTGGCCTGCCTCGCCGCCGCCCTGGGGATGACCGCCCCGGCGCAGTCCGCGCCCACGGTGAACCACGACCGCGTGGTCTCGGCCACACCGGGCAGCACGCCTGCTGTCAACAACGGTGAGGTCGACGCGATCGTCCAGGTCGGCGACACCATGGTCGTCGGTGGCACGTTCACCAGCGTGACGCCCGTCGGGACCACGACGGCGGTCGCCAAGAACTACCTGTTCGCCTTCAACGTCAGCACCGGCGCCCTGGTCTCGACGTTCTCCCCGGCCCTGAACGGCACCGTGACCGACCTGCTCGCCGGTCCGACCGCCGGCACGGTCTACGTCTCCGGCGCCTTCACCACTGTCAACGGCGCTGCCGCCAGCCACGTGACCCTGCTGAACGCGGCCACCGGTGCGGTCGTCGCCCCCTTCCGGGCGGCCGCGACCAACGGCGTCATCCAGACGCTGGCCAAGGCCGGCAGCCGCCTGGTCATCGGCGGCAACTTCACCACCGCCGGCGCCGTCGCCCACGGCGGCATCGCGTCGCTGAACCCGACGTCCGGCGCCCTCGACGCCTACATCAACGCCCAGGTCGCCGGCCACCACAACAACACCGGCAAGGGCTCGCAGGGCCCGGTCGGTGTGCGTGACATCGACGTGAACGCCGCGGGGACCCGCCTGGTCGCCATCGGCAACTTCAAGACGGTCAGCGGCCAGTCCCGCGACCAGCTGGTGATGCTCACCCTGGGCACCACCCAGACGATCACCCCCGACTGGTCGACCACTCGCTACTCGCCCCTGTGCTTCAGCTCCGCCTTCGACACCTACGTGCGCGGCGTGAGCTTCTCGCCCGACGGCTCCTACTTCGTCGTCGCCGCCACCGGTGGCGGCGTCGCCGGCACCCTGTGTGACGCCGCGGCGCGGTTCGAGACCAACGCGGTCGGCACCGACATCCAGCCGACCTGGGTCGACTACACCGGTGGCGACACCCTGTGGAGCGTCGTGGTCACGGAGAAGGCCGTCTACGTCGGCGGTCACCAGCGCTGGATGAACAACAGCAACGCCGCCGACAAGGCCGGCGGCGGCGCGGCTCCCCGTCCGGGCCTGGCAGCCCTGAACACCAAGACCGGCATGCCGCTGGCCTGGAACCCGGGCCGCAACCCGCGTGGTGCCGCCGTCTACGCGCTGTACGCCACGCCGACCGGCCTGTGGATGGGCAGCGACACCGACTACATCGGCAACCACCGCTACAAGCGCCCCAGGATCGCCTTCTTCCCGCTGGCCTCCGGTGCCCCCGAGGCCGCCGACGCGACCGCAGCCCTGCCGGGCACCGTGTTCCTCGGTGGCAACCAGAACCCCGCCACCGCGACCACGAACGACCTGCGCACGGCACCGATCTCCACCAGCGGTGCCCAGCCCACCAGCACGGTCGCCGACGCCAACAACAACGTCACCTGGTCGACGGTTCGCGGAGCGTTCGTCGCCGGGGGCAAGCTCTGGTACGGCCGCAGTGACGGGACCTTCCAGTCCCGCACCTACGCCGACGGTGGCCTGAGCTTCGGGCCCGAGGTCAAGGTCGACCCCTACAACGACCCGGTCTGGGCCGGCGTCGACACGGGTAGCAACAACACCTTCGACGGCAAGGTCAACGACCTGTACACGTACTTCGCCAGCACCACCTCACCGGTGACCGGCATGACGTACGCCGACGGCAAGCTCTACTACGTCCGGGCGAACGACTCCAACCTGTACTGGCGCTGGTTCAACACCGACAGCGGCATGATCGGCTCGCAGCAGTTCACCGCCAACGGTGGCCGCAGCTGGGTCGGGACCGGCGGGATGTTCGCCGCCGGTGGCAACCTGTACTTCGTCACCACGGCCAACGGCAACCTGAACTCGATCCCGCTGTCCGCCACTGGTCCGACCGGGGTCTCCACCGTGGTCAACGGCCCGCTGACCGGCGGCAACGACTGGCGAGCCCGCGCGGTGTTCCTGGTCAACGGCAACGTGGCCCCGCCGAACGTGGCGCCGACCGCTTCGTTCACGCAGACCTGCAGCGACCAGGGGGTGTGCACCTTCGACGCCACCGCGTCGACGGACAGCGACGGCACCATCGCCTCCTACGCCTGGGACTTCGGCGACGGCAGCACCGTGACCACCGCGGAGAAGACCGCTCCGCACAGCTACACGGGCAGCGGGACCTACCAGGTCAAGCTGACGGTCACCGATGACGACGGCTCCGCCACCTCGCAGACCGCCTCCGTGCCGGTGACGGGCCCCGCCTCGGCGACCCCGATCAGCTACGCGGGCACCAGCACCAGCACTGCCAACGTCATCGCTCCGTCGGTGACGGTGCCCGCCGGCACCGCAGTCGGCGACACGATGCTGCTCACGGCCAGCCTGAGCAACGCGGCCACGCAGACGGCTCCGGCCGGTTGGACCGTCGTCGGTGACCAGCTGTCCGGCAGCGTCGCCTCCGGGGTGCGCAGCATGATCTGGTCGAAGGTCGCCACCCAGGCGGACCTGGGCACCTCGGTCAAGCTCACCATGGACGCGGTGCACAAGTCGACGCTCGTGCTCAGCAGCTACCACGGGGTCAACCCGGCGGTCGCGGTCAAGGCGTCGAGCACCATCGAGGCCGCCGCCACCAGCCACACGACTCCCGCGGTCACCGTCCCCGGTGGCTCATGGGTGGTCTCGGTCTGGGCCGAGAAGAGCGCGGCTGCGAACACCTGGACGGCGCCCGCCGGATCGACGACGCGGGCCGACATCCACGCTGCGCCGGCCTCGCCGGTCTCCCAGCTGGAGACCGACCCGGGAGCCCCGTCGGCCGGCGTCGTCGCCGGACTCACGGCCACCACGGGATCCGCCACCAGTCGCGGGGTGACCTGGTCGATCGTCCTGGCACCGCAGTGAGGCACCAGCGCCGCGGGGCCGGGCGATCTCGGTCGCTCGCAAGCCTGTTGGTGCTGGCCTGCCTCGTTGCTGGATGTTCGAGCAACAAGGACGACGACGACAAGGGTGGCTCGTCCACCGGAAGCACCTCTGGATCCGGCAACGGGTCCACCGCCAGCGATGGTCAGTCGCCGAGCGCGGGCTCGGGGAAGACCTCGGGCTCGGGCTCGGGTTCGACTGCGTCCCCGCCAGGGGGCTCGGGCAAGACCTCGAGCCCGGGTACCGATGACGGCACCGACCCGATGAAGGTGGACCACGGTGCCCCGGGTGCCGTGGATGCCCAGGGCCGGCAGACCGCGCTGTTCGAGAATCTCCCCGGCAACACGACCGGGGCCTGCGAGAACGTCGGCGGCGAGCGGGACGTGAAGTCGGGTGGGTTCGTCGGCGGTGCGTTCGACGACGCCCGCAAGTCCTACGGCAAGGTGCGCCAGGGGATGGGCCGCAAGGAGGTCCGGTTGTACTGGATGCCGTTGCACGCCAAGCCCATGGGCGGCGTCACGGTGACGGCCACCTCAGGTGGCAAGAGCGTGCGGGTCACCCAGCGCGTGGTCGCCGACCTCGAGCAGTGGAAGTTCTACGACACGAACATCACCCTGCCGCAAGGCGGCAGCTGGCGCTTCCAGGTCTCCTCGGGCGCCGACCGTGGTTGCTTCGTCGCCTCGTTCTGAGGCCCGGTCCGTCAGGGCTTGCGGCCGGTGGTGATCCAGTCGCCGTACTTCTTCACGTCGTACTGACCGTCCGAGCCCCAGCTCTGCACCTGGCCGACCACGGTCATGCCGTGGCCCTCGACCGAGGCAGCGACCCGCTCGCGGCTGACGTCTGCACGCCGACCACTGTCGTGCAGCCGACCCTGGCCCGCGACGCGCAGACCCACTCGGCCCACGCGGCCCAGCTTGTGAGCAGCGGGGGCCAGCTTGAGGGCCCAGTCGCGCTTGCCGGCGTGGTGCAGGGTGAACTCCCCACCTGGCCTGAGCACCCGGGCGATCTCGCCGAGGTAGGCATCGATCACGGGCAGCTCCATGTGCACGAAGGAGTCGAAGGACCACACGAAGTCCATCGACGCGTCCGGCACGCCGGGCAGCGTCGTGCCGTCGGTGAGCACGTAGGTGACGTTGGTCGACTCGGCGAAGAGCTGCTGGCACGCGTCGAGGCAGGTCTGGCTGAGGTCCACGAGCGTCGTGGAGCTGGCCGACGGCACGATGAACTGGGAGAAGCGGCCGTGGCCCGGAGCGATCTCGAGGACGTCCTTCCCCTGCACCTGGGGCGTCAGGAACTCCTCGATCAGCGCGGACTTCCACGCCTCGTAGGGCTGGCCGCAGGCAGCGGCCATGCCGCTCCACTCGTCGCCGTCCTCGCTCCAGTCGTGGGCCTGGTCCCACACCTCGCGATTCCACTCGATGTCTGGCATTGCGCCACCGCCTCCTGCTGCACTTGGTTGGGTCGAGGCTAGTGCGTCTGCCTTCGCCCCGCACACACACTCGTGAGGAAGTGCCCGCCCAGTAGGGTGACCGCGTGTCCGAATCCCAGCCCAGCAGCACCTTTCCCTCCGACGGCGACGACCACGCCCTCGCCGCCTGGACCGCCGAGGAGGCCGGTCGCCTGCTGCTCGAGGTCCGCACCCAGGGGCTCGAGGGCAGAGCCCTCAAGGATGCCGGGGACCTGGCCGCGCACGACCTGCTGATGCAGCTGCTGGGGGAGCACCGGCCCGCGGACGCAGTGCTCAGCGAGGAGGGCAAGGACGACAAGCAGCGTCTCGCCGCCGACCGGGTCTGGATCGTGGACCCGCTGGACGGCACCCGGGAGTTCTCCGAGCCCCCGCGCGAGGACTGGGCGGTGCACGTGGCCCTGTGGGAGCGCGGTGAGCTCGTCGCCGGTGCCGTGGCCCTGCCAGCACTGGGCGTGACCTACGACACCGGCCGGCCCCCCGTCGTACCCTCCTCGTCGGCGAGCCGTACGCGCCTGGTGGTCTCGCGCACGCGCCCGCCGGAGTTCGTCAAGGCGCTGGCCGAGGAGATCGGTGCCGAGCTGGTGCCGATGGGCTCTGCTGGGGCCAAGGCGATGTCGGTGATCCGTGACGTCAGCGACGCCTACGTGCACGCGGGTGGGCAGTACGAGTGGGACTCCGCCGCGCCCGTGGCCGTGGCCCGGGCGGCCGGTCTGTTCACCAGCCGGGTCGACGGGTCGCCGCTGGTCTACAACCAGGACGACGTGCTGCTGCCGGACCTGATCATCTGCCGCCCTGAGCTCTCGCAGCTGATCCTCGAGTTCGTCCGCGAGCACGGCACCGACTGAGGCTGTTCGATGCCCACGCCCGCGGTCGAGATCGAGGTCGACGACAAGGTCGTCCGGGTGAGCAACCCCGACCGGGTCTACTTCCCCGAGCGAGGGGAGACCAAGCTCGACCTGGTCGAGTACTACCTCTCCGTCGGTGACGGCATCGTCAACGCGCTCCGGGAACGGCCCTGCATGCTGCACCGATTCCCCACCGGGGTGTCGGGGGAGAAGGTGCACCAGAAGCGGCTGCCCAAGGGGGCGCCGCCGTGGATGGAGACCGTCCGCGTGCACTTCCCCCGGTGGAACCGCACCGCCGACGAGCTCTGCGTCACCGAGCTCGCCCAGGTGATCTGGGCCGTGCAGATGAGTACCGTCGAGTTCCACCCGTGGAACAGCCGGCGTGCCGACACCGAGAAGCCCGATGAGTGGCGCATCGACCTCGACCCCGGTCCGGACTGCCCCTGGCCGACCGTCCAGCGGGTCGCCCACCTCGCCCACGAGGTGCTCGAGGAGCTCGGGGCCACCGGCTTTCCCAAGACCAGCGGAGGCAAGGGGATGCACATCTACGTGCGGATCCAGCCGGACCACGGGTTCAAGGACGTACGCCGCGCCGCGCTCGCGTTCGCCCGCGAGGTCGAACGCCGCTCCGACGAGGTGACCACCACCTGGTGGCGCAAGGACCGGGACCCCAGCCACCTCTTCGTGGACTACAACCAGAACGCGCGGGACCACACGATCGCCGCGGCGTACTCCGTGCGCGGCAACCCCATCGGAACCGTCTCGACTCCCATCCGGTGGGACGAGGTCGACGACTGTCATCCGGACGACTTCACCATCGCCACGGTGCCGGCCCGGTACGCCGAGCTGGGTGACCTGCACGCGGGCATCGACGCCGCGCCGTACGACCTGACGCCACTGCTCGACTGGGCAGAGCGCGACGAGGCTGCGGGCGAGCGGTCGGTGGCGGACCCCGACGAGGAGTAGCGCCGCCCGAACCGGGTCACCCTCCGGCGACCCCACCTGGGAGGCAGGGGACAGATCAGGCAGTATCATCGTTTTCTGAACAAAACGGACATTGCGGTCTAAAGTAGGGGAAAAGCAGGCTCCGTCCCCCCCGAATGGATACCGCAATGTTGCACCGCATCTTTCGCATGTCGATCCTGGCGCTCTGCGCCGTCGTACTTGTCGCCCTGTTCCCCGCAGTGGCCGAGGCGAAGGGCAAGGTGCCTCGTGTCACCGGCATCGCCCGCGCCGGCCAGGACTGGGGCCACGCCAAGCTGCGGGTCGCGTGGCGCGCGGTTCCCGGCGCCACCTACCAGATGCGTGTCGCTGTGAACCGCAAGCGGCTCAAGCACGTCAAGCCGATCCGCACGCGCACCTCGGCCGGCACCTACACCCGCGCCCTCAAGCGCAACAAGGTCTACCTGGTCCAGGTCCGCGCGGTCCGCAAGGGCCACAAGAGCAAGTGGTCGCGGGCCAAGACCATCCGGTTCACCGCTCCCAGAAAGGCCGTGACGGTCCCGACCAGGAACCCCGGCCACTCCGACACCGTGTACGGGATGAACGTCTCCCCGGGCACCTCGTACACCAACGGAGCTCGCGAGACCGCGGCTCAGCAGGTCTCCCGCATCAAGCAGACCTACGGTGACCTGGAGGTCGCCAAGGTGTTCTACCAGGGCGCACTGCCCGCCACCTTCAACAAGAACTACGAGGGTCTGGTCCCGGGCAAGATCGCAGCCGTGTGCTTCAAGCCGAGCCAGACCTCGCTCGCCAACGGCTCGCTGGACGCCTCGATCGCCAGGTACGTCGACTCGATCCCCGCCGGCTGGAAGATCATGCTCGTCAACTGGCAGGAGCCGGACGACGAGATGTGGAAGGACCACGCCTTCACCTCTGCCCAGCACCGCGCCGCCACCGAGCAGCTCATCGACATCGTGCACTCGCGTCCGGCGTACGCCGCGGGCCGCGCCGAGGTGTGGGACGTCTACATGGGCTTCTCGCTCGACGTGAACCGCTTCCAGGACTCGGCTGTCTCGCCCCGCCTCGACGGCATCGGCTGGGACTACTACTGGAACACCCCCACCACCTCCTGGCACGACAACCCCGCCTCCGACCTCAAGCGGATGGCTGATGTGACCAAGCGTCTCGGGATCAAGCAGTGGGGCCTGTTCGAGACCGGCGACAACCCGCACTCGAACGACACGGCCGGCCGGGGGCGCGCCTCGTTCTGGAAGAAGGTCTATGACTCCAGTGCCTCGCTCGGCTACCGCTACGTCATCTACTTCAACGCCATCGGCACCACCGGGGACCACCGGGTCCGGCCCGAGACGTCCTTCGGGGCACCCACGGCCTCGATGTTCCGGAGCCGCATGTAACCGCGAAACACCTGCTCGATCACGAGCGACCACGACCCGGAGAGCCTGCATGGCTCTCCGGGTCGTGGGGTTTTCCATTCCAAGGACAAAACGGACATAAAGGTCATATGCTGACACTGCCCGTTGAAAGACGTCCCCCCGAAGGATGACCAATGTCTCGTCGCCTCCCCCGTGCGCTTGCCACCCTTGTCTGCACTGTCATGCTCCTCGGCCTCTGCGTCGTCGCCGCGGATGCCGCGCGCTCCGTCCCCCGGGTCTCCGGGGTGGCCCGCGCCGGCCAGGACTGGAACCACGCCAAGCTGAAGATCCGCTGGAGCGCCATCCCGGGTGCAGCTCGCTACCAGGTGCGAGTGGCGCAGCGGCCCTCGAAGCTGCGCAGCAGCAGGGTGCTGGTCTCGCGCACTCCGCAGGGGACCTACACCAGGGCCCTCGGCCGCGCCAAGACGTGGTACGTCCAGGTGCGGGCCATCAAGAAGGGTCACCGAGGTGCCTGGTCCCGGGTGACCCCGATGCGCTTCGTGCGGCCCCGGGCGGCTGTCACCGTCAAGCCGCAGGTCATTCCCGCGCCGATCCCGTTCCCGATCCCGATCCCGTTCCCGACGCCGACGCCCACTCCGACGCCGACGCCGACTCCGACGCCCACCCCGACGCCGACTCCGACGCCGACCCCGACTCCGACGCCCACCCCGACTCCGACGCCGACTCCGACTCCGACGCCGACTCCGACTCCGACGCCGACTCCGACGCCGACTCCGACCCCGACGCCGACTCCGACGCCCGACGCCGACGCCCACCCCGACTCCGACGCCCGACGCCCACCCCGACGCCGACCCCGACGCCCACCCCGACGCCGACTCCGACCCCGACTCCGACGCCCACCCCCTCACCGGCGCGGACGATCTACGGCATGAACGTCTCGCCGGGCACCTCGTACACCAACGGTGCGCAGGAGACCGCGACCCAGCAGGTGGCCAGGATCGTGAGGAGCTACGGCTCCCTGGGTGCGGCCAAGGTCTTCTACGGCGGTGGACTGCCGGCGAAGTTCAACAACTCCTACGAAGGCACCATCCCCGGCAAGGTCGCGGCGGTGTGCTTCAAGCCGAACCAGGACGCGCTGGCCAACGGATCCCTGGACGCGTCCATCACGGGCTACATCAACTCGATCCCCGCTGGTTGGAAGATCATGCTCGTCAACTGGCAGGAGCCGGACGACGAGATGTGGAAGGACAACCAGTTCACGAGTGCCCAGCACCGTGCCGCCACCGAGCGTCTGATCGACATCGCCCGTGCGACCTCGGCCTACGCGGCAGGACGCGTCGAGGTCTGGGACGTCTACATGGGCTACTCCCTCGACGTGAACCGCTTCCAGGACGCCGCCGTCTCGCCGCGGCTGGACGGCATCGGCTGGGACTACTACTGGAACAAGCCGACGACCGCCTGGTCCATCGACCCCAACATCGCCCTGACCAAGATGGCCGACCGGACCAAGCGCCTGGGCATCAAGGACTGGGGCCTGTTCGAGACCGGTGACAACCCGCACGAGAACGACGTCGACGGAACCGGCCGGGCAGCGTTCTGGAAGAAGGTCTATGACGCCAGTGCGGCCCGCGGCTACCACTACGTCCTCTACTTCAACGCGATCGGCACCACCGGGGACCACCGGATCCTGCCCGAGACCGCCTTCGGCACGCCGGTGTCCCAGATGCTGGCGACCTACATGACTCCCCGATAGGGGGCCAGTCAGGCGTTCTTTACAGGACGGCGCGTTGTGTAAAGTTACTCGCGAGTCTAGGCTGCGAGCATGACTGTCCAGCCCGAGCCCTCCCATTCCAGCGAGCAGGTCGGTCCCGCCGATCCCGAGCACGACCCCAAGGCGTCGTACGCACTGGATCCGGCGTACGCCCGGGCGCTGACCAACCGGGTGGTCTCGACGAGCGGGCAGACCGTGCCGACGTTCTCGCCGATCAGCGGGCAGCCGCTGGCGATGATCCCGCAGTCGAGCGAGACAGACGTGCGCGAGGCGTTCGCACGGGCGCGGCACGCCCAGCAGTCCTGGGCCCGCACCAGCCTGGAGCAGCGGTCGGCCCTGCTGCTGCGGCTGCACGACCTCGTCCTCGAGCGCCAGGACGAGATCATCGACCTGATCTGCTGGGAGTCCGGCAAGGCCCGCAAGCACGCGTTCGACGAGCCGCTGCACATCGCCCTGACGGCCCGCTACTACGCGCGGACGGCCCATGACCACCTCGACACCGAGCGCAAGCTGGGCGTCGTGCCCGGCCTGACCCGGGTGGAGGTCAACCACGTGCCCAAGGGTGTCGTCGGGATCATCTCCCCGTGGAACTACCCGTTCACGATGGCACTGTGCGACGGCATTCCCGCGCTGCTCGCCGGCAACGCGGTGGTCACCAAGCCGGACGCGCAGACCATGCTCTCGGCGCTGCTCGGTGCGCAGCTGCTCGAGGAGGCCGGCTTCCCGGCCGGACTGTGGAACGTCGTCGCGGGTCCCGGCCGTGAGCTGGGCACCCCGATGATCGACCGCGCCGACTACATCTGCTTCACCGGCTCGACCGCGACCGGCAAGATCATCGCCAAGCAGTGCGCCGACCGGCTGATCGGCTGCTCGCTCGAGCTGGGCGGCAAGAACCCCATCCTGATCCTGAGGGACGCAGACCTCGACCGTGCCGCGGAAGGTGCCGTGCGCGCGAGCTTCTCCAACGCCGGCCAGCTGTGCGTCTCGATGGAGCGGATGTTCGTCGCCGACCAGATCTATGACCGGTTCCGGGCCAAGTTCGTCGAGCGGGTGCGCGCGATGGCGCTGCGTCCCGGCATCGAGTGGGGCTCGGACATGGGGTCCCTGATCAGCCAGGACCAGCTCGACACCGTCACGGCACACGTCCAGGACGCCGTCGACAAGGGAGCCACCGTGCTCGCGGGCGGAAACGCGCGGCCCGACCTCGGCCCCTACTTCTACGAGCCCACCGTGCTCGAGGGCGTCACCCCCGAGATGACCTGCTTCGGCAACGAGACCTTCGGTCCGGTGATCTCGCTCTACCGCTTCCACGACGAGGCCGACGCGATCTCCCGGGCCAACGCGGGGGAGTACGGCCTGAACGCCTCGATCTACAGCCGGGACACCCGGCGTGCTCGAGCGATCGCACGCCAGATCAAGTGCGGCACCGTGAACGTCAACGAGGCCTTCGGAGCCACCTTCGCCAGCATCGACTCGCCGATGGGCGGGATGCGCGAGTCCGGGATGGGACGGCGCCAGGGGAGCGAAGGCGTCCTGCGCTACACCGAGTCGCAGTCGGTCGGCGTGCAGAAGCTGATCCGGTTCGCCCCGATGTTCGGCATGAAGGACGAGACCTACGCGAAGGTGATGACCGCCAACCTCCGCCTGATGAAGAAGCTGGGAAGAGCCTGATGGTTTCGAGAAGCTCAACCGCCGTGCAGAACTTCGACTACGACGTCGTCATCGTCGGATCCGGCTTCGGGGGATCGGTCAGCGCGCTGCGCCTGGTCGAGAAGGGCTACAAGGTCGCCGTCATCGAGGCGGGCGCCCGGTTCGCCGACGAGGACTATGCGAAGACCTCCATGGAGCTCAAGAAGTTCCTCTTCAACCCTGCGATGGGCATGTACGGCATCCAGCGCATCGAGGCCGTGCGCGACTCCCTGATCATGGCCGGCGCCGGTGTCGGTGGCGGGTCGCTGGTCTACGCGAACACGCTGTACGAACCGCTCGACCCGTTCTACAAGGACGCCCAGTGGCGTGACATCACCGACTGGAAGGCCGAGCTGGCGCCGTACTACGACCAGGCGAAACGGATGCTGGGCGTGGTCGAGAACCCGCTTCGGACCCCCTCCGACGACGTGATGGAGAAGGTCGCCAACGACCTCGGCGTGGGAGACACGTTCCATCCGACCCCGGTCGGCGTCTTCTTCGGTGAGCCTGACACCCGTCGCGGCGAGCGGGTCGCCGATCCGTTCTTCGGCGGAGAGGGCCCGGACCGCAACACCTGCATCGCCTGCGGCGACTGCATGGTCGGCTGCAAGTACAACGCGAAGAACACCCTGGTGAAGAACTACCTCTACCTCGCCGAGCAGCGCGGCGCGAAGGTGATGCCGCTGACCACGGTGACCCGGGTCGCCCCGGGTGCCGACGGCGGGTACGAGATCGACCTCAGGTTCACCAAGGCCAAGCGCCCCTCGAAGGGATCGCACAAGACGATCTCCGCCGAGCAGGTCATCTTCGCGGCCGCAGCGATCGGCACCCAGAAGCTGCTGCACAAGATGAAGGCCGACGGACACCTGCCCGAGCTCTCGGACCGCCTCGGCTTCCTGTCCCGGACCAACTCCGAGTCGATCCTGGGTGCGATCGCCCCGGACAAGGCGGTCGACTACAGCTACGGCGTGGCCATCACCTCGTCCTTCCACCCCGACGCGGACACCCACGTCGAGCCGGTGCGCTACGGCAAGGGCAGCAACCTGATGGCGCTGATGCAGACGGTGCTCACCGACGGTGACGGCCCCGGTCCGCGCTGGCAGACGTGGCTGAAGGAGATGTGGACCGAGCGCAAGAACGTCGCGAACCTCTACGACGTCAAGCACTGGTCCGAACGCACCGTGATCGCCCTGGTGATGCAGACCCTCGACAACTCGATCACGACCTACCCCAAGCGGATCCCCGGCACCAAGAAGTGGCGGATCACCTCGCGGCAGGGCCACGGCCAGCCGAACCCGACGTGGATCCCGATCGCGAACAAGGTCGTGCGCAAGATGGCCACGATCATGGGCGGTACGGCGGGGGGCTCCATCGGCGAGCCGTTCAACATGCCCATGACGGCCCACTTCATCGGCGGGTGCGCGATCGGCGAGAGCCCGGAGACCGGTGTGGTCGACCCCTACCAGCGCGTCTACGGCTACGAGGGACTGCACGTGGCCGACGGCTCGGCGATCTCGGCCAACCTCGGCGTGAACCCGTCCCTGACGATCACCGCCCAGGCCGAGCGGGCGATGTCGTTCTGGCCGAACAAGGGGGAGGACGACACCCGCCCGGAGATCGGCGCGGCGTACGAGCGCCTCGCCCCGGTCGCCCCGAACCACCCGGCGGTCCCCGAGTCCGCCCCGGCAGCGCTGCGGCTCCCGATCGTCAGCGTCAGCTGAGGACCTGACCCCAGCGGCGACCTGCCGACCGGGCCGTTCTGCATCGGAGGAGCGAAGCGGGGGAGGTGCAGAACTGCCCTGTCGGCAAACCCCTACCCACTGTCAGCCGAGAGACAGACCGTTTGCCCCGACTACAGCCAGTCGCGACAGACCTTTGGCTCAGGATCAGCTGGGTCTTTTCCGGCGTCGAGCCGGAAAAGACCCAGGACCCGGCCGGGGAGGGAGGTTGGCCGGGCCCTGGGAGTCCGCGCGGGGGCGGACCGGTCAGATCCGGCCTGGGAGGGAGCAAAACTCACCGGATCTGCTGGACCAACGAGGTCTTTCGGGGCGAGTTATGCGCACCCGGTCAAAATCTCAATTATTTCTCTGGCAGACTCAGAGCACCGTCGATGCCCCCCTGAAAGGGCCCACTTTGAGCGACCACGACCTCGTTCTCGTCGTCGACTTCGGAGCCCAGTACGCCCAGCTGATCGCTCGCCGGGTGCGCGAGGCCCGGGTCTACTCCGAGATCGTCCCGCACTCGATGCCGGTGGCGGAGATGCTGGCGCGCGAACCCGCCGCGATCATCCTCTCCGGAGGGCCGTCCTCGGTGTACTCGCCGGGCGCCCCGCACGTCGACGCCGCCCTGTTCGAGGCCGGTGTGCCCGTCTTCGGCATGTGTTACGGCTTCCAGGCGATGGCCCAGGTGCTCGGGGGAGAAGTCGCCCGGACGGGCGTCTCCGAGTTCGGGCGTACGCCGGTCACGGTCACCAGCCCGGGCACGCTGCTCGCCGACATCCCGGCCGAGCACCGGGTCTGGATGTCCCACGGTGACTCCGTGCGCCGGGCCCCCGACGGGTTCGACGTGCTCGCCGAGACCACCGCGACCCCGGTCGCCGCGTTCGAGAACACCGACCGCCGGCTCGCGGGCGTGCAGTGGCACCCCGAGGTGCTGCACACCGAGCACGGCCAGCGGGTCCTGGAGCACTTCCTGCACGACATCGCCGGCTGCCGGCCCACCTGGACGATGGTGAACATCGTCGAGGAGCAGATCGAACGCATCCGCGAGCAGGTCGGAGAGACCGGGCGGGCCATCTGCGGGTTGTCGGGTGGCGTCGACTCGGCGGTCGCCGCGGCCGTCGTACAGCGTGCGATCGGGGACCGCCTGACCTGCGTGTTCGTCGACCACGGCCTGCTGCGCAAGGGAGAGGCCGAACAGGTCGAGCGCGACTTCGTCGCCGCCACCGGGGTCGACCTGCACGTCGTGGACGCCGAGAAGCGCTTCCTCGACGCCCTCGAGGGCGTCAGTGACCCCGAGGAGAAGCGCAAGATCATCGGTCGCGAGTTCATCCGGGTCTTCGAGGCCGCCGAGGCCGACGTGCTGGCCAAGTCGATGGCCGTCGAGGGCACCAAGGTCGCGCACCTGGTTCAGGGCACGCTCTATCCCGACGTGGTCGAGTCGGGCGGGGGAGCGGGGGCCTCGAACATCAAGTCCCACCACAACGTCGGTGGCCTGCCGGACGACATCGAGTTCGAGCTCATCGAGCCGCTGCGCACCCTGTTCAAGGACGAGGTGCGGCTCGTCGGTGAGCAGCTCGGCCTGCCGCCGGAGATCGTGTGGCGACACCCGTTCCCCGGCCCCGGCCTGGCGATCCGGATCATCGGCTCGGTGAACCGGGAACGACTCGACATCCTGCGGGAGGCCGATGCGATCGCCCGTGAGGAGCTGACCCGATCGGGTCTCGACCGCGACATCTGGCAGTTCCCGGTCGTGCTGCTGGCCGACGTGCGCTCCGTCGGCGTGCAGGGCGACGGCCGGACCTACGGCCACCCGATCGTGCTGCGTCCGGTGACCTCCGAGGACGCGATGACCGCCGACTGGGCCCGGGTGCCGTACGACGTCCTGGAGACCATCTCGACGCGGATCACCAACGAGGTCCGCGAGGTCAACCGGGTCACCCTCGACATCACCAGCAAGCCACCCGGCACGATCGAGTGGGAGTAGGGACCAGTTCAGGGGAGAGGACATGACCGGTCGGGGGTGTCCCTGATGCCGCGACCGGCCGGACTTCGTAGACTCCTGCCGAGGCCAACAAGCAAAGGGGGTGCCCGATGAGTCTCGTCACCTCGGTGAAGAAGGCCGTCCGGGACCGCCTCATCGCCCGAGCCGGAGGCATCGACTTCTCCCGCCTCGACAAGGTTCCCGAATCGCTCTCCTGGCCGTTGCAGCGCGACGTCGTGGCACCCAACCCCCGCCTCTCCGCCACCCGTGATGCCGACCCGGTGCAGCGGCTGGCCTCGTTGCTGGGCATGGACGTCTGGATGGTGACCGGCGACGCCGAGTCACGACAGGTGCTGGCCGACACCACGTCGTACTCCACCGACATCCGGCCCTACATGGGCAAGCGGGGATCGGTCACCGACGGTGACTTCGGGGGTCTCGGCTTCACCGATCCGCCCGACCACACCAAGATGCGCCGGCTGCTGATGCCCGAGTTCACGATGCGGCGCCTGGAACGGATCCGTCCCGGCATCGCCTCGATCGTGGAGAAGCAGATCGCCGAGATCGAGGCCGCCGGGGCGAGTGGCGACACGGTCGACCTGGTGCCGACCTTCGCCTTCCCGATCCCGTTCCTGGTCATCTGCGACCTGCTCGGCCTCCCCGACGAGAAGCGGGAGACCTTCAGCAAGCTCGCGACCGCCCGGTTCGACATCTCCATGGGGGCGCAGAGCTCGATGGATGCCGTCGGTGGCTCGCGTGAGTTCCTGCTCGCCGAGACCGCACGCCAGCGCAAGAACCCCGGACCTGGTCTGATCGGCCAGATCATCCGTGAGCACGGCGACGAGATCAACGACTTCGACCTCGGCGGGCTCGCCGACGGGGTGTTCACCGGCGGCCTGGAGACCAGCGCGTCGATGCTGGCCCTCGGCACGGCGGTGCTCCTGGAGAACCGCGAGCTGTGGAGCAAGCTCGTCACCGACCCGGACAGCGTCGGCCCCATCGTCGACGAGCTGCTGCGCGTGCTCTCGGTCGTTCAGGTGGCCTTCCCGCGCTTCGTGAAGCGTGACGTCGTGGTCGGCGGCAAGCACATCTCCGAGGGTTCGGTCATCGTCTGCTCGCTCCCGGCTGCCAACAGGGACCCGAGGACCACCCCGGGAGACGACGTCGACCTGGACCGCGCGAGCACCTCGCACCTCGCCTTCGGGTACGGCTTCCACCGGTGCGTGGGCGCCGAGCTCGCCCGGATGGAGCTGAAGACGGCCTTCCCCGCGATCGCGCGCCGCTTCCCGGAGATGCGGCTCGCCGTCCCCTCGACGGACCTGGACTACCGCGCGCTGAGCATCGTGTACGGCGTCGAGTCCGTACCGGTTCGCCTCGGCCACTAGCGGGAAACCCGCGGCACCCGCGTGGCGCGACTACTCCCCGGGGCCAGCGTCGGTCAAGGCGAAGCCCGGCCGCAGCGCCGAGTTGTGACCCACCTGTGACCCCCAGGAACAACCTGTCTAGACCATAAGGGCGACACGTCGGATTTGTTGTTCGCCCCTACTAGACCCGGGGTGTGACCCCCGTTACGTTGGCGCAACCAACTATTTACCTCTCCGACACATCGGTCAGCCGGCGGCGGGGCGGTGCCCTCACAAGAAGGAGGCGATCTGCGTGAAGCGGATGCCCGTACTACTGGTCGCCGGCGCGCTGGGGCTCACCCTCGGCTTGTCGGCATGTGGCAGTGACAGCAAGAGCGACGGCGGCGGCGGCGGCGACAAGAAGGCCGAAGCCAAGATCGGCGTCATCCTTCCCGACACCGAGTCCTCCGTCCGCTGGGAGACCGCGGACCGGCCGGCACTCGAGGCCGCGTTCAAGTCGGCCAGCGTGAAGTACGACATCCAGAACGCGCAGGGTGATGCCGACAAGATGGCCCAGATCGCGGACTCGATGATCGCCAGCGGCGTCACCGTCCTGGCCATCGTCAACCTCGACAACGCCTCCGGTGCGGCCATCGAGCAGAAGGCCAAGGAGCAGGGCGTCGCCACGATCGACTACGACCGCCTGACCCTCGGTGGCTCGGCGGAGTACTACGTCTCCTTCGACAACACCAAGGTCGGCGAGCTCCAGGGCGAGGGTCTCGCAACCTGCCTGGGCGACAAGAAGGCCAACATCGTCTACCTCGACGGTTCGCCCGACGACTCCAACGCGACCGCGTTCGCCGCGGGTGCGCACTCGGTGCTCGACGCGAAGAAGAACTTCACCAAGGTCGCCGAGCAGGCCGTCCCCAAGTGGGACAACAAGCAGGCAGGCGTGATCTTCGAGCAGATGTACACCCAGCAGAAGGGCGACATCCAGGGTGTGCTCGCGGCCAACGACGGCCTCGGTGGCGCGGCGATCTCGATCCTCGACAAGAACAAGCAGGCTGGCAAGGTCCCCGTGACCGGTCAGGACGCCACGGTCGAGGGCTTGCAGAACGTCCTCGCCGGCACGCAGTGCATGACGGTCTACAAGTCGGCGAAGCTCGAGGCGGGTGCGCTGTCCAAGCTGGCCATCGGCCTGGCCAAGGGTGAGAAGGGCGAGGCCAACGGCACCGTCAAGGACACCGAGGGCAACCGCGATGTCCCGTCGGTCCTCCTCGACCCGGTCTCGGTGACCAAGGACAACGTCAAGGCGGTCGTCGACGACGGTGGCCAGACGGCGGCCGACGTCTGCAAGGGGTTCGAGAAGCAGTGCGCAACTGCAGGGATCTCCTGACCCGGTAGCGCAACACTCGACGGGCCCGGTTCCCTACCCGGGGGCCGGGCCCGTCGTACCACTGAGAGCACGCCCGACCCAGGAGGCATGATGACCGAACCACTGCTCGAGCTGCGCGGAGTCGACAAGAGCTTCGGACCGGTGCAGGTCCTGCATGGTGTGAACCTCAAGGTCTACCCGGGGCAGGTCACCGCTCTGGTCGGGGACAACGGTGCCGGCAAGTCCACGCTCGTCAAGACGGTCGCGGGGATCTACCACGCGGACGCGGGCCAGTTCTTCTTCGAGGGCAAGCAGGTCACGTTCAACGGACCCAAGGACGCGGCCGGTCTCGGCATCGAGGTCGTCTACCAGGACCTCGCTCTCTGCGACAACCTCGACATCGTCCAGAACATGTTCCTGGGCCGCGAGGCGAGGACTCCCACCTTCCTGCTCGACGAGCTCGACGATGGAGGACCGAGCGCGCCAGACGCTGGCCTCGCTCTCGGTGCGCACCGTGAAGTCGGTCCGCCAGAGCGTCGCCTCCCTCTCCGGTGGGCAGCGCCAGACCGTGGCGATCGCCAAGGCCGTCCTCTGGAACTCCCGCGTCGTGCTCCTCGACGAGCCGACCGCCGCACTCGGTGTCGCCCAGACCCGACAGGTCCTCGACCTCGTCAGGCGGCTGGCCGACCAGGGCCTCGGCGTCGTGCTGATCTCGCACAACATGAACGACGTCTTCGAGGTCTCCGACCGGATCGTCCCCCTCTTCCTGGGCCGGGTCGCTGCCGACGTGAAGACCAGCGAGACCAACAACAGCCAGATCGTCGAGCTGATCACATCCGGGCGCTCGGGGAGCATCGGCATCTCCGCGGACTCCGCCAACGAGTCGGACTGAGGAGACAGACATGCCCGAAGACACCCAGACCCCTGCCCCCGCGGACTCGAGCCCGACCATGGCTCAGACCGGCTTCGCCAACGACCGTGCCAACCTCACGCTCGGGGAGTCGATGCGCTCCTACGTCGAGCGTGTCCGCGGCGGCGACATGGGCGCCCTCCCGGCCATCGGCGGCCTGGTCGTCCTGTTCGTCGTCTTCTCCTCGCTGCGGCCCGAGACGTTCACCGGCGCGCTCAACATCGCCAACCTGCTGGTGCAGGCCTCCTCGATCTCCATTCTGGCGATGGGGCTCGTCCCGGTGCTCCTGCTCGGCGACATCGACCTGTCCGCCGGTGTCGCCGGGGGTCTCGCGGCCGGCTTCACCGCAGTCGCGATCGTGCGCCACGGCCAGGGCTGGTTCCTCGCCGTGCTGATCGGCATGGCTGTCGGGGCGCTGATCGGCCTGGTCATCGGACTGCTGGTCGCCAAGCTCGGCATCCCGTCGTTCGTCGTCACGCTGGCCTTCTTCCTCGGCCTGCAAGGGTTCACCCTGAAGCTGATCGGTCAGGGCGGCACGGTCCCGGTGCGCAACGACGTGCTGCGCGGCATCACCATCAAGTCGATGCCCGTCCTCGCCGGCTGGATCGTGGTCATCGTCCTCCTCGCCCTGTACGCCGGGCTGCTCATTCTGGCGACAGCGACAGCTGATCGCCAAGGACCTGCACCGTCCGCCGACCTCGCTCGTGGCGCTCAAGGCCGGCGCGCTCGCGGTGATCCTGCTCGGCATGACGGCCTTCCTGAGCCAGAATCGCAGCCCCCAACCCGAACTTCTTCACCATCAAGGGCATCCCGTACGCCGTGTTCCTGGTCGGCGCCCTGCTGATCTTCTGGTCGCTCATCTTCGGCCGCACGAGCTACGGCCGGCACATCTACGCGATCGGTGGCAACACCGAGGCGGCGCGTCGCGCCGGCATCAGCGTCGACCTGCTCAGGATCTCCACCTTCGTGATCTGCTCCATGATGGCGGCCATCAGCGGCATCGTGAGCGCCTCGTACACCGGCAACGTCTCGCCCGGTTCCGGTGGCGGCAACACCCTGCTCTATGCCGTCGGCGCGGCTGTCATCGGTGGCACCAGCCTGTTCGGTGGCAAGGGCAACATCCGTGACGCGGTCATCGGCGGTCTGGTCATCGCCATGATCGACAACGGCCTCGGCCTGCTGAACCAGGCCGCCTACATCAACTACATCATCACCGGTGGCGTGCTCCTGCTTGCTGCCTCGGTCGACGCCATCTCGCGCCGTCGCCGGTCCGCGACGGGTACCTGACAGTGGCCGACCGGGGCCGGCGGGGCACCGGCACCAACCAGGAAGCGGTACGGCGCCACAACCTCGCGACGCTGCTCGGACACGTCCATCGCTCCGGTGGGGTGTCCCGCGCGCAGCTCACCGAGCGGATGGGGCTGAACCGCTCCACCATCGCCGACCTGGTCCGCGAGCTGGAGGACCTGTCAGCGGTGCGGCAGTCGACGCCGGAGGCAGGCACGAGCCCGCGTGCTGGTGCCGGCCGGCCGTCCATCGACGTGAACCCCGACCCGGAGGCAGTGTTCGTGATCGCCGCCGAGCTCGGCGTGGACACCATGGACGTCGCCCGCGTCGGCCTGGGCGGGCAGCCGCTCGACCGGATCTCCACCGCGACCCCCAGCGACCCCGACCCCGAGGCTCTCCTGGACACCCTGGTGGAGCTCGTCCGGTCGATGCTGAAGACCGCCGACGCGCAGGCCCGCCTGGTCGGGATCGGCATCGCCGTCCCGGGCGTGGTCACCAACAGTGCGGGGTTGGTGCGCTTCGCCCCCAACCTGGCGTGGACCGACGTCCCGCTGAGCGCGATGCTCTCGGCGCGGGTGGGTCGGCGGGTGCCGGTGCACCTGGGCAACGACGCTGAGCTGGGAGCCCTCTCCGAGCACACCCGCGGCGCGGGCCGGCACAAGAACGACCTGATCTACATCTCCTGTGACGTCGGTGTCGGCGGCGGCGTCATCGTGGGGGGAGTACCGATGATGGGCGCCAGCGGCTACGCCGGGGAGATCGGCCACCAGCCGTTCAACCCCCGCGGACACACCTGCCGCTGCGGCAACGTCGGCTGCTGGGAGGTGGAGATCGGGTCCCACGCCGTCGCGGCGGCGGTCGGCTGCCCCCCGGACCAGATGCACCGGCTCGTCGACTTCCTGCAGCCCCGGCCGGGAGTGCCGCCGGAGCTGCGCCGGCTCGGCCGCTCCCTGGGGCTGGGGCTCGGCGGCCTGGTGAACGTGTTCAACCCCGAGATGGTCATCCTCGGCGGGGTGCTGCGGTGGGTCTTCCCGCTCGTGCGCGACGACGTCCTCGAGGCTCTCGACGAATGGGCCCTGGAGGCGCCTGCGGAGCAGGCGCAGATCGTGCTGCCCTGGCTGGGCGGAGACTCGGTGATCATCGGTGCGGCGGAGCTGGCGTTCACCGCCCTGCTGGAGAACCCGGTCGAGAGCCTGCAGCGGGCCAAGGGTGCCGTCGCCGCGATCCTGGGCTGACACCTCACCCCGGCAGCGTCAGTCCAGGAAGGGCGCGCCGACCCGCGTAGACCTCGTCGAGCGCGTCCACCGCTGCCCCCACCGAGGCGGCGTGCAGGCCCAGGGTGCTCAGCGCGACGGTGCAGCCGTTCCCGGTGAAGCTCTCCTCGAGCGCCGCCTCGACCGCCGGGACGAGCACGTCACCCAGGGGCACGAAGGCACCTCCGAGCACCACCATGCGTGGGTCCAGGGTGACGGCGAGCTGCGCGACCCCGCGGCCCAGTGCGCGGCCGACCTCGAGGAGGCCGGCGTGGGTGCCCGGCAGCCGGGTGAGTCTCTCGGCGTACGACACCGGGTCCTCGCCCGGGGCGACGGCGACGCCGGTGGCCTGCTCGAGCGCGCGCAGGCCGACCGTCGCCTCCCAGCACCCGGTGCGTCCGCAGGCACAGCGGTGGGAGTCGTCACCGACCCGGAGGTGGCCGACCTCGCCCGCCAGCCCGCGGGAGCCACGCAGCACCTGGCCGCCGGAGACGATGCCGGCCCCGAGGCCCACCGTGCCGGTGAGGTAGACGAAGTCGTCGAACCCGACTGCCACGCCGCGAATGCTCTCGGCACGCGCGGCGCAGTTGGCATCGTTGTCGACCGCGATGTGAATGGCGTCCCCGAGCTCGGCGCGCAGGGAGTCGCCGAGGAACACCTCGGACCACCCGAGGTTCGGGGCGTCGACGACCACCCCTCGCGCGCGGTCGATCAGGCCGGGCACTGCGACCGTGAGACCCAGCAGGTCGATGCCGATGGCGGCGAGACGGTCGACCTCGCCGCGGACCAGGGCGACGACATCGCCCAGGCGGCGACCGGCCCCCACCGGACGCTCCTCGAAGGAGATCTCGCGCCCGCCGAGGTCGACCGAGGTGACCGCCGTGTAGTCCACGTTGATCTCCACACCGAGGCCGGCCAGGGATCGGCCGGCGAGCACGATCGGCGTGCTCGGGCGGCCACGCCCGGTGGAGGCCGCCTCACCGGAGGCCACCGCTCCGGTGCGTTCGAGCTGGCTGACGATGGTCCCGATGGTGGCCTTCGCGAGACCGGACCGACGGGCCAGGTCCGCGCGACTGAGCGCGCCCGAGTCGCGCAGCAGCCGCATCACCAGCGCGGTGTTGCGGCGGCGCACCTCGTCGGTGGCCGCCGGTCCCGCATCTTGAAGCACCGTCAGGAGCGCACGCCGTAGAGGTGCTCGAGCGCGAGCTGGTCGAGACGCTCGAAGGCCATGCCGTGGGCGCCGATGGCGTCCACGTCGGGGACCTCGCCCGCCTCGATGTCGCTCCACGTCTCGCCCTCCGCGAGCGTGGGCTTCGCCAGCTCGGGAAGCTGGGCGTCGATGAGCGCGCTCTGCACCTCGGGGTCGGCGCGGAAGGCCAAGGCCTTCTCCCGCAGGATCAGGTAGTTGCGCATGCACGCCTCGGCCGCGATCCAGACACCCTTGTCGTCCTCGGTGCGAGGGGTCTTGAAGTCGAAGTGCACCGGTCCGTCGTACCCACCGGCGAGGAGGGTGTCGACCACCCAGAAGGCGCCTCGCGAGTTGCCGGCGCCGAAGCGCAGGTCCTGGTCGTACTTCGGGCCGTGCTGGCCGTTGAGGTCGATGTGGAAGAGCTTGCCCTGCCACAGGGCCTGGGCGTAGCTGGCGGACGCGTTCAGCCCGGCCATCTCCTCGTGGCCGATCTCCGGGTTGACGCCGACGAGCTCGGGGCGATCGAGGGTGGAGATGAATGCCAGCGCGTGGCCCACGGTGGGCAGCAGGATGTCGCCGCGGGGCTCGTTGGGCTTGGGCTCGATCGCGAACTTGATGTCGTAGCCGCGGTCGGTGACGAACTCGCCGAGCACGTTGTAGGCCTCGCGGTTGCGCTCCAGAGCCACCATCACGTCCTTGGCGCCGCCGGACTCGGCGCCGTCACGCCCGCCCCAGGCGACGAACACCTTCGCGCCCAGCTCGGCTGCCAGGTCGATGTTGCGCATGACCTTCTTCAGTGCGTAGCGGCGCACGTCGCGGTTGTTGGAGGTGAAGCCGCCGTCCTTGAAGACGGGGTGGGTGAACAGGTTGGTGGTGACGGTGGTGACGGCCAGGCCGGTCTCCGCCAGTGACTTGCGCAGCCCGTCGAGGATGCGGTCGCGCTCGGCGTCGTCGGAGCCGAAGGGCACCACGTCGTCGTCGTGGAAGTTGATCCCGTAGGCACCGATCTCGGCCAGCTTGTGCACCGCACGCACCGGGTCCATCGGCGGCCGGGTCGGTTCGCCGAACGGGTCGCGCCCGGGGTACTGGACGGTCCAGAGACCGAAGGAGAACTTGTCCTCGGGGACGGGCTTGTAGTCGTTCATGTGGTTGCCTCTCGTTTCTTCCAGCTTGCGGTGAGCTCGCGCAGGACCGAGTAGTCCTGGCGGAGATCGGGGATGGCGTCGGCCGTCGGCAGGTCGGTCGTGGATACCGTCCACTCCGGCGGTGCCTCGGTGCCGGACAGGGCCCAGGCCGCCTGGCGGGCGGCACCGAGGGCGACGTACTCGGCGGGATCGGGCAGCACCACCGGGATGCCGAACACCTGCGGCGCCAGGGCGCGTACGGCGGGGTTGCGCGCCGCCCCGCCGATGAGGAGCAGCCGCTGCGGCTCGCGGCCGGAGGCGGCACTGAGCGCATCGACGGCATCGGCCAGGCTGAACAGGAGTCCTTCGACGTGGGCGCGCGCCAGGTCGGCCCGCGTCGTGGCGCTGGTCAACCCGTGCAGGGTGCCGGCCGCGTCGGGTCGGTTGGGGGTGCGCTCGCCGTCGAGGTAGGGAAGCAGCGTGAGGCCGTGGGCACCAGGCTCCGACTCGAGGGCGAGTTCGGCCAGGCCGTCATGGTCGACCCCGAGCAGGCGTGCGCCGAGCTCGAGGATGCGGGCGGCGTTGATCGTGCACGCGAGGGGGAGGAACCGGCCGGTCGCGTCGGCGAAGCCGGAGACCTGACCGGTGCCGTCGGCGATCGGCTCGGAGGTCACCGCCGAGGCCACCCCGGACGTGCCGATCGAGACAGCCACGTCGCCGTCGCGCAGGCCGAGGCCCAGGGCGGCTGCCATGTTGTCGCCGGTGCCGGGCGCGATCGCGAGGCCGTCGCGTCGTCCGACGATCTCGGCCGGTTCGGCGATCCGGGGGAGCAGGGCGGCCTGCCCCAGCGCCCGCTCCAGGAGATCGGGGAGCCAGACGTCGTCCCGGGTGGAGAAGTAGCCGGTGCCCGACGCGTCGCCCCGGTCGGTCGTCGGCTCCTGGGTGCGTCCGGACAGGTGCCAGGTGAGGTAGTCGTGCGGCAGCAGGACGCGGTGCACCCGCTTGGCGTTGTCGGGCTCGTGGTCCCGGATCCAGCGCAGCTTGGTGACGGTGTAGGAGCCGAGCAGGACGCTGCCGGTCAGCTCCGCGCAGGCCTGGGCACCGCCCAGCTCCTCGATCAGGTCGTTGGCGGCATCGGCGCTGCGCAGGTCGTTCCACAGCAACGCCTCACGGACCGGCTCGCCGTCCTCGTCGAGCACCACCGCACCGTGCTGCTGGCCGCCCACGGCGACCGCGTCGGCGCGCGCGAGCAACGGACCGGCGGCTTCGTCCAGGGCATCGATCCACGCCCGCGGGTCGACGGAGGTGCCGGGTGGGTGGGTCGCGCTGCGCTGCTCGACGACGGTGCCGTCGTGCGCGTCCACGAGGACCGCCTTGGTCGACTGGGTGGAGGAGTCGATACCGAGGACGAGGGGTGAGTCGGCCATGACCCCTAATTTATACGACACTTGAACTAAGTCAAGGTCCTGAGGCTCAGACCTCGGTGTACGTCGTCCCCCGCTGGACCACCGGCCGGCCGATGCCGGCGCCGATCTCGACGAGCTCGGCGACGGTCTTCGCGGAGCCGTGCTCGGAGCCGGCCATCCGCGAGATGGTCTCCTCCATCAGGGTGCCGCCGACGTCGTTGGCGCCGGCGTCGAGCATCGCGCGGGTGCCGTCGACCCCGAGCTTGACCCAGCTGGTCTGGATGTTGTCGATCCGCCCGTGCAGCAGGATCCGGGCCATCGCGTGCACGGCGAGGTTGTCGCGCATGGTCGGCCCGGGACGGGCGACGCCCGCGAGGTAGATCGGCGAGGAGTTGTGCACGAAGGGGAGCGGCACGAACTCGGTGAAGCCACCGGTCTCGTCCTGGATCCGGGACAGGACGCGCAGGTGCTGGACCCAGTGGCGGGGGTTGTCGACGTGGCCGTACATCATCGTCGAGCTGGACCGCACCCCCACCTTGTGGGCGGTCGTGACGACCTCGATCCAGGTCCTCGTCGGCAGCTTGCCCTTGGTGAGCACCCACCGCACCTCGTCGTCGAGGATCTCCGCTGCCGTTCCCGGGATGGTGTCGAGGCCGGACTCGCGGGCCTTGATCAGGAAGTCCTCGAAGGACAGGCCGGTGCGGCTGGAGCCGTTGACGATCTCCATCGGGGAGAACGCGTGCACGTGCATCTCGGGGACCCGCTGCTTCACGGCCGCGGCGAGGTCGAAGTACGCCGTGCCGGGCAGCTCGGGGTCGATGCCGCCCTGCATGCAGACCTCGGTGGCGCCCAGCTTCCAGGCCTCCTCGGCGCGGTCGGCGACCTGGCTCATCGAGAGCGAGTAGGCGTCGGCGTCGGTGCGCCGCTGGGCGAACGCGCAGAACCGGCAGCCGACGTAGCAGACGTTGGTGAAGTTGATGTTCCGGTTGACCACGTAGGTGACGTCGTCCCCGACGGTCTCCCGGCGCAGGTCGTCGGCCAGGCGGATGACCTGGTCGAGGAGGTCGCCCTCGGCGGTCATCAGGGTGAGCGCGTGCTCGTCGCTGAGGCTGCCGGGGTCCTTCTCAGCGGCCTTGAGCGCAGCGCTGCCCGGACCACCGTTGATTGAGCTTCTCGAAATCCTGGTTTCGACAGGCTCAACCGGCGTGTGGTCGCTCTGGGTGGCGATGCCCTCCTTGAGGGAGTCCCAGTCGCCGTAGACGTTGTCGAAGTCGGAGCGGCGGTCCTCGGTGCGGCCCTCGGTGTCGACGGCGGTGTGCAGGTCGGTGCGGCCCCTGCCCGCCCCGGCCGTCGCGAAGCCGCCGTCGGGCTCCTGCCAGGGCAGCCCGGTCGGACGTACGCCGTCCCGCAGCAGGCCGTCGTCGTCGGCGAGGGCCGCGACGTGCGCGGAGACGCGGGGGTCGATCCAGGCCTCGCCGGCCAGGACGTACTCCGGGTGGGCCGTCAGGCGGCCGCGGAGCGTGAAGCCCGCGGTGGCGGTGATGTCGCGTAGGCGTTCGAGGGACGGCCAGGGGCGTTCGGGGTTCACGTGGTCCGGGGTCAGCGGCGAGACGCCGCCCCAGTCGTCCACGCCGGCACCGAGCAGGGCCTGGCACTCATCGAGGTCGACGAGGTTGGGGGGCGCCTGGAGGCGGACCTTGGGGCCGAGCACGAGGCGCGAGACGGCGATCGCCGCGACGTACTCCTCGAGTCCGAGGTCGTCGGTGTGCCGCATCGCGGTGTCCGGCTTGGCACGGAAGTTCTGGATGATGACTTCCTGCACGTTGCCGTACTGGCGGGCCACCCGGCGCAGCTCGAAGATCGACTCGGCGCGCTCGGTGAGGTCCTCGCCGATGCCGATCAGCAGCCCGGTGGTGAACGGGACCGAGAGACGGCCGGCGTCCTCGAGCACCCGGATGCGGACGGCGGGGTCCTTGTCGGGGGAGCCGTGGTGGGCCTCGCCCTTGGTCTCGAACAGGCGGCGCGAGGTCGTCTCGAGCATCATCCCCATCGAGGGGGACACCGGCTTGAGCCGGTTCATCTCCTCCCACGACATGACGCCCGGGTTGAGGTGGGGGAGGAGCCCGGTCTCCTCGAGCACCCGGATCGCCATCGCGCGGACGTAGGCCAGGGTCGAGTCGTAGCCCGACTCGTCGAGCCAGGCCTTCGCCTGGGGCCAGCGGTCCTCGGGGCGGTCGCCGAGGGTGAACAGCGCCTCGGCGCAGCCGAGCTCGGCTCCCTGGCGGGCGATGTCGAGGATCTCGTCGGGGGAGAGGAACATCCCGTGCCCGGCTCGCTCGAGCTGGCCGGGGCTCTCCACGAACGTGCAGTAGTGACACCGGTCGCGGCACAGCTTGGTGACCGGGATGAACACCTTGGGCGAGTAGGTCACGGTCCCCGGGCGACCGGCGGCCTCCAGCCCGGCGTCACGGACCCGTGCTGCGACCGTGGTCAGCCGGGCGAGATCGTCCCCGCGGGCCGCCAGCAGCACCGTCGCCTCGGCGACGTCGAGGGCGGCCCCGCGCTCGGCGCGCGCGAGCGCACGACGAGTCTGCTGGGGGGTGGGCAGTGAAGCCGGCTGCTCGGTCATCGCCGTTCAATCTATCGGTGCGCCTGGTAGCGCTGGGGCAGTGGCTGGTCCATGGACGCGAGCACCTCGCGCAGCAGGTCCGGTCGGTTGGTGATCAGCCCGTCGACACCGACGGCGATCAGGTGCCTCATCATCGCTTCGTTGTCGACCGTGTAGGGGAGCACCCGCAGCTCGGCCTCGTGGGCCTCGGCCACCATCGCCGGGGTGAGGATCGTGTGGCTGGGGGAGATCGCGTCGAACCCGAGGGCGCTCACCGCCGCGGGGACGCTGTCGTCGAACGCGTCGATGTCGATCCCACCGAGCCAGGGGGACATGCCGGGCTGGTCGATCTCGAGGTAGTCCGTCCTGACCAGCGCGTTGAGCGCGAGTCGCGGCTCCGCGGCGCGCACCAGCTGCAGCATCGACCAGTCGAAGCTCTGGATCGAGCTCCGCTCCAGCAGGGCGTGCTCCTCGAGCACCCCGAGCACGGTCTCGACGAAACGTTCCCTGGGAGCACTCTCGTCGGGATGCAGCACGTCGAACTTGGTCTCGATGTTGAGCCCGACCTCGTCGGCCGCCCGTTCCGTCACCAGGGCGATCAGGTCCGAGAGCCGGGGGATCGGCTCCAGCCCCGAGGGGTGCAGCACGGCCAGCTCGGCGTACCTCAGCAGCGGGATGATCCGTCCGCAGTAGGTGCGCTCGTGGCTCAGCACGGCCACCCCGTCCGCGCTGATGTGGACGTCGCACTCCAGCGTGGTCACGCCGACGTCGAGGGCGTTCCCGAACGCCGCCAACGTGTTCTCCGGCGCGAGGGCGGCACCGCCGCGGTGTGCCTGGATGTCGAACGTCAGCTGACCCATTCCTTGAGCTGGCGCACCAGCGCGGCGGGGTCGTCGCTGGCGGGGGCGACCTGCAGGTTGGTCACGCCGGACTCCTGGAACGCGGCGATCCGCTCCTTGATGTAGCCCTCGGGACCGACCAGGTTGACGCGCTCGAGGAGCTCGAGGGGTACGGCGGCCTCGGCCTCCTTCTTCTTGCCGTCGAGGTAGAGGTCCTGGATCTCCTTGGCCTCGGCCTCGTAGCCGTACTGGCAGGCGAGGTCGTTGTAGAAGTTCTTGCCGCGAGCCCCCATGCCGCCGATGTAGAGCGCAGCCATCGGCCGGGCGAAGTCGAGGAAGCCCTTGACGTCGTCGCCGATCGCGACCAGTCCGCCGGCGGAGATCTCCAGGGGGGCGAGGTCGTCGCTGCGCTTGGCCGTCCCGGCGGCGAGTGCGTCGCCCCAGACCTGCTGGGAGCCCTCGGGGCTGTACATGAACGGGAGCCAGCCGTCGGCGTACTCCGCAGCGCCCTCGACCGACTTGGGGCCGAGCGCGGCGATGTAGATGGGTACGACGCTGCGCTCGGGCCGGGTGAGCATCTTCAGCGGCTTGCCGAGGCCGGTGCCCTCACCCGCGGGAAGAGGCAGGTGGAAGCTCTTGCCGTCGTACTCGATCACCTCGCGGCGCAGGGCCGCGCGGATGATCTCGATGGCCTCCTTGGTGCGACCCAGCGGCTTGCTGTACGGCATCCCGTGCCAGCCCTCGATCACCTGCGGGCCGGAGGCGCCGAGCCCGAGGATCGCGCGGCCACCCGACACGTTGTCGAGGCCGGCGGCGGTCTGCGCGAGCAGTGTGGGCGTGCGCGAGAACACGTTCAGGATGGCGGCGCCGATCTCGACGGTCTCGGTCACAGCCGCGAGGTAGCCCATCAGGGTGGGCGAGTCGAAGCCGTAGGCCTCGGCCACCCAGACGGTGTCGATCCCCGCCTTCTCGAGCCCGACGACCTGGTCGGCAGCCGAACGCGGGTTCCCGTCGTACATCAACATCGTGGAGAGCTTCATGACGATGACAGTATTGGTGTCACGGTCATCGCGCCACTCCGGGGGTCAGGCGTCGACCGGCACGTCCGCGCGGTGCTGCGGGGCCTCTGCCGGCTCGGCCACCTCGTTGCCGCCACGGTCGAGCTTGCTCGGCCACCAGATCTTGCTGCCGAGGTCGAGGTTGATCGCCGTGACCAGCACCGACCGCACGATGATCGTGTCGATGATGACGCCCAGCGCGACCGCGAAGCCGAGCTCGACCAGGAACACCAGCGGCAGTGAGGCGAGCACCCCGAAGGTGGCCGCAAGCACCAGGCCGGCGGACGTGATCACCCCGCCCGTGGCGGACAGGGCCACCAGGGAGCCCTGCCGGGTGCCGCGCGCCATCGTCTCCTCACGCACCCTGGTCATCAGGAAGATGTTGTAGTCGATGCCGAGTGAGACCAGGAAGACGAACACGAACAACGGGAAGCTCGGATCAGCGCCCGGGTAGTCGAAGACGTACTTGAACACCAGGCTGCTCAGCCCCAGGGCGGTGCCGAAGGACAGCACCACGGTCGCGATCAGGATGAGCGGAGCGGTCAGCGCCCGCAGCAGCAGCATCAGGATCAGCAGCACGACCAGGAGGGTGACCGGGATGATCACCTTGGAGTCCCGGGCGTTGGCCTGGAGCATGTCGTCGAGGATCGCCGAGTTGCCGCCGACGAGGGCGTCCGCACCGTCGACCGCGTGCACCTTGGATCGCACCTCGTCGACGGTGTCGAAGGCCGCGTTGGTGGTCGAGTCGACCGTGAGGTTCGCGGTGATGAACGCGACTCCGTCCTTCGCGATCGGCGTGCTCGGTGCCTCGAGGTTGTCGATGCCGGTCATGGCCTCGGCAACCTCGTCGGCCTGGTCGGCGTTGGACACCACCATCACCGGCGTGGAGTTGTCGGCGAGACCGTGCTCGGTGAGGATCTGCTGACCGGTCACCGAGTCGAACTGCTTGGTGTAGGTGTCCTCTGCTGCGAGCCCGTTGGTGTTCAGGGTCAGGACGCCGAGGACAGCCGTGCCGAGCGCGAGAGCGGTGACGATCCAGACCTTGCGGGGCCGGGGGGCGATGAACTGCCCCACCCTGGCCCACAGCCCGGTCGAAGTGGGCTCGGGCGAGCCGAAGGTCGGCCGCTTGGGCCAGAACATCCAGCGGCCGAAGATCACGAGCAGCGCCGGCAGCAGCGTGGTCATCGCCAGCAGGGCCACGCCGACGCCGATGGCACACACCGGGCCGAGGCCGGCGGTGGAGTTCATCTCGGCGAGCAGGAGGCAGAGCATGCCGGCGATGACGGTGCCCGCACTGGCGATGATCGCCGGCGTCGCGCGGTGGAGGGCGAACGCCATCGCCTCGTGACGATCGTCGTGCCGACGGAGCTCTTCTCGATATCTCGCCACGAGCAGGAGCGCGTAGTCCGTGCCGGCACCCAGGACGAGGATCGACACGATCGCCTGACTCTGCCCGTTGACCGTGAGGTTGGCGTACTTGGCCAGGAAATAGATCAGGCCCAGCGCCGTGCCGAGCGCCGCGACCACCGAGAAGATCGGCAGGATCCAGAGGATCGGGCTGCGGTAGGTGAGCAGGAGGAGCAGGATCACCACGCCGAGGGCAGCGAACAGCAGCGATCCGTCGAGCCCCTCGAACGACTCGAAGGAGTCCACCGCCGAACCGCCGGCTCCCGCGATGTAGACCTTGCCGCCGTCCACGGAGGCGATGTCGTGGATCTTGTCGGCGATCTTCGGCATCTTGTTCCAGCCGTTGGCGCCGAGGTTGTAGGTGACCACCGTCTGCGCGGCCTGCAGGTCCTTCGACGGGATCGGGCCGATCACCTTGCCCTCGACGTCGTCCATCGCCTGGAGCTCGGCGGCCTGGTCCTTCATCGCGGCGAGGTCCTCGGGCGTGAAGCCGGACTTCTTCGAGTAGACGACGGTGGTGGGGATCGAGTTGGGGTCCTGGAAGGGCTCCAGCTTCTCCAGCGCCTGCGTCGACTCCGCGTTGCCGGGCAGCCACGAGGCGGCCTCGTTGTTCTGCACCTCGGTGAGCTTGCCTCCGAAGCTGCCGAGCACGCCGACCGCGATGATCCAGAAGACGAGCACGAGCCACTTGGTCACACGTCCGGTGAGCTTGCCGGCGATTTGACGATGCATGAGGTCCACTCCATCAGGCGGGCACCCTGAGGCGCTATCGGGTTTTGCCCTGAGACAGACCCCGGGATCGACCAGAACTCATCGCTCCACCTCAGGTGGCGAAGCCTAGACCTGCCCGGTGACAAGCGGGTGAACGCGCGTTCCGCTGTGAGTCGCGGCCGCTCAGTGGGCCAGGTCGTCGATGACCTCGGCACCCGGGAGCAGGCCCAGGAGCCGGCCCGGCAGGAAGAGCTTCGATCCGCGGATGCCGCTTCCGATGATCGCCGTCTCGATCCCGGTCACCTGGGCGGCCACGAGCAGGCGCCAGGTCGAGGGAACACCGATCGGGGTGATCCCGCCGTACTCCATCCCGGTCTCGGTCACGGCTCGGTCGTGGTTGAGGAAGGACGCCTTGCGCACGTCGAGGGTCCGCTTGACGACGTTGTTGACGTCTGCCCGGGTGTCCGCGCGTACGACGCACGCGGCCGTGCGCTCCTCGCCGTCGCGCTTGCCCATCACCACGACGCAGTTCGCGCTCGCCTCGAGGGGTACGCCGTAGGCCTCGGTCATCGCGGCGGTCTCGGCCAGGCTTGGGTCGATCTCGGCCACGCCCACCTCGGCTGCGTGCTCCCACGCCGTGAGCGCCTCCCGCACCGGGCCGCCGAGGAGGGCCGGGTGGTCGAGGGCGGGCAGGACCGTGAGGGTGCCGAACGACTGGATCGCCATGCCAGCACGGTACGGGGGCCGGACCAGTCCCGAGGATCAGCCCCGGACGCTCGCCCCCCGTTGGGCTCGGCTTCACCTCCCGGACACCCGGCCCGGTCATGGTGGACGCGTGACTGGACCACTCGTCATCGGACACCGCGGCGCGAGCGGACACCGGCCCGAGCACACCTCGATGGCCTACCGGCTGGCCTGGCGCTCGGGTGCGGACTCGGTCGAACCCGACGTGGTGAGCACGCGCGACGGGGTCCTCGTCTGCCGTCACGACCTCGACCTCGACCGGACCACGGACATTGCCGAGCACCCTGAGTTCGCCCATCGGCGCCGCCGGATGGTCGTCAGCGGGCTGGAGGAGCACGGCTGGTTCGTCCAGGACTTCGACCTCGCCGAGCTGCGCACGCTGCGCGCCCGCGAGCGTTGGCCGAGCAAGCGGCCCACCAGTGCGATGTACGACGGTCACGCCGGCGTGCTCACCCTGGAGGAGCTGCTCGACCTGCGGGAGAGCGAGTCGGAGAGAGCAGGTCGTCAGCTCGGCCTGCACATCGAGCTGAAGCACCCGGAGGTGTTCGCAGAGCTGGGGATGCCGCTGCACGAGCCCCTCGTCGACCTGCTGCGCAGCCGGCACCTGACCTCGCCGCTCTCACCGGCCGCGGTGATGTCCTTCGACAGCGAGGTGCTGCGACAGCTGCGGCAGACCGTCGACACCGAGCTGGTGCAGCTGATCGATCGTGACGAGTCCGTCAAGCGCAGGCGGTTCCAGAAGATCGCGACCTATGCGGACGCGGTCGGACTGCACAAGGACCTCGCCGTGCAGCGCCCGATCGACAAGGCGGCCGGCGCCGGGCTCGACGTGCTCGTCTGGACGCTGCGCAAGGGAACCCGTGCCGACACCCGCCGCCTCTTCGACCTCGGCGTCGACGGCGTGCTGACCGACTTCCCCCGGCTGGCCGTCGCTGTCAGGGACCAGCGGGTCGCACGAGCGGCGTAGGCCGGTTCATCAGGCGGGTTGCCTAGGCGAGCGGGACCTCGCCGACGCCGCTGCGGAGCTGGCCCAGGATGCGGGTCAGCAGCCGCGAGACCTGCATCTGGGTCACGCCGATCCGGGCGGCGATCTCGCGCTGGGTCAGGCCCTCGTAGAACCGCATGTTCAGGATCCGCCGGTCGCGCTCGGCCAGGGTGCGCAGCACCGGGCTGAGCATCAACCGGGCCTCCGCGGCCCGGCGCTCGGCGTCGTCGAACGGGAGCAGCTCGCCCAGCGTCGTCGAGCCGTCGCCGCCCGCCGGGTGGTCGAGCGAGGCGGGCACGAAGCAGCCGTCGCTGGCCAGGGCCTCGATGACCGACTCGGTGCCTTCGCCGAGGTGCGTGGCGATCTCGGCCGGTTGCGGAGAGCGTCCGAGCTTGTAGGACAGCTCGCTCTCGGCAGC
Organism: uncultured Actinomycetota bacterium; assembly: GCA_963782305.1. Classification (GTDB taxonomy): domain Bacteria; phylum Actinomycetota; class Actinomycetes; order Propionibacteriales; family Nocardioidaceae; genus Marmoricola. Next base: position 22,605 of record CAWAJJ010000010.1, on the reverse strand, counting down.
GTTGATGCGAGCCTGGAGCTCCTGGATCCGGCGCGGCGGACGGATCATCCAGCCGTGGTCACGGAAGTGCTTGCGCAGCTCCCCGCGGATCGTCGGCACCGCGTAGGAGAGGAAGTCGTGGCCGGTCGTCACGTCGTACCCCCGGGTGGCCTTGGTCAGCGCCAGGGCGGCCACCTGCCGCAGGTCGTCGAGAGGGATGCCGCGGGAGCGATAGCGCCCGGCCTCCGCGTGGGCGAGATCGAGGTGCATCTCGATCACGCTGTCCAGCAGCTCGCGTCGCTCCTGCACCGAATCGGTGGACAGGGCCAGCGAGAAGAGCTCGCGCGTGCGCGTCGAGCGATCGCTCGAGGAATGTCGTCGTCCGGTTGTTCCGGGATGGGCTAATGCGGTCATTGCGCTCACCGACCTGTGATGTCTCCCCAGAGGGAGGCTGATGGGGGAGTGCCAGTTCCCCTACAGCACTCAGGCATCTGTCGGTGGCTTCAACGAGATACCCACCGCTGACGCGGTGCGTTTCGTCCACCTTAGCCCACCGTGGGTCTTTCACAAGTCCGGTGATGCGACCGCTTTCTCGGCTCAGCGCACCCGCAGCCGCCGCAGCAGTCTGAGCTGGGCGTTGGTCATCGCCACGAACTTCGCGACGGCCAGGCCGGGCGGGGGACCCAGCGGCAGCAGTCGTTGGACCGCCACGGTCTGCGCCTCGGTGAACCGGCGGATGCCCTCCGCGCCGTGTCGCCTGCCGAGGCCGCTGTCGCCCATCCCGCCCATCGGCGCCTCGATGGAGCCGGCTGCCGCAGCCGCGCCGTCGTTGATGTTCACCGAGCCGGCGCGGACCTGGGCGGCGAGGTTCTGCGCGGCCGCGACGTCGCGGCTCCAGATGCTCGCCGAGAGCCCGTAGCTGCCCCGGTTGGCCTGCTGCACGGCGTCGTGGTCGGAGGTGGTGCGGTAGAGCGAGATGACCGGGCCGAAGGTCTCCTCCGAGCACACGGGCATCTTCTCGGTGACGTTCTCGAGCATCGGTCGGCTCGTAGACGAGCGGTCCCAGGTCGGGACGCGGCGGCCCCCGGCGAGCACCGTGGCGCCCGCCTCACGCGCGCTCTCGACGTGCTCGGGTGACCGTCGTCGAGCTGGTCGGCCGAGGCGAGCGACCCGACGTCGACGGAGTAGTCGAACGTCTGGCCCAGGCTCAGCGCCTGGGTGGCCGGACCACCGCGCTCTTGAACTCGTCGTAGACGTCGGCGTCGACGAGGACGCGCTCGATGTGGATGCACATCTGGCCGGTGTTGCCGAAGGCCGCGGTCACGGTCCCCTCGGCGGCCTTCTGCAGGTCGGCGTCCTTGCGCACGATCAGGGCGTTCTTGCCGCCGAGCTCGAGGGAGGCGCCGATCACGCGCCGTCCGGCCTGCTCGCCCACGGTGCGGCCCGTGTTCGTCGAGCCGGTGAAGCAGATGTAGTCGACAGCTCTCGATCAGCGCTGTCTCCGACGACGCTCCCGCGTCCGGCCACGACGTGCCAGGCGTCGGTGGGCAGGCCGGCCTCGGCCATCAGCTCGCGGAGTAGACCAGGCTTTCCGCCGCCCACTACCGGGGACTCAGCGCCAGGTCGCGGAGGTCGGTGACCTCCCGGGTCGCGCTACGACCGCGCGTAGAGCTCCTCGAGCGCGTCGGCGTAGTTGCTGTGCACGACGCGACGCTTGAGCTTCAGGGTCGGGGTCAGCTCCGCTGACTCGGCCGTCCACTCCACCGGGAGCAACGTCCACTTCTTGACCTGCTCGGGACGGGACAGGCGGTCGTTGGCCTTGTCCACCGCGTCCTGGACGATGCCGAGGATCTCCGGCTTCCGGGCGAGGTCCGCAAGGTCGTCGTACTCCACCCCGAGCTTGCCCGCGACGACCGGTGCGACGTCGGGGTCGAGGGTGAGGATCGCGACGACGTAGGGCTTGCTCTCGCCGTACGCCAGCGCGTGCCCGACCAGCGGGCTCTCCTTGAGGAGGTTCTCGATGTTGGACGGGGCGATGTTCTTCCCGGCCGAGGTGATGATCATCTCCTTCTTGCGATCCACCACCTTGAGGAATCCGTCGTCGTCGATCTCACCGATGTCGCCGGTGTGGATCCAGCCCTCGCCGTCGATGAGCTCGGCGCTCGCCTCCGGGTTCTGGTGGTAGCCGCTGGTGTTCACCGGCCCACGGGTGAGGATCTCGCCGTCCTCGGCGATCGCCATCTCGATGCCGGGCTGGGCCCGGCCGACCGTGCCGAGCTTGAAGTTGCCCGGGCCGCACGCCGTGACCGACCCGCTGGTCTCGGTCATCCCGTAGATGTCGAAGATGGCGAACCCGAGTCCCGCGAAGAACCGCGCGGTCTCCAGCGGCATGGGTGCGGAGGCGCTGCCGGCCCACTCGACCCGGTCGAGCCCGAGCATCGACTTCATCGGGGTGAGCACTGCCTCGTTGACCGCGTCGAACCTCGCCTGGAGCTCGGGGGAGGTCTCGTGGCCGACCTGCAGCGACTCGACGTACTCCAGACCGACTGCCATGGCGTCGGCGACGGCCTTCTTCTTCGTCTCGTCGGTCTCCATGGCGAGCAGGCCGCCGATGCCGGTCTGGATCTTCTCCCACACGCGGGGTACGCCGAAGAAGCGCGTGGGCCGGACCTGGCCCAGGACGCCGATCAGCTGGGAGGGATCGCCGACGAGGTGCAGGTGTGCTCCCTGGATCATCGGGAGGTAGATGCCCAGCACCCGCTCGGCGATGTGGGCGTAGGGGAGGTAGGAGACGCCGATGTTCTCGGTCTCTTCGAGCCCAGCGGTGCGAGTGCTGCTCTCGGCCTCGAAGAGCACGTTGTGATGGGTGATCACGACGCCTTTGGGGCTGCCGGTGGTGCCCGAGGTGTAGAGGATCGTGGCCGGCTGCTCGGGGTCGATGGCCTGCCAGCGCTGGTCGACCTCGGCCTGGTGCTCGTCGCGCGTGGCCTGGCCGCGCTCGACCAGGTCGGCCCAGCTCATCGCTCCGTCAGGCACCGCATCGGCCTCGATCACCACGAGCTGCTCGATGGCACCGGTGGCGAGCGCCTCGGACCATCGGTCCACGTGGTCCGCCGTCTCCAGGACCACCACGGCAGGCGTGGAGTGCTCGGCGACGTAGGCCACCTGGCTTCGGGAGAGCGTGTTGTAGATCGACATCGGCGTGGCACCGGCGTGCAGCGCCCCGATGTCGGCGAGCACGTGCTCGATCCGGTTGGAGCCCATGATCGCCACCCGGTCACCCGGCTGCACACCGAGGTCGACGAGCGCCGCGGCGACGTCCAGGCCGGCCTCGCGCAGCTCGTTCCACGACAGGGTGCGCCAGTCGGGGGAGCCGGGCTCGATGCCGATCTTGTCGGAGTACGCCGGGTGGTCGCCCTGCTCGGCGACGGTGTCGGCGAACGCATGGGCGATGCTGCGCCCCGCGATCACGGCGTCGATCTCTGTGCGCTCTGCGATGACGTCGGTCATGGGGAGTCTCCTGGTGAGGCGGACGGATGGAGCGGGCAGTCAGTAGCTCTTCGGGAGCTGGAGCATGGAGGTGCCGATGTGGGCGAGCACCATCTGCTCGGACACGGGGATGTTCTTGCCGATGCGGGCGTCCCGGAACATCCGCTCGACGGGGTACTCCTTGGAGTAGGCCATCCCGCCCAGCGTCTGGAACGCCTGGTCGGCCGCCTCCCAGGAGGCCTGGGAAGCGGTCAGCTTCGCGACGTTGGCCTCGTTGCCACAGGGCCGGCCCTGGTCGAAGAGCCACGCGGCCTTGTAGGTCATCAGCCGGGCCAGCTCGGTCTTGGCCTTGATCTGGGCCAACGGGAACTGAAGCGACTGGTTGGCACCGATGGGCCGACCGAAGACCACACGCTCACGGGCGTAGTCCGAAGCGACTCGAAGCGCTGCGTCCGCGCCGCCCACGCCACCGGCGGCGGCGATGATGCGCTCGGGGTTGAGCACGTCCCACAGCACCGCGAAACCCTGGTCGACCTCGCCGAGCACGCGGTGCGCAGGAACCCTGACGTCGTCGAGGAAGACCTGGCTGGAGTAGAGGATGTTCGAGCCCATCTTCGGGATCGGGGTGTAGCTCAGGGTCCCGGCCGCGAGGGCCTCCTTGACGTCGACCAGGAACAGCGTGAAGCCGGCTGTCCGTGGCTTGGCCTCGGCCGCGGGGATCGTCCGGGTCACCACGACCATCCAGTCGGCGCGCTCGACGTTGGAGATCCAGACCTTCTGGCCCTTGATCAGGAAGTCGTCCCCCTCTGCCCGGGCGCTGGTGGTGATCTCGATGGCGTTGGAACCGGCGTCCGGCTCGGTCAGGCCGAAGCTGAACTGGATGTCCCCCGAGGCGAGGCCCGGGAGGATCTGCTCCTTCTGCTCGTCGGTGCCGTGCCGGGCCAGCGTGGTCACGCCGAAGCCCGGGTTGAGCACGTAGATGAACGAGCCGGCCGTGCCGCCGGAGGCACACAGCGCCTCGCAGGCGATGGCCGTCTCGAGCAGGCCCTGCCCGCCCCCGCCGTACTGCTCGGGGACGCTGAGCCCGAGCCAGCCTCCCGACGCGAGGTCGGCGTAGAGCTCGTCGGGGTAGCGCTTCTCGTCCTCGCAGCGCGACCAGTAGGCGTGGTCGTACTTCGCAGCCACGGCGGCGACGCCGTCGCGTACGGCGATCGCGGATTCGGGTAGGTCGAAGTCCATCGTCATCCCTGCCGGATCACAGACCGAGCGAACGGCCGATGATCTCTTTCTGGATCTCGGTCGTGCCGCCGTAGATGGTGGAGATCCGGCTGTCCAGGAACGCCTTGGCGATCGGGTACTCCATCATGTAGCCGTAGCCGCCGTGGAGCTGGACACCCTGGTTGACGAGCTTGTTCTGCAGCTCGGTGCTCCACCACTTGGCCATCGCCGCATCCACCGGAGTGAGCTTGCCGTCGAGGTGCTTGCGCAGGCAGTCGTCGAGGAAGGTGCGGGTGACCTTGACCTCGGTGGCCATCTCGGCGATCAGGAACCGGTTGTGCTGGAACTTGCCGATCGGCTTGCCGAACGCCTCCCGCGTCTTGGCGTAGTCGAGGCACATCTCGAGGATCAGCTCGGACGCCGCCACGGCCTGGGCCGCGATGATCAGGCGCTCCTGGGGGAGGTTCATCATCAGGTAGATGAAGCCCTCGCCCTCCTTGCCGAGGAGGTTCTCCTTGGGCACGGCGACGTCGGTGAAGGAGAGCTCGGAGGTGTCCTGGGCGTGCAGGCCGATCTTGTCGAGGTTGCGGCCGCGCTCGAAGCCCTCCATGCCGCGCTCGACGACCAGCAGGCTGATGCCCTTGTGGCCCGCGTCGGGGTCGGTGCGCGCGACCACGATGACCAGGTCGGCGTTGATGCCGTTGCTGATGAAGGTCTTGGAGCCGTTGAGCAGGTAGTGGTCGCCCTTGTCGACGGCGGTGGTGCGCACTCCCTGCAGGTCGCTGCCGGCACCGGGCTCGGTCATCGCGATCGCGGTGATGATCTCGCCCGAGACCGTGCCGGGGAGCCAGCGCTTCTTCTGCTCCTCGGAGCCGAGGCTGATGATGTAGGGAACGATGATGTCGGTGTGCACCGAGAAGCCGGGCCCGCTCACGTTGGCGCGGGTCTGCTCCTCCGAGACGATCACGTTGTAGCGGAAGTCGGAGACACCGGGGCCGTCGTACTCCTCGGGGACGTCGAAGCACAGCAGTCCTGCCTCGCCCGCCTTGAGCCAGAGCTCGCGGGGGACGATGCCGTCCTTCTCCCACTGGTCGTGGAAGGGCACGACCTCGCGCTCGTAGAAGGTCCGGGCAGTCTTGCGGAAGTCTTCGTGCTCGGAGGTGTAGAGGGCGGACATGCGGGTCCCTTCAGTGGGCGGGAAGATAGTGACAGACTAACTGTTACAGCAAACCTGTCATGCTGCAAGGTCGCGAAGGGGCACGGACCGGGCGGCGGTTGCGGCGATTGCAGAACCAATGTGCCAGTTCTACTGTTACAGTCAAGGGTGTCAGATGAGAGAGGTGGGTGTGTGCCGTGAGTGTCGAGCGTGAGCTGGATCCGGGCGAGGAGCTCTACACCGTCGACGAGCTCGCGGCCGCCACCGGGATGACCGTGCGGACGACCCGCTACTACGCGGGTCTCGGCCTGTTGCCGCCGCCCACTCGGCGCGGCCGGATGGCCTACTACACCGAGGAGCACCGCGCCCGCCTCGAGCTGGTGCGGGCCCTCCAGGACCACGGCTTCACCCTGTCCGCGATCGAGAAGTACCTCGGCCGCGTCCCGGCCGACGCCAGCGTCGAGGACCTCGCCCTGCAGCGCGCGATGCTCACCTCGTGGGGTGCCGGCAAGCGCGAGTCGATCACCCGTCGTCAGCTCGAGACGCGTGCCCGCCGCAAGCTCGGCGACCACGAGATCCAGCGCCTGGTCAACATCTACGCGATCCGCCTCGACGGGGAGCGCTACGAGCCGCTGCCGTCCTTCGACGTCGCCCTGAAGCTGATCGAGCTCGACATCCCGGTGGACTCCATGGAGGAGGCCGCCGTCGCGATCAACAGCCACATGGACGATCTCGCCGACGAGCTGACCCACATCCTGCGTACCAAGGTGCTGACGCCCTTCCGCGGGCAGGAGCACAGCGAAGCCGACAAGGCCGCCTTCGAGCAGACGATGTCGCGGTTGCGACAGCTGACGCTCGAGGCGGTCGTTGCCGGCTTCCAGAGAGCCGCCAACCAGGTGATCACCCGGTCGTTGTCCGACTCCTGACGCCCGGTGCTCATTCCTGGGCTCATTCCCGGGCTCATTCCCGGGGGATCACGGCCCACATCACGGCGTACGCGATCAGGGCGGCCGGGAAGGTGAACACCGCCGCAACGACCGCGAGCACGCGGACCAGGCTCGGGTCGACTCCGAAGTAGCGCGCGAGGCCACCGCACACGCCGCTGACCGGGGCGTCCCACGAGGTGCGGGTGAGTCGCCGGTAGGACTGCTGCGGGGCCTGGTACGGGGCCTGGTACGGCGGGGGAGGGGTCGGCGGGGTGGTCTGCTGCTGCTCGGTCATCGGATCTCCCGGGTCTCGTCGTCGGTGTGGTCGATGTCGGTGTCGTTGTCGGCGTCGGTGGTGGTGTCGGTCTCGAAGAAGGTCGTGCTCTCCTCGGCGGGTGCGTACGACTCCGTAGGTGCGTACGACGAGCGGGCGCGGCTCCGGTTGCGGCCGCTGGCCAGGCTGGCTGCCAGCCCGATCACGCCGGCAGCGACGAGCACGATCGGCGCCAGGATCGTGAGCCCCTCGCCGCTGATGACGTCGCTGGCGCCCAGGGCCCAGATGCCGGCCACCCCGAGGAAGAGAAGACCGAACACGAGGTGCGGGATCTTCAGGTGGCGGTCGGCGGGGGAGGGCTGGTGATAGCTGGATTCAGACATGGTGGTTTCTCCTTGGGGGAAGTCGGATCAGTTCTGGTCGACGCGGATCTCGCCGACCCGGGCGTCGAGGTTGAGGGTGACGGTCGGCGCGTTCGGATCGGTCGATCCGGTGACGGTGCGCGTCATCGACTGGTCGAAGCCACTTCGCTGCGAGCCGTCGATGGTGATGTCGCCGGCGAACCGCATGTCGGCGTTGACGATGGCGTTGAGTCCCTGCGGCAGGGTCACGTCGATCTCGCCGGCGTTCAGGTGGAGGTCGATCTCGCGACCGTCGAGCGCGGCGATGTCGCGGATCTCCGTCAGGTCGAGCGTGATCTGGCCGTTCGGGACCGTGTAGGTGTCCTGCACGGCGATGGCACTGACGGGGCTCAGTCGGAGCGTCTCGCCGCCGGTCTCCCAGTCGGTGGAGGCCTCGACGGCACTGGTGACGCCGAGGCCGAGGCTGGCGATGATGCCCAGGGCGATCAACCCGCCGGGGCGGCCGACGAAGGCGCCGACCAGCAGCATCACCGCGATCACGGCGACCGCGAGGGCGACGTACGCCGAGGGCTGCACCGATCCGTTGACGTCGAAGATCCCGAGCGTGCCCAGGGCGATGGCGATCATGGCGAGCGTGGGCCAGAACAGCACCAGGCCGGTACGCCGCGGGCGGGGCGGGGGCACGTAGGCAGGAGGCGGCGGGGGCATCCAGGCAGGCGGCTGCTGACCCGACTCGGGGCGGGTGTCGGTGATGGTCATGGTGGATCCTTCCGGAGCGGGGGGCTGGTAGGGCTGCTGGGCGGCCGGGGGGACGCTGCCCCAGGGGGCGGGGGGCTTGTTGCGGTTCAGGCGGCGCTGGTCGCGGGTGGCGAACAGGGCCACCAGGATGAGCCCGATGACGAGCAGGGAGAGCGGGAAGCCGTGGCCCCAGCCGCCCCCGAAGAACGGGCTGCCGAAGACCACCGACAGGGCGATCACGCCGGCGACGAGCAGGATGATCCGGCGCGCGTCGGTGCTGACCTCGACGGGCGCGGTCGCCTGTCCGTCCTCGGGGACGAACAGCCACACCGCGCCGTACACCAGGAGCCCGGCGCCGCCGAAGAAGGTGAGCACGGCGAGGACGACTCGGATGATCGTGGGGTCCACGTCGAAGTGGCGGCCGAGGCCGCCCGCGACGCCGGCGATGTAGCGGTCGGAGCTGCTGCGGCGCAGCCGGTCCACGTCGCGCATCTGCTCGCCACTGACCCGGGGGCCGCTCTGCTGGCCGGAGGGACCGGTCTGGGTGCCCGTGGGGCTACCGGTCTGGGTGCCCGCGTCGGGGCCACTCTGCTCGTTCATGTCATCCATCGTGTCGCCGCGGGGGCCGCGGCGGTATCGGGGATGGACCTGAGTTTCCGGCAGGAGTTCGTCAGGGGTCGCACCTGATGTGGGTTCAGGGTCCGGGGTGTCACGATGTGGGAGTCATGAAGCGCACCCCTTCCCCTGCTGCGCCCGTCGCGGGCCGGACTCCTCCCCTCGCGGGCGCGCCCCGGCGCGCCTACCGGGCCTCGGACGAGCGTTGGCTCGGCGGCGTTGCCTCCGGCCTGGCCCAGCACCTCGGCCTGCCGGTGCTCTGGGTCCGGATGGGGCTGCTCGTCCTGGTGGCCTTCGGTGGCTTCGGCGCGGTGCTGTACGGCGGGCTCTGGCTCTTCCTGCCGGTGCAGCGGCACACGGTGCCGCTCGCGCCCGGGCTCGACGCCGCCACCCGGCAGGGCAAGCGGGGCGGCCGGCGGGAGCGCCGGTTCACCGACTACGGGCCGCTCGTCGCCGTGGGCGCGATCGCGATCGGGGTGCTCCTGGCGCTGACGATGGCCACCGGGCAGACCCTCGCCCTCGGGCCGCTGCTGCTCGCCGGAGCCGGCGTCGCGCTGCTGTGGTGGCAGGCCGACGAGGCGCAGCGCGAGCGCTGGAGCGACCCGTCCAAGCACATGGGCCCGATCCGGGCCGTCGTCGGAGGCGGAGGCTGGCGTGCCTACCTGCGGATCGGCATCGGCCTGCTGCTCCTGGTCGCTGCGATCACGCTGTTCTCGCTCCGGTCGGGCAGCCTCACCGTCGCCCTCAACGTCGGCCTCGCAGCTGCCTTCGGCATCGTCGGACTCGGGTTCATGGTCGGCCCCTGGCTGCTCCGCCTGTCCTCGGACCTGAGCGAGGAGCGCGAGGCCCGGGTGCGTTCCGAGGAGCGTGCCGACGTCGCCGCGCACCTGCACGACTCGGTGCTGCAGACACTGGCCCTGATCCAGCGCTCGGCCGGTGACCCGGCCGCCGTCTCGCGCCTGGCCCGCGCCCAGGAGCGCGACCTGCGCTCCTGGCTGTTCGAGACCCACGGCGAGGGGCCGGCGACGCTCGCGGCCGCGCTGCGTGCGGTGGCGGCGGAGGCGGAGGACGCGCACGGCGTACCGGTGGAGGTGGTGTGTGTCGGCGACGCCCCGGTCACCGACGACGACCGCCCGCTGGTGCTGGCGACCCGGGAGGCCATCGTCAACGCCGCGAAGCACTCGGGTGCGAGCACCGTGGACGTCTACGCCGAGGCGACGGCTGCCGGAGTGGAGATCTTCGTGCGGGACCGAGGCGCCGGGTTTGACCCGGCCCGCATCGCGGAGGACCGGCACGGTGTCAGCAGCAGCATCATCGGGCGCATGGAGCGCCACGGCGGGTCCGCCTCCGTGCGGAGCGTCCCCGGGGAGGGCACCGAGGTGCGCCTCTCCCTGCCCGCCCACTCAGCCCACCGAACCAGGGAGAACTCAATGAACCTGCACACCGTCGTCATCGTCGACGACCACGCGATGTTCCGTACCGGCGTCAAGGCGGAGCTGGGCACGTCGGTGCAGGTCGTCGCCGAGGCCGCCGACGTCGACCAGGCAGTCGCCGCCGTGATCAAGCACCAGCCCGAGGTCGTGCTGCTCGACGTACACCTGCCCGGTGGCGGCGGGGCCGAGGTGATGAGGCGTACGACGGGGAAGGCCGGCAGCACGCGGTTCCTCGCCCTTTCGGTGTCGGACGCGGCAGAGGACGTGATCGGCACCATCCGGGCCGGGGCTCGCGGCTACGTGACGAAGACGATCACCGGACCCGAGCTGGTCGCGGCGATCGACCGGGTCGCCTCGGGGGACGCCGTGTTCTCGCCCCGCCTGGCCGGGTTCGTGCTCGACGCCTTCGCCGGGACCATCGAGGTGGCGGCCGTGGACGAGGACCTCGACCGGCTCACCGAGCGGGAGCGTGAGGTGATGCGGCTGATCGCGCGTGGCTACTCCTACAAGGAGGTCGGCTCCGAGCTGTTCATCTCGATCAAGACCGTCGAGACCCACATGTCCTCGGTGCTGCGCAAGCTGCAGCTCTCCTCACGGCACGAGCTCACCCGATGGGCCAACGACCGCCGGCTCCTCTGAGGCTCAGTCGAGGGGGAGCAGGCTCGCCCACGCGGGCTGCCACTCCTGGGTGCGCTGACCCATCTCCCAGGCGAGGTCGTCGAGTGAGGGCCCCTGGCTGGCGTGGTGCACCTGGTACCACGGCGGCCAGCTGTCGAAGGCCCGGTCGAACCTGACCACGATCCCGTCGGAGGTCACCCGCGCGAACAGCCAGGCGCCTGACTCCTCGGTCGCCTCGTCACGGTGGAGCCTGCTGAGCACGTTGGTCAGGCTGCGCACCGAGGGCGAGGGCATCGGGGTGTTCGTGGGCGCAGGGGTGATCTGGTCGCGCGTCACCATCACGGCGTACTCGAAGGGCACCGCAGGCCCGTTGATCCGCGACCAGTGCACCAGCGTCGGGGGACGCTGCATCAGCATCCGGTCGGCCTCGTCGGCGTCACGCATCTGGCCGTGGATCTGGTCGCGCAGGCGTACGCCGACCGAGCCTCCCGAGCGCCGTGGCGCATCCGCGCCGGCCCGGCGTACGAGCTCCACGGCCTCCTCGAGGTGCTCGCCGTGGGCGTACGCCGCCAGGGTCTCGGGGGTGGCCTCCCCGGCACGGACCAGCCTCACGGCGCGGGGGTCGACGGTCAGCAGCGGCCGGAGCAGGTGGATGGCGCCCTCGTCGTTGCAGGGAGCGCTGGTGTCCCACTCGCCGTGAGCATGCCAGGCGAGGAAGGTCGGTCGGCAGTTCTCGGTGGCCGCGGACAGGGCCCAGTCGGGGGCGCCTCGACGGGCGTCGGACGGCGACGAGGGAGCCTGGGCGGAGCGACCCCACAGAGTCGTACGGCGGCCGTGGGAGCGCTGCATCCGCAGCCAGGAGCCGTCGGCAGCGTCGAGGGCGAGGACGAGCTCGTCGGGGTCGAACCGGCAGGCGGTGTTGCCGACCGCCCGGTGCAGGGCAGCCAGGACGACCCAGGACCACCACAGATCCTCGGCGTCAGGCAGCTCCTCGGGATCCACGGAGTCATTGTGAGGCCCGGACGGCAGGTTGCGCCACGCAAACCCTCCGGGGAACCGCACGGCGGCTACTCCACCGTCACTGGGCCACTTGCGCCAGCGAGGCGTCGACCAGCCACTCGACCGGGGCCTTGTCGTCGGTGTAGACGCTGCCACCGCGCAACCCGGTCGCGATCCGGTCGGCGGTCCGGTCGGACACGGTCCTGACCTCACCCGGGACTTCGGCGTCGCGCAGCTGGCTGGCCGGGTCCGCGTCGGAGGTGGTTCCCAGCAGCATCGTGTTGGTGTCCTCGGCCGGGTCGCGGAAGACCCGGTCCCCGCCCAGCGAGGCGCGCAGCGTGGCGGTCAGCACCTTCTCGAGCTTGTCCGACTCGGCCGGGTGACCCACGTTGATGGCCACGATGCCGCCGGGGGCGAGGCGTTCGCGCACGACGTCGAAGAACTCCTCGGTCGTCAGGTAGAACGGGATGTAGGGCTGGCGGTAGGCGTCGACCAGGATCGCGTCGTACGTCTTCGACTGGGCCTGGAGCCACGGTCGCGCGTCGGCGTCGTGGGTGGTGATGTTGCGTCCCGTGAGGTCGAACAGCTCGCGGCCGACCTTCGTCACCTCGGGGTCGATCTCGACGGCGTCGATGTGGATGTCGGGGAAGTAGTGGGCCATGGCGCGTGCCGTCGTACCCGCCGCGCTGCCGAGGATCGCGACCCGCTTCGGCGGGTTCTCGCCGGCGAACGGGAGCACCAGCATCTCGTCCCAGTACCCGCCGGTGAGCCACTCGCCCTTGCGGTAGACCGAGTGCACGGCCTGGCCCTCGTTGAGCTCGAGCCGCCGCTGCCCGTCGGTGTTCTGGATGACCCGGGCGTACTGGTACTCGGTCTCGCGCTCCCAGATCACCTTGCCGCTCGAGGTGGTGGTCTTGGTGGTGCCGACCGGCAGCAGGATCAGCACCAGGATGACGACAGCCGCGATGGCGCCGAGGAACCACGTGCGGCCGAGCGCGGGCAGGGTGACCAGGGCCAGCACGAGGGCGAAGAGCAGGAAGGTCCGGTGGGTGCCGACCAGCGGGATCAGCAGGAGCGAGGCGAGGAAGGTGCCGGTCAGGGATCCGATCGTGCCGATCGCGTAGAGCCGCCCGGCCACCTTGCCGGCGTCCTCGACCAGGTCGACCTTCAGGCGCACGGCGTACGGCGAGACCATCCCGAGCAGCAGCACCGGCACCGCGATCAGCACCCCGACGCCGACCAGGGAGCCGACGAACAGCCCGCCCGACAGCTCGTCGAACGCCCGCGTCGAGAGCCGCAGGAACGGCCCGCTCACGAACGGCACCAGCGCGAGCAGCGCGGCCGCCGCCACCACGCAGCGGGCGAGCCCACTCATCGTCGGATTGCGGTCGGCCAGCCGGCCGCCGATGGCGTAGCCGATGGAAAGCGCCACCAGCACCGTGGCGATGGTGTTGGCCCACACGATCGTGCTGGCCCCGAACCACGGCGCCAGCAACCGCGCCGCGGCGATCTCCGCCCCGAGGCTCGCCATCCCCACGCAGAACACCACGACCTCGAGCAGGAACCGGGGGCGACCGGGGGCGGCTTGAGTCACGTCGGGAAACCTATCGGGAGGGCGGTTGGGCGCCCGGGCAGGCGTGGGTGGACCCGGACCACCGCTGGTCGAGCAGCGAGCGAAGCGAGTGGACAGCCGAGACCACGTCCGTACGCCGACAGCGGATGGCGACCCACCGCCGGTTGAGCCTGTCGAAACCCCGGTCGGCAGGGTCTGGACATGCCGGTGCCCCCGCCGAGGGTGGTGTACGGCGGGGTCCGGGGCGGTGGCCTCAGAAGTGCGGCGGGTCAGCCGGTGGGTCGGGCCGCGGTCGGGGGTGACGTCGAGGGTGCCTTCGTGGTCGCGCAGGAACTGGTAGCCGTGCGGGCTGGTCCACAGGAACGACCCGGGTTCGAGGGTCGTGTAGCCCCAGGTCGAGTGCGTTTTGAGTCGATGGTGCCGCCTGCACAAGGGTGCGATGTTGCACGAGCAGGTGGTCCCGCCCTGGTCGTAGGGGATGCAGTGCTCGGAGTCGCACTTCTTCGCTAGTCGGGTGCACCACGGGAAGACGCACGCGTGGTCGCGTTCCTCGGTCTGCTCCTGAAGTCGCTCGGGGACTTCGTAGCCGTTGACGTGGATGTGCTCGTTGAGATCGATCACCGGCTTGACGGTTACTTGGGTCTCGGGGTTGGCGCACCAGGTGCGGACCTGGTCGGCGGTGACACCGGTGCGGGTGTTCTCGACCCTGGCCAGGTGCAGGCCGGCTTCTCCGCGGATGGCGGCGTCGCTGAGGTGGACGTGCAGGATCACCTGGCGGGGCTTGGGCTTGTTCTTTGCCTTGCGTGATGTCGTCTCGACTGTCCACTCGCTTCGCTCGCTGCTCGACGACCTGGTGGCTGCGTCTGCCTCGTCCTCGCCGGTTGCCTCGGCGTCGGCGGCTTGGAGGTCGAGGGCGAGCTGGTGGCGGGCGATCTCGCCGACGGCCATGGATCGGCGTACGTCGAGCGACTCGTCTGAGCCGCAGGCCTTGAGCGACTCGGCGGTCTGGGCCAGGGCGGTGTCGAAGTCCAACGCATCACCCAGGTCGAGCTCTCCCTCGAAGTAGGTGGTGCCGTTGAAGGAGACCTGCTGGTGATGGAAGGTCACGTGCCGTCCGTCTGCTGCCTTCTGGTTCTTCTCAGCGGCCAGGTCGGGCATGAACCTGTCGATGACCTCTTCGACGAGGCGCTCCAGGGCGGCGAAGCTGATCTTGTGCGCGAACGGTGCGACCTGCGCATCGACGAAGGCGACTGCTTCTTCGGTCAGCATCAGGGTGGCCTCGGCGATCCGGCGGGCCTTCCACGCCTGGAGCTGGCCGGACTGGATCCGGGCCCAGTGGCGCGGGAGCCGGTACTTCAGCTCGAGGCCCGCGGAGATCATGGCTTTGCCGGCGTCGGTGGACTTCCCGATGGCCAGGGCGAACTCGGCGATGCAGAACTCCGCCACCATCGGTGCACCTGGCCCGGCCAGCAGCAGGCCGTCTTCTCCGCCGCCGATCCAGGTCGCTGCCTCGTCGATCGACTCCGGTGGGTGCTGCTCGGCCCAGATCACTGCGGCGGTGAGGACATCGGCCTCGGCACGGTCTGCGTCCGCGCGTCGGGTGCGAGCGAAGACCAGCACATCACGAGGGCTGTCGAGCTCCTCGATGGAGGCTGGTCCGGTGCTGGTCATAGGAGCAATTGAAGCACCGACCACTGACAGTGCCGCCCGAGTTTCCCCTTGTTTGGTGGGGGTTCTGGAAAATAGTTCAAGAAACTCTGGAGGCGCGGCGCGGTCCGACCCACACGTCGGTTGAGCTTGTCGAAACCGGGTGAGATGAGGCCCGGGTGGTGGCGTCGGTTGTTCGTCGTACTTGGTTTCGACAGGCTCAACCGGCGGTGGGTTCGGTCCGTCGTACGGCCCACCGGGTTGGGGCGGCCTCAGGGCCGTCGCGGCTGGCAGGTCGGGCACCAGTAGGTGACTCGCTGCTGGCCGGGTGGGCCCTGGTCGGCTTTGGCGATGCGGGTGCCGCAGCGGAGGCAGGGGCCGCGGCGGCCGTAGACCCAGTAGTGGTGGCCACGCCTGAGGTCGCCGGTGGTGACGCGGTTCCAGCGGTTCTTGTTGGCCTCGAGCAGGCGCTTGGCGCGGGCGACCATTGCCGGGAGGTCCGGGACCTCGCCGACGGGAGTGAGCGGGTCGATGCCGCCGAGGAAGCAGAGCTCGGCCTTGTAGACGTTGCCGATGCCGGCGAGGTTGCGCTGGTCGAGCAGCGCGTCACCGATCGGAGCAGCCGGGTCGGCCGACAGCCGCGCGAGCGCGGTCGAGGCGTCCCAGTCGGGTCCGAGCAGGTCCGGCCCGAGATGACCGACGAACTCGTCCTCCGATGAGGTGCGCACGAGGTCGAGGATCACTGCGAACCCGACCGCCTCGGTCGCCGAGGTGCGGAGTACGACGCGGGCCGTGTGGGCCGGCTTGTGCCAGCGCGTGCCGGGTGGGTTCACCGCCCAGCTGCCCTCCATCTTCAGGTGGGTGTGCAGGGTCAGGCCGTTGTCCAGCCGGGTGAGCAGGTGCTTGCCCCGCGGGACGGTCTCGGTCACGGTCGCGCCCGACACGTCACTGGTCGCCAGCGACGGGATCCGGAAGTCGCTCTTCGTGATCACCTGCCCGGACAGCTTGGACAGCTTCTTGGCGGTCATGAAGACGGTGTCGCCCTCAGGCACGAAGCCTCAGTCCTCGCGGGGTCGCGATGAACCCTGCCGACTCCATCGCCCGGCGGAGTACGTCGGAGTCCTGGCCCAGGATGCTGACCCCGTCGGCCTTCTCGACGGTGAGCCGCCCCAGCGCACCTTCGCGTACGACGCGGCCGAGCGCCTCGATGCCGTGCGCCAGCAGGTCCTCGTCGTCGGAGAAGGTGAGCAGCGTCTTGCCACCACGCTCGACGTAGAGGGTCAGCAGCCCGTCGACGAGTACGACGATCGCGCCGGCCTTGCGCCCCGGCCGGTGACCTGAGTCCTGCGGCGGCCAGGGGAGTGCTGCGCCGAACGGGTTGGCCGGGTCGGTGGCCGCGAGGGCAAGGGCGGTCTGCTTCTCGGGGCGGTCGGCGTCCTTCAGGTGGGTGCGGAGCCGGTCGATCGCGCCCGACGTACCGAACTGTGCGGCGCCGAGCCCCTCCACGAAGTAGCCGCGACGGCAGCGGCCCGTCTCCTCGAACGCCGCGAGCACCCGGTAGGTGGCCGCGAAGCCCCCCGGCGCGCGCTCGCTGACCACCGCTCCGCGGGTGACGACGCCGTGTCGCTCGAGCAGGCTCTCGGCAACCGCGTGCGCGCGCTTGGTGGGGTCGGTCTCGCGATCCGGGAGCAGGAACCAGCGACCGGCGACCTCGGGCGGCGCGGCTCGGAGGGCCGCGCCGGTGAGCCGGGGCCGCGAGCCACGGACGCGTGCAGGTCCCCGCTTCACCCGGTGGGCGCTCCTGCCGCCACGGTTCAGCGCACGCAGCGGGGCGAGTGTGTCGTTGCCGACCCGGCCGGACCAGGCGAGGTCCCACAGCGCCGCGGTGAGGGCCTTGTCGTCGCTCGTGCCCACGGAGGTCGCGAGCTGGCGGAAGAAGTAGGCGCCACCGCCGGCGAGAGCCTCGAGCACGGCCTCGTGGTCGGCGGACATCTCCACGTCGCCGTGGTCGGGAAGCGTGAGCGGGGCAGTGTCGGCGAGGTGCAGCGAGACCCAGCCGTCGGATCCCGGGAGACCGCCGTGGCCGGCCCAGAGCACCTCGCCGGTGGTGGTCAGCTCGTCGAGCATCGCGGGCTGGTAGTCGACGACGCGGGCGGGGAGGACGAGCGACTCCAGTGCCGAGCCTGGCACCGCACATCCGGCGAGCTGCTCGATCACGGTCACCACGCCGTCGACGCCACGCAGCTTGCGACCGACGTTCTGCCAGGCCGGCAGGAACCTGGCCAGCGCGACCGGCTCGACGGGCTCGACCTCGTGACGCAACCGGGCGAGCGACCGGCGCCTCAGCGAGCGCAGCACCTCGGCGTCGCACCACTCAGCGCCCGACCCTTGGGGCCGGAACTCTCCCTCGAGCACCCGCCCGTGCGCACCGAGACGGACCAGCGTCTGGTGGACCACGGCGATGCCGAGACCGAGCCGGTCGGCCACCTCGGCGGCCACGAACGGCCCGTGGGTGCGGGCATAGCGGCCGACCAGGTCGCCGAGCGGGTCCTCGACGGGCTCGGTGAAGACGTCGGGGACCCCGCGTGGGACGGGTACGCCGAGGCCGTCGCGGAGCCGGGCGACGTCCTCGACGCCCGCCCATCGCTCCTGGCCGGACATCAGCACCGGCACCACGCGCCGGGCGTCGACCAGCATCTCGATCCAGTCGGTCACCCGCTCCGGCGTCGTGCAGCGCGCCTGGATCTCCTCGGTGGACAGCGGCCCGAGCATCCGCAGCAGGTCGGCGATGCCCTCGTTGTCGCGGACCCGGCGGTCCTCGGCCAGTCGCTGCAGCTCCGACTCGACCTCGGCGAGCACCTCGGGGTCGAGCAGCTCGCGCAGCTCGGCGCGACCGAGGAGCTCGGCCAACAGGCCCTGGTCGAGGGTGAGCGCGGCGGCACGACGCTCCGCGATCGGGGAGTCGCCTTCGTACATGAACGCCGCGACGTAGCCGAAGAGCAGCGACTGCGCGAACGGCGACGGTCGCTGGGTGTTGACGTCGACCAGGCGGAGCGTCCGGTCGGAGATGCGGCGGTGCAGCGCCACCAGCGAGGGCAGGTCGTAGACGTCCTGCAAGACCTCGCGGACCGTCTCCAGGATGATCGGGAACGACGGGTAGCGGGCCGCGACCTCGAGCAGCTGCGCCGATCGCTGACGCTGCTGCCACAGCGGCGCCCGGCGCCCGGGATCGCGGCGGGGGAGGAGCAGCGCCCGGGCCGCACACTCGCGGAAGCGCGAGGCGAACAGCGCGGAGCCGCCCACCTCGGTGGTCACGATCTGCTCGAGCTCGTCGGGCTCGAAGGCGATCAGCTCCGCTCCGGGCGGGTCCTGGTCGGTCTCGGGGATGCGCAGCACGATGCCGTCGTCGGTGGCCATCGCCTGCGCGTCGACGCCGTAGCGCTCCCGCAGCCGCGCGTTGATCGCGAGCGCCCAGGGGGAGTGGACCGGGGTGCCGTATGGAGAGTGCACGACCAGGCGCCAGTCGCCGAGCTCGTCGCGGAACCGTTCGACGACCAGCTGCTGGTCGTGCGGGACGACCTGGGTGGACTCCTTCTGCTCCTCGATCAGCGAGACGAGGTTCTCCGCGGCCCACTCGTCGAGCCCGGCGGAGGTGGCCCGCTCGATGCCCTGCTCGTGGGTCATCGCGGCGACCTCGCGGGTGAACGCGCCGATCGCGGCACCGAGCTCGGCCGGCCGGCCGAGGGTGTCGCCGGTCCAGAACGGGAGGCGTCCCGGCTGGCCTGGAGCAGGTGAGACGAGCACCCGGTCGTGGGTGATGTCCTCGATGCGCCAGCTGGTCGTCCCGAGCGTGAACACGTCGCCGACCCGGGACTCGTAGACCATCTCCTCGTCGAGCTCGCCGACCCGCGACACCTTCTCACCGACCAGGAAGACGCCGAAGAGACCCCGGTCGGGGATGGTGCCGCCGCTGGTCACGGCCAGTCGTTGCGCTCCGGGTCGTCCGGTCAGACCGCCGGAGACCCGGTCCCAGACGAGTCGCGGTCGCAGCTCCGCGAACTCATCGCTGGGGTAGCGCCCGGAGAGCAGGTCCAACGTCGCGTCGTACGCACTGCGGGGGAGGGTGGCGAACGGCGCCGACCGGCGTACGACGTCGAAGAGCTCGTCGGCGTCCCAGGTGTCCATCGAGGTGGCGGCGACCACCTGCTGGGCGAGTACGTCGAGGGGGCTGGCCGGCACGTGCAGCGCCTCGATGCCACCGGAGCGCATCCGCTCGACGGTGACCGCCGAGGGCACCAGATCGCCACGGTGCTTGGGGAAGAGCACCCCACGGGAGACCTCGCCGACCTGGTGGCCGGCGCGGCCCACGCGCTGCAGCGCGCTCGCGACCGACGGTGGTGACTCGATCTGGACCACCAGGTCGACGGCACCCATGTCGATGCCGAGCTCGAGGCTGCTCGTCGCGACGACGCAGGGCAGCCGGCCGCGCTTGAGGTCGTCCTCGATGACGGCGCGCTGTTCCTTGGAGACGGAGCCGTGGTGGGCGCGGGCGACGAGCGGGGTTGCGCCCTCGGACTGGCCGGACTGGGCCATGGTCTCGGCTGGGGTGCGTGCCTCACCAGGTTTCGAGACGCTCCCTTCGGCAGGCTCAGGACGAGCGCGCGACTCCTCAACCGGCGAAGCCTCGAGCCTCTCCGCAGCGAGCTCGTTGAGCCGGGCGGTGAGCCGCTCGGCGAGGCGGCGGGAGTTGGCGAAGACGATCGTGGACTTGTGCTGCTCGATCAGGTCGAGGACGCGGGCCTCGACGTGGGGCCACAGCGATCCGGCGCGGGGGCCGTCGTCGCCCTCCTCGCCGAGCTCCGTCATGTCCTCGACGGGGACGACGACCTTGAGGTCCCACTCCTTCTCCGAGCGCGGCGCGACCACCTCGACCGGGGCGGAGCCGCCCAGGAAGCGGGCCACCTCGTCGACGGGCCGCACCGTCGCCGAGAGCCCGATGCGCTGCGCCGGCTTGTCGAGCAGCTCGTCGAGCCGCTCGAGGGAGACCGCGAGGTGCGCGCCGCGCTTGGTGCCGGCGACCGCGTGGACCTCGTCGATGATGACCGTCTCGACGCCGCGCAGTGACTCCCGGGCCTGGGAGGTGAGCATCAGGAACAGCGACTCGGGGGTGGTGATCAGGACGTCGGGCGGAGCGGTCTGGATCCTGCGCCGCTCCTGCGGCGTGGTGTCACCCGAGCGCACACCGACCCGGATCTCCGGCACCTCGGTGCCGAGCCGTTCGGCGGTCTGGCGGATGCCGACCAGCGGTGCGCGCAGGTTGCGCTCGACGTCGACCGCCAGCGCCTTCAGCGGGGAGACGTAGAGGACCCGGCAGCGCAGCTTCTTCTCCGGCACCGGCTGGGTGGCCAGCTGGTCGATCGACCACAGGAACGCCGACAGGGTCTTTCCGGACCCCGTCGGGGCCACCACCAGGGCGTGCCGGCCGGCCGCGATCGCGTCCCAGGCCCCGACCTGGGCAGGCGTCGGCTCCGCGAAGGCCGCGGCGAACCAGGTGCGGGTCGCCTCACTGAACTGGTGCACCCGGCAATCCTGCCCGACACCCCTGACAGTTCCCCTGGGAGTTCCTCGGCGAGATACTGGGCGAGGGGGTGTCTGGGGAGGAGGACCGTGACCGCACAGGTCCGGATTCGGCTGTGCCCCGTGCTGGCGGTCGAGACCGCCGACGGGACGCTGAGCGGTCGCGACCTCGGCAGTCGCAAGGCCCGCACGCTGCTGGCGCTGCTCGCGGCGGAGCGCGGTGGCCTGGTGCCGGTCGACCGGGTCGCGGACGTGCTGTGGCCGTCCGGACCACCTGCCGACCCCGCCGCCAACGTCGCGACGCTGGTCAGCCGGACCCGGCGCCTGCTCGGCGTCAGCGTCCTGACGGGGAACGGGCGTGCCTACGGGATCGACCCGACCGCCTGCACGGTCGACGTGGACGAGGCGCAGACCCTCCTGGACGAGGCCGCCAGCCGCTTCTCCGCACGCGAGCCTGCCCTTGCCGTGGCTGCGACTCGTCGAGCCCTCGACCTCCTCGGCTCGCCGCCGGAGCTGTCGGACGAGTCCGATGCCGACTGGGTCCTCGGCGTACGCCGGGAGGCGGGTGAGCTCCGGCGCCGGGCCAGGCAGCTGCTCTCGGATGCCCTGCTCACCATCGACCCGTCCGCAGCAGCCGACGTCGCGGCCGCCGCGGTCTCGGCGGACCCCTTCGACGAGCAGGCGGTCCGTGCACTGATGCGCGCCCGTGTCGCCGCGGGGTCGGCGGCCGCCGCCCTGCTGGCGTACGACGAGCTCGCGCGCCGCCTGCGCGACGAGCTCGGCACCGACCCGGCGCCCGCCACGTCCGACCTGCACCTCGCGATCCTGCGCGAGGCGGAGCTGCCCGCAGAGGAGTCCCGGGACCGGCCTCGGTCCCGAAGCGCCTCCCTGCTCGGTCGCGAGGTGGAGCTCGCCACGGTGGACCAGCTGTGGGCCGACGTCGGCGCAGGTGTCGGGCACCTCGTCCTCGTCGAGGGCGAGGGCGGCATCGGCAAGACCCGGCTGCTCGGCGCCATCACCGAGCTTGCCTCCGCGACCGGCGGCCTGGTGGTCGGCGCTCGCTGCCACCCGGCAGAACGGTCGCTCTTCCTGCAGCCCTACGTCGATGCCCTACGACCCGTGCTGCTCGGCCTGGGGGTCGCAGAGCTCGGCGAGCTGCTGCGCGGGCACTCCTCCTCGTGGGTCGCGCTGCTGCCCGAGCTGGCGGGGCTGGTCGAGGTGGTGCCCGAGCCGCGGGCGACCCCTGACATCGAACGGCGCCGTGCCTATGACGCGGTGGCTGCCGTTCTCGGCAGGCTGGCGAGGCGGCAGCCGGTCGTGCTCACGGTCGACGACCTGCAGGACGGGGGCGCCGCGACCGCCGACCTGCTGGCCTACCTCGCCGGACGGCTGGCCGGCGCGCGGGTCCTGCTCGTCGGAGCCGTCCGCACCGAGGCCGAGGCGACGGTGGCACGCCTGGTCGACCGGGCTGTCCGGCTGCGGCTGCAGGCCCTGCCCGCGGAGGCCGTCCGGGCGCTGGCCACGGAGGCCGGGCTCGCGGTGCACGCCGACGAGGTGCTCGCGCGGACGGCGGGCCACTCGCTCAGCGTCGTGGAGTACCTCCGCGCACTGGCCGCAGGCGATGCCGGTGTGCCGGAGTCACTGGCTGCGGCGGTCAGGGCACGGGTCGATCGACTCCACCCGCCCGCGCAGGAGCTCGTCCAGGGCGCCTCGGTGCTGCGTGGGCGCGTCGATCCGCGGCTGCTGGCGGCACTTCTCGACCTCAGCGAGGTGACGGCCGCGCGGCTGTGCGAGGAGCTCGCGGTCGTCGGCTGCTGCACCGCGTCGGCACCAGCTATGAGTTCGTCAACGACCTGGCGCAGGAGTGCGTCTACCTGTCCCTGGCGCCGGCCGTCGTCTCGGCGTACCACCGTCGCGCCGCCGACCTGCTCAGCGACCAGCCCGAGTCGATGGCTGCGCACGCGTTCGCGGCGGGCGAGCACAGTCGGGCGGCCCAGGGTT
>CAWAJJ010000009.1:0-34283 GCA_963782305.1 uncultured Actinomycetota bacterium | reverse complement strand
CCGCCGATCCAGGTCGCTGCTTCATCGATCGACTCCGGTGGGTGCTGCTCGGCCCAGATCACTGCGGCGGTGAGGACATCGGCCTCGGCACGGTCTGCGTCCGCGCGTCGGGTGCGGTCGATCCCAGCACATCACGAGGGCTGTCGAGCTCCTCGATGGAAGGCTGGTCCGTGCCGGCGATAGAGACAATTGAAGCACCGAGCACTGACAGCCCTTGGTCGAGCTTCCCTTTGTTTGGTGGGGGTTTCTGGAAAATAGTTCAAAAAATTCTGGGGGCGGACGGCGCTCAACCGACACGTCGGTTGAGCTTGTCGAAACCAGGTGACATGAGGCCCGGGTGGTTGCGTCGGTTGTTCGGGTCTGGTTTCGACAGGCTCAACCGGCGGTGGTTCGGCTCTTCTCGGCTCACGGGCGTGGTCTCGACTGGCCGCTCGCTGCTCGACCAGCTGAGGGTTCGGTCCGTCGTACGGCCCACCGGGTTGGGGCGGCCTCAGGGCCGCCGCGGTTGGCAGGTCGGGCACCAGTAGGTGACTCGCTGCTGGCCGGGTGGGCCCTGGTCGGCTTTGGCGATGCGGGTGCCGCAGCGGAGGCAGGGGCCGCGGCGGCCGTAGACCCAGTAGTGGTGGCCACGCCTGAGGTCGCCGGTGGTGACGCGGTTCCAGCGGTTCTTGTTGGCCTCGAGCAGGCGCTTGGCGCGGGCGACCATTGCCGGGAGGTCCGGGACCTCGCCGACGGGAGTGAGCGGGTCGATGCCGCCGAGGAAGCAGAGCTCGGCCTTGTAGACGTTGCCGATGCCGGCGAGGTTGCGCTGGTCGAGCAGCGCGTCACCGATCGGAGCAGCCGGGTCGGCCGACAGCCGCGCGAGCGCGGTCGAGGCGTCCCAGTCGGGTCCGAGCAGGTCCGGCCCGAGATGACCGACGAACTCGTCCTCCGATGAGGTGCGCACGAGGTCGAGGATCACTGCGAACCCGACCGCCTCGGTCGCCGAGGTGCGGAGTACGACGCGGGCCGTGTGGGCCGGCTTGTGCCAGCGCGTGCCGGGTGGGTTCACCGCCCAGCTGCCCTCCATCTTCAGGTGGGTGTGCAGGGTCAGGCCGTTGTCGAAGCCGGGTGAGCAGGTGCTTGCCCCGCGGGACGGTCTCGGTCACGGTCGCGCCCGACACGTCACTGGTCGCCAGCGACGGGATCCGGAAGTCGCTCTTCGTGATCACCTGCCCGGACAGCTTGGACAGCTTCTTGGCGGTCATGAAGACGGTGTCGCCCTCAGGCACGAAGCCTCAGTCCTCGCGGGGTCGCGATGAACCCTGCCGACTCCATCGCCCGGCGGAGTACGTCGGAGTCCTGGCCCAGGATGCTGACCCCGTCGGCCTTCTCGACGGTGAGCCGCCCCAGCGCACCTTCGCGTACGACGCGGCCGAGCGCCTCGATGCCGTGCGCCAGCAGGTCCTCGTCGTCGGAGAAGGTGAGCAGCGTCTTGCCACCACGCTCGACGTAGAGGGTCAGCAGCCCGTCGACGAGTACGACGATCGCGCCGGCCTTGCGCCCCGGCCGGTGACCTGACTCCTGCGGCGGCCAGGGGAGTGCTGCGCCGAACGGGTTGGCCGGGTCGGTGGCCGCGAGGGCAAGGGCGGTCTGCTTCTCGGGGCGGTCGGCGTCCTTCAGGTGGGTGCGGAGCCGGTCGATCGCGCCCGACGTACCGAACTGTGCGGCGCCGAGCCCCTCCACGAAGTAGCCGCGACGGCAACGGCCCGTCTCCTCGAACGCCGCGAGCACCCGGTAGGTGGCCGCGAAGCCCCCCGGCGCGCGCTCGCTGACCACCGCTCCGCGGGTGACGACGCCGTGTCGCTCGAGCAGGCTCTCGGCAACCGCGTGCGCGCGCTTGGTGGGGTCGGTCTCGCGATCCGGCAGCAGGAACCAGCGACCGGCGACCTCGGGCGGCGCGGCTCGGAGGGCCGCGCCGGTGAGCCGGGGCCGCGAGCCACGGACGCGTGCAGGTCCCCGCTTCACCCGGTGGGCGCTCCTGCCGCCACGGTTCAGCGCGCGCAGCGGGGCGAGTGTGTCGTTGCCGACCCGGCCGGACCAGGCGAGGTCCCACAGCGCCGCGGTGAGGGCCTTGTCGTCGCTCGTGCCCACGGAGGTCGCGAGCTGGCGGAAGAAGTAGGCGCCACCGCCGGCGAGAGCCTCGAGCACGGCCTCGTGGTCGGCGGACATCTCCACGTCGCCGTGGTCGGGAAGCGTGAGCGGGGCAGTGTCGGCGAGGTGCAGCGAGACCCAGCCGTCGGATCCCGGGAGACCGCCGTGGCCGGCCCAGAGCACCTCGCCGGTGGTGGTCAGCTCGTCGAGCATCGCGGGCTGGTAGTCGACGACGCGGGCGGGGAGGACGAGCGACTCCAGTGCCGAGCCTGGCACCGCACATCCGGCGAGCTGCTCGATCACGGTCACCACGCCGTCGACGCCACGCAGCTTGCGACCGACGTTCTGCCAGGCCGGCAGGAACCTGGCCAGCGCGACCGGCTCGACGGGCTCGACCTCGTGACGCAACCGGGCGAGCGACCGGCGCCTCAGCGAGCGCAGCACCTCGGCGTCGCACCACTCGGCGCCCGACCCTTGGGGCCGGAACTCTCCCTCGAGCACCCGCCCGTGCGCACCGAGACGGACCAGCGTCTGGTGGACCACGGCGATGCCGAGACCGAGCCGGTCGGCCACCTCGGCGGCCACGAACGGCCCGTGGGTGCGGGCATAGCGGCCGACCAGGTCGCCGAGCGGGTCCTCGACGGGCTCGGTGAAGACGTCGGGGACCCCGCGTGGGACGGGTACGCCGAGGCCGTCGCGGAGCCGGGCCACGTCCTCGACGCCCGCCCATCGCTCCTGGCCGGACATCAGCACCGGCACCACGCGCCGGGCGTCGACCAGCATCTCGATCCAGTCGGTCACCCGCTCCGGCGTCGTGCAGCGCGCCTGGATCTCCTCGGTGGACAGCGGCCCGAGCATCCGCAGCAGGTCGGCGATGCCCTCGTTGTCGCGGACCCGGCGGTCCTCGGCCAGTCGCTGCAGCTCCGACTCGACCTCGGCGAGCACCTCGGGGTCGAGCAGCTCGCGCAGCTCGGCGCGACCGAGGAGCTCGGCCAACAGGCCCTGGTCGAGGGTGAGCGCGGCGGCACGACGCTCCGCGATCGGGGAGTCGCCTTCGTACATGAACGCCGCGACGTAGCCGAAGAGCAGCGACTGCGCGAACGGCGACGGTCGCTGGGTGTTGACGTCGACCAGGCGGAGCGTCCGGTCGGAGATGCGGCGGTGCAGCGCCACCAGCGAGGGCAGGTCGTAGACGTCCTGCAGGACCTCGCGGACCGTCTCCAGGATGATCGGGAACGACGGGTAGCGAGCCGCGACCTCGAGCAGCTGCGCCGATCGCTGACGCTGCTGCCACAGCGGCGCCCGGCGCCCGGGATCGCGGCGGGGGAGGAGCAGCGCCCGGGCCGCACACTCGCGGAAGCGCGAGGCGAACAGCGCGGAGCCGCCCACCTCGGTGGTCACGATCTGCTCGAGCTCGTCGGGCTCGAAGGCGATCAGCTCCGCTCCGGGCGGGTCCTGGTCGGTCTCGGGGATGCGCAGCACGATGCCGTCGTCGGTGGCCATCGCCTGCGCGTCGACGCCGTAGCGCTCCCGCAGCCGCGCGTTGATCGCGAGCGCCCAGGGGGAGTGGACCGGGGTGCCGTATGGCGAGTGCACGACCAGGCGCCAGTCGCCGAGCTCGTCGCGGAACCGTTCGACGACCAGCTGCTGGTCGTGCGGGACGACCTGGGTGGACTCCTTCTGCTCCTCGATCAGCGAGACGAGGTTCTCCGCGGCCCACTCGTCGAGGCCGGCGGAGGTGGCCCGCTCGATGCCCTGCTCGTGGGTCATCGCGGCGACCTCGCGGGTGAACGCGCCGATCGCGGCTCCGAGCTCGGCCGGCCGGCCGAGGGTGTCGCCCGTCCAGAACGGGAGGCGTCCCGGCTGGCCTGGAGCAGGTGAGACGAGCACCCGGTCGTGGGTGATGTCCTCGATGCGCCAGCTGGTCGTCCCGAGCGTGAACACGTCGCCGACCCGGGACTCGTAGACCATCTCCTCGTCGAGCTCGCCGACCCGCGACACTTTCTCACCGACCAGGAAGACGCCGAAGAGACCCCGGTCGGGGATGGTGCCGCCGCTGGTCACGGCCAGTCGTTGCGCTCCGGGTCGTCCGGTCAGACCGCCGGAGACCCGGTCCCAGACGAGTCGCGGTCGCAGCTCCGCGAACTCATCGCTGGGGTAGCGCCCGGAGAGCAGGTCCAGCGTCGCGTCGTACGCACTGCGGGGGAGGGTGGCGAACGGCGCCGACCGGCGTACGACGTCGAAGAGCTCGTCGGCGTCCCAGGTGTCCATCGAGGTGGCGGCGACCACCTGCTGGGCGAGTACGTCGAGGGGGCTGGCCGGCACGTGCAGGGCCTCGATGCCGCCGGAGCGCATCCGCTCGACGGTGACCGCCGAGGGCACCAGATCGCCACGGTGCTTGGGGAAGAGCACCCCACGGGAGACCTCGCCGACCTGGTGACCGGCGCGGCCCACGCGCTGCAGCGCGCTCGCGACCGACGGTGGTGACTCGATCTGGACCACCAGGTCGACGGCACCCATGTCGATGCCGAGCTCGAGGCTGCTCGTCGCGACGACGCAGGGCAGCCGGCCGCGCTTGAGGTCGTCCTCGATGACGGCGCGCTGTTCCTTGGAGACGGAGCCGTGGTGGGCGCGGGCGACGAGCGGGGTTGCGCCCTCGGACTGGCCGGACTGGGCCATGGTCTCGGCTGGGGTGCGTGCCTCACCAGGTTTCGAGACGCTCCCTTCGGCAGGCTCAGGACGAGCGCGCGACTCCTCAACCGGCGAAGCCTCGAGCCTCTCCGCAGCGAGCTCGTTGAGCCGGGCGGTGAGCCGCTCGGCGAGGCGGCGGGAGTTGGCGAAGACGATCGTGGACTTGTGCTGCTCGATCAGGTCGAGGACGCGGGCCTCGACGTGGGGCCAGAGCGATCCGGCGCGGGGGCCGTCGTCGCCCTCCTCGCCGAGCTCCGTCATGTCCTCGACGGGGACGACGACCTTGAGGTCCCACTCCTTCTCCGAGCGCGGCGCGACCACCTCGACCGGGGCGGAGCCGCCCAGGAAGCGGGCCACCTCGTCGATCGGGCGCACAGTCGCGGACAGCCCGATGCGCTGCGCCGGCTTGTCGAGCAGCTCGTCGAGCCGCTCGAGGGAGACCGCGAGGTGCGCGCCGCGCTTGGTGCCGGCGACCGCGTGGACCTCGTCGATGATGACCGTCTCGACGCCGCGCAGTGACTCCCGGGCCTGGGAGGTGAGCATCAGGAACAGTGACTCGGGGGTGGTGATCAGGACGTCGGGCGGAGCGGTCTGGATCCTGCGCCGCTCCTGCGGCGTGGTGTCACCCGAGCGCACACCGACCCGGATCTCCGGCACCTCGGTGCCGAGCCGTTCGGCGGTCTGGCGGATGCCGACCAGCGGTGCGCGCAGGTTGCGCTCGACATCGACCGCCAACGCCTTCAGCGGGGAGACGTAGAGGACCCGGCAGCGGAGCTTCTTCTCCGGCACCGGCTGGGTGGCCAGCTGGTCGATCGACCACAGGAACGCCGACAGGGTCTTTCCGGACCCCGTCGGTGCCACCACCAGGGCGTGCCGGCGGGCCGCGATCGCGTCCCAGGCCCCGACCTGGGCAGGCGTCGGCTCCGCGAAGGCCGCGGCGAACCAGGTGCGGGTCGCCTCACTGAACTGGTGCACCCGGCAATCCTGCCCGACACCCCTGACAGTTCCCCTGGGAGTTCCGCGGCGAGATACTGGGCGAGGGGGTGT
Source organism: uncultured Actinomycetota bacterium (assembly GCA_963782305.1). Taxonomy (GTDB): domain Bacteria; phylum Actinomycetota; class Actinomycetes; order Propionibacteriales; family Nocardioidaceae; genus Marmoricola. The sequence goes on along the minus strand of CAWAJJ010000009.1, from coordinate 28,412 downwards.
CTGGGGAGGAGGACCGTGACCGCACAGGTCCGGATTCGGCTGTGCCCCGTGCTGGCGGTCGAGACCGCCGACGGGACGCTGAGCGGTCGCGACCTCGGCAGTCGCAAGGCCCGCACGCTGCTGGCGCTGCTCGCGGCGGAGCGCGGTGGCCTGGTGCCGGTGGACCGGGTCGCGGACGTGCTGTGGCCGTCCGGACCACCTGCCGACCCCGCCGCCAACGTCGCGACGCTGGTCAGCCGGACCCGGCGCCTGCTCGGCGTCAGCGTCCTGACCGGTAACGGGCGTGCCTACGGGATCGACCCGACCGCCTGCACGGTCGACGTGGACGAGGCGCAGACCCTCCTGGACGAGGCCGCCAGCCGGTTCTCCGCACGCGAGCCCGCCCTTGCCGTGGCCGCGACTCGTCGAGCCCTCGGCCTCCTCGGCTCGCCGCCGGAGCTGTCGGACGAGTCCGATGCCGACTGGGTCCTCGGCGTACGCCGGGAGGCGGGTGAGCTCCGGCGCCGGGCCAGGCAGCTGCTCTCGGAGGCCCTGCTCACCATCGACCCGTCCGCCGCAGCCGACGTCGCGGCCGCCTCGGTCTCGGCGGACCCCTTCGACGAGCAGGCGGTCCGCGCACTGATGCGCGCCCGTGTCGCCGCGGGCTCCGCGGCCGCCGCCCTGCTGGCGTACGACGAGCTCGCGCGCCGCCTGCGCGACGAGCTCGGCACCGACCCGGCTCCCGCCACGTCCGACCTGCACCTCGCGATCCTGCGCGAGGCGGAGCTGCCCGCAGAGGAGTCCCGGGACCAGCCTCGGTCGCACAGCGCCTCCCTGCTCGGTCGCGAGGTGGAGCTCGCCACGGTGGACCAGCTGTGGGCCGACGTCGGCGCGGGTGTGGGGCACCTCGTCCTGGTCGAGGGCGAGGGCGGCATCGGCAAGACCCGGCTGCTCGGCGCGATCACGGAGCTTGCCTCCGCGACCGGTGGCCTGGTGGTCGGCGCTCGCTGCCACCCCGCAGAACGGTCGCTCTTCCTGCAGCCCTACGTCGATGCGCTACGCCCCGTGCTGCTCGGCCTGGGGGTCGCAGAGCTCGGCGAGCTGCTGCGCGGGCACGCCTCCTCGTGGGCCGCGCTGCTGCCAGAGCTGGCGGGCCTCGTCGAGGTGGTGGCCGAGCCGCGGGCGACCCCCGACATCGAACGCCGCCGTGCCTATGACGCGGTGGCTGCCGTTCTCGGCAGGCTGGCGAGGCGGCAGCCGGTCGTGCTCACGGTCGACGACCTGCAGGACGGGGGCGCCGCGACCGCCGACCTGCTGGCCTACCTCGCCGGACGGCTGGCCGGCGCGCGGGTCCTGCTCGTCGGAGCCGTCCGCGCGGAGGCCGAGGCGACGGTGGCGCGCCTGGTCGACCGGGCTGTCCGGCTGCGGCTGCAGGCCCTGCCCGCGGAGGCCGTCCGGGCGCTGGCCACGGAGGCCGGGCTCGAGGTGCATGCCGACGAGGTGCTCGCGCGGACGGCGGGCCACTCGCTCAGCGTGGTGGAGTACCTCCGTGCCCTGGCCGCAGGGGATGCCGGTGTGCCGGAGTCACTGGCTGCGGCGGTCAGGGCACGGGTCGATCGACTCCACCCGCCCGCGCAGGAGCTCGTCCAGGGCGCCTCCGTGCTGCGTGGGCGCGTCGATCCGCGGCTGCTGGCGGCACTTCTCGACCTCAGCGAGGTCACGGCCGCGCGGCTGTGCGAGGAGCTCGCGGTCGTCGGGCTGCTGCACCGCGTCGACACCAGCTATGAGTTCGTCAACGACCTGGCGCAGGAGTGCGTCTACCTGTCCCTGGCACCGGCCGTCGTCTCGGCGTACCACCGACGTGCCGCCGACCTGCTCAGCGACCAGCCCGAGTCGATGGCTGCGCACGCGTTCGCGGCGGGCGAGCACCGACGGGCGGCCCAGGGTTGGCTGCTGGCCGGCCAGGCGGCGATGGACCGTTCCGCTGTGGAGGACGCGATCGGCCTGTTCGACCGGTCGCTCTCGGTCGAGGTCGACGCATCGCTCCGCGCACGCGCCTTGCTGGCTCGCGCGCGTGCCCACGAGGCGTCCACGTCGTACGCCGCCGCGCTCAGCGACATCGACGAGTCGCTGGCCCTGGCGCGCACGAGCGGCGACCGACGCATCGAGATGGCCGCCCTGCGCGCTCGTGGCGGGGACGCACCGGTCGGTCTCCGGCTGCCGATGGAGGAGGTCCATGCCCGCCTCGAGTCGGGGCTGCATCTCGCGGCGAACCTGGGTGACCGCCGTGCCGAGGCAGACTTCACCACCCGGCTGACCGTGCTGGATGCGAGCCGGCTCCGGCTTGCCCGGGCACTGTCGCGGGCGGAGCAGGGCCTGGTCCGTGCGCGTGCGTCGTCCTCACGCGAGGCGGTCCCACTCGCGCTGGACGGGGTGAAGACCGCGCTCTCCTACCTCGGCGAGACCGCGCGTCTGCGCGCAGTCGTCTCGGAGCTGATCCCTCCGCTGCGTGAGCAGCGCTCGAACTACCTGCTCCAGTGGGCGGTCTTCGAGTCGTCCTTCGTGGCGGCGGGGGAGGGGCACTGGGACGAGGCACGCAGCCTGGTCGAGGAGGCGCTGGAGATCAACGGTCGCTCGGGCTTCACCGCGTACGCCGGGTACTTCCGCGCCCATCTCGGCTGGTACGAGCGGCTGACCGGTGACCTCGACTCGGCGCTGGCCCTGGGAAGGGCTGCCGTCGCGGAGACCTCACCGGTCGACCATCCCTGGTGGTTCGCCACCACGGCCGGGCTCCTCGCGGGAACGCTGATCGAGACCGGCGACCGGACGGAGGCCGCCGCGCTGGCGCTCCATGGTCTGACGGTCTCCGGTTCGAAGGCTCCCGAGGCCTGGCGACTGCGCTGCCTGGCCCCGCTCGCTGCGGCCACCGACGGACCCGCCGGTGACGAGGCGTACGCCGAGTCGGTCCGCCTGCTCGACGGGGTGGAGTGCCCGCCCGGCAAGGCCTGGGTGATCGGGGCGGACTGCTACCTGCTGGTCGCACGAGCAGCGCAACCGCGCGGCGAGGCGCCGACCGCCACCCGCGTCCTCGGCCGGCTTCGGGACGCCGTCGACCAGGCCTGGGACCCGATCAGGCACCGGGTCGACGACGAGCTCGCTCAGAGCAGCTCGGCGACCAGCTGAGCTGCCCGTTCGGCGCCGTCGGTCGGCACCGGCTCGTAGGACAGGGGCCGCCGCAGCTCCTCGACGATCGCCTCGGCGATCCGGGAGGGTGACGCGTCGCGGTAGTCCATGCACCGCCCGGCACCGTGACGCTCCAGCCGGTGACGCACATGGACCTGCTGCTCGAAGTGGTGGCCGAGGGGGAAGTAGAGGAAGGGGCGGCCGCTCGCGGTCAGCTCCATGGTCGTGCTCAGACCCCCTTGCACCACGGCGATGTCGCACGCTGCGTGGTGCAGGTCGAGGTCGGGCAGGAAGCCGTGCACCTCGACACCGGCCGGGACGTCGAGCGAGCCGGGGTCGATCCGCGGTCCGGTGACCAGCACCATCCGCAGTCCCGGGATCCGCCGCCTGGCCTCGTCGTACGACGCAGCGACCCGTCGCAGCAGGTGCGTGCCGACTCCCGAACCGCCCACGCTGACGACGCAGACCACGTCGGTGTCGGCGTACCCCAGCCGGCGGCGCAGGGTGGCGCGGTCGGCTGCTTCGGGCCGTTCCCCCATGACGTAGCCGGTGAACTCGAAGTGGTCGAGGGTCCACTCGCGCACGCCGGGGAGGTCCGGTCCGAGCGGGAGGTCGACGACGTCGGCCGGGTCGCCCACGAAGATCGACCGATCTCGCAACGTCGGGAACCGAGCGACGTGCTCGACCATCTCGGCGTTGAGGTCCGCCGCCAGGTAGGCCTCCTGCTCCCCACCGTCGGCCATCGGCACCCAGCCCACGAAGTCGGTCATCCAGGCGAACGGTGCCCGTTTCAGCTCGGGGTTCTCGTGCAGGAAGTGGTCGAGGTCCCAGGCCTCGTCGCCGACCCACAGGTCGAAGCTCTCCTCCGAGACGAGATCGTCGAAGACCATGAAGTTGTTGACCAGCACCTCGTCCATCCGCCGGATCGCCTGGAAGGCGTGCAGGTCGTGCTCTCCCGACTCCGACTCGATGTGGGTCGACTCGCTGGCCAGGAACCTCGAGGCCGGGTGGACGATCTCGCCCCGCTGCTCGAGGAAGTCGGTGACCGGTGACTGGGTCAGCCACTGGATCTCGGTGTCGGGTCGGAGCTTGCGCAGGGCGTCCGCGATCGCCAGGTCACGCCGGGCGTGACCCAGGCCGATGGGCGAGCTGAGGTAGAGCACCCGCGGTCGCCGGTCAAGGCTGCGCGTCCTGACCCGCGTGCGCGGAGTGCTCCCGAAGATCTTGTCGGTGAACCCCTTGATGGCGTGGTTCACCGCGACCGGCTCACGGGCCATCGGGAGATGACCCGACCCGTCCAGGACCAGGCGATCGGCCTTGGTCAGCCGGGCCACGGTGTCGAAGCGGCCCTGCGGCTGACAGCGGTCCTCGGTGCCGGAGATGACCAGGACGGGGCAGGTGACGCTGCTCAGCATCTCCTCGGCCTCCGCGACCGTGTCGGGGTACTGCTGAGCGTCCGCCACGGCCACCATCACCTCGGCCGTGGTCTGGTTCGCATAGCCCACGACGTCCTCGAAGACCTTGCTGGAGTGGGGCTCGCAGCACATCTGGTCGAAGAAGAAACGCGCGAAGTCCGGCCAGTCGGCCTGCCAGTAGTTGCGGTTGAACCTGAACCATCCCTCGTAGGAGGGCAGTTCCTGCCGGAACCTCGCGGCCGACTCCGCACGGAAGGCCAGTGGCGGTGTCCGGTCCTTCGTCCAGGGCGCGAAGGCCACCACTCCCTGGACCCGTTCGGGATGCCTGGCCGCGCAGACCAGTGCCTGCGAGGCACTCGAGCAGATCCCCACCAGAACGGCCTTCTCGATGCCGAGCTCGTCCATCACGGCGATGGTGTCGCCCACGAAGTCGAGGTCGCCCAGCAGCGCCGGATCGGTGACCCGGTCGGAGGCGCCGTTGCCCCGTGGGTCGATCGTGACGACCCGGTGGTGCCGCGACAGGTAGGGCACCTGTCCCTTCCAGGCCCGGCCGTCCACGATCGTGTCGATCGGGACGAACACCACGGTGTCCTCGCCGTCGCCGAAGGACTCGTAGGCCACCCGCACGCCGTCGCGGTCGACGTACCCCTGCTGGTCCGGTTCACGTGCCCGCATCGTCGATCCCTTCCACGCCCGGTCTGTGGTCTCCCACCCTGCTCGGCGTGGTTGCAGTGGCATTGCAATCGGACTGCAAGGACGTTGAGAAGAGTTCGTGCTTCCAGCATCACCCAGATGCGCCGAACAGGGGAGACCCAGATGAGCACGGACCAGATCAACGAGCAGACCACCGAGGTAGCGGCAGCGCCCATCGACATGGACGTCCTGATGGCGTTCGTCGGCCGCGTCGTGGGCGACCTCGGCGCCACCGTCGCCGCCGGCAACGTGATGGTCGGCGAACGACTCGGCCTCTACCGCGCGCTGGCAGCGCAGCCGTCCGACGCCGCCGGCCTCGCCGCAGCGACCAGCACCGACGAGCGCTACGTCGAGGAGTGGCTGCGCGGCCAGGCGGCCGGCGGCTACGTGGAGTACGACGCAGCGACCGCGACGTACTCGATGACGCCGGAGAAGGCGTTCGCGCTGACCGACCCCGACGGACCTGTGTTCCTGCCCGGCGCCTACGAGCTGGCTCTCGGAGCGCTGAAGGCGCAGCCGCACATCGAGGAGGCGTTCCGCACCGGCGCCGGCTTCGGTTGGCACGAGCACGACAACGACGTGTTCACGGGGTGTGAGCGCTTCTTCCGACCGGGGTACCTGATGCACCTGCTGACCGAGTGGATCCCGGCGCTCGAGGGAGTGCAGGGCAAGCTCGAGCAGGGCGCCACGGTCGCCGACCTCGGCTGCGGTCACGGCGCGTCGACGATCCTGATGGCCGAGGCCTTCCCGAACAGCCGGTTCAGCGGATCGGACTACCACGAGGGTTCCATCGAGGCGGCTCGCGCACGCGCGGCCGAGAAGGACCTCGGTGACCGGGTCGACTTCGAGGTCTCCGGTGCCCAGTCGATCGAGGCGAAGGGCCTCGACCTGGTCACCACCTTCGACTGCCTGCACGACATGGGCGACCCGCTGGGTGCGGCGAAGCGCATCCGAGGCAGCCTGGCCACCGACGGCACCTGGATGATCGTCGAACCGGCTGCGGGGGACACCGTCGAGTCCAACCTGAACCCGCTCGGTCGGCTCTTCTACAGCTTCTCGACGTTCCTGTGCGTGCCGAACGCGATGTCCCAGGCCGGCGGCTACGCCCTCGGTGCGCAGGCCGGCGAGGCTGCCATCCGGCGGGTCGTCACTGATGCCGGCTTCACCCGCTTCCGCAGGGTCGCGGAGACGCCGTTCAACTTCGTGTTCGAAGCCCGTCCCTGACGGCCTGCCCACGGACTGGGGGGCCGGTCCTGCCCGGGGTCAGTCGGCGAAGCGCTGCTCCAGCGACTGCACCTCGGGCAGGCCGATCAGGTCGGTGAACTCCTCGAAGGTGGGCAACGTGTCCATGGCCGCGACCGGTGTCCCGTCCCTGCGGATGGTCTCCAGCACCTTCTGCACGGCAGCGGTCGCCGCCAGCAACGTCCCGATCGGGTAGATCACCAGGGAGAAGCCGAGCTCGGTGATCCGCTCGAGCGAGAGCGGCGGGGTGCGCCCGCCCTCGGCCCAGTTGAAGACGAGCGGTGCGACGTCGTGCAGCTCCTCGGCGACGCGGGCGATGTCGGCCTCGCTGGTCGGCGCCTCGACGAACAGCACGTCCGCGCCGGCGTCCGCGAATGCACGGGCCCGCTCGATCGCGTCGTCGAGACCGTGCACGGCGGCCGCGTCGGTGCGCGCGATCAGCACCAGGTCGGGGTCGCGGCGTGCCTCGACGGCTGCGCGGATCTTGCCCGTCATCTCCCCGGTGGAGATGACTGCCTTGCCGCTCATGTGCCCGCACTTCTTGGGCATGATCTGGTCCTCGAGGTGCAACGCCGCAACGCCCGCCTGCTCGTAGGCGCGCACGGTGCGGATCACGTTGATCGCGTTGCCGTAGCCGGTGTCGGCGTCGGCGATGACCGGCCGGTCGACCGCGTCCACGAGGCGTCGTACCTGGTCGACCATCTCGCCACCGGAGAGCAGGCCCACGTCGGGGCGGCCGAGCTGGGAGGCGCTGGTGCCGAACCCGGTCATGTAGACGGCGTCGAAGCCGGCCTGCTCGATGAGCCGCGCGGAGAGGGCGTCGTACGCGCCGGGCGCGACGAGCGGGGTAGGACCGGCGAGGAGCTCCCGCAGTCTGGAACGGGCCTGGCTGGGACCGGTGAGCAGGTCTCCCATCGGGGCCTCCTGTCGATGAATGTATGCAGTTGTCGCGGAATCTACGCTCGAACCCTTGTGAAGGCCAGCAGCCCGACCATAGATTGCACACAATCAAGCGACCGGCCCAGGAGGGCATGGTCGAGCGGAGGAACCGGATGGCAGCCAGCGTCACCTCGAGCGAGCGGGTGGTGGACAGCGTCCGGGAGATGATCCTCGACGGGCGGCTGGCCGCTGGAGCCCGGCTCGGCGAGGTGGAGCTGGCCGAGCGTCTGGGGGTCAGCAGGACTCCGGTTCGCGAGGCCCTGACGCGCCTGGGTGCCGAGGGCCTGGTGGAGCTCTCGCCCAACAAGGGCGCTCGCGTCGCGACGTGGAGCCGCGACGAGATCGAGGGGATCTTCGACCTGCGGTCGGCGCTGGAGCCGCGGTTGACCGCCCTCGCCGTGGGTTCCGCGACCGACCAGGACGTCGAGGCGCTCGACGACCTGGCCCGGCAGATGCTCGAGGTGGGGCTGCCCGGCGGGGCCCAGGACCTGGATGCCCTCGTTCCGCTCAACCGCGCCTTCCACGGCCGGCTGGTGGAGCTCGCCGGTCACTCGGCTCTGGCCAACGCACTCGCAGCGGCGGTGAAGACGCCCCTGCAGCTGCGCAACTTCCACACCTACGACGAGCGCTCGATGCGCCGCAGCCTGGCCCACCACGTCGAGATCGTGGACGCCGTCCGGGCCGGCGACCCGACCTGGGCGCAGGCCGTGATGACCGCACACATCCACAACGCGCGTGCCGTGATGGTGCGCGCGATCGCCGCAGAGACCAGCCCAGAGACCAGCCCAGAGACCGACGACCAGAGCGACACCGACCAGATCGATGAAGGGGAGACGCCATGACCTATCGGCTCGGAGTGGACGTGGGGGGCACGTTCACCGACGTGCTCCTCGTCGAGGAGACCAGCGGCGAGACCTGGCGGGCGAAGACCGCGTCGACGCCGTCGGACCAGTCGGTGGGGGTGCTCAACGGCATCAACCAGGTCTGCGACGCGGCCGACATCTCGCTCTCCGAGGTCGCGCAGGTGCTCCATGGCACGACGGTGGCCACCAACGCGATCCTCGAGGGCAAGGGCGCGACCGTCGGCCTGGTGACCACCAAGGGGTTCCGCCAGGTCCTCCAGATCGCGCGGTCCTTCGTGCCCGGTGGGCTCGCGGGATGGATCATCTGGCCCAAGCCGGAGCCGCTGGCGGCTCTCGAGAACACAGTCGAGGTCGACGAGCGCATCGGCAGCGACGGCACGGTGATCCGCGAGCTCGACGAGGACGACGTACGCGCGCAGCTCGCGAAGCTGACCGGTGTGGAGGCGTTGGCCGTCTCGCTGATCAACTCCTTCGCCGACGGTGCCCATGAGCGCCGGATCGCCGAGATCGCGGCCGAGGTGCTGCCCGACGTACCGGTGTCACTCTCCTCGGAGGTGCTGCCGGAGATGCGCGAGTACGAGCGCACCGTGACGACCGTGGCCAACGGCTACGTCCAGCCGCAGGTGAAGCGCTACATCTCAGCGCTGCGCGACCAGCTGGGCGAGAGCGGCGTCACGGGCGAGCTGGCGATCCTGCGCAGTGACGGCGGCCTTTCCGCGGCGGAGGCGGCAACGGACTCGCCGGTGACGATGCTGCTCTCAGGTCCCGCGGGCGGCGTGACCGGCGCCGTGTGGACGGCGGAGCAGTGCGGCTACCGCGACCTGATCACCTTCGACATGGGTGGCACCTCCACCGACATCGCGCTCGTGCAGAACCTGACGCCGCGGATCGGCCGCGAGACCAAGGTCGGCGACCTCACCGTGCGCGCCTCCAGCGTCGATGTCCGCACCGTCGGTGCCGGCGGGGGCTCCATCGCACACGTCCCGGAGCTGACCCGCGCGCTGCGGGTCGGGCCCCAGTCCGCAGGGGCGGACCCAGGGCCGGCGGCGTACGGCAAGGGCGGCGAGGAGCCCACCGTGACCGACGCCAACGTGGTCCTGGGCTACCTGCCCGCGGAGCTCGCGGGTGGCGAGATCACCCTCGACGTCGAGGCGGCTCGAACAGCCGTGGCCACCGTGGCCGAGGGCATGGGGCTCGACTCACCCGAGGCCGCCGCGGCCGGGATCGTCGACATCGTCAACGAGAACATGCTCGGCGGGCTGCGGCTGGTGTCGGTCCAGCAGGGCTTCGACCCGCGCGACTTCGCCCTGGTCGCGTTCGGTGGTGCCGGGCCGCTGCACGCGAACGCGCTCGGGAAGCTCACCGGTGCCTGGCCGGTGATCGTGCCCCCGTCGCCAGGCGTGCTGTGCGCCCTGGGGGACGCCACCACCAGCCTGCGCGACGAGTCCGCGCGGACGGTGCTGCGTCGCTTCGCCGACCTCTCCGGCTCCGAGCTCGTCGGCCTGCTGGGCGAGCTGGCCGAGGACGCCGGCAGCAGCCTCACCGACCAGGGACTCGACCCGGCCGAGCAGACGGTCGGCTACCAGGTGGACGTGCGCTACCACGGCCAGGGCTTCGAGATCCCGATCGAGGTGGACCCGGCCTGGCTGGAGGACCCGGACAACGCACTGACGCGCATGTCCGAGGGCTTCGACGCCGAGCACGAGCGGCTGTTCTCGTTCCTGCTCACCGTGGACCACGAGCTCGTCAACGCCCGCGCGACCGTCACGGGTCCGCGACCCGAGGTGGCCTCGATCCCGCTGGAGGAGGGTGATGGCGGTGCTCCCGAGCCCGCGTCCACCCACCAGATCTACGTCTCCGGCGGCATGGTCGACGCCGGGATCTACGACCGCGCGACGCTGCGGGCAGGCGACGTCGTCACCGGCCCGGCCGTGATCACCGAGATGGACTCGACGACCCTCGTGCTCCCCGACCACCAGGCGACCGTGCATCCGTCCGGCAGCCTGCTCATCAACCCAGTGACCGAGAACGCGGAGGCCTGAGCCATGGCACAGATCATCGAGACAGCAGAGGGCCAGATCGAGAAGACCGACGTCGACCCGGTCACCCTGGACCTCATCGAGAACTCGTTGCGCAACGCGCGCTACGAGATGGACGAGGTGCTCTTCCGCACCGCGCTCTCGCCGGGCATCCGCGAGCAGCACGACGAGTTCCCGCTCATCGCCGATCCCGCCGGCAAGATGGTGGTCGGCCAGTTCGGCCTCTCCATCCCCGACTTCCTCGACGGGTTCCACGACACCATCCAGGAGGGGGACGTGCTGCTCACCTCCGACCCCTACGCGTGCGGCGCGGCGATCAGCCACGCCAACGACTGGCTGATCGTGGTGCCGATCTTCCACGAGGGCAGGGTCGTCGGGTGGTCCTCCATGTTCGGCCACATGTCCGACGTGGGCGGCAAGACACCGTCGTCGATGCCGACCGACGCCACCACGATCTACGAGGAGGGCGTGGTCATCCCGCCCTTCAAGCTCTACAACCAGGGCGTCGCCAACGAGGACGCCCTGCGGATCATCCTCAACCAGGTGCGCGTCCCCGACTGGAACCGTGCCGATCTCAACGGGCTGGTCGCTGCCTGCCGTACGGCGAGCCGCCGGGTCGTCGAGATGTGCGAGCGGTTCGGCACGGCGACGTACCTCTCGGCCCTGGACGCCCTGCTGGACCGCAACTACGTCGCCATGAAGGCCCTGCTCGGCATGGTCTTCGAGGACGGGAAGACGCTCTCGTTCACCGACTACATCTGTGACGACGGCGTCGGGTTCGGGCCCTACGAGCTGAAGCTGTCGCTGACCCGCACCGGCGACAAGGTGCACCTCGACTTCACCGGCTCGAGCCCGCAGGCGGTGGGGCCGATCAACTACTACATCAACGAGAACCTGACCCGGATGTTCTTCGGGATCTACATGATCACCGTCGCCGATCCGCAGATCCTGTGGAACGACGGCTTCTACCCGCTGGTCGACGTGACCATCCCCGACGGCTCCTACTGGAAGCCGCACCACCCCGCAGCGCTGTCGGGTCGCAACCACGGGATCGGCCGTGTCTTCGACCTGTTCGGTGGCCTGCTCGGCCAGACGAACCCGGCGCTGCTCAACGCGGCCGGCTTCTCCTCGAGCCCGCACTTCATGTACTCCGGCCACTACTCCGAAGGTGAGCGCGCGGGGGAGTGGTTCCAGCTCTACTCGATCGGCTTCGGCGGCATCCCCGGCAGGCCGCTCGGCGACGGGCCCGACGGGCACTCGCTGTGGCCGAGCTTCGTGAACATCCCCTGCGAGTACCTCGAGTCCTACTACCCGCTGCGCATCGAGAAGTGGGAGACGATCGCCGACACCGGCGGTGCCGGCGTGCACCGTGGCGGCAACGGCGTCGACGTCGCCTACTACTTCGAGGAGCCCGGCCAGATCGCGATCCACGACGACCGCTGGCTGACCTACCCGTGGGGCGTGAACGGAGGCCATCCCGGGGCCCGTGGCACGAAGTGGGTCGAGCGGGCCGACGGCACGCGTGAGGTGCTGCCCTCGAAGTGTCACGACGTCCCGGTCTCGCGTGGCGACGTGCTCCACTTCGTCACCTGGGGCGGCGGCGGGTGGGGCGACCCGCTCGAGCGCGATCCCGAGCTCGTCGCGCTGGAGGTCCGCCGCGGGCTCGTCTCCGCGGAGGGTGCCGCGCGCTACGGCGTGGCCGTGACCGACACCAACCAGGTCGATGCGGAGGCCACCACCTCGCTGCGCGACCAGATGCGCGCGGACCGTCCCGACGTGCTGCCGGTCTTCGACATGGGCCCCTCCATCGAGGAGCTGCTCGAGAACTGCGAGGAGGAGACCGGGCTGCCGGCCCCGACCCGCCCGGTGTGGTCGTCCTGAGGCGGCCGTGAGCGGTCCACACGGAACGGCCTTCTCCGGTCGGGTGGGGTGGGGCACGATGCCTGCGCTGGTCGTCGTGGACCTGTGCCGTGCCTACACGGAGCCGGACGGACCGTTCTCGCTGCCCGATGTGACCGGGGCGGTGGAGGCCAACTCCCGGCTCGTCGGGGCGGCCCGGGCCGCCGGACGTCCGGTCGTGTGGACCTCGGTCCGCTACCGCGCGGACCTCTCCGACGGCGGCTGGTTCGTGCGCAAGGTGCCGGCGCTCGAAGCCTTCGCCGACGGTGCCGAGGGTGGCTGGGGCGAGCTCACGCTCGAGCCCCTCGCGGGCGAACCGGTGATCGAGAAGCAGTTCGCGTCGGGCTTCGCGGGCACGACGCTGACCGAGCTGCTGCACGTCCTGGGCGCCGACACCGTCGTGGTCACCGGGGTGTCGACCTCGGGCTGCGTGCGCGCGACCGCGACCGACGCCCTGACGCAGGGATTCCGGCCGATCGTCGTCGCGGACGCCTGCGCGGACAGGACGCAGGAGCTGCACGAGAACAACCTCGCCGACCTGGATGCGAAGTACGCCGACGTGGTCGACCTCGACGAGGCGCTGGCTCGGCTGGGCTGAGCCTTGCGAGCCCGTCGTCGGGCCCCTCGGCTCCGGTCCCGGCGATGAGTCCTGGAGCCGGGGCAGGTCTTCCCCACGGGGCTGCTGTCGGTGGTCTCTGGGAAGGTGTGGACATGGTGGATGCGGTGCGGGCCGAGGGCCTGGTCAAGACCTATGGCGACGTGCGCGCCCTCGACGGGATCGACTTCCGGGTGCCCGAGGGGACGGTGCTCGGCGTGCTGGGGCCCAACGGAGCCGGCAAGACGACGGCGGTGAAGGTGCTCACGACGCTCGTCCGGCCGGACTCCGGGCATGCGAGCGTCGGCGGCGTGGACGTGGTCGCCGACCCGGCCGGAGCCCGTCGGCTGATCGGCGTGTCCGGCCAGTACGCCGCCGTCGACGAATACCTCACCGGCTTCGAGAACCTCGACATGATCGGCCGGCTCTACCACCTCGGCGCACGGGCGAGCCGAGCGCGGGCACGCGAGCTGCTCGACGAGTTCGACCTCGCGGAAGCGGGGGACCGCGTTGCCAAGGGTTACTCCGGCGGCATGCGGCGACGCCTGGACCTGGCGGGTGCCCTGGTGGCCCGGCCCCCGGTGCTGTTCCTGGACGAGCCCACGACCGGTCTGGACCCGCGCAGCCGGACCTCGATGTGGGGCGTGATCCGCGGTCTCGTGTCGCAGGGCACCTCGTTGCTGCTGACCACGCAGTACCTCGAGGAGGCCGACCTGCTCGCGGACAACATCGTGGTGGTGGACCGCGGCAAGCTGATCGCCGAGGGCACCGCCGACGAGCTCAAGGCCCAGGTGGGCGGTGAGCGGCTGCAGGTGACCGTCACCGACGGTGCCCGGCTGGGACGGGCCGAGGAGCTGCTCACCCCGCTGGCCGTCGGGCCGGTCGTCCGCGAGGAGGAGCGTCGCGGGCTGCTGGTCCCGGTCACCGGCGGGGCTGCCCAGCTCATGGATGCGCTGCGGCTTCTCGACGCGGAGGGGATCGGTGTCGACGACGTCGGCCTGCGCCGGCCCACCCTGGACGACGTGTTCTTGATCCTCACCGGCCACGCGGCCGAGCACGTGAGCGACGCCACCGACCAGGAGGTCACAGCATGAGCCTGCTCGCCCCGATCTCCGACGGCCTCGTGGTCGCCAAGCGCAACCTGATCAAGATCAAGCGGGTTCCCGACCTGCTCGTGTTCACCACCCTGTCGCCGATCATGTTCGTCCTGCTCTTCGCCTACGTCTTCGGCGGTGCGATCGACCAGAGCGGTGGTGGAAGCGGTTACCGCGAGTTCCTGATCGCGGGCATCTTCGCGCAGACGGTGGTCTTCGGCTCCACGATCACCGGGGCGGGCATCGCCGACGACGTGCAGAAGGGCATCATCGACCGGTTTCGGACGTTGCCGATGTCACCCTCGGCCGTGCTCTTCGGCAGGACGCTGTCCGACGTGGTCAACAACGTGATCGTGCTCGTGGTGATGTCGCTGACCGGGCTCCTGGTCGGCTGGCGGATCCGGGACGGGTTCTGGCACGCGGCGCTGGGCTACGCGCTGCTGCTGGTCTTCGCCTACGCCATCTCCTGGATCATGGCGCTGATCGGGCTGCTGGTGCCGAGCCCGGAGGTGGTCAACAACGCCTCGTTCATCATCATCTTCCCGCTGACCTTCATCGCCAACACCTTCGTGCAGCTGGAGACGCTGCCGGGCCCGCTGCGCGCGTTCGCGGAGTGGAACCCGATCTCCGCGGTCACCCAGGCAGCTCGGGAGAACTTCGGCAACGTGCCGCCCGGCGGGGGGCTCTCGACCCCGTCCTGGGCGCTGCAGAACCCCGAGATCTACACGCTGATCTGGTCGGCCATCGTGCTGGCGGTCTTCGTCCCGCTCGCCTCGGCGCGCTACCAGCGCTCGACGAGCCGCTGAGTCCCGGCCGTGCCGGGCACACGCGGGTGAGCACGTCGTCGCCTGCGTCTACCCTCGGGGCTGTGGGCGATCCTGACTCGATGATCCACGCGGCGGGGCTGCGCAAGTCCTTCGGCGGCCTCGAGGCGGTCAAGGGCATCGACGTGGACGTACGCCGCGGCGAGTCGTTCGGCTTCCTCGGGCCCAACGGCGCCGGCAAGTCCAGCACGATGCGGATGATCGCGGCGGTCTCGCCGATCACCTCGGGCGAGCTGCGCATCCTCGGGATGGACCCCGCCGTCGACGGACCGGCGATTCGTGGCCGCATCGGCGTGTGCCCGCAGGAGGACACCCTCGACACCGAGCTGAATGTCCGGGACAACCTCTACATCTACGGCCGCTACTTCGGCCTCCCGCGCGCCGAGGTCCGCCAGCGCTGCGACGAGCTCCTCGAGTTCGTGCAGCTGACCGAGAAGGCCAAGTCGAAGGTCGAGGACCTGTCCGGCGGCATGAAGCGCCGGCTCACCATCGCCCGGTCGCTGATCAACCGGCCCGACATGCTCCTCCTCGACGAGCCGACCACCGGCCTCGACCCGCAGGCACGGCACGTGGTGTGGGACCGCCTGTTCCGGCTCAAGCAGCAGGGCGTGACGATCGTGCTCACCACGCACTACATGGACGAGGCCGAACAGCTCTGCGACCGCCTCGTGGTGATGGACAAGGGCCTGATCGTCGCCGCGGGATCGCCCACGGAGCTGATCCGGACGCACTCCACCCGTGAGGTGGCCGAGCTCCGGTTCCCCATCGGGGAGCACGAGGCGATCGCGCCGAAGATCGAGGACCTCGCCGAGCGGATCGAGGTGCTCCCCGACCGGATCCTGCTCTACACCCAGGACGGCGAGGAGGCGATCGCCAAGGTCCACGAGCGCGGGCTGGACCCGCTGATGTCGCTGGTGCGGCGGTCCTCGCTGGAGGACGTGTTCCTGAGGCTCACCGGCCGGACCCTGGTCGACTGATGGCCGAGGGAGAGGTCCGGGCGCGCACCGGGACGTTCGCCGGCGCCGGCCGGCTGGTCGACTACTGGGCGACCGTCTACCTCCGCACCTGGCGCGGCAGCGTGATCAGCTCCTTCGTGGTGCCGCTGCTCTACATCCTGGCGATGGGCGTGCTGCTCGGGGGGTTCATCGAGGGTGACCCGGCCAAGCTCGAGGGCGCGACGTCCTACCTCGCCTTCGTCGCGCCGGGGATGGTCGCCGCGCAGGCGATGACGACCGTGTTCGGTGAGGTCACCTATCCGGTGATCAGCATGATCAAGTGGCAGAAGGTCTACTACTCGATGATCGCGACACCGCTGACCATCGGCGACATCGTGCTCGCGCAGCTCGGGTTCGTGATGTTCCGCGTCGCGACCGTGAGCGTGGTCTTCCTGGCGGTGATGTCACCGTTCGGGGTGTTCACCTCGGCCTGGGGCGTGCTGGTCGCCTTCTTCGTCCAGCTGCTCATCGGACTGGCGTTCGCGACGCCGATCTTCGCGTTCACCGCCTTCGTCATGAACGAGAACGCCTTCTCGTTGATCTTCCGGCTGGGGATGATCCCGCTCTTCCTGTTCTCCGGAGCGTTCTTCCCGATCACCAACCTGAGCACGCCGATGGAATGGTTCGCCCGGGTGACGCCGCTGTGGCACGGCGTCGACCTCACCCGGATGCTCGTCCTCGGTCGCGTGGACGGCTCCGCGGCGGTGGTCCACGTGGTCTACCTCGCCGTGCTCGCTGCCGTCGGCTGGTGGCTCACCGTCCGCTTCCTGACGAGGAGGCTGGTCTCGCAATGAGCGTGCTGAACAGAGCCATCGGTCGGCAGGTGGGAGCCCAGCTCGGTGCACGGGAGGCCACCGGCCTGCTGATCCTGCGCAACTACCTCGCCTACCGCGGCGCCTGGTGGATCTTCCTGAGCGGGTTCCTCGAGCCGGTGTTCTACCTGTTCTCGATCGGCGTCGGCGTCGGCCAGCTGATCACCGGCTTCGAGTTCAACGGCGAGGTGATCCCGTACGCCGAGTTCGTGGCCCCCGGGATGCTGGCCGCCTCCGCCATGAACGGCTCGGTGCTCGACTCGACGTTCAACTTCTTCTTCAAGCTCAAGTACAACAAGCTCTTCGACCAGATGCTGGCCACGCCCCTGACCACCACCGACGTGGCCCGGGGTGAGCTGTCCTGGTCGCTGCTGCGCGGTGGGATCTACTCGCTGGCGTTCCTGCTCGTGATGGTCGCGATGGGCCTGGTGCACTCGTGGTGGGCAGTGCTCGCTGCGCCGGCGGCGCTGCTGATCGGGTTCGCCTTCGGTGGAGCGGCGATGGCCCTGACGACGTACATGCGCTCGTGGCAGGACTTCGACTACGTCACCCTCGGCACGCTGCCGCTGTTCCTGTTCTCGGCGACGTTCTTCCCGATCACCGCGTTCCCGACCTGGCTGCAGTGGGTCGTCGAGTTCACCCCGCTCTACCGCGGCGTCGTGCTGGTCCGGGAGCTCACGACCGGCGCGCTCTCGTGGGGCGCCGGGTTCTCCGTGGTCTACCTGGTCGCGATGGGGATGGGCGGGCTGCTGCTCGTCGGCAAACGCCTCGACCGGCTGCTGCTGACCTGATGGGCATTCGCTTCTGGAACACCACCGCCGCGGAGGAGGCGGCCACGCATCCGGCCGATCGGCACGTGCCCGCCGGCGGCCGACATCTCCTTCGCGCGGTCGACGTCGACGCCGATCCGGCCACCGTCTACCGCTGGCTGTGCCAGATCGCCGTGGCGCCCTACAGCTATGACCTGATCGACAACCTCGGCCGCCGCAGCCCAGCCGCGCTCACACCGGGAGCCGAGGACGTCCGGGTGGGTCAGCGGTTCCAGATCGGTCCGGTGGCCGAGGTTGAGCCCGGACGACAGATCACGGTGGTCACTGCCGGTCGTGCGGCACGCGTGTTCGGGCAGGTGGCGATCACGTGGGAGGTGGTTCCCGGTGTCGCGGCGGAGTCGCGGATCCTCGGCTGCGTGGCCATCGGTCCTCCGAGGAACACCGTCGACCGGGCCTGGCAGGCATTCCTCGCGGTCGGTGACCTGGTGATGATGCGCCGCCAGCTGCTCAACCTGAAGGAGCATGCGGAGGCCGCGACCTCGGGCTGATGGAGGCCGCTGGCAGACTGCCGGTCATGCCAGACCAACACCCCCGAGTCGCCGTCATCGGCGGCAGCGGCTTCTATGAGTTCCTCGAGAACCCGACCACGGTCACCGTCACCACGCCGTACGGCGACCCGTCCGCGCCGATCGCTGTCGGCGACGTCGGCGGCAGGCCGGTGGCGTTCCTGCCGCGACACGGGGCCGGGCACGCCTTCCCTCCGCACCGGATCAACTACCGGGCGAACATGTGGGCGCTGCGCAGCCTCGGGGTCCAGCAGGTGCTCGCACCGTGCGCCGTGGGTGGTCTCCAGCCGGAGACGCAACCCGGGACGCTCGTCGTCCCCGACCAGCTCGTCGACCGCACCACGGGCCGGGTACAGACCTACATCGACTCGGGTGCGGCACATGCGCCGTTCGCCGATCCCTACTGCCCCGACCTGCGGGCCGCGCTGCTCGGGGCCGCTGGTGACGGCACCCTCGCCGAGGGCACGATGGTGGTCATCGAGGGGCCGCGGTTCTCCACCCGGGCCGAGTCGCAGAGCTATGCGAAGGCAGGCTGGACCGTGGTCAACATGACCGGGCACCCGGAAGCGGTGCTCGCCCGCGAGCTGGGGGTCTGCTACGCCACCATCGCGCTGGTCACCGACCTCGACGCCGGCGTGAGCGCGGAGGAGTCGGTCGACCAGGCCAAGGTCTTCGCGCTGTTCGAGAAGCACATCGGCCGGCTCAAGGAGCTCCTCGCCGAGGTCGTGACTTCTCTCCCCGAGACGACCGACTGCGGGTGTGCCGACTGGCTCGACGACGTGACGCTGCCGTTCGAGCTGCCGGGCCCGGCATGAGGGTGCTGCTGACGGGCGCGAGCGGCTTCATCGGCTCGCAGATCGACGAGCAGCTGACCGCCCGTGGCGACGAGGTCGTGCGCGTCGACGCTCTGATCCCCGAGGCGCACGGGCGCGACGTGTCCGTGCCCGAGAACGTGCACCGGGTCGACGTACGCGATGCGGCCGAGTGGGCCGACCTGCTCGACGGCATCGACGTGGTCTGCCACCAGGCGGCGATGGTCGGTGCGGGTGTGACCGTGGCCGACCTGCCGTTGTACGCCGGCCACAACGACCTCGGGACCGCGGCCCTCCTCGCGGCGATGCACGACCGCGCGGTCGACGCCTTGGTGGTGGCCAGCTCGATGGTCGTCTACGGGGAGGGTCGCTACGCCTGCCCGGAGCACGGTGAGCAGCAGCCGCCCGCCCGCAGCCGGGCGGCTCTTGACGACGGTGACTTCGAGAACCACTGCGCGCTGTGCGACCGGCCCCTCGGCTGGGAGCTGGTGCCCGAGGACGCCCGGCTCGACCCACGCAGCAGCTATGCCGCGAGCAAGGTCGCGCAGGAGCACTACACGCTGGCCTGGGCCCGACAGGCGGGCGCACGGGCGATCGGACTGAGGTACCACAACGTCTACGGTCCTGGCATGCCCCGCGACACCCCCTACTCGGGCGTCGCCGCGATCTTCCGCTCCTCGCTGGAGTCGGGGCAGCCGCCGCGGGTGTTCGAGGACGGTGGCCAGATGCGCGACTTCGTGCACGTCCACGACGTCGCACGAGCAAACGTGCTGGCGATCGACGCGGTGGGGGAGCGACGGGCAGAGTCGTGGTCGACGTACAACGTCTGCTCCGGCACGCCGGTGCCGATCCTGCGCGTCGCCGAGCTCCTCGCCGAGACGTCGGGCGGGCCGGCCGCCGAGGTGACCGGTGACTACCGGCCCGGCGACGTGCGGCACGTCGTCGCCTCCCCGGCCCTGGCCACCGCCGAGCTCGGCTTCACGGCGGAGATCACGCCCGACCAGGGCATCGCAGAGTTCGCCACGGCCCCGCTGCGCCCCTCGGTGCGCTGAGGCGACTCACCACCCGGTGAACAGCAGGTGCTGCACGACGAGCGCGACCAGCACCTGCACCCCGACGCCGACCCGGCGCCACCGCTCGGGCAGCAGCGCGCACGAGATGAGCAGCCAGGGGACGAACGGCAGCCAGATGCGCTCCACCTCGCCCTTGCTCATCTGGGAGAAGTCGGCGGCGAGCACCATCGCGACGGTCGCTGCGACCAGCCACTTCGTCGCGCGCACCGCGTCGGGCCCGACGTCGAGGTCGCGTGCGCGTCGGCCGAGTGTGGTGAGTCCGGCGCCGACCATCGGCCCCGCACTGAACGCGAGGGCCGCGAGGTTGCCCCACATCCAGTACTCCTTGGGGCGGTTCATCGCGACACCCGCCCAGTAGCGGTCGTGCAGCACCGGCAGCGCCTCCAGGTAGTTGAACCCCAGGGCCGCGTAGGTCAGCACCACGGCCAGCGCTCCGACGACGGCCCAGGGCAACGGCCGCCAGTTGCGCGCCACGACGAGCACGGCGATCGCGAGCAGGCCGAGCAGGGGAAGGCCATAGGAGAGCATCACGGCGTACCCGAGCAGCAGGCCGGCCACCAGAGCCCACAGCGTGCTCCGTCGTACGGCGGCAGCGGCGAGGGCGGCGATGCCCCACGCCGCGACGGCCGCGAACATCGCGTCCGCGCTGACCGACTGCCAGATCGCGGCCGGAGCGAAGACCAGGAAGGGCGCCGCCCGGCGAGCGACCACCTCCGCGCCGAGCAGTCGCAGGGTGACCATGACGGCGAGGGCGGTCGTGGCCGCGACCAGCGTCACGACGATGCCGGCCTGGAGGCCACCACTCAGGCCGATCCGGTCGAGCAGCACGAAGAAGCTGAGCGCACCGGGCGGGTGGCCGGCGACGTGGACGGGCCAGTTGGCGTTCGGGATGTTGTCCGGGAGCCCGTCGTACGGGATCCGCGAGACCCACTCACGCAGTGCCGCGGGGAGGTCGTGCGTCGCCCGGGCCGTGCGGAGATACTCGTACTCGTCGCCCAGGATCGTGCCGATGCCCTTCTCGGCGCCGTCGACGAGGGCCAGGCTGAACAGCCAGGCCACCCCACCGGCGTACGCCGAGAGCAGCAGCATCCGCCACGGAAGCCGCTGGGCCAGCCCGACGGAGAACCACACGGCCAGCGCGCCGACGAGCAGGGAGGGCACTGTGCCGGTTCCCACCCGCGGATCCCACTCGGCGTGCAACGGTGGGAAGTAGCGGACGTGGACGTCCCACCCGGTGACCGCAGGGAGCGCCATGGCCAATCCAGCGAGGCCCACCGTTACGAATACCCCGGTGAAGGGCACTACACGAGGCCGGCCGGGAAGGGTCATGGGCCCCAACAGTAGGAGTTCACATCCGTTTCTCCACCAACGCGACACCTCAGGAGTCCCAGGACTTCTCGGATGAGCGCATGAAAGCACCCGCCACCTGTGACGTGGTGATCCCCTGTCGCGACGAGGCCCCTGCGCTGCCGGACCTGATGGCCAGGATTCCCGCCGGGTTCCACCCGATCGTCGTCGACAACGGCTCGCGAGACGCCACCGCGGAGGTGGCTCGCTCCCTGGGCGCCACCGTGGTCACCGAACCACGGCCCGGCTACGGCGCTGCCGTGCACGCCGGCCTGGAGGCAGCGACAGCCGACTTCGTCGCCGTCATGGACGGCGACGGGTCGATGGACCCGGCCGAGCTGGTGCCGCTGCTCGCGGAGGTGACCGCCGGCCTCGCCGACCTCGCCGTCGGCCGCCGTCGTCCCAGCGAGCGAGGCGTGTGGCCCTGGCACGCCCGCGCCGGCAACGCCGTCGTGCTCTGGTGGCTGCGACGCCGGATCGGGATGCCGTTGAGGGACATCGCCCCCATGCGCGTCGCTCGCCGCGACAAGCTCCTCGCCCTCGGTGTCGAGGACCGGCGCTTCGGCTATCCCGTCGAGCTCCTGCAACGTGCGACGGCCGCCCACTGGCACTTCGTGGAGCGCGACATCGCCTACTACCCCCGCGCCGCCGGCACGAAGTCCAAGGTGTCGGGCTCGGTGCTCGGCACGATCCGCGCCGCACGTGACTTCGCACGGGTGCTCCGATGAGGCCCGCCGTCGCGCTGGTCGTCGCCAAGTCGCCCGAGGTCGGCAAGGTCAAGACGCGTCTGGGACGTGAGGTCGGGATGGAACGCGCTGCTGACCTCGCTGCCGCGGCGCTGCTGGACACGGTGGCAGCCTGCGTCGAGGCCTACGGCGCCGCCCGGTGTCACCTCGCCCTCGACGGTGTCCTGGCCCGTGGCCAGCGAGCCGAGGAGCTGCTCGAGGCCACCGCCGACTGGACCGTGCACCCCCAGCGCGGCGAGGACTTCGCCGAGCGTCTCGTGCACGCGCATGTCGACGCCTCGGCCTTCTCCGGCGCTCCGGTCGTGCAGGTCGGCATGGACACTCCCCACCTCACGCCTGCTGCTCTGGTCGAGGCCGCCGCGCTGCTGACCGGAGCCGACAGCGCAGTCCTCGGCCCGGCGTACGACGGCGGCTGGTGGCTCCTCGGGGTCGGCGGACCGCACCTGCTCGCCCACCTGCACGAGGTCCCCATGTCCACCGAGCGCACGGGGGAGCTGACCCGGCAGGCGCTGATCGCTGCTGGCGCCACCGTGCACGAGGTCTCTCCGCTCCGTGACGTCGACGAGGTCCTCGATGCCGAGCTGGTCGCGGCCGCCGCGCCGGAGACCCGCTTCGCCAGGAGCTGGCGATGAGCGCCGCGGAGTCGTTCGAGGGAACCGCGCTCGAGCCGCGGCAGCCCGTGCCGGAGGGTCGCTCCTTCAGCGAGGTCTTCAGTGACGCCCTGCGCGGCATCCCGTGCACCGTGCACGGCATCTCCCCGGACGACCGGGCAGAGGTCGTGCCCGTCGAGGACTGGCTGCGTCCTGCCAGTCGATCGGACCGGATGCTGCTCGACCACTGCCGCGGGGCGACCCTCGACATCGGCTGCGGCCCCGGTCGGATGAGCGCCCACCTGGCCCTGAACGGTCACTACGTCCTTGGTGTCGACATCGTGCGCGAGGCGGTCGACCAGACCCGCCGACGTGGCGTCCCGGTGCTGCGTCGCAACATCTTCGACCCGATGCCCGGAGAGGGCACGTGGGACACGGTCCTGCTGGCCGACGGCAACATCGGCATCGGCGGCGACCCCCTGGCACTGCTGCGCCGCTCCGGGGAGCTCCTGGGCGACGCCGGCCGCGTGGTGTGCGACCTCGCCGACCCCGGCACGGGGCTCAGCTTCCACGCGGCTCGCATCGTGACGCGTGGAAAGAAGTCTGCGAACTTCCCCTGGGCCAAGGTCGGCCCGGACGCCATCCACTCGCTGGCCCACGCGGCCGGCCTCGCGGTGCAGCACGTCGGCCACGGCGACGGAAGATGGTTCGCGGTACTGACGAGATGAAGCGTCCACCGATTCCCACCGAGGCGTCGTTCACCTCGCCGCTGAGGAGCGAGAGCCTGACTGCCCGGATCGGCACCTGGTTGGGCATCTGCTTCGGCCTGTGCTTCCTCACCGGCCTGCTCAGCCACTGGTACTACCTCTACGACGCACCGTTCTTCCCGCCCGTCCGGCCGGTCTGGGGCTACCGCCTGACCCAGGGCGTGCACGTGCTCTCGGGCACCGCGGCGATCCCGCTGCTGCTGGTCAAGCTCTGGAGCGTCTACCCCAAGCTGTTCGGCGAGGTTCCGTTCGGGAAGCTGCGGCCGCTGCTCATCAACCTGGCCGAGAAGGCCTCGATCGCCGTGCTCGTGGCCGCGTCGATCTTCCAGCTCGTCACCGGCCTGGCCAACTCGGCGCAGTGGTACCCGTGGTCGTTCTCCTTCCGGCCCACGCACTACGCCGTCGCCTGGATCGCCATCGGCGCGCTGATCGTGCACATCGCGGTGAAGCTGCCGATCATCAAGGGGGCGTACGCCGCGCCGCTGCCCGAGCCCGATCACGAGGACCGGCACCCGTCCCGGTCAGGTCCGAGCCGGCGTACGATCCTGCGCTCGGCCCTGCTCGCCTCCGGAGTGGCAGTCATCGCAGCGGCCGGCAACACGGTGCCGCTCCTGCGCAAGATCTCGGTGTTCGCCGTACGCACGGGTGAGGGCCCGCAGGGCGTCCCGATCAACCGGTCGGCCGAGGCCGCCGGTGTCCTCGAGACCGCGATGGACCCCGCGTTCACGTTGACCGTCGCGAACGGCTCTCGCGAGGTCTCCTTGAACCGGGCCGACCTCGAGGGGATGAAGCAGCGCGTGCACCAGCTGCCCATCGCCTGCGTCGAGGGCTGGAGTGCCGGGGCCGAGTGGACCGG
Organism: uncultured Actinomycetota bacterium; assembly: GCA_963782305.1. GTDB lineage: Bacteria > Actinomycetota > Actinomycetes > Propionibacteriales > Nocardioidaceae > Marmoricola. The sequence continues at coordinate 4,313 of CAWAJJ010000009.1, read as the reverse complement.
TGTGCGGTTCTCCGAGCTCCTCGACCTGGTGGATGCTCCCCGCGACGCGAACCTGCGGATCAGGTCGCTGCAGACCAAGGGTTCCTTCGGGGTGACCCAGATCCCCGCGTCGTTCGCCCGGGACCCGCTCACCCTGCTCGCGCTGAAACTGAACGGTGAGGCGCTGACGATCGACCACGGCTTCCCGTGCCGGCTGATCGCGCCGAACCGGCCGGGCGTCTTCCAGACCAAGTGGGTCACCCGGATCGAGGTGGTCGCATGAGGACCCGCTTGCTGATCGGTGCACTCGGCGTGCTGATGGGCGCCTTCGGTGCCCTGCGCTTCCTGCAGCTCGACTTCCCCGACATCGTCAACGCCGTGCTCTGGCTGGGCGCCGGCGTCGCCGTGCACGACGCGATCATCGCCCCGCTGACGATCGGCCTGACGTTGCTCCTCACCCGAGCGGTTCCTCCGGGACTCCGCACCAGGGTCACCGTGGCCCTGATCGTCCTCGCCACCGTGACGGTGACTGCGATCCCTGTTCTCGGGAAGTTCGGCGCGCGCCCGGACAACCCCACGATCCTGCCCCGCAACTACGTCCTCGGCTGGGTGGCCCTGGCGTTGCTCGTCGTGGTCGTCACGCTGCTCGCCGGTCCGGTCAACCGGATGCGTCGGGACGGCAGACCGGGGTCAACCGGTCAGCACGGTGAGCAGCAGGCCGATCGCACCGAGGGCGATCCCGCCTGCAGGCGAGCAGGATCGGAGTGCGAGGCCCCCGTCCGTCCCGGGACTCGGAGCGGATCGGCACCAGCGACATGATCGCCGCCACGATGCTCAGCAACCCGGCGATGCGATCCCATCACCGTGGCGACGCTCGGGCCCGGCGCTGTCCTTGACCGAGTCGCCGCCCACGGTGAAGCACACCGCGGAGGTCAGCGCGGCCACCACGATCGCGGGCCAGGGCAGTCCGCTGCTGGAACGGGCCAGCACCACCGCGGTCACCAGCAGGGCCGCGGTCACCAGGAGGAGCACGATCGAACCCACGGACAGCATCCGAGCCTCTCGTCGCAGACGCCGTCGGTGTGGCGGCGCCCCTACGGTCTACACGATCGGGACCGTCCGCGTGTCAGGACGCTCACGGGGTGGGCCGACTTCGGCCGGTGGATGGCCGGGTCGCATGCCTCAGGGCCGAGTGGGCACAATCGCTGCGTGAGCATCGAGCCGGACACCAAGGACTGGACCTGGGTCGTCGACCGTCCCTGCGAGGCCTGCGGGTTCGATCCTGGCGAGGTCACCACCGACAAGCTCGTCGACCTGCTCCACGAGAACACCCGCGGCTGGTACGACGTGCTGGCCGATGCCGACTTCGCCGTACGCCCCGCCCCGCACGTGTGGTCGAGGCTGGAGTACGCCTGCCACGTCCGCGACGTACACGCCTCTTCGCCGAGCGGGTGCAGCTGATGCTCGACCAGGACGACCCGGAGTTCGAGAACTGGGACCAGGACGCGACCGCCGAGAGCGAGGACTACGGCCTGCAGGACCCGGGCGAAGTCGGCACCGGGCTGGTGGAGCGCGCCGCGGAGGCCGCCGCCGTCTACGCCTCGGTCGCCGCAGGACCAGTGGCAGCGGAGGGCCGACGCGACAACGGCTCGGTGTTCACCGTCGAGACGATCGGCCGCTACCACCTGCACGACGTCGTCCATCACCTGTGGGACGTGAGCATCACGCCCTCGTCCACCGAGTCCGAGGCACCCGGGGACAGCTGATGCGGCACTCCGAGTTCTGGGAGCGGATGGAGCTTGCGCTGGGTCCGGCGTACGCCCGGGTGTGGGCGCAGCAGCATGTGCTCGGGCAGCTCGACGAACGCACCGTGGTCGAGTCCCTGGATGCCGGCGAGCCGCCGAAGACGGTGTGGCGGGCGGTCTGGGCCGAGCTCGGGCTCCCCGCCCGAGAGCGCTGAGGTTCACCCACTCGTCACACACCTGTGACGCGCTGGGGGTGTCGGACCTGGCCCGTGCCGTACTAGCCTGCCGTGGTCCGACTCGGAGGATGTGGAGACACCCATGCGCACGAACAAGCGACGCCTGACCGGCCTTCTCGCCGCTGCAGCCTGCGTTCTCGTCGTGGTCCCGACCACGTCGGCGACGGCCGCAGCCGGCCACCGCCCGGGAAGTCAACCGGGTCACAAGCACCACCACAAGGGCCGGTTCATGCCGATCCAGCTGCTGTCCTTCAACGACTTCCACGGCAACCTCGAGCCCCCGAGCGGCTCCTCGGGCAGGAACGTCGTCGACCACGAGATCGACCCCGAGACCGGCCTGCCTGTCGACGTCACGGCGGACGGCGGGGGCGTCGAGTACCTCGCCACCCACCTCGCCCGGGCCCGCAAGGGACATCGCAACAGCCTGACCGTCGCAGCGGGCGACATCATCGGCGGCTCGCCGCTGCTGTCTGCGGCCTTCCACGACGAGCCGACGATCGAGGCGATGAACAAGCTCGGTCTCGATGTCAGCTCGGTGGGCAACCACGAGTTCGACGAGGGCTACAAGGAGTTGCAGCGGATGGCCGACGGCGGCTGCATCGAGGACGGAGACGAGGGCGCGAACAACCAGAACTCCTGCGCGGTCCACCCCTTCCGTGGCGCCGACTTCGACTACCTCGCCGCCAACGTGAAGTACGCCGGGACCGGCCAGTCGATCCTGCCGGCGTACGCCATCAAGAGGGTGCACGGCGCGAAGATCGGCTTCATCGGCATGACGCTCAAGGACACGCCTGGCATCGTCACCGCCAGTGGGGTCGCCGGGCTGGAGTTCACCGACGAGGTGCAGACCGCCAACGCGCTCGTCCCGGTCCTCCGCCGCCAGGGGGTCAACGCCATCGTCGTGCTGATCCACCAGGGCGGCTTCCCCGACAAGCAGCAGTGGAAGGACCCGGCGACCGGCAAGAAGTACGCCGTGAACCCGACCTACGACTACACGTGTGGCCGACGCGGGAGCCTGGTCGCCGCCAGCTCGCCCATCCTGCCGATCGCGGCCAACCTCGACCCCGCCATCGACATGGTGGTCTCCGGTCACACCCACCAGCCCTACGTGTGCAGCGTCAAGGACCCGGCCGGCCGCCCACGGCTGCTGACCTCGGCCTCGTCGTTCGGCCGGCTCTTCACCGACACCGAGCTGACCTACGATCGGCGTACCCGCGACATCGTCCGCCGCTCCGTGAGGGGCAGCAACGAGCAGGTCAGCCGCGACGTACCGAAGGACCCGGCGCAGTCCGCGTTGCTGAAGATCTACCAGGACGAGGTTGCCGGGATCGCCGGCGAGGTGGTCGGTCACGTGACCACCGACGTGCTGAAGACGCAGAACGAGGCGGGGGAGAGCCAGCTCGGCGACCTGATCGCCGACGCCCAGCTCGCCGACCAGTCGGTGGTCACCGGTGGGCAGGAGCCGGTGATCGCGTTCATGAACCCGGGCGGTGTCCGGGCCGACCTGCCCTTCGCAAGCTCGGCGCGCGGTGAGGCGCCGGGCGACATCACCTACGAGGAGGCGTTCACGGTGCAGCCGTTCAACAACTACCTCGTCTCCCTGGACCTGACCGGCCAGCAGATCTACGACGTCCTCACCCAGCAGGTCACCGGACCGAACGCGACCGACCAGAAGATCCTCTCGGTCTCCCAGGGCTTCAGCTACCAGCTCGGCGACGACGGCCCGGTCGACGGCACGGTGAAGCTGGACGGCACCCCGATCGACAAGACCGCGAAGTATCGCGTCGTCACCAACAACTTCCTCTCCGACGGCGGCGACAGCTTCCCGGCCTTCAAGGACGGCACCGCGAAGTACGTCGGCGGCCTCGACATCGACGCCTTCTCCGACTACCTCACCGCCCACTCGCCCTACACCCCCGGACCCCTGGACCGGATCACCCGCTAGCAGGCCCCCTAGCGGAGTGCGGACAGGGCTGCTCTCACCCCGCTGCCGCGCTCGTCACCCTCGGTATGGTGACGTGGCCGCTGGGTGGGCGGGACGACGGACGGGCACCCGACGAGGTCGCGTAAGAGCGACGCGAGGCGCTCGAAGACCAAGTCGCGCGCCCCACAGAAGTCCGAGCGACTCGGGCCGCCAAGCGACTCGTGGGGGGCACGAGCCGGCGGCCCGCACGCCCCGGGTGACCACAACGACTCGCGGAGAAAGAGTGCGCGTGTCGGGTTGGATCGAACACCCGTTCGTACTACGGTTCTGTCCACAGGCAGGGGTCGACACCGAGTTCTCCACAGGTGGGGGACGCAGCCGAGCGGGTTGTCGGTGGTCGCTGCTAACGTCTGGCAGGACATCGCATCG